>DASZBX010000100.1:0-37400 GCA_035943635.1 Actinocrinis sp. | reverse complement strand
ATCTTGGAATGGCCTGGGCGGCCGGATCCGGCCGCCCAGGCCATTCCAAGATCTTCAGCGGACTCCTAGAGCGGGCCTGGCATCGCGGCGAAGGAAGGTACCGCGGTGCCAGAGGCCTGCCATCGGCGGCAGAGCCCGAACTCACCCGCTACAAAGCCGCCATATTCTCGGCAGAAGCCGCAACCGCAACCACCGGCACCGCCACCGGCCGCAGCTGCACCGGCACGCACGCCCCGACCGACGGCATCGGAATAGCCGGGAACCACACCGTCCGCGGCGCAGCCCGGTACGTCTGGCGGATCAGCGCCCCATACGCGGAGATCATCCGGCTGCGCCCGAACTGGTGCCGACTCCGGGTGGCGGCCTGCTGGAACATCGTCCGGTGCGTGAGCGCCTGGGTCCAGGCCTCGGCCACGGCCTCGGCGACCGGCGGGGCGATCAGGCCGCGGCCCTCCACGATCAGCGCGCTGTCGCCGACGTCGGTGGCCACCGGGACGGCCCCGCACAGCATCCCCTCGATCAGGCACAACGGCGCTGCCTCACCATAAGCCGAGGTCAGGGCCACGACGTCGGCCGCGGCGAAGAGCGTCTCCGGATCTGGCCGGGAGCCGAGCAGGTGGATCCGGCTCCCCAAGCCCGCACCCGCGCCCGCGGCCGCTCCCTCGGTCCCGGCCCCACCCCGCCGGCCGCGTCCGCCCTGCGCGCCGACCTCACCCGGCCCGCCGACGAATCCGGCCAGCCCGGCCGCGGCGAGATCGGCGAGCAGGGCGGGGTTCGCGGTGCTCATCCCGGCGCCGAACATCAGCACGTGACCGTCCGGGTGGCGGTCGAGGAAATGTCCGGTCGCCGCGAGGAAAAGTGCCACATTCTTCATCGGGTCGTAACGCGCCGCGAACGCGATCACCGGGGCGGCGGCCGGGATGCCCTGGGCGGCGCGGACCGCGGCCCGGGCCGGGCGGCTGGGCCGGAACCGGCGCAGGTCGACGCCGTTGGGGATGACGTGCAGCAAGTCGGCCGGGATGCCCGCCTCGGCGTACGCCTGTCTGGTCGAGTGCGCGCAGCACACCCCGGCCGACAGCCGGCCGGAGAACGCCGCCTCGGACAGGGCCTGGAAGGACGGTCCCTGGTTCTGCGGGTCCGACCGGTGCAGGCAGGTGATCACCGGGCGGTTGCGCACGTCGATCTGGTTCACCAGGCGCAGCGGCTGCTCCTTCAGGGTGAGCACGACGTCGGCCGCCGCGAACAGCCGGGTCGCGGCGGCCAGGTCCGCTTCGTCGAACGGGCGGGCCCCGCCGACCCCGTGGCCCAGCGTGCTGACCGACAGGCCGGCGGCCACCAGCTTGCGGTAGCACACGTCCTGCTCCATCAGCTGGTGGGTGGACTCCCGGTACATCTCGCCGTGGATGCTGAGCACGGAATGCCGCTGGCCGCGCCACCCGTGCAGGCCGGCGAGCACGTCGCTGTGCAGAATGCGCGCACCACCGGAAAAGAACCCCTCGTACACGGACAACACCCGGACCTGCTCTGACATGGCTACCTCCACCGAACGGGCCTGTGCTCGGCACAGTCCTCAGGCAACTCTGGTCTCAGGTGCATCAGACCAGAGCATCAGTGTGAGTTCGCCGAGTAACGTTCTTGTTGCCGCGAACCTCCCGTGGCCTCCCCGCAACATGTACAACTGGCGCGGATCGCAGAGTTTCGGGTGTGGCGCGCGGGGCATCCGGCTACGCCTGCTCGGCCCCGGGCCGCAGGGAGCGCACATATCCACAGGGGAGGGAATCGGTGTCCTGGTTCGACGACGGGCTTCGCCCGCCCGGACGGCACCGCGACGTCCCCTCTCCCACCAGCAGAGAAGACGCCATGATCGACGACCAGGACGTGGTGACCACGATGTGGATCGCCCAGCCGCTGACGCTTTCGCCCGAACCGGCCGCCGACATCGCGCCGCAGATGCCGCCAGTGCCGGCGCCGCCGGCGATGTCCGCGCTCGAAGTCGCGTGGTCGGCCGTGCGCGGCTGCCAGCGGTCCGCGGACCTGCCCGGGCTGATCCTGGCCCAGATGGCGCTGGAACTCGTGGACGGCGCCGCCCGCCGCAACGCCTGAGGTTCGCACGGACTCCACGATCAGACGTTTGCACTTGCCGGTCCCGGTTATCCGAGACTCAACGAAGACGGGTTCGGAACCCGTGTTACGCAGGCAATACGGTGAAAAGGAACTCTGATGGGTGTCATCCTCCTGGTACTTCTCCTTGCCCTGATACTCGGCGGGCTGGGCTTCGCGGCGCACGTGCTCTGGATCATCGCCGTGGTGCTGTTCGTGGTCTGGCTGATCGGGTTCGGCTTCGCCGGCGGCGAGCTGAGCAGCGGCCGCCGCTCGCGCTGGTACCGTCGCTGGTAGACAGTCAGGCGACTGAGACGATGAGCTGACAAAGCTCGGGGAGCGCGGCCCGGCACGTCCGGGCCGCGCTCCCTTTGCGTGTGGCCTGTAGCCGGGGCCGGGCCGCTGAGAAGAAGCGGCCCGGCCCCGGCTACAGGCCGAGCGAACGGTGTATGCAGTCGATCAGCTTGCTCGCGTCCACGGGCTTGGTGACGTAGTCGCTGGCCCCGGCGGCCAGGCTCTTCTCCCGGTCGCCCTGCATCGCCTTGGCGGTGACCGCGATGATCGGCAGGTCGGCGTGGGCGGAGGTCGCGCGGATGTGCGCGGTCGCCTCGTAGCCGTCCATTTCGGGCATCATCACGTCCATCAGGATCAGGTCGATGTCCGGGTCGCCGTTGAGCAGGTCGATCCCGCGGCGGCCGTTCTCCGCGTGCAGCACCCGCATGCCGTGGAACTCCAGCATGCCGGTCAAGGCGAAGACGTTGCGCGGGTCGTCGTCCACGACGAGCACCGTGCGGCCGGACAGCCGGCCGTCGTTCTCCGGCAGTTCGGCCCGTTCCCGGTCGCCGGAGCGGGTCAGGGCCAGCACGCCCACCGGCCGGGCCGCGCTGACGTGCAGCGCGATCCGTTCCCGCAGGTCGTCCAGGCTCGGCACCAGTTCCAGCGGGTACGCCTGGCTGTGCGCGTTCAGCAGCCGGTCCTGAGCCGGGGTCAGATCGCGGTTGTGGTGGGCCAGGACCGGCACCGAGTGCAGCGCGGGCTCCCGGGCGCAGGTCTCCAGGAACCGGGACGCGGCGTCGTCGGCGGTGCCCAGTTCCAGCACCACGCACTGGTGCGGCTCGGCCAGCAGGATCGCGGCGGCGTCCTCGGCGTGCCGCACGGTCCGGATCGCGACCGGGCCGCGCGAGTCGTGGCCGCTGTCGGCCAGTTCGCCGACCGCGCTCTCGGCGACCAGGGTGAGCAGGCCGTGCGGCCGGTCCTCGATCACCAGCAGCCGCCGGGCCGAGGCGGCCGACCCGACCGGGACGAGCGCGGCGGCCGACGCCGACCCGGCCGCGGCGATCGACCCGGCCGGACTGGTGAGGGCGACCGAACCCGTGGCCGCGTTCGAACCGGCCGAACCGGCCACGACCCCCGCGCCGGCCGCGCTGGGCAGCTGCTGGGCCGGGAGGGCGAGCCAGTCCGGGTGCGCGACCGGCAGGTACAGGGTGAAGCTGCTGCCCTCCCCGACCACGCTGGTGGCGATCACCGCGCCGCCGAGCAGCTGCGCGATCTCCCGGCTGATCGACAGGCCCAGGCCGGTGCCGCCGTAGCGGCGGCTGGTCGTGCCGTCGGCCTGCTGGAACGCGCCGAAGATGGTCTCCAGCTGCTGCTCCGGGATGCCGATGCCGGTGTCCTGGACCCGGAACGCGATGAACGGGGCCAGCCGGCGCAGCGGGCGCGGCACCTCCTCGTCCGAGGCCGGTTCGATCCGCAGCTCCACCGCGCCGGCCTCGGTGAACTTCACCGCGTTGGACAACAGGTTGCTGAGTACCTGGCGCAGCCGGGAGTCATCGGTGAACAGGTCCCCGGGCACTCCCGCACCGGTGTCCACCCGGAACTCCAGGCCCTTCTGCGTGGTCAGCGGGCGGAAAGTGGCCTCCACGTAGTCCAGCAGGCGGCGCAGCGGGAAGTGCTCCGGGTCCACGTCCATCTTGCCCGCCTCGACCTTGGACAGGTCCAGGATGTCGTTGATCAGGCCGAGCAGGTCCGAGCCGGCCGAGTGGACCACCCCGGCGTACTCGACCTGCTTGGGCGAGAGGTTGCGGGTCGGGTTCTTGGCCAGCAGCTGGGCCAGGATCAGCAGGCTGTTGAGCGGGGTGCGCAGCTCGTGGCTCATGTTGGCCAGGAACTCGGACTTGTACTTCGAGGCCAAGGCCAGCTGCTGGGCCCGGGCCTCGAGCTCCTGCCGGGCCTGCTCGATCTCCAGGTTCTTCGCCTCGATGTCGCTGTTCTGGCTGGCCAGCAGGGCCGCCTTCTCCTCCAGTTCGGCGTTGGAGCGCTGCAGTTCCTCCTGGCGCACCTGGAGTTCCTCGGACCGGGCCTGCAGCTCCCCGGCCAGGCGCTGGGACTCGCCGAGCAGTTCGTCGGTGCGGGCGTTGGCGATGATCGTGTTGACGTTGACGCCGACCGTCTCCATCAGCTGCTCCAGGAACGCCCGGTGCACCGCGGTGAACGGGTGCACCGAGGCCAGTTCGATCACGCCGAGCACCTGGTCCTCGACCACGATCGGCAGCACCATCAGATTCGCCGGGATGCTGTTGCCCAGGCCCGAGGTGATCGAGATGTAGTCGGCCGGGACCTCGTCCACCGCGATGATCCGGCGGCTGCGCGCGGCCTGGCCGACCAGGGACTGGCCGAGCCGGAACCGGGTCGGCCGGTCCGGGCCGCCGGGGTCGGCGTAGGAGGCGATCAGCCGCAGCTGGGTGCCGTCGCCGGTCTCCTCGGCCAGGAAGAACGCGCCGTACTGGGCCGAGACCAGCGGGGCCAGCTCGTCCATGATCAGCTCGGCCACCACGGCCAGTTCGCGCCGGCCCTGCATCAGCTCGGAGATCCGGGCCACGTTGGACTTGAGCCAGTCCTGGTCCCGGTTGGCCCGGGTGGTCTCGCGCAGGGACTTGACCATCGAGTTGATGTTGTCCTTGAGCTCGGCCACCTCGCCGGACGCGTCCACGGTGATCGACCGGGTCAGGTCGCCCTCGGCCACCGCGCTGGTCACCCCGGCGATCGCGCGCACCTGCCGGGTCAGGTTCCCGGCCAGTTCGTTCACGTTCTCGGTCAGTCGCTTCCAGGTGCCGGACACGCCCTCGACCTCGGCCTGTCCGCCGAGCCGGCCCTCGCTGCCGACCTCCCGGGCCACTCGGGTGACCTCCGCGGCGAAGGAGGAGAGCTGGTCGACCATCGTGTTGATAGTCTCCTTCAGTTCCAGGATCTCCCCGCGGGCGTCCACGCGGATCTTCTGGGACAGGTCGCCCTTGGCGACCGCGGTGGTCACCTCGGCGATCGACCGGACCTGCGCGGTGAGGTTGTCGGCCATGACGTTGACCGATTCGGTCAGGTCTTTCCAGGTGCCGGACACGCCCTTCACGTCGGCCTGACCGCCCAGCCGCCCTTCGGTACCCACCTCGCGCGCCACCCGGGTGACCTCCGCGGCGAAGGAGGAGAGCTGGTCGACCATCGTGTTCAGGGTGTTCTTCAGCTCCAGGATCTCCCCGCGCGCGTCGACGTCGATCTTCCTGGTCAGGTCGCCCTTGGCCACGGCCGTCGCGACCTGCGCCATCGAGCGGACCTGGGCGGTGAGGTTGCCGGCCATGAAGTTCACCGAGTCGGTCAGGTCGCGCCAGGTGCCGCCGACGCCGGGCACCTGCGCCTGGCCGCCGAGCTGGCCCTCGGTGCCGACCTCGCGGGCGACCCGGGTGACCTCGTCGGCGAACGCGGACAGTTCGTCGACCATGGTGTTGATCGTGTTCTTCAGCTGGAGGATCTCGCCGCGCGCGTCGACCGTGATCTTCTGGGACAGGTCGCCCTTGGCGACCGCGGTGGTGACCTGGGCGATGTTGCGGACCTGGTCGGTGAGGTTGTTCGCCATGAAGTTGACCGATTCGGTCAGGTCCTTCCAGGTGCCGGACACGCCCTTCACGTCGGCCTGACCACCCAACCGGCCTTCCGTACCCACCTCGCGCGCCACCCGGGTGACCTCCGCGGCGAAGGAGGAGAGCTGGTCGACCATCGTGTTCAGGGTGCTCTTGAGCTCCAGGATCTCCCCGCGCGCGGCCACGTCGATCTTCTGCGACAGGTCGCCGTTGGCCACCGCCGTGGCGACCTGCGCGATGTCGCGGACCTGGGTGGTGAGGTTGCCGGCCATGGCGTTGACCGAGTCGGTCAGGTCCTTCCAGGTCCCGGACACGCCCGGCACCTCGGCCTGCCCGCCGAGCCGGCCCTCGGTGCCGACCTCGCGGGCCACCCGGGTGACCTCGGAGGTGAACCGGGAGAGCTGGTCGACCATGCCGTTGAAGACCGTGGCGATCTCGGTCAGCAGCCCGTCGCCGTCCTCCGGCAGCCGGGTGCGGAAATCGCCGTCGCGAACAGCCGTCAGGCCTACCAGGAGCTGGCGCAGACCCGGCTCCTCGCCCTGGTCCGGCACCCGCGGCAGCCGTTTGGGCGCGGCCCGGTCGGTCAGGGCGTCCCCGCCGGCGGCCGCCACGGTACTGCTGCTCATCGATACCCCACCTTCTCCACCCGGCGGCGCGCGGCCCGCGCGCCGCCGGGATGCCGACCCTGACGACAGACGCGAAGACCACCTGACGACGCGTCGGCACTGCGGGAAGTCCCGCAGCGCCGCGTCACCGTTGACCGTTTTTCCAATCCGCAAACGGGTCCGGCCGAACTCACCACGGGCGGTTTCCGCGGCGGCCGCCCGGCGGCGGCCCGAGCGCTGCTCAGACAGGTGAAGGGGACGTAAAACGGCCCCGGCGGGCCCGAAGTCTCGGGTCCGCCGGGGCCGTGCCGGTCAAGCTCAGTGCTTGACGGCGTCCTTGATCTTCTCGCCGGCCTGCTTGATGTCGCTCTTGGCCTGGGTGCCCTTGCCCTGGGCCTCGCGGGCCGGGTCGTGGGTGGCGCGGCCTTCGGCCTCCTGGGCCTTGCCCTTGGCGTCTTCGGCGGCGTTCTTGATCTTGTCGGTGGCACTCATCGAGGTTCTCCTTCGATCGGTCGCTGCGTTGACTGGAATAGTCGTGGGGGCGGGCACAGGTACACCGGGTCTCAAGGCCCGGATACTTTCGTCACCCGCCTAGGCTGCTAGTACCCATCCCACACACTCCAAACGGGGTCTTTTTCAGGCCGCCGCGGAAGCAGTGCCCGTGCACCGCTCTATTCGACGGCCGCAGCCAGGGTGCCGGCCGGCCCGGCGAACACGGCCGCCTTCCCGGTCTCGGCCCGGGCCGCCTCTTCGACGGACTTGTAGACGGAGAACTGGTCGGCCGTCCCGGTGCGCTCCAGGAACTGGCGCACCCGCGGGCGCAGGGCGACCAGGGCCAGCCAGCCGCCGCACTCGTTCAGCAGGGCCGCGGCGTCGCGCAGGGCGGCCAGGCCCTCCACGTCCACGGAGAACAGCTGGCGAAGTTCCAGCACCAGCTTGACCCGGCCCCGGGCCGCGAGGTCCGCCATCCGGCGCACGATCAGCGGGGCGCTCTCGCCGTCCAGGTCGCCCACCAGGTGCGCGGTCAGCACGCCGTGCTGCACGCTCAGTCTCATGTCCAACCGGTTCGCGAGCGGTTTCGAAGGCAGGACCGGCATGCGCTGGCGCAACTGTTCGGCCGGAGGGTTGAGGGCTATCGTTGTCATCTCGCCGCCTTTTCTCGGTGTCGTCGACAGAGCACTGTCGCGGCAGGCCCACCGAGACCGTGTTTCGGCATGCGGGATGCGGCGTCTGTGCGGTTCCCGGGTAACCGCGATGATCGAACGTATGCGCTATATCGCGGGTGAGGAGAACGACAGTTCTCTGGGAATAAAATCGCGACATCACGCTCCGGGGCGAGAACTGACTCGCCGTGAGAATCGGGGCGGTCCCTGACGTTCGCAACCGGCTCCGCACCCGGGGAGATGGGCGCGGAACCGGTTCATCGCGCATGACAGGCCCAGAAGGCTGACGCTGTCATGCTCCCGTACGGGTAACCGCCTTCGCGTGATTCATGCGCGCCGAACCGCGGGTGCGCCGTGGCCGCCCCGGAGCGAGTCGCGGCGCGGCTGCCGTCTACCCATCGACCTCGCTCTTGTCCTCGGCCCAGAGGGTGTGGAAGCTACCCTCGCGGTCCACCCGCTGGTAGGTGTGCGCGCCGAAGTTGTCGCGCAGGCCCTGGATCAGCGCGGCCGGCAGGCGGGGCCGGCGCAGCGCGTCGAGGTAGGCCAGCGAGGAGGAGAAGGTGGGCGTGGGGATCCCGGCCCGCACGGCCAGGGACACCACCCCGCGCCAGCTGGCGATCCCGTCGGCGACCGCGTCGGCGAAGTAGGGCGCGACCAGCAGGCTCGGCAGGTCGGCGTCGTCCGCGTAGGCCTCCTTGATCCGGTCCAGGAACCTGGCCCGGATGATGCAGCCGCCGCGCCAGATGGTGGCCATCATGCCCGGGTCGATGCCCCAGTCGTACTCCTCGCTGCCGGCCTTGATGTGGTCGAAGCCCTGGGCGTAGGCGACGATCTTGGACGCGTACAGCGCGTTGCGCACGTCGTCGATGAACGCCTTGCGGTCCGTGACCAGGCCCGGCGCGTCCTCGGCGGCGGCCCGGTCGGCGTACGTACGCCGGGCCGCCTCGCGCTGGCCGACGTGGCCGGACAGCGAGCGGGCGAAGGTCGCCTCGGCGATGCCGGTGATCGGGACGCCCAGGTCCAGGGCGCTCTGCACGGTCCACCGGCCGGTGCCCTTCTGCTCGGCCCGGTCGGCCACGATGTCCAGGAACGGCTTGCCGGTGTCGGCGTCGACGTGGTCGAGCACGTCCGCGGTGATCTCGATCAGGAACGACTCCAGGTCCCCGGAGTTCCACTCCCGGAAGATCTGCGCGATCTCGGCCGGTTCGGCGCCCAGGCCGGCCCGCAGCAGGTCGTACGCCTCGGCGATCAGCTGCATGTCGGCGTACTCGATGCCGTTGTGCACCATCTTGACGAAGTGCCCGGCCGCGCCTGGGCCCACGTGGGTCGTGCACGCGGTCCCGTCCACCGAGGCGGCGATCTTCTCGAAGATCGGCCCGAGCTTCTGATAGGCCTCGTCCGAGCCGCCGGGCATGATGCTGGGCCCGTTCAGCGCGCCCTCCTCGCCGCCGGACACGCCGGTGCCGACGAAGTGCAGGCCCTGCTCGGTCAGCGCCTTCTCCCGGCGCTCGGTGTCGGTGAAGTGCGCGTTCCCGCAATCGACGATGATGTCGCCGCTCTCCAGCAGCGGGATCAGCTCCTCGATCACCGCGTCGGTGGGCTGGCCGGCCTTGACCATGACCAGCACCGCTCTGGGCCGTTCGAGTGACGCGACGAAGTCCGCCATCGACTCGCCGGGGATGAACTCCCCCTCGTCGCCGTGCTCCCGGACCAGGCTGCGGGTGCGTTCGACGCTGCGGTTGTGCACGGCGACCCGATAGCCGTGCCGGGCCAGGTTCCGGGCCAGGTTGCGGCCCATCACCGACAGCCCGGTCACTCCGATGTTGGCGCTTGCTTCCGTGCTCACGTGACTTCTCCCATCCCGCTCGGGTGCGGACGCACCGTCGACCGGCGCGTCACGCCCCACGCATGGATGCGCACTGCCCGAGTTCCCGGCGGGGAAACCCGATCTTGCAGAATCCCCCCGGGCGGCGGTGCGCTGCGGGCGCGGTCCGGGAAGATCCCGGCGGCGTGATCGAGATCTCCGGCACCGGCCGGCACCGGCGCTTTTGAACCGGCGGACCGGGGGAACGCGGGTCAGACGCCGACGGACGTCCGCCCGTCCACCGAGAAGCGGAGACGCATAGTGAGCACAACCGAGCCCATCCGGGATGACAGCACGGCCCGCGGCAGTTCCGGCAGCGGTGATCCGACCCGGTGGCGGGCGTTGACGGTCTGCCTGGTCGCCGCGTTCATGACGCTGCTGGACGTGAGCATCGTCAACGTGGCCCTGCCGTCGATCCGGTCCGGCCTGCACATGTCGCAGAGCGGCCTGCAGTGGGTGCTCTCCGGGTACGCCCTGGCCTTCGGCCTGGCCCTGGTCCCGGCCGGCCGGCTCGGTGACGCGCGCAGCCGGCGGGCCGTGTTCATGGTCGGCCTGGCCTCGTTCACCATCGCCAGCGCCCTGGCCGGGGCCGCCCGGAACGAGGTCTGGCTGGTGGTCGCCCGGCTGGTCCAGGGCGCGGCCGGCGGCATGGTGATCCCGCAGGTGTCCGGGTTCATCCAGGAGCAGTTCCGCGGCGCGGAGCGCGGGAAGGCCTTCGGCCTGCTCGGCGCGGCGATCGGCGTGTCCACCGCGATCGGCCCGCTGCTCGGCGGGCTGCTGATCCAGCTGTTCGGCGTGCAGGACGGCTGGCGCTGGGTCTTCTACGTGAACCTGCCGATCGGCGTGGCCGCGCTCCCGCTGGCCTACCGGCTGCTGCCGAGGCCGGACCAGACTCCGGCGGACGCGCAGAAGAAGCAGAAGGCGGGCGCCCGGCTGCGCGATCTCGACCCGATCGGCACCGTCCTGCTGGGTGCGGGCACGGTCCTGCTCCTGCTGCCCTTCGTGGAGGAGCAGGAGTGGCACAGCGCGTCGAAGTGGCTGCTGCTGCCGATCGCGGCGGTGCTGGTCGGGTGTTTCGTGCTCTGGGAACGCCGCTACGCCCGGCACGGCGAGCCCGTCGTCAACCCGAGCCTGTTCAAAGCCCGCTCGTACTCGCTCGGTTCCGTGCTGTCCCTGCTCTACTTCGCCGGGTTCACCGCGATCTTCTTCATCTACACGCTCTACCTGCAGAGCGGCCTGAACTACAGCGCGCTGCTGGCCGGCCTGGCGATCACGCCGTTCGCGGCCGGGTCCGGGGTCTCCTCGGCGATCGGCGGCCGGGTGGTGGACCGGTTCGGCCGCCCGCTCGTGCTGGCCGGCCTGGTCCTGGTGCTGGTCGGCCTCGGCGCGACGGTCTGGGCGGTGCACGTGTGGCCCGGCCGCGAGGTCGGCTGGGCCACGGCCCTGCCGCTGCTGGTCGCCGGGATCGGCAGCGGCTTGGTCGTCTCGCCGAACCAGGCGCTGACGCTGAGCGAGGTCCCGGTGGTCCGGGCCGGCAGCGCCGGGGCGGTATTGCAGACCGGACAGCGGATCGGGTCCGCGGTCGGAATCGCCGCGGTCGGTTCGGTCTTCTTCTCCGCGGTCGCCTCCACCCACGGCGACTGGAGCCTGAGCTTCCTGCGCGGGATGGTCGTGGTCCTCGGCTTCGTCTTCCTCGCCCTGGTCGCGGCGACCGTCGACGTCCTCGGCGGGCGTGAGAAGTCCAGCGGCGACGAGGCCGCCGAGAGCTCGGGATCCGGCGAGGGAGCTGAGAACGCCGAGCACGCCACCACGGCGTGACCTGACTCCCGTTCCCAGGACACCCCGGCGCATCACTCGACCAGAACCCACCTGACCAGCTCATCGCCCCTGCGCGCGGCCCGCGCAGGGGCGATGATGCTTGTGCCTGGGCGGTCACTCTCCGCACTACAGAAACGATCTGAACTAACCAATTCGTTTAAGTAACAGAAAATCGATTTTCTCTTGACAGTCGGCGAAGTCGGGATCAGGATGGCGACATCTGATCCACCCGGGCCCGTCATGAGCCCGTCATATCGATCGAGCGGCAACTGACGGAGTCCTGATGCGTATAGCCAACCTCGCCGGGCGGGCCGTCCTCGTGGACGGGGCCGGCGCCGTCGACGTCGAGAAGGCCAGCGACGGCCGCCTGCCGGCCGACCCGCAGGCCCTGTTCGAGCACTGGGAGACGCTGCGCGAGTGGGCGGCCGGCGAGGCCGCCGACGCCGACCCCGGCCGGCGGTTCGACCTGGACGCCGCGCTGCTCGGGGCGCCGACCCCGTTCCCGCGGCAGGTGTTCGCGATCGGCCTGAACTACGCCGAGCACGCCCGGGAGGCCGACGTCGCCCGGCCCGGCTCGCCCCCGGTCTTCACCAAGTTCCCCACCAGCGTGACCGGCCCGACCTCCCCGGTGGTGCTGCCGAGCGCGGGCGTGGACTGGGAGGTCGAGCTCGTGGTGGCGATCGGCCGGCGGGCCGAGCGGGTGGCCGAGTCCGCCGCCTGGGGCCACGTGGCCGGGCTGATGGCCGGCCAGGACCTGTCCGAGCGGGCCGTGCAGCTGGCCGGGCCGGTCCCGCAGTTCTCGCTGGGCAAGTCCTACCCGGGCTTCGCGCCGCTCGGCCCGGTCCTGGTCACCCCGGACGAGTTCGAGAACCCGGACGACCTGGAACTCGGCTGCTCGGTCGACGGCGAGGTGCTCCAGCGCGGCCGCACCCGGGACATGATCTTCAGCGTGCCCGAGCTGATCGCCCGGCTCTCCGCGGTCTGCCCGCTGCTGCCCGGCGACATCGTCTTCACCGGCACCCCCTCGGGCGTCGGGATGGCCCGGGACCCGCAGCGCTACCTGCTGCCCGGCAGCACCCTCACCAGCTACGTCGAAGGCGTCGGCGAACTGGCCAACCCCCTGGTCGCGGGCTACGAGCCCGCGCGGTCGGCCTGACCGGAAGGACGGCAACCATGCCCCTGCACCGCTTGAATCAGATCACTGTCGCCGTGCCCGACGTGGACGCGACCGGAGACTACTACGCACAGTTCGGCCTCGGCCGGGCGGACGGCCCGGACGGCGCCGCCGACCCGTCCGGGCGCGCGTTGAGCACGGTCGACGGCGGCGAGCAGCTGCGCCTGGTGCCCGGCGAGCGCCGCCGCCTGCTCGAGCTGCGGATCGGCGCCGACGACCCGGACGACCTGGACCGGGTCGCGGCCTCGCTGGCCCGGCTGGAGATCCCGGCCACGCGCGAGTCCGGGCAGATCCGGGCGTTCGACCCGGGGACCGAGCTGACCGTGGTCGTGGAGGTCGCGCCGCGCCTGGTCCAGGCCGCGACGCCGGTGCCCGCGTACAACGCGCCGGGCAACGCGGCCCGGCCGGACTCGCGGGCGCCGGGGGTGCTGCGCGAGTCGGCGGTCCGGCCGCGCAAGCTCGGGCACGTGGTGCTCGGCTCGACCGACCAGGCCGGTTCGCAGCGTTTCTTCGCCGAGGGCCTCGGGTTCAAGGTCAGCGACACGGTTCCGGGCCTGGCCTCGTTCATGCGCTGCTCCACCGACCACCACAATGTGCTGGTGCAGCAGGCGCCGGTGGCGTTCCTGCACCACACCGCGTGGGAGGTCGACGACGTGGACGAGGTCGGCCGGGGCGCGTCGGCGATGCTCGAGGGGCACCCGGAGCGGCACATCTGGGGTCTGGGCCGCCATCACATCGGCTCGAACTTCTTCTGGTACCTGCGCGATCCGGCCGGGAACTTCTCCGAGTACTACTCCGACCTGGACTGCATCGTCGAGGACGCCCTGTGGGAGCCGGCCGTGCTCGAAGGCATGCGCGGGCTCTACAACTGGGGCCCGCCGCCGCCGGCCTCGTTCCTGGCGCCGGAGGACCTGGCCGCGATGATGACCGGAAGCCACGGCGCGAGATGAGCGCCGGCATCGACCCTCGGCGCTTCCGCGACCTGATGGCCGGGGTGTGCGCGCCGGTCACCGTGGTCACGGTCGCCGACGAGGGCGGCGTGCACGGCGCCACGGTCAGCTCCTTCGCCTCGCTCTCGCTCGACCCGCCGCTGATCACGATCGCGCTGGACGAGCGGTCCAGCCTGCTGCCGCGGCTGGTGGCGGCCGGCCGGTTCGGGGTGAACCTGCTCGGCCACGGGCAGGACGAGCTCGCGCGGCGGTTCGCCCGGCCGGCCGCGGACCGGTTCGCCGAGGTCGACTGGCACCTGGACGGCGGGTTGCCGCGGCTGGACGGCGCGGCCGGTTGGCTCGTGTGCGACGTGCACGACGCCGTCCCGGGCGGCGACCACCGCCTGCTGATGGGCCACGTGGTCGAAGCCGGCCGGGCGGAACTGGCCCCGCTGATCTACGCGTACCGCACCTTCGGCACCCACTCGCGGTTCGACCGCCGGCCGCGGGCCCTGGTCGCCGACCAGATCGCCGCCTGCGCCCGCTGAGGTCGCGGCCCTTTTGCCGTTCTGCCTTCTCGCTTCTCCCCCGGCGTCGTTCCGGGTCTCGTTGTCCACCCTCCAGAGAAAGAGCACTGCGATGACCGTCAGCCAGATCCAGGAACCAGGCACCGACGCCGAGGCGGACGGGCTGCCGACCCGTATCCGTGACCTGCAGCCGTTGTTGGCGGCCAACAGCGCGCAGGGCGAGCGGGAGCGGCGCGCGGTGGAGGAGAGCATCAGCGCCCTGACTGATGCCGGCGCGTTCAAGGTGGCCCTGCCGCGGCGTTTCGGCGGGTACGAGGGCTCCGTGCGCTCGATGCTCGACGTCTCCTCGGCCGTGGCCGAGTCCGACGGCGGCACCGGCTGGGTGGTCGCGCTGTGCAACGTGTGCGCCTGGCTGGTCGGGCTGATGTCGGAGCAGGCGCAGCGGGACGTGTGGGGCGCGAACCCGGACGCGAAGGTGTCCGGCGTGCTCTCGCCGACCGCCGAGACGGTCAAGGTGGACGGCGGCCTGCGGGTGACCGGCCGCTGGTACTACAACTCGGGTTCCTGGCACGCGGACTGGGCGGTGCTCGGCATCCCGATGACGAACGCGGAGGGCGAGCTGGTCGACCAGGCGGTGGCGTTGATCCCGCGGTCCGAGATGGATCTGGAGGACACCTGGTTCGTCGCGGGGATGAGCGCGTCCGGGTCGAACTGCCTGATCGCGCAGGACGTGTTCGTGCCCGACCACCGGATCATGTCCGTGCCCGGCGCGATCGAGGGCAAGTACGCGACCGAGCACGCCGACGAGGAGCTGTACCGGTCCGCGCTGGTGCCCGTGCTCTCCCTGGTCCTGGCCGGCCCGCAGCTCGGGCTGGGCCGGCGGGCGCTGGAGATCGTGCGCGGGAAGGCCGCGGGCAAGGCGATCTCGTACACCTTCTACACCGCGCAGGCCGACTCGGTGGCCTTCCAGCTCCAGCTGGCCGAGGCGGCCATGCGGATCGAGACCGCGCACCTGCACGCGTACCGCGCCGCGGACGAGATCGACCTCGCGGCGAAGCAGGGCACGTACCCCGGGCCGCTGGCCCGCACCCGGATGCGCGCCGACACGTCTTGGGCGATCGAGAACGTGACCAAGGCGATCGACGTGCTGCTGTACGCGCACGGAGCCGGCAGCTTCGCCGAGACGAACCCGCTGCAGCGGGTGTGGCGCGACTCCGCGGTGGCCGCCCGGCACGCGGTGACGCTGCCCGCGGTCAGCTACGAGGTCTACGGCAAGGCGCTGCTGGGCCGCGACGACCAGGTCACTCCGCTGATCTGACCCTGCCGAACCGGGTGGTGATGGCCCCGATGACCAGAGTGCGGGCCGCGGCCGACGGCTTGGCGACGGCGTCGATGGCGACGTACTACGCGCAGCGGGCCACCGCCGGGCTGATCGTGACCGAGGGCGTGCAGCCGAGCCTGGTCGGCCAGTCCAACCCGGGCACACCCGGCCTGCACACCGAGGAGCAGGTCGCGGCGTGGCGACCGGTGACCGCCGCCGTCCACGCCAACGGCGGCCGGATCTTCGCCCAGCTCATGCACGGCGGCCGGGTCTCGCACCCGGACACCACCGGGTCGCGGCCGGTCGGCCCGTCGGCCGTCGCGGCGGTCGGCGAGGTGTTCACCCCGACCGGACCACAGCCCGCGCCCGTCCCGCGCGCCCTGGCGACGGATGAGGTGTCCGAGCACGCCGGCGCGTACGGGCAGGCCGCCCGCCGCGCGATCGACGCCGGGTTCGACGGCGTCGAGCTGCACGGCGCCAACGGCTACCTGATCTCGCAGTTCCTCTCCTCGAACGCCAACCTGCGCACGGACCGGTACGGCGGCCCGGTGGCCGACCGGATCCGGTTCGCGGTGGAGGCGGTGGCCGGGACGGTCGACGCGGTCGGCGCGGCCAGGACCGGGATCCGGCTCTCGCCCGGCGGCACCTTCTGGGGCGTGCAGGACGCCGAGGTCCCCGAGCTCTACGCCGCGCTACTGGCCGAACTCGCCCGGCTGGAGGTGGCGTACGTGCACCTCGAAGCCACCATCGACGAGGACGTGCTGCTCGGGCTGCGCCGGGCGTGGCCGAACGCCCTGATCATCAATCCCACGCTCCCGATGGGCCCGAAGCAGACCACCCGCACCGATGCCGACCACTGGCTCGGCCAAGGCGCCGACCTGGTCAGCTTCGGCCGCGCGTACATCGCCAACCCGGACCTGGTCGAACGGCTGCGGCTCGGACTGCCGATCGCGCCGGTCGACGAGGCCACGCTCTACCAGGGCGGCGACGCGGGCTACGTCACCTACTCGGCGTATCAGCACACGTCGTAAAGGGTGAATTCGGGCAGCGGGCCGTCGCAGGTGGGCGTCACTCGTCGTGCGTATTCGTGCGATCGTAGGCGTCCTGGGACGCCGACACGTCGCCGAGGTGGGCGATCGCCCACTGCTCCAGCGCACGCAGGGGTTCGCGCAGGGTGCGGCCCGCCTCGGTGAGCGTGTACTCGACCCGGACCGGGACCTCGGGGTAGACGGTCCGGTGCACGAGCCCGTCGCGTTCCAGCCCGCGCAGAGTCTGGGTCAGCATCTTCTGCGAGATGCCTTCGATGCGGCGGCGCAGCTGCGAGAAGCGGGCGCTGCCGTCCCACAGGGCGCCGACGATCAGCACCGTCCAGCGGTCGCCGATCCGGTCCAGGATGTGGCGGGTCGGGCAGTCCGCGCGGTAGGGGCTGTCCAGGAGCACCGTTTCGGCCGAGGTGGTTACCACAAAGTGCCTTCTTCCCATCGGAGAGCTGCTCTCATACGGTCATCGCAGGGCGCCGTCCGGCGCCATCGGTTCCGAGGAAAGGCACCTGTCCCATGTCTCGCATCACCGTCATCGGCGGCACCGGTTACGCCGGTTCGGCCATCGTCGCGCAGGCCGCCGCGCGCGGTCACCAGGTCACCGCGCTCAGCCGCTCGCTGCCCGAGGCGCCGGTCCCGACTGTGGCCTACGTCCAGGCCGACGCCACCGACGGGGCGGCGCTGTCGGCCGCCATCGAGGGTGCGGACGTGGTCGTGGCCGCGCTGGCCCCGCGCGGCCCGCTGGCCGGCACCTTCCGCGAGACCAACCGCACCATCGCGCGGCTGGCCGATGCCGCGGGCGCGCGGCTGTTCGTCGTGGGCGGCTACTCGTCGCTGCGGCCGGCTCCCGGCGCGGACCGCTTCGTCACCGACCTGAGTCACATCCCCGTGGAGCTGCACGACGAGATCCGGGCCGGGGCCGCGGTGATCCTCGAAGACCTTCCGGCCACGCCCGTGACGCTCGACTGGGTCTTCGTCAGCCCCGCGCTCCGGTTCGGCGCCCGGATGCCCGGCGAGCCGCTCGGCCGGTACCGGCTCGGCGACGAGGTCGCGGTCCGGCCCGAGGACGGCGGCGCGATCTCCGCCCCGGACTACGCTCTGGGGTTCGTCGACCTGATCGAGAAGGGCGAGCACCACCGGGCGCAGGTCAACCTCGGTAACTAGACGGGTTTGGCTCGTCTATTCGGCGTCGACCGGGAGGTGTTCGTAGGCTTGGAAGAGCTCGGCCCAGCGCGCGGAGGCGTCGCAGCGTTCGCGGCCGGCCAGGTGGGCGGCGAGGTCTTCGATGTGCACCTGGACTCCCGCTCCGTAGGCGACGAGCAGATCCAGGGGCATGCCGCGCTCTTCGAATACCACATGGGTGCGGGCGCCGTCGGCCGTCAGGGTGAACTCGATGGCGTGCTGCTCGTGGTGCTTGTGGTCTTCGCCTTCCACCAGCAGACGCCGCGGGGGCTCGCACGCCTGTACGCGGACCGTGCCTTCCCACCCACTGGCGAAGTATGTGGCGCGGAACTCGCCGCCGAGCCGCAGGTCGCCCTCCAGCTCGCCGAGCCAGTGGGCCAGGTGCTCGGGCTGGGTCAGCGCCGACCAGACCTCGTCGATGCCGTTGTCGAAGGTGTCTTCCATCCGCACGACACCCTTGCCGTTCGCGGAGCGCAGGGCGCCCAGAATACGGGTGCCGGTGGGTTCGTCGCTGGCCATTTCTGCCCCTTCGTCTGCGGATGCCCTGCTTCCCGTGGCTGGTCGGTGGCAACGCTAGCGACCACCCCCGACACACGCCGAACAGCTGGGCGAAAACGCCGCCGCGAACTCGGACTCGCCCACGGCTGGCCGAACGTGGATTCCCTCAGTAGATTGACGTTCCTACAAACGACGGGGCTCACGAGGGAAGGCGTTTCGGCATGGCCGAACTTGATGTATTGGATGTACTGGTGCTCGGGGGTGTAGGTGTCGACACCATCGTGCGGGTTCCCGAGCTCGTCATTCCACCGGGTGACCTGCTGCTCGTGCCGCCGGTGCGCGATTATGTGGCTCACTCCGGCAACGGTGTCGCGCTCGGGTTCCACGGGCTCGGGCTGCGGACCAAGTTCGCCGACCTGCTCGGCGAGGACGCGCTCGGCGCGCTGGTGCTGGCGCGCTACGAGCAGGTCGGGCTGGATTTCAGCTACCTGCCCAGGCCCGAGGGCACTGCGCGCAGCGTGAACTTCGTCGACGCCGAAGGACGCCGGTTCTCCTTCTTCGACGGCCGGTATCCGCCGGATGCGATCCTGCCGCGGGAGTTCTACCTGCCGTTCCTCGAACGTGCGCGGCACCTGCACGTGGCAGGGCGCGCGTTCGGGGCGTTCGCCGACGCGCACCGGCTGGGCGTGAGCACGTCGACGGACATCCACGCCTGGGACGGCTCGGGCGACTCGGCGCCGGGGCCCGCGCTGCAGGCAGACCTGGTGTTCCTCAGCGCCGCCGCCGCACCGGAGAAGATCGACGAGCTCATGGCCAGGATCCTCGACCAGGGCCGGGCCGGCGTGGTCGTGGCCACCGAGGGCGCCGACGGTAGCCGGGTGCTGACCAGGGATGATTCGCAGATCCGGCGTTTCCCGGCGGTCCGGCCGGAGCGGCCGGTGGTCGACAGCAACGGCGCCGGCGACGCGTTCAGCACCGCGTTCATGAGCCGCTGGCTGCTCGGCCGGCCGATTGAGGAGTGCATGCTCGCCGGGGCCGTCTCCGGCGCGTTCGCCTGCGGCGCCCACGGTACGCACGAGGAACAGATCGACGCGCAGAGCCTGGCTGACGGCATGGCCCGCGCCGCCAACCAGGCATAGTCGGGCCCGCTATCCGACTATCCGAATGGCCGGATACGGAAGCGGCGCAGTCAGCGCGCGGCTTCCGTACCCACGGCCCTACCCTTCGGCGGGGTCGGATTCGACCTGCTCGAAGATGTCGGCGTCCGTCTGCTGCCGGAGCCGATGGGCAGCTCGGCGGGGCAGGTCGACACGGATTCCGCCGGTGATCAATCCGTCGTCCGGGCGGCGCGAGGTCGTAAAGTGAGGTCGCAGAGCTCGTAGAAAAAGTGTGATCGTCCGGGGAGATTCTCGACAGTGTCCGCAGACCGCCGGCAGTTGGCCGACTTCTTCGCCGCGCCCGCCTTCGACCCCGGACACTTCGGTGACGAACGGGACGTCGCAGCCCCGTACCGCCGGATGCGGCACGTCCACGCGCATCTGCACGTTCCGGAACTGGGCCACGGCAACAGCAGCGCCAACATCCTGACCGAGGCCGTGTACGACCCGGACCGCGACGAGTTCGTGCTCATCACGCCGGTGCCCGAGGCGACGAAGTTCCCGCCGAATCTCGGCCTCGCCGGCTGGCCGAAGTGGGGCGTGGTCAGTGCGCGGCTGAAGGTCGGCGGCGCGGACCACGGATTGTTCCTGTTCCTCGTACCGCTGCGGGACGAATCCGGGCCCTGCCGGGGCGTGCGGATCAGAGCCCTGCCGGACACCGCGCTGCTGCCGCCGGACTACGCGGCAGTCGCGTTCGACGGCGTACGGGTGCCGCGGCGGTACTGGCTCGACGACGGCGCGCGGCTCAGCGTGGACGGCGCGTTCGCCGATCCGCTCGGCACTCCGGCCGACCGCAGCCGGCGCAGTGCCGCGATGGCCCGGTTCGCCTGGGGCGCGCTCGGCCCGGGCCTGGCCGCGATGGCGCGGGCCGCGGCCTCGATCGCGCTCTCGCACGCCCGCAACCAGGTGATCACCAACCGGTTCGCGGTCAACGTCCCGGCCGTCGCGTACCGCAACCAGCAGCGACTTCTGGCCACGGCGCTGGCCAGCGCGTTCGCGACGACGGCACTGACCCGGGACCCGGAAGCGGTCTGCTGGCGGCGGTCGGGCGACCCGGGCGGAGCCGGCGCGCCCGGCCCGGCCGAGATGCGCGCGGCGTCGCTGACCAAGGTCGCCGTGGACCGCTTGGCACAGCGGGCGATCACCTCGGCCCAGGCGACCTGCGGCGCGTTGGGGTTCATGTCGGTCAACCGGCTGGTCGACTATCTCGGGTTCGCGCTGGCCTTCGCCTCGGCCGGCGGCGACAACCAGGTGATCCTGCTGGACGGCGCCTGGAGCATGGCGACCGGTCCGGACTACCGGCCGCCGCAGGCCCGTGACGGCCCTGGAAGCCGTCGAGCGCCGCAGCGGGTGGTACCGGGCCCAGGGGCTGCTGTCCGCCGGCGAAGCGCGGTCGCTCGCCGAACGGATCGCAACCTGCTGCGACCGAATATCTGAGACGTTCGACACACTGCTTACCGCGCTCGACGCCCCGGCCCGCCTGACCAGGGCCGCCATCGCAGGTCCCGGCTATGTGAGCGCCCTGGCCCCGTCCTGACCGCCGACACACCGAGAAAACACAGCACTGATATCAGTTGTCATCGGTATGGTTTTCAACACGGAGGAGAACGATCATGTTGGACGACACCGACCTCGCCCGGCTTGACCGCGCAGTGCAGCACGTGCAGCACCTGGCCGACGCCGACGCCCTCGCCCTGGTGGCCGGACCGCGGGCCGCGGTCGACCGGAGCCTGTCGGCCGCCTTCTGCCACGTCGGGATCCTGGTCTTCCCGGACCGGGCCGAGGACGTGGCCGAGTACCTGCGCAACCGGGGGATGGCCGTGCACACGCCGATACCGAGCGTCGTGGTGCGCCAACGCCTGGCCGCGCGGTACGCCGTGGCGCCGGAGCGGCTGCCGGTGGACATCATCACCGGGGAAATGCCGGACGGCCGCTGCCTGGAGGTCTTCGTGCTGCCCGGACTCGCGGACCGGGCCGCACCGGACGGGATGGCCGAGCTGGAGCGGCGCGGGCAGACCGAGAGCCACTTCGCGTTCGAACTGCCCGGCGCCGACCGGGACCGGGTGGACGCGCTGCGGGCGGCGCTGGCCGAGGACCACGGGCTGGTCCCCGGCGGCGGTGGCTACAACCCGGACGAGGACGCGGCGGCCGGCGGCCGGTCCGTGTTCTACTTCGAGGCCGCGCCGGGCGCGCGGGCCGACCGGGCTGCCCGGGCCGGCAATCCGGATCAGGCGGATCAGCCCGGCGGCGCTGCGGACGTGCACCGGATCGAACTGGCCTGCGCGGGCGAGTACCAGGAATCGCTGGCCGAGCACCGGCGGCTGACCGACGCCGTGGCCGACGGGCACCGGGAGCGGCTGTTCGAGCTGGTCACCGCGCAGTGGGTGGCCCGGGCGGTGCAGGCCGCGGCGCAGATCGGCCTGCCCGACGCGCTGCGCGGCGGCGGGCGCACGGCCGAGGAGGTGGCCGACGCGCTCGGCTGCGACCGTCCGGCCGTCACCCGGCTGCTGCGGTTCCTGGCCGCGCGCGACATCGTGGTCGAAGGCCCCGCCGGACGCTACTCCAACGGCCCGGTCAGCACCCTGCTTCAGCGGGAGAATCCGTTCAGCGACCTGGCGATCCTCTACGGCGAGGAGATCCACGCCGGCTGGAGCGAGTTCGACCATTCCGTACGGACCGGCCAGACCGGCTTCCGGCTGCACTTCGGCGAGGAGCACTTCGAGTACCTCAAGACCCGGCCCGAACTGCGGCTGCGCTTCGACCGGGCGATGGCGGCCACCGCCACGGCCCTGGCCGAACGCGTCTGCACCGCGTATGACTTCAGCCAGGCGGCCAGCGTCGTGGACATCGGCGGCGGCAACGGCACCCTGTTGCAGGGAATCTTGCAGACCAACGACCGGATCCACGCGACCCTGTTCGACCTGGCCGAGGCGACCGAGGCCGTGGCCGCGCAGCACCAGGGCGACGAGCGTTTCTCGACGGTGTCGGGCAGCTTTTTCGAGCAGGTGCCCGAGGGCGCGGACGTGTACCTGCTCGCGCGGGTCCTGCACGACTGGCCGGACGAGCAGTGCGCGCAGATCCTCGCGGTGACCCGCAAGTCGATGTCCTCCGGCTCCCGGCTGCTGATCATCGAACGGGTGCTCGACGACGGCAACGCGCCGACCACCGCAGGGCTCTGGGATTTGCACATGCTGGCCATCACCAGCGGCCGGGAACGCACCCGGGCCGAGTACCGGCGACTGCTCGCGGACGCGGACCTGGACCTGGTCGAGCTGCGAAACCTGTGCCTGGGCTTCAGCATGGTCGTCGCAGCGGCCCACTGAGCGGAAAGTGAACCCGAGACCGGCGAGGAGCCGCGCAGTGAGCGTGCACGCACGAGACTACCTGGTCGGCGCCCCGGCCTCGGTCGACCGCCGCACGTTCGG
The DNA here is from genome assembly GCA_035943635.1 of Actinocrinis sp. Taxonomy (GTDB): domain Bacteria; phylum Actinomycetota; class Actinomycetes; order Streptomycetales; family Catenulisporaceae; genus DASZBX01. The sequence goes on along the minus strand of DASZBX010000100.1, from coordinate 14,689 downwards.
CGCGGTCTTCGCCGCGGCGGTCGCGGCCGGCGGGCCGGGCTCGGCGATCGTGGCCGCGGGCGAAGCCGTCTCGTGGGACCGCCTCGTCTCAGGATGCTGAAGCGCTGGTCAGGGGTTTGCGGGAGTCGGGCCTCGGGCCGGGGGACGTGGTCGGCGTGCAGCTGGCCAACAGCCGCGCGTATCTGACGGTGCATGTGGCGTTGGGTTTGATCGGCGCTGTGATGCTACCGCTGCATATGGCCATCGGCCCGGCGGATGTGGCGGCGTTGATGCAGCGCAGCGGCGCGTTGGCGCTGGTCTGCTCGCCGCGGGAAGGGTATCTCCGGGTTCGGGATTCTTGTCCGGAGCTGCGGTACGTGTTTCTGGCGCCGGGTGACGGCGGCGACCGCGACGGCGAGCCTGAGGGTGCGGCGGCGGCCGGGCCCGGGGTGGCGTCCGTGTCCGGCCTGATCGCATCAGCAGGGTCCTGTTTCAGCGCGTGAACCTGGCGTCGGCGACCGGCGAACGCCTCGGCGACCTGGTCGCCGCCGCCTGCACGGCCGGGAAAGCCAAGACAGGACTGGAGATCCTCAAAGCCGCAGCCCTCGTACGCACGGAGTTCTCCGGTGTGGCCGAACCCGCCGCGCCGGTGTTGATCAGCCGGGGCGACGACCGTCCCGTCCTGGTCCTGTTCCCCTCGCTGGCCGCGTTGAGCAGTCCCGCCGAGGATGCGGCGCTCTCCGAGCCTCTCGGCGGCGTGCAGACGGCCTACGCTCTCCCCCAACCCGGATTCGTCGACGCCGAACCACTTCCCGGCGAACTGGAATCCGCCATCGCAAATCAGTGTCGTGCGGTACATCGATGCGTGGGAGCGGCCGTTCGTCCTGTGCGGGCACTCCTCAGGCGGCTGGACCGCGCACGCCGTGGCGCACCGACTCGCCGCCGAGGGGCTGCCTCCGGATGGCCTGATCCTGCTCGATTCCTTCTGGCCGGACCAGATCCTCGCCGATCAGGTCCTCCCCGGCTGCTCGAACGCCTCGCCGATCCGTCTCTACCCGTCGGCCTAGCCGATGCAGGCGTGACCCGGGTGAGTGCGATGGGCGGTTGTCTTCGTCTCGACGGCTGGATCCCGCCGCAGATCACCACGCCGACGCTGTTCGTCCTGGCAAGCATCCCGCTCGCCGCCGACCTGCGCCCGGCGCAGTGGCAGCTGCCACACGACCTGGTGACCGTCGACTCAGATCACCTGGACCTTCTCACGACGCACGCCACCGCCACGGCATCAGCCATCGAGCACTGGCTGACCGAGACAATCAGCCTTATCCACCAAGGAAATGCACTTCCGGCGCTGGGTGCATGAGGAACTCGTGATGGGAGATGTTCCAGGCATAGGCACCGGCCATCGCGAACGCCACCCGGTCCCCCGCGCGCAGCTCAGGTGCCCGCACATTGCGGGCCAGCACGTCCTTGGGCGTGCACAGCTGGCCTACGAAGGTCACTGATTCGCCACCCCCGACAGGCCGCGGCCAGGGGTGTGGCCAGTCTTCGACCGGCAGTACCGTGCACGGCTGGTCGTGGCCCTTCGCTGCCGGTGTGCGAAGGTGGTGCGTGCCGCCGCGGACGACCGCGAAGTGCTTGCCGTGGCTGGTTTTCACGTCGAGCAGTTCGGCGGCGTACCAACCGCAGTAGGCGGTCAGTGCCCGGCCGGGTTCGATCCGGATCCTGAGGTTCGGGCGCTCGGCGAGGACGCGGGCCAGGCCTGCTCCGAATTCGGTCCAGTCGAAGCGGGCGCAAGGATCCGTGTAGTCGACGTGCATGCCGCCGCCGACGTTCACTTCACGCAGAGCAACGCCATGCCGGGCGAAGAGCGCCTCAGCCCATTCCACCGTGGAGCGCGCGACGGCGAGTTGTTCGGGCGCGGCCAGACCGCTGCCGAGGTGGGCGTGCACGCCGAGCAGTTCCAGAGCCGGGTGACTGCTGTCGGTGAACTGCCGCATCATCGCATCGGCCTGCGTCGGGTCGAGACCGAAGGGGCTCGGTCCGCCGCCCATCGCCAGCGCGACCGACGGCGTCAGCCCGGACGGCCAGGCGAGATTGAATCGGAGCAGAACTCTGACAGGCCCCTGAGTCACGTCGGTTCCGCGAGCTGAGCGGGCCGCCAGGTAGCCGAGCACCCGCAGTTCGTGTTCGCTCTCCACGTGAAATCGGTCCACACCAGCCGCCAGCGCGGCTTCGATCTCGGCGGGCGTCTTTCCCGGGCCGCCGAACGCGAGCGGGTGATCCGGCAGCGCCGCCGATACGTGCGCCAGTTCGCCGCCGGAGGACACCTCGTAACCGTCTACGTAGGCTGCCAGGGCGGTCAGGATCTTTTGCTCTGGATTGGCTTTCGCCGCGTAGTACAGTTCCACGCGGTCCGGGAGTACTGACCGGGTGTGGCGCGCGTGCTCGCGTAGGGCGGCCAGGTCGTAGATGTAGGCAGGCAGGGCGTCAGCGGGAAGCGATTGGGCGAAGGCGTGTACGGGCTCGGTCACCGTGCCGCCCCCTCTCCCAGCGGTGAGCGCAATCGCACGTAGCCTGCCTCCCGGTCGGCCGCGCGTCCCCATCTCGTGAGCAGATTCGCCTTGGCCGGCAACGGTTCTCCGGCCAGTAGCGGATCGAGCCGCGCTTGTCGGCCGTGCTGCTCCGCATACTCGCCGATGACGTTCCGCACCTGCGCCCACAACACCGTTTCAGCCGCCGGGTGCCGGTCCGCGAGCACCGCGAGCATCTCGGCCGCGTGGTTGACCACCAGGCAGTAGATGATCCGATCCCAGCCTCGGTCGGCGTCATAGGTCAGCGGCCCGGAGACCCCTGCGGGCAAGGCGGCGAGCGCGGCGGCGTGGTACTCGGGAAGCAACTTGGTGCCTTCGAGATCGCGGAACAGAACCTGAACCGGCTGGGCGTCAGTATCCACACATACCAGCACGTTCTGCAGGTGCGGCTCGAGCACGATCCCGTGGTCGAAATAGGCCGCCAGCACAGGCGGGAACAGTAAACGCAGGTACCGGCCCCACCATCGCAGCATCGTCGACCGGTCGGTGCCCGGGAGCAGCCGGGAGAGGTGGGCCGGGCCGGTCGGGTACTCGTCGGCGACCGCGGCGGCGAGCAGTGCGGTCGTGCCCGGACGCTGCCGCACGCCGAGCCCCTCCCGCACGATCACGCCGAGTCCTTCGACCAGCGCGGGATCCGGCCGCCCGCCGTCGGGGCCGGGGACGGCCAGACTCCGGTAGGCGGGCTCGCGCAGCAGGTCGCTGTCCGGGAACCGGGCCGACAGGTCGGCCAGGGCCGGGCCGAGCAGCCGGGTCAGCGCGACCGCACCGGCGAGTTCGTAGTCTGCGTTCTTGCGCACGCAGTTGGTGATCCGGATGTTCAGGCTGAACTTGAGGAACGTCGCACCGTCGTAGAGGGTGCGCACCGACGCCGTGGCCGAGAACCGGGTCGGCCCGGGGCCGAGGTCCAGCACGTCGCCGCGCCGCAGGGCCGCCCGCAATGATGGTTGGTCGTGCAGCAGTTGGTACTGCCACGGGTGCGCGGGCAGCAGCCGGTAGCCGGCCGGGACCGCGGCCAACTGGTCCAGCGGGTCGGCGGCGCCGTTCTCGTCCTGCTCTTGGAGGATCAGCTCTTCACGCACCGCGAGCATCCGCAACGGGAAGCTGGCTCCGGCTTCCGGGGCGTAGGCGCTCCACGTGCCGGGGTTGCCGCCGCGCGCCTTGGGTGTGGGGTGGAAGCGATGGCCGTAGACCAGGGACTGCTCCGATGCGAGGTAGTCGGTCAGCGGGTCCCCGGTCGCGCTCAGCGGGCGGGCGGCGGTGAGCGCGGCGGTGACGCCCTGATGGCTGGAGGCGATCTGGTCCAGGAACTCGTCGTTGGGCGCGCCGGTCAACGCGGACAGTTCCGTGTCGGTGTGTTCGGCCAACCGGCGCCAGCCGATCGCGGTCCAGCGACCGTCAGTGAACTGCGTCACCGGCCCGGCGAAGCGGTGCGCACCGAGAAGAGAGCTGCGGCGCAGGGCTACCCTCAGCTGGATTCCGCTGCGGGGTAAGCGGAACAGCAGATCACGGCCGATCACCACAGCCTGTTTCTCCGCTTCCGGCAGCTCGCGCAGCAGGCAGTTGAGCAGGGTGTGTGCGACGGCCTCGTCGGCCGAGGGCAGCTGAGGATCGCCGGGATCTGCGAGGGTGGAGGCGAAGGCTGATTCGTTGTCGCAGTCGGCAGGCCAGGTCACGTGGTGCATCGTCGTCATCGGTACCTGCGCAGCAGATAGTTGGGGCCGGTGGTGTAGTGCTTGTTGATGTCGGACGCTCCCGATCGTGCTTTGGTCAGCAGCGTTCCCGCGGTCACCATCGCCTTGACCGGCAGGTGCGCGGCGTCGAGCGTGTGGGCGCGCAGGGCGGTTTGGAGGTCTCCGGGGCCGTCGGGAGCGCCCGGCCGGTCGTCGAGGCGTTGAATGGCTTCGTCCAGCCGGTCCCGGACCAGATCGAGCAGTTGCTTCAGCGGCGCGCGGCCGTGGTCGGCCAGGTTGAAGGCGAAGGCCCCCGCGCACAGGTGGAGGGTGATGGTCACGAACAGGTCGAGCACCGGTCCATCATCGTCCACGAAGATACGGCGGTCGGCGAATTCCGCGGGTTCCGGCGCGTCCGGGCCGAGGGCGGCGCGTAGTCGGGAGTGATGGATCCGTGGGCTGTCGTCGTCCTTGTAGAGCAGGCGAATTCGGGTGGGGGCCTCGGTTTCGGGCTCGGGTTCGTCCAGCACTATCGAAATGTTCTGCTGATGGGACTCCAGCGCGATGCCGTAGCCGAGGAGGGTCACGTGCCAGTCCAGTAGCAGCGTGAGCAGTGCGTCCAGCAGGGCCGCCGGATCGCCGCCGAACCATCGGTCGGCCAGGTGGTCGATGACCAGTCGGCCGCCGGGGGCCGGAGCGGTCAATGCGGCGAGCGGCACGATCGTGCAGCCTCCGAGCCCGGTCGGGATGCGGCGCACGAGGACGGCCAGTAGTTCGTGGTCGGCGTGGGCGTAACAGGACTCGTCGACATGCAGGATGCGCCCACGGAAGCGGGGTTCGCGCGCGGCCACGACTTCGAGAAGTCGTTGGCCCGCCGCGCCGTCGACGAGACTGCCGGGCTTGATAGTGCGGCGGTTGAGCAGGCCCAGGGTCGATGTGGCCAGCGGCAGTTTGAGGTGGATGTCAGGGCTCGCGGTCAGGGCGACGGTCCGCATCGACAGTGTGGGTGTCACGTCCGGCAGCGGCCGTTCGGCTAGGACGGCACGGTCCGCCAACCCGGTCGCACGCAAGGCCTCCCGCAACGGTCCGGCCGCCGTCAGCGGGTGCACCGGCAAGGTTAGGTGGGTGGCGTCGAGTCCGGTCAGTCCGAGGTCGGACGGACTCGGCCAGAACCCGCCCGGGCGTTCGTCCAGGCCGAGACCGCCGCCAACGCCAACGCCAACGCCAACGCCAACGCCGCGCACGGTGACCACGTCTTTCGACAAGGCAACCCAGCGCAGGGCAAACCGCGGCGCGTACTCGGGTGCGTAACGCCGCAGGTCATCAGCCGAGAGCCCGATGCGGGCGGCACCGGTCGGATAGAGCGGATGGCCGGTGCGAGCGGCAAGCACGTCGAAGGCCAGGGACGCGGACGTTCCAGCCCAGCGAGCACAGTCGGCGCCGAGCCGGGCCGCGAGATCGGCGGTGACCTGGTCATGGGTGGCCGCCTGGAGTCGCAGGGCAGCAAGCGCATCCCGATACTCGGCCGCGAAGGCGTCGAATCCAGCCCGGTCTTCGGGGTCGGCGAGCGCAGCAATCTCGGCCAGGACCGCCACGCCCGTGGTCACCTCTCGACCTTCCGGCTCGATCCGCAGCAGCGGCAAACGGGCCGCGTATTCGCTCTGGAATCCGTCCTCGCGGGCCGGGAGCAGGAGGGCGGTCGCGTCCGTCGCCGCCCGCCGGAGCCATAGGCCATCCGGGCGATCCTCCTTCACGCTTCTGGTGCGCAGACCGACCACATCCTCCCGCAGGAACGTACTCAGCACCCGCAAAAGCAGCGCCCCCTCCACACCACCAACCACCGTCACTGCGTGATCTCCCAGCGATGCGCGGCGAGGAACCCGGTGACAACCCGGTCCACGGCCTCCTGCCCAGGCCCGACCGCTCTGACCACACCGAGCAGGTCACGGTTGGTGTGGTGCAGCGGCTGGCGTTCGCCGACGCCGCGGAACGGCCGGTACGTCAAACGCACCTGGTCCACCTCCTGGTCAACGGGCTCGGGCGCAGCGGTCAGAGTTCCGGCGCTGCGGGCGTAGGGGTAGTCGAGCCGGGCCGCCCAGTCGCCGCGGGCGCGCAGGTCCGGCGGCAGGCCGTCACCCAGGTGGACGCCCAGAATGAGCTCGAACAGCGGAATGTCGAGCAGTTCGGCGAGCAGCAGGTCGCACTGGTCGCCGATGGCCCGGTAGTTGACCTCGATCAGCCGGGCCCGGCCCTCGTGCACCACGAATTCGGTGTGGCAGGCGCCGAATCCGACGCCGAGCGCATCCAACTGGGCCAGGACCTGGGCGAGGACCGGTTCGGGGTGGGCCGCGACGTAGGTCAGCCGTTCCTCGATGAAGTAAGGCGGCTGTGACAGGTCGGTGCGGAAGCCGGCGAGCACGTGGCGCACACCGCCGTCACCCAAAGTCTCCAGCGTGAACAGCTGTCCCGGCAGGAACTCCTCCACGAGCAGCGCGTCGTTCGGGCGCCGCTCCCGGATCTCCCGGCAGCAGCGGACCAGCGCGTCCAGGCCGTCCACCCGCACCACGTCTTCGCTGGCCACGCCCTCGCGCGGCTTGACCACGCACGGGAACGGCACGTCCATCACAGCCAAGCTCACAGCCGGATCCGGCCCGGCCGCCAGCTCCACCGACCAGACGGTGTCGGCGCCTGCCTCCGAGAGCCAACGGCGCATCTCAGCCTTGTCCTTGACCCGCAGCGCAGCCTGCCAGCTCTTCGCGTGGCAGCCGAAGTACTGCGCGGCCAGAGCCGTCTGGGTCTGCAGGTGGTCGCTGTTGCTGAAGACCGCGTCCGGCGGCCGGTGGGTCGACATCCGGGTGATGACGGTGTGAAAGTCCCGCACGTCGCACGGCAACACCTCAACCCTCGCCATCGCGCGGCACACCGCCCGGTGGGCCTCGGCGTAACCGGGTTCGGTCAGCACGACGACGTCCAGGCCGAGCCGCCCGGCAGCGGGAAGGAAGCCCTCGGTGACCGAGTCGGTCGGGTTCAGGGCCAGCAGGTACAGCGTCATCGGCACTTTCTTTCGGGCACGGTTCGGCGGGCCGCCGACCCGAGGTGACGGTCCGACAGACAGTGCGACGAGCTTAGGTTAGGCATGCCTAAGCATGTCAATTCGGGTCCACACAGGCTCGATTGGCGCGACGGGCGCCGGCATGCTTAGGTAAGCCTTGCCTAAAGGTTTTGCCCCGCGCTGCCATGCCCGCCGAGAGACCGAGATCCCCCGTGCACCTGCCCCGAGCCTGTCCGCCCGAGCGGCCCGCCGCCGGACGCACCACGCTGCCGGACGCGACATACCGGCGGCTGAACGCGCTGTGCCCGGCGCTGGACGCGGACATCGCGGCAGCCGGCTCCCCGCTGCGCGCAGGCTGGGTCGACAGCGGCGCCTTGGCCGAGGACGTCCACGCCCTGGATGCGTTCCTGCATGGCGAGGCGTCGCGGATCAAGGTGCGATACGAGGACAGCGCCCGGCCGGACGTCGTGGCTACGCGTGCGCTGCATGGGTACCTGTGGTCCGCGTTCCTGCTGATGAGCGGGCCGTGGTACCTGCATCGGCGCGTGCCACAGCTGCGGCCGGCCGATGTCCGGATCGAGCTGGCCACCGGGCGGCTGGGCGTCGTCCCCGGCGCGTTCGCGTGCCTCCCGGACGACCCCGCGGCTGGGCAGCCCGACATCCGGGTCCTGCCGGACGAGGAGGCACTACGGGCCGAACTGCGGCGAACGGTCGCCGACCACGCGCGGCCGCTGCTCGCCGCGCTCGGCCCGCACCTGCACCGCGGCCCGCGGGCGCTGTGGGGCATGGTCGGCGACGACCTGGTCTCGGGCATCTGGCACCTCGGCCGGGCGCTGGGCCAGGAGGAACGCGCGGTGCACCTGGCCACCGAACTGCTGCCGGGGCCGATCGCCCCCTTCCCCGGCGGCGCCGACTTCCGGCGGCTGACCAACGCCGAAGGCGCCGACCACGTGACCCGCACCCGCCTCGGCTGCTGTCTGTACTACACGATCCGACCCGCCGAGGCCTGCGGCACCTGCCCGCGGATCTGCGACGCCGAGCGGCTGCGGATGACCGTTGCCGACGCGGGCTGAGCGTATGCAGCCGTAGATGTCTGCGATGGTGCCGGATGCCGGGAATCGACGTCTGACATCCGCCGAAGGAGAAGCCGCTACTGCCAGGTCCGCTGGTGCCGTGCCTTGGACGGCTGCCCGGACGCCGCGCGCTTGCGGCCGCCGGCGGACGGCTTGGCGGCGGGCTTCTTCGGCTGGCTGTTCTCCTTGGCCCGCACGGCTTCCTGGCGGAACTCGGCCAGGACCTCGCGCTCGTGCACCAGCCACTCCGGCGGGTCCGCCTTGAGCTCGTCGATCTGCTCGGTGGTCAACGGCTCGGTGACGCCGCCGCGGGCGAGGCCGGCAATGGAGACGCCCAGCTTCGCCGCGGCCACCGAGCGCTCGTGCGGGCCGTTCTGCCGCAGTTCGCGCAGCCAGTCCGGCGGGTCGGCCTGGAGCGCGTCGAGCTCCTCGCGGGAGACCACGCCCTCTTGGAACTCGGCGGGCGTGGCCGGCAGGTGGATGCCCAGCTTCTTCGCCGCGGTCGCGGGCTTCATCGTCTGGGTGGTCTTGTGCGCCTTCATAGGACAACCCTAGCGGTCGCGTGCGGTGGTTCCGGCCACGGCCGGTACCCTGACCGGGTGACAGGCACGCAGACAACCCCGCCGTTCCGCCTCGCGTACGTCCCGGGCGTGACCCCGGCCAAGTGGACCCGGACCTGGGCCGAGCGGCTGCCGGACGTGCCGCTCGACCTGCTCGTGCTGTCCGCGGCCGAGGCGGTCGACGCCCTGCACGGCGCCGCGGCCGACGCCGCGCTCGTGCGGCTGCCGATCGACCGCACCGGCCTGAGCGCGATCCCGTTGTACACCGAGACGAGTGTGGTCGTGGTGCCGAAGGATCATGAGGTGTCGGCTGTCGACGAGGTGTCCGTGACAGATCTGGCCGACTATGTCGTGCTGCATCCGCTCGACGACAGCCTTGGGTGGGAGAATCCGCCGGGGTTGCCTGCCGTCGAACGTCCCGCGACGGTCGCGGACGCGATCGAGCTGGTCGCGGCCGGTGTGGGGCTGCTGGTCGTGCCGCAGTCGCTGGCGCGGCTGCATCATCGCAGGGATCTCACCTACCGGCCGCTGACCGATGCGGACGTCCCGCAGTCGAGCGTCGCGCTGGCGTGGCTGGAGGCGCAGACCACCGATCTGGTCGAAGAGTTCATCGGGATCGTGCGGGGTCGTACGGTCAACAGCTCCCGCGGGCGAGCAGCGACACCCCCGCCCGCGGCGGCCGCCGCCGCGAAGTCACCGGTGAACGCGAAGTCGAAGCCGCCGCAGGGCCAGGGCCAGGCGAAGGCGAAGGCGAAGCAGCAGCGCAACGGCTCCGGCAAAACCCAGGGCGCGAAACCGGGGAAGCCACGACGCCGGCCGTAGCGATGCCCACTGGCGGAACGGCAGCGGCCACGACCAGCGCGGACGTCATGCCCGGCCGCCGACCAAGCAGATCACCGCCCGATAGTAGGCTGCGGCACCTCCTGCCACACGGCGCGGATCGTCTTGCCGGTGCCTGCCGGGGACACCTCTGTCTCGTGCCAGGTGGTCAGCTTGCTGATGATGTGCATGCCCATTCCGCCGGCGGCGCCGGTCAGGTCCGGTTCGCGCGGGGTCGGCGTGGTCTGGCTGCCGTCGGTGACTTCGACGACCAATTGCGCGGGACGTACCGTCACCTGCATCGTCCAGTCGCCGCAGGTGTGCCGGACGGCGTTGGTGATCAGCTCGGACGCGACCAGCAGCACGGCCGGTTTGCTGACCCACGGGCAGTACCGGTCGAGGCACTCTTCCAACCCGGTGCGGGCGGTGGCCGGCCGGTAGTCGCCCGAGCGGAACTCGGCGGTGGCCAGGACGGTGTCGGGTCCGGCTACGGTACGGGTTTCCACTGCGGGCTCCTTTCGACGGCGAGAACTGCGTCCCGGACACTCGGGTGCCCGGGGAACAGGTCGTTCACACCGGCGACTTCGAACAGCAGGCGCATGCCCGGTGCGAGCGGGCCGGCCAGGTTGACGTCGGCGTGTTTCCTGGCCTCGATCAGCAGGTGCAGCATAGTGGAATCGGCGAACTCCAGGTCGGTGACGTCGATGATCAGGCGCGGCCGGCCGGCCGGGTTCCTGGCCAGCATGCCTATGACGGCCGAGTTCAGGGCGTTGCGGACCTCCTCGGCGTACTCCAGGTCGATCGCTCCGGTCAGTTCGACGACGAAGTGGCCGTCGACGTCACGCACGTTCGCGCACGAGCGCATGTCTGTCGCCCCTTCCGCGGGTTCCCCGTCGTGGGCGCGTGGTGGCTGCGCGTCCTGGAAGATCGTGGAAGTGCCGGTCAACTCGAGCAGGTCGCGCAGCACCGGGGGCTGGTCGGCGAGCCGTAGCCGCGCGCCCCGTGCCTGGGCTCTGCGATAGGTCGACAGGAGAGCCGAAAGTCCGCTGGAGTCGCAGAAGGTGAGGCGGGAGCAGTCGATGACCAGCAGCTCCAGGGCGCCGTCGGCGTCGGCGTCGACTGCTGCGAAGGCGTCGTCGACGTCGGCCAGGAAGTCGCCGGCGTTGTCGTGTTCGAGGTCTCCTTCGATCGCCACCGTGGCGGTGACCGGTTCGGGACGCGGCCGGGTCGGGTCGGATTTCATGGGCAGTCGGATCATTGTTCTCGTCCGGCGGGATCGGCGGGATCGGTGGACTGGGCGAAGTCGGCTGGGTCTGCGAGATCGAAGAGAGCGGCATCGATCATGCCGGTGGCGCGGGGGAAGTCGTGCAGCTGGTCCTTGAGCACGTCCAGGCCCGAGGTCAGCGCTCGCAGCGGAACGTTGCGCGCCGCCAGGATCTCGGCGGTCCAGCGGACGAAGGACGTGAACAGGTCCGGATCGTTCACATACACGGCGCAGCTGACGTACTCGGCGATGTGCGCAAGGTCTTCGGCCGTGTGGTGCAGCTGCTGCGGCGTGTAGGAAGCCATCGCGGGCACGCGCTTGGCCAGCTGCTGCATGGCGTCGGCGACCAGTTTCGGCCGCAGGCGCTCGATCATGGTGTATTCCTGGTCCGCGAGGTGCGGCAGGTCGTCGACCGCCTGGTGCGGGCCGCGCGGGGCCGGGATCGGGCCGGCCAGGACCTCGCTCGCGGCCAGGGCGTCCGGGGCCCAGGCGTCGGCGCCGAGCAGGCGGGCGTACCGGCCGTCCGGGCCGAACGCCGCTCCCCCGGCCAGCACCGGGACCCCGGCGGCCTGGCAGGCCGTGATCACCGCGTGCACGGCGGGCAGCCGGGCGCTGAGCAGACTGGACAGGGCCACCGCGTCGGGGCCGGTCTGGTGCAGGTGGGCGATCAGGTGCGGGCCCGGCACGTGCGCGCCCAGGTAGTCGACCTGCCAGCCGCGGGCGGCGAGGATCTCGGCGAGCAGGCGGGCGGGCAGCGCGTGCCACTCGCCGTCCGCGCAGGCGACCGTGATCCGGCCGCGGGCCACCGCGTTCGCCGGGCGCGGGCGGTGCAGGGAGAGCGCGGCGACGACCCGTTCGCTGATGGCGGTCGCGGCGTGCTCCTGGGCCACCGAGATCCGGTTGGCGGCCCATTCGGTGCCGATCCGGCGCTGGCCGGCCGCGATCACGTCGAGCAGCACCCGCTCCAGCGGGGCGCCCTCGTCGAGCGCAGCCAGGACGACGTCCAGCGCGGCCCGCTCGCTGCGGCCGGACAGCGCCTTCCAGTACGACTCGGCGTGGTGGGCCAGGTCGGCCGGCGGGCCGTGGCGGCCGCCGTCGTCCTGGTCTGCTCGGAGGTCTGGGCTGTTCACGGTGGTCTCCATCGCCACATGTGCTGGTTGAGCCATGGTCGCTTTCTCTGTCACCCCGTCTCCTGTCTGCCGCCGGGCATCGCGGCGAACCAGCCACCGCTGCCGATGCCTCTGCCTGCGTCCGCGCTGGCGTCCGCGTCTGCGCTGATGGCCTGGTCCAGCGGGGCGCAGATCGCCACGAGGGCCATGTCGTCGTGCGGCGCGCGCCCGGCCCACTCGATCGCGAGCATCTGGACCCGTTCGACGATCGCCTCGGCCGGAAGTCCGGCGCATTCGGCCAGGGTCGCGGTCAGCCGCTCGACGCCGAACATCTCGGTACCCAGCGGGCCGCCGCGCACCTCCGTGATGCCGTCCGAGTACAGCAGGCAGGCCTCGCCGGGGGCGAGCGTGACCGAGCAGCTGGTGAAGCGCACGTCGGCCAGGGCGCCGATGAGCGTGCCGTGAGCCGGGGCCGGGTGGACGGTGCCGTCGGCGCGCACGATCATCGGGGCCGGGTGCCCGGCGCAGGTCAACGTCAGCTCCACCTGGCCGCCCTCGGCCCGGACCGACGCCAGCACCATGGTCGCGAACCGCGTGTGCGCGGAGCTGAGCAGCGCCGAGTTCAGCAGTCCCAGCACGGCGACGTGGTCGGACTGCACCGTGCGCAGGGTGTGCAGGCTGGTGCGGATCTTGCCGGTCAGCACGGCCGCCTCGATGCCCTTGCCGCACACGTCGCCGAGTACGATCAGGGCCCGAGGGTCCAGGTCGTTCGCCGGGTGGAAGTCGTAGAAGTCGCCGCCGATGCGGTGGTCGTCGCGGGACGGACGGTACGCCGCGGCGAACTCGACCCCGTCCATCCGGCCCAGCCGCGGCGGGAGCAGCTCCTGCACGAGCGTGCGGGCCACTGACGCCTGTTCCTGGAACAGTCGGGCGGCGCCCAGCGCGGCTCCGGCGCGGGCGGCGAACAGCCGGGCGAAGCGTTCCTCGTCCTCGGTGAACTGCTCGCGGCCGGGGCGGCGCAGCAGGACCAGCGCTCCGGCGGCGACGCCGTTGCCGGGCAGCGGGGTGACCATCAGCGAGCCGATCTCGCTCTGTCCGCGCGGGATCAGCCAGTCCGGCGCGGACGCCGGGTCGATCCAGCGGGAGGGCACCGGCGGGAAGCCCTGCAACGCTTCGCTCAGGCCGGGCACCTCGCCCGGGTCGCGGCTGACCGTCTCCCGGGTGACCACGCCCTCGGCGGTGGCGCGGGTGATCGGCAGGCGCCGGCCCGCGGTCGGCGCGACCACGATCGAGGAGTCGGCCAGGTAGCGGGCGGCCAGGACCGCGGTGGTCGCCGTGCATTTGTCGACATTGAGCGAGGAGAGCAGCTGGTTGGAGGCTTCGACCAGGAAGTCGGTGCGGTCGCGTTCCCGGGCCAGGGCGAGTCGGGTGGTCTCGTACCGGGTCTCGTCGGTCAGCCACCAGGCGCGGCGGCCGCCGGCCCAGCCGGTGGCCTGGGCGCGCAGGTACCCGTCGCCGACCTCGCCGGCCGCGGACGCGACGCCGGCCCGGTCGGCCACCGCCAGCCACGCCGGGGCGCAGTCGCCCAGGGACGCGGCCCGGCGCAGGCCCGGCAGCGCCGCCAGCGCGGAGGCGCTGGCGTCGACGACCAGCCCGGCGGCGTCCGTGACGATCACCGGGAACGGCGATTCCTCCAGCACGTCCCAGGTACCGGCCCCGTCGAGCCTGGCTCCCTCGAGTTCCGTCGTCACCCAATTCCTCGTTTCCACACGTATATCTACATCGCGCCTCGAAAAAGTCACCTGCAGAGCTCCTGCGAGTACCCGCGGCCCGCCCACTCAAACGAGCGATCTTTCGGCCGGACGTGAAAAGTCCGGTGCCCGCGCGCAGGCGCGGGCACCGGCTTCGGTCGTGCGGTCATGGGCAACCGCCGCGACCAGTCGGTTTGTCATTCCGACCGGGTGTCATTCCGGCCGGGTGGCCGGCTAGTTGTACGTGGTGACGTCGGCCTTCTCGTTGCTGGAACTGACCGTCGAACCGGTGCCGTTGATGACGTGCGAGATGGTTCCGGCGCCGCCCAGCGAGATGGTCACCAGGTCGTGCCAGTTCACCCCGGAGGAGCTCGGCGAGGTGAGCGCGTTCGCGCTGACCACGGACGTGTTCACGTCGAAGTTGCAGTACACCCCGACGCCGTACGCCTTGAAGCTGGTCACGGAGTTGGCGACGTTGATCGAGGGGTAGCCGTCGACCGAGCCGTCCATGTAGGAGGACTGGTTCGGCGGGTCGTAGGGCATCTCGCTCTGGTAGAAGTAGTCGCTTCCACCGTTGCCGTTCCACTGCACCTGGACCTGCTGGTAATGCTCGACCGCCAGGCCGTACATGGTGACGTTCGCGCCGTTCACGGTCATGCCGTTGGCGGCGGTGTTGGTGCTCCAGCCGACGGTGCCGCCGTTGCCGTGGTCCGCGCGCCACAACCACAGGTCGTCGCCGATCACGTTGCCGCTGTTGATCTGCAGCGTCTGCGTGGCCTTACCCACCGTCGCACCGCCGATCCGCGCGAACACGTCCGAGA
>DASZBX010000099.1:0-26311 GCA_035943635.1 Actinocrinis sp. | reverse complement strand
CGACTCACCATCCCACGACAGTCCCGCGAACGCCTCCAACATCGGCGTGGACAGGAACGTGCCCCGGATTCCCTGTGCCAGCAACCAATCCCGCAACGCAGGCGCGGAGACCCGCACCGCCTCGGCCGGCACGCAGCAGGTAGCCCCGGCGGCCAGCGCAGGCCACACCTCCCACACGAAGGCGTCGAATCCCACACCCGCACACAGCGCCACCCGGGCTCCGGGTTCCAGCCCGAAGGAGCGGACCGTCCACTGCACCAGGTTCACCACGCCGCGATGCTCGATCGCGACGCCCTTCGGACGGCCGGTCGAGCCGGACGTGTAGATCACGTAGCAGCATTCGGAGACGTCGACGGCGACATCCGGATCAGTGACGGGCTGCCCGGCCACCATCTCCCGGTCGCGGTCGATGAGCAGCACCGGAGTGCCGGCCGGGAAAAGCGCGGCGTGTGCGGTGTCGGTGACCACCACCGCCGCGCCACAGTCCTCTGTCATGAAGGCCAGACGGTCCGCCGGATAGCCGGGATCCATCGGAACATACGCGGCACCGGCCTTGACCGCGCCGAGCATCGCGACAATGAGCTCCGCACTGCGGTCCAAGCACACCGCGACCATCGATCCGACGCCCACGCCCTCGGCTCCGAGGTGATGAGCCAGCTGATTCGCCCTCGTGTTGAGCTTGCCGTAGGTCACGTCGCCCTCAGCGGAGCGGATCGCGACGGCGTCAGGCTGGGCCGCGGCCCGTTCCTCAACCAGGCGATGCACCGGCACCGTCTCCGGGAAGGCGACCGCGGTGTCATTCCACTCGACCAGCACCTGCTGCCGCTCGGTTCCGGCGAGTAGCTCGAACTCTGAGGAGTGAGCCTCCGGAGCAGCCGCAACCGCCTCCAGCAGAACGGCGAAAAGGCTCTGCAGCCGGTCGATCGCGGCTGCATCGTAGAGCTCTGTGCTGTACCTGATCGAACCCTGCGGATCGATGACGAGCAGGCGGTCGAGGTCGGCCACGTCGCGCAGGTCCTCGGCGAGGGTCTCGAAAGGCACCTCGCCCGCTTCACCTGCGGCGGCCGCGGCATCCTGCACGCGCCGCACGATCTGGGCGAAGGTCGGATCGCCGGACAGGTCGGTGCGCAGAACCACGCCAGCCGCAATCGCAGTCGATGCCGAAGCCGCTCCCGCCGCGCCACCCGCCACCCGCACGGCCACGTCCTCAGTACCGCAATATCTGGCCAGCAGCACCAGAAACACGGCCACCGGGAAGGCCGCGACCGGCGCGTCCCACTCGTCGGCGAGCCGCTTGAAGCATGCCGCGACGTCCTCCGACAGCTCGAAACCAACCGTCTCGAAGACTCGGCCCGTATCACCGAGGCTCTGTACCTGCGCGCCCGGACGGCGATCAACCGCAGTCGGCAGCTCGATCGGCGCCAGACCCGCCAGGATCCGCCGCCAGTGGTCCATCTGGTGCTCTTTCACCGTTCACTCCCAGCATCGTCGGCCCGTGGTAGGTCTGGCCGGACGACGCCGCCGGATCCCGGTGAGCCCGGTCGGCGACGTGTCCGTGGTCACCACGCTAGGCACGCCGGACACCCGCTCCCAGTGGTCGGAAATGCCGCACCCGGCCGGGTGGACACAACTGCCCAGTGCCAGGTCAGCCCGATCCGGTCCAGCCCTGTTCACAGCAGACGCAGGGCCCGGAGACAAAGCCCAGGCTCACACACGAGCAGCGGTACCCGACACCCCCAACCGGGGCATCGGGTACCGTCGCGCATGAGTGCCGTCGCCGGCACATCCGATCGAATCAGGACTCGTCCCCCTGGGCGGCGAGCCCCTCCAGCAGCAGATCCTTGATTCCCAGCACCGTCGGCGTCAGGAACAGTCCGCGCAGGCTCACCCGGACCCCGGTCGCCGCCTCCAGCCGGTTCACCAGCCGCGTGGCCAGCAGCGAATGCCCGCCGCGGTCGAAGAATCCGTCATACCGGCCCACCTTGTCCACGCCCAGCACCTCGGCCATGATCTGCGCCACCGCCATCTCGATCGCGTCCAGCGGGGCGGCGTACCCGGCGTCCGGCTCGTCGTCCGCGGCGTCGGGGGCGGGCAGGGCCTTGTGGTCCACCTTGCCGTTCGGGGAGAGCGGCAGCGCGTCCAGCAGGATGATCGCGGAGGGCACCATCGCCCGGGGCAGGGTGTCCGTGCACCAGGCCCGCAGCCGGGCCGGATCCACGTCCGCGTCCGCACCCGGGTCCGCGCCGCCGCCGGGCGCCGGCACGCAGTAGGCGACCAGCCGCTTGTCCCCCGGCGTGTCCTCGCGCAGGATCGCCGCGCACGCGCCGACGCCGCCCGCGGCCAGCAGCGCGGCCTCGATCTCGCCGAGTTCGATCCGCACCCCGCGCAGCTTCACCTGCCGGTCGACCCGGCCGAGCAGGTCCAGCTGCCCGTCCCGGGTGAACCTGCCCAGGTCGCCGGTCCGGTACATCCGGGCGCCGGGCCGGGCCGAGAACGCCCCGGGCAGGAACGGATCCGGTAGGAAGCGCTCCGCGGACAGCTCCGGGCGCTCGTGATAGCCGCGGCCGACGCTGAGCCCGCCGAGGTACACCTCGCCCAGCACGCCCGGCGGCACCGGGTTGCCCGCGCGGTCCAGCACGTACACGCTCTGGTTGATCATCGGGCGCCCGGCCAGGACCGGCCCGTGCGGGGCCTCGCGGCGGGCCCGCCAGAACGTGGTGTCCACCGAGACCTCGGTCGCGCCGTACAGGTTGACCAGGTCGCCGGGCAGCCGGTCCAGGAACCGGGCGACCAGGGTCGGCTGGAGCGGCTCGCCGCTGGCGAAGGCGGTGCGCAGGTGCGCGCAGTCCTCCGGCCGCACGCCCTCCACGAACAGGTCCAGCAGGCTCGGCACGAAGTGCAGCCCGACGATCCGGTGCTCGCGCATCAGCTCCGACACCCGCGCCATGTCCAGCCGGTCGGACGCCGGGACCAGCACCACCTTCGCGCCCTGCCACAGCGGCCAGAAGATCTCGTACGCCGACACGTCGAAGGACAGCGGCGTGGCCTGCAAGAACGCCTCGCCGGGAGCCAGCGGGAACTCGTGCTGCATCCCGGCCAGGTAGTTGACCACGCCGCCGTGCTCGATCCGCACGCCCTTGGGCCGGCCGGTCGACCCGGAGGTGTAGATCAGGTAGCACAGGTCGTCCGGCCCGGCCAGCGGTTCGAGGTCGGTGGCGGGCAGCGGCGCCACCTGCGCGGCGTCCAGGTCGACCAGGAACCGCGGCACGTCCCCGGGCAGCCGGTCGGCGTGAGCCGAATGGGTGACGATGAACGCCGCCGCGGAGTCCCCGACCAGGTAGTCCAGCCGGTCCGCCGGGTACTCCGGGTCGAGCGGCACGTACGCGCCGCCCGCCTTGAGGATGCCGAGCAGCGCGACCACGAGTTCGGGGCTGCGGTCCAGGCACACGCCGACCGGCAGGTCCGGGCGCACGCCGAGCGAGCGCAGGTGCCGGGCCAGCCGGTTGGCCTGCTCGTTGAGTTCACCGAAGGTCAGGGTCCGGTCTTCGCAGACCACGGCGACGGCGTCGGGTTCGGCCGCAGCCCGCTTTTCGAAGAGCGAGTGCAGGGTCGCGGTGTCGGGGTAGTCGACCGCCGTGGCGTTCCAGTCGACCAGCACGCGGCGGCGCTCGGCCGGGCTGAGCGGGTCCAGGCCGGACAGCCGGGTCGCAGGGTCCGTGGTCGCGGCGGCGAGCAGGTTGTCGTAGTACTCGACGAAACGTTCCATGGTGTCGGCGTCGTAGAGGTCGGTGCTGTAGACCACGCCGCCGTTCAACGTGCCGTCGGGGGCCTCGGCCAGGTACAGGGCGAGGTCGAACTTCGACTCCTGCGTGTCCAGGTCGAGCCGGTCCACGGCCAGGCCGGGCATCTGCCAGCTGTCCGAGTCCGGGACGTTCTGCAGCGAGAACATGGTCTGGAACAGAGGGTTTCGGGCCAGGTCGCGTTCCGGGGCCAGTTCCTCCACCAGCCGCTCGAACGGCAGGTCCTGGTGGTCGTAGGCGCCGAGCGCGGTCTCCTTCACCCGGCCGAGCAGTTCGAGGAACGTCGGGTCCTGCGACAGGTCGGTGCGCATCACCAGGGTGTTGACGAAGAACCCGACCAGGCCTTCGACCTCGGCCCGGGTGCGCCCGGCGATCGGCGTGCCGACCGCGATGTCCTGCTGGCCGCTGTACTTCGACAGCAGCAGCTGGAAGGCGGCGAACAGCACCATGAACAGGCTCGCGCCGTTGCCTCCGGCCACCGCCCGGGCGCGCTCGGCCACCTCGGCGGAGACGGTGAAGCGGACCGCGTCGCCCTTGCCGCTGCGTTCCGCGGGCCGCTTCCGGTCGGTGGGCAGTTCCAGTGCCTCGATCCCGGCCAGCCGCTCGCGCCAGTAGCCGACCTGTTGGCCGTACACCTCGCCGGAGAGCCATTCGCGTTGCCAGGCCGCGAAATCCGCGTACTGGATGGGCAGCGCGGGCAGCGGGTCCGCCGCGCCGGTGACGGCCGCGGCGTAGAGCGCGGTCAGCTCGCGGGAGAGCACGCCGGCCGACCACGCGTCGGACGCGACGTGGTGCACCGTGATCGTCAGGATGCTGTCTTCCTCGGCCAGGCGGATCAGCACGACCCGCAGCGGGCCGACGGCCAGGTCCATCGGGCGCTGGATCTCCTCCTGCATCAGCCGCAGCCCGGCGGCCTCGCGCTGGCCGGGGTCGGCGTAGGCGATGTCGCTCAGGTCGTAGACGGTGACGGCGACCGGCCCGGCCGGGTCGACCACCTGCCCGGGCTCACCCTCGGCGTCGGTGACGAACCGGGTCCGCAGCACCTCGTGCCGGGCGACCAGACCGGCCAGCGCGGTCTCCAGCGCGGGCAGGTCCGGCCGGCCGGCGGCCCGCAGCGCGATCGGGATCAGGTACTCGGCCCGGCCGGGTTCGAGCTGGTCGAGGAACCACAATCGCTGCTGGGCGAAGGAGAGCGGCAGCGGCGAACCGTCCCGCGGCACCGGCACCAGCGGGGCCGCGCCGGGGCCGGTCGCGCCGTCCGACAGCTGCACGGCCTCGGCCAGCTCGGCCGGGGTCAGCGCGGCGAAGATCGTGCGCACCGGCACCTCGACCCCGAGCCGGGTCCGCAGCCGGGAGACCACCTGCGTGGCCAGCAGCGAATGGCCGCCGAGGGCGAAGAAGTCGTCGTGCACGCCGATCGGGCTCACCCCGAGGATCTCGGACCAGATCTCGACCACGGCCCGCTCGGTCGCGGTCCGCGGCGCGAGGTACCCGGCCGCGCGCTGCTCGTCCTGGTAGTCCGGTTCCGGCAAGGCCTGGTGGTCGGCTTTTCCGCTGCGGGTCAGCGGAAGCTCGTCGAGCACGACGAAGGCCGCGGGCACCATGTACTCCGGCACGCTCAGCGCCAGGTGCGCGCGCAGGTCCCGCACGGTCACCCCGGCCGCCGGGTCCGCGGGCACCACGTACGCCGCCAGCCGCTTGCCACCCGGAGCGTCCTCGCGCAGGATCACCGCCGCGGAACCCACGGACTCGTGCGCGAGCAGCACCGACTCGATCTCGCCGAGTTCGATCCGGAAGCCGCGCAGCTTGACCTGCTTGTCGATCCGGCCGAGGAACTCCAGCCGGCCGTCCTCGTGCCAGCGCGCGCGGTCGCCGGTGCGGTAGACCCGGCGGGCCGTGCCGTCCAGGTCGAGCACCGCGAACCGGTCGGCGGTCAGCTCCGGCCGGTTCACGTAGCCGCGGGCCAGCACCTCGCCCGCGATCAGGATCTCCCCGGGCACGCCGACCGGTACCGGGTGGTCGTGCCGGTCCACCACGTAGACCTTGGTGCGGCCGACCGGGCGGCCGATCGGGACGTACCCGGGCACGGCCTCGATCCGCCCGGAGATCGCCTCCATCGCGCCTTCGGTCGGGCCGTAGCCGTTGAGCAGCGGGATGTCGCAGCGTTCGAACCACTGCCGGATCTGCTCCAGTTGCAGCGCCTCGCCGCCGAGCCGGACCAGACGCAGGTCCGGGCCGAGCGGCTGCGGCCCGGTCAGCTGGCCGCCGAGCACGCCGAACGCGGACGGGGTGAGCCAGGCCACTGTCACCCGCTTGCTGCGCAGAAGGCTGATGATCCCGTCCGGATCCCAGCCCTCCTCGCGCAGCACCAGCGCGCTGCCGCTGGTCAGCGACGCGTAGATCTGGCCGACCGCGCCCTCGAAGTTGACCGAGGAGAACTGCAGCATCCGCTCGCCGGGCCCCAGGCCCAGGTCGCGCACGGTGTCCCGGATCCGGGCGCGCAGCGCGCCGTGTTCGACCTGCACGCCCTTGGGCCGGCCGCTGGACCCGCTGGTGTAGCTCGTGTAGACCAGGTCCGCGGGACCGGCCAGCGGCTCGGGATCGGTCGCGGCCTGCGTCGATATCAGAGCACGGTCACGTTCGCCGTCCAGCAGGACGCAGGAGACGTCGGCCGGCATCCGGCCGAGCAGGCTGGACTGGGTGACCGCCAGCCGGGCCCCGCTGTCCTCGACCATGTAGGCGATCCGCTCGACCGGGAATCCGAAGTCGAGCGGAAGGTAGTCGCCACCGGCCTTGAGGATGCCGAACAGCGCGGTGATCAGCGCCGGGCCGCGTTCCAGGCAGACTCCGACGGTCGTGCCGGGCCCGACGCCGAGGGCGCGCAGATGGTGGGCCAGCCGGTTGGCCTCCTCGTTGAACCCCCGGTAGGACAGGGCGCCGGACCCCCACACCAGCGCGTCCGCGTCGGGGGTGCGCACCGCCCAGTCGGCGACGGCCTCGTGCACGGTTGCCGGGCCGTCCGGCCGCGAGCCCTGCGGCGCGTCGGCGCCGTTCCACTCGACCAGCAGCCGTCGGCGCTCGGCCGGGGTGAGCAGTTCCAGCTCGGACAGCCGGGCCGCCGGGCGCGTGGTCGCGGCGTCCAGGAGGGTCTCGAAGTGCCCGGCCAGCCGCTGCATCGTAGGCGGGTCGAACAGGTCGGTGCAGTAGACGATCATCCCGTCCAGGGCGCCGCCGGGCGCCTCGGTCAGGTAGCAGGTGACGTCGAATTTCGCTTGCCGGGCCTCGAATTCGAACGGCTCGACGTGCAGCCCGGCCAGGTCCCAGCCGCCGGTCTCGGGCAGGTTCTGCAGGATCAGCATGGTCTGGAACAAAGGGTTGCGCGCGGCGTTGCGGCCCGGCGCGAGCTCCTCGAGGATCCGCTCGAACGGGATGTCCTGGTGGTCGTAGGCGCCGAGCGCGGTGTCCATCACCCGCCCGACCAGCTCCTCGAACGTCGGGTCCTCGGACAGGTCGGTGCGCATCACCAGGGTGTTGAGGAAGAACCCGACCAGGCCCTCGATCTCCGGGCGGGTGCGCCCGGCCGCGGGCGTGCCGACCGCGATGTCGTCCTGGCCGCTGTACTTCGACAGCACGGTCTGGAACGCCGCGAGCAGCACCATGAACAGGCTCGCCCCGCTGCGCTCGGCCAGCGCCCGCGCCCGCCCGACCAGCGCGGCGCTGAGGGTGAAGCCGGCCGTCGCGCCCTGCCCGGTCCGCCGGGCCGGACGGGAGCGGCCGGTGGGCAGCTCCAGCGGTTCGCCGCCGGCCAGCTGCTCGCGCCAGTAGCCGAGCCGGTCCTCCAGCAGCTGCCCGGTCAGCCGTTCCTGCTGCCAGACCGAGAAATCGGCGTACTGCACCGGCAGCGGCGGCAGCGGGTTCGGGCCGGCGGTGACGGCGGCCTGGTAGAGCGCAGTCAGCTCGCGCTGGAAGATCCCGGTGGACCAGCCGTCGAAAACGATGTGGTGCACGGTGATCGCGAGCAGGTGGTCGGTGTCGGTGAGGCGGGCCAGGACGGCGCGCAGGAGCGGGCCGGTGGCCAGGTCCATCGGGCGGAAGGCTTCGTCGTCGAGAAACCGCAGGGCGGCGCTCTCGCGGCTGTCGCGGTCGCCTTTGGCCGCGCTCAGGTCGTGCACGGCCAGGGCCAGCGGGGCGGGCGGGTCGATGTGCTGGCGGGGGTGGCCGTCCTGGTCGGCGGCGAACCGGGTGCGCAGGCTCTCGTGCCGGGCGACCAGGCCGTCCAGCGCGGCTTGGAGCGCGCCCACGTCCAGCGGCCCGGTCAGCCGCAGCCCGATCGGGATCAGGTACTCGGCCCGGCCGGGGTCCAGTTGGTCCAGGAACCACAGGGAGTGCTGCGCGAAGGAGGGCGGCAGCAGGGCTCCGTCGCGCGGGACGGGACGGATCGCGGCCTCCTCAGCCGCCCAGGAGCCTCCCGGCGCGTCGGCCGAGATGTCCAGGGCCGAGGACTCGTCGTCCTGCTCGTCCTCGTCGCCGAACGCGAACAGCATCTGCGCCCGGCTGAACGCCTGCTCGGCGAGCAGGTCGGCCAGCCCGGCGACGGTCAGCGGCCCGGTCAGCGATTCCGGCGAC
Source organism: Actinocrinis sp. (assembly GCA_035943635.1). Taxonomy (GTDB): domain Bacteria; phylum Actinomycetota; class Actinomycetes; order Streptomycetales; family Catenulisporaceae; genus DASZBX01. The sequence goes on along the minus strand of DASZBX010000099.1, from coordinate 17,885 downwards.
AGCTCCTCGCCGAACTCGGCGGCGACCCGGGCGGCCAGCTGCGCGGCCAGGTCCGGAGTGCCGCCGAGCTGGTAGAAGTCCGAGTCCCGGTCCGGTGCGCCGACCCCGGGGCCGAGCAGGATCTGCCAGAGGTCCGCGATCCGGGCCTCGGCCGGGGACAGCGCGTCCGGGCCCGCCCCGGTCTGCGGTGCAGCAAAGGATTGCGTCGTCATACGTCCACCAGTCCTCGTCGTCGGCCGGTCCCGGCCGTGCGGTCAGCCGATTCCGATGCTGGCAGCGCGGCGGGGGCGGCAGAACTGGGCACTTTCACCCGAACCGGCGGTGGTCAGATGTGGCCACTGCCGCCGCAGCTGAGATCAGCGTTCTGAAACGCCGGCACGCCGGCTTGCCCCCGGCGCCGAAGCACCGGGGGCTGGAGGATTGTTCTCAGGGCTCTGGTTGTCGCCTCAGTGTCAGGCGGCGATCGCCCGGGCCAGCGTGCTCTCGCGCAGCGTCCGGGACTTGCGCAGGTCGCTGGTGAACACCACGCGGGTGAGCCAGCGGGCCTCGTCGCCGTACCGCGGCTCGAACGCGTCCCGGGCGTGCGCGCACCGGTAGTTGTCGATGTAGACGTACTCCCGGCTCTGCAGCACCACCGAGGCGCGGTTGTACTCGAGATAGGCCAGCAGGTTGGCCAGCGCGGACCGCTGAAGACCGGTGAACTTGCGCAGGTCCAGGGAGGCGAAGTTGATCGTCAGGTAGGGCCGGTCCGGCAGGCCGTAGAACACCGGCTGCCGCCGCTCGGCGACCAGGCCCGAGGTCCGGTGGATCGGGTTGTGCCCGACGTCGAACAGGGGCTCGAACAGGATGTCGCGCTCCTCCGGCTTGAGCGTGTCGATCCCGTCGACGCAGGAGATCGTGGTCGGCGCCTGCTCGGCGTTGCGCATGCAGACCAGGCCGATGAAGTCCCCGCGCATCGGGTGGAAGGCGTCCTCCACGTGGAAGCCGAAGTCGTGGTCGGAGCCGGAGCTGGAGTTCGGCGTGCTCGCGTAGCCCGGCAGCGGGACGATCGTGTTGTAGATGCTGCCGTTGCGCTGCGAGGTGAAGCCGAACGCCTCGCCGAGCAGGCTGCCGTAGAGGCCGTGCAGCACCTGCGCGTCGTTGAGCTCGAATCCGGGCTCGGTCTCCAGGTAGCCGCCCGGGGTCGGCGGCACGCCGTCGACCAGCACCGGGCTGCCGACCACGTGCAGCACCGCCTCCGCCTCCTGCCGGCGGAACCGGTAGAAGGTCTCCCGCACCCGCCGGGGCAGGTCCTGGGCCAGCACGTGCGACTGTTCGAGCAGGAAGAACTGGTCCCGCATCCGCCGGTCGGCGAGGATCTCGTCGAGCAGGCCGCGGATCGAGCGGGCCTCGTGCTCGGTGATCTCGAGCCGCAGAATCTCCGTGGTCATCTGGTGTCATGCCTCCTGTGTAGTGGCCAGGGCACGATCCGAATACGTCCACGAGTCCTCGTCGTCGCCCGGGTCCGCCGGTGGCGGTCAGCCGACTCTGATGCTGGCAGCGCGGCGGGGGCGGGATAACTGGGCATTTTCACCCGGGACCGCGGTGGCCACATGTGGCCACCGGGCCGCTCGGGCCGGGCGGGCGGCTATCCGGCCAGGGCCTTGCCCGGCGCGCTCACCGCCATACCAGGGCGCCGTGATCCGGCAGATCAACGCGGTGCGCAACCTGACGAACGCCAGCCCGTCCCGGTCCAACCTGCTCGCCGGCGACATCTGCTACGCGGGGGCGCAGGGCGATCTGCAGCCGATCATCAACCCGAACGGCCCCAACGGCAGCCAGCCGGACTCCGGCAACGTCCCGGCGCCGGCGGCGAACAGCGCGCGCCCGGGCGTCTGAGGCGAGCAGCGCGGTCAGGGTCGTGGCGTGGCCGTGGCGCCGTTCCGACGGCAGGGTCCCGATTCCCATGATCTGGCTGGTCGGGCCGGACGGCAGGTGCTGCCCGGCCGAGACCGCGCGCCCGCCGACCGGATCCAGGACCGCGGCCACGACGGGCTCGAGGATGCGCGCCGCCGAGTCGGACACCGGCGCCGACACCGGTCCCGGCCCCTGCTCCGGCCACCGATCGAGCACCAGCAACGGAAACTCACGCACTGTCAACGCCGGATCATCAGAGTTCGCAATAGCCGTACCCAGCGACGGACACAGCTCGACGACCCACTCGAAGCACTCCGGGAACCCCAACTGCCGCTGCCGGGCCCGCACCCGTTCGACGTCGGCCGAGGTCACCTCGCCGGACCAGCCGAAGGTCGGACGGGCGTAGAAATCGTGGCCCTTGGCGGCCGTGACGAACAACGTCAGCGCCCCGAACTCCTCCGCCTCGGCCACCGGACGCGGCGCCTCGCCGTGGTACCGGGCGATCCGGGCCAGATGCTCACGATCCCGCTCTCGCCCCCGCGTCGGCCACGTCACGTCCCGACGCTAACGTCCCCCGGCGCCCCGAGACAACAGATTTCTGCGACGCCGTGCGCTACGCGTCGCCCAGCGGGAAGGCGATGTCGCAGATCAGGTCGTCGTCGCCGATCTGCGCGGGCTCGGCCAGGTAGACCTCCCGGCAGGAGAGCCGCCCGCCGGGCCGGGCCTTGGCCTGCGGCGAGCAGGCGACGGCGTCGTATGCGGCCAGGATGGCCGGGAACTCCCACTGGGCCTTGGTGATCGTGGTGTACGCCTCGTCGTGCCCGGGTTCGGTGCGGATGCCGATCAGGTCGGTCGGCAGTACCGTGTCCGGGCAGCCGAGCACGGCTTCGATCGGCCCGTCGTTCTCGTCGCTGACGATGCCATGGAAGATCAGCGTGAACGGCCCGGTCGGCTCGGCGGCGCCCAGGTGCCGGCGGAAGGCGTCCTTCGCCTCCCGCACGAAGGCGTCGGTCTCGTGGCCGTAGAGGCGGCGCTGGATGGACAGCAGCCGGCGGGCCGGGACGTGTCGGGTCTGCACGGGGAACATGGAATCGCTTCCTTCTCGGAGAGTCGCTTGGACGTAGCGGATCAGCACCTTGCGGTCGCCGTGGCGCCGGTCGAGGTTCACCAGCAGCGAGTCGAGCCGTTGCGCGGCCTTGTCCCCGCTGGTCGTGGCGTCGTCGAGCACGTCACCGATCTCGGCCAGGCTCAGGTCCGCGCCGCGCAGCAACCCGATCAGCCGTCCGGCGCGGACCTGGTCGGGGCTGTAGCGGCGGTACCCGGTCGTCGTGTCGACCACGACCGGGCACAGCAGCCCGACCCGGTCGTAGACGCGCAGTGCCTTGCGGGTCAGCCGCGTCCGATCGGCGAACTCGCCGGTGGACAGCAGCTCAGGTGAACAGTCGTCTTCGGCCACGGGAGAATCGTGGCGTGTGCCCTAGGGGCCAGGTCAAGCGCGGAGGTCTGTGGTCGGCGGCCGGGTTAGTCGTGTTGGCGCCGGGAGGCGGTCCTGGGATACTCCGCGGGTGATCACTGTGCCCGATCCGGTCCACCGGTCCGCCGAGAGCCAGGGGCCGATCGGCCGCGCGTGGCTCGCCGCGCTGCCCGGGTTGGTCGAAGAACTCTGTCATGCTTGGCAGTTGACCCTGGGGGAGGTTTTCGAAGGCGGGAAATGGGCGTACGTCGCGCGCGTGCAGGTCGCTGATCGCACCGACGCTCATGCTCACGCCGACGGCATCACCGACGCGGTACTCAAAGTCGCCCTGCCGACGCAGAACCTCGCCCGGCAGATCGAGACGCTCACGGCCGCGGACGGCCGCGGCTACGTCCGCGTCTATCGTGCCGATCCCGCCCGAGATGCCTTGCTCATGGAACCGCTCGGCCCGATGCTGTCCGCTGCCGGACGGCCGATCGAGCACATTCTGGATGTGCTGGCCGCGACACTGCTCGAAGCATGGCAGGCTCCCCCGCCGACCGGGCATCCCCGTCTAGACGTGGCCGCCGGGCTGATCGGCGTCCTGGACGCACCGCTACCCCCGACTCCAACGCCGACCCCGATCGAGCCGCACCCATCAAACCCGGCCCCGTCCTACCTACCGCAGCTGATCTCGCTCGCCCGCACCCTCATCGAACGCCGCGCGGCCGCCTTCAATCCAGACACCTACGTGCTCTGCCACGGCGACCCGCACGCGGACAACGCACTCGCCGTCCCCTCGCCCCGCTCCGGCGCACAGTCCGGCTACGTCTTCGTCGACCCCGACGGCTTCCTGGCTGACCCCACATACGACCTAGGCGTGTCGATGCGCGGATGGACGGACCAAGTCCTGACCGCCGCCGACCCGGTCGCACTCACCCGCAGCTGGTCAACCCGCCTAGCCGAGGCAACGAACCTGGACGAACAAGCCATCTGGGAATGGGCCCTGATCCAACGCGTCACAACCGGCCTGCACCTACTGCGCCACGGCCACACTGCCGAAGGCCAAGCGTTCCTCGCCTCGGCCGAACGCCTCGCGTAGGAGTGCCGGACAATCAGCCCGCGCACACTGTGCGATAGAAATCCAGGTGCGACGCGGCGGCGGCCGACCAGGTGTGGCGGGCGGCTAGGGCTTGGCCTGCTGTTCGGCGTTCGGTGTTCTCGCTGCTCAGGGCCTGAGTGAGGGCCGTGGCCAGGTCGGCCGGGGTGGCGGCGTAGCTGGCGGCGGGGCCGAAGACCTCGCGTAGTACCGGCAGGTCGCGAACGACCAGGGGGACGCCCGCGGCGAGCGCCTCCATGGCGGCCAGGCCGAAGCCCTCCTTCACGGACGGGAACGCGAAGACATCGGCAGCGGCGACCAACGACGGCAGATCGTCGTCGGGCACGGGGCCGAGCACGATCGGATCGACGCCCAACTGCGCAGCACGCGCCTCCCACTCGGCGCGGTAGTCGCGATAGTCGAAGAGGGTCTCGCCACCGGCGATGACCAGCGCCACGTCGGGATGCTCGGCGAACAGCAGTGCGTAAGCGTCCAGCAAGTCGATCGAGCCCTTGCGCGGTTCGATGCCGCCGACGGCCAGCACGTACCTGCCGAGCCAGTGCTTCCAGTGCGCGCGGGCCAGCGGATTGGTGTCGGCGAACCGTTCGTACGCGACCCCGTTGGGAATCACGGCGGCCTTGACGCCCCACCCCTCGGCCAGTTCCGCGGCGACCGCGGCCGAGACGCAGATGTGCGCGAAGGGCGTGGTGATGGCGCGTTCGTGGCAGGCGGCCAGTTCCGGCGTGGTGAAGTGGTCGATGTGGTGAACCGTGCGCACGCACCGGCCCGCGGCGTTGGCGCTGATGCAGTCCTGTGCATGCACGATGTCGTATTCAGCCGCCTCGGCGGCGAAGGCCTCGCGCATCACCGCGATGGACCGCTGCACGCGTTCGCCGACCGTCTCCTCGGGCGCGCCGTCCGGGAAAGGCACGATGCGCACGCGAACAGCAGGATCGACCTGGCGGAAGAACCCTGAGTCGCCGCCCCGGCCGAGCGTCCAGACCGTGACCTGTTGTCCTGCCGCAGCCAAAGCCTCGGCCAGCGCCAGCGAGTGCACAACGCTTCCACGCGGCTTGGTGGAGTACGTCAGCATCGCGATACGCAGGGCGCCAGAGGCTGAATCCGTGCTCGAATTCGTCGTTGGCAGAGTCATCCGGATCGCTTCTCCCGGTACACATCGGGCCGCAGCTCGTCCAGGTGCCGCAGAATCCGCCGGGCCCGCTCAAGCTCGGCTTCCAAATCCACCTCGGCCACCGCAAGACCGGCCTTGGCCCAGGTCCGGGCCAGAATCTCGCCGCCGGGGCCGACCACCTTGGCCTGTCCCAGGAACCGCATGCCGCCCATCGCCCCGGTCTGGTTGGAGGAGGCCAGCACGACCTGGTTCTCCGCGGCCCGAGACTGATCGTAGAGGTCGAACAACCGAGCCTGCCGGTCCTGCGCCATCCGCGGCGCCCGGTTGGTGATGCTGGTCGGCCACGCGGACAAACACGCAAGGACCTGCGCGCCGTCCAGAGCAAGACTCCGCGCGGACTCAGGAAAGGTCTTGTCATAGTCGATCAGCATCCCGATCCGGCCGGCCGGGGTGTCGAACGCGTCGAACCGATCACCAGGCGAGTACGCCGCGACCTCCCCGGCCGGCAGATGCACCTTCCGGTGCCGACCCAACACCCCATCGCCGCTGACACACACGGCCGCGTTGTACCGGACCCCGGCGCCGCCGTCCTCGCAGTACCCCACGCACACGACCATCTCCGCGGCCAACCGCCCGATCTGCAGAATCAGCGGATCGTCCGGCCCGAGCGCGGGCGGCAGCGCGTCCGGGTCGGGGTGGCGCAGGTCGGCCAGGTAGCCGCCGAGCGCCGCGTCCGGGAGCACCAGCAGGCCGGCCCGCTCGGCCCTCGCGTCCTCGATCAGTTTGTTGATTCTGGCCAGGTCGAAATCCAGGTCGCGGCCGAAGTGGGCGGCGGCGGCCGCGATCCGGACGGTGCTCATGGGCTGACGGCTCCTACGGTCTGCGGGTGGGACTGCGCGTACACTTCCGGCCGCCGGTCGCGCAGGTGGCCCATCGCGCGGCGGGCGCCCCGCAGGGCCTGCTCGACATCCACCTCGGCGACGGCCAGGCCGGCGCCGACGCCGGTGTCGGCCAGCACCTCGCCGCCGGGGTCGACGACCTTGGCGCTGCCGACAAAGCGTAACGTCCCGAAGGCCCCGGCCTGGTTCGCGGAGACCCAGACGATCTGGTTCTCCAGCGCCCGGGCCCGGTCGAACAGGTCGAACCGGCGCTTCCAGCGGTCCTCGGCCAGGTCGGCGGCCGGGTTGGTCCGGGCGCCGGGCCAGGCCGAGACGCACACGCCGATCTGCGCGCCGTCCAGCGCGATCGCCCGGGCCGACTCGGGGAACGCCTTGTCGTAGCAGATCATCATGCCGATCCGGCCGACCGGGGTGTCGAACGCCCGGAACCGGTCCCCGGACGCGTAACTGGCGTCCTCGCTCAGCGGCTGGTGCACCTTGCGGTGGTTGCCCAGGACGCCGTCGCCCGAAACGCACACGGCGCTGTTGTACCGCAGCCCGTCCGCGGCCTCGCAGTACCCTGCCACCACGGTCAGCTCCCCGGCGAGCGCGGCCAGGCGCCGGATCTCGGGGCCGTCGACGGCGAGCGCGGGCGGGCCGGCGTCCAGGTCGGCGCCGTCGTCCAGGCTGAGCAGGTAGCCGCCCAGGCACGCCTCGGGCAGCGCCAGCAGCCGCACCCCGTCGGCCCGGGCCTGCCTGATCAGCCGCTCGACGGTGTCGAAGTCCTGCTGGAGGTCGCGGCCGAACTCGGCCGCGGCAGCGGCCATTCGCAGCACACTCATGATCTCCCCATTCCAGTCACCGGTCCGGTGATTGCCTGCGTCAACTCTCCGTCGGGCCAGCGCAGCCGAACGCCCTGGCCCTCGATCAGCTGCCCGCACCGCGCGCCGACGGCCGGGCCCGCGGGCAGCGGCGGCGCGCCCGGCTCGTCGGCGGTGAGCATCGCGAAGCCGGGGAAACAGGTGAGCCAGTCCCCCGTCGTCGCGTTCCCGGGGCGCGGCACGGCGGCGACGTCCAGCACGGCCGCGCAGCCGCCGGCCTCGGCCAGCATGCCCAGCGAGCCGGCGATCCCGGCCATGGACACGTCCTTGGCCGCGGCCGGCCGGGCGGCGGCCACCGCGCCGAGCATCGCGCGCAGCTCGTCCGGGCGGCGGCCCGAGGTCGAATCCCACTGCCGGCCGCGGTATCCCGGCCGCCAGCCGCCGCCGAGGTCGGCGGTCAGCCGGATCGCGTGCCCGGGACGGCCGCCGCCGCCGGGCACCGGATGTTCAGTGCGGCCCAGCGCGGTGACCGCGAGCGCGGCCGGGACGCCGAACTGGGTGTGCCCGCCGAGGACCGGCACGCGGTAGGCCGCGGCCGCCCGGCCCAGGCCGCGCAGCACCAGGGCGGCGTGCGCGGCGTCCCGGGCGCCGAGCGCGTCGAGCAGGCCGACCGGGGCCGCGCCCATCGCGGCGAGGTCGTTGACGTTGACCAGGACCGAGCACCAGCCGGCCCACTCCGGGTCGCGTTCGACCATCGAGGGCACGATGGCGTCGCAGGCCACGATCATGTCGGTGCCGGGCACGGGCGCGCCGTCGTCGCCGACGAAGCCCGCACCGCCCGGAAACCCAGTGCCCCCAACGGAATCCGCGCCGACGAGACCAGAATTCAGGGTGCTCAGAAGCGGGCCGAGTTCGGCTTTGGTGGCCGCGGCGAGCGCGGCGATCCGGCCGATCGGCCAGCGCATCAGCACGTGCGGTGTCCCGGCCACGGTCGCCGGCCGCACCCGCTGCCAGCCCAGCCGCCGGAACAGCACTTCGCTGCGGGCCTGCACGGTCGCCTCGAACCGCAGCGCGCCCTGCGCCTCGGCCCGGGCGCACGCAGCCCGGACCAGCGCCGCGCCGACCCCGCCGAGGCCCGCGGCCGTGGACCGCCGCGCGCCCGGGGCGACGACCAGGCGGCCGCCGACCCACCAGCCGAGGTCCGGGCCGTCCTGCGCGGGGCCCAGCCGCACCCCGCCGACGACCGCGCCGGACCGGTCCCGGGCGACCAGGACCACGGTGCGCGGGTCCTCGTCGCGCTCATCGAGGTCGTGGACGTCGAAGAGCCCCTGGTCGTGCACGAACGCCTCGCGGCGCAGCACGCGGTAGGCACCGAGCGTGGCCTCGTCGTCGGCCTGGTCGATCTGGAAGGCCGGGCGACGGCGATCCAGGGTATTGCGATCGCCGAGAAGCGCCAGAACATCGATGTCGGCCATGGAAACCGGCGCGATGCCGCCGTCAAGGTACATCGTCAGCCACCCGCCGTCTGCAACACGCTGCACGCCCCGCAGGCCGCACAGCCCGCCTTCTGGTCCGCGCCGACCATCCCGGCCGCGCGCAGCCCGGCCGCGACGCCCGCGGTGACGTACCGCAGCAGCTCGGCGCTGGGCGCGCTCGCGCCGTCCCGCTCGGCCAGGGTGCCGCGCATCGGCCGGAACGGCACCACGAACGGGTAGACCCCGCGCTCGATCAGCCGCCCGGCGCCCGCGATCAGCTCATCCGGGTCCTCGCCCAGCCCGACCAGCAGGTAGGTGGACACCCGGTTGGCGCCGAAGACGCGCACCGCCTCATCCCAGGCCGCCTCGTACTCGGCCAGCGGGACGGTCGACTTCCCGGGCATCCAGCGGCGGCGCACCGCATCGTCGAGTGCTTCGACGTGGATGCCGATCGCGGTGGCCCCGGCCGCATGCAGTTCCCTGATCCAGGCCGGGTCGCCGGGCGGCTCGCACTGGACCTGGATCGGCAGGCCGGGCACGGCTTCCAGCACCGCGCGCACCGACCGGGCCAGGGCCCGCGCGCCGCGGTCCGGACCGGTCGTGGTGCCGGTGGTCATCACCATCTGCCTGACCCCGTCCAACCGGACCGCGGCCTCGGCGACCTCGGCCAGCTGGGCCGGGGTCTTGGCCGCGACCGTCGCGCCCGAACGCAACGACTCCTCGATCGTGCAGAAGCGGCAGCGGTCTGATTCGCCGTACCGGATACAGGTCTGCACGACCGTGCTGGCCAGCACGTCCGCGCCGTGCAGCCGGGCGATCTGCTCGTACGGCACGCCGTCCGCTGTGGCCAGGTCGTAGAACCTCGGCCGGCGCACCGCGGTCAGGGTCAGGCCGGTGTCCTGCTCGCCCAGCCAGACCCGGCCGTCCCGGGCCGAGTAGGGGCTGTCCGGGTTGGTGGGCAGCGCGGCGTTGGCGCCGTCGACCAGGACGTGCCCGTCGTCGCTGGGTCCCGCACCGGCCGGCCGGTGCACGGGAGCATCCACCCGCACCCCGCGCAGGGCCAGCTCGGCGCGGGTCAGGATACGCACGTCCACCGCGCTGCTCGTCTCGGCGCCAACGCTCACGTCAGGCTCCTTACAGCTGGTAGGTGGAGTTGATGATGGCGCCCTTGCGGGCGTAGTGGATGATCGCGTCCTGCACGTCCAGCGGGTGGGTCGGGATGACGCCCTCGATCAGGTCCTCCTCGCGCGCACCGTGCAGCGAGAGGCCGAAGCGGCAGCAGTAGACCTTGCCGCCCTCGGCGATGAAGGTCTTGAGCTGGTTGTTGATGTTGTGCTCGCCCGGGAAGGCGGAGTTGCCGGTGGTCGGGAAACCCCGGGTGGCCAGGCAGTTGAGCGAACCGGGGCCGTAGAAGTAGATCGCCGCCTCGAAGCCCTTGCGCAGGGCCCGGGTGGCCTGCAGGACCGCGACGAAGCTGACCGAGGACTCGTGCGCGATGCCGTGCACGAGGGTGAAGTACGTCTCGCCGCTCTCGGCCTGGTAGTCGGGGAACACCTTGGTGGACCCGTAGATGGTCGAGCCGTCGGGCAGTGAGGGGTGCGGGATCTCGGACAGGCTGGTCTTCTCGATGTCGTTCAGCTCGATGGTCTCGGACATGGTCGCCGTCTCCTCAAATGTGTATGGGTATTGATGTTTCAGGTACTGGCACAGGACGTGGTTTAGTCGTAGAGGACTGCGAAGGTCTCCCGGAAGACCAGCGCGCCCAGGTCGGTCCCGCCGACGGCGGCGGTCATCCGGGCGTACTCCCCGGCGAAGTCGCCCCAGGGCTGGTCGCTGGCGAACAGCACCCGGTCGTGGCCGATCCCGCGCCGGCCGATCTCCTCGGCCAGCCAGGCCGGGGCGAAGCCGATCGCCCAGGACAGGTCGGTGTAGACCCGCTTGCCGGCCGCGATCCAGTCGAAGAACCGGGACCCGACCAGCTTGATGTGCCCGCTCATCCCGCCGCCGAAGTGCACCAGGTGCACCGGCACCCGGTCGGCGTACCAGTCGACCAGCAGGCCGACGTGGTCGATGTCGGAGGCCGCGCCCGGGGACGTGTGCACGTGCACCACCAGGCCGAGCCGCTCGGCCGCGGCGAAGATCCGGTCCAGGCCCGGGCGGCAGACCGGGTCGGCCGGGTGCCCGCCCAGCAGGAAGCTGAGTTTGAGCGCGCGCACCCCCGCCTCGCCGGCCAGGGCCAGGGCGGCGGCCGTGCGCTGCTCGTCCTCAGGCCGCGGGGAGACCCACAGTCCGGCCCGGATCCGCTCGTCGGCCTGCGCCGCTTCGACCGCCAACTCGTTGAAGGAGAAGGCGATCGCCGGATCCGGCACGCCGTAGTTGGGGATCACCAGGGCCCGTTCGGTGCCCTCGCGATCGAGGTCTGATATCAGTTGCTTGATGGTGGCCCGGGCGGTGGTGTCCGGGTTGACCGGCGGGCCGCCGTAGAACGGAAACGCGGGCAGCACCCCGATGTGCCGATGAGCGTCGTAGACCATGGCAGTGTCTCCTCTCAGCCGACCGGCAGGGCGGCCGCGAGGGTGGCCGGCGCGCCGGTGAGCACGCCGCAGACGTCCGCCATCCGGCGCGAGGCGTCGATGTGGTCGGCCAGGAACCGGGCGTCCCGGCCGACCGCCTCGAACCGGCCCGAACCCCAGGAGAACTGCCAGGGCAGGCCGAGGAAGTACAGGCCCGGGCAGCTGGTCGCGCCGCGCCAGTGCATCGGGTAGCCGCGCCCGTCGAAGGCCGGGATCTCGATCCACCGGTGGTCCCGGGCGAACCCGGTCGACCAGATCACGCTGGTCACCCCGGCCGCGGCCAGGTCGAGCGGCCCGGACGGCCCGGACGGGCGCCACACCGGCACGTACCGGGCCTCGGCCGGCGCCGCGAGGCCGCGGGCGAGGATGTGCGCGTCGATCGAGTCCTTGATCCCCTCGGCCACCGCGTCGGCCCGATCCAGGTTGGCCGCCAGGTCGTCGGCGAAGGTCAGGACCTCGCCGGCCACGCCGGTCAGCCGCCCGTACAGCCGCATCCCGTCCCGGGCGAACACCCGCAGGTCGATGTCGCGCCCGCCGTCGCGGCCGGTGACGTAGTGGTTGGCCCGCATCCGGACCGCGTCGGCGTCGGGGAACTCGTCGATCCCCCGGCCGTAGTAGCCCATGTCGTCGAGCCAGGCCACGCAGTCCCGGCCGCGGTAGAACCGGGCCACCCGCGGCGCGCTGCCCACGGCCAGGTGGACCTGCCGCCCGGCCAGGTGCAGGTCCTCGGCGATCTGGCAGCCGGACTGCCCGGTGCCGACCACCAGCACGGCGCCCTCGGGCAACTGCTTCGGATTGCGGTAACCCGAGGAGTGGACCTGCGCGATCCGGGCCGGCAGCCGCTCGGCGACCCGCGGTGTCGACGGGGTGTGGTACGGCCCGGTGGCCACCACGACCTGGTCCGCCGTCAGCTCGCCGGCCGTGGTGGACAGTTCGAAGACGCCGCGCTCGCGCCGCAGCCGGGTGACCGACACGCCCTCGACCAGCGGCGGCCGGAAGGAGGCGGCGTAATCCTCCAGATAGCGGACGATCTGCTCCCGGACGATGAACCCGTCCGGATCAGACCCCTGGTACGCAAACCCGGGCAGCCGGCACTGCCAGTTCGGGGTGACCAGGCAGAACGAGTCCCAGCGGCGCTCGCGCCACTCGTGCCCGACCCGGTGCGCCTCGATCACCAGGTGCTCGACGCCGCGCTCGCGCAGGCAGTAGCTCATCGAGAGCCCGGCCTGCCCGCCGCCGACCACCACCACCGGAAAGTGCGCCCCGGCCGGCAGCGGCCGGCCGTCCGGGCCCGCCGGGCTCACCGCCGGCTCCCGACGACGGATCCGGCCGGGCGGCTCACGGGAAAAATCAGTCCAGACATGAGATCCTCCAGGCAGGGTGGTCAGGCGCTGACACCGGACCACCGCTTGTCATGGACTACTCAAGCCAGGCTGCGTTACCGAACGGATTCATCCGGAATAAAGGACAGTTACCGGAACCTCACGTAGCAATAGCGTCTAAGTAATGATAAATCATCGCTATTCGGCAGTATTCGCGCGCCGGATCAGGCGCTGCGACCCGGCAGGCCGCTGGTCGGTGCGGGCTCGCGCTCGACCCAGGGAGTGAGGCGCGCCGCGTGAAACTTTCACGCCCGACCCCACACCCGCCACGCACCTCTGATATCAGGCAGCTGTTCACCTCGCGCAATCACCCGCAGGCCAGAGCCCTGATTCACCAGCCCGCCCGCAACCAACCCGCCCAGCAGCGAAGATCCACCCCGCGACCCGGTTGACGGACGCCTTTCACCTTCCTAACATCCCCTCCAAACCCGTGTTTCGGAAGCGTTTTCCGAAAAGTGGGGCGGCGCAGACCCACCACACATCACTCGAATGGTCGTGCCGTCATGCGCCGGGTCTCAGTCATCCTCGTCGCGCTGGTCACAGCGCTCACTCCCTTCCTGATCGCGGAACCGTCGGCCTCAGCGGCCGCCACCACCATCTGCGCGCTCTACTGCGACACGCGCGATCCCTCGCTCGCGCAGCAGGAGACCTTCCCGACGCCGAACATGAACGAGAACGGGCGCGTGATCGAGCTGCACGTGGACGACGTCGACGGCATGGCCTGGGCCAGCATCGACGACGGCCGGCTGAACGACTCCGTGTGGATCGACCGGTCCTGGGACGGCGGAAGCACCTGGGACGGACTGCTCGGCCAGGCCTCGATCCCCGGCACCTGGACCGGTACCCGAACCCTGATGTACAACATGGACGACCCCTCCAACCACCACCGCGCGGTGGTGCGCGCCTGCGGGAACGCCAACGGTGTCGTGTGCACCGCCTGGGTGCACGCGGCCGTGTGCGCCACCCGCTGCGACGGGGTCAGCAGCAGCACCGCCGTCGGCGACACCCACCCGGTGCCCGACACCACCCTGGCCGGGCGCGACATCTCCCTGCACATCGACTCCACCGGCATGGCCTGGGCCAGCATCTCCGGCGGGGCGCCGGGCGACGAGATCTGGATGGACCGCTCCTGGGACGGCGGGGCGACCTGGCCGGACGGGTCCTCCGAGGGCCGGGTGAGCACCCCGGCCGGGGCGACCGGCACCAAGACCGTCATGATCAACACCAGCGACCCGCTCGGGCGCCTGTACGGCGGCGTGGTCCGCGCGTGCGGCCGGGCGGTGACCGGCTCCAACGGCAGCTGCACCGCCTGGACCCGGCCCGGCTCCAACCAGGCCGGGGCTGCCGCGAGCGCGCTGATGTGGTCCTACGATCCCTACAACGCCTGGTGGCCCTCCAGCTGGTGGAACTCCGCGGTCGGCCTGACCTCGATCATCGACTACACCCAGAAGACCGGCGACACCCAGTACGAGTGGATCGTCAACCGGACCCTCCAGGTCAACGACGTCGCGTTCCCGGCCGGCACCCGCAGCAGCGACCCGATCCAGGGCGACTTCATCAGCCAGGCCACCGACGACACCGAATGGTGGGCGCTGGCCTGGATCGACGCCTACGACCTGACCAAGAACCAGACGTACCTCAACGAGGCCGTCACCATCATGAACTACGTCAGCACCCTGTGGGACACGGGTACGTGCGGCGGCGGCGTGTGGTGGAACACCCAGAAGACGTACAAGAACGCGGTGACCAACGGCCTGTACGTCACCCTGACCGCCTCCCTGCACAACCGCATCCCCGGTGACACCGCCTGGCTGGCGAAGGCGAACACGGCCTGGACCTGGTTCCTGGGCAGCGGGATGATCAACTCCTCCGGCCTGGTCAACGACGGCCAGACCACCTCGTGCACGGACAACAACCAGACGGTCTGGAGCTACAACCAGGGCCTGGCGATCGGCGCGGGGCTGGAGATGTACAAGGCCACCGGCAACGCCGCGGACCTGACCGAGGCCGAGCACCTGGCCCAGTCGGCCATCGGCTCCACCGCCCTGGCCTCCAACGGACTGCTCACCGAGTCCTGCGACAGCCCCACCACGACCTGCGACGACAACCAGAAGCAGTTCAAGGGCATCTTCATGCGCTACCTCGGCAACCTCAACGACGCGACCGGCGGCGCCTACACCTCGTTCATCACCGCGCAGACGAGCTCGCTGTGGAACGCCGACCGCAACTCCCTCAACCAGTTCGGCGAACGCTGGTCCGGCCAGAGCCCGAGCGCGGATCCGAACGTCAGCGACTGGCGCACCCAGGCCAGCGCCCTGGAAGGCCTGCTCGCCACCTACTAGAGGTACCGGGGTTGCCACCTGCGCAGCCTGCGGTGCGAACGCGCGCCACGAAGCCGGTTCGCCGGCTTCGTGGCGCGCGTCGCGTTCGCGGCTCTGACCATCAGGCGTCGAAGTCCGGCCGGCCCCGCCGTCGGCGGGCCCGGGGGAAGATCATCAGGCCCCGTAAAGATTCCGGCATAAATCAAATTATTAATCATTGTCATACCCTCGGATATATCCGCCCGCACGGTTTTACCGCGGACCCGCCGGGGAAACGGGAATCCGCCCCCAAGCGTGCGCTTGCACCCGCAAATGCACCCGGGCGCACGGTGGCCGCGCGCGTTCTGACAGCGAGCCGTGCGCGTCGGCGCGCGATCCACTCCGGGCGCGCTGTGTGCTTCTTTTATCAGTATCCAGAGCTACTATGGGAATACGTCCGATGGTCCTTCGTCCATCTTTGCGTGCATGCTCGAGATTCCGCATCGTTCAGCGTAGAACGCATTTACGAAGGAGAACACTTGGTTTTCTACGATTGTGACGTGTTTTCAGGGTGGGGTCGGTCATGCTGCGCGTGGAAGCGTGGCCGTGTCGATGGACCGGGTACGATGAGATCCGCCTCGACAACATCACAGGAGAGTATCAAGTATCTGCATGACACGAACGGTCCAGTACAGGTCAAGCGGCATATTCCTGTCTCCGGGCGGCGGTCGACGTCGACCACCGCACAGGTTCGGTCTTCTCTGACGCAGTTGCCTGATATCAACTCAGCACACAAGACTATCTAATTCTGCTGCACCCTCGACAGGTGTGGTCCGGGCACCGTGACGACCTGATTCGTCAGCTGCCACCAGGCGGCGCAATGGCGGCCCGGAAAGTTGTCGCCGTGCAGTAGAGTTCGGAGGAATAGTGAAGTTCCTGATTCTCGGCCCACTGGTCATCCGCTCGGGCGACCGCGAGGTGGTCATCTCGGCGCCGAGGCAGCGAATCGTTTTAACTATGTTGTTACTCAACCCCAACAAGGTTGTCTCCGTCGACCGCATCGCCCAATTCGTCTGGGACGATCCGCTCCCGCGCAGCGCCGCGGCAACGGTCCGAACTTATGTGATGCGACTGCGCCGGGTCCTGGATTCGTTCGGGGCGGACCAGATCCAGACCCACGCCCCCGGATATCTGGTCCGGGTCCAGGAGGGCGACACGGATCTGGGCAGTTTCCACTCGCACCGGCGGACCGCGAAGACGCGCGCCGAGTCCGGCGACCTGGCCGGCGCGGTGGAGGAGCTGGACCGCGGGCTGGGCCTGTGGCGCAGCGACCCGTTCGTGGACCTGCCCTGCTCCCGGCTGCACGAGGCCGAGGGCGACCACCTGCGCGAACTGCGGCTGCAGACCCTCGGCTGGCGGGTGGACATGCAGCTGGAGCTACAACGGCACGCCGAGATCCTGCCCGAGCTGCGCCGGGTGGTGCGCGAGCAGCCGCTGAACGAGGCCTTCGTCGGCCGGCTGATGCTCGCGCTGTTCCGCTCCGGCCAGCAGCCCGAGGCGCTCGGCCTGTTCCAGCGGGTCCGGGCCGACCTGATCGGCCAGTTCGGGATGGAGCCGGGGGCGGACCTGCGCAAGATCCAGAGCCGGATCCTGCGCGGGGAGGACGAGCCGCTCGCGCTCGGGCCGGTCACGGTGCGCGGGGAGGCCGGGCCGGCCGCCGACGGCGCCGAACCGACCCTGCCGGCCCAGCTCCCGCCGCAGGTGCGCGACTTCACCGGCCGCACCGGCCAGACCCGGGCCCTGCGCGCTCTGCTGACCGCCCGGACCGACGCGCGGCAGGCGGTGGCCACGGCCATCGTCACCGGGCCGGCCGGGATCGGCAAGACCAGCCTGCTGCTGCGGGTCGCGCACGACGCCAGCGCCGACTTCCCCGAGGGGCAGCTGTACGCCAGCCTGGAGGGCCCGCAGGGCACGTCGGTCGACCCCGCACAGGTGGCCCGGCGTTTCCTGGTCGGCCTGGGCATCCCCCGCTCGGCCATCCCGGACGGGGACGACGACCTGCTGGACCTGTACCGCTCGGTGGTGGCCCGGCGCAAGGTGCTGATCGTGCTCGACGACGTCTGCCACGCCGCCCAGGTCCGGCCGCTGATGCCGGGCAGCGGCGACAGCAGGATCCTGGTCAGCAGCCGCCGGCACCTGACCGACCTGGACGGGGCCGGCACCGTGGTGCTGGACCCGCTGGACGAGCAGGACGCGACCGACCTCTTGGCCGGCATCGTCGGCCGGCCGCGGATCGAGGCCGAGGCCGAGGCCGTCCGGGTGATCGTCCGGGCCTGCGACGGACTGCCGCTGGCGCTGCGGATCGCCGGCCGGCGGCTGCTGCACCGGCCCGGCACCAGCGTGGCCGAGACCGCGCGCAAGCTGGCCGACGCCCAGCGCAGCCTGGACGAACTGCAGTTCGGCGACCTGGCCGTGCGCTCGGCCCTGGACCGGATGTACGACGCGCTGGGCCAGCACTCGCGCAACGGCGACGACCTGCGCAAGACCTTCCGGTGGCTGGGCCTGATCACCAGCCGGCAGATCCGCACCCACGCGGTGGCGGTCCTGCTGGAGTGCTCCGAGCGCCGGGCCGAGGAGCTGCTGGACGAACTGGCCGAGGTGCACCTGGTCCGCGGGCAGGGCGCCGGGCACTACAGCATCGACCATCTCAGCTGGTCCTTCGCCTGCGAGCGGCTGCACCAGGAGGAGATGTCCGGCTACTACATCGCGGCGTTGCAGCGGATGAACCGGCACGGCTACGTGACCGACGTGCCGTTCGTGCCGTCCAGCCGGCTGCCGGTCTGAGCCGGCCGCCGGGCCGGCCGCCGGGGTCCGGG
>DASZBX010000098.1:0-26384 GCA_035943635.1 Actinocrinis sp. | reverse complement strand
GCGGCGAATCTGGTCAGCGCCGAGCATGGGCGCGCCGCACGGGACGGCTCATACTCGGTCGTCTGTGCCGTTGCGTGCGGTGCGGCCAGGCGACGGCGATCACCGGATTCGCGCCTTGAGACATTCCCCAACACCGCCTAGGCCACCGACCGGGTCGTCGCCCGGCTGATCGTCTCGGCCAGCAGCGCCAGGTCGGTCGGCCCGGTCGGCGAGACCGTGCCGGAGGCGCCGGGGGCGGTCGAGCCGTCCGCGGAGCGGCGCACCGGCGGGGAACCGAGCTCGGCCCACGGCAGCCGCGTCACGGTGGCCCGGGCGGCCGCGCTGGACGCCATCCGGCCGCTGATCCGGGCCCGCTGCACCGGCAGCACCCGGCCGTCCGGCAGGGCCAGGTGGCCGCGGCCGGGGGTGTCCGGGCGCAGCGCGGCGGACAGCGGCAGCGAGATCAGCCGGCGCGACTCGGCCGGGCCGTGCGTGCGCAGGGCCAGCCGGACCTGGGCGCCGTCGCACAGGTCCTCCTCCAGCAGGCGCAGCGACTGGGTCGTGTCCAGGGTGATCCCGACCGCCACGTTCAGGCCCAGGTCCCGGCCCTCCCGGGCCAGGTCGCCCAGGGCCCGGACGAACCACGGGTGGTCCCCGCCGAACTGCTCCAGGCTGTCGACCGCGACCAGCATCCGCGGGTTGGCCGGATTGGCCAGGAACCGGGCGCCGGGCGGCTGCAGGTCCCGCCGGCGCTTGAGCTCGTGCTGGATCTGGTCCAGCAGCTTGCGCAGCGAGTCGGCCGGGCTGTCCGCGGCCAGGTGCACGTCCACGTGCGGCAGGGCCGCGCAGGGGGAGAGCGAGGCCGGGCCGCCGGTCCCCGCCGACGCGGCCGAGCGGTCCGAGACCAGGGCGATCCGCAGGTACTCCGGCCGGTTGACCGCGGCCAGGCCGCAGACGATCGAACGGATCGACTCGGAGACCCCGGCGCCGGGCGCCCCGCCGACCAGCACGTGCTGGGCGGACAGGTCGATCCGGACCGGGCCGTGGTCGTCCGCGGTGAAGGCCAGGGTGGAACTGTGCGGCTCGGCGGCCCAGCGCGCGGTCAGCTTGGCCGGGGTCAGCAGGTCCAGGTCCAGCAGGGCCAGCAGCCGCACCTCCTCGGGCAGCGCGGGCACCGCCTCGAAGCCGTCCGCCTCGCGCAGCGGCGCCAGGGCCCGGCCCAGCCGCTCGGCCCACGCGGTGGACACCTGGTCGGCGATCACCCCGTCCACCAGCGGCTGGTCCGGACGCTCCAGCCGCAGCCGGGTGTCCACCTCGCCGCCGATCACGGCCATCGCGCCGGTCGCGTCCGGCAGTTCGTGCGGCCGGGCGCCCAGCACCAGCGAGTAGATCCCCACGTCCGGGCCGTCGCACAGCACCCGCTGGGCGCCGCGCTCGTCCAATAGGTCCGCGGCCGGGTCGAACACCACCACGGTGCGCCGCCCGGACCACCGGCCCGGGGCCCGCCCGGTCGCCCGCGCCTCGGCCTCCCGGGCCGCGATCCGGCCGACCAGCTCGGTCAGCCGCATTGAGGTCTGCAGCGCGTCGTGCCCGACCAGCACCCGGCAGTCCTGGCCGTCCTGCGGGAACAGGTGCGGCAGCCAGCGCAGCCACTCCCACTGCCCGGACCCGCCCGGCGCCAGCAGCACCAGTTCCAGGTCGCTGGGCGCACACAGGGCGGCCAGTTGCGCGACCAGCGCGCGGGCCAGCCCGTCGAGCGCCGGGCGGGCGCCGACCAGGCCCAGCACGCCCGCCTCGGCCAGGTCCACGGTCACCGGCGCCGAGGGCAGCCGCGGGCGGAACGTGCGCGCCTGCGAGGAGTCCGGCGTCGCGCCCTGCCCGCCGGCCTGGG
Organism: Actinocrinis sp.; assembly: GCA_035943635.1. Lineage (GTDB taxonomy): Bacteria > Actinomycetota > Actinomycetes > Streptomycetales > Catenulisporaceae > DASZBX01. The sequence goes on along the minus strand of DASZBX010000098.1, from coordinate 24,514 downwards.
CGGTCACGGTCACCTGGGAGCCGATCCGGGCCGTGCCCAGCCGCAGGGTCAGCAGGTCCGGCGCGGTCCGCTCCCGGGCCCACAGGCCCGGCCCCGGGCGCAGCGCCAGGGTCAGCAGCGCGGCCGGATCGGGGCACTGCTCGCTGCGGGCCTCGCCCTCGGCCGCCAGCGCGGCCGCGATCCGGGTCTCGGCCACCGCCTTGGCCTGGTCGAACTCCAGCAGGGCGCGCCGGCGGGCGGCCGGCAGGCCCTTGTTGATCGGCCGCGGCGGCAGCTCGATGTGCACGGCCGCCGGCGCCCGCCCGGGCCGGCGCAGGGTGCGCACCCGCAGGTGGCCGAGCCGGTCCGCCTCGCAGTCCAGCCGGCCCGCGCCCATCCGCAGCACCAGCCCGGTCTCGCCCAGCCGGACCAGGCTGTCCAGCGGCAGCAGCACCGGCTCGGCGCCGACCGGGGCCGCGTCGACCGTGGTCCCGTTGGTGGACCCGCGGTCGCGCAGCTGCACCCAGTCCGCGGTGATCAGCAGTTCCGCGTGCAACCGGGACAGGTCCGGGTCGTCGATCCGGATCGCCGCGTCCGGACCCCGGCCGATGGTCACCGCCATCGGCTCCCGGCCGGCCCGCGGCGGGGTCAGCACGTGCACCCCGCCCGCGTCCGGACCGCCGGTCACGTGCAGCTCCAGACCGGTCGCGGGCAGCCCGGACGGGCCGGGCCGGCCGGCCGTCAGCAGCGTCCCGTCCAGCAGCGCGCCCAGGCCCAGCACGGCCGTGTCCGGCACCGGGTCCAGCCCGGCGAAGAACTGCTCGGCCGGGCCCAGCCCGGCCAGGTTGCGCAGCGTGGTCGCCACCGCGCTGAACGCGGTCCCGGCCGCGCAGTCGATCGCCAGGTCCGCCACCGGACGGGAGGCGGACATGGCCGGTTCCGGACCGGACCGGGCCGGGCGCGGCGTGGTGACGGAGAGTCGGATCTGCATGCTCGGTGCTCTCTGCCGATCGTGGCCCGGCCGACCGTCCGCCTGAAGGACGGTGCGCCGGGGCCTGCTCAGTGGAACGGATTGCGTGGAACCATATGTGAAACGGAGTGCTATGTGTTCGAAGTCACGGTATCCGAACCGTCCGACCCGGGTCCTTGCCGAGTCCGGACGGTTCCAGCACTATGGTGTGCGCAGAAGTGTGACCATGCGCTGAACCTGACTGAGTATTGCGGATGGCCTTCAGTACAGTGTCCATCGTCGGCGCATGCGCTCACCGCGAGTGCAGGCAGGCGACTTCTGGGGAGAGAGAGTTGTCGTGGGTCAGCCGATCGGTAGCCGTTATGAGCTGGAAAGCCAGTTGGGGAGGGGCGCGTTCGGATCGGTGTGGCGCGGGACGGTCCGGGACACCGGTGAGGCGGTCGCCATCAAGGTTCTGCTGGAGGAGCTGGCCACCGACGCCGACGTAGTCACCCGCTTCCTTCGCGAGCGTACCGCGATGATGGGCCTGCGGCACCGCTCTTTGGTATCGATTCGTGACCTGGTGGTCGAGGGCGACGTGCTGGCCCTGGTGCTCCAGCTGGTCGAGGGCCCGGATCTGCGGGCCTACCTGCGCGGGCGCGGGCGGCTGGAGCCGGTCGAGTCCGCGCTGCTGGTCGCCGACGTGGCCGAGGCGCTCGCGGTGGCGCACGCGGCCCAGATCATCCACCGGGACGTCAAACCGGCCAACGTGCTGCTGCAGCCCGAGTCCGGCGGCTTCCGGCCGCTGCTGACCGACTTCGGCATCGCCCGGCTTGCCGACGCCCCGTCAGTGACCCGGACCAGCCAGGTGGTCGGCACCCCGTACTACCTCGCCCCCGAGGTGATCAGCGGCAAGCAGCCGACCTCCGCGGTGGACGTGTACGCGTCCGGGATCATGCTGCTGGAACTGATCCTGGGCCACCCGCCGTTCCGCGGCAAGGACGCGATGGAGGTCTTCGAGGCCCACCAGAGCGCCGCCCCGCAGCGCCCGGCCGGGGTGGACGACCGGCTGTGGACCGTGGTCTCCCGGGCCCTGGCCAAGGACCCCAACGCCCGGCCCAGCGCGGCCGAACTGGCCGCCACGCTGCGCAACGCGGTGCGCACCCAGCGGGACGGCACGATCGCCCAGCTGCCGGTGAACAAGATCGAGGGCACCGTGGTGCTGCCGGCCCTGGCCACCGCGATGAAGCAGGCGGCCCTGATGTCCCCGCCCCCGCCGCCGCTCCAGCTGCCGGCCCGCCAGGAGGCGCCGAACCAGCTCGCCCCGCGGCCGGCCGCGGCCCAGTCCCCGCGGCCCGGCGGCTACCCGCCGCAGCCGTACTACCCGGCCCCCGCGCCCCAGCCCGGCCCGCAGAACCCGCGCAGCCCGCAGGGACGGCCGCAGAGCCCGCCGGCGCGCGACTACGCCCAGCCGACGGTCGCGCTGCCCCAGGCCCAGCACCGCCCGCCGCCCCCGCCCCAGCCGGCCCGCCAGACGCCCGTCCCGCCGCCGCAACCGCAGCAGCAGTCCCGGCCGAACGCCCAGTACGGCAGCCGCCCGCAGCAGTCGCCGCCGCCCCCGCCGGCGGCGCCCGCTCGCCGCCAGGCCCCGCGCTACCCGGCCGACTACGGCGCCCAGCCGCAGCAGCGCTCCGGCCTGAGCTGCCTGAGCAAGCTCGCCATCCTGCTGATCGTGCTGCTCGCCGCGACCGCGATCGGCCTGGCCATCGGCAAGGAACTGGAACACAAGCACCTGGGCTCCGGATCGTGGCAGCGGGCCGCGACCGTGTCCCTCGAAAGTGAGCAGCCGCACGCCGCACCGGCGTGGTAGTTGCCCGAACACGCTCCGTGAAGGCACAGTTTGGAGGGCCGGGCATTTCCCGGCCCGGGACTCCAGGCGAAGAGCCGTCCCGCCGGGCGCGCGCTCAGCCGCCCCCGGCCGGAGGCTGAGGCAGCTCACGAAAGCGGCGACGGTGGCGCGCAAGATCGGCAGTAGGTACTCGATTGACCGGGTCGTCGGGCGCGGAACCTGCGGCACCGTATGGCTCGGCACCGGCCCGGCCGGCCCGGTCGCGGTCAAGCTGCTGCGCGAGGACCTGGCCGCCGACCAGACCCTGATCGCCCGCTTCGTCCAGGAGCGCACGGTCCTGACCAGCCTGGTCCACCCGAACATCGTGGCCGTCCGGGACCTCGTGGTGGACGGCACCGACCTGGCCCTGATCATGGACCTGGTCGAGGGCGACGACCTGCGCGGATACCTGGACCGCCACCGCGCGCTGCGCCCGGCCGAAGCCGCCGCGCTGGCCGCCGACGTGGCCGCCGCCCTCGCCGCCGCACACGCCCGCGGCGTGGTGCACCGGGACGTCAAACCCGAGAACGTGCTGCTCGACCACGGCTCGCCCGGCCGCGGCGGACTGTCCGGCCCCACCGCCCGGCTGACCGACTTCGGCATCGCCCGCCTGGTCGACGGCCCCCGCCGGACCCGCGCCACCCGGATCGTGGGCACGCCCGACTACCTGGCCCCCGAGGTGATCGAGGGCTGCCCGGCCGGCCCGCCGGTGGACGTCTACGCCCTCGGCACGGTCCTGTTCGAGCTGATCACCGGCTGGACCCCGTTCGGCGGCGGCCACCCCGGCGCGGTGCTGCGCCGGCACGTCACCGAGACCTTCCCGGACGTGCCCGGCATGCCCCCGCAGCTGGCCGAACTGCTCGCCGCCTGCCTGTCCAAGGCCCCGGCCGCCCGGCTGACCGCGGCCGAACTCGCGGTCCGGCTGCGCGAACTGGCCCCGGAACTGGCCGGCCTGCCCGCCCTGCGGATCCCCGAGCCGCGCGGGGCGCCCGTGATCGGCGAGGGCGGGGACCCGGTGTTCGGCCGCCCGATGCAGGTGGGCGCGCTGCCCCTGGTCCGGGCGATGATCGAGGACGAGGGCAAGCAGACCCACGTGAACCTGATCCGCCCGATCCGGGAGCCGCTCGGGCCCGGCGCCCCGGCGCCCCGGGGCTTCGGTGCCCGGTCGCTGCGCGGCTCGCCGGCCGCCCGGGCCGCCCGGGCCCTGCGCGAGGCGAAGGCGGCGCGGGATGCGGCGCCGTCGCGGGTAGCGCTGAAACCGGGCCCGGGCCGGGGCGCAGCGGCCGTCTCGGCGGATTCGTCGGTGCCCGGCGGGTTTCCGGTCAGCCCGGCCGCTCCGGGCGGTTTCGGCGGGCCTGGGGGCCCGGACGGCCCGGTCCCGAGCCCTGGCGCGGTGCCGCCGCCGCTCGTCTCCCCGGCTTCGGCCGCACATCCAGTCCCGGCTTCGCTTTCCGCCTCGACCTCAGCGCAGGGAATCCACGTGCCAGACCCCGATCCGTCCGCCGGCCCGGCCGAGCCCGGCCCGAAGCCGTCCGTGCACTCGGCCCGGTCCAACCGGATCGCCGCCTTCACCGCGGTGCTCGCGGCCGGCCTGGTGGCCGCGGGCGGCACCGTGTGGTGGCAGTCCGGCCACGGCGCCGTCCCGCTGGCGTCCGCGGGGGTCAGCTCGGCCGGGGCCGCCGCCGCGGGCGGCCCGCTCGCCTCGGTCTCCGCCGGGGGCCTGTTCGCCGCGCCCGCGCCGACCGGCCCGGTCGGCCCGCTCGGCCTGTCCCGGCTGGCCACCGCGCCCGCGGCGCCGGCCGAGCCGGTCGGCGCGGTCGCCTACGCCGGCGCCGGCCCGGGCACGGCCGTGCTGGCCGCCACCGGGACCGACGGCGTGGTCCGGGTGGCCGTGGCCGTCCCCGGCAGCCCGTTCACCGCCTGGCAGGAGTTGCCCGGCCTGGCCTCGGCGGCCGGGCCCAGCCTGGTCGGCCGCGGCTCCGGCCAGGTCGAGATCTTCGCCGTGGCCAAGGACGGCGGCCAGGTGGAACGCTCGGTCTACCGGCCCGGCCCGGCCGCCACCGCCGCGGCCACCGACGACGCGGACGCCGACTCCGACGTCATCGCCGCCCCCGGCCAGGCCGCCGGCTCGTGGTCCCCCTGGGCGCCGGTGGGCGCCTCGGGCGCCGCCGGCGAGAAGTTCACCGGCGACCCGGCCGCGGTGCTCCAGCCGGACGGGAGCACCCTGCTGCTGGCCACGTCCGAGTCCGGCCGGCTGTGGTCCGCCGTGGCCGCCGAGCCGCCCGGCGCGGACCCCTCGTGGCAGGGCTGGCAGTCCGTCGACGCGGCCGGCCCGGTCAAGCCCGGCCTGGCGCTGGCCGTGCGCGGCGACGGCTCCCGGGCCGCCTTCGTCACCCGGGCCCGCGACGCCGCGGTGCTCAGGGTGTCCTACGACGGCCGGTGGGAGCCGGCCTGGCCCACCGGCGCGGTCGGGCTGCCCGCGGCCGCCTACACCGCCTCCGGGCGGCCGTACCTGTTCGTCCAGGAGATCACCGGCGACATCCAGGTCTTCGAGCCCTCCGGCGCCGACCTGCACGGCACGATGACCTGGACCACGGCCGGGGTGACCACGCAGAACCCGCCCGGCGTGGGCTCCTCCGACGCGGCCGTCACGGTCACCACGGTCGCCGCGGACGGCTCCGTGGCGGTGTACCGCAGCGGCAAGTGACTCCCGCGAGGGTTGCCGGGCGCCGGCCGGCCGGGTGCGGATGCGGGCGGCCCGGGCCGGCCGGGCGGCGTTCGACCCACTTGTTTTGCGTCCTCGCGTACTCTTGTTGGTTGTGGCCGTAGACGTAGTAGAAGAACTCAAGAACCTCAAATCCACGATGTCCTCCATCGAGGCGGTCGTGGACCTCGACTCCCTGCGGGCCGAGATCGCCCGCCTCGGCGAGCAGGCCGCGGCGCCCGACCTGTGGGACGACCAGGCCAAGGCCCAGCAGGTGAACAGCCGGCTGGCCTACAGCCAGGGCGAGCTGAACCGGGTCGAGTCGCTGCGCGGCCGGCTCGACGACCTGGAGCTGATGTTCGAGATGGCCGGGGCCGAGGCCGACGCGGAGGCGATGGCCGAGGTCGAGGCCGAGCTGCCGGGCGTGGCCAAGGCGGTCAGCGAGCTGGAGGTGCGCACGCTGCTGTCCGGCGAGTACGACGCCCGCGAGGCCCTGGTGACCATCCGGTCCGAGGCCGGCGGGGTGGACGCGGCCGACTTCGCCGAGATGCTGATGCGGATGTACCTGCGCTGGTCCGAGCGGCACGGCTTCCCGAGCGAGGTCTACGACACCTCGTACGCCGAGGAGGCCGGGATCAAGTCGGCCACCTTCGCGGTCAAGTCGCCGTACTCCTACGGCACGCTGTCGGTCGAGCAGGGCACCCACCGGCTGGTCCGGATCTCGCCGTTCGACAACCAGGGCCGGCGGCAGACCTCCTTCGCCGGGGTCGAGGTGGTCCCGGTGGTCGAGCAGACCGACCACATCGAGATCCCGGACGACGAGCTGCGGATCGACGTCTACCGCTCCTCCGGCCCCGGCGGCCAGGGCGTGAACACCACCGACTCGGCGGTCCGGATCACCCACCTGCCGACCAACATCGTGGTCTCCTGCCAGAACGAGCGCTCCCAGCTGCAGAACCGGGCCTCGGCGATGACCGTGCTGGCGGCCAAGCTGCTGGACCTCAAGCGCCGGGAGGAGCGGGCCAAGATCGACGCGCTCAAGGGCGACACCTCCGGCTCCTGGGGCAACCAGATGCGCTCCTACGTGCTGCACCCGTACCAGATGGTCAAGGACCACCGGACCGACTTCGAGACCGGCAACACCGCGGGCGTGCTGGACGGCGAGATCGACGGCTTCATCGAGGCCGGCATCCGCTGGCGGCGCACCTCCGGCCACGGCGCCTAGGAGGCTGCTGAAGATCTTGAAACGGCCTGGGCGGCCGGATCCGGCCGCGTGGACGATCCGGCCAAACCGCCCAAAGCCAACACAGGATTAGGGCGGCTAGTCCGAATCCCCCACACGACCGGATCCGGCCGCCCAGGCCATTCCAAGATCTTCAGCGGACTCCTGGACGAGTTGTTCCGGATTCTGGCGCCTGAGCCGAGTTGCTGGTAGGCGGATTGACCTGCCGGGTGAGTGCGCCGCGTCAGAATTCGGAACAACTCGTCCAGGCCAAGGCCGCCGGGCCGCGGCCGGATCCGCGGCCCGGCCGACTCTGCGAGCCGCCGAACGTCGCGAGCCGGCCGTCCAACATCCGGACGGCCGGCTCGCTCGTTCCGGACCCGGGGGCGCTCCATCCCGCCCCTCGCCTGAATATTTCATTCATCCTGCTTTGTCCGGATTCCGCGGCCCGGCCCGGGAATCCGCCGCGCACCCGGCCCGGCGCCGGGCCGGACGGCACGCGTGCGCCGACGCCCGGCCGCACGTAGCACAGCTTCCGCGGGGCCGGCGCCGAAAATGTGACTCAGGTCACGCGAAGCGGTTCTCCAGCGCTATCGCGCAGACCACCATCGCCAGCAGCGCGACGAATACCCACAGTGGGGTGTGGAACCCGTCTGAGCTGCGGTTGTACCGGTTCCGGGTGACCCGGCAGACCGGGCACCGGCCCTCCGAAACCCGTCCCGCGCAATTCGCGCACACCAGGTCGTCGCGTCTCATTGATTCCTCCTCGTTACCTTTGTGAACGCCGCGGGACGCCCATCCGTTCCCCCTTACCCCTCATTCATTCCCCTCAGCCCTCACGCTCCTCGTACACTCCATGGAGGCTTGCACGAGCCGTGCCCGGGAGCAATCCCGGGAAAGCCCTCCGACGGGACCCGATCCGTCATTAGACTGCCAGGCGGTGATGCAACCGTGATTCGCTTCGAGGACGTCAGCAAGACGTATCCCAATCAGACGCGCCCTGCGCTGCAGGAGATGTCGCTCGACATCGAACGCGGCGAGTTCGTGTTCGTGATCGGCTCCTCGGGTTCCGGTAAGTCCACTTTCATGCGGTTGATCCTGCGTGAGGAGCGGCCGAGCACCGGCCGGGTCGTGGTGGCCGGCAAGGACCTGAACAAGCTCTCGAACTGGAAGCTGCCGCACCACCGGCGGCTGATCGGCACGGTCTTCCAGGACTTCCGCCTGCTGCCGAACAAGACGGTCTACCAGAACGTCGCCTTCGCCCTCGAGGTGATCGGCCAGCAGCGCAACAAGATCGTCCAGGCGGTGCCCGAGGTGCTCGACCTGGTCGGCCTGGCCGGCAAGGAGGAGCGGTTCCCGAACGAGCTGTCCGGCGGTGAGCAGCAGCGCGTGGCGGTGGCCCGGGCGTTCGTGAACCGGCCGATGATCCTGATCGCGGACGAGCCGACCGGTAACCTCGACCCCGAGACCAGCGTCGGGATCATGAAGCTGCTGGACCGGATCAACCGGGCCGGCACGACCGTCGTCATGGTCACGCACGACCAGGCGATCGTGAACCAGATGCGCAAGCGCGTGCTGGAGCTCGACTCAGGGGCTCTGGTACGCGACCAGGCACGCGGCGTCTACGGTTACGTTCGCTAGTGCCGTGGCCGGGAACGTTTGCCCCTTCCCGGCTCTATCCATCCCGGCTGGCTGCGGACCGGGATGCGCCCACGGACGACCGAGTACGAGGGCGATCCCGGATCCTTGCCAGCCGGGCGCCTGGAACCGGGAAGGGGCAAACGTTCCCGGCCACGGCACTAGATCGACCGGCCTTAGAAGACCCTAGGAACCCCCATGCGCGCACAGTACGTGATCCAGGAGATCGGCCAGAACCTCAAACGCAACCTCACGATGGTCATCGCGGTGGTGGTGTCGACGGCGGTCGCCCTGGTCATGCTCGGCTCCGGCCTGCTCATGTGGCAGCAGACCAAGGCCATGCAGGACTACTGGTACGGCAAAGTGCAGGTCAACGTCTTCCTGTGCTACCAGGACGACGTGAACGTCTACCCGACCTGCCAGACCGCGGTCAAGCCGCTGCAGCAGGCCAACATCGAGGCGGCGATCAAGAAGCTGCCCGGGATCAAGTCGGTCCAGTTCGAGTCCCAGGACGAGGCCTACCAGCGCGACAAGGCGATGAACGCCGGCTCGCAACTGGTCAACAGCATCACGCCGAACGACCTGCCCTCCTCCTTCCGGATCAGCCTGGTCAACCCGAACGAGGGCGCCCAGGTGATCGAGACCGCGGTCGGCAGCCTGCCCGGCGTGGAGACCGTCCAGGACGAGGACGCGCTGCTCAAGCCGCTGTTCACGTTCATCCACATCGCCGAGTACACCGCGGTCGGCGTGGCCGTGGTCATGCTGGTGCTGGCGTTCCTGCTGATCTTCAACACGGTCCGGCTGTCCGCGTTCAGCAGACGCCGGGAGACCGGCATCATGCGGCTGGTCGGCGCGTCGAACGTGTACATCCAGATGCCGTTCCTGCTCGAGGGCGCGGTGGCCGGCCTGCTCGGCGGCGTGGTCGCCTCGGCGATCCTGGTCGCGGTCAAGGGCTTCTTCATCGACCACGTGGTGGCCCCGAACATGACCTCGGTGACGTTCATCGGGTGGGGGCCGTTCGTGTGGATCGTCCCGGTGCTGCTGATCGTGGGCGTGCTGATGTCGATGGTCGCCTCCGCCTTCACGCTGCGTAAGTACTTGCGCGTATAAGGGACAATGGTTTCCATGGTCAGGGAACGCGGGCAGAAATACATCGCCCAAAACAAGAAGGCTCGGCACGACTACTTCATCGAGGACACCTACGAGGCCGGCATCGTGCTGACCGGCACCGAGGTCAAGTCGCTGCGCGAGGGCCGAGCCTCCCTGGTGGACGGGTTCGCCCAGGTCTCGGACGCCGAGGTCTGGATGCACAACGTCCACATCCCGGAATACAACCAGGGGACCTGGAACAACCACGCGCCCCGGCGCAAGCGCAAACTGCTACTGCACCGGCAGGAGATCCAGAAGCTGATCGGCAAGTCCAAGGAGTCGGGCCTGACCCTGATCCCGCTGTCGCTGTACTTCAAGGACGGCAAGGCGAAGGTCGAACTGGGCCTGGCGCGGGGCAAGAAGGACTACGACAAGCGGCAGACGCTGCTGGAGAAGACCATGAAGCGCGAGGCCGAACGCGACATCTCCGCCGCGCGCCGGAAGATGCGGTAGCGCCGGGGGGCCGGGGTTCGGCCGTGGGGTCGGACTTGGGGTCGCTGGGCTTGGCTGGCATCGGCCGGGCTGGGCTCGGTCGGGCCGGGTTGGGCCCGGTCTTGTCGGCCGATCGGACTCGCGGTGGGAATCCTGTTCGCGGGATCGGTGTTCTACGGAGTATCCTTGAGGTGTCGCCGGTTCGTCCGGCGGGTTGTTTGAGAACTGCACACTTTTCGCTACGCTGCCGTGCCGCGTTCGCCGTGGCACGCCGCTCGCGTTCCCGTGTGCAGTTCACGCGGGGGTGAACGGTTTCGACACTGGACGTCGGGGCAGGGGAAGCGGGCAGAGGAAGCCGTAATGATCTCTTTAACCATATGCGGCAAAAAAACAAATGCCAACTCTAAAGTTGCACCGAAGTCCGCTTACGCTCTCGCTGCCTAATCTGTAATCAGATTAGCTAGTCAGACTAAGCTCGACTTTGTGTCGGCCCAGGAACGCCTCCGGCCTGGATCCCGGCATCATTTAGGAGGCTCAACCGCATGAACCGGCCACTGGTGATTGCGGGAAAACTTAGTGGCTAAGCCCGTCGACGGCTCGTCTCAGGGACTGTCGGGGCTGATAAAAGCGCACTGAGAATACGCCCGTAGAAGCCCTGCCTTCTCTTCAGTGGACCCGGGTTCGATTCCCGGCACCTCCACCAGAACACCGTTAGTTGAACCACGGCCCAAAAAAACTAGATCAACTAGTTCGGTGACCGTCAGCTTGTCAAGAGCACTGTCCGCAAGGGCAGTGCTCTTGCTTGTCTTGAGCGCCACTTGCGGCTGGGCACTGGTGCTTGCATACGTCCCCACAGCGGCCGTACGGCGCATGTAGGCACGAGGGGTAGCCGACTTCTGGGGCTTCATACTCTGGCGGCTTTGTACCTCGACGAGTGCCCCGAATGGCTCGTTCAGCTCGTGTCCGGTGACGCTGTAGGTATCCACATAGAGCTTGGCGAACAAGGTCAGCGTCAACAGCCGCTTTCCCGCATCATCTGACTGGCGGTACAGCTCTTGTGGTGACTTCAGCAGTTCGAGGGCACCGACAAGCACTTTCCGGCCGACTTCTAGGCTCTCGTCTGCCTGCTCAAGCTGTGCGCTGAGTTGCTTGCGCTCCGCCTTCAGCTTGGACATCTTGGCGGTGAGCTTTTCCTGTGACCAGTCGGGATTGCCGACCAGTTCAAGGTAGTTGTCTTCTTGCTGGTCGAGCTCCTTGAGCCGGGCGGCTACGCGCCTTTGTAGTGCTTCGCGTACCGACAACTCGTCAAGCAACGTAGCATCTACCTCCGCTGCAATGGCTTCGCGGAAGTCATCGTTTAGCTTGACCCCTGCATAGTACTTGTCGGTTTCGCGCACCAAATCTTCAAGCGGCACATACGGTTGGTCGCACTCGTGACGGCGGGCACCAGTGCAGAAAAAGTACCAGTACAGCCCACCGTTGCCGTTGGCCCGCTGCATTCCAAACCGATTACCACACCGCTTGCACCAAAACACACCCTTCAAGTGGTGGTGATGCTTGCGGGTACGGATGCCAGCTCCGCCGTGAGAATCGAGCACTTCTTGCACTTGCTCGAAAAGTTGCGGAGGAACGATGCGATCGTGTCGGCCGGGGTGCCACACACCCTTATATTTCACTTCGCCGATGTAGTACCTATCCCGAAGCATATTGCCAAGGGTGGCCTTAGAGATAGGTCGTTCCGGCTTCTTGTACGTCTTCCGCATGGTGAGGCCGAGAGACACAATTTCCTCGTGTAGCGTTTCCTCAGTGTATTCGCCAGTAGCGAACAACTTGAACGCTTCGAGCACAAGCGGGGCACGCTGTTCGTCTACCGCGATAGTACGAATCTCGCGACCTTCTGATGTATCGCGCACATTCAGATAGCCCACCTTCGCAACGCCGATACTGCCGCCCTTGGCGATAACCTTTTGGCCCATCTTGTATTTGATGTCTTCGCCGTCGATGTCTGAACGGTACTGGTTCATCACGGCAATAAAGCCGTGCATGGCCTTACCCGAGGGCGAATCGTCAAGGTTACGCTCAGTCGCCGAGATGAGTTTTACCCCGAGCTTTTCGAGGGTCATCATTAGAATGGCGTCATCGTAACGGTTGCGTGCCGTCCGGCTCAGGGCGTAGACCACAACAAATTTGATGTTGCGGTGCGTCTTGAGGTAGGCGACCATCTCTTGGAACGCTTCGCGCCCCTCAATGCTTCGGGCGCTCTTGCCGGGGTCGATGAACTCTTTACGAATGATGATGCTGAGTTCACCGGCTCGGACTTGGTTTGCCGCCCGTTGTGCCGGAATGGAATTACCCTCCGGGTCATAGTCGGTCTTAACCTGGCTGACATCAGAGACGCGCAAGTAGCTTACGCCGTCTCCGCCTTCAAACTCGGGCCGCATAAATGCACTACCCACATGCATAGTTGCACTACTCCTTTCTGTAAGGTTGCTAGCTAAAACAGGGTTCACATACCGACGGCTCAGCAGTCATAAGACCAGTCGCCCTGAAATACAGCCGCGGTCGTGGCTTTGGGTCGCCGAGAATGCCGAGCTTTTCAAGGCGCGTGGTCATTGCCTCACGCGAGACGTTGAACATGGAGGCCGCAAGCTGGATATCTTGCGAATTAAACCAAATCCGCTTGACGAGTCCGGTAGGCATCAGGACGTGTGCGGCGAACTCGTTGGCTATCTGCTCTATCAGTTTGCCTTGCAGTTCTTTGTTGCCACTGCCGAGTTTGCCGTGTAGCAAGTCGGCGTCTGGCCAGTCGAGCACGTGCTTGAGTTCATGCAGTACCGAAAAGCGCTGCCGTACCGGCGGTTCGCCCTCGTTAATAAATACCTCTAGCTTGCCGGTGATGTAGTCGGTCGTCAGGCCACTCTGTTCGCCAAGTCGGTAACTCGGTACGAAGTTGACGGGTACGGCGCGTTGGTCAATGAGCCACAGCAAATTAATTTCGGGCGTATCTGCGCCTATCAGTTGCCGCAGTTTCGCAGCTTGGTTACGTGTGCTCTGGAGCGAATCACCATAGGTCAGCGGCCGATGTGGCACGGTTGCCCGTAGCTCACTGAGCATAGACTGCATAGCTTTCTTGGTTGGCTTGTTCATTTCTCACCTCCTTCTTTTTTTCTTGCCTGGAACTCTTCGATGAGCTGTGCCATTACCTCGGCATCCTCTGCGGTCACTCCATATGCTCTACGGAAGTACGCGCGAGGCTCCGGGAATGATGACTTGACTCCGATATACGACATTGCTTCGGCTGAGTCGATACCAAGAGCGTCGCATAGCTGCTGAATATGTGACGGATTGGGCGACGCGGCAAAATCACCACGTTCAAGCCGAGCAACATACGAGTTGTCCAAGCCCGCCTTTGTTGCCACTTGTCGTTGTGACATGCCGGTATGTTCTCGCTCTGTCCGTAAGTACGTGCCAAGCTTCAGTAAATCTTGTTTTCCCATTCATGATCTCCTTTCTTAGACTCCAGTATGCGCCCGCCGTGGCGAATCCGCAACACTTTTATTGACATAAACACGCTACTATGAAAGCCTATGGAGGCTCTTCGACTAAGGCTACGAGCTGCCCTGTTGTATCATCGAAGACTGTGACAGTAAACAGCTCATCGGCCGGTGACGGTAGTCGTTCAATGACCTCGACCACTCCGAGCCGCCGCCGCTCGTCAGGAACGCTCACTATGACCCGTGGAATAATGTCACGCGGGCCAAGTTGCCCTCGATTGATAAACTCAAGATACGCGGTGAGCTTCCGTTTTATGGTCGGTAGGCTTTCCGTAGCACGGTCTAATTCAAGCCACCAATGCCCCGTGACTCGGTTGGCAGATAACCGCATATAGGCATCAGGTTTGAGATATCCGCCAACGCCATTTGGCCACCAACAAAACGGCTCAATAGCAAATGATTCGACAATAAAATCTTTTTCTCGGCTCGTCTCGATCAGCGACACATACACCTCACTCACGGCGAGTGCGTGCGTGACGAACAGTTGCCCAGGCGTCCACGGTCGCCGTGCCCGCTGCTCATCTGCCGCTGCATCGGGCCAATGCAGACGCACAAGCCGTTGACCAGCCACATCAAGCGAAAACACTGAGCCAGCCGAACCGCCACGAATACCACCGATACGCCGACTCAAAGGGCTGAGAATTCCCCAATCAACCAGCCGGGCAAGCACTACCCGCCGCGTGCGCTGCCGTGTTAGTTGGCTGATATTAAAGAAATGAAGACGAGTAATTTGATCACCACTGAGCACCCGACAACGCCAGACATCCGCGATGATTTTCCAATCGCGTTCCGATAGCTGATCGAGCAGCTTATCCAGGTACGCACCGCTGACGTACCGGCGGGCCGGGCCGGACGAAGTCATGGAGAGACCTCCATAGGGAATAGCCCATGAGTCGTTGGCAATTCGGCGCAAACTGGCTGTCTGACCAGCGATGTAAGCAGACTGGTGCTTGAGCCGGCCGGTACGTCGAACGGTAGCCCGATGATGTAGCTTCCAACCCACTTCATGACTGATGCTCCACTCCGAAGCCAGCTCGTCTCGTTGGCACCTGGAGACGCGCCGTCAAGCTGGCCTCAACGTCGGCTCTAGCAAGCCCGTAGCGAGTACGTGAAGCCGTCGCCAATTGCTCAGGGTCAGCAGTGGCCTCGGGAAGCGGCAGAGACATACCAGTGACGACAGCGCCAGTGCCACCGTTGACGCTTGGCCGTATGGCAATCTCCCATGCGGCGAGTCCCTGCAAGTCGTCAGCCGTCAGCGGCGCAAAACGGCGCTCCAGTAGGTGAGCGTCTCTATCTTCAACATGAAACGCTACCTGGTTGCGTACCGTGTTCATGACGGCGGCTTGCACCGCATCAGAAAGCTGGTAAAGGTACTGGTTTGCCAGCGTCAGACCAAACTTAAAACCACGGGCCTGTGCCAGCATATCCGGCAACGGCACAGGGAGCTTGACGACGGCTTGTGCTTCGTCGATGTAGCCGAAGACCGGAAATCGCTTTTCTGGTGGCGTGTTCACGCGCTTCAGGGCGGCTTGCCACATCGAGAATGTCAGCAGCGAGCCGAGCAAGGCGGCCGTCTCTTCGCCAAGCGAACCTTGTGCCAGGGAAATAAGCACCACCCGGCGGCGCATGAACACATCTGAGAAATTAAGACCGCCTGTAGCCTGTCCGAGCATCAGGCGAATCGGGGTGCGCGAGGTGAAGGCTTCCAACTTATTCAGCAGTGGCGCAATGGCTTGTTCGCGTGCGCCATCTGACAACGCTTCGTAGCGTTGCCAATAGGCTTTGAGGTTATCCGGTAATCCAGGTCGGCTCACAACATAGCGCCGAAAGGCAGGCTCAGTGAGTAGCGGCACTAATTCACAGATCGTAAACGGTGAACCGTCAGCAGCGCGGGTGCGTACAAGCGTAGATAATGACGCTCGCAGGATTGCATCACTCCGCGGCCCCCAGAAGCTTGACCATATCTCCTTAAAGACCGTCAGGATGCCATCTACGGCTAGCTCTTGCTCTTCTTCCGTTTGAGCAGTGCCAAGCGGGTTAAACCCGATAGGCCGTTCACGCTTACTAGCGTCGATCACCAGCACTCGGTCAGCGTCTTTTTCATCGATACGAGCTAGCACGTCAGGAATCATGTCGCCCTTGGGGTCAATAGCAATGACACCAAACCCGGATTGAATGTCGCCGAGAATAAGTCGAGTCAGCAAGACACTTTTTCCCGAACCACTCGGCCCGACCACGTACAAATGCCTGGTGCGATCTTCGGCAGATATGGTCAGCAAGCGGTCGGTCATAGCAGGGTAGTTACTTGCGCCGAGTATTGCCGCGCCGTAAGTGACTGCGGTAGTCGTTGGAGGTAGTTGCCGAGCACTGCCAAGAGAGATACCCGGCAATACCGCGCCACCTGTTGGAAAGGGTATAAGGGCGGCGGCTTCATGCGCACCAAGCACTAACGGCCACTTGGTGACGGGGTATTTGCGCATACTTAGACGGTTAGCAACGACGGATGAAGGTATCCACCGTCTGACGACACGCACGCCAACAGCGTTGGCACCGTGGAAGTTGCCCCACACTCGGCCGAGGAGCTTATACGCTCGCGCCTTGCTTGGGGCACTGATACCAATTCGCGCCGTAGCCAGAATTTGTGCATCCTGTTGCTTGAGACGTAACGCGCGCAGTGCTTCAACGTCGGCCGGTACGTCACCCTCGAACAGATAGCCGCTCCATGAACGGTCACCCTTTTTAGTCGAGGCGCTGTGCAACGGCTTTGGCGTACCAGCGCCCGTTATAAGCCACTGCAAGCGAATTTCTTCATTACTAACCAAGGGCAACAGTGACGACAGCACCGCACTGTTAACAGCCTCGGCGCGGTCTACTGAGAGTTGGCGGCTGTAACTGGTCATGCCAAGTTCGGCGGCAATAGTGTGATGAAGCTTCTTGTCGAGATAGTCAGGTGCCGGATCAAGCCGTATGCCAGGCAAGCTACTGCGCAGACCCGAGAGTACCTGTGCTTCATTATTGCTGGCAGTCAACAAGTAGTAGGTAATACCCCGCGAGGCTGAAGCTACAATCTCAAGCCCGACAGGTGGCATAGGGAAAAGTGACCACAGCGGGGGATGGGTCAGCCCACTGACATTGGTGAGCCAACGAGCGGCGTCATCGGCAGAGAGGCCATTCGGCAAGGTGAGGCGGTAGGCCGTGAGATGAGCGCGCCACGACTTCGCTTCTATAACCCGTGCGCCAATAACGACAACGAACAGGCTGATGCCCCCGAGGAGTGTGGACAAAGTAAGAGGAAGAATCATGATGAAGGCTCCTCGCTTTTGCCTTGCCCTGCTTCTTCTGCTTGACGCAAACGCATACGTGCCAGTCGCAATATAACTCGCGCGAGTGCGTGCCTATCTATGTTCTCCCGTTGCTCGCCAGTGATGATGAGCCGATCAAACCTTGCCATGCCGTACCCTCCTTCCATTACTAAGTAGTTCGTGCGTTGCGAATCCGCCACAAATCTCACCTATTGTTATATGTGGCGGATTCGCAACAGTCAATAAGGCTTGTTCATTTCACAACGCCGATCGGTACCCTTTGGCCCCGAGAAAAATGCCAACGAAAAGTTAGGTACTCGGCTCACTACGCACAATCCGTATAAGCTCGCTTGCCGTTGCACTCGAAGTTTTTAACTCTGCCCGGAGCTTGTCTCTGGTAATTGGCCGCCTTGTTGCTGCCCGATGCGCTGCATCGAGTTGTCTTGCAGTCGCAAGTAACTCCGCGGACGGTACTTTTTCATCTGGTGCAGTCCGCGGTTCGTTCTGACGAGCCGGGACGGCAATTCTCTCGACTTCGGGAGCTGTTGCATGAAGCAAGGTCAAGAGCTTTGGCCCTACTTCACTCCAGCCCAGCAACAAGAACGGTGCGATACCGTCGAAGCAAGCCCGGCCGGCCTGGTGCGCCAGAATCGGCCGGGCCGTGTTCAGGGCAAATGTGAGTACGCCGCAGCACAGCAACAGCAGCCGAGCAGTGATGAGATGACTGTCTACTGCCTGTGTGCGGAGATAGTGCAGACAGGTCAGCAGGCCAATCACTGACAGATCAACCGCAGGCGCTACCAGTGGCGCAATCCACGGTGTCACCCCAAGTTGCAAGCCCAGTGTCCAGCCGTTGCCAAAACCAAATACAAATGAAAGTCCTGCGATCGTGAACACGACGAACGTGATCGTCCGTCGTACCAAGACGGCCGTTTTCGTACTGAGTACGACTGAGGACGGTTCGGAAGTCACTTGCGCCGCCGTCCGAACACCACAGCCCAGATCATCATGAGCACCGCAACCACGATGACGAGCGGGATAACAGGGGTGAGCCACAACACAATCTGATGTGCGATAAACGAGACTGCCCAAAGCAACGCAAAGGCGTACAGAATACGCACACCTACTTCTTTCGGCCCCAAAAATTTCACGGCGTTTCCTCCTCTCGCCGTTTCTGAGCACTCAACGCATTGGGCACTGCCGGGCACCCTGAAAAAAGTGCCCGGCGCTCTCACCTCGATATTGCTCAAGTGGCATCACCAGGCGTGTAATCTTCGCGGTTCGGCTCAGGGTCGAGCACTCCATGCGCCGTTGCGGTGGTTGTCTGCTCCAGCGTTACGGCCTGGTCGTATAACTCGCTTACCAACACGACAGCGTCGAGCAGTTCCCACCGTGTCGCATTGAGCAGCACCTTGAGTTCGAGCAACTTACCCGCGATGGTGGGTTGCTGTGGCCTGCTACTCACTTCGACCACCGACCCAACCGCCGCAACTGCTCTTCGGCGTACTGCCGACGACGACGGATGTCCTCCATCGCTGCTTGTTTGGCTTGCTCGATGCGCAACAGCTCGGAGTTGAGCGCGTTCTTGTTGCCCTGGCTGGTATGAGTGACGTACACCCACACCAGCCAGCCGACGACCGCCAGGCCGACGATGACAAGCAAGGTCATCACAGCGACGACCCGAACTCGCCCGTCGTGCGGATGATGCCAGCCACCGTAAGGCCGATGATCGCTGACGCTGCCTCAGCAACAAGCGGGTTGTTGAGTTCAGCAATGTGCTGAATCGACTTCAAGTACACCGCTTCACTCAGGGCGTACTCGCCGACCTGGCTCTTGGCCTTGATGATGCGCTCGGTGACGATCTGACGCGCCGCTACTTCGTTGAGCGCTCCGGTGATTGCGCGTTGCAACTGCCCACTGGAGCGACGGGGTACCAACTCACCCGTCATGTTCAACACCTCCTATGCCAGGGCCGAAACGTTGTGTCCGGCCTCCAGCGTTGGAGCCTGCCAGAGGGCAATTATGCTTGTTGAGCAGCAAAGTTCAGCCAGCAAGCGCCAACACTACGAAGCAAGCATCGAGTGGTGTTGGCTGAAGGAAGGTCGCTGACATGGCGAACCGAGAAGGCTCAAAACATCCGCCCAAGAGTGAAACCCTCCAACGTCTCGGGGTCGCTCTCCGAGAAGTGCGCAAGGCGCGGGGGCTAAGCCAGCGCGAACTAGCAGGCGACCAGTACAGCGGTGGACACCTGTCTCAAGTTGAGAACGGCCTTGTAGTGCCATCTACTGCACTGCTAGAGCACTACGCCAGTGCGTGCGGTGGCAACTACGCCTATCTAGAACTCATGCTTCGTGAGGTGCTTGCTACTAGTGAGCATCGGCGGCGTGAGCGGCGAGCATCGGAACGGGGAGAAGTTCTATACGTCCCTAATGCTCATGATCTGTACGAAGAGCATGACCCGTTCCGGCTCTATAGCATTGCATCAATTGAGTCATTCATCTCATACGACAGGCACGGTATTCCGACCGAACTACGGTTGTTGCTCAGTATTCGTGCAAAGGCTTACGGCCTCGACCGTTACTACTTTGGCATGGGGTGTCATGGCGATTACCGCCGTGGTGTGGTCAGTTTGGAGGGTGGCCCAGGATGTACGATTGGCCATTTTGACGAGAGCGACAAGGGCGTGCATCTCGGTTATTTCCAGCTCGACCGAGAACTGTCGCCGAGCGACTCTGAGCCGTATAGCTTCTCGTTCCACGTGGACTACCGCACTCACGTGCGTTCGGATTGGCCGATTATGAGCCAGCCGAGGACTGATACGGCGCGCTATGTACTGACGACGCAATTTACGCCGCCGTCTATCCCTAAGCGGGTGTGGTGGTTTGATACGGCAACTGCCGTAGAAACAGAAGATGACCCCCGCGACGATCAAATCTTCCGTCGCGATGATTCGGGCTTTTACCGCCATGTGTACGAACGGCTGACGATCGGCCGCATGTATGGTTTCAATGGGGAATGGGAGTAAAATAGAAGGTGCAAGGTAAACGGGGGGCCGATGTATGAAGTGGTTTCTGACTTTTTATAGTTTCTAGTGCGATCATGCGCTAAAAGGGCCTGAGCATAGCTTCGGCCCTTTTTAAGAGTTACACCCCACCCCCGACGACTATCTCGTACCGGTCGGCAAGCTCGGTGATTCGTGCAATGTGATCATCAACTTGCTTAGGAGTAATGTCAGGGCAACATCCAATAGTGAAATCCTCAATCAGCTCGTTCATGTCGAAATCGTCGGCCTCCCGATAATACTCCTTTCGTGATTCGAGATAGTCGCGATTCACGCGCAGACCGAACTTTTCTGCGCGTGCCTCGGCGTACTCTGGGTGCGTGAGATATCTGAATGACTGTGACCCAGGTATCGGGCAGAGAGGGCCAAAGTCCAACGCAGCAAATGTCTTGGGATGACTGTTTACGATACGCGCCAGAGCATTGTAGTTTTCTTCCAAGAGCGCAGGCGTGATGCCAAGGTGGGTGAGCACAAGGCCGGCTGTAATCATGCCGCCTCGTGTAACCATGTCGTCAAATGCACGCAAGTTATGTTCCATCGGGTTTTCTGCTCGGCCTCGGCCTCCCACCGGCTGCTTGTTCATAACGAGCAAAGATATTTCGGTCAGCCCATCGAAGCCGATAAAGAAGTGGTCAAATCCCAAGTCTTCAATCAGCACCTTGATCCGGTCAGGTGCTATGGCAAAAGCCTCGGCCCTGGCGTATCCGAACATCTTTGGGCGCTCATCTGAAGACAGGGAGCTAAACCAGCTCGGAATATCGGCCGCCATGTCACGTAGCATCGGCCAAAGCGTCAACGGCAGCTCATCGGCAATAACGTAAAAGTAATTGTAGCCGTGCTCATACGCATTGTGGAGTATCGCCCAGGCTTTCGCGGCGTCAGGAGAAGATATCTCTTTGACTCCAGGAATAATTCCACAGAAGTCGCAAGCATTGAGAGGTATGCCTTCAAGTCGTGGTCCAGCAAACTTAATACACCCGCGCCCAATGTCCACAACTTGACTGCGGAGTTCTCGCGATCGCATGAAGAAGTACGTTTTCTGCTGACCCTCAAGATAGTGCTTACGATGAGGCATGAGGCTGTCAATGAGCGCATAGTTCGGTGCAGAAAGCTCGCCATACTCGGCAGGATTTTCGGGGTTGGCGGTAATCTCCCCCGAAGGCTGCCTATAGACCAGCCCCGCGTAAGTTGACAAATCATCAATGCTACCAAGAAGGCAGTCAGTAACAAATGCCCCGAAGCCTTCGACAACATCATTGCCATAGAACCCGTAGTCTACGCAAGCGCGGTTGCGCATCACTTGCTTGTAGAGCGCCGAGAAATGGTCGTTGCCGAAGATGGTTATGACTGTCGGGTTGAGACGTTTTGCTCGCTCAGCCAGAGCCAACGACGCGCCGTAATTTGCTGTTAGAGCGCTGAAGCACACAGCAGCAATAGAGCCGGCATTCTCATCGATGAATTGCTCAAGCGCCAGATTCCCGTGAACGGTGCCATCGAAGTAGCCGAGCCGAAAGTCAGCTGACTGGAGACGCTGCTCGACGGCGGTCATAAGCGTCAATAGGCCGAGGTTCGGGTAAATCGCAGTGTTTGCACTGGAAACGTGCCGGGTCGTATCTTGGGCATTAACAAACAGAATGTATCGAATGCCGTTCAACATGGAGGACTCCCACCCTGGTATAACAATGCTAGTTAAGAAAGGGCCAGGGAGTCCAAATTTCGCCTTAGTACTTGATAATCGGCGCGACTACCCCATCCCATGCCTTTTGCAAAGCTGCCGAGTCGAGCCGAATAATGACATCCTTGACGCCACTTCCGACATACACGGCTTCTAACCCAAAGACCCCATCGTCTAGAACTTTCTGAATATCGGCTTGCAGGCCGAATGGTGAAACACTGCCTACCTCATAGCCAGTGAGCGCATTTACCTCGTCAGCCGTCGCCATTCTGAGTGAACTATTGCCGATCAGCTTCCCTAGCTTTTTACTATCTACCCTTGCATCGCCTGCGACAATGGCAATAACAGGAACTTGCTTGCCGATAAACAGCATAGTCTTAAGAACTTGCGCCACTGAGCAGTCACAAGCTACTGCGACGTCTTGTGCTGTGTGCACGGCTTCTTTAAGTGTAATTAATTCGAAATGAATGCCATTGGCGTTGAGTGAATCTACACTTTTCATACCTTGAATAGTAACGAATTCTCGTGGTGCCGTCAAAAGGGCTGGCCGGGTACAGCTCCCATGCTCATAACCCAGTTGAGTTTATGTATCTAATATGACTCCACGTAGGTTGACTTTCCCCGAAATTGGCCTCGGGGTACAACTCCTTCCCTCGTACCTAGCTTCTATGCCACTTGTGTGGGCGTTATTCTGAGCGACTAGATTCGGATATGCGACGGCATATGCATCAGCAAAGTCGGCTAGCTAATCTGCTGCCCAGACTTTTGGCGGTAGCCTCCTCAGCCCCAACAACACCCGCTCAAGTAGCGCAACGTCAGCTCTTGCGCCTTGATTCGGTGCGTTGCTAGTCGGCTGCCGATCGCGCTTCATAAGAGGTGCAGTTTCTACGGAAAGCGTCACGTTGTGATTCGGCGTTTGCTCAAAGCCCACCTCCGCCCACACCACCTTGCCGCCCACATTCGGCGTGTAAGCACCCCACCGCTTGCTCAATGCTTCGACCAGAAACAAGCCCCGACCGTTCTCAGCATCAGGACGTTGCTCTCTTTTCTGCGGTGGTGTTGTGTCGTTGTCCCATACCTCGATTCGAAGTACGACGCCTACGACATGCACCCACACACTGATCACTGCCACTTGTTCGGTAGGCCCCGGAGTTGGTGGCCCGTCAGCTCGTCCCGTCTGCTTGACCGCATTTGTAACCAGCTCTGACGTCACCAGTTCGGCAGTCTCAGCGCAGGGTTCAGGTAGCCCCCATTCGCGAACTGCCAGCGTGACGAAAGCTCGTGCCATCTTTGGGGCAGTCGGAAGGGCTGCGAGGCGTTGGGTACGGCTGTATGGAGCAGTCTTCGCCGGTGTTGCTCTCGGACGTGACAACTGGTTGGACATGGGGTATCACCACAACCTGGGGTTTTATGGAGGCTCTGACTCCAGCGTGCCCCTTGAGCACTACACTGAGCGATACCGCAAAACCCAACAGCAACCTCTGTTGCATAGGCAGGTGCAAAGCCTAACTATGGTGCTACCCCGAGAACTTGACCCCAGCTCGTCAGTTGCCGCCTACTTTGGCAGTGAGCTGCGACGCTACCGAACGGCCGCTGACCTCAGTCAAGGCCGACTCGGTGAAATTATCAACTACACGGGTGCGCTGGTCGGATTGGTTGAAACCGCCAAGCGAACGCCGTCACGCGACTTCGCCGAACGCTGCGACGATGCACTCAACACTGATGGAGCCTTGGGCCGTCTCTGGCCTCTGGTGAACCGTGGCAACTTTCCGAGTTGGTTCCGCGGCTACGTAGAGCTGGAGGCGACGGCTACCAGCATTGCCACGTTTGAAGTGCAAGCCGTGCCTGGTCTGCTTCAGACGGCGGACTACGCCCGTGCCGTATTGAGCGCTGGCCGGCCGGGTGACGTTGAGGAGAAGGTCATTGCTAGGCTCGAACGGCAACATGTTCTCGAACAAGCCGCCCCACCGCTGTTGTGGGCCATCCTCGATGAGGCATTGCTGCGTCGGCCGGTTGGTGGCACTGCCACGATGCGGGCACAGCTAAAACGACTTGCAGAGCTGGCAGGCGCACAGCGTATTGTGTTGCAAGTCTTGCCGTTTGGTACTGGCGAACATGCTTGCATGGACGGAGCCATGACGATTCTGAGCTTTGCCGAAGGGCCGGACGTGGTCTACCTCGAAGGGCCAGGCAACGGCCAGTTGATCAACCAGCCAGAACAGGTCGATCAGTGCCAACTCCGATACGATCTAGTCCGCGCCGCCGCTCTGTCTCCGGCTGCGTCGGTAGACATGATCTGTGCAGCGATGGAGGAACTATGAACGAGCTTGATCTTTCTAGTGCTTCATGGCGGAAGTCGAAGCGTAGTGGCAACCAAGGTGGCAACTGCGTAGAGGTTGCCGAGCTGGCCAATGGTGCGCGGGCAGTGCGGGACTCGAAGAACCCTGACGGCCCGAAGCTCGTATTTACTGCCGCCGAGTGGGATGCGTTCATCGGTGGCGTCAAGGATGGGGAGTTTGACAGCTGAGCTGGCCTACTGATTCAGCCGTACTCACACGTCAGCTTGCTTCAAGAACACCATAACCGTCTGATGCGCGTAGCTTTGGAATTGGTAGATGAGATGTATGCCGTCTACCATCTTTACGTTTGATGGGTAAACAGCTACTCCATCACCTACATCAGGCAGTGTTTCATACGCAAATTCGGGGATGTCCGATTCTTGCTCGTAGATACCGAGCGGAATAGTTTTTAATTCGTTCGGCTTTAGGCTGAGCGATATTTCTTTGTTCTTTTGGCTACGAGTGGATGCTTCCATATGCCGTTCCTCGTTTAGGGTTTATATATCCCCCTAATACGCAAGCGGCAATGCGAAAGCTATATTGGTTACAACCTATGCCCGCCACGAGCGATACTGCCATCCCCATTCAAAAACTGCGGGGGGGGGGGGGGGGGGGGGGGGGG
>DASZBX010000097.1:0-29092 GCA_035943635.1 Actinocrinis sp. | reverse complement strand
CAACGGCTCGGCCAACAGCTACCGCGCGGACGGGATCGATCTGGAGACCACCGCCGACACGCAGGACACCACCCTCGCCGGCGGCGCGTACGACATCGGCTGGACCACCGCAGGACAGTGGTTCAAGTACACCGTCAACGTCGCCACGGCCGGCAACTACAGCGTCGCGCTGCGACTGTCCTCGCCGTACGGCCTGACCGACGCGCTGCACATCGCCAACGCGGCCGGCACCAACCTGTCCGGCTCGGTCGCCGTGCCGAACACCGGCGGCTACGAGACCTGGGCCACGGTGGCCGTCAACGTCACCCTGCCGGCCGGCCAGCAGACGCTGACCATCGACCAGGACTCCAACGGCTTCAACTTCCACTACATGACCTTCACCGGCGGCACCGGCGGCGGCAGCCCGCCGCCGACCGGTGACGCGCCGTTCGGCGGCACGCCCGCCGCGGTGCCCGGCACGCTCCAGGCCGCGAACTACGACACCGGCGGCCAGGCCGTGGCCTACAACGTCGCCGCGGTCAACGGCAGTTCCAACAGCTACCGGACCGACGGCGTCGACCTCGAGGCCTCCGCGGACACCCAGGACGCCACACCGGCCGGCGGCGGCTACGACATCGGCTGGACGGCCTCCGGACAGTGGTTCAAGTACACCGTCGAAGTGGCCACCTCCGGGGTCTACACCGTGACCGTCCGGGTGGCCGCACCGGGCGCGGTCGCCGACGGCCTGCACATCGCCAACTCCTCCGGCACCAACCTGACCGGCTCGATCGCCGTGCCGGCCACCGGCGGGTACCAGACCTGGGCCACGGTCACCGCGAGCATCACCCTGGCGGCCGGGCAGCAGACGCTGACCGTCGACCAGGACGCGGGCGGCTGGAACCTGCACTACCTCGCCTTCACCACCGGCGGCGGCACCACGCCCCCGCCCCCGCCGCCCCCCGGCGGCCCGACCGAGTACTGCGGCGTGCAGGACCTGGCCCTGGACCAGCCGACCACGGCCTCCTCGACCCAGGACGCCACCGACTACCCGGCCCCCGACGCCACCGACGGGGACCCGGGCACCCGCTGGTCCAGCCTGTCCACCGACCCGCAGTGGCTGGAGGTCGACCTCGGCTCCCAGCAGCAGATCTGCGGCATCGGCATCCTGTGGGAGAACGCCTACGCCACCGCGTTCCAGGTCCAGGTGTCCAATGACAACTCGACCTGGACCAACGTCTACTCCACCACCACCGGCACCGGCGGCCAGGAGAACTTCACCGTCTCCAGCACCGACCGCTACGTGCGCGTGTACGGCACGGCCCGCGGCACCCAGTTCGGGTACTCGATCTTCGAGCTCGACGTCTACGGCCTGACCACCACCGCGCCGGTCACCGGCGGCAACGGCAACGGCGGCAACGGGACCTGCTCGTGGGTCAACTCCACCGCGCCGGTGGCCACCCGGATCCAGCAGGTGCTGAACACCATGGACCAGGCCGAGGAACTCGCCCTGGTCGCCGGCGACGGGACCTCGTCGTACATCGGCCACATCCCGGCCGTGCCGAACCTGTGCATCAAGCAGACCAACCTGCAGGACGGTCCGAACGGCGTCGGCGACGGCACCGGCGGCGTGACGGCCTACCCGGACGGCGAGAACGCCGCGGCGACCTGGGACCCGGCCCTGATCCAGCAGGAAGGCACGGCGATCGGCAACGAGTTCGCCGGCAAGGGCGTGAACGTCTCGCTCGGCCCGACAACCAACCTGGTGCGCGACCCGCGCTGGGGCCGGACCTACGAGACCTACGGCGAAGACCCCTACCTGGCCGGCCAGATCACCTCGGCCGAGGTCGAGGGCCTGCAGAGCCAGGACGTGATGGCCATGGTCAAGCACACCGCGGCCTACGACCAGGAGCAGTACCCGGCCGGCAACAGCAACGAGACGGTCAGCCAGCAGGCGCTGGAGGAGCTGTACCTCGCTCCGTTCGAGACCTCGGTGGAGCAGGCCGCGCCGGCCGCGTTCATGTGCTCCTACGCCAAGGTCAACAACGCGGCCTCGTGCCAGAACGCCGACATCCAGCAGGAGGGCCTGGACTCGCAGGCCGACTTCGGCGGCTACATCACCTCCGACTGGGGCGCGGACTACTCCAGCGTGCCGTCGACCGTGGCCGGCATGGACGTGGCGATGCCGTTCTCCGACGCCGGCGCCCTGCAGTCCGCGCTGACCGCCGGGACGCTGAGCCAGGCGGTGCTCAACTCGAACGTCGCCCGGATCCTGACCGAGATGTTCGCCTTCGGGATGTTCGACAACGCGGCCACCGGCTCGCTGTCGACCAGCGTGACCAGCGCGGCGCACCAGCAGACCGCGCTGCAACTCGGTGAGGAGGGCACGGTCCTGCTCAAGAACAACGGGACCCTGCCGCTGAACCCGAACATGACCGGCTCGGTCGCGGTGATCGGCACCGACGGCGGCGCCGGGGTGGAACTGGCCGGCGGCGGCAGCGGCACGGTCACCAGCTCGAACACGGTCTGGCCGATCACCGGCATCCAGAACGCGGTCGGGCCGAACGTGAAGGTGA
Source organism: Actinocrinis sp. (assembly GCA_035943635.1). Lineage (GTDB taxonomy): Bacteria > Actinomycetota > Actinomycetes > Streptomycetales > Catenulisporaceae > DASZBX01. The sequence goes on along the minus strand of DASZBX010000097.1, from coordinate 26,540 downwards.
CCTACACCCAGGGCGACGACAACGGCACCGCGGACATTCCGCAGGCCGTGGCCGCGGCCCAGGCCGCGACCGACGCGATCATCTACGTCAGCGCGCCGGAGGGGGAGGAGAGCGACCTGACCACGCTGGACCTGTCCAGCGCGGACGAGACGATGATCAACGACGTGGCGGCGGCCAACCCGCACACCATCGTCGTGATCAACAGCGGCTCCCCGGTGGTCATGCCGTGGCTCAACAACGTGGCCGGCGTGTTCGAGAACTGGTACGGCGGGCAGGAGACCGGCGCCGCGGTGGCCGCGCTGATCTTCGGCACCGTCGACCCGTCCGGCAAGCTGCCGCTGACCTTCCCGAGCAGCCTGAGCCAGGTCCCGGCGCAGACCACCGCGCAGTGGCCGGGCACCGCGGCCGGGGTCGACTTCAGCGAGGGCGTGGACATCGGGTACCGCTGGTACCAGGCCCAGAACATCACTCCGGCGTTCGCGTTCGGATACGGGCTGTCCTACACGAAGTTCTCCTACACCAACCTCAGCGTCGGCGCGTTCAGCGCCAACGGCACGGCGACGGTCACCGCGACCGTCACCAACACCGGTTCGGTGGCCGGCGCCGACGTGGCCCAGATGTACGTCGGCGACCCGGCCGCCAGCCAGGACCCGCCGAACCAGCTCAAGGGCTTCGACCGGGTCCAGCTGACCCCGGGCCAGAGCGCGACGGTCAGCTTCCCGCTGACCATCCACGACCTGGCCGACTGGTCGAACACCGACAACCAGTGGGAGGCGCAGGCCGGGTCGTACGCGATCCGGGTGGGCGACGCGTCCACCAACCTGCCGCTGACCGGGTCCACCAGCCTGGCCCACCAGCTGACCGGCCAGGTCGCGGCCGGCGCCTCGGCCTCGGGCGTGTCGCTGGCCAACACCGCGGTCAGCGCGAACGTCACCCCGAACTCGGGCGTGCCGGGCGCGGAGACCGTGGGCGTGCTCAACCCGTTCGGCTACAGCAGCCCCAAGGGCGCGGCGGTCTCGTTCGCGATCCAGGGCGTGGACTCGAACTCCGCGGCGACCCTCACCTACACCGCGACCGGGCTGCCGCCCGGCACCTCGATCGCGTCCAACGGCACGATCTCGGGATCCGGCAGCACGTACGGGACGTACACGGTGACGGTGACCGCCAAGGACGGCGCGGGCTACACGGGATCGGCCACGTTCGTGTGGTCCGTCGTGCAGTGAGCTGATTCACCGCTCCCGCGGTGGGCACGGTGCCCGGTTCGTCCGGGCACCGTGACCGGTCCGCACTCCAGTCGGGAACCAAACCGCCGCCGCGCGGGCCGGGCCTCAGGGCCTGACCCGCGCGGCGGTGTTTTCCTTGCCGAGCGAGGAGATCGGCGTGGCAGAGCTCGGATGCTCAGGCGATCTTGCGGGCGATCGCGACGTAGCAGGAGGCCTCCGCGTCGGTGATCTCCGAGGCCGCGGTCTCCTCGTCCGGCCGCCAGCGGTGGGACAGCGTCACGCCGGGCTCGGTCAGGTCCCAGCCGTCGAAGAAGCGGGTGAACTCGGCCAGGGTGCGCAGCTGGGTGGAGGTGCCCACGGACCGGTAGATCGCCGCGCCCTGCTCGACGTTGGTGGTGAAGTCCCCGGTCCCGTGCGAGATGGCCAGGGCGCTGCCCAGCGGCAGGGCCTCCTTGAACGTCTGCACGATCCGATACGCCTCGTCGTTGTCCGGGACGAAGTGCAGCACCGCGTTCAGGCTCAGCGCGACCGGCTGGGTCAGGTCCAGGGTCTCGTGCAGGACCGGCGACTTGAGGATCGCCCCGGCCTCGCTCAGGTCCGCCTGCATGTAGGTCGTGCGGCCTTCGGGGGCGCTCAGCAGCAGGGCCTGGGCGTGCGCCAGGACGATCGGATCGTTGTCCACGTACACGATCCGCGCCTGCGGGGCCACCGACTGGGCGATCTCGTGCAGGTTCGGCTGGGTGGGGATGCCGGTGCCGACGTCCAGGAACTGGCGCAGCCCGTGCTCGGCCAGATAGCGGGTGGCCCGGCGCATGAACCCGCGGTTGGAGCGGGCCGCGATCAGGGCCTGCGGGAACGCCGTGAGGACCCGGCCGACGGCCTCCCGGTCGGCCGGGAAGTTGGTGGTCCCGCCGAGGTAGTAGTCGTACATCCGGGCCGAGTGCGCCCGGTCCAGTTCCAAGTCCACCTTCGGATCGTCCATCTGCCGTCCTCACCTGTCCAGTCGCGCGGTCCCCGTGGCGGATGTGACTGCCCGTCAGCACTTTGTATCACGGATCACTGATTCGCCCGGCGCCCGGCGCCGCGCGGGCGCGCAGGGGCGCGGGAACGGTGATCATCTCGTCGCGCTGAGTAAAAATTTTGGGCAAGTGTGTGAATAACGGCGCCGGATACATGGTTACCTTGAATCATGGGCCATCGACCGTCGCCCATCGCCGACCTCGGCCCGATCCCCGGGCGGTCGCGGCGCTCCCGAGAGATCAGGCCAGGCCCGTGGACCTCCCCCCGCAGTCGCCGACCGAGTCCGCCGCCGGCGCGACGGCCGCCGCAGCCGGGCCCGCGGCCGGATCCGGGCCCGACGCCGCGGCCGACGCCGGATCCGGCGCCGCGCCCGAGCCCTCAGCAATGGCCGGGTCCGGTTACATCGACCAGGCGTTCGACGCCTTCGTCCAGTCCAACTTCCCGCTGTGGATCCGCTACGCCCACGTCCAGGTCGGCGACCGGGAGTCGGCGGAGCTGATCGCGGGCGAGATCGCGATCAAGCTGCACGAGGCCTGGGAACAGATCCTGAACCAGCGCAACGTCTCCAGCCACACCATGGACCTGCTGCGCGGCGAGATAGTCCGCTGGCGCACCGAGCACGCGATCACCGACCAGACCATCGCCAACGCCGCGTTCGAGCGCGCGGTGCAGGCCGAACCGGGCGGATTCGCCGCGCTGTCGGAGTCGCTGGGCGCGTTCGGCGCGATAGCCGACCTGCCCGAGCGCCAGCACCAGGCGGTCGTGCTGCGGTACGTGCTCGGCTGCGATGTGGTCCAGGCCGCGCGGCTGATGGGCCTGAGCCCGAAGACGGTGACCTCGCACACCGCCCAGGCCCGCCGGACGTTGGCGCGGGAACTGGGCATCGAGTTGGGCGACCCGGACGGGGAGGACTGACCGTGACGATCCCTGACGGACACGCTGAGGGGGCCGGTACCGCCGGGCCTGGCGCGGCTCCGGACCGGCCGACCGTCGACCGGCTGCTCGCCGACCTGAGGCTCTTCGAGTCCGAGTACGACGGCTACCAGCCGCCGCCCACCGACCAGATCCTGGCCGCCGCGCGCCGCGCCCGGGCCGCCCGGGCCGACGTCCGGGCCGACGCCCGCACCGGCCACCGGCCCACCGGCGCCCTGGCCGGACGCTCCGAACTGGACCAGGCCCGGCACGAACTGCACCTGGCCGCCACCCTCATCCTGCAACGCCCCGGGGCGGTCGAACGGCTCGGCGCGCTGACCAACCAGCCGTACGTCGACCCCGACGGCGCCCTGGTCCTGGCCTGCCTGATGCACCTGGCCGGACGTTCGCAGACCGCGCGGTTCTGGTTCAAGTTCGCGGCCGGCGGGGGCAACGCCACCGCCGCCAACTGCCTGTACTTCGCCCACCGGGCCGACGGCGAGTTCCGCGACGCCGACCACTGGCGCCACCAGGCCGCCCGGCTGCGCGAACAGGCCCCGCCGCAGACCGGCCACACCCACGTCGGCGCCCCGCCGCTGGCCGCCCGCGAACTGCGCCGGCTGCTGGCCCAGTGCCACGACGGCCAGGCCCCCCGGCTGCCGAGCGCGGTCGAACGCACCATGGCCAGCCAGGGCATCACCGACCAGGACGGCTACCCGCACGAGAACCCCCGCCCGGCCACCGACCTGGTCCGCCCGCTGGTCGGGTGAGCCGGGCCCGGCTACCGGCGCGTGGAATGCTCACGAGCCCGGCACAGTGATTCAGCGGCTTTCCCCGCCATTCTTCGGGCATTCCAAAATACTTAAGGCCGGGCAGTAAGTCGAACCTCGTGTCACCGGTTTTCATCCGGCGAGATATGACCAAACTTTGCACGGCGTGTCCTTGACAGGCAGGCCGAAAGCCGCACGTGAGCGGGGTTCGTTGATCCCCGGTCGACCTTAATTTGGGCGAAATTTGTTTTTCTTGACACGCCAAAACCGGCTGCTATAAAAGCCTTAGACGCCAACCCGAGGCGAGCAGAGAATTCACCTTCTCCTCACTTCCAGGTCACGTCCACGAGGGAATTCCGACCAGTCGACCACACAGTCGCGCCCTGCGGCTGCCCGTGGCGATCCGGCCTGCCCGGAAACGCCCTCGGCCCTGCGCTCACCCACACGAACGACGTGCCAGGAGGAATCCCCCTTGTTCTCCCGAATCCGCAGCACCGCGACGGTGCAGCGCAAGCTGCTGACGCTCACCGCCCTCGTCGCCGGAGCCGCCCTGTCCGCGACCGCCCTCGCCGGCCCGGCCGCCGCCGCCGCGGCGCCGGGCGGCGCGACCGCCACCACGACCTCGACCGCCGCCGGGTCGCTGCCCGAGGGCAGCACGATCCCGCTCGGCGACGGATATCTGGGCGTCGGGTACGTCCAGGACCTCAAGGACTTCAAGCCGGACTCCCGGCAGTTGCAGCTGAGCCCGGACACCGTGCGCCCGCTGGCCGCCTGGGGCCCGGCCGGGATCGACGTCTCGCACTACCAGGGGTCGGTCAACTGGAAGTCGGTGAAATCCGCGGGCATCTCGTTCGCGTACATCAAGGCCACCGAGGGGACCACGTATACGGACCCGGACTTCAGCGCCAACTACCTGAACGCCTACAACGCCAAGGTGATCCGCGGCGCGTACGCATTCGCCCAGCCCGGCTCGTCCAGCGGCGCCTCGCAGGCGAACTACTTCGCCGACCACGGCGGCGCCTGGTCGAAGGACAACCTCACCCTGCCCGGGATGGTCGACCTCGAAGGCGGCTGCTACGGCCTGTCCGTCTCGGCCATGGACTCGTGGATCCTGTCCTTCTACAACGCCTACAAGTCCGACACCGGCCGCGACATCGTGATCTACACCAGTCCGAGCTGGTGGGACACCTGCACCGACGACTGGAGCGGCATGTCCGCCAAGAGCCCCCTGTTCGAGGCCGACTGGACCACCGCCGCCAACCCCTCGGTACCGGCCGGCTTCCCGTACGCGACGATCTGGCAGTACACCGACACCGGCTCGGTCAGCGGCGTCTCGGGCAACGTGGACCGCGACAAGTTCGACGGCACCAGCGCCGACCTGCTGAACCTGGCCAACAACACGTGACACCGGCCGCCGCGAGGCGACTGACCGGCTGATCAGCTGCCCGATTCGCCGGCCGACGACGCGAGTGCCGATTGTTCTGCCCGTACTGTTCGACCAGTGCGGATGGGATGGTCGGCACTCGTGCGTCGCACGGCCAAGCCGAACTGCAGCGTGGGCACTATGGCGGACGTTGTCACCTCTTACACCGCTGCCACGGCCGCGGTCGTCTGCCGGGTCACACGCCGGCCGAGCGGACCGCCGGCGGGGTCGCGGTGGGCGGCGTCGCGGCCGGGGCCGGCTACGGGGGGCTCGCGTGAGATCCTCGATGCACTCTGCTTTACGCCTGTAGCGCATTGAGCACGAGGAAGATCAGGCGATCCGCCGGTTCGGGGCCGGCGTGCTCGCGGGTCCAGGCCGCGGCGTTGATGAGGGTGAACACGTCGGCGGAGGTGGCATGGGGCCCGAGCGCTGTGGATCTGACGGCGCGCTGCACGAGTTCCTCGCCGATGCTGTTCATCCGCAGGCAAGAGGCGTGCAATTCGCTGCCGTCATCCTCCAGGCTCTCCACGAGCGCCTCGGCCAGCCCTTGATATGTGGCGGCGTGCCGGACTACCGCGCGAATCCACGCGGCAAGGGTCTCGATCGTGGCCGGGGCATCGAGCAGCCGATCACCGTGCTCGAAGAGATCTTCGTTGCGCTCGGCCAACAATGCGGCGATCAGGGCGCGGCGCGACGGGAAGTGGCCGTAGAGGGTGCCGATACCCACACCGGCCTGCTTGGCCACATGTTCCAGCGGTGCGTTGGCGCCGCCCACGGTGAAGATCTCGTCGGCGGCGGTGAGCAGTCGCTCCCGATTGCGAAGGGCATCCGAGCGCACCCGGCGGGGCCGGGGTCCTGGGTCGGCCATCGCGGTCCTTTCACATCGAGGGACCCTCGACATATAATCCGAGGGTCCCTCGATTATAGAAGGAGTAGGCGATGATTCTGGTCACGGGTGCCACCGGCTCGATCGGCCGCCACCTGGGACGCCGATTGCGGCACCAGGACACACCGTTTCGGGCGCTCGTGCGCGATCCGAGCCGCGGGCGCGAACTCGGCGGCGAGGTGGCGGTGGGCGACTTCGACGACGCGGACTCGATCGCGGCCGCGCTCTATGGCGTCGACCAGGTGTTTCTCTGCTCGCCCGGCGCGCTGCCGGCCACCGGGGCCCAGCCGATGATCGGGCAGCAGATCGCCGTGATCGACGCGGCGATACGCGCGGGTGTGCGGCACGTCGTGAAGATCTCGGTGCGCAACGCCCACCCCGGCGGCCTGCTGGCCGAGGGCGCGCACGCCGAGATCGAGGCGCGGCTCGAGACGTCTGGGCTGGACTGGTCGATCCTTCAGCCCAGCGGGTTCATGCAGAACTTCCTCACCGGCGCGGGAGCCTTCACCAGCGGTGGCGATCTCCTCGGCGCCTACGGGCAGGCGCAAGTGTCCTACATCGACTGCGCCGACATCGCGGCCTGCGCCGCCGTCCTGCTGGGCGGCGACCTGGGTCACGGACAGCGGTACGTGCTGACCGGCCCCCAAGGGCTCACCCACGACGAGATCGCCGCCATGCTCTCCCAGGCGCTGGGCCGGGTCGTCTCCTACGTCGACCGATCGCCATCGGATTTCGCGGACAACTTGAAGGCCCAGGGGTTGCCCGCCCAGTTCGCCGCCGACGTGGCAGCGCTCTACGCCGAGGTCGCCGGCGGATCGCTCGCCGACACCACCCCGGCTGTCCACGACCTCACCGGACAGCCGGCCACGACCTTCGCCGAATTCCTGGCGCGCGAACGGGATCTGCTGCGCCACTGGCCGCCGCGGCACTACGGCTGACGGTCCAGTCCTGTGGCGACCGCGGCCAGCGCTGTAGAGACAGCGGCCAGCCCCGTGGAAGCCGCGGCTAGGAGCTCGACCGACCGTCCTGTTCCAGGTCCTCCGATCGGACGACCCCGAGCAGGCAGGATAGACCGCCAGGTGGATCCGCCAGGGGTGCGCCGAAGCCTAGGGTCTCACTATCTGCGAAATCGGCAGGACCTGCGACCGACGGAGAAAGCGTGATCGAGGCTCGGGGTTTGACGAAGAGGTACGGCGAGAAACTGGCCGTGGACGATCTGACGTTCACGGTCCGCCCAGGCGCGGTGACCGGCTTCCTGGGCCCGAACGGGGCGGGCAAGTCGACGACGATGCGGCTGATCCTGGGCCTGGACGCGCCCACGGCCGGGTCGGTGCTGGTGAACGGCAAGCCGTACGCGGCCCACGCCCGGCCGTTGCAGCAGGTCGGGGCGTTGCTGGAGGCCCGGGCGGTGCACAGCGGGCGTTCGGCCCGCAACCACCTGCTGGCGATGGCGGCGACCGCGGGGATCGGCCGCGGGCGGGTGGAGGAGGTGATCGGGATGGTCGGGCTGACCGAGGTGGCGGACCGGCGGGTCGGGTCCTTCTCGCTCGGGATGGGCCAGCGGGTCGGGGTGGCCTCGGCGCTGCTGGCCGACCCGGAGGTGCTGCTGCTGGACGAGCCGGTCAACGGCTTGGACCCGGACGGCGTGCGCTGGATCCGCACCCTGCTGCGCGGGCTGGCGGACGAGGGCCGTACGGTGTTCCTCTCCTCGCACCTGATGAGCGAGATGGCGCTGACCGCGGACTACGTGATCGTGGTGGGCCGGGGCCGGCTGCTGCGGGAGCAGTCGATGGCCGAGTTCATCGCGGACGCCTCGACCGGCGCGGTCCGGGTCCGGTCGCCGCAGGCCGCGGCGCTGGCCGGGCTGCTCGGCGGCGCGGGGGTCACGGTGCGTAACGTGGCCGAGGACGTGTTGGAGGTCCAGGGCCGCAGCTGCGAGCAGATCGGGACCACGGCCGCCGGGGCCGGGATCACGTTGTACGGACTGACCGACCAGGCAGGATCGTTGGAGGAGGCTTACATGGCGTTGACCCGCGACTCGGTGGACTACCGCGCGAGCGGCGAACGGCCGGACGCTGACGCCGTGGCCGCGAGCGCCGGGCTGGAGGTGTCGGTATGAGCGCCCCCGTGCTCGACACCCGCGCTCCGGCTGCGGAACGGACCCGCGTCCAGTCGCAGCCGGTCACCGTGCGGCGGGCGATCGCCTCGGAGTGGATCAAGTTCCGCACGCTGCGCTCGACCTGGGCGGTGCTGGGCGCCGCGGTGCTCGGCATGCTGTTGCTGGGGCTCGTCGTCGCGTACAACACCCGGCACATCACCAGCGATCTGCAGGCCAACGACATCGCCCCGTCGTCCACTCTGCAGGGCTACTACCTCGGGCAGTTGCTGATCGGCGCGCTGGGCGTGCTGTTCGTGTCCGGGGAGTACAGCACCGGGATGATCCGGGCGACGCTGGCCGCGGTGCCCAAGCGCGTGCCGGTGTTGTGGGCCAAGCTGATCGTGTTCGTCGCGGTGACCGCCACGTCCATGATCGTGGTCTCCTTCGTCGCGTTCATGGCCGCCCAGGGCCTGATCTCGCACTACCGGCCCGGCTACTCGCTGGCCGATCCCGGGGTGCTGCGGGTGGTTCTGGGCACGGGCCTGTACCTGACGCTGATCGGCGTGGTCGGCGGGATCCTGGCCTGGATCGTGCGCAGCACGCCCGGCGCGCTGGTCGCCTACGCCGGGCTCGTGCTCATCCTTCCGGTGCTGTTCGGCGACCTGCTGGGCAACTGGGGCAAGAACGTCGGCAAGTTCCTGCCCGGCAGCGCCGGGGCGAGTTTCGCCAACAGCATCCCGGACGGGTACTCGCTCACTCCGTGGTGGGGGCTGGCCGTGCTGGTCGGGTGGGTGCTGCTCGGGCTCGCGGTGTCGGCCGTGCTGCTGCGGCGGCGCGACGCGTGAGCGCGGTCCTGACCTGATGACCGCCGGTTCCCTGCTGGCCCGTTCCGCGCAGCCCGGCTACGCGGAGCGGGCCGCGGCCGTGCCGCCGTGGATGAGCGGGACGGTGCTGCGGCGCGCGGCCCGGGTGCAGGCCTGGTTCGTGCGCCGGCCGCTGGTGCTGGACGTGCTGACGGCGCTCGCGGTGACCGGCGCCCTCGTGCTGGCCGACCTGGTCGACACCGCCCGGCCGCCGCGGACGGTCTGGTGGGACCTGCTGCTCGCGGCCCCGCTGGTGCTGCGCCGCCGGCACCCGGCGGTCGCGGGTTTCCTGGTCGCGGGCGGGTGCCTGGCCCAGTGGCTGTTCTGGATGCCGATCCTGGGCGACGGCGCGGTCCTGCTGGTGCTCTACAGCCTGGGCGCGTACGAACTGCGCCGCCGGGTCCTGTGGGCGGCGATCGCGGTGGCCGAGCTGGGCGTGATCATGGCGGTCGTGCGCTGGGGCGCGGTGACGAACCAGGTGCTGAGCACGATCACCATGACGGGCACCGTGACGGCGGCGTGGGTGCTGGGCATCTACGTGAACGTGCGCCGTTCCTACCTCGCCTCGATCCGGGAGCGGGCCGAGACGGCCGAGCGCGAACGCGACAGCCGGGCGCAGGTGGCCGTGGCGGCCGAGCGGGCGCGGCTGGCCCGGGAGATGCACGACGTGATCGCGCACGGCCTGTCCGTGATGATCACCCTGAACGACGCCGCGGCGGCCGTCGAGCCGGCCCCGCAGGTCCGGGAGACGATCGCGCAGGCCTCGGAGGTCGGGCGGCAGGCGCTGGCCGAGATGCACCGGATGCTGGGGGTGCTGCGCGACGGCGAGCAGGCTTCGTACGCGCCGCAGCCGGGCTTGGCGGACCTGCCCGCGCTGGTGTCGATGGTGCGCTCGGCCGGGCTCGCGGTCGAGTTCGCGGCCTCGGGTGATCTGGCCGGGGTCGCGCCGACGGCGCAGCTGGCCGTGTACCGGATCGTCCAGGAGAGCCTGACCAACGTGCTCAAGCACGCCCGGAACGTCGAGCAGGTGGTGGTCGAGGTGGCCCGCGAGGCCGACCGGTTGACCCTGCGGATCGACGACGACGGTGCGCCGGAGCCCGACCCGAGCCATTTGTCACTGGGCCATCCGCCGCCGGGGCATCTGTCGCCGGAGCATCTGTCGCCGGGGCACGGCCTGGGCGGGATGGCCGAGCGGGCCAGGCTTTTCGGCGGGCGGCTGGAGGCGGGTCCGCGCCCGGCCGGGGGCTGGTCGGTGCGGGCGCGGCTGGAGTGCGGGCCGTCGGCGGTGCGGTTGTGACGGCGGAGACTGTGCGGGTTCTGCTGGTCGACGACCAGGGCCTGCTGCGCCGGGGCTTCGCCATGCTGCTCGGGACGTACAGCGGCATCGAGGTCGTCGGGGAGGCCGCGGACGGCGCCGAGGCGGTGCGGATGGTCGCGGCGCTGCGTCCGGACGTGGTGCTGATGGATGTGCGGATGCCGGTGCTGGACGGCATCCAGGCGACCCGGCGGATCACGGCGCTGGGCCTGCCCAGCAGGGTACTGATCCTGACCACGTTCGACCTGGACGAGTACGCCTTCGAAGGACTGCGGGCCGGGGCCAGCGGGTTCCTGCTCAAGAACGCGCGGCCGGAGGACCTGGTGGCCGCGATCCGCACGGTGGCCGCCGGGGATGCGGTGCTCGCGCCGACCACGACCCGGCGGCTGCTCGACGCGTATGCCGGGCAGTTCGGCGCCGGGCCGCGCCCGGCCCGGCCGGGAGCGGACGTGCTCGGCGGGCTGACCGTCCGGGAGCGGGAGGTGTTCGGCGAGCTGGCCGCCGGGCTGACCAACAAGGAGATCGCACAGCGGCTGGTGCTGGGCGAGACGACCGTCAAGACGCACGTCGTGCGGATCCTGGCGAAGCTCGGGCTGCGCGACCGGGTGCAGGCTGTCATCTTCGCCTACGAGAGCGGGATCGCCCGGCCGAACAACTGACGCATCCGTCCCGTCCCCCTACGACCACTGCTATGCGCAGAGTTCGGCCACGAGCTCCGACAGTTCCCTGCGGTCGGCGCGGCCGAGCTTGTCCAGCAGGCTGGCCACGTGCTTCTCGACCGTGCGCCGGGAGATGAACAGCAGCTTGGCGATCTCCGGATTCCCGCGCCGCTCGCCGAGCAGGAGTAAGACCTCGAACTCGCGGGCGGTCACGCCGCGGCCGGCCAGCTGCGCCGGGACCGCGTCGGCGCCGGTGCGCCGCTGCATCACCCGCACCCCGGCCCGGCGCAGCAGGGCCCGGCAGGCTCCGGCGATGGCGGCCACGTCGCCGCCGTGGAAGTGCTGCTCGGCGGCGCGCAGCCAGTCCACCGGCTCGCCCCAGCCGTCGTCCAGGGCGGCCTCGCCGATCAGCCGCAGCAGCAGGTGCCGGGCCATCGGGAAGGGGGCGGCCGCGGTCTGCGACTCGTCCATCAGCTCGGCGGCCTGCTCCGGGCGCCCGGCCCGGCCGTGCAGCACCGCTTCGGCGGCCAGGACGAACTGCAGGTTCCAGCGCAGCCGGGAGGCGTGCATCTGCTTGATCTCGGCCAGGTGCTCCTCGCCCTCGCGCCCGGCCAGGATCTCCAGCAGCAGGTCCAGGCCGTAGCGGCCGGACTGGTAGTAGATGGTCGGGTGGGTGCGTTCCCACTCGCGCACCCGGGCCATCTCGGCCTCCGCGCCGGGGCGGTCCTCGCCGAGCAGGGCGCACACGGCCCGGTGGCCGAAGACGACCGGGGTGTGGAAGGACTGCTCTCCGCCGCGTTCGCGGTACTCGGCCAGCAGGGCGCGCATCGGCTCGCGCCGGCCCTGGTGCGCCTGGGCCGCGATCTTGATCACCAGGCAGTACTGTGATTCGCCTTCCTGGTGCATGCGGGTGGCGGATTCGAGCAGCCGGTCGGCCAGTCGTTCGGCCTCCTCGAACTCGCAGTACAGCACGTGCTGCATGGCGATGCTGGCGTCGGCCTGGGCGCAGGCGGTCAGCGCGCCGAGTTCGAGGGCTGCTTTGCGGGCGAGCAGGATCTGCTGGTTCTGGCCGGTGCGCATCAGTTCGTTGGTGGCCAGCCGGACCTGGGCGCGCAGCCGCCAGATCGGCAGGCTGTGCGCGTCCGCGATGGCCAGCATCTGGCGCAGGTGCACGTCGGCGGCGTCGAAGCCCTCGCTGCGGGCGAGCAGGGCGAGCACCTGGCGGCCCTGGCAGGCGATGTCGGGCAGCGGGAGCTGCTCGGCCAGCCGGACCGCGCGGGTGGCCAGTTCCCGGGCCCGGGCCGCGCGGTCCTCGCCGCGGCCCTCGGCCAACGTGAGCAGGTGCGCCTCGACCACGTCCAGCGGCGCGGCCCGGGCCGGGTCCGGGTCGCCGGTCAGCAGCGCGCGGGCCCGGTTGACCTGGTCGGCGGCCAGGTCCCAGTGTCCGCCGACCACGCAGACCCAGGCCAGCCGGGTGAGCAGTTCGGCCCGCTGGCTGGGCGAGAGCAGCACGGAGCCTTCCAGATCGGCGCCGCGGCGCAGGGCGTGCTCGACGTCCCCGGCCTCGGCGATGGCGTAGAACAGGGAGGCCGAGGCCTCGGCCCGGGCGGCGGCGTGGCCGCGTTCGGGCAGCAGTTCCAGGGCGCGGTCGAGCAGGCGTACCGCGGAGACCGCGCCGCCTTCGTCCAGCACGTACCGGCCGGCCCGGGCGTAGAGCAGTCCGGCGGCGGCCTCGTCCCCGGTGCTCAGCCGCAGCCGGGCGGCCAGTTGGCACAGTTCGCCGGGCAGGTCCGCGGTCAGGGCCTCGATCGCGTCGGCGGCGGCCGCGGCCAGCTGCCGGCGTTCGGCCGGGGGCACCTCGCCGGCCAGTGCCTCGGCGGTCCAGGAGCGGCGGAAGGAGCACCAGTCCGGGCTGTCCGGCGGGGAGAGCAGCTGGGCCTCGGTCGCGGCCCGCACCAGCCGGTGCATCCCGTCGCCGTCCAGGCCGCAGACGCTCTGCAGCACCTCCAGCGGGAACCGGCGGCCGATCAGCGCGGCGGCCTGCAGGGCCCGGTGCAGTTCGGCGCCCAGCCGCCGGGCCCGGTCGTTGACGCTGGTGACCACGGTGGCCGGCATCTCGCGCGGCGGGCGGCCGGTCAGCTGCCAGCCGCCGGCGGTCTCGGTCAGCACGCCGGCGTCGGTGCACTCGGCGATCAGTTCCTCGACCACGAACGGGTTGCCGTCCGCGGTCTGCACCAGCCAGCGGGCCAGGGGTTCGGGCAGTTGCTCGACCGTGCTGCCCAGGCAGCCGGCCACCAGTTCCACCACCTGCTCGTCGGTCAGCGGGGCCAGTTCGGTCAGCCGGGCCACCCGGCGCCGGGCCGCGCCGCGGGCCAGGGCCAGGGCGGGCGAGGGGGTGGCGTGCATGCTGCCGAGCAGCAGCACCGGCTGGTCGGCCAGGTTGTCCAGCAGGTATTCCAGGACGTACATGGTCTCGGCGTCGCAGTCCTGCAGGTCGCTCAGGCACACCAGGGCGCCGCGGCCGCGGCTGACCACGCCGAGCAGGCGCAGGACGGATTCGGCCAGCACCACCGGGGAGTCGTCGGTCTCGGCGGCCGGTCCGCGGCGCCAGTGCGGGATCAGCCGGCCGAGCACGGCCCGGTACGGCGCGAGCTCGGGGTCGTCCGGGACCGCCCCGGCCCGGGCGACCGAGAACAGGGCCTCGGTCAGCGGCCGGTAGGGCACGGTCGCGCCGGATTCGGTGGCCCGGCCGCGCAGCACGGCCATCCCGGCCTGCCCGGCCTCCTCCACGGTCTCGCTCAGCAGCCGGGACTTGCCCAGGCCCGCGTCGGCGACCAGGAACACCGCCCCGCCGTGGCCGGAGCGGGCGGCGGCCAAGGCCTGGTCGAGGTAGCCCATCTCCACGGAGCGTCCGACTAGGGGTGACGGCGATACCTGCATCGTTCAACCGTATTCGATCCTTGCCAGGGTGCCCAGAGCGGTCCGGGGGTTATTTCAGGTTGCCGGTCGCGGCAAAACGCCCGCCGGACCAGCCCCGGATGGTGCGGGGCGGTCCCGGCGGGCGCGGGATCCGGCGGCGGGAGGGGCTGAGAGCGTGCGCGGAATGGGGTGCCTCCCTGGGCGGTTCAGGACCGAGCATGGCGGTGCCGTGGGCGACGGCGCATACTTTTTCGTCTGTAACGTCGCCCACGGTGCCGCCAGGCGATGTGTCATCAACCGCCCAGGGAGGCACCCCATTCCGCGCACGCTCTCAGCCGTTGCCCGCGCCGCCGTCCGAGCCGTCGGGGCAGACCGTGGTGGCGGTGACGGTGCAGCCGGCGTGCGCGGCGGCGGCGTTCGCGGATCCGACCGCCCCGGCCACCCCCAGGAACACGAAGGCGCTGATCGTCAGGGTCCTCATCACGGCCTTGAACTTCATGTCGTTTCCGTCCTGTCCGGGTTCGCTTTGACACCTTGAATCTCTCAGTCGGGGAGCGCGGCGCCATCGGTATCGCGTACCCATCCCCTCGGTGCGAACCAGGGCGGTGGTGGTGAGGCAGGGCCGCCGGGCTCCAGATCCCCGGGTGAGCCGCACCGCCGAACGGGCGATTGACGGCCCGACAGCCCCGAAACGCTCTAATGCGCCGAACCGACGGGTTGCACGGCTAGCACGCCGTCCCGGATCAGGGTCGGCAGGTCGACGGCGTGGACGGCTTCTACGTAGCGGTCGCGGCTGATCGAGTCCAGCTCCAGGTAGTCCGCGTACCCGCGGTCCACCTGCACGTCGATGAGTTCGGCCTGGCTGTCCAGGCGGCGGCTGAGGTCGGCGAAGGCGACCCGGACCGCGCCCGGGTCCTGCCCGAAGGCCGCGTCCACGCTGAACACCCGGCCCATCCCGGTGCCGAACAGCCCGGCGATCAGCCGCTCGCCCTCCCAGACCTCGATGCTGTGCGCCCAGCCGGCCCGGTGCAGGGCCAGCTGGGAGGCGTGCAGCGGGACGGTGATCCAGTCGCAGCCGGCCTGGTCGCGGCAGCCTTCGACGATCCGGGGGAAGGCGTGGTCGCAGGTCACGATCCAGCGGGCCGGGCAGCCCCGGCCCTGGCGCAGGCTGCCGGCGAACTGGCGCGAGGCGACCGGCAGGACCGGCCGGCGCGGCGGGCTCCACCAGGTCACCTCGGGCCCGCCGGCCGCCTCGTCCGGCGGGAAGGCGAAGACCAGGCCGCCGGCCACCTGCCGGGCGTACCGGCCGGTCCCGGCCGGCGGTTCGGGCCGGCGCCCGTGCCGGGGGTAGGGGAAGGAGCCGTGCCGGTGGGCCTCGAGCAGGCGGTGCGGGGCGACGGAGCCGCCGACCGCCACCGGCAGGCCGCGCTCGGCCCCGGCGTGCCCGACCCGTTCCCAGTACATCTCCCCGTTCATCTCGCGCGCCCGTCCGCGAGGGTGTCGACCAGTAGTCTTCGCATGCTGTTCACCGTGCCGTCCTCGACGCCCGCAGGTATGCGTGCGCGGTGCCTATTTTCCCGTCCCGCCGGGAAAGGATGGCGCAGACTCGCGCAGCACGGGGCGGTCCGCCGTGATCCGGCCCCGATCGCGCCACGGTACGCCACCCCACGGTCCTCGGCTACCACCTTCGCGGCCCCCTCCGGAGGGCCCGGCGGAATATGGGTGAGGTTCACCCATGTCCCGCCTAGGGGCGGGTAGGGGTACGAGCCCGGCCGCCCGCCGCCCGGCCGCCCGGGCCGGTCCGCCGGGCCCACCGGGGGGCGGCGGCGGCCGGGCCGGGAAGTTGGGTGTCTTGCACGCATCCGCTCCCCGGCGCCCGTGACTTGACTGGATCACGAGGCGCCGGGCTCCCGGCGGCGCCCGGCTTTCCGGCCTACCGCGGGACGAAGGAGTGAGACAGACCGTGCTTGACTTGCTGGGGATGGATTCGGTCGCGCAGAACGTCTACCTGACCATGGTGTCCGAGCCGTATGCGGACACGACGAAGCTGGCGGAGCGGCTCGGGATCACCGAGGACGCGGTACTCGGGGCGCTGGCGCTGCTCGAGCAGCTGTGCCTGGTCGTGCCCGGGGAGCGGGCGAGCGGGTACACACCGGTGGAACCGGAGGTCGGCCTTTCGGCGATGCTGGCCCGGCAGCACACCGAGCTGGCCCGGCGGCAGGAGGAGTACGAGGGCTGCCGGCTGGAGGTGGCCCAGTTGCTGGCGGCCTGCGGCCGGCCGGAGGAGGGCCGGATCCCGGGGGTCGAGTGGTGTTCCGGGGAGGACGCGGTCTGGCGGCGGGTGGCGGAGCTGGCCGAGGTGTGCGAGCGGGAGCTGGTGTGCCTGGGCCCGGCCGAACGCCCGACCCTGGCGGTACTGGAGGCGTTGAGCGCGGCGGACGAGACGGTGGCCCGGCGCGGCGGCCAGATGCGGGCGCTGCTGCTGGAGAGCGTGCGCAACGACGCGGCGGCGATGCCGTACCTGCGCGGGATGATGGGCCGGCCGGACACAGCGCGGACCCTGCCGTCGCTGCCGGTGTGGATGATCATGGCGGACCGCCGGCACCTGGTGCTGCCGGTGACCAGCGGCCGGGTGGTCGTCGGCGCGCTGTTGTGCGGGGCCGAGCCGCTGGTCAACGCGTTCGCGGCCCTGTTCGTGAAGCTGTGGAAGGAGGCCGCGCCGCTGGCCGAGGCGCGGGCGCGCACCGGCGGGCGGCTGTCCCTGCAGGAGCGGCACATCCTGCGGTTGTGGGCGCAGGGGATGACGGACGCCTCGGCCGCCCGGCACATGGACGTCTCGCTGCGCACGGTGCGCCGGCTCTCGGACCGGCTGACCGAGCGGTTCGGCGCGCAGAGCCGGTTCCAGCTGGGCGCGATGGCGGTGGCGGCCGGCAGCATCCGGCCCGAGGACATGATCTGAGCCGGGCGGCTGGCGGCCGGGCGGGCCTGCGGGCGGGCCGTCGCGGCACTGGTGGGCATGGTCGGAACGCTAGGCGGGCCGCGGCCCGGCCCCCAGTGGGCGAAAGTGCCCGTTCCCGGCTCGGGGGCACAACTGCCCAGTTCCGCGGCGGGCCGGGGCTCGCGACGCTGGGTCCAGCACCGGCGGTGCGGCCCGGGTCCGTCCGGGGCCCGGCCGCCGCCGGGCAGCGGACCGGTCGCCCCGACCGCGTACCGCCCACGGACCGAAGAGAGGAAACCCGGCCATGACCTCCCGTCAGCAGCCCGAGCACGACGCGTCCCCCCGCAGGGTCGTCCTGGGCACCATCTCCTCCGACTCGCACACCTGGAACCTGCTCTACCTGCAGCTTCTGATCGAAGAGCAGGGATACACAGTGGCCAACACCGGCGCCTGCACGCCGACCGCGGAACTGGTCTGCGAGGCCGAGCAGCTGCGCCCGGACCTGATCGTGATCAGCACGGTCAACGGGCTCGGCGCGCAGGAGGCCCCGGACCTGGCCCGGGCGATCCGCTCCGTGCCCTCGCTGCGCGAGGTCCCGCTGGTGATCGGCGGCAAGCTGGACACCCTGGGCACCAGCCGGAGCGAGGACTTCCCGGCCGTGTTCGAGGCCGGATTCGACGAGGTGCTGGTCGGCTGGGACGCCGTCCCGCGGCTGCTGGACCTGCTGGCCCGGACCGCCGCGGCGGGCCCGGCCGAGCTGCTCGAATCGAGGTACGCCGGTGCGCGCCGTTGACCCCGGGAGCGGGGTCCGGGTCGGTCCGGGCACGTGCAGCCGCCCGGCCGGGCCCGCCCCGCGCACCGGGCCCGCCGCACCCGCCCGGACCCGCACGAGCAGCACGATCAGCACGATCAGCACGTACTCCCGGCCCGACGCCCCGGCCGACTCCTCCTGCGGCTCCGACCTGGACGGCACGTTCCACTCGTTCATGCGCGCCGCCCGCCGTTCCGGCACGCTGGTCGTGCAGCCGCGGATGGGCGTGAGCGACCCGCGGCAGATGCGCGCGGGCCTGCTGGCCACCCGGGACGCCGACGCGACCACCGTCGGCACCCTGACCATCGACAGCTTCACCCGGGTGGGCGACCTGGAATCGGCCCGGACCGCATTGCTCGAAGGCCGCGCCCTGAACGGCTACCCGATCGCCACCCATCCCCTGGGCACCACCCTGGAGATGCTCGACGCGGTGCGCGGACCGCGCTTCCCGGTCCAGGTGCGGCACGGCTCCTCCCGGCCCGACCACATCATCAATGCCCTGATGCGAACCGGGCTGGACGCGACCGAGGGCGGCCCGGTCTCCTACTGCCTGCCGTACGGGCGCACCCCGCTGCGCTCCTCGGTGGCCGCCTGGCGCGAGGCCTGCGCCGCGCTCGCCACCCTGCGCGAGCGGGGCATCGAACCGCACCTGGAAAGCTTCGGCGGCTGCATGCTCGGCCAGCTGTGCCCGCCCTCGCTGCTGATCGCGATCGCGGTCCTGGAAGGGCTCTTCTTCCGCCGGCACGGCATCCGCAGCATCTCGCTGAGTTACGCGCAGCAGATCAACGCGGCCCAGGACGAGGAGGCGCTGCACGCCCTGCACGCGATCGCCGGCGAGCTGCTCGCCGACGTCGACTGGCACGTGGTGGTCTACGCCTACATGGGCCAGTACCCGCTGACCGAGGCCGGCGCGCTGGGCCTGCTCTCGGACGCGGCCCGGCTGGCGGTGCGCACCGGCTCGTCCCGGCTGATCGTCAAGACCGCCGCGGAGGGCACCCGGATCCCGACCTTCGCGCAGAACGTGACCGCGCTGGAGACCGCCGCCGCCACCGCCCGGGCCACCGTCCGCTCGACCGAGCCGCCGGCCGACACCGGGATCCGGGCCGAGGCCGAGGCCCTGGTCGGCGCGGTGCTCGACCTGGACGCCGACCTGGACCGCGCCCTGGTGCGCGCCTTCGCCCAGGGCTACCTGGACGTGCCGTACTGCATCCACCTGGACAACGCCGGGCGCACCCGCAGCGTGATCACCGAGGACGGCCGGCTGGAGTGGAGCCGGATCGGCTCGCTGCCGATCGGCCACCTGGTGCCCCGGCAGCCGCCGGCCGAACTGACCTCGGACGGCCTGCTGTACGCGCTCGGCCACATCCGGCACCGCTACGACCAGCCCGCCGCGATCGGCTGACCCCGGCCGCCGGCCGTCCCCCTCCCCCGGACCCACCCGCCTTCGGAACCAAGGAACCGTCATGACGACTCAGCTCGACCCTCCGCTCACCGCCCTCGACGTGGACGTGGACGTCCTGCCCGTCCCGCGGCTGCACCTGGCCGATCCGCGCACCCGCGCGACCCTGCGGATCCAGCAGTCGCTGGTCGCCGGGGCCCGGGAGTTCCTGCGGGCCGGCGGCGCCGAGGAGATGCTGCACCCGGTGATCGGCCCGGTCACCGACCCGGGTTCGCGCGGCGCCAAGCAGGTGGACGTGGACTACTACGGCCACCGCTACAAGCTGATGACCAGCGCCATCCTGTACAAGCAGGCCTCGCTGCTGACCTTCGACCGCTTGTTCCTGATCGCGCCGAACGTGCGCCTGGAGCCGATCGAGACCAGTTCCACCCGGCGGCACCTGTCCGAGTTCCGGCAGATCGACGCCGAGTTCGCCGGGGTCGACCGGGACGGCGCGATGGCGCTGGTCGAGGGCCTGGTCCGGCACGCCGTGGGCCGCACCCTGGCCGAGTGCGCGGCCGAGCTGGAGCTGCTCGGCCGGGACACCGGCGCGCTGGCCCGGTACGTCGCCGCGCCGTTCGAGCGGGTCCCGCACGCCGAGGTGGTGGCCCGGCTGCGGGCCAAGGGCTACCCGCAGGCCGCGGGCACCGAGATCGAGTGGCCGGCCGAGGAGCTGATCTCCCGGGACGCGCACGCGCCGTTCTTCGTGGTCGGCTACCCCAAGGGCTCGCGCGGCTTCTACGACCGGGAGGACCCGGCCGTGCCCGGCACGCTGCTGAACTTCGACCTGATCGCCCCGGACGGCTGCGGGGAGCTGTGCAGCGGCAGCGAGCGCGAGTTCGAGTACGCCGCCATCGTCACCCGGATGCGGGAGACCGGGGAGAACCCGGGCAAGTACGCCTGGTACCTGGAGATCGTGCGGGCCGGGATCCCCGACAGCGCCGGGTTCGGGATCGGGCTGGAGCGGCTGACCCGCTGGGTGGCCGGGCTGGACTCGGTGTGGCAGGCCACCGCCTTCCCGAAGCTCGCGGGGGTGGTCTCGCCGTGACGTTCCTGACTGCACCCGGTTTCCCCGAGCAGGCGGTGCGCCGCCGGGCCCGGGACGGCGCGGCGGCCCTGTTCCCGCCGCTGGACGAGTACGGCACCAAGGTCTACGGCGCGGACCCGCACTTCACCGGCGACGCGATCGACCTGCTGCGCCTGGCCCCGCCGGTGTTCATGCCCGGCCGGCTGGCCAAGCTGATCGACCTGGGCCGCGAGCCGCTGTACGGCGACGTGGACCTCGGTTCGGCCTTCGGCGGGATGAAGGCGCCGCTGCCGGTGTACCTGTCCGCCCTGGGCTCGACCCGGGTGGCCAGCGCCAGCGTGGCGCTGAGCCGGCAGGCCGGGCGGCTGGGCATCCCGATGGTGATCGGGGAGAACGTCGCGCCGATGAACGGCTTCCGGGCCACCGGCGACGACCACCGCAAGGGCCTGCTGGAGCGGATCCACGCGTACCTCGAAGACCTGCCGGACGGGCTCGGCGGGATCTGCGTGCAGCAGAGCACCGAGGACGCCAACCACGAGGTGTGGAACCAGGTCTACAGCGACCAGGCGGTCGGCGGGCTGCTGGCCACCGGACGGCTGGCCTTCGAGCTGAAGGTGGGCCAGGGCGCCAAACCCGGGCTCGGCGGGCTGACCGTGATCGACGACGAGACCGCGGCCGGCCTGGACGGGCAGTACGCGATCGAGCGACTGGCCGAGCACGGACCGGTGCTGCGCGCGTCCTGCCCGGGCACGTTCACCGAGGAGATCTTCCGCCAGCAGATCCGCCTGATGCGCAACAACTATCCGCGGGCCCGGCGCTGGGTCAAGCTCTTCCCCGGCCGGGACGTGGACCGGGCCGCCGTGGTGGCCTGGCGGGCCGGGGCGGACGCGGTCGCGGTGGACGGGGCGCAGGGCGGCACCGGCTGGGCGCCGACCGCGTTCCTGGACCACGTCGGCCTGCCGCTGGACGAGTGCCTGCGCCGGATCGGGCTGGCCCGGGACGCGGTCGCCGCGGCCGAGCCGACCGACCCGGCCGCGACCGGGGCCCTGCTGGCCAGCGGGCGGATGTGGGCCGGGCCGCGCGCGGTCAAGGCGCTGGCGCTGGGCGCGTCGGCGGTGGGCCTGGGCCGGGCCGCGCTGATCGCCGTGGACGAGGACCCGGAACGGGGCCTGGACCGGCTGCTGGCCGCGCTCGGCGTGGAACTCGGGATGCTGATCAGCGCCCTGGGCAAGTACACCGCGGCGCAGATCGGCCGCGAGGACCTCTGGGAGGGACGGTGATCTACCGCCAGCCGTACGAGATCATCACCGACGACGTGTTCCTGAGCCTGCCCGGGCTGCGGCCCGGCTGCGAGGTCTTCCTGAAGCTGGAGGGCCTGAACCCGACCGGCTCGGTGAAGCTCAAGACGGCCGTGAGCCTGGTCGAGGACGCCGAGCGGCGCGGGCTGCTCGGCCCGGGCAGCCGGATCATCGAGTCCTCCTCCGGCAACCTGGGCCTGGCCCTGGCCTCGATCTGCGCAGCCAAGGGCTACCGGTTCACCTGCGTGGTGGACCCGAACACCGCGACGTCCAGCTCGGACCAGATGCGCGCGCTGGGCGCGGAGGTGGTGGTGGTCGACTGGAAGGACGCGAACGGCGGCTACCTGGAATCCCGGATCTCGTATATCAAGACACGACTGGCGTCCCAGCCGGGGACGGTGTGGCTCAATCAGTATGCGAACCCGGCGAACCCGCGGGCGCACTACGAACGCACCGCCCGCAGCATCCTGAAGGAGCTCGGGCAGGTGGACTACCTGTTCGTCGGCACCGGCTCGTCCGGCACCTTCGTCGGCTGCGCGCAGTACCTGCGCGAGCACTCCCCGGCCACCCGGATCGTCGCGGTGGACTCGGCCGGCTCGGTGATCTTCGGCACCCCGCCGGGCCCGCGCAGCATCCCGGGCCTGGGCGCCAGCCGCCGGCCCGAGCTGCTGCGGCCGGAACTGGCCGACGAGATCCTGCTGGTGCCCGAGCTGGAGGCGGTCCGGGCCTGCCGGCGGACCGCCCGCGAGCACGGCCTGCTGGTCGGCGGCTCGACCGGGTCGGTGCTGGCCGCGGTCCTGGGCTACGGCCCGGGTTTCGCGGCCGGCAGCCGGATCGCGGCCATCTCCCCCGACCTGGGCGAACGCTACCTGCGCACGATCTACGACGACGCGTGGGTGGCCGAGCGGATCACCGGCGCGCAGGACGGCCCGCTCACCCTCGACCCGTTCGCCCCCGTCCCGGCGCTCGTCCCGCGGCCGTCCGCGGCCCGGGTCGCCGTCTGACCCCGCCCCTGCTCCTCCTGCGGAAAGGAAGACACGCACTCATGGCCCCACTGCCCACCCGAACCGTCGCCGCCGGTGCCGGCGGCGACACCGGACCGGCCGGCTTCCACGTCATCGACGGCTCGGTCGCCGCCGAAGTGATCGCGGCCGACCCGGACGCGGTCGTCGACCTGGTCCGGGACACCTACCTATGGCACGACGCCGGCCGGACGGTGAACCCGAACAGCTACTTCCTGCGCTTCCCGGACCGCCCGGACGCCCGGATCATCGCGCTGCCGGCGCACCTGGGCGGCCCGGAGGCCGTGTCGGGCCTGAAGTGGATCGCGAGCTACCCGTCGAACGTCGCCCGCAATCTCCAACGCGCCTCGGCGGTGCTGATCCTGAACGACGCGGAGACCGGGTACCCGTTCGCGTGCCTGGAGGCGTCCCGGATCAGCGCGGCCCGCACCGCGGCTTCCGCGGCCCTGGCGGTCGAGGCGCTGGCGCCGTCCCCGGAGCCGCGCCGGGTGCTGTTCGTCGGCGCGGGCGTGATCGGCCGGACCGTCAGCGACTTCCTGGCCGCCCGCGGCCTGGCGGTCGAGGAGGCCATGGTGTACGACCACGTCGACGGGTACGCGGCCAAGTTCGCCGGGTACCTCGGCGAGCGGCATGGCTGGGCCGCGAGCGTGGCCGAGGACGTCGACGAGGCCATGGCCGCCGCCGAGTTGGTGATCCTGGCCACCACCGCCCCGGCGCCGTGGTTGTGCCAGGAACAGACGCTGCGGCCGGAGCAGCTGATCCTGAATCTGTCTCTGCGCGATGTGCATCCGACGGTGATGATCCGGTGTCAGAACATTCTCGATGATGTCGAGCACTGCATGACCGCGGGCACTTCTCCGCAGCTGACTGAGATCGAGTACGGACATCGGAACTTTTTGGACGGGACGCTGGCGGATGTGCTCAACGGCGCGGTGAAGGCGGATCCGAACCGGACTACGGTTTTTTCGCCGTTCGGGTTGGGGGTGCTGGATCTGGCTCTGGGTGCGCATGTTCACCGTGTCGCGGTCGCGCAGGGGCGGGCGACGTCGATTCCCGGGTTCTTCCCGGATGTGGCCAGGTGGTGACGAGAGGAGGGGGTGGGGATTGAGGTGCTTGAGGACACTCGATGATGGGCCGGGAGTGGTTTCCCCGGCCCTTTGTCATGTCTGGTGTCGTGGTTTGTGCCGTGGCCGGGCCGGTGTCATGGCCTGGCCGGTGTTGTGGCCGGGCCGGGCGGCTTCGGGCTGCCGATCAGTCCGTTGTCCCGCTGCCGAGTTCCTCCGTCTTGCTGCTGTCGGGCCCGTCGCCCTTGCCATTGTCGCGTTCCTCGTCGTCCGCCCACCAGCGCAGCGCCCGCTCGGTGATGCCGCTGGAGAGTTTGCCCGTCACCGATTTGGCCCGGTCCAGGGTCTCGTTGCCGAACTGCCGGGCGGCGTCGACGCCATCCGCCCCGGTCTCCGGCGCCATGTCCCGTACTTCCGTGGCCGCGTCCACCCAGCGGCGCGCCGACAGTGACTGCCGATCGCCCTCGATCCCGAGCCGGCCGTGGAAGTCGACGACGGCGGTCGCGACCTGGTCGCTGGCGAGCACCACCTCGCGGGACTTGGTCGGGTGCAGCAGCATAGGAGATCCACGTCCCGCGCAGGCAAGGACGACGAAGCCGGTCGTCCAGTCGATGCGTTCGACTGGACGACCGACCGGCTTGCCGGGTGCTCAGGTGAGCGCGGGGCGGCGTTCCCGGTGGGTGGTCAGGAGTTCGGCCAGGGCGTCGAGTTGGGCGGCGCCCTTGACCATCTGCAGGTGCTGGCCCGGCAGGTCCAGGATCTCGAGTCCGGCCGGGTAGAGCCGGTCCCAGTGGGCGAGGTATTCGGCGTGTGGCACCTCGTCGCCGGAGCCGTCGCGGACCGTCGCGCTGACGAAGAGGGTGGCGCCGGCCCGGGAGGGGGCGGGCCGGTCGGCGGCCAGGGCGCGGACTTCGGCGCCGAGGACGTCGTAGGGCAGCCACTGGTCGAGCGTGACGGCGTCGGTCTCGATGTTCATCGCCGGGGCCATCCGGCGCAGCTCGGCCTCGATCGCCGCGCGGCTCGCGCCGGTCTCCCGCTGGCCGCGGTCCCAGAGTTCGGAGACGCGGCGGTAGACGCCGGCGTAGTGGTCGAACACCGGGCGCCGGGCCGGGCCGGTGACCGCGGGTTCGAGCAGGTACACCTGGGCGACCTCGTCCGGGCGCAGCGCGCCCATGGCGTGCGCGACGACCCCGCCGGTGGACCAGCCGAACAGCAGGTACGGCCCGTCCGGCTGGACGGCGCGGATCTCCCGCCAGTAGCGATCGGCCATCTCCGGCACGCTCGCGATCGGCTGCTCGCCCGGGTTCAGGCCCGAGGCCTGGATGCCGTGCAGGTCGAACCGTCCGGCCAGGCGGTCCGCGAGCTGGCGGTAGGAGTGCGTGCTGCCGCCGCCGGGGTGCACGCAGAACAGGCGCGGGATCGTGGTCGGGTTCGCATTCGACGTCGAGGTCGAGGTCGAGGTCGAGGTCGAGGTCGAGAGGCGGACGATCAGGCTGGTCGGCACGTCGCAGGGCCCGGAGATCGCTGCGGCGAGTGTGGCGACGGTGCTGTGCCGCATGATCTGCTGGAGTTGGACGCTGTGCCCGGCCGCGCTGATCCGGGAGGACATCCGGACGGCGCTGATCGAGTGGCCGCCGAGGTGGAAGAAGTTGTCGTGGATGCCGATCGGCGTCACGCCGAGGATCTCGGACCAGATCGCGGAGAGGGTGTGTTCGAGTTCGGTCCGCGGGGGCGTGTACGTGTCCTGACGGCCGCGGTCGCGTGGGTCGGGGGCCGGCAGGGCTTTGCGATCGACCTTGCCGTTCGGGGTCAGCGGGAGCGCGGTGAGAGTGACGAACACCGACGGCACCATGTACTCCGGCAGGACCAGGGCGAGGAACGTTCGCAGGTCCTCAGTGGTCGGCTGCGTGATGTCGGTGCCGGTGTCGGTGCTGCTGGCATTGCCGCTGCCGTCGGCCGGGACTACGTATCCGACGAGCCGCTTGTCGCCGGGCGTGTCCTGCCGCACGATCACACTCGCGGCTGCGACGTGCGGGTGGGCTTGGAGTTGGGATTCGATCTCGCCGAGTTCGATCCGGTAGCCGCGCACCTTGACCTGGTCGTCGATCCGGCCGACGAACTCCAGCTCGCCGTTCGTCCTACGCTTGACCAGGTCGCCGGTCCGGTAGACGTGATGCGTCACGCCGTCGCCGAGATCAAGGTCCACGAATCGGGCCGCGGTCAGCTCGGGGCGATTCAGGTAACCCCGGGCTACCGCGATGCCGCCGAGCAGGCACTCGCCGACCACACCGACCGGAACCGGGCGATCGAACTTGTCCATGACGTAGGCGGTCGTGTTGGTGATCGGGAGGCCGACGCTCGTGGTGTGCGAACCCGGTTCCGGAGCCGTGGTCAGGCTCATCACGTTCGCCACCGAGCACTCGGTGGCGCCGTACTCGTTGGAGACCACCGTTTTCACCGAAGACGTGGTGAGGATGCGCTCCACCAGATTCGGCGTCAGGTCCTCGCCACCGGCGACGATCGTCGAGATCGCGTGCCGCGCGCCCATCGACTCCAGGTGGCCCGCCAGCACTTCCAGGTGCGAGGGCGTGGCCTTGAAGAAGCCGATCGGCACGCCCGACGCCACGAACTCCACCGCCGCGTCGAACACCGTGCCACCATCGTGCGGCACGGGAATCACCAACTGCTGGCCCTGCATCAACGGCAAGAACAACGCCGTGATCGTCAGATCAAAGGACACTGACGAGTAGAGCAGCGAACCGACACCATTCGCGGCAACCGGCGGATAGTTCACGTCGCACCAGTGCAGGTAGTTCACCACGCCTCGGTGCTCGAGAAGCACGCCCTTCGGACG
>DASZBX010000096.1:0-115312 GCA_035943635.1 Actinocrinis sp. | reverse complement strand
CAGTTTGACCTGGTGGTCGGTGCGCCCGGCGTATTCCAGGAGCCCGTCGGGGTTCCAGCGGACGAGGTCGCCGGTGCGGTACATCCGGGCGCCGGTCCCGGCGAACGGGTCGGCGACGAACCGGGCCGCGGTCAGGTCCGGCCGGTCGAGGTAGCCGCGGGCTAAGGCGGGGCCGGCGACGTACAGTTCGCCGGTCGTGCCGGGCGGGACCAGGTCCAGATTCCGGTCCAGGACGTAGACGTCCGCGTTGTCGATCGGGGTGCCGATCGGCACGGTCCGGTCGGCGCCGGTCAGCGCCTCGGTCATGGTGGCGCAGACCGTCGTCTCGGTCGGCCCGTAGGCGTCGATCAGGATGCGGCCGGGCGCCCACTGCCGGACCAGGCTCGGCGTGGCGGCCTCGCCGGCCAGGACCAGGGTGACTCCGGGCAGCGTCCGCGGACCCGGCACCAGCGCGGCCAGGGCCGAGGGCGGCAGCGTCAGGTGGGTGATCGCCCGCTCGGCGGTCAGGCCGGTCAGCGCGGGGCCCGGCATGAGGTTGTCCGGGTGGCTCAGTTCCAGGCAGGCTCCTGATGCCAGCGCCATGCACAGCTCGGAGAACGCGGCGTCGAAGCTGGGCGAGGCCATCTGCAGGACGCGGCTGTCCGGCGTGATGTTCAGGCGTTCCACCTGCGCCAGGACCATGCTCTCGATGCCGGTGCGGGTGACCACGACGCCCTTGGGCCGACCGGTGGACCCGGAGGTGTAGATGACGTAGGCCGGGTGGGCGGGGTGGGCCACGTGGTCCAGATCGGTTCCGGTGCCGGTGAACTGCGTGTCCGGAGTCAGGAGCGTGATGGGGACCTCGTGCTGCGCGAGCACCACGTCGGGTGCGGTGATCAGGTGCGCGGGCCGTGCGTCGGCCAGGATGCGGTGCAGTCGCTCGACGGGGTGGGTGATGTCCAGCGGCAGGTAGGCCGCGCCCGTTTTGGACACGGCGAGTATCGCGGTGACCAGGTCGGCCGAGCGAGGCAACGCCAGGGCCACCAGCCGCTCGGGAACCACACCCTGCCGGAGCAGGTGGCGGGCGAGCCGATTGGCCCGCTCGTTGAGCTCCCGGTAGGTCAAGGTCCGCTGGTCGTCGCGGATCGCGGGTCGGTCCGGACCGCGGCGGACCTGGTCCTCGAAGAGCTCGGGCAGGCCTCGGCCGGACTGCTCCCGGCGCTTGCCGCGGCCGAGGGCGAGCAGCGCCCGGCGCTCCTGCCGTCCCAGCGCCCGGAGCGCGCGGACCGGCTCGTCCGGACGCCCGGCGAATTCGGCGAGCAGCCGCACCAGGCGCGCGGCCAGCGCCTGAGCGGTCTTCTCCTCGAAAAGCGCCGTGGAATACTCGACGGTGCCACGCAGCGCTCCGTCCGCTTCAGGGGTGAAGTTGAAAGTCAGGTCGAACTTGCTGACGGTCGTGCGCGGGACCTCGAGCCGGGTGTCCAGACCCGGAAGGGCGAACTCGGTGGACGCCTGGTTCTGCAGGACGAGCATGGTCTGGAACAACGGGTGGTGGTTCTGCGAGCGGACCGGGTTCAGGTGCTCGACCAACTGCTCGAACGGCAGGTCCTGGTGCGCGTACGCCGCCAGATCGTCTTCGCGCACGCGGCCGAGCAGTTCGCGGACGGTGGGATCGCCGGACAGGTCGGTGCGCAGAACCAGGGTGTTGATGAAGAAGCCGACCAGGTCGTCCAGCGCCGGGTCGGTACGGCCGGCCACCGCAGTGCCCAAGGTGACGTCGGTTCCGGCGCCGTGCCGCGAAAGCAGGAGCGCGACCGCGGCCTGAAGCACCATGAACAGGCTGGTGTCGGTCTGCCGGGCCAGCCGGTCCAGGGCCTGGTGCGTTTCGGCCGATACGTCGAAGTCCACAGCGGCGCCGCTGTACTCCATCGCGGCGGGCCGGGGGTGGTCCAACGGTAGGTCGAGCAGTTCCGGCAGGTCGCGTAGCGCCTTGCTCCAATAGGCCAGTTGTCTGGTGACGGCGCTGTGGGGGTCGTCCGGTGAGCCGAGCAGGTCGCGTTGCCAGAGTGTGAAGTCTGCGTACTGGACCGGCAGTGGTGTCCAGTCGGGAGTGTCGCCGTTCAGGCGCGCGCGATATGCCGCCGCCAGATCGCGGGCCAACGGGCCCAACGACCACCCGTCCGCCGCGATGTGATGCACCACCAGCACCAAGGTGTGCTCCTGCGGACCCGACCGCACCAACGTGGCGCGCACAGGGATGTCGCTGGCCACGTCGAAGGGTTCTGCCCTCGCCTCGTCGATCGCTCGGACGGCGTGTTCGACGGTGGCGGCGATCACGCGCAGGGCGAAGCCGGTGGCCTCGGAGTCGAGGATGAGCTGGTGCGGGCGCCCGTCCTGTTCCGGGAAGACGGTGCGCAGGGCCTCATGCCGCCCGATCAGGTCGTGCAGCGCCGCGGCGAGCGCCGCTTCGTCAACGTTTCCGGTCAGGCGCATGACAAGGGGGATGTTGTACGTCGCGCTCGGGCCTTCGAGCCGGTTGAGGAACCACAGCCGCTGCTGGGCCGGCGAGAGCGGAACCGACTCGGGACGCCGGGCCGGCGTCAGCGGGCTGCGCGCCCGCCCCGCGCCGTCCAGCGCGGCCGCCAGGGCCCGTACGCTCGGGTGCTCGAAGACGGTGCGCACCGAGACCTCGACCCGCAGGGCGGCGCTGATCCGGCCCGCCAGGCGGGTGGCGAGCAGCGAGTGGCCGCCGAGGCTGAAGAAGTCCTCGTCCACCCCGACCCCGGCCGCCCCCAGGACGTCGGCGAACAAGGTGCACAACACCTCTTCGCGGGCGTCGGCCGGGCCGCGCCCGCCCCCCTCGCCGCGCGGCTGCTCCGGTGCGGGCAGCGCCTTGCGGTCGATCTTGCCGTTGGGCGTCAACGGCAGCGCCGGCAGCGGGACGAACGCAGCCGGGATCATGTACTGCGGCAGGGTTCCGGCCAGCGCCGCGCGCAGGGCCGGAACGTCCAGGGCCCCGTCCACCGCGGTGACGTAGGCAGTCAGCCGCTTGTCCCCGGGCCGGTCCTCGCGCAGGAGCACACACGCCGCGCCGACCTGCGGCTGTGCCAGCAAGGCGGTCTCGATCTCGCCGAGCTCGATCCGGAAGCCCCGCAACTTCACCTGGTGGTCCACCCGCCCGACGTACTCCAGCGCGCCCCCGTCGGCCCACCGCACCAGGTCCCCGGTGCGGTACATCCTGGAACCCGGCTCGCCGAACGGGTCGGCGACGAATCGGACCGCGCTCAGATCCGGCCGGCCCAGGTACCCGCGGGCCAGACCGGCGCCGCCGATGTAGAGCTCGCCGACGGTGCCGTCCGGCGCCAGGCCGAGGCCGCCGTCCAGGACGTAGAGACTCGTGTGGTCCAGCGCCCGGCCGATCGGCGGCGCCGTGGACGCGTCCGCGTCCGCGTCCGCCGCGCGGCCCGGGTTCGCCGGGGAGAGGCGGTGCAGCGTGGCGAAGGTCGTGGTCTCGGTGGGGCCGTAGACATGGCACACGGCCGTGTCCGGACACGCGGCGGCCACTGAGTCCATCACGCCGGGAGCGGCCGCCTCCCCTCCCGTGCACACCATGCGCAGACCACCGAAGACCGTGGGGTCCTGCTCGGTCAGCGCGTTGAACAGGGCCGTGGTCAGGAACATGGCGCGGACTTGTCGGCGGGCCACGACATCGCGCAGGACTTCCACCTCCAGCGCGCCGGGCGGCGCGACCACGACGCGGCCACCGTTGATCAGCGGGGTCCAGATCTCGAAGGTGGAGGCGTCGAACGCATGCGGCGAGTGCATCAGCACCGCGTCGGCGACCCCGCCGTCCCATGCGCGGTCCAAGGCGAGCGCGGCCACGTCCGCGTGCGTGATCCCGACCGCCTTCGGCTCGCCCGTCGAACCCGAGGTGAACATCATGTATGCCAACCGGTCGCCGCCCATCGCGACGGGCTGCGCCGCCTGTGCCGTCGGTGCAACGAGGCCCGGTTCGGATATCCCGCCGCTGCGATCCAGTTCGATCACTGGTGTCTGCGGGCCCAACGACGCGATCCACTCGTGCCCACGCGACCCGGCATCGGTCACCACCGCGCTGATCCCCGCCGTGCGGGCTGCCGATCGGATCCGTTCCATCGGCCACCGACCGTCGAGAGGCACGTACGCCCCGCCTGCCCGCACGATCCCCAACGTCGAGACGACCACGGCGGCCGACCGCTCCAGCAGCACCCCGACAGCGCCCTCCGGCCGGACCCCGAGGCCTACCAGGAGTCCGGCAAGCTGCTCGGCGCACTCACGCAACCGGGCGTACGTCAGATCGACATCGCCGTCGCACACGGCCACGGACTGCTCGCCGGCCGTCTGCGCGCCTCGTTCGAACAAGTCGGTCAGCCGCAGATCCCGGTCTTGGCGCGATCGCGGCCGTGCTCCCCGCCCGCGGGCCAGCAACACCGCGCGCTCCCGCGTTCCGAGGAAGTCGAGCGCTGACACCCGGTCGCCGGCCGCCGCCCGGGCGAAGGCGGCCACCGCACCGAGGATGCCGCGCTGGTGCGCGAGCAGGTCCCGGGGCAGGTAGAGGTCGGGATTGGCCTCGACGCCGATCCACGGTGCGGACCCCTCGGCCCGCTCCGAGATGAACACCGAGACGTCCTCGACCGGGCCGGCCGAGAGCATTCTGGACACCGCGGGGGCGCCGGCGAAGGTCAGGCCGTAATCGTAATTCAGGACATTGACCACGAGGCCGGACGTCGGTGCGGTCCGTCCGGTCCCGCGCAGATCGCGGGCGAGCTGCTCGCGGGAGTACCGGCGGTGCCGCAGGGCGCCGCGCATCTGTGCGGAGACCTCCCTCATCAGGTCGCCGACGGTGGCGCCGGGTGCGACGTCCAGCCGCAGCGGCACGATGTTCGACGTCATCCCGGTGACGCCCCGCAGTGCGTTGCGCCGGCCGTTGGTGGCCAGGCCGATCGTCACCTCGCGGACGCCCGCGACCCGGGCCAGGTACGCCGCCACCGCTGCGACGAAGACGGCGGGCCACGTCGTGGTCGTGGCACGGGCGAGCTCGCGCAGGCCGTCCATCACGTGGTCGGCGGCCGGAGTTCCGGAGCGGACGGAGGCGGTGTCCCCGGGTGACGCCGCGGCGGTCCGGCGCGCTACGGGTAGTTCGGTGTGCTGCGCGCCGTCGGCGAACCTGGCGGTCCAATAAGCCCGATCGGCGAGGTGTTCGTCCGAACCGCGATAGGACAGTTCGTCCTCGATCAGGGAGCTGAGCCGCCCGGAGCCCGACGGCGGTTCGGTGCCCCGCACGGCCGCTGTGTATGTCTGCGCGACGCGCCGGGCGAACGGCGCGCCGCTCAGACCGTCTATGACGAGGTGGTGATAGCAGGAATACCAATAGTGCAGGTCCGGGGCCAGCTTGATCAGGACCTGCCGGTACAGCAGATCGTGTGCGGGCCCTGCTCCATCGCCTTCGGCCCGGGCGTCCCCCAGGTCGAACACCGTGCCCAGATTCGCGGCCATGACGAGTTCGGCGGCGGCGGCCGGGTCGCGTTCGCCGCTCAGGTCGAGCACAGCCGGGGGCCGGGACCGGGTGGTGACCCGCTGCCACGGCACCCCGTCGGCGGCAAAGAATTCGACACCGAGCGCCTCGGTTTCCGAGGTAACCTGGGAAATGGCGGCCACCAGCAGATCCTCGTCGAGTGCGCCGCGTATTTCGATGCATTCGCCGATGTTGTACTTGGGGCTGTGCGGCTCGAGTCTCTGGGCAAACCAGACTCCCTCCTGCGCAGCGGTCAGCGCGAGGGGCGGTAAACCTTTTTCGGGCATGGCGAAATCACCGTCTCAGAAGATGGAATTCGAAACGCACCTCATTCCGGGCGCGCTGGAAAGATCTCAGGCGGCAGCCATCGCGCCGACCCGGAAAACGTGCGGAAATAGCGGCTCTGTACGGGTCGTCCGCGCCGCGGCGGCCGCGCCCGCCGCGGTCTGACGGTCCGGACCTCGCTCAGTCGGCGGTCTCGGCCATGGCGGCGACGAGGCCGGCCGGGCGCATGTCCGTCCATGAGGTGTTGATGAACTCCAGGCAGTTGCCCCGCGAGTCCTCGCCGTGGGCGACGTCCCAGCCACTCGGCACGGCCAGTCTGGCCGGCCACAGGGAATGCTGTCGCTCCCCGTTGATCAGAACCACGAACTCGGCGGAATCGTCGTCGAACGGATTCTCCACAGTCTTCTCCCCTTTGTCAGCCGGTGCTGTGCGACGTGAACAGCGGTGAAATACCGGTTCACGAGTGGTGAATAGCAGAGCGTGTGCTCATATTAAGCACACTCAAACCCAGCAAGAATGTTCGCGGCTGGTGCCTCAGCGAGTATGCCAGTGCCCCAGTTCCGGTGCAAACAGCTGTTTTCACTTGCCGCGAAAGAGCCTGAGATCCTCGAACTCATCCTGCTCGGACGGCCGATTCATCGCATAAGCGGCCGCTTTTCGCATGAAGCGCAGGATTGAATAGGGGCGACGACCATTACTTGATGATCCAGTCAGAAATAATTCCGTCCCAGAACCCGCAGACCAGGTTGGTAACGGTACTGACATGCAGTCCTGGATCAAGTATTGTAAATATATAAAAGGCAAAAGATTCTGACTATTGTCCAGTTCTTTACTAAACCTACTTTTCATGATCCATGCGAGAAAATTCGAACAAACCAGTGATGTTCTTGGTGTGGCGGAGGCGCCGACCATGTCGGCGTGATCGCGTCGCGGCGACGTCGCTGCTCTTCAGGGGCCTGACATAGTGGGTCGGCTCGTCCTCCGCGCCGGGTCCCAAGCACTCGCATTCGGGTCTTGTTTCACTCGAAAGAGTGATTTTTTGCTTCTCGACAGCACTTCCGATTTTCACGCCGAAGAGCGGGCGCTCAGCCAGGCTCGTCCTGCACGTGCCGAGTTCAAGGGGGATGCTTAGCCGAATGGAGTAGTCCCGGCGAGTGCCGGGCGGTGTACGCCCGGCGGGCGAGGTCCGCGCACCCGTCATTCGCCGCGGTTCAAGAGCCCGCATTCGCTCGACCATCACCTGTTTGGCCTAAAGCCGGTCCAGTTGATCATTTTAGAGTGTGCGAGGCACCCCGTTCCGCGCGCTCTTCACCGAGTGAGGCCGGTGCGGCGGGCGACTACACGTTCGTCACAACCGGCACGTGGCCGCCCGAGTCCGTACTCGAGCTTTGACCCGATCCGGCTTTCTCTTCATCCTCTGATGCGCGCCGGGCGCGGTGATCAGCGTGAAGGGCCGAAGCGCGCCAATGCCCGGCGAGACGCTGCGGGGAACTCCACCCGGCCGCCACGATTCCCCGCGACCGCCACAGATGTCAGCGACATTCCAGTCGGTCCGGCCGATCGCCGCCGAGCTGGATCGGACGCCGTTCATCATCGATCACGAAATGCGGCGCAACGCCCATTTGACTCCGGCGCCCACCGTCTACACGCCGCCCGAATCCGCACCGACACTCGCCAGCTGCGCCCGAAGCCATCGGTTGTCCCCAGATGACTGGCAGCCGTGGGAATGAGGCGGCTCAGCCAGGCCCCTCGATCCAGGCGAGGACGGCCTGAGCTGTAGTGCGGTGCTCGCGCTCGCGGGTGAACAACGCGTCGGTCTTCGTCAGCACGAGCTTGTGCGGCCGGCCCTCGCGCAGGGTGGTATGGGTCACCGGGAGTTCGGCGCCGTCGATGCGGGTGTGGATGTGTTGGCGGTCTCTCTGCACGAGCGGCCAGGTGAGAGTGGTCCTATCCGGGCTTGTGAGGAAAGCCGCCAGTTCGTGGCACAGGGCGCAGGCGCACTCGTCCGACAGGGAGATCGACCAGTCGCCCGCCGCACGCGTGGGCGCGGCGAGTTCGGCCCGCAACCTGCGAGAACACTCCTCGGCGATTCGGGCGTACGTACGCTCGGCGCGCTCGGACGGCGGGAGCACATCGAGTTCACCCAGCACGGTCAGCACGAGCGAAGTGGCTTCCGGGACGAGGACGGTCAGGTGCGCGAGTACCTCCTCGCTCAGTGCGCCGGCATCCGCGTGCTCGGCTGCGCACAGCAGCGAGGCGAGGCCCGGCCCGGTCTGCACAAGAGCGGCGGTGCGTCGGCTCGGCGGCTTCTGATACGTCAGCGCCGAGTCGATCGTTGAGCTCAGGGCCTGCCAGGTCCGGGCCAGCAGCGCCGACACGACCGTATCGCCGGCCGTTCCCGTCCTGTGCAGGCGGCCGCATAAGTCGGGTAGGCGTTTGACCCATTCGGCATCGGCCGGGAGGTGGGCGTATCCGCCGGGGCGGGTGTCGCGTGTCCAGGTGTCGACGAGTTGTTCGGTCCAGGCCGGGCCGTAGGCCTCGGCCGCCGCAGCGAGTGGGCTGATGTGGGCTGCTCGCAGATGCCGGATGGCGAACGGGGCCAGGAGCATCGCGGCGATCTCCGGATCGTCCAGCAGCCGCGCGGTCGTCAGAGCACTGGTCAGCCACGCTGCGGGGGCGTCGTCCTCGATGGCGCCGTGCCAGAACGGTGCGAGGGTGCGCGCGAGCTCACGGGCCTGTACGACCTGTCCGGCATGCGCCGATGCTTGTAGCCGTTTGAGCCCCCATCCGGGGGAGGACTCGGCGCGGTTGGCGAATTCCAGCCGCCGCGGCCAGATGATCAGCGCGGCGCGGCGGTACCAGCGGTCGAGTGTGTTGCCGTAGTTGCCCATGTAGCCCTCGTAGCTCTGCTCGTAGGGCTCGATGGGCGGATGCGCGGTGCGCGTGCACAACTCGGTTGGGCTGATGTCGAGGGAGATCTTCTCAGCCTCACCGGTGTCCGGGTCGACCCAGTGCACGAGGCGAATAGAGGATTCAATCAGATCATTGAGCTCATACTCGCCGTCATACTCTTCCTCGTCGGAGCCCTCCTCCTCGTCGTCGAAGTAGTCGTCGTTTTCGCCGGCGGGGTAGGCGTCCCAGGTCTCCTGGATCTCGTTGAGCCCGAGCATGGTCTGGCAGTCTGCGGCGTCCGCCGCCGTGCGCAGTAGCGCGGCGTATCGGGCGTCCTCGCCCTTGAGCCGGTGCCAGGCCAGGTTCTTCTCGGTGTATTCGTGGTCGAGCAGGAAGGCCAGCCGTTGTGGCGGGGCGGCGGGTTTGCGCGAGTACGGCTCGGCGACCGGGGTCTGGAAGTGCTCGTCGAGCAGCTGCGTCAGTTGTCCGATGCGCGGATCGCCCGATGTATTTGGGGGCTGTGTGCCGCCTTGGTAGAGCAGGTTGTAGGTCAGCGTGATGCGATAGCCGGATCGCACGCGGGTGACCTCGTGGTGGCAGTCCCCGTAGAACGCGGCGATACTGATCTTCTCGGGCGAGCCACCGCAGACCTCGGTTGCCTCGCCGTGTTTGACGACGAGTTCTCCGCCCTGGAAGCGGGAGGGGAGTGTGACCACCAGGGTCCCGATCATGTCGTCGTGCTTCTCGGAGTCCTGGTGCGGCAGGAAGAACTGGCCCTTTTCATAGACGAGTACGGAGTGCGGCTCCGCGTGCAACTCGCCTTCGCTCGGTAGCCCCAAACCCTCGCGCACCGCGTCCAGCGCCGCCTCGAGCGAGCCCTGAGCCCACTGCGCCTGAACGAGTTGTTTCGGCACCTCCCAGGTGTTGCGGACGGCGGGGTTCGTGAGCGTCGACTCCCCGCGTCCGTAGCTGGCCGGCCCGGCGAGCGCGATCAGTTCGCCGGCACGCTTGGGCCCGATCGGATACTTCAGCGGCCCGACCCCGTCCACCGCGACCGTGAGCATGCTCGGCGCGAGTTCGAAGCGGGTGCAGAACTTCGCGTGGGTGGTATGACCATCGAGTGCCATGATCATCCGGCCGCGGGCTGGAATACTCACGGGTGTCGGCCTCCGTACGTACTGTTGGGATTTCCCCGACGATCGTACCGAGGGCTGGGACCGTCGCGTGCCGCATTCTCGGATCTGCACCCGGCAACGGTGGCCGGGACAATACGGGCACATCGCATGTCGGTGCTAGTAGCTACCGTTAAAGGTATGGATAGGGATGATCAGCGCGAATTTCTCGTCGCTCTCAATCCGAATAAAAACTCAACACTGCGCTTCCTTCTGCTGGTGCCGCACGGACAGGGCATGGCTTTTGCGAGCTCAGGGCGGTGGCCGGGGCCGAGAAGTCTGTATTGTCTTCAGCTTCCAGCGCACCGATGGCCGCGTGCGCCCGAAATCGTCGATCATGCGACGGTTCTCTCGTGTGAACGGCATGGCGCCACCATCGATCTGCTCCTGGATCGGGCGCGCAACAACCGCTCGCAGTTGGTGTTCACCACCTGCCGAGGGCGCGAAGCGGTGTTCTGGCAGAGTGCGCGCAGCCGTGGCCAGTACCGAGTGCGACCGGCTCTGCCCGCCGCGACCGCTGCCGGTATCTCTCAGATGGAGGTGTTCGTCGATGACCGCGAAAAGGAGGCGTACACATTCGCCTACCACCCGGTAAGCCCGGTGCGCCACCGCCTGGTCTGCGGCGACTACGCGGTGGCGACTGACGGGCGGATGACCGCGGCGGTCGAACGCAAATCTCTGCCGGACCTGGCGGCCTCCATGTCCGGACATCGGCTGGAGTATGCGATGGCCGATCTCGCACGCCTGCCTCGCGCAGCCGTTGTCGTCGAAGACCGCTATGACCAGCTCTACAACATCGAGCACTTACGCGAGTCGCGGATGTCGCAACGGCTCGCGCATCTTCAGGTACGCCATCCGAATGTGCCTATTGTCTTCCCGGGCACTCGCGGCCTGGCCGAGGAATGGACATTCCGGTTTCTCGCCGCGGCTCGGCAGTGGG
Organism: Actinocrinis sp.; assembly: GCA_035943635.1. Classification (GTDB taxonomy): domain Bacteria; phylum Actinomycetota; class Actinomycetes; order Streptomycetales; family Catenulisporaceae; genus DASZBX01. Next base: position 104,490 of record DASZBX010000096.1, on the reverse strand, counting down.
TCTTGGACGAGAGGGCCGCCGGACAGCGAGTGGCCCCGGCCCGTGTTCGGAATGCTCGCGAGTTGCCGCCGTCCATCCACTCGCCCGACGAACACGCCGTCCGTCTGTGGGCCCGGTCTGTCGGATTGCCCCTGGAGGAACACGAGCCGATCCGCCCCGGACTTTGGGCAGCTTGGCAGCGTACCCGTCCGCGCCGGTGACTTCCGGATCCTTGCCCTCTCAAGGGGCCGAGAGGTGCTTGGCCGGACGCTGTGTCAGTTGCGGGCAATTGGGCGACATTTGGGCGAGCGCGCTTCCGGGATCAGACAGCGCAGGGCGGGACAGATCGGGACGGAGAATGGCGGAGTTGGTCCCATAGGGGGATGAATCGGGACGTCGAGGGACCGCGCAGGGCTATGCGGGAACTGTTTTCATGGACTCATAATCCCTTGGTCGTGGGTTCGAGTCCCACTCGCCCTACCGAGGTTGGACATCCAACATGGGTTCTTGAGATCAGTGTTTAAGCAGGTCGGAGACGCCGACAGGCCGGACGGGGGTCACCCGCCCGGCCTCTTGTGTATCCAGTGTCGGGGGTCCGGCTGAAGAATCCCTATTGATCGGTTTCCCGTCGGTCAGATCGGTAGAATCTGACCTATGTCCCCGGTCTCGCGTTCTCGCAAGAGCAAGAAGAAGAGCGGCGCCAAGCGCCCGGCTACCCGCACAGCGTTGGGCTCGGAGCGGTCCGCATGGTCTGGGCTGCAGGAGCAATTCGGTGGTCCGCGGGAGCGCCCGGTGTGGTTTGACGAGGCGATCGCCGAGGTGCTGGGGGGCGCCGATGCCCTGCGTGGTGCGCGGGGGCCGCGGGAGTTGGAGCAGGCGGGCGCCGAATTGATCGGTGCGCAGTTGCAGCGGGTCTTGCAGGCCGGTCGGAGCGGGTTGTGGTTGGACTGGTGGTTCGAGGAGTTGGTCGACGCGGCGCTGGCCCGGTTCGCGCAGGCGCGTGACCGCGGGGACGAGGCCTGGCAGGGGTCGTGGTTGTTGCTCCATGCCCTGACGTCGCTCGGATCCCCAGCGCTGGCTTCCATGGCGCAGTACCGGATCAACGTGGCCAGGAAGCGGCTCGGACCGGATGGCCGCGTGCAGCCGGCGTGGCTGCGGCAACTGGCGAAGATCGCCGCGACGGGCGAGGTGTGGCAGGCGCGGGACGTGTACGGCGGGCGGTTCGCGGTGATCGCGGGGTTCGAGTATCCCGGTGGGACGGATTCTTCGGTGTTCTTGTTCGACATCGACGCCAGTGGGTTCCTCGACCTGATTTCGGCAGGCGTCTACGACGATCTCGCTCAGGCGGCGGCAGCGTGGCGGGACCTGGTGGGTGACAGCGCCACCGCCGACCCGGTTCCGGTTCGGGATGTCGGCGACCTGGCCTGCCTGGTGCAGTTCGACAGCGGGGAGATGGCGCTGCGCGGGGATGAGTCCCGTGCCCGGATGGATAACTGGTACCGCGCCGACCGCCGCGTGCACGACCTTGCGCACGCCCTTGACAAGCGGGGCACGCCGCTGCAGTTCGACGTGAGCCTGTACGACGGCGTCGACCTTGAACCCATGGCCGACGCCTTCGCCGCGTGGCACGTCGAGCAGTTTGGGACCGGGCCTGGCCGGGACGCAGTCCTGGCCCTGGCGGAGGAGTGGTCGGAGGGGGCGCTTCCAGGAACGCAGCACGTCATCTCGCCCCGGCGGATCGAGCACATTCTCGCGCTCGTCGGCGACTGGCTCGAGGATCCTGTGACCGAGGAAGTCAAGGCTCTGTTTCCCAGGTGGGTTCGCTGGCACGGGGAGCAGGCCGGTCTTCCGGAGGAACTGATCAGGGCGTCGGTTGAGCTTGCCACCACATCGGCACCGGCTCCGGCTGATCCGGCTGATCCGGTGGAACATCCATAGCCTCAAGGACCATGTTCGGCGGTACACGCAGTCTGGTTTGTCATCAGACGTCAATTTCGAGGGTGGGACGTAGTCGGGCATATGATGATCTAGGATCGTTTGGGATGGGGCTTGAGGGCGGGTGTCGGAAGGCCGCGATAGGCCGGTAGGGGGTGATGGCGATCAGCGGCGAACCAGTCGACCAGTCGGATGGTGATGACTCGGCGACCGGGTTGGAGTTCGACGACCTGGAAGCGGCAACCCGCCTGCGCCTGTTCGGATTCGTGCGGCGAGACGACCAGCTGCTGTACCTGTGGATCTTGCGCGCGATGGACCGGTTGCGGGCGGCGCACGTCGCGCAGTCCCACACCGATGACGTCGCCGCGGTGCTGGCGGATCTTGCCCGTGAGCATCTGGATGCACCGGGTGCCGTGGACAACCTGCGGCAACGCCTGGACCACCTGTTCGGCGACGGAGTCCTGCACCGCCTGGAGGACCCGGCTCGGGCCGGATCCCTGCACAGATACCGCAATCGGCAGTCCGTCTACCAGTTCAGCGAGCTCGGGTATCTGGCCTATCGAGCGGTCAACGGAGTGCTCGCGGCCCGGGTGGAGGATGCGAACCTCTCCCGCCTGGTCTTCTCCGACATCCTGCGCGATTTCGAGGGGCTGGCCGCGGCGAACCGTTCCGGCGACGCCGACGAGATCGTGCGCCGCCTCGGCAGCCTGGACCGCGCGGTGGAGGACATGGCCCAGCGCACCGCGCGATTCCACCTGACCCTCGGGGACATCACGCGTTCCACCGACACCTCCCCGGACACCTTCCTACGGTACAAGGACGCGCTGCTGAGCCACCTGCACAACTTCGTGATCGAACTGGACCGCTACCTGCCGCGCCTGGCGCAGGCCGTGGCGGCCGTGGAGGCCACAGGACTGGAAACGCTGCTGGACCGCGCGGCGACGGCCGACGAGCGCCCGCTGCTGCGGCACGAGCAGATCATGGCCGACTGGCGCCGACGCTGGACGGCGCTGCGCGCATGGTTCGCCGCCTCCGACCCGGCATCGCAGGAAGGTGCCGCCCACGACTTCGCCGAGCTGGTGCCGGTGCGCGCGGTGGAGGTCCGTGATACCGCCCGGGCCGCCGTCTCCGCCGTCATCGCGTTGCTGCGGCAGATCACCGAGGCGCAGCGCAGCGGAGTCAGCCGCAGCACGCAGTTGAGGCATCTGGCCGCGTGGGTGGTCGACACCCCGGATGAGGAAGCGGCGCACGCACTCATGGCGGCGGCGTTCAACCTGCGCTCGGCCCGGCACTTCGGCACCGCCCATGACGACACCGAACTCATCTCCCCACGGCTGGCCTGGTGGGATGCCCCGGGAGTGCAGGTGTCGATGACGGTGTTCCAGAAGGGCAAGCCGCCCACGCCCGGCGTGCCCAAGCAGACTGCGGACCGCAAAGCGATCACCGAGCACCTACGCCGCCAGCAGAGCGCCGCCCGGGAGACGGAGCGGCAATCAGCCACCCAGCTTCTCGAAGCCGGTGTCCATGGGCGGGTCCTCAGCGCGGTCGAACTGCACGTGCTGCTCAAGCTGCTGACCCGGGCCCTGGAATCGCGCTCGGTGGTCGCCGGCCGTCTGAGTGAGGCGAGCGGTGGCAACGACGTGCTGATGATGCGGCTTGTGCCCTCGCCCCTGGGCAGCGTCGTACGCACGGAGCACGGCACGCTGCACCTGCCGGGGTTCGCCATGGAGCTCGTACCTGCACGTCTAGGTGCCAAAGCGCGTATCGGTGGGGATGCTGCGAGGCGGACGTCTGATGGCTGAGCCGCTGGCAGCGCCCGAGGTTTCGCCCAGTGACCTGGAGTCGTATCAGCATGCTGTGCGGCTGGTGCTGACCCACGACATCATCACGGCGTCCCGCCCCACGGCCGGAGCGCTGAAATCGGTCCTGTACTGGGCCGACCAGATGAGCAAGGACTTCCACGATCTGCTCGGCTACCAGCTTGAGGCGACTGCGCAGCAGGTCCGCCTGATCCGGCGGCTGGACACGTTCGACGGCACCCAGCGCGGTTTGTTCGCCACCAAGACCGGGCGGCCCTTCGACCGGCGGCGGCTGGCCTACCTCTGCCTGATCCTCGCCTCCTTCCAGCGCGCGAAGATCGAGATCGACCTGGTCGATCTCGTCCGCTCGCTCGGCCAGGCTGCCAACGCGATCGACGGGCTCGGCTTCGACGCCACGATCACCGAGCACAAGCGGGCCGTGGTCGACGTCGCCGACTGGCTGGTGGCCCACGGAGCGCTGCGGCTGGACGACGGAGACGCCGAGAGCTGGGCGCTGGCACCGGACCACGGCGATGCCCTGTACTGGATCAACCACGATATCTGCGCCTCGCTGTTCCGCCCTCCGCGCCCGCTCCAGTACCTCGACAGCGCGCGCGGGCTGCTGGAGACCGACGGCGTCGGCGTTGCGAAACGTTCGGCGCAACGCGAAGCCGCGGCCCGTCAGGCCAGGAGGCTGCTGGTCGAACGCCCAGTGGTGTACTACGGGCGACTTGACGCACCCGTCGCAGTGGCGCTGCGGTCCGTGGAACTGGCGGACAACCTGGCGAGGTTCACCGGGCTGCAGGTCGAACGTCGCGCCGAAGGCGTCGCCCTGGTCGACTCCGGCGGCCGGTTCACCGACCGCCGCTTCCCCGGCCGCGGCGGCGCGGTCAACCGCGCCGCGGGCCTGATGCTGGCGAAGATGGCCGACCTGCTCGAAGACCCGGACACCTCGGCGGCGGTACGCCGCGTTCCGGTGCCGGACCTCGCCGACGATCTGGCCCGGTTGACCGAGCGGATCGACCAGGGACGGCCCGGCGGCTCGAAGAGCGCAGACCCGCCCACCCGAACCGGCCCCGCCGAACCTGAAGCGGACCAACAGTCCCGGCTGGACGCGCCGTTAGTCGAGCAGACCGTCCTGGCCGCGATGATGAGCGAGATCTACGACCAGTATGGATCCGGTGCGTTCACCGAGCAGTGGAAACACGACCCCGACGGCCTCCTGACCGCCGCGCTCACACTGCTCGACGACCTGGAACTGGTCCGGCGGATGCCCGGCGGACTGCTCTTCCTGCCGGCCGCAGCTCGCTACCGGAATATCAAGGCGGCCTTCCCCCGCAGCCCGGCGGACGACGGGCAGACGGCGCTGGACATCTCCCACCTGCTTCCGGAAGGCACAGGAACGTGACGCGCTACAAGCCCACCCGGGCGGGCATCATCAACCTGTGGGACTACATCGACGAGGAGTTCTCCTTCGCCGACGGACGCCTGGCGCTGCGCGGCCACAACGGGTCCGGCAAGACCAAAGCCCTGGAAGTGCTCTTCCCCTTCGTCCTGGACGGCAGCCTCAACCCGCGGCGGCTGGACCCGTTCAGCGGCAAGAACCGCACGATGAAGTCGAACCTGCTCTATCGCGGGCAGGACGCCGAGTACGGCTACGCGTGGATGGAGTTCGCCCGCGACGCCGATCCGGTCGATGTCGTCACGCTGATCATCGGCCTGCGGGTGCACAAGGACCAGGACCAGCCCACGCCCTCGTACTACGTCACCGGCAAGCGGATCGGTGTGGACTTCGGGCTGCTGTCCGCCGACTCCCGGCCGTTGACGTCGAAACAGCTCACTGCCAAGCTCGGGCCGGCCGACTCGTTCAAAGCCGGACGCGAGGCCTACCGCGCCGCCGTGGACGCCCGGCTCTTCCACCTCGGCCCCGAACGCTACACCCAGCTGCTGGACCTGCTGCTCGCGCTGCGCCGACCGCAGTTGGCCAAGGACCTCGACCCGGCCAAGGTCTCGGACACGCTGACCGCGGGGCTCAGCCCGGTCGACGAGGACCTGGTCGAGCAGGCCGCCCGGGACTTCGACAATCTGGCCGCGGTCGAGCAACGCCACCGGGACCTGAACGAGGCGAAGGACGCGGTCGGCGCCTTTCTCGCCCAGTACTCGGCCTATGTCCGGGCCCACACGAAGTTCCGCCTGGACCGCATCGCCGACCGGATCGGGGAGTGCGCCGGGTACGCGGCCGCCGTGCACGCCGCGCGCACCGAGGCCGATCGGTCCAAACGGGCGGAGGAGACCGCCAAGCAGGCTCGCGAGGACGAAGGCATCCGCCGCGGCGTGCTGGAGGCCAGGCGCGACGTCCTGCAAGATGGCGAAGCGTATAAGGACCATGCGAAACTGGTGGAGAAGCGCGCCGGGGTGACTCGGCAGGCCGAGGGTCTCGCCAAAGACCAGAAGCAGCTGGCCAGGGACCGCATCCTCATCGACGATTTGACGCGCGAGGCCGCTGACGTGCACGAGCGCGCCCAGCTCAAACTCAACGCCTGCGCCCGGCACGAGCAGGACCTGATGGCCGGAACCGGCCGCGCGGGGCTGGATCGCGGCCCGATCATCCTGGACCCGGCCGCCGAGGATCTGCTGGAGAAGGTCAAGGCCGCCGCCGCGATCCGAGCCGACGACATCCGGGTCGTCCGCGGCCACCTGCGCCAGGTCGCCGACGCCGAGGCAGACCGGGGCCGGGCCGATCAAGCGCTGGGCAAGGCGCGCGAGCGGGCCGAAGCCTGCCGGCAGAACACCCAGGCCGCCGTCACTCACCTGGCCGCAGCCAGGTCCGCGCTGACCGAATCCCTGCTCGAGTGGACAGGACGCTGGTCCGGCACCAACGTCGAGCACGAGGGCCTGTTCACCACCATGCACGAGGCCGCCGACGAGATCGGCGAGCCGGGCCGACCCGACCTCGTACCCGTTTTCACGCAGGCGACCGCATATCGGCGCGACGAGGCGATTGCGTTGCGCACCGACATCCGCCGGGCACTGGAAGATCTTGGCGTAGAGACCGAGCTGATCACCCGGGAACGGGACTTGATCGCGTCCAAGCAGGATGACGCGCCACCGGCCAACGACTTCCGCACCGCGCCCCGGGCGGAGCGGACCGGCGCGCCGCTGTGGCAACTCGTCCGCTTCCACGACCATGTCTCCGACGACGAAGCCGCCGCGATCGAAGGCGCCCTCTACGGCGCCGGCATTCTGACCGCATGGCTGCACCCTGCTCCCGAAGCAACCCGCGAGGCCCTGGAACGCCGCGAGGCCGACGGGTACCTGCTGCCGGTACCCGCATCCGAGCGACCGGCGGGCCGAACCCTGGCCGACTACCTGCTACCCGAAGACCAGGACCGGGTCTCGCATGCGGTGATCGCAGATGTTCTCTCTTCGATCGCTGCTGCCGAATCCGTGCCGGACTCCGCCACGATGGCCGGCCGGGGCGCGGCAACGGCCTGGATCACCACCGCGGCCCAGTTCGGCACCGGGATCCAGGTCGGAGCCCGGCCCAAACCGGCACCGGAGTACATCGGGGCGACCAACCGCGCCCAGCGCCGGGCGAACCGCATGGCCGAACTCGACCTCAAGCTCGTCGACCTGACCAGGCGGCACACCGAAGAACAGAAGCGATCACAAGCCAACGAGCAGCACATCGCGGACTTCGGCCGGGCCGCGGACGAACTGCCCGAAACCAAACCCGTACTGACTGCGGTCAGCAAGCTGAGCACGGAGACCGCGTTGGCCGCCGCCGCAGAGAACGGACTTCACGAGGCCGGCACCCTGCTCGACCAGGCGATCGCCCACCTCTCCGAGCAGCAGCGCAACCTGCGCCAGGCCGCCGGGCAGCGCGCCATGCCGCTCACGGCGGCCGAGGTCGACGAGATCGCCCAGGCTGTCGAGGACGTCCGACAGGCTGCTGAGAATCTCGTCCGCGATCGCGCAGACGAGCAGATTCTGACCACGGACCTGAACGGCAGGCGCGGCCGGATCGACGACCTCGAAGGCCAGTACCTGGAGGCCGCCGAGGCCCTGGCCGGCCTTCTGGCACAGGTCGAGACCGCCCGGGCAGCGCTCGAAGAAGCCGAGCAGAGCGTCGGCAAGGAGTACCAACAGATCGCCGCCGAGATCGAGGGCATCGGTCGGAAACTGATCGAGGTCCGGGGACGATGGACGAAGGCTGATCAGCTTGCCAGCGCCGAACATGACAAACGCATCGGTGCGCGACACGACCTGGACAATCAGACTTCTACACTGATCGGCTCCCTGACCGCACTGCGCGAGGAGTGCGACGTGTTCACGCCCTACGCCCATCCCGACCTGCGGGCGATCCTGGGCGTCGAGGATAGTGAACCGTGGCCGTCAACCTCACACTGGCCGGCTGACACCGACGCGGCCACGCAGATCACCACGCTGCTGCATGACGGCGACGAGCAGCCAGACCCGCGGGATGCGGTTCTGGCCATCCTCCCCACCGAGGCCGCTCGCCTGATCACGGCCTACCGTATGGCCACCAGCGGCGGCCGGACGGTCGCGCAGTCCACCCTGGACACCGTCAACGACAACCTGGCCGGTGCCTATCAGGCCTTTGAGCGCGTGCTCGGCGGCCTGAAGGACGGCTACGAGGCATACCTGGGTCTGGGCACACCGGCCATGGTCGATGTCGCGGCGGAAGACGGCCGTCTGCCCGTGGCCGTGTTCGCCCGCCGCATCGAAGCGGAAGCCCAGACCCAGGGCATCCTGCTGGAAGAACGCGAACGCGAAATCCTGGAAGACACCCTGCTGACCGCGCTGGCCCAGCAGATCCACCACCGGGTGCTCACCGCCCGCGACCTGGTCCGGGAGATGGACGCCGACACGCGCGCCAAGCCGATGTCCTCCAAGGCCAGAATCGGCATCAGCTGGGTACGGTCGGACAGGCTCACCGAGCAGCAGAACGCGGTGGCCACCCAGCTCCAGCGCAGCGCCGCGGCACTGGGCCCGGACGGACTGGCCCAGCTGCGCAGCCGGCTGCGCGAGATGATCCGCGAGCATCGTGCCCGCAATCCGCGGGACACGTATCGGGAAACCCTCGCCGGCGTGCTCGACTACCGCAGCTGGTACATGTTCGCCATCCAGATCATCCGCCCCGGCGGCAAAGCCGAGCAGCTGACCCGCAAACGGCACGAGGAGATGTCCGGCGGAGAGAAATCCGCGGCGATCCACCTGCCGCTGTTCGCGGCGGCCAATGCCCTGTACTCCTCGGCTCACCCGCACTGCCCGCGCCCGATCGCCCTGGACGAGGCCTTCGCCGGGATCGACGGCAACTTCCTGCCGGATCTGCTCGGTCTGACCACCAAGTTCGACCTTGATTTGTTCATGACCGGGCACGAACTGTGGATCACGTACCCGAGCGTGCCGATGATCGCGCACTACGATCTGCGCCACGACGAGGCCAGCCACACTGTGTCCTCCCTGCTGATCCTGTGGGACGGCGAGCAGTTGATCGACGCCGCGGCCGGCTTCGGCGGCAACGACGACGTCGCCCGCGAGCTGCTCGGCTTCACCCCGACCCGGCGCGAACCGGCGACCAGCACTCCGGGCGGACTGTTCACCCGGAGCGCCGAAGATCTCGACGACGAGGACGCAGAAGGGGGCGAGGAAGCGTGAGCACCACGCTCGGCGATCTGCGCGCCCCGGCCTACCGGCGGCTGTTCTTGGCTGCGCGCCGTTCTCTCGAGCGCACCGGGTCGCAACTGTCCGGGCAGGTGAGCGTCGCCGACCCCACCGACGAAGAACGCAAAGCCCTGATCGGCCTGACCGGGCAATACCGGCCGTCCGGCAGCAGACGCATCACGGTCGAACTGGCGGTTCTGGACGCGTTCACCCGGGCTGCGCTCGGATTGTCCTTACCTGACGCGGTTGTGGCCTTGGACGGCAGGCCGCTGCGCCACCGTCCGGCCGAGCGGGTTCAGGAGGGAGCCGAACGCGCGGCTGCTCGCGCCATCGCCGAATCCAGCCCCCTGTACGAAACCCACCCGTGGTTCCGCACCTGGATCGACGAACTCGGGCCCCTGGTGACCAGGCTGGCCAATCTCGGCGCCACCGCACGCCTTGCCGAGGCGGTGCGCGTACTCGAATTGGTCGAGCAACGTGACGAGGACCGGCCCTATCTTCTGCCTGTGCTGGCCGAGAAAGCCACCGGTGACACCAAGGCCCTGAACCGCGGCCGGACCAGTGCCACGCTCGTCTTACGCGCTCTGGCCCTGCGGGAGAACATGCCCGTCCCGACGAACGCCGAAGACATCAGGATCCTGTGGGACACCTGCGGCGTCGTCGCCGATGACCTTGCCAGCCGAGTCCTGGTGTTGAACCTGCCGGCTACCGGCGACGGGCTCGGTCACTGGCTGACCGACGCCGCCCGATATGGCACTCCGTTCCAGGTCACCCTGCACCAACTCACGGTGCATTCGGTGCGCGCCGATCCGCCTGAGGTGTACGTGTGTGAGAACCCTGCGGTCTTGCGCCGGGCTGCCCAGGAACTCGGCTCGTCGTGCCCACCGGTGCTGTGCACCGAGGGTCGGCCTTCGGCCGCTTTCCACCGCCTCGCCCGCATACTCACCGCTCAGGGGTCCAGGCTGCACTATCACGGCGATTTCGACTGGGACGGCGTCGATATGACCAACCGGATCATCTCGCGCTACCAGGCTCGACCCTGGCAGATGACCCAGGACGCCTACCGTGCGGCTATCCGCACCCGAGACGAATCGGTCGCCTTACACGGCACGCCCCGACCCACCGACTGGGACCCGGAACTGGCCGCCGCCATGGCCGAGGAGGGCGTCGCCGTATTCGAAGAGGCTGTCATCGAGCCGCTCATCGTCGATTTGAGGCGGCTCAGGCAGGAACCTCGATCCAGGTGAGGACGGCCTGGGGCGGTAGCGCGGCGGTCGGCCGGACGACGGCGGTCGATCGTCGTGGTCCGGCCGGCGCCGTCCTGCGTTCGGCTTGGATTTCACGTCGGCCCGCGCGGATGAGGGAGATCCGGTGCGCGGCCGCTCAGGGCCCTTGTGCCATCCCTGCCGCGAGTGTCAGTTGACGAATACGGGCGGCAGTCCGCTGATGCTGGAGTCGCGCACCGGCCGGTAGGTCGCCGAGAAGAACTGGAGTGGGCCCGCGCAGGGTCCGGCCGGGCCGGCGACGGCGGGTGCGGACGTCGCGGCCAGTGCGGGTCCGGCGGCCAGGGCCGCGGCGGTGAGGGCGGCGGCGGTGAGGACCGTCGCGGAGATCTTGCGCATAGGGGATTCCCTTCGCGAAACAGGCATGATGGATCATCTGGGGTGAAAGCCGGATGAGCCATCATCGAGTATCGTCGAACTCGGATAGCCGTCAAGCCCGTGGGCGGGGACTTCGCGAAAATCTGACGGCGTTCCGCTCGGGAGGCATCGCGCGCTTGGACCTGGGGAGGCGCGCTGTGGCCGGGCGGCGGTCGGGAGGTTCCGTCGCGTTCCGTCTCACCCCGATTCATGACAAGGAAACAGAGCTCGTGTACGCTCCGTCTCTCAGGGTTCGTTTTCGGGGGTGGGGGCGTGGTGGCCGAGGTTCCGGCGTCAGGGGCGGCATCGGGGGCGGGGACCGAGGCGACGTTCATTGCGGCGCACAAGGTGCGGACCGGCAAGTCGGCGTCCGGGAAGCCGAGGGCGGCCGGCGGCATGGGCACCGGCGGCGACGCTTCCGCCGCGATGGTCGGCAGCCTGGCGGCGAAGGCGATCGCCGCTGCCACGGCCGCGAACGACTACGACCTGGCCGGGAACGCGCCGGGTTCGGCCGCGGCGGCCAAGGCGGCGCAGGAGTCCTCGCACCGGCTGGTCGAACTGGTCGCGCGATTGTTCCGCATACGTACCGCGGCCACGTCATGGCGGGTCGGTGCGGCCGGTGAACGCATGGTGGGTCGGCGGTTGCGCCGGTTGGAGGCGCGCGGGTGGCGGGTGCTGCATGCGGTGCCGTTGCGCAGTGGCGGCGACATCGACCATCTGGTGATCGGGCCGGGCGGGGTGTTCACCATCAACACCAAGCATCACGCCGACGCAAGCATCAGAATAGGAACATACGTGGTCTGGGTCAACGGAACCCAGTACAAGTACCAGCAGAAGAGCTTGCAGGAGGCGCGGAACGCGGAGAGCTGCCTCGGCCGGGCGGTCGGATTCCCGGTCGAGGTGACGCCGATGCTGGCGTTCATCAAGGCACGTACTCTCACGATGAGCCTGTCTCCGGGCCAGGTCATGGTGACCAGCGGCGAGACGATTCACCGGACCCTGCGGCGACTGCCGACGGCGCTCGATCGCGAAACGCAGGACGCCATATACGCGGTGGCGCGGCGCTCGCGGACGTGGCTTTCGTAGAGCTGGTTACCCGGGTTGGACGCCCCGGTTGACGTGAAGGGACGTCGGGCCGGACGCCTCGGAGCGACGTCGAGCCACCGCGTCGGTGGTGACGGTGCGCACCCGCAGTTCCCGGCCATCCCGATCAAGCTCGCCGTCTCGATCGAGATACGTGTCTTCGTATCGCGCCGCCTCCGGTTCCCCGGCTGCCGCACGCAGTAGGGCACGAAGCGAATCCCGGTCTTCCACGCGCGCTTTGAGTTCCGCTTCGATCATGTCTTGGCGCCCTTCCCAGACGATCCGGTCGGCACCGGCGCTCGTGTCACGCGTCGAGACGGTTGAGCTCGGCGGCCAGGCGGGCGTATTCGGTGCGGCGGTGCTTCGGTTCGGTCGGTGCGGGTCGGGGGCCGAGGACTGAACGGGTGTCGTCGATGCCGTAGACGAGCCGGTGGGTCGACGCGTCGGCGGCGGCGGTCAGCCAGTCGGCGGCCGAGTCCTGGTCGACCGGTTCGGGGCCCAGGTCGGCGGAGAACCAGGCCGGGAGCAGGGCGCCGCGGGCGACCTCGGTGGCCAGGCGGGTGCGCAGGGACGCTTCGAGCGTAGCGCGGGCCTCCAGGCCGGCCTCGATGACCGGTGCGAGCTCCTCGCGGCTGCGGTCGTCCTCGTTCAGACGCTCGCGGGCGGCGCGGGCGAAGCGGAGGTTCTCGGCCACCGCCGTGGCGGCGAAGGCCAGCCGCTGTTCGGCGGCGTCGAAACGGGCCAGCTGCTGGGCGTGGGTGAGGTCGGTGCGGGCGGTGGATTCGAGCGCGGCGCTGATCTTCAGCACGTCCTCGGCGGCCTGGTCGCGTTCGTCTTCGAGCCTTGCGAAGGCCTCGGCGGTGGTCTTCAGGGACGCCCGCCCGGCCGGGTCGAGCAGGCTCTCCTCGGCGTCGCGGCCGAGCACCACCGCGGCGGCCAGGCCGAGCGCCTCGGGTCCGGCGCCGCCGAGGTCGGCGACCGGGATGGTGCCGGTGGCGCGCAGGCGTCGCTCCAGCCAGTCGACCCGCGCGGCCAGCCGGCGGGCTGCGCGGGCCTGGTCGGCCGCGGCCTGGTCTGCGTCGGCCAGGGCCGAGCGCAGCCGGGTGAACTGGCGGGTGCGTTCCAGCTGCTCGCCGGACAGGTCGTCGGCGATCCTGGTCAGCTCGGCGTGCAGGGTGTTGAGCGCCTCGCGGGCCTCGTCGTCGACGCCCGGGCGGGTGTACGTGGGCTGACCGTAGTCTGACTGGGTGCTCATCGATCAGCCCTCGAATACTCGACCGTGGCGGCGAGTTCCTGCGGCGGCGGCATGGTCGGGGCCGGCGCGGCGAACGCGCGCAGACCGATCCAGGCGGCCAGCGGCGCGACCGGCGTCACCCAGGGTGTGACGGCGCCGGTGGAACAGATCCCTGCGACGATGGCGGCCACGGCGAATGCGGCGGCGCCGATCCGCGGGTGGAACTCGGTGTCGGCGGCGCGGCGCCGGGCTCCGGGCAGGGCCCACAGGCCGGTCAGCAGCAGCGGGCCGAGCAGCGCCAGCCACCAGACGCCGATCCCGCCGGGCAGGACCGCGAAACAGAGCCCTGCGGAGACGGCGGCGAGCAGCCCGCCGGCCCGGCGGCACAGGCGCGCACCGAGGAACTGCCGGTACTCCTCCTGCAACTGCGGGATCCGACTCTCGTAGTCGACCAGTGCGCGGGTCGCGCGGGCCACGTCGGCCACCGCGTCGTGATAGGCCTCCTCGTCGCGCAACGGCACGTCGTCGCCGCGCAGGTCGGCGGCCTCGGCGACCGTGCGCGCCCGGCGCATCCCCTCTTGCAGACGCGCGATGTCGGCGTCTATCTGCGCCGGACTGCGCCCGGACCCTGGCATCCTGAGCTCCTCTCTTCGTGCATTGCGATGGCGGGTGCGGGAGCCGGCGGGTCAGCGCAGGAACAGGTAGGCGTAGCCGAATCCGGCGACCGGCGGGGCGATCAGCCAGTACGTGATCCGGTTCATCCGGCGGGCGAGGGCGAACTCGGTCCGCTTCTTCGCCGAGACCCAGCCGATCGGCGCGCCGTTCGCGGTGCTGAGCAGGACGACCTGCCGTGCGGTGAGCTCCGTCGAGCGCGGGCGGCGACGGCCGAGGACGTGCACGTAGGCGCCGTCCGTCAGCTGGCCGCCGGTCGGCTCGCCGGGCAGGACGCACGGATGCGTGGTCCCGGTGAAGGCCTCGACCTTGAATCGGCTTACCTGGGTTGAGTATTCGACCGGCCGTCCGGGTTTCTGCCGCTGGGCCGGAGCCGCGCCGGGTTGGGGGAGCGGAGCTCGCTTGCGGCGGCGGGGCAGGAAGGCGCGGGCGGAGTAGGACATGTCGCCGAGGACCGTGCCGTGGCTGGTTCCGAGCAGGAGCACCAGGATGAGCACGACCAGCGCGTAGCCCTCGGTCGCGGCCAGCCAGCGGGCCGAGCTGTGCCCGCTGAGCTGTGAGGCGAGCAGCGGCGCGGCGACGATCGTGAGCAGCAGCGCGGCGCCGAGGGCTTTCGGGCCGCGGAAGCGGCGGCGCACGAGGTCGACGGTGACCGTGCCGCGGATCGTCCCGGCGAGGGCGCCGGACGGGACTCCGGCCGCCGGGCCCTGGCCCGGACGGTTGATCGCGGCCGGAGCGGCGGCGTTCTTCTTGGTCGCGGAAGCGCGGGCAGGGGCAGGCGCAGCGGCCGGAACCGCGGCGGGGACGGGCACGGGAGTGGACGCGCGGCCGCCGCGCACGATGCCGGGCGGCGGGGGCGGCGGGACGGCGAACGGCGCGGGACCCGCGAACGCGTCGGTCCCGACGATGCGGCGCGGCCGGCCCGGATCCGACGACGGCGGCGGCCCGGGCGGCGTGGGCGGCCCGGGCGGCGTGGGCGGCGTGGGCGGGGCGGCCACCTCAGCCACCGGCCAGGATGACCCGCCGGCCGGAGCCGACCCCGGCGGCCGGCAGCGGCTGGATCGAGGTGCCGGCCGGGACGGCGCGCTCCCGGCCCCAGGTGCGGATGTCCTCGATCTGCTCCGGGTTGGTCCGGCTCAGCGGCATGGTGTTGGTGAAGTTCGCCTTGATGAAGTCGGCGTCGACGGCCCCGCCGTCGGGCAGTTCCGCGGCCACGCCGACCTCGTGCAGTGCGGCCTCGATGTCCGCGCCGGCGAACCCGGCCGAGAGCATCACCAGTTCCTTGACCAGCTGGTCCGGCGCGTCCTGGGCCAGGAAGCGGCGGTAGTACATCCGGATGATGTCGGCGCGGTCCTCGTCGTCCGGCAGGTCCACGAAGAAGACCTCGTCGAAACGCCCCTTGCGCAGCAGCTCCGGCGGCAGGCTGCTGATGTCGTTGGAGGTGGCTACGAGGAACACCCGCGCGGTGGATTCCTGCAGCCAGAACAGGAACTGGCCGATCAGGCGGCGGGTCACGCCGGTGCTGTCGTTCTGCCCGGACAGGCCCTTCTCGATCTCGTCCAGCCACAGCACGCAGGGCGCGATCCGGTCGGCGGTCTCCAGCGCGTCGCGCAGGCGGCCCTCGGACTGGCCGACGTACTGGCCCATGATGCTGGCCAGGTCCAGCCGGTACAGCGGCAGCTCCCACTGCGCCGCGATCGCCTTGGCGGACAGGGATTTCCCGCAGCCCGGCACGCCCACCAGCAGCACGCCGCGCGGCGGGCGCAGGTTCTTGTTGCGCGGGTCGGCGAACATCCACTTCTGCTTGCGCTCCAGCCACGCGCGCAGGTTCTGCAGGCCGCCGATCGAGTAGTCCGTGGCCTTGAGCTGGATCCGTTCCAGGCCCGCGAGATCGCTGAAGATCCGGTCCTTGAGCTGGGCCAGCCGGACCACGTCGGCGGCCTCCAGCGAGCCCTTGGCGGCGAGCGTGGCCATCAGGTTGATCGCCTCCGCGTCGGTGGCCCCGACCAGGAAGTTGGCCGCGCGCCGGGCGTCCACCTCGGACCAGCCGATCGAGACCGTGCTGCTGTTGTCGGTCAGGAAGCCGCTGATCGACGCGTACATCTCGTCCGGGTCCGGCAGGTCCAGCGCGGTGGACATGCCAAGCCGCTGCAGGCCGCTCCACAGCGGGCCGTCGGTGATCAGGATGACGCTGCCCGAGGTGTTGTCGGCCAGCCGGCCGAGTTCGGCGAAGTGCCGGGTGAACTGGGTGTCCTCGCCCAGGCTGTCCGGATCGACGAACACGAAGTTGGCCTGGTTGCGGTTGGTGAACTGCATCGTGGCGTAGTCCAGGGCGCCGGTGATCGAGCGGTCGTCGTTCACCGGGGCGTTGGTGCGCAGGTCGCGCAGCCCGGTGGCCCTGGTGTGCATCCAGAACGGCATCGCGGCCCGGCGCGGGTCGCCGGCCGCCTCGCGGATCAGCCGGATCGCCCGCGCCTGCTCGATCGTGCGCAGCGCGATCACCGGAATGCGGGCCGAGAGGTAGCTGTCGAGTTCGCGCGCGCACTCGAGATAGGTCGGCATGTTCGTTCCCTGGCTTTCTTGGTCGCCGGCGGGCCGGCGGGCCGGGAGGTGCGCGGCCCGCCGGGCGCGGGTGTCAGCGTTGGATGATCCGCTTGCGCGATGTGCCGTCGGCCGGCGGGTTCCAGCCCGGCCGGCCCTGCTGCGCCTGCGTGGTGACGGCGGTCAGGGCGTTGCTGCGCAGCGTGTGCAGGCGGCGCTCGGCCATCCGGATCGAGTCGCCCCGGTCGCGCATGCGCTCGGTGCCGTCCTCCAGCTGCTGCTGGATGTCGCGCAGCTTGTTGTCCACGATCTTGGTCAGGTTCTCCCGCAGGTCCGCCGGGAACAGCTCGTTCCCGGCCAGGTCGCGGATCGGGCGCAGGCCGTCCCGGCTCTGCTGCAGGGCCCGGCCGTACTCGAACTCGTCCGCGGCCGCGGCGCCGGTGGCCCGGACCAGGGCGGCCTGCCAGGCCTCGAACCGCCGGTTGACCGCGTCGATGATCCGGTTGGTCAGCCGGCTCCAGGTCTCGCCCTGGAAGTCCTCCGCGTGCAGCGGGGCCAGGGCGGACAGGTCGGCCGGCTCGCCGCGCGACCACAGGTCCAGGAAGGCGGCCCACTCGTCGTAGGTGCCGTGGCGCGCGGCGGGCTTTCCGCGTCTGAGGGCCATCGCGGTCAGCCGTTCCCGCCGCGGCGCACCACGATCTCGCCGGGCGGCAGCGGCTCCCAGTCGGGCAGGCCCTGGATGGTCTGGCGCAGACGTTCGGTGGCCCGCGGCCGGGCCGGACCGGCCTGGGTGGCCCAGGGGGTGCCGGCCGAACCGGTCCGCGCCCAGGGCGTGGGGTTGGCGGCGGGCGCGGGCGGGGCTGGGACGGTCCAGACCGGCGCGGCGGGGGATGCGGCGGGGGTCGGGGCGTTGCCGGGCGCGGGTGCCTGGGCGGCGGCCGGGACGTACACCGGCGCGGGTGCCTGGACGACGGGCACGGCGTCGGCCGGAGCACCGGCCGTCGGCGGCGCGACCGGGGCCGGAGCGGCCGGACCGTTCGCGGCCCAGGGCGTGGCGGCGTTCACCGGCGTAGTCTGCGGCGGCACGGCGTTCACCGGCGTGGCCTGCGCACCCGGCGCTGGCAGGCCCGCGGGCACCGGCAGGACCGCGGCGTCGGCCGGCCCGGCAGTCTGGTCGTTCATGCGTCGATCCCTTCGCTCCGCACGACCCGGCGGTCGTACGGGGTCTTGTCGTTGCCGAGGTCGGCGAACGAGCCGACCAGCGCGGCCACCTGCGGCGCCTTCTCGTCCGCGGCGCGGTAGCGGGAGCGGTAGTCGGTGTGCTCGGCGCCCGTGCCGCGCAGCTCGCCCAGGGCCGCCTGCTTCTGCTGCTCCAATGCCTCGGCCACCGTCCTGCGGTACGCCTCGGCCGTGTTCCGGCGCTTGTTCACCGCCAGGTACCAGAGCCCGAACACGGCGGCGCCGACCACGATGCCGGCCACCGGGTTGATCGCGAGGCCGACCAACAGGATCAGCGCGGAGACGATCGAGGGCACCAGCATCTGCCGGCCGAAGTCGAACTGCAGCCGGGCCAGCAGCGGCGCGGCCGCGGCGTCCCAGTGCGCGGTCAGCGAACCCTCCAGCTCGGGCATCGGGGTGGCGGTCAGGCTCCCGCTCCACGGCGGCAGGGTGAAGACCTCCTTGCCGAACGGGTGGGTCTCGTTGAAGTGGACCTCGACGTTCCCGGGCAGCGCGCGGCGGTAGTCCATGCAGAACGTGCCGTGTGCCCGCTCGATCCACGGCACGCAGGTGGCCAGCGCGACCTGCTGGGTGGCCGGGGACACCCCGATCGCGGCCGGGTCCAGGGCCGCGGAGGACTGCACGGTCAGGTAGTCCAGGGTCTCGCCGAGCGCGGCGGCGTTGGCGTCCGCGGCGGCCCGGGCCGTGACCTTGTCGCCCTCGTACTTCAGGACCGCGTTCTCCTCCTCCAGTTCCCGGCGCAGCGGCAGCTCCTCCTCGTCGTACTCGGCGACCAGGATGTCCAGGATGTCGTCGATCGAGTCCTCGATCCGCTCGGTCGGGGTGTACTCGGCCGCGACCAGGGCCCGGTAGTGGTCCAGGAACGGCTGGTGGGTCTCGGCCCCGCGCAGCGAACGCTCCAGGTCCGGCCACTGCGGGCTGTGCTTGGCCAGCAGCGCGAAGTCGGGCGCGGCGCCGGCCGGGCCGTACTGGTCGATCTCGAACCGCCAGCGCCTGACCTGCGCGGTCTGCGCGTCCTCGTCGTCGGCCAGGATCGACAGCCAGCGGTCCACGGTCTCCCGGATCAGCTGGCGCCCGCCGGTGCCGAACGCGCCCTGCGCGATCGACTCCAGCACCACCGCGAACTCGCGGCTGAGCGCCATCGGGTCCAGGTTGTCCAGGTAGTGGCCCAGCCACCGGACCGAGGAGGGCTGCCGGTGCTGCCGGCGCACGATCAGGGCGAACATCAGGGCCGTGCGAGCCGGGGCCAGCTGGTAGGCCACCGCGATCGCGTCCTCGCACAGCTTCTGGTCGTTCCCGGACCAGGCGCCGAGGCCGACGACCACGGGCGCGAGCCAGTACCGCGGGTTCTCGATCATCAGCTGCTCGGTGACCGACTCGACCGTCTCCTGCTTGACCAGGCCCCGGTCGAAGGCCCAGAGCAGTCCGGCGGCGACCCGGCGGACCGTGTCGTAGCGGCCGAACTCGTTCTCCAGCCGGGCCTCCAGGACGCCGACCCGGGTCTGCGCCAGCTGGACGTTGGCCCGGCGCTCGGCCTTGCCCACGTACTCGTCGAACGCGGCCCGCAGCTCGCCCAGCTCGCTGCGGGTCAGCCTCTGCGCGTTGTCCACGGCGGCGACCTGGTTGCCGACCACGCCCAGGTTGTTGTCCAGCCGCACGGCGAGCTGGGTCAGCTCCGAGACCTGCCGGCGCAACACCTGGTCCGGCTCGACCATTACCACGTCTGTCATTTCAGTATCCTTCCTTTCTCAGGGGGTGACGACGGATCCGTCTTTGAGCACCGGGACCAATTGGCCGTCGGAGTAGATCTCCACGTAGCGGTAGGCGCCGCTGCGGACCAGCGACCGGGCCTGGGCGAACGGCTCCGGGACCGGGTCCGAGGGGCCGTAGTGTTCGACGATGGTCTCCAGCAGGCTCAGCCGGTGGTCCACGTAGGGCGGCCCGAGGTAGCAGGTGGCCAGGAAGCCGAGCGGGATCGCGCCGCCGTACTCCACGGCGTAGTGCCCGGCGATCCACTCGGCCAGCTGCCGGCGGGTCTGCTCGTCCACGGCCGCATCCAGCCGGGCCACCGTGTCGGCCAGGACCTGGGTCCGGGCTTTGCGGAATTCACGGCTGTTCAGCCGCGGCGGCGAGGCGGTCAGGCCCTGGATGGCCGTGGTGGACGGCCGCTGCCTGAGGTCGGGGGCCGGAGCGCCGGCGGGTTGTCGGTTGCGCTGTCTGAATTGCATCGGATGCTCTCCGTGCCTCGGCGGGGTGTGGTCGGCGGATCCATGGCGCTGTTCCGGCTCGCTGGTCGCTCATCGGGGACTCACCGGGCTACTGACGGACGGCGGATCGCGGTCCGCCAGTAATCCATGTGGAGGGGAATGCGGGTTCGCCGACAGTCCGGCCGGAAACCGCGCCGCAGTGGTCGGGAGGCACACGATGAACCAGGCACGAACGCCCGTACGGGACGCGCTCGCCGCGGTGTCCGACCGGATCGCGGCGCTGGCGCTGGCGTCCGGGCCGGACGAGCGCGGCCCGTGGCTGTTCGCGCACGCCTGGCTGGCCGACAGCCGGTTCGAGTCGCAGGGCCGTGATCCGGCCCGGCTGGACGAGGCCTGCGCGGATCTGGCCGCGCTGCCGGGGGATTTCCCGAGCCGGGAACTGCGGGCGCTGGCGGCGTTCATCGAGCGGATCCAGGGCGGCGATCCCGAGGGCGCGGTCGCGTTCCTGGACCAGGCGGCGGAGGTGGCCAGGTCGCTGTTGGCGCAGGACTCGGATTCGTTCAGTCCGGCGGAGGCGTACGAGGCGATCAGGAGGCTGATGGACCTGCCGGTCGTCGAGTCGTCGGCGGGCGACGTATTTGACGGCGCGTCCGATGATGGGCTTGGTGACGACCTCGGCGACCTCACCGACCTCGGCGGACGTTCCGCGGCGGAGCGTGCGTCGGCCTTGCACGACAAGGCGATGGGTCATCTGGACGTGGGAACGTTGCCCGCGCTCGTGCTCGCGACGGACTACGCCAGGCAATCCCTCGCCGCCGCGGCGCAGGACGACCCGCATCGGCCGCTGTACCTCCTGACGACGGCCGTGATCCACCTGCGCCGAGCCGAAACGACCGGCGACCACGACGGTACCGAGGTCGCCGCAGCCGTGCAGGGGGCGGAACTGGCCAGGACGGCGGCCGGTTCGGTCGCCCACCCGCTGTGGCCGCGGATCTCGACCGTGCTCGCCCTCGCTTATCGGCACTCGGGGCGGGCGATGGAGTCCAGGCTGGTCGCGCTGGACGGACTGTACGGCCGGGCTTACGACATCCAGCGACGGACAGACCCCGACGAGCTCCGAGCCGCGGCCGACGAAGGCGCGGCCGACGCGCTGACCGTGGCCCGGTGGTGCCTGACCGACGACGATCCGGACGGCGCGGCGATCGCGGCCGAGGTCAACCGCGGGCTGATTCTCTATGCGGCAGCGGAGGATCGGGACGACGCGGCGTGGCTGCTCGACCCGCCGACCATGCAGGACATGCAGTCGGCACTCAGCTCGCACGGTATGGACGCGTTGGTATACCTGATCCCTGGTGACGACGTCGAAGGTTCGGCGGTCATCGTCCGACCCGGCGAAACGCTCGACTGGATTCCCTTGCCCCAGCTCAGTTCCGAGCGTCTTGCGGTCTTGGAGCAGGCGGCGATCGAGCCGTTGCTCGATGTCCTCGGTGAAACGCGTGAGGAGACCGACTTGCCGGCCGGGACGGATCGCAGGCCCTTTCGCGCGGTCCTGATTCCGTTGGCGGAGCCGTCAAGCCTGCCATGGCCCGCCGAACAGCACTCGCCCGACGGCTCGCTGGTCTTCTCCTGCGCGGCCTCCGCGCGGATGTACTGCCAGGACACAACGAATGCTGATTCCCCGGGCGACGCCTGACGCCCGACCCGAAAACCCGGACCGCCCGAGACCAGTGGAGGAAGTCATGGACCGAACACCGCAGTCGGCCGCGCTGGCCGCGGTGATCGAGCGCACCTCGGCGACCATCGAGCTGTCCGGGATCGGCGCCGACGAACTCGCGCCGTGGCTGTTCACCCGATGCATGGTGTACGTGTACCAGTTCGAGGTCGGCGGCCGGAACCCGCGGGACCTGGACCTCGCGTTCGCCGACTTCGACGCGCTGCCCGAGGGCCTGCCGGGCCGGGCCAAACTGGCCGCGACGCTGCTGACCGCGCACCTGTACGAAGCGGTCGGCGGCGATCCGGGCACGTTCGCCCGCTCCCTGGCCCTGGCCGAGATCGCCGACGCCGACCCCCGGCCGCTGCCCGGCTGGCCGCTGACCTCGGCGGTGGTCCGGGCGCACGCGCTGGTCGTCGCCGGGCTGACCGGGGCGCGCGGGTTCCGGCCGCGGCAGGCTCTGGCAGAGGTCGAACGATACGCGCTGATTGCCGGCGGGGCCTCGCCGCACGGCCAGATGATCGAGATGTCGAGGCTGGCACTGGGATTCCTGGTCGCGGCCCTGGACAACGACGTCCTCGCGGTCGACCGGTTGGTGGCGCAGACCGCCGCGTTCCGGGACCGTCAGCCCCCTGCGTCCACGACGCGGGACCGGCTGGAGGTGATCGCCTTGGCCGGGCGGATCTTCCCCGCGATGATTCGCGGCGACCGCGACTCGGTGCACACCATCTTCACGGCGATGGACTTCATGGTGGACCTGCTGCCACCGCGTGATCCGGTGCGCGGACAGGTCGAGCAGTTGCGGCGGGCGTCCGGATCGTTCCCCGACAGCTGCCGGGCTCACGACGAGGGCTGAGGATGATCAGGCCCGTTCGCCGGCGTGGTCTTCTACGCCCGGCTACCGCGTCCGTTACCGCTTCTGCTCACACTCTCGGTACTACGAGTGCTGCTTTACCTCGCATCCTGCGTGGTCCACGGAATCCAGCCGATGCCATAGCTGAAACCGCGGTCCAACTGCACGAACTCCTGCACGACCTCGCACGCGTCGTCCAGCCGCAGCTGGTCGCCCGGGATGAGCAGGTCGTCCAGGCTCCGCGGCGGCAGACCCTGGAACCGCCAGACCGCACTCGGCGGACGGCTCGGGTCGAACCGGATCCGCAGCTGGTAGAACTCGCAGTCGACCAGCGGCGTGATCGCGTAGTAGGGCCGCCGGGGCTGGTCCGGCGGGGTGCGGAACTCCATCGCGTACTTGTGGTCCTGGCCGCGCTGGAGCACTCGCGGCAGATCGAGGATGAACCGGAAATGCGTCTCACCCTGTTTCTCCCGGGCCTGGATCGCCGCGCCGTACTGCACCTCGGCCCACAGTTTCAGGTCGCTGTGACTGTCCACGACGTTGCGCGACAGGCTCACCCGGGCCGAGATCTGTTTGAGCCCGTCCCGGTCCGCGGTGATCGTGCGGGTCTCGATCACCTCGGGCAGGTCGATGTCCAGCCGCAGCAGGGTCTCCATCCGGCGCAGGTGCCAGCCCTTGTCCGGGTCGTCCACCACCGCCCGCGGCTGCGAACGCGCCGACGCGGACTCCTCGGCCAGCCGTTTGAACGCCCGGGTGACCCGGCGGCGGGCCGTGCGCATGGAACAGTGCAGGTTGTCGTCGGCCAGCCGCTGGATCCGGCCGGTCAGGCTGGACCCCTGCACGCCGGGCCCGGCACCGAGCCCGAACCGCAGCGCGAGCCGGTCCTCGTGCGGGAACCCGCCGGATATCCGCTCGACCTGCGCCATCACCGCGTCCCGGATCCGGCGGTCCTCGGTGCCCGGGACGATCTCGAACAGCGCGGTCAGGGCCGGCCCGATCCGGGCGGCCAGATCCTCGGACTCCAGGCCCCAGCCGCGCCTGAGCCTGGCGAACTCGCGGATCAGTTCTTCCTTGGTAGCCACGATAGCCACATCATCTCTCTGGGTACTGCCCCCCTTCTTGTCCGGCAGCCTAGCCAACACCGTTCCGCGCCAAACCGCAATACACGAATTCGCCAGGCCACGCCACCGCAATTAAACAGGGACGGAGCGCGGAACTGAGTGACAGCGGACACTTATGCCGCAGTGGCGGGAGAGCGGGCGGAACTCGTGGCTGCGCGGTCGGACGGCATCAGAACGCTGGTTTCGCCGGGCGGGCCGCCGGGGGTCCGCGCAGTGGCCACTTCGCCGGGGAACGTAAAGCCGGGAAGCCGGGACGGCCTGTGGGCGGCGTCCTGGCTTCCCGGCTCCATGCTGACTTCCGAACCCCGGCCGCTTATTTCCGGGTGCTGACTAACTACTCGATCAGGCTGCTGCGGGCCGGATCCAGGCCGGCGGGGTCGTGACGAACCCGTGGGTTTCCATGCGACTTCCTCCCCTCTGGGACGTGTCTGCTCATCTGTCACAGCCAACTGTCGTGCGCGGCCGGGCGGCCGGCGAGGCGTTGCCTGATTCCCGGCGGTTTTGGCAACGCCCGGGATTCGCGGCCGCTTCCGGTCCACTTCCGACCCGATCTCCCCGGCAATGTTAAAGGACTGGCCAAGAGTCAACAAAGAAATAGGCCAGAAGTTGGCCAGTTCCGGTGTTCCAGTCAGGAGAAGATGGCGCAGCGCCCCTGGGGACATCAGGGCCGTGTGCGAACTGACGAGGGGCGTGGGACCGCCGGCCGAGCTGCGCCGAGGCGGGCCGCCGCGTCGCCGGGCGGCGCGGAAGCCGTCCGGCGGACGGCTCGCCCCTCTCCAACCTACAAGGGGGTTGACATGTCCCAAACGCTCGGATCAACCGTACTGCCTTCGGTTCCCGCCCGGGAACCGTCGATGGACTTCAGCGCCGAGGCCGCCGCGTGGCCGGCGCCCTGCGCGCCCGACGACGAGTACCCGGCCGGCCGGACCGGCGACGCCGCCCTGCGCGAACTGACCGACTGCGGCCGGCTGGCCAGGGTGGCCTGCGCCTCCCCGGCCAACCGGGCCGCGCTGTGCGCCGCCGCCTACGCGGTCGCCTGGCCGATCGTGTTCAACCGGCTCACCAAGAGCGTGGAACTGCGGCGCGGCCACCGCAGATGCGCCCGGTCGGTCAACGACATGGCCCCCGAGTGCCTGGACCGCTTCCACGACGACGTCGAGGCCGTGGTCGACGACCTGCTGCGGCACGCCGACCGTCCCATCCGCAACCTCGAGGCGTGGATCTGCACCAGGCTGACCGTGGCCACCGTGAACGCACACCGCCGCCAGCGCGGGGCCCGGGGCGCGCTCCAGCGGCCCCGACTGCCGAAATGGCTCTCGAGCGCGCTCGGCGCCGACCCGTGGCTGACCGACCTGGCCCTGCAGATCCTGGTCTGGGTCGGCATCGACGCCACCCCGGGCGCCGGGCTGTGGCCGCTGGACTCCTGGACCCGGCGCCGGGCCGAACTGACCGGCGATCCCACCGTCGGTCCGGCCACGGTCGAACGCGAGGTGGAGCAGGTGCTGGCCGTGATGCGCGGGCACGGCGCCTGGTACGCCGACTACGTCGAACGCCCGTTCGGCCACAAGCAGGCCCCGGTGCTGGCCTGGATCGCGCCGGCCGGGGCCGCGGCCGAACCGCCGCCGCTGCCGCTGGCCGACCCGGCCGAGGCGAACGAGGCCCGGCTGGTCGGCCTGGCCCAGGACGCGCTGGCCGAGATCCGGCGGCGGCTGGCCGAAGGCCTGGCCCCGCAGGAGGCCGTGGCCGAGGTGATCCGGTGCGTCTTCGCCGAGGACGGCCCGGCGCCCGGCTTCGACCGCCCGCCGCACGACGCGCCCAGCCAGGAAGAGCACGTCAACGCGCTACTGCGCGACCCGGCCGAGCTCACCCGGATCGTCACCGCGGTCCTGGACGTGGTCCTGGCCGGGTGACGGCTCCGGGTCCAAGTCCGACTCCGGCTCCAGGTCGCGCCCGGCCAAACGGCCGAGTGCTGCGCGGCGCTCGTCGAGCAACTCGGCGAGCGCAGTCGGCGTGGACCCCTGCGCCACCGCGGCGTCGGCCGCCTCCCGCAACTCCTGGCGAAGCAGAGCGAGCAGCCGCTGCTGCTGCTCCGCGGTGAGGGCTATCGGCATCGCGCACCGACAGCGTGCAACGATGCGCCGCCGCACGCCCCGGCCGGCCCGAAGACAGGGCCCGTGCCCGTGATCCCGGTCATGGTGCTCATTTCTTCCCCTCTCTCGCGCCGCGCGACGTCCCTGCCTTTCCCCGTGCTCCGCGCGCCGCGCGCAGGAACCAAGCCTAATCCGGCGGTCACCGGATTGGCCATCGAACCGAGGCAGAATCGGACAACCGTTCCAGTCTGCGCGCTACGCCGTGCACCTCTGGCCGCTCCTTTCCGAAGGTCACCCGGAGTGCTTCCGCGGGGACTGCGGGTCGTCGCCCTCCTTGCATCTGACGGACGGCGAACCCCTGCGCCGCACGGCCGCCGCAGTGTCGGGTGGGGAAGATCGGGCATACGGCCGGACTGCCGCCGGACCGGCTGCGGGACCTGCTGCTGGCCGTCACCGAGATCGCCGCCAACAGCATCCGGCACGGCGGCGGCAGCGGCACGATGCGTGTGTGGGCCCGGGCCGGCGCGATGGTGTGCGAGCTGCGCGACCAGGGCGTGATCACCGATCCGCTGACCGGGCGGGTCCGGCCGGTCGCCGACCGGCCGGGCGGGCGCGGGCTCTGGTTCGCCCACCAGCTGTGCGACCTGGTCGAGATCCGGTCCGTGGCCGGCGAGGGCACGCGGGTGTGACTGCACATGGACCTGCCTCCGGCGTCGCCGGCCGCGGACGATCACGACAAGAACCTTGGGGACGCAGCTGTCTGCTAGTCTTCGCACCGGCTGGGCACGATCCATCACACCGTAGGCGCAGCCGTACCGCACA
This sequence comes from Actinocrinis sp., assembly GCA_035943635.1. Lineage (GTDB taxonomy): Bacteria > Actinomycetota > Actinomycetes > Streptomycetales > Catenulisporaceae > DASZBX01. Next base: position 77,876 of record DASZBX010000096.1, on the reverse strand, counting down.
GTGCTCGACGATGGCCGGATCGCCAAGCCCGGCAAGAAGAAACGCCTAGTAGTGAACTCAGCACGTCCGACTCGTCCACACCTTCGCCGTCTCGATGTCGGTTCATGGGAGATCTACTCGGAACATATGGGTTTTGAGTGGCCCCGTGGGGAATTCGTTATACGTCGAAGCCGATCCGTGAGCCTCCGGTCTCTATTCGCGCAACCTCCGCCAGCCTTAAGGTTGGGCCGGACTCGTATTCGAACACGACGAGAAGACATTCAGGGGTGGGAGACGGTGCGTCAACGCGATCTGGCGGCGCTGCGTGCGGACGAGCCGCTGCAAATCGGCCCGTACCTGGTCCTCGGCCGCCTCGGCGCGGGGGCGATGGGCCGGGTCTACCTGGCCCGCTCGCCCTCCTCGCGGCTGGTCGCGGTCAAGACCATCCGGGTCGACCTGGCCGCCAGCGACAACTACCGGGAGCGGTTCGCGCACGAGGTCGCCGCGGCCCGCCGGGTCAGCGGCGCGTTCACCGCCTCGGTGATCGACGCCGACCCCGACGCGCAGCTGCCCTGGCTGGCCACGGTCTACGTCCCGGCCCCGTCGCTGGCCGCGCTGATCGAGACCTGCGGCCCGCTGCCGGTGCCCGCGATCCGCTGGCTGGCGGCCGGCTGCGCCGAGGCGCTGGAGTCGATCCACCAGGCCGGGCTGGTGCACCGGGATCTGAAGCCGGGCAACGTGCTGGTCGGCGCGGACGGCCCGAAGGTGATCGACTTCGGCCTGGCCCACACCGAGGCGCTGCCGCACCTGACCGGTTCCGGGGACGTGCTCGGCACGCCCGCGTTCATGGCGCCGGAGCAGGCGATGGGCGAACGCGAGATCGACGGCGCCGCGGACGTGTTCGCGCTCGGCGCCACCCTGCTGCTGGCGGCCACCGGGCACCCGCCGTTCCCGGCCAAGTCCAGCCCGGAGGCCGTCTACAAGCTGATGACCTCGAAGCCGGACCTGTCCGGCCTGCCCGAGCCGCTGGTCGCGATGGTGACCGCCTGCCTGGAACGGGACCCGTCCGACCGGCCCACCCCGGCCGACCTGGTCGCCGGCCTGGCACCGTACCTGACCGGCACCGGCACCACCCCGCCGCTGCCGGTCGAGGCCCGCGCGGTGATCGAGGACTACCGGCAAATGCCGATGCTGCAGGACCCGGAGCGCAGCTGGGGTTCGGCCTGGGACAAGGAGCTGGACCGGTTCCTGGGCCGCCCGGCCGAGGCCGCCGACCTGCACTCGGCCCGCACCCGGATCCCGAAGGTGACCCACCGCGGCGCCCGGCGCACCGGCCACGGCCACCAGCGGGTCGGCCACTACGCGATCGCGCTGGCCATCCTGCTGGCCGGCGGCGGGATCACCGCCGGGGTGCTGCTGGCCGGCGGCAACGGCGCGGCCGGCCCGCCGGCCCCGGGACCGTCGGCCAGCGGCCTGGCGGCCGGCCAGGGCCCGGGACCGGGCCCGGGCCCGGAGGGCGGCGGCCCGCCGCCGAACGGCGCCCCGCCGCCGGGGGCGATCACCCCGCTGCTGACCGTGCGGCACGTGGCGCAGGGCAGCTCGGGGGTGGCGTACGGCCTGGCCGGTTCCGACTGGCCGCCGCAGCAGATCGTGACCGTCTCGATCTCCGGCGGGGCCGTGGCGGACGACACTGTGGAGACCGGTACTGATGGGACTTTTCTATTCCCGCTCAACCGGAATCATGAGTTCTTCACCGGGAATATTCCGCCGGGGACGTATACCGTGCAGGCGGATTCCGGTCCGTTCAGCGCCAAGATCACGTTCACGGTGCCGAAGGGGCAGTAGCCGGGGCCGGGCGGGCGGCGGATGGCGGGGGCGTCCGGGCCGGGGGCGGTCGCAAGACGCGCGACAGTGGGCTCCCCATTGAGGTCGAGAGCTTATATACCAGTCGTCTGCCGGGATTCCGGCCGGTGACGGGCGCGCAGTACCGGATAGGCCCTCGTCGCTCGGCCGCGCCGACTCACTCCGCCGGGTCGAGCCGGCAGAACACGACAGTCGAGTCGTCGCTCCGCTTGTACCGCGGCCGGCGCTGGCCGAGCGGGTCCCCGGCTTCCGCAGCCCGGATGCCCAGCTCCGGCGGCCCGGACAGGGACTCGACCAGCGCCGACAGCATGCCGTTGGCGCAGGCCGCGCCGATGGTCCGGTGGAACTCCAGGTCGTTGGCGACCAGGGCGCCCAGGTCGCTGCGGGCCCGCACCTCAAAGGGCTGGTATGGCGGGCGGCCGGTGTCTGGCAGGCATCTGGCACGTGCGTCCGTTCGGGTGATCCGATCTGGTCCGCCCTCGTCCGCGGCCGGGCATAGATCGCCCTGTGGCATGGTTGTGCCGAACGAAGACCCACGACCGACTTTGGAGCAACGACTATGGCTGAGATCCCGGCCGGCGGCCTCGAGCTGCTGGAACGTCCGCTGATGGCGAGCCTCGGAACCACCCGCCCCGACGGCGCGCCGCAGGTGAACCCGATGTGGTTCGTCTGGGACGGCGAGTTCCTCTGGTTCACCCACACGAACAAGCGGCAGAAGTACAAGAACCTGGCCGCCGAGCCGCGGGTCTCCATCTCCATCTTCGACGCCGAGCAGCCGTACCGGTACATCGAGGTCCGCGGCGTCGTCGACCACATCGACGACGACCCCGAGGCGACCATGTACCGGCGCCTGTCCGAGCGCTACACCGGCGAGCCGGTGACGCCGCCGGACGCGGCCGACCGGGTCGCCATCGCGGTCCGGCCGACCCAGGTGCACTTCCAGGGCTGAGCACGTTCGGGTGGGCGGCGGCCGGGCCCGATCCTGAGCCCGGCCGCAGATTCCACCACAATCTGAGCACGCTGATTCCCGCGGCGGGACACCCCGGCATGCACGTCCCCTGACGTTCCCGGAACCCGCCGCGTATCCCCGGCGAACGGCACCGTCCGCCGCCGCGATCCGGCGCTGTCGGAGCCGGCCGTGCCGCGTATATAGTGGTCGACACCCTGGTCAGATGGGCCGAGGACCGGGCCGAGTGGACGTTCCAGCGCATTCGCGTGTTTTCATGTTTGGCAGCCTTGCGATGGGGCAGGCGACTGTGACTCGCCGTTCGGGTCCAGGCCTTCCGGCGAGCTGCGCGGGCGATGTCCCGACCTGACGACAATGCCGGCAAAGACTCGAGAGGCCACCATGAGTGAGAACCCCACGACTGCCGAATCCATACCCGCACCCGATCCCGAACCGGATCCCGCACCCGGCCGCGCGGCCGACTCGGCAGCCGAGCCCGAGCCCGCTGCCGCCCCCGAGCTCTCGATCGCCGCCGTTCCCGCAGTCGAGCCCGCCGCTGCTGCCGCCGCGCCTGGCTCCCCGCTCGGCTCCGCTGCCGCCCCCGAACCCGCGGCCGAGCCTGCGACAGCCCCCGGCCCCGCGGTCCACTCCATAGCCGCCCCGGACCCCGATCCGGTCCCGGAACTCCTGGAAGCCCCCATCCCCGCCGCGCCGGTGATCCCGGCCGAGGCCGCGCTGCCGATCGTGGCCGGGCAGCCCGCGCAGGCGACCGGGATCGCGCCGGGCGGCGGACTGCTGCGGCCCGGTACCGCGCCCCGGTCCGGCCGCCACCGGGTGGTCATCATCGGCTCCGGGTTCGGCGGCCTGTTCTCCGCGAAGGCGTTGCGGCACAAGGACGTCGAGGTCACGCTGATCGCCGCCACCCCGCACCACCTGTTCCAGCCCCTGCTCTACCAGGTCGCCACCGGCATCCTGTCCCAGGGCGAGGTCGCCCCGGCCACCCGGGAGATCCTCCAGCGCCAGTCCAACGCGAAGGTGCTGCTCGGCGAGGTGGTCACGATCGACCCGGACGCGCGCACGGTCACCGCCCGGGCGCCCGGCCGGACCACGCCGTACACCGTGGAGTACGACAGCCTGATCCTGGCCACCGGGGCGAACCAGTCCTACTTCGACAACCCCCAGTTCGCCGAGCACGCCCCGGGCCTGAAGAGCATCGACGACGCGCTGGAGCAGCGCGGCCGGATCTTCGGCGCGTTCGAGCTGGCCGAGCTGGAGACCGACCCGCAGGCGCGGCAGCGGCGGCTGACCTTCGTCGTGGTCGGCGCCGGGGCGACCGGGGTGGAGATGGCCGGGCAGATCGCCGAGCTGGCCCACCGGGCCCTGCCGGGCGAGTACCGCCGGTTCGACCCGCGTTCGGCCCGGGTGATCCTGGTGGACGGGGTCGGCCGGGTGCTGCCCGCGTTCGGCGACCACCTGTCCGAGCGCGCCGCGGCCCGGCTGACCAAGCTGGGCGTGGAGATCCGGCTGAACACGATGGTGGTCGGCATGGACGCCACCGGGATCGAGCTCAAGCAGGGCGACGGCGGGCACGAGCGGATCGAGGCGCAGACCAAGATCTGGGCGGCCGGGGTGGCCGCGTCCCCGCTGGGTCGGCAGCTGGCCGAGAAGACCGGGGCCGAGGTGGACCGGGCCGGCCGGGTCAAGGTCAACCCGGACTGCACCCTGCCGGGTCATCCCGAGCTGTTCGTGATCGGCGACCTGATGGCCCTGGACAACCTGCCGGGTGTGGCGCAGGTGGCGATCCAGTCCGGCCGGTACGCGGCCCGGCAGATCGGGCACCGGCTGGACGGCAAGCCGGACGAGGGCCCGTTCCACTACCACGACAAGGGCAGCATGGCCACGGTCTCCCGGCTGTCCGCGGTGGTCAGCATCGGGAAGCTGCACTTCTCCGGGATCATCGCCTGGTTCCTGTGGCTGGTCATCCACCTGCTCTACCTGGTCGGCTTCAAGAACCGGCTGACCACGGTGCTGCACTGGACGGTCAGCTTCGTCGGCCGGGCCCGCTCCGAGCGAGCGGTCACCGCGCAGCAGGTGTTCGCCCGCACCGCGATGAACGGCGCGGTGGCCCCGGGCCTGGGCCCGATGCCGGACGGCGACCACGACCGGCTGATGTAACAGGCCTTTACCATGCCGCGCGGGCTGCGGCCGGATCCTCCGGCCGCAGCCCGCGCGGCGTTTGCCGAGCACGAATATCAGACTGCACTCACCCGGATCAGACCTCGAATCAGAGCTCGAATCAGGCCACGGATCCAGCCTCCGCATACGCGCAGGCGATCGCCGCGCCCAGCCGGGCGTTGTTCTTCACCAGCGCGATGTTGGCCCGCAGGCTCTCCCCGCCGGTGATCTCGACGATCCGGCCGAGCAGGTAGGGCGTGGCCTCCTTGCCCTTGATCCCCTCGGCGTCCATGTCGCCGAGCGCCTGGTCGATGATCGCGCCGATCTGCTCGGCCGGGATCTCGTCCGCGGCCGGGATCGGGTTGGCGATGTCCAGGCCGCCGGCGATGCCCAGGCCCCACTTGGTCCGCATGATCGCGGCGATCTCGGCCGGGCGGTCCGACCGCATCGGTGCGGCGAACCCGCTGCGGCGGGAGAAGAAGGCCGGGAACTCGTCCGTGCCGTAGCCGATCACCGGCACGCCGAGCGTCTCCAGGGTCTCCAGGGTCAGCCCGATGTCCAGGATGCTCTTGACCCCGGCGCTGATCACCGCCACGTCGGTCTGCGCCAGCTCGGTCAGGTCGGCGCTCACGTCGAAGGTCTGCTGCGCGCCGCGGTGCACGCCGCCGAGGCCTCCGGTCACGAACGTGCGGATCCCGGCCAGGGCGGCCAGCCGCATCGTGGCCGCCACGGTGGTCGCCCCGTGCTCGCCCCGGGCGATCACGTAGGGCAGATCCCGCAGGCTGACCTTAGTCACCTCCGGGCTGGTGGCCAGCAGCTCCAAGTCCTCCCGGCCCAGCCCGACCCGCGGGCGGCCGCCGAGCACCGCGATGGTGGCCGGGACCGCGCCGCCGTCCCGGACGATCCGCTCGACCTCGGTCGCCATGGCCACGTTCTGCGGATACGGCATGCCGTGGCTGATGATCGTGCTCTCCAGCGCGACCACCGGCCGGCCTTCGCGCAGGGCCGCGCGGACCTCGTCGGTCAGGGTGAGGGCGGGGTGCGGGCCGCCGGGGACGTGCGCTGTCGCTGAGGTGTTCATCAGGGTTCCTGGGGGTTCTGGTGCGCGGTGGCCGGATCCTGGTCCGGGAGATCCCGGAGCAGGACCTGGTCGAGCAGGTGAGCGGTGAGGTCCGGGCGGACGGTGTGCGAACTGCCGAGGGTCAGCGCCGCGGCCGCGTGGCCGTACCGGGCTGCGTGGACGGGGGAGTGCCCGGCGAGCAGGGCGTGCGCGAAGGCGGCCAGCATCGCGTCGCCCGCGCCGGTCACGTCCTGTACCTCCACGGGCGCGGCGGACAGGACGTGCCGACTGTCGCCGCCCCCGGGTTCGCGCGTGCACAGCAGGCTGCCGCGCGCGCCGAGCCGGATCCACACGTGCCGTACCCCGCGCTCGTGCAGCACCGCGGCGGCGCCCGGCAGATCCTCGTCCGCGGACGTGTCGCGGCCCGTCAGGGCCTGCAACTCGTCCCGGTTGGGGGTGAGCGCGTAGATCGGCCGTTCGGCGCCCAGCAGCGGCAGCAGGCGGGTCGCCTTGGGCACGCTGACCGGGTCGAGCACCACGCGCACGTCCGCGGCCCGGGCGAGGTCGAGCAGGTGCGCGACGGTCGGCGCCGGGAGGTTGCCGTCCAGGATCAGCAGCGCGGCGTGGGTGATCAGCTCGCGGGCGGACTGGAGGTGTTCGGGCCGCAGATCGTCCGTGGCGGTCATGTCCGCGACCGCGAGGACCAGCTCGCCGTCGGCGTCCAGGACGGCCGTGTAGCTGCCGGTCGGGTGCTCGCTGCGGTGCACGTGGTCGAGCAGCACGCCCGCGTCCCGGGTGTCCGCGAGCAGCCGCTCGCCGTACGGGTCCCGGCCGAGCGCGGCCATCAGGTGCACCGGTGTGCCCAGCCGGGCCAGGTTCTCCGCGATGTTCCGGCCCACCCCGCCGGGCGTGGTCGAGGTGTGGCCCGGGTTGCTGGTCTGCGGGATCGCGCGCTCCGAGCTGCGCGCCTTGATGTCCATGTTCGCGCCGCCGACCACGACCACCGGCGGCTGCTCGCTCAGGATGTAGCCGCGGCCGAGGATGGCGCCCTTGCGGCTCAGGTTGGACAGGTGCACGTTCACCGCGGCCCGGGTGCTGTTCAGCCGGGCCGCGAGCCCGGCGGGGGTGATCAACGGCTCGCGTCGGAGCAGCTCGATGATCTCCTGCTCGCGATCCGTGAGGGCCATGCTTATAAGAATAAAGCAGCTTTATATATCTATGCAAGATCGGGGCGGCCCGGCCGCCCATCCGTCACGTGTCCAGGCTGTGCTGGTCGGCCTGGGTGGCCTCGCCGAGGATCAGCGGATCCGGCTGCGTGGCGACCTCGTGGTCCTTGCCCTCGTACTCGAACTTGGTGAGTACGTGCTGCATGGCCGCGAGCCGGGCCCGCTTCTTGTCGTTGCTCTTGATCACCGTCCACGGCGCGTACGAGGTGTTCGTCTGCTTGAACATCGCCTCTTTGGCGTCCGTGTAGTCCTGCCACCGGTCCAGCGAGGCCAGGTCCATCGGGCTCAGCTTCCACTGCCGGACCGGGTCCACCTGGCGGATCTTGAACCGGGTGATCTGCTCCGCCCGGGAGACCGAGAACCAGAACTTGACCAGGGTGATCCCGTCCTTGACCAGCATGTTCTCGAACTCGGGGGCCTGCTCGATGAACTGCTCGTACTCGCCTTGGTCACAGAAGCCCATCACCCGCTCGACCCCGGCCCGGTTGTACCAGGAGCGGTCGAACAGGACGATCTCCCCGGCCGCGGGCAGGTGCGCGACGTAGCGCTGGAAGTACCACTGGGTGCGTTCGCGCTCGCTCGGCTTCTCCAGCGCCACCACCTGGGCCCCGCGCGGGTTCAGGTGCTCGGTGAAGCGCTTGATCGTGCCGCCCTTGCCGGCCGCGTCGCGCCCCTCGAACAGGATGACCAGGCGGCCGCCGGTGGCCTTGATCCAGTTCTGCAGCTTGAGCAGCTCGATCTGCAGCAGGCGCTTGTCGCGCTCGTAGTCGGGGCGCGGCAGCCGCTCCTGGTACGGGTAGTTCTCCTGCCAGGTGTTCACCGGGACGCCGTCGGCGCCGATCAGGATCGGATCGTCGTCGTCGTCCTCTTCGATCCGCAGGCCCTCGAGGTCGGTCACGTCGGGGAGCACCAGGCGCGCGCCGTTCGCGCGCGGGTCGCCGTCCAGCGGGGATGTCATCTCGTCGCTCACCTGTTCAGCATCGCGAATCAGCTCGCCGGCCACCAGACCCTCGTGCGTATTCTGTCCGAACTCACACCGGGAATTCATCTGCTGATCACCATATGGTGAACCACAACATCAGAGTAGCCGGATCGGCCGGCCGGTGCGGCCCGTCGATCCGGCGGCGGCTCAGACCTCTTGCTGGACGTCCCAGCCGGCCGCGCGCAGGTGGCCGAGCACCCGCTCGACCTCCTCGGCGGAGGGCGGCTCGTTGGTCAGCCGCTCGATCGCGAGGCTGACCGTGGCCGAGATCTGCGCGTCGAAGGTCGACGAGGCCAGCTCCCGGGCCAGCTCGTTGATCTCCTCGTCGGACAGCCGACGGCTGAGCAGGGCGAACAAGGGCAGGTAGTCCTGCTGGGGCACACCCTGGGGGTAGCCCTTGCGGACGAAGTCGACGATTGTCTGTAGTACTGGAGGCAGTGGCATGACGTGGTCCTCGCATACGGGCCGGATGGTGGGATGTACGCGGGGGCGCGGCACGGCGGGACGTATCGCCGTGCCGCGCCCCCGATCAGGTTGTCAGCTGTTGTGCACGATGCTGTAGATGCCCCAGCCGATCGCGGCCAGGATCACCAGGAAGCACACGGCGGCCAGCAGGACCCCGAGCGGGCCGCTGGTGACGACCGGGCCGTCGGCCTCGGCCGCCGGGCCGCCCGCGGTGACCGTGGCGCCCTGCCCCCGGGGGTTGAGCGCGCGCAGGCCGAGGGCGAACAGCGCGGGCAGGCCGGCGCCGGCCAGCAGGCCGATCACGACGATCTTCCACAGCGCGGTGAGATTGATCCAGGAGTTCACTGTGTCCTGCCTTCCTAAACCGAGGCGCCGACGGGGACCGGGGCCGGGGCGACCGAACCGGTCCACTCGCTGTTGACGTTGCCGGCCGTGACCGCGGCCTTGCGCGAGACCAGGAAGAACCCGGCCGCCGCGGCCACCAGGACCACGAAGATGATCGCGACGCCGACCGTGCCGCCGATGCCGTGCGCCGCGAAGTAGGCCAGCGCGCCGGTGGCCCCGGCCGCGGGCAGGGTCAGCACCCAGGCGGTGGCCATCCGTCCGGCCACGTTCCAGCGTACCGCCGCGCCCTTCTTGCCGACCCCGGAGCCCAGGATGGACCCGGTGGCCACGTGCGTGGTGGACAGCGAGTAGCCGAAGTTGCTCGACAGCAGGATCACCGCGGCCGAGGAGGACTCGGCCGCCATGCCCTGCGGCGACTCGATCTCGACCAGGCCCTTGCCCAGGGCCCGGATGACCCGCCAGCCGCCGAGGTAGGTGCCCAGGCTGATCGCCAGGGCGCAGGAGATGATCACCCAGTCGGGGGCCTTCGCGCCGGAGTGCAGCGAGCCGTTGGCGACCAGGGCCAGGGTGATGATGCCCATGGTCTTCTGCGCGTCGTTGGTGCCGTGGGCCAGGGACACCATCGAGGCGGAGCCGATCTGGCCGAGCCGGAAGCCGCGGCCGCGGACCCGCTCGACCACGTGCTCGGTGAGCTTGTAGACCAGGTAGGTGCCGATCGCGGCGATCAGTCCGGCGATGACCGGGGAGAGCACGGCCGGGATGATCACCTTGGAGACCAGGCCGTGCCACTGCACCGCGTGCCCGCCGGCCGCCGCGATCGTCGATCCGACCACGCCGCCGATCAGTGCATGGGAGGAACTGGAGGGGATGCCGAGGAGCCATGTGGCCAGATTCCACAGGATGCCGCCGCATAAACCGGCGAACACCACTGTGAGGGTGACCAGGTGTGTCTGGACCAGGCCGCTGGCGATGGTCGCCGCGACGCTGAAAGACAGGAAGGCCCCGACGAGGTTCAGAACCCCCGACAGGGCGACCGCGATCCGCGGCGGGAGTGCGCCGGTGGCGATCGAGGTGGCCATTGCGTTGCCGGTGTCGTGGAAGCCGTTGGTGAAGTCGAATCCCAGAGCCGTGACCACGACCAGCCCCAGCAGGACGTCATTGCTGCTCATGACGGGAACGTAACCCTCGTACCGTCCGGCCGGAAGGCAGGGCGTCGAGATGACACGCGATGCTCATCCCGCGTTCAACTACGCTGACCTTAGGCTTTGCGCTCGGCGCGGCCCGCGGCGGGGTGGGGCCGTCCGGGTACAGGCCAGACCGGGCGGACGAACGCCGGACCGGGTAGTGCTTTCGGGTGAGTATAGGCGGTTTTTCCCTGGTCTGAAGCACCTGATCGGGTCTGCCCGGAGCAGATCCGGCCGGACTTGGGCAACCCGTGGTGATCAGTTCGCTCCACTCGGTACAATCACGCACTGTGACGCAGGGAGAGCGGAGCACGGCAGGGTGGTGGGCGAACGCGCCCGCCGACCGAGTGGTCCGCCTGGAAGGCGCCACCGCCGAACTGCTGCACCTCTCGCTCGACCCGCTGCCGGCCGGCGCCCCGGCCGTGATCGGCTGCCGGCCGGCGGGCCTGGACCGGCTCGCCGAGCAGGTCCAGGCCCTGCTGGCCGACCTGGAGCAGGCGGCGGCCGGACTGCTCCCGCTGTGGCTGCCCGGCGCCGGCGCGATCGCCGGACCGCAGGGCGCGGGCGTGGCCGCGGTCCGGGCACTGGCCCGGGAGCGGGCCGCGGGCTCCGCGCACTTCGGACCGTTCCTGGCCGACCTGGCCGAACGTTCGCTGCGCCGGCGCGCACCGAGCCCGGAACCCCTGCCCCGCAACGGTTTCCCGGCCGCGGTACGGGCCGAGGGCCTGTCCCGGGTGATCGCGGACAGCTATCGGCGAGGCACCGCCGCCCTGCTGATCGAGATACCCGAAGGGCTGACAGTCGCGCAGGAGCACGCGGTCGTGGCGAGCGCCGAATGGCTTGCCCACCACGGCACGTGGGCGGTGTGGCTGACCGGCGCGCCGCTGCGGGACGTCGACCGGATTGACCGCCACCGGATACAGCTGCCGAGCCACCTGGCCGACCTGGCCGGGGCGGTAGAGGTGCCGGTTCGGCCGCAATCGCCGTCCCAGCCACGGAATCCGGCACTGAATACGGCTTCGGATACCTCACCGAATCCGTCGTCGAATTCGGCATCGAATAGTCACCCGCCGGCCGTCGCCGCCGTACGCTGTCCGGCCGTCACGGGCCTGCCGCGTGCGGACAGCCCGGCGGAACTGAAGCTGGAATCCGCCCTGAGCACCCGATCGTGGGCGGCCGGCCGCGCGTGGAACATCACGTACCAGCCGGAACCGCTCGCCCCCAGCTGCCGCCTTGACCTATGGTGGGCGGCAGAACACTGCGTCGTCGAGGTCGACGGCCCGGAGCACCACAACGCCGTGCACTACGCGGCCGACCGCAGCCGCGACGTGCGGCTCCAGTTAGCGGGGAACACCGTACTCCGGTTCACCAACGACCAGGTGCTGGACGACGTACACATGGTGGTCTCCCAGATAGAGCGCCTTATCCGCAGCCGACGCCCGCAAGTCCTGGAGGACCAGACACATGCCCATTGAGCGCCCCCTGCCCAAGCTGAACCCGCTGCAGATCTCCAGCCTGATCCTGCTGATGGCAGAAGCCAGAGAACTGACCAACACCGAGCTGAAGGCCATCGCCGGCTTCACCCTGACCGGGACCGAGCGGACCAAGCTCAACGAACTGAAGTACGTCGAGTCGCGCAAGGTCGGCCAGACCTACGCGCACCAGCTGACCGACCAGGGCTGGCGGGCCTGCCGGGACCTGTGGCGGGTCGAGCGCCCGGCCCGTTCCGGCCCGACCGGCGGCGCGCTGTTCGCCCTGCTGACCGGGCTGGACCGCGGGCTGTCGCGGAACCGGCTGAGCCTGGCCGAGTTCTTCGCCGAGCAGCCCGCGGCGCCGGAGCCGGACGAGGCGTTCGACCCGTCCGGCCTGCCCGCCGCCGCCCAGCCGGCCGCCGCGCCGGCGTCCGACGACGCGCTCGACGCGGCCGTCCGGGCCGCGTACCGGGCCCTGGCCGAGGAGCCGGGCGGCTGGGTCGGCCTGGCCCCGCTGCGGGCCGAACTGGCCCGGACCGGGCACCGGGACCGGGCCCGGGTGGACGAGGCCCTGGTCCGGCTGGCCGTGTCCCCGGACGCGCACCTGATCCCGGTGGCCAACTCCAAGTCCCTGACCGAGGCGGACCGGGACGCCGCGCTCCCGCTCGGCGGTGAGGACAACCACGCGCTTTCGATCGAGGGCCGGTGACCCCGGACGAGCGCAGGGCGCTCAGCACCCTGCGGTTCAACTCGGCCCCCACCCTGGACGACGTCTGGCGGCCGGCCCCCTGCCACGTCGCGGAACTGCACCGCGGCGTGGTCGAGCGGGTCTTCGAGGGGGTCGACCTCGCCCGCCGCTCGGCGCAGCAGTCCAGCCCGCTGGGCGTGGTCATCCAGGGCCCCAGCGGGGCCGGGAAGACCCACATGCTCGGCATGGTGCGCGAGCGCACCCAGCGCGAGGGCGGGTACTTCTTCCTGATCGACCTGCTGGACGGCAAGGCGTTCTGGGAGAGCACGGCGCTGGCGCTGGGCCGCGGGCTGCTCAAACCGGTGTCCGAGCGGGAGACCCAGCTCTCTGTCTTCCTCGACCGGGTCGGCCGGCTGCTCGGCCTGCCGGACGGCGTGCGGACCGTCGTCTCAGGCCTCGACGGAGCCCTCGATCCGGCGATGCTGGAGGACTTCATCCGGAGCCTGCGACAGTACGACCGGCCGCTCGGCCAGGAGGTCCGGGACACCGCGCGTGCCCTGGTGCTCTACGGATCGACCGATCCCGAGTTGCAGGACATCGGCCAGGGGTATCTCAACTCCCTGGATGTCGGCGAGTCGGTCGAGGACCGCGCCGCGTGGGGGATGGGCCGGGGTTCGCGCACGCCCCAGCAGATCGTGCGCGACATCTCCCGGCTGCTCGCGCTGACCGGCCCGACGGTGATGGCGATCGACCAGATCGACCAGCTGATCGCCCAGTCGGCCGGTTCGGTGCTGCGCTCGGACCCGGGCGCCGCCGACGCGGCGGTGCTCGGCCAGGTCGCGGACGGCCTGATGTCCCTGCGGGAGACCACGAACCGGGCCCTGACCGTGGTCGCCTGCCTGCCGGACACCTGGATGCTGATCAAGCGCCATGCCGCGACGTCCGTGCCGGACCGGTTCCGCGAGACCTTCACCATCGACCGCGTGCCGAGCGCGGAGGTGGGCCGGGAGATCATGCGCAAGCGGTTCGAGGTGGGCTTCGCCGAGGTGGGGTTCGTCCCGCCCTACCCGACCTGGCCGATCCTCGAGGACGCCTTCGCCGACGCGGTGCATTTCACTCCGCGCGCGTTGATCCGGCAGGTCGAGTGGCACGTGCTGGAGTGTCTGCGTACTGACACGGTGACCGAGCTGGCGAAACTCCCCGGCGGACGCATGACCGGGCCGCTTCCCGAAGGCGTCGGCGAGGCGGCGACGGCCGACGAGAAGGACCTGGCCGCGCTCGACGACCTCTTCGCGCGGCACCGGCGCGAGGCCGACGTCCTGGCCGCGCTGCACCACCAGACCGAGGACCAGGTCCTGCCGGGCCTGCTGGCCGCCGGGCTGAGCGCCTGGACCACCGAGGCCGGCGGCGCGGGCCGGACCTACAAACTGGATCCGTCCCCGGGCGCGAAACCCGCCCTGCACGCCCGCCTGCGCCGCGTCCTGGACGAGGACACCGAGAACGAACTGCACTGGGCGCTGCGCGGAATCGCGGCCACCCACCCGATCGCCGCGATCACCCGGATCCGCAACGCCTGCACGATGGCCGCGCTCAACCCGGCCGTTCCCGCGCGGCGGCTGGTCCTGCTGCGCGACGGCGACTGGCCCAGGGGACCGAAGACGGCCGAGGTCGTCGAGGCCTTTCATGCTGCGGGCGGCCGGACGTGCGAACTGTCGGAGGAGGACCTGAAAGTCTTTGCGGCGCTGGGGAAACTGCGCGAAGGAGGGCACGAACAGCTGCCCGCCTGGCTGATCGCGCGCCGACCGGCGAGTTCGACCTCGATCTTGCGGGAACTGCTCGGCGATGAGATGACCGGGCCGGAACAGGCGCCGGAGTTGCCGGAGTCGCCGGAGGGATTCGGTCCGCCGGACCGGCCTGCGGTGCCCGGGCTGCCGGATCCGCCCGTGCTGCCCGAAGTGTCGGAGCCGCGCGAGTTCTTCGACGTGTTCAAGCCGCGCAGACCGGTCAACCCGACCGGGCCGTACATCCCGTCCACGCCGACTGCGCCGACCACGGAGACTGCGTCCTCTACGCCGCCGCCGCCGACGTCTCCCGACGAACCGGATGGCGCCCCGTCCTTCTCCGCCCACGTCACCGGCCCCGATCCCGAGCCCTGGTCGCCGGAACCGCTCGTCTCGCCCTCGGCTACTACCGCAACCGCCGCCGCAGTCCCGTTGGGCGTCCCGGTCGACGGCGGCGATCCGTTCACCGTCGACCTCGAAGCACTGCGCAAACACACGGTGATCTTCGCCGGGTCCGGCTCCGGCAAGACGGTCCTGATCCGGCGGCTGGTCGAGGAATGCGCGTTGCAGGGCGTCTCGGCCATCGTGCTCGACCCGAACAACGACCTCGGCCGGCTCGGCGAGCCGTGGCCGCAGCCGCCGGCCGGCTGGTCCGGCGGCGACCGGGCCAAGGCCGAGGAGTACCTGGCGAACACCGACGTGGTCGTCTGGACCCCGCGGATCACCGCCGGGCGGCCGCTGAGCTTCCAGCCGCTGCCCAACTTCGCCGCCGTCCGCGACGACCCGGACGAACTGCGCGCCGCGATCGACATCGCGGCCGGCGCCCTGGCCCCGCGGGCCAAGGTCGACGGCAACACGCCGAAGGCGGGACTCGGCCAGGCCGTGCTGCGCGAGGCGCTCGGGTACTACGCCCGGCACGGCTCCGGCGGACTGCGCGCGTTCGTCGAGCTGCTCGGCGACCTGCCCGAGGGCGTCAGCAATCTGCCGTCCGGGGTGAAGACCGGCGCCGAACTGGCCGAGCGGCTCACCGCCGCGATGGTCAACGACCCGCTGTTCGGCGGCGACGGCGTCCCGGTCGACCCCGGCCTGCTGCTCACCCCGGCGCCCGGCCGCCGGGCCCGGATCTCCGTGATCAGCTTCATCGGGCTGAACGCGGACGAGCAGCGGCAGGGCTTCGTCAACCAGCTGCAGATGGCGCTGTTCGCCTGGATCAAGCGCAACCCGGCCGGCGACCGCCCGCTCGGCGGCCTGTTCGTGATGGACGAGGCGCAGACCTTCGCCCCGTCCGCGGGCAAGACCCCGTGCACCGAGAGCACGCTCGCGCTGGCCTCCCAGGCGCGGAAGTACGGGCTCGGCCTGGTCTTCGCCACCCAGATGCCCAAGGGGCTGCACAACCGGATCTCCGGCAACGCCGCCACCCAGTTCTTCGGCCTGCTCAACAGCCCGGTGGCGATCGAGGCGGCCAAGGACATGGCCCAGGCCAAGGGCGGCGCGGTCCCCGACATCAGCAGGCTGACGACCGGCCAGTTCTACGCCGCCCGGGAGGGGCACGCGTTCCTGAAGATCCAGGCGCCGCTGTGCCTGAGCCACCACCCGAGGTCCCCGCTGACCGCCGAGGAGGTGGTCGAACGGGCCCAGCCCGACCGGGACCGGATCGTCCGGCAGTACGGCTGAGCCGGGCCGGTCAATCGCCTGGCCGGTCTCCGCCGCCGGCGCCGGTCCGTGTACCGGCGTCGGCCCGGAAGACCGGCCAGCCGATCTCGGTCTCCCACTTCTGCGCGTCGTCGGTGTCCTGCGCACCGCACAGGTAGTACTCCCGAAGCGGCCCGTCCACGCTGATCTCGTGGTTCATGGCGTACGCGCCCAGGGCGCCGTACGTCACGTCGACGTCGTCCAGCGAGCCGCTGTGCCGCACGACCGCCAGTTCGGCGCCCGGAACGACGAACGGCACCACCCGCCCGACCGCCCGCACGGCACCGGCCACCGGAACGAACACCGTCGCCTCGCCGCGCTCGTGCAGGAAGATCTCTCCGGTGTGCACCCACACCACGGAAGATCACCTGTGTGGTGGAATCCGCTCGGCCGCAGTCACCCGGTCGACTTAAAGTCGTGACAGATCGTGAACCGCTCCGGCCTGCCCGGAACGGGTCGCACGAGCCGGTTCGGGTCCGACCGGGCATGACCACCCCACCTCGCGAAACGAGCGCCGCCGATGTCGATGCCGCAGCCGCTGCCCAGGCCGGAAACGAAGCCGGATGCAGCCCCCGAACCCGAGCCGCAGGGTGAATTCGAGCCGGAGCTCGACCTCGAACCGGAACCCGAAATCGGCTCCGGGCCGCAGCGCCACCCATACCGGCGCAATCCGTACCTGCGCCGCCCGCTCTCCCGCCGCCGGGTCCCGGCCGCGCTGCTCGCGGCCGGTTTCGGGCTCGGCCTCGCGCCGATCCTGGTCCTGGGCCTGGGAATCGCCGCCGCGAGCGCGAGCACCACGCAGGCCGGGCCCGCGGGCGCGAGCACCCTGGCGGCCACGGCGACCGTCACCGCGGAATCTCGGGCCAGCGTGATCTGGGCGGTCGTCGTGGTCCTGGTCCTGGTGGCGGTCTTGATGGGGGTCATGGCGTTCCGGCACCGGCGGGCGTTGGCCGTCTCGGCGGCGGCCGGCGACGGGGCCCGCGGAGACGGGCGGCCCGGCGTGATCGAGCTGGAGGCCGAGGCCGCGCAGCTGCTGGTGCGCACCGACGACGCGGTGAAGACCAGCGAGCAGGAGCTCGGGTTCGCGATCGCCCAGTTCGGCGGGCAGGCCGCGGCGGCCTTCTCCGAGGCCCTGGAGGAGGCGAAGGCGGACCTGTCCGACGCCTTCTGGCTGCGCGGCAAGCTCAACGAGAACGCGGAGATCGCGCCGGAGCAGCGGCACGAGTGGCTGCAGCAGGTCATCGGCAAGTGCCGCAGGGCGAACGCCGACCTGGATGCCCAGACCCTCGCGTTCGAGCAGCTGCGCGACCTGCGCAACCGCACCCCCGAGGTGCTGGACGGGCTGGACCAGACCCTGGGCGACGCCCCGGCCCGGATCGGCGCGGCGGTCGAGACGCTGCGCCAGGCGGCCGAACGGTACTCGGCCCAGGCCCTGGAACCCGTCGCGCAGAACCCGGCCCAGGCGACCGACCTAGTAGGTTTCGCCGCCGACGCGGCCGAGCGGAGCCGGCGGCTGTTCGTGTCCGGGGACACCGGTCAGGCGGCCCTGGCGGCGCGCACCGCGCAGGAGGCGTCCGGCCAGGTCGACCGGCTGCTCGAGGCGACGGACCGCCGGGTCGCCGACCTCGATCAGGCCCGGGCGGCGCTGCCCGCGGTGGTGACCGAGGTGGACCGGGACGTGGCCGAGGCGCGCGTCCTGCTCGGCACGGGCAGCTCGGCCGGTTCGCGGCGGCTGGTCGGGTTGGAGGAGGAGACGGCCCGGATCCGGGCCGCGGCGGCCGCCGCTGGCGACCCGCTGACCCTGCTCGGGCACCTGCAGACCGTGGACGTGCAGCTGGACGAGCTGATGATCGGCGTGCTCGGCGACAAGGAGCGCAAGGCCAACGCCGAGGCGATGCTCGAACAGGCCCTGCTGGCCGCGCGCAGCGACGTGGCGGCGGCCGAGGACTTCATCACCACCCGCCGCGGCGCGATCGGCAGCCAGGCCCGCACGCTCCAGGCCGAGGGCATCCGGCAGCTGGACAAGGCGCTGTACCTGCAATACCGCGAGGACGCGCAGGGGGCCCGGGTGGCGGCGCGGCGGGCGAGCAGCTACGCCAGATCTGCGCAGCAGCAGGCGACCGCGGACGTCCAGTCCTTCGGCACGCTCGGGATCGGCGACCCCGGGATCGAGGGCGCCGGAGTGAGCGGGCTGGACGCGGGTTTGGCGGCGGGCGGTACGGGCTTGAGCGGCGCGGTGATCAGCGGGCTGGTCGTGCAGGCTCCCGCGAACGGTCCGGCCCGTAGCGGCGGCCAGGGCCGCAACCGGTCCGGGCCGCGCAGCCCGGGCGGATTCCAGGGCGCGTCGACCGCACCGTCCAACCGGCGCGGCGCCGGTGGACGGGCCTGACCTGCGGGTACTTGCGCCGGGCCCGGTTCAGCCGCGAGCGTACTGTGCCGACCGGGATGCATGAAGTGATGTTTGGCGCGTCAGGACGTGCGGTACCCGCGCCACGGCGCGCGACGACGGGCCCCGGCCGCGTTCGGCCGAGGCCCGTCGTTCCGAGCGGACCGGGGGTCCGCCGGGCGAGACTGCGGGGGGAGACCGCGCGGGGCGGTCGCGGGCGGGCTACTTCTTGCCGAGTAGCCCCTTCACCTTGTCGGCCATGGACTTCACGTCGTCGGCGTCGGTCTTTCCGTCGCCGTTGACGTCGAGTTTGGCCTTGAGGCCGTCCATGCTGCCGGCCTTGTCCTTCGCGGTCTGCTCGGCTTGCTGGGCCTGGTCCTTGACCTGGTCAACATCGGGCATCGGGGTTCACATCCTTCGGATGGGCGTCTCGGGAGGCCGCCGGATCGGCATCCCCCCGCTCCGCCAGCCACTCTACCCCGTAACGGACATATCGTCTTATTTTAGGTCGTTTTGCCTGGTCAGGGTGTTCCCGGAGGGGTCACGGTCGCCGTCACGGTGATGTCCCCGACCGTGCGGAAGGTCAGGATCAGGGTCACGGTCTGGCCGACCCGGAGCGGGTGCGCGCCGGTGATCATGACGTCGTCGCCGAACGGGCCGAGGGTCGCGCTGCTGTGCGCCGGGACGGTCACGCCCTGGATCGTGGACATCCGGCCCGAGGCGCCGCTCGTCGGGTTGTCGATCAGCATGCTCTGGGCCGCGGCGGACGTGCGGACGGCGACGAGCTCGTCCGGCTGGTCGCCGCTGTTGTGGATCGTGAAGTAGGCCGCCGTGATGCCGGGCGTGGCCGGGACCGGGACGGACGCGTCGGTCACGCTGATCCGGACCTGCGCGATCGTGCCGAAGCCGCCGCTGAGCACCCAGTATGTCAGGATGCAGATCAGGAGCGCCGCGGCCGAGACCGGCGGTCCGATCGTGCGGATCACGTTGGCCAGCGCGGGGGATAGCACCGGTGCGGCGACGGGCGCGGGCCGTGCGGCGGTCTTCATCGGGCCAGCCTCGACGGTCGGCGACTCCGGGGAGGGGAATCAGGGCCGGAACGGGTCGCCGCGGCCGGAGCCGACGCTGAGGCCGCGGCAGATGCCGGAGCTGAAGCCGGAGACAAAGCCGACGCCGGGTCCGAATTCGGAGCCGAAGGCGCGGGCGCGGGCGCGGAACCAGACGAAGCCGAGGCAGCGCCACCCGCCGAACCCATCGGCAGATCGACCCCGCCCTGCCCGCGGCCCCGGAAATTGCGCAGCCGCAGGCTGTTGCTCACCACCAGCACCGAACTGGCCGCCATCGCCACACCCGCGAACAGAGGATTGAGATAGCCGACCGCGGCGAGCGGCACGGCCAGCAGGTTGTACCCGAACGCCCAGGCCAGATTGCCCCGGATGGTGCCCATGGTGGCCTGGGCCAGCCCGATCGCGTCGCCCACGGCCCACGGGTCGCCGCCGACCAGGGTCAGGTCCCCGGCCGCGACGGCCGCGTCGGTGCCGGTGCCCATGGCGATGCCCAGGTCCGCCTGGACCAGCGCGGCCGCGTCGTTGACCCCGTCGCCGACCATCGCGACCACGGCCCCGCCGCCCTGGAGCGCGCGGATCGCAGCCACCTTGCCCTCCGGGCGCACATCGGCGAGCACGTCCTGCGCCGGGATGCCGAGCCGGGCCGCGATCGCGTGCGCGGTCCGCGGGTTGTCGCCGGTGAGCAGGATCGGCCGCAGCCCGAGCACCCGCATCCGGGTGACCGCGGCCGGGCCGGACGCCTTGACCGTGTCCGCGACGACCAGGGCGGCGCGGACCCGGCCGTCCCAGGCCGCCAGGACCACCGTCTGCCCAGACTCTTCCGCCCCTGATACGGTCGACGCCAGATGTTCGGGCACTGCCATGTCGAGTTCGGCCAGCAGGCCCGGCCGTCCGACGACGAGCTCGCGGCCGTCGACCGTGCCGCGTACTCCGGCGCCGGGCAGGCTCTGGAAACCGGTCACCGCGGGCAGCTCGCCGAAGCGGGCGCTGGCCGCCCGGGTGACGGCCTGGCCGACCGGATGTTCGGATGCGTATTCGACGGCGCCGACCAGGCGGAGCACAAGATCCCGGGTGAGCGCGTCGTCCCCCGAAGCATCATCAGAATTCGTAGTCTCCAGGAAGACATCCACGAGCTTCATCACGCCGGTGGTCAACGTGCCCGTCTTGTCGAAGACCACCGTGTCGACCCGCCGAGTGGCCTCCAGCACATGCGCGCCCTTGATCAGCATGCCGAGTTCCGCGCCCCGGCCGACCCCGACGAGCAGCGCGGTCGGCGTGGCCAGGCCGAGCGCGCACGGGCACGCGACCACCAGCACCGCGACCGCCGCCCCGGCCGCGGCCCCGGACGGCAGCCCGGCGCCCAGCCAGAACCCGAGCGTCACCGCGGCCAGACCGATCACGCAGGGCACGAACACCCCGGCCACCCGGTCGGCCAATCGCTGCGCCGCCGCCTTGCCGATCTGCGCCTCGGCCACCAGCCGGGTCATCGCGGCCAGCCGGGTGTCCCGGCCGACCCGGACCGCGCGCACGGTCAGGCTGCCGCCGACGTTCACCGTCGCGCCGGTCACCTCGTCGCCCGGACCCACCTCGACCGGGGCCGACTCGCCGGTCAGCAGCGCCGCGTCGACCGCGCTGCGACCGTCCACGACCAGGCCGTCCGCGGCGAACTTCTCGCCCGGGCGGACCACGAACAGCTCGCCCGCCCGCAGGTCCCCGGCCGGGACCCGGGTCTCGGTCCCGTCCCGCAGCACCGCCACGGTCCGGGCGCCGAGCGCGGCCAGCGCGGCCAGGGCCGAGCCGGAGCGGCGCCGGGCCCGGGCCTCCAGGAAGCGGCCGCTGAGCACGGCGACGGTGACCCCGGCGGACACGTCCAGGTACAGCGTGGTCGGCCCGGCCGCGGCGAAGCCGGCACTGAACGGCATCCGCATGGCCAGGCTGCCCGCGCCGCCGAACAGCAGCGCGTACACCGACCAGCCGAACGAGACCAGCACACCCAGGCTGACCAGCGTGTCCATCGTGGCGGCGGCCTGCTTGAGGTTCAGCCAGGCGGCCCGGTGCAGCGGCCACGCGCCCCACCCGGCGACCGGCGCGGCCAGGGCCAGGCAGAGCCACTGCCAGCCGGCGAACTGGGCGGCCGGGACCATCGAGAGCACGACGACCGGCACGGCGAGCGGCCCGGACACCCACAACCGGCGCCGCAGGGACCGGACCAGCGCGGGCTCGGCCGGGCCGCCGATTCCGTCGACTCCGGAACCGTTTGTCTCGTCGCCGAGGTCGGACCCGACCGGCGGCGCGGGCAGCGCCGCGGTGTATCCGGCCGCTTCGACCGCGGTGATCAGCTCGTCCGGTGCGCGGTTGCCGGCCTCGGTGATGTAGGCGCGCTCGGTGGCGTAGTTGACGATCGCGGCCACGCCGTCGAGCTTGTTCAGCCGCCGCTCGATCCGGGCCGCGCACGCCGCACAGCTCATCCCGCCGATGACGAGCTCGAACACCGGATCCAGGGCGGTCGCGGCAGTGGGTCCGGCGGTCGGCGCATCCGGCCCGGCCACGGCCCCTGACCCGATTGCGGTCTCCGACATCAGCGGCCGCCGACCGTGGGCAGCGTGACCGAGCCCATGCGCATGCCCGGCCCCGACCCTGATCCCGACCCCGAGCCGGAACCCGGATGGCCGTGCACCAGCGTGACCGGTCCGACTCCGGCCCCGGCCGCGTACGCGACCAGGAAGAGGACCACGACCAGGGCGAAGAACGCGCCGAGACGGAGGACTGCGGCCATGGGGACTCCTGCGGGCAGTGCGGAGGTACGAGGCATTGACGGGCCCCGTCGACCCCTAAGGGTGATGACGGCGGCCCTGTTCGCCATCCTCGCACCGGCGGATCGGCCCGTGGACACCAGGGGTGCGCGGCGGCCGACGTTCACGCGTCCGGGTTTACCCGGGAGGGTGAGCGCGCGCCAGGGCGCGCAGATCATCAGACCACGACCGCATGGCCGCACCCCGCCCTGCGACCGCCGTCGGGCCGGTGGGACAATCACGGCATCATGCGCCAGAGACCGGTCCTGCCCACAGCACGCGCCGCGGTGTTCACCGCGGTCTGCGTCGCTTTGGCAGTGGCCGCGCACACGTGGATGTCCGGGGAGCGGATCCCCCTGTGGGCGGTGCTCGCCGGACTTCTCCCGGTCTTCGTGGTGGCCCGGCTGGCCGCCGGCCGGGAGCGTTCGCTCGCCGCGATCCTGACTCTGATGGGCCTGGACCAGACCGCGCTGCACTACCTGTTCACGGCCGCGCAGCAGCATGCGGACTCGGCGGCGAACGCGGCCGGGCTGGTCACGGTCTCGCCCGCGGCGATCGTCGTGCAGCTGCCGCTGGCGCCGCTGCCGGGCATGACCTCGATCCCGGCCGTTCCCGCATCCCTGATGAACATGCCCGGGATGACGGGGATGCCCGGCATGCCAAGCCCGGCTGCGATGCACATGTCAGCGGCCATGTTCGTCGCCCACGCACTGGCCGCGACGGTCTGCGCATGGTGGCTGCGGCGCGGCGAGGCGGCCGTGCACGAGGTGTTCGGCACGCTCGCCGCCTGGATCGCGGACCTGCTGCGACTGCCGGTACTGACCCAGCACGCCGCGCTCACGGCCGGACCGCCGAGCGCGCGGCCCCGCGAGACTGCGCCGAGCCGGCCGGTCGCCACGTTCCTCCGGTTCGCCGTGGCCCGGCGCGGGCCGCCGGTCTCTCTGTCTTCCTGCTGCGTCTGACGACGCCGTAGCCCGGTCCCGTCCGCGGACCGGCTGCGCACACCGGCCGATGCCGCCTCTGTGCGGCGAGCCGGATCTTCCTCCCCGAGCTTGAGACAGAGGATTCACCGATCATGAGTATCCCCATGCCTGCCGACGGACCGAGCGGGCGCCGACGGCGCAGCTTCGTCCCGCCCCTGCGAACCCGAACGACGACCGATCCGGCGACCGACCAAACGTCCGAACCCGAAAACCGCGACACCCTCGCCGCGACCGCCGCGCGCGAAACCGGTTGGGCCGCCGCCGACACCCGCCGCCGGGCGCAACTGCTCCTCGCGGCGATCTGGTTGCTGGACGGCGTCCTGCAATACCAACCCTTCATGTTCACCAAGGACTTCGGCAGCCAGGTCCTGGCACCGACCGCCCAGGGCAATCCGGCCGTGATCGCCGACCCGATCACCTGGGCGGCCCGGATCGTGACCGATCACCCGGTCGGCCCGAACGCCGCGTTCGCCACGATCCAGCTGCTGCTCGGCCTCGCGATCGCGTGGCGCCCGACGGTCAAGGCCGCGCTGGCCGCGTCGGTGGTGTGGTCGCTGGCCGTGTGGTGGCTGGGGGAGGGGCTCGGCGGCGTGCTCACCGGCGCGGCCAACCCGTTGAACGGCGCGCCCGGCGCGGTGATCCTCTACGCGCTGATCGCCGTGCTGGTGTGGCCGACCGACCGGACCGACGGACCGTTCCCGGCCGCACGACCGGTCGGCCTCGGCGCGGCGCGAGGACTGTGGTTCGTGCTCTGGGGCTCCCTGGCGTATTTCACGATGCAGTCGGCGAACACCGACGGCCAGGCGATGCACGACATGATCGCCGACATGGCCCAAGGCCAGCCCGGCTGGCTCGCCGCGATCGGCAACCACGCGGCCACCCTGGTCGCCGGCCGCGGGCTGACCGCGTCGATCGTGCTCGCGGTCGCATTGGCCGTTGTGGCTGTCGGCGTGTTCCTGCCGGTGCGTCTGGCAGCGTTGTACCGGGCCACGCTCGTGCTCGCGCTCGTCGTGTCCGCGGTGATCTGGGTGGTCGGCGAAGACCTGGGCGGCCTTTTCGGCGGCCAGGGCACGGATCCCAACTCGGGTCCCGTGCTCGCGCTACTCCTCTGGCTCTACTGGCCGAAACCGACGATGACGACGAACTCGACCGACATGACGGAGGCGACGAAGCGATGACACCTTCCTGGTTGACGGATCTGCTCGCCGGACTGATGCTCGTCGTCGCAGGCTACTGCGCCGGGCGGGTCGTCTACGCGCGGCTGCGGCACCGAGAGACTGATCACTGACGTGCTGCATGTCTTCATGGGCATGGCCATGGCCGGAATGCTCGCGTCCCGACTGGCGTTCGGGAACAGCCGCGTCTGGGAGACGCTCTTTGCCGTAGCCGCGCTGTGGTTCGTTGTACGCGGAGCCCTCGCGTTTCGTGGCGCTGTCGGCGGTACCCGCGCGGCGGCCAGCCATCACGTTCCCTACATACTGGCCAGCGTCGCGATGCTGTACATGTACCTCGCGCCGATAGCCGCAGCGAGCAGTTCCGGCGGCGGAGCGATGTCGGGTATGTCAGATGCCAGCGATGCATCGACGGCCGCGAGCAGATATCCGTTGCTCGGCTTGGTACTCGCGGTCTCAATGGTCGCCTATGCCGTGCTGATCGCCGACCGCACGCCCCTGGCGGCGCCCACGCTTGCCGACTCGGGCGGCATCGGCATCGGCATCGGTACCGGATCCGGAACTACTCCGCGCATATCTGCCGCATCAGCCCCCTGTGGTCAGCTCGCACCGCGAGCCGCCAACTGCTGCCACATAGCGATGGGCGTCACCATGGCCTACCTCCTGGTCGTCATGCTCTAGCCCGACAGCCGTACGCAGGTCGCCCCTGCTCGTACCTCGCGTCATCGGTGCACGGTCGCCGTGCACCGATGGCGCGCCCGATTCCCTTTCACCGTCTCCACATCCAGCATGCGTTCATCCAAGGACCAGCATCATGCGTTCCGCCCTTCGCCTCACAGCCCTCTGCGCTGCCACGACCCTGCTCGCCGCGACCGGCTGCGGCGTCGGCCCGAGTACTGCTCCGGCCGCCAACCCGGCCGACGGCGCGCCGATCGTCATCGACTCCAGCGCCCCAGCCTCGCCGTTCGACGGGATCCTGCTCGGCAAACCCTTCACCAAGCCGCAGTTCACCCTCACCGACGCCTCCGGCCAGCCCTTCGACTTCACCCAACAGACCGACGGCAAACTGACCCTGCTCTACTTCGGCTACACCCACTGCCCCGACGTGTGCCCGACCACGATGGCTGACATCGCCGCAGCCCTGCGCGCCCTGCCCACGGCCGAGAGCGCGCAGATCTCCGTGGTCTTCGTCTCCACCGACCCGGCCCGGGACACCCCCGCGGTGATCCACACCTGGCTGGCCCAGTTCGACCCGCGATTCATCGGCCTGACCGGGGCGTTCAGCACGATTCAGCAGGCCGCGACCGCGTTGGCCATCCCGGTCTCCCCGCCCACGACCTCCGCCGACGGCGACTACACGGTCACCCACGGAGCCGAAGTGCTCGCCTTCAACACCGACGACAAGGCGCATGTCCTGTTCACGGCCGGAACCACGGTCGCCCAGTACGACCACGATTTGTCGTTGCTGCTGAACGGAACCGACATGAAGAGCCCTCAATGAAGCGCGAACGCGCCGCAGCCGCCGCGACTTCCAGCCCTGATCTGCCGAGGTTATCCGAGGCCGGATTCAGTCGGCGGCGACTGCTCGCAGGCGGTTCGGCGGCCGGAGCCGGCGGGCTGCTCGTCGGCGCGACGTCCGGCGCGCTGGCCACCGGCCGTTCCGCAGCCGCACCACCGCTATCCGCAGCCGCCTCCGGTCTCGTCCCGCAAGCCGCCGCAGGCAACGAACGACTGCCGTTCTACGGCCCGAACCAGCCGGGCATCATCGCGCCCGCCCAATCCCAGTACCGGCTGCTCGCGTTCGACCTCGCCCCGGGCGCCACCCGGCCGCAGGTCGGCCGGATGCTCAGCACCTGGGCGCAGATCGGCGCCGCGGCCATGGCCGGGCAGTCCTTCTCCGCCTCCTTCGCCCAGGACGACGCGTCGGCGCTCGGCCGCGGCCCGGCCAGCCTGACTGTGACCACCGGATTCGGCGCGAGCCTGCTCACCCGGCTCGGCCTGCCCGCCGCGATCCCGGCCGCGCTGGCCCCGATCCCGGCCTTCCCCGGCGACCGGCTCGACCCGGCCGCCTCCGACGGCGACCTGTGCGTCCTGATCGCCGGCAACGACGGGATCGTGATCGCGCACGCGCTGCGGGCCATGGTCCGGGCTGCGGCGAACGTCGCCGTGCAACGCTGGCAGATCCCCGGTTTCGCCGACTCGCCCGGCGCCCTGCCCGACCCGGCTGCGACCCCGCGCAACCTGATGGGCCAGCTCGACGGCACGAACAACCCGACCCCGGCCCAGCCCGGCTTCGCCGAGAAGATCTTCATCGGCGCGGCCGGGCAGCCCGCATGGCTCCGCGGCGGCTCCTACCTGGTCGTGCGTCGAATCAGGATGCTGCTGGACGACTGGGACCAGCTCTCCCGGGCCCGGCAGGAGGCCGTGATCGGCCGGCGCAAGGACACCGGCGCGCCGCTGTCCGGCGGCGGTGAGCACACCGCGCCGGACTACCTGGCCCAGAACGCCGCCGGGGGCCTGGTGATCGCGCCGGACGCGCACATCCGGCTGGCCAACCCGGCCGCGAACCAGGGGGCGACGATCCTGCGCCGCGGATTCGGCTACGACCTCGGCGTCCGCCCGGACGGCGCCCCCGACGCCGGACTGCTGTTCCTGGCCTTCCAGGCCGACCCGGCCACCGGGTTCGTCCCGATCCAGCAGCACCTGTCCGGCGCGGACGCTCTCGGCGAACACACCGTGCACGAAGCCAGTGCCCTGTTCGTCGTTCCCGGTGGCTGTGAGCAGGGCGGATACCCGGGCCAAGGGCTGATCGAGACGCCCGACTGACGGTTCAGGCCACCACGGAGAATCGAGCGCGGGCCCCGCACAATGCGAGGCCCGCGCTCAGAACACGGACAAAGCGTACCGTCGAAGGCATGGCATTCAAGAGAAGACCCAGAAAAGTCAAAGTCGGCGCAGGCAGCGGCCGTGACCTGGAACGTTTCCTGCGCGACCAGGACGGCACCGACCCGCGGCCCGGCGAGTCGGGTCCCGACGACGGCGGCGCCGGGGTACGCGAACCGCGCAGACCCAAGCCCAGCCGGCCCGGCGCGGCCGCGGCGGTGGCCGAACCGGCCGCCGACGGACCACCCGCCGCACTCGCGAGCAACTGACCCGGCCGAATGCGCGCACAACCGGCATCAAAGCCCTGCCTACGGTTGCCCCCAAGCCCGCTGCGGCTCGAAGTGCAGCGAGCCGACCGCGGTCGCGGCGCCGAACTGGCGGACCTCGAAGTCGGCGACCGATCCGGTGACCGCGCACACGATCTCGGCCGGCGGATCGGGCTCGGTGAAACTCAGGGCCCGTAGAGCGCACGCGGCCATCCGCCAGCCGGGCGCGGCGGCTCGATGCAATGCCGCCTGGCGGACCGCCTCGATCAGGACCATGCCCGGGACGTGGTCGCTGAAGTGGTCATAGAAGAACGGGTGGAACGGGTCGGCCGGTACCAGCCGGATGCGGTCGTCTGAGTCCAATCCGATCAGCAGGTCCTGGTGTCGGGCGAGGCCGAGGAGCGTCGGGTCGGCCGTGGCGGGCCGGGTGAGGTGGACGGCCGGCGTCGGTGTTTTCGACGTCTGCGACTCCGGCGACAGTGACTGCAGTGGCATGGCACTGATTCCGCACCGGCGGCTGCGGACCGCCGCGTAGGCGGCCGGCGGCAGGAAGCGGGCGATCCCGTCGGCCTGCGCGAACTCCCGGCCCTCGGCGTGATACCGCACGGTCAGCCGCAGCCGCTGCACCATGCCCGCAGACCCGGCCTGGAGCACGTCGACCAGGACCCCGCAGGTCAGCTCCGAACCGCCGTACCCGGCCCGCGGTTCGGCCGCGGCGTCGAGCGAGAAGGCGAGCTCCTCGATCAGGAAGCGCGCACCCGGCGGCACCGGATAGAACTGGGCCGGGATGCAGATGCCGAGCTGGCGCATCGTCTCGGCCACCAGCAGCGGATTGTGCCGGCCGTCCCCGGCGCGGTCGAAGGTCGGGTGCGAGCGGGCCCACTGGGCGGCGGCCGTGAACGTGTGCTCCCGGTCCGGCCGGACGTCCGTGAGCAGGACCTCGGCGAGCGCGGTGCGGTGCACCAGGTCGCGCGCGAGCAGGGTCGAGCGGTTCAGCGCCCTGGTCTCCAGGATCGGCGAAAAGTTCATGCATGAATGTAATGGCCGCTCAACTCGCGAAGTGGGCGAACGGGCACATATCGGGGTACCCCGCTGCTAATATCGCCCGGGTGGCGCAGCGCGGAGGTACCGGACAGACCATGCAGGAACGGGCCGAAGCGACCCGGGAGCTGCTGCTGCGGTCGGCGGCGCACCTGTTCGAACAGCACGGCTTCGCCGGCACCAGCATCAGCGACATCAGCCGCCGGTCCGGGCTGACCAGCGGGGCGGTCTACTTCCACTACGCCAACAAGGAGAACCTGGCGGTCGCCGTGGTCGAGGAGCACTTCGCCGGCTGGCCGCCGCTGATCGGGCGGATCGCGGCCTCGCCCGCGCCCGCCCTGGACAAGCTGGTCTTCCTCGGCTTCGAGGTGGCCCGGGCGTTCCGGGACGACATCCTGGTCCGGGCCGGCTCCCGGCTGTGGACCGAGCGCAAGGCGATCCGGGCCCCGCTGCCGGTGCCGTTCGTCGGCTGGATCGACACCGTCCAGGCGCTGCTGGAGCAGGGTCGGGACCAGGGCGACGTCGCCCCGGACGTGGACTGCGCCGCCGCTGCCAGTGTGCTGGTCTGCGCGTTCTTCGGCACGCACACTGTCTCGGACGCCCTCGACGGGCGGGCCCGGATCGAGCAGCGGGTGGCCGACCTCTGGCTGCTGTTCCTGCCCGCCCTGCGCCCGCGGACCGCGCCCGCAGATCTGGTTCGCCGGGCCCGCGACCGGACCGGGACCGTCCGTGCATGACCCGGCTCAGCCGACCCGCGGCGCGACGGCCGGGCCGGGTCGGGTGATCGTGCGGGTCTTCACGTAGGTGGTGGTCCGGATGCCGCCGCGACCGCCGCTGCGGCCGCGTCCCGTAGTACGGATGCTGATCAATTGCGGCACGCGGACCTCCAGCTCGGACTTCGGCGGGACGCCACTGCTCGTGCTGCGGACGCCGCGCACGCCGCAGACGGAGCGAGTTCCTCGCCGCGGGCGCCCGGGGTGAGGGAACTATATGCACGTAAACGCTCTTATGCATCATTCACGGCGTTATGTAGGTAGATCAGACACTCGGCTCAGACGCTCGGCCGGTGAATCAGGCGCCGCAGGTCAGCCGCGGCGCTCGATGTCCGGCTCCAGGTAGATCACCCGGGCGGTCGGCACGGCCGTGCGGACCCGCAGCTCGGCGCCGTCGATGGCCTTGGCGACCGCGAGCGCGGTGTCGTCGTGCCGCACCCCGATCTTCGCCGCCACCAGGAGTTCCTCCGGGCCCAGGTGCATCGTGCGCAGGTGGATCACCGAGGTGACCGTCTCGCCGTCGGTCAGCGCGGCCCGGATCCGGCGCACCTGCTCCGGCCCGGCGCCCTCGCCCAGCAGCAGACTCTTGATCTCGATGGCCAGGATCACGGCGATCACCACCAGCAGCGCGCCGATGCACAGGGTGCCGATGCCGTCCCAGACCCCGCTGCCGGTGATCAGGCTCAGCACCACGCCGACCGCGGCCAGCGCCAGGCCGATCAGCGCGCCGGTGTCCTCCAGCAGCACCACCGGCAGCTCCGGGGCCTTGGCGTGCCGGATGAACTGCACCCAGCTGTTATTCCCCCGATGTTCGTTCGACTCGCGGATCGCGGTGCGCAGCGAGAAGCCCTCGGCGCCCATCGCGAAGACCAGCACGCCGACCGGCCACGCCCAGTCGTCCAGCTTGTGCGGGTTGCGCACCTTCTCGTAACCCTCGTACAGGGCGAACAGGCCGCCGAGGGTGAACAGCATCACCGCGACCAGGAAGCCGTAGACGTAGCGCTCCCGGCCGTAGCCGAACGGGTGCTCCTCGGTGGCCGCCCGCCTCGAGCGCTTGCCGCCGATCAGCAGCAGCGCCTGATTGCCCGAGTCGACCAGCGAGTGCACGCCCTCGGCCAGCATCGAGGAGGAGCCGCTGAACGCGAACGCCACCAGTTTCGCCGCCGCGATCGACAGGTTCGAGCCGAGCGCGGCCACGATCGCCTTGGTTCCGCCTTCGGTACTCATCCGGTTCTGCCATCCCCTCGATCAGCCAGGCGTCCGACGCGCCTGAGGGAACCCTACCGGTCCGATCGGCCTGCCCGCGCACCGCGGCGGCACCCCGACGGGATGAATCCGGTCACCGCGCAGGTTGTCTGAGGGAAGAAAGTTTCCAGGTCAGGGCATATGCGCACGTGCGCATTCAGGCATCCGCGCACATATGCGTCCTGACATGCGGAGATGTCGGAGTACTGTCTCGCCGGCTCTAGCGCGGCTCCCCGGCATAGGTGCCGAAGGACCAGCGGTTGCCCTCCGGATCGCGGGCGGCGAAATCCCGGGAGCCGTAGTCGGTCACGTGCAGCCCCGAGGTGATCTCGGCCCCGGCGGCCACCGCCCGGGCGTGCACGGCGTCCGGGTCGGCCGTGACCACGTACGCGCCGAAGGTCCCCGGCCGCAGCGGCCAGTCGTCGGCCGCGTCGCTCTCCTGCACCGAGCCGAGCATGATCCCGCCGCCCTCCGGCCAGGCCAGCTCGGCGTGCTCGACCCGCTCGCCCTCGCCGTACACGGCGGCCTCCTGGAAGCCGAACGCGTCGACCAGGAACCGGATCAGGCCGCGGGCGTCCCGGGCCCGCAGGGTCGGCCACACCTGCGGCGGCGGTGTTGTCTTGTCGGTCATCGCGACCGGCCTCCTCGTGGATCGCAGTCCGGCCGCCGGACCGGACGGACCGGCGGCAGAACCAGTCTGCGGCCGACCCGGCCCCGGCGCCGCGCCGCGGGACCGATCGGCCCAAGCCCATGGTGCGCACGCTCAGCCGATCGGGCGATCGTAGCGGCGGCGCAACCGCTCGTCGGCGCAGTGCTCGGCCGCGCGCAGGGCCACCTGGCGCAGGTACTCGTCCAGCGCGGCCAGCTTCCGGGCCAGCTTGTCCCCGGTCTTCAGCGCCGCCCGGGCCAGCGGCTCCTCCGGGTCCAGGGCCGAGGTCAGCAGGAAGAACTCGGTGGCCAGGGCCTGGCCCGGGCCCAGGTCGCGCCAGTGCGGGTGCTCGGCCAGGTCCTGCTGAGCCTCGGTCAGCGAGCGCCAGGCCGCGTCCATGTTCCCGGACTGCCGCTCCAGCCGGGCCACCCGGCGCAGCGCGTCGAACCGGGCCAGGTCCGGGTCCGGCCGGTCCGGGTCGGGCAGCGCGACCAGCCGGCGGGCCGCGTCGGCGGCGGCGCCGTACTCGCCCAGCGAGGCGTACAGCTCGGTCTGGGTGTTGAGCGACTCGTAGGTCACCGGCCGGTTGGCCGCCCACTCGCCGATCACCGAGACCGCCGGCTGCGCCCCGCCGGCCATGAACGCCCGGCTGACCTGGCTCTCGATGCTCCGGTCGGCGGCCGGCTCGGTCAGCAGCCCGGCCCCCGGCCCGGCCGGCCGGCGCGGCGGCGGCGGGGGCGGCGGGAGCAGCGGCAGGGTCGGCCCGGCCGGGGTCGGCGCGGCGACGTACGGCGTGGCCGGCTCCAGGCTGCGCTGCGGCCAGCCCAGCGGCCCGGTCGCGGGCTCGGGTTCGGGCTCGGCGGGTCCGGGCTGTTCGGGCGGGCCGGCGAACGCGTCGAACGAGCCGGACCGGCCGAGCCGGGCGGCCGCGTCCAGCCGGTCGAGCGCGTCGGCCACGCCGAGCTCGTCCAGCCCGGCCGGATACGCGCCGGCGTAGTCGGCCGAGGCGGTCTGCCCGGCCGGACCGAGCCGGGTGGGGTCGCCCAGGACACCCGGCACGCTGGCCCCGGACGGCCGCCCCGGCCCGCCCGGCCCGGTCAGCTCGCCGAGGCCGATGTGCTGGAAGTACCGGGGATGGTCGCCGCCGACCGCGCCGCCGGGTTCCGTGCCCGCTCTGACCGGTCCGCTCGTTCCTGGCCTGCGTGCTCCAGTCTGACCGCCTGCTCCTGGTCCGCCGGCTCCGGCATGTCTGCCCGCTCCGGTCGGCCGGCCCGCTCCGGCCGGTCCGCCGACTCCGGGCTGTCCACCCGCTCCGACTGATCCGCCCGCTCCAACCGGGCCGCCCGCTTCGGCTGCTCTCGCCGCACTGCCGGAACCGGCGACGGCACTTGCGTCCACCACGTCTTCGTGCCCGGCCCCGACCCCGGACTGCAAGGCGGCCAGCTGGCTGTAATACCCCACCCAGCTCTGGTCCGTCTGGGCGGGATTCGTCACCAGCAGGCGCACCGCGTCATACAACTGTGCGACGTCGCCCTCGTCCCGCCCGCGGGCGACCAGGCGCACCGCCCGGGCCAGGTCGTCCAGCCACGCGCTGGATCCCTCACCAGCATGTTCGGCCGCCAGAACCTGCTGGGCCAACAGGTAGCGCAGCAGCGGCAGATCCCCCGGCTGCCAGTCGTACTGGATCGCCCATAGCAAGGCCGTCCTGGTCCCCGCGGCCGGGTCCGCGACCCGCCCCGCGCCACCCCCCGACGCTGCCTGCCGCTGCGCGAAAGCCAGCTCACGCCACGCGCCCTGATCCGCCCGGAACCTCGCCAACGCGCTGCTCTCCGGCGTGAGCAGCGACTTCCACCCCTGTGACGTCATGGACAACCACTCTCGCACGCCGCGCCCGGCGCGTATACATCTCGGGCGGTTTCGCTACCCCGCGCAGGGAAGATCCCTAATGTCCGTGATCTTGGGCCGGACGAGTGGTGTTCGCGGGCTCGCTCGCCGCGGCCCCGGCCGCCCCGCAGGTGCAGGTGCGCGCGGCCGACAGCCGCGGCGGGATGGAGCGCGCCTCGGCCAGCGCCCGGCCGCACATCGCGCCGCCGAAGATGACGAAGCCGACCCCGATCAGCCAGGACACGACCACCAGGACCGTGCCGATCGCGCCGTAGGTCAGCGCGCTGGAGATGATCATCGGGGAGAACAGCACGGCCGAGAAGATCCGCAGCCCGACCAGGCCCAGCACGGTCAGCACCGCGCCCGGGAACAGGGTGCGCCAGCCGATCCGGCCGTCCAACAGGAACCGGGCCGACCACCAGAAGAACGCCGTGGAACTGGCCATGCTCAACACCAGCTGCGCGGCGCTCAGGTACCAGACCCCGTGCAACAGTTCGACCAGGTCCGCGCTGCCCAGGATGTAGCCGATCAGCACGGCCAGCCAGACCACCCGGCGCCAGACCGAGTACCAGCGGGCCGGGGTCAGCTCCCAGATCCGCTCGAAGCCGACCTGCACCGAGGTGGCGAAGGACAGGCCGAACACCGCCAGCACGGCCAGGCTCAGCGCGGTGGTGGTCGACAGCACCCGGCCGGGCGGGCCGAACAGGTTGCGCACCGCGTCGGCCGAGTTCCCGGTCAGCCCGAGCCCGACCGCGACCCAGGTCGGGAACGTGTGCCCGTCCAGCGGGGCGGCCGCGGCGATCACTATCAGCAGCGGGACCAGGGTGACGAAGCCGAGCGCGGCGAACCCGAGCGCCCGGTGCATCAGCTCGATCCGGATCGAGTCCCGGTGGCAGCGCCGGCCGATGAACCACACGTCCAGGCAGAACAGCCGCCAGGCCCGCAGCCGCGGCATCGGCTCGGTCTGCGGCCCGGAGTCCGGGCCGGGAGCCGTCTCGGGAGCAACCTCGGGCTCGGGCTGCGCGGCCGGGCCGGGCACCGCGGCGGGAGCGGGATCGGCCGGCGTCCCGGCGGCGGTGACCGCGGCCGTCGCGGGAACGCTGCCGGCGGCTGCCGTGGGGGCGGGGCCGCGGGCGAAGCCGGGGTCGGAAACGGAACTCGGACGGGTGCCGGGGGCAGGGTGCGGCGGCTCGTCGTCCGCCGTCGCGATCATGGGGGAAGTCTCCACGGCCACAGGTCAACCTCTCTCGGCGCGTCGATAATCCACGCTAGCGCCTCGGCCCCGGATTTGCCGAGTACCCCGGGCAAACCAAAGGACTGGGCTGACCGGGTGATACGCGGGGGAACGGCGAGCTGAAGGAAGTCTGGTGCGGCTGGTCAGCGACGACCGCGGCCGGACCCGCCGACGGCGCCCGCGAGCGGCGGGCGCCGTCCGTGCACGACTGTTGCGCGGCTGTGACGAGCCCGGGTCAGGACCGGGCCGCCGCGGCCCGCAGCCTACGGCCGCCCGGACGCGGCCCCGGAGCTCTGCGGCGCCGCGGCCGCGGCCTGCGCCGCCAGCGCGGCGGCCGTGGCCTTGCGGCTGGTGGTCGAGCGGGCTCGCAGCAGCGTGCGGACGTCGACCGTGGCCAGCAGCCGGCGCTTGCGGCTGCCGGCCCGGCTCATGTCCTTGCGGGCCTGGTCGACCTGCTTCCAGAACGCGGCCGCCTGCTCGGGGGTCGGATCGCCCGGGCCGTAGACGACCACGTCCACGCTCTGCGCGATCGGGCCCAGGCTGAACGCCGCGAGCGCCTCGTTCTGCTGCTGCCGGGTCGTGTCCCACGGGACTGTGGTACCCAGATCCCGCGCGTGGTCGACCAGATCCCGCCATCCGGCCGCATACCGGTTAGCGGTGCTGCCGCGCGTGCGCCGACGCCGTCGCCGTCGCATCTTCAGCCCCTGGATCACCCCGACGACCAGCAGGACCAGGGCGAGCGGCGACAGGGCCAGGCCGACGACCCGCAGCAGCGGGCCGATCCAGGACGGCAGCGCCTGCGGGGCCGTCTTGCGCGGCGGCTGCGCGGTGGCCGCGGTCGCGCCGGTCTCCTCGGTGTTGCCGGGCGGGTGCACCGCGTTCGGCGGCGGCACCACGGCCGCGCCCGCGTTCTGGATCGGCTGCGGCGGCTGCTGGTCCGGGGTCTTGGTCGGCGGCGGGGTGAACTTCGAGGTCGGGATCATGTCCCAGGCGCCGTCCGCGGTGTGGATCTCCACCCAGGCGTGCACGTCCTGGCCCTTGACCGTGCCGTCCGCTTCCGGGACCGCGCCGAGCACGACCCGGGCGGGCATGCCCAGGCTGTTGGCGATCAGCGCGAACGCGGCCGCGTACTGCTCGTCGTCGCCGACCGGCTGCGGGCCGTTGAGGAACTGGGTCAGCCGGCCGATGCTGTGCCCGGGCAGGTACTGCGACTCGCCTTTGCCGCCGTCGGTGTAGGCGCCGTTGGTCTTCAGGTAGGTCTCGATCGCGGCCAGCTGCGCGTCGATCCCGACCGCGCCCTTGGCCCAGGCCGCGGACCGGCTGGCGAACTCGGCCTGGAAGCCGTCGGTCAGGGTGGGCGGGCCGTAGGGCTGGGCGTCGGCGCCGGGGGTGTCCGGCGTGAGCACGGTCTGCACGGTGATCTTGTCCCCGGCCTGCAGCCGGGTCAGCACGAGGCCCGAGTCGGTGGCGGCGTTGTAGCGGAACTGCCCGGCCAGCTGCGGCCCGGCGGTCCCGTCGAAGGTGACCCCGGTGGGCGTGCCCGCGGTCGGCAGCCACGCGTCGGTGTCGACGGCCTCGGCGTACGCGGGCGCGATCGTGATCGTCGCGGTGGCCGCCGGGCCGGTCAGGGTCCCGGCCGGCGTGATCGAGGAGCCGACCCGGTCGAAGCCGTTGCTGCCGGACCCGTTGGTCGCGCCCCAGACCGAGCCGTCGTAGTCGTCGAGCGTCGCGATCCGCACCGGCGTCCCGGCGGGCAGGCCGGCCACCGTGAACAGGGTCTGGTCGTAGAGCTGGTTCGCGTCCTTGGTGTACTTGCGGAACCCGACCAGGGGGCTCGGGTACGCGTTCAGGTTCAGCGGCGGCACGACGGTGTCGCGCAGCACGGACCGGCCCGCGCCGTTCCCGCCCGGCAGCATCGGGCTCAGCAGCAGCCCGCCGCCGACCGCGATCACGAGGACCACGCCCGCGGCCGTCACCTTGCGCAAGACGCCCCCAGCCGCGCCGGACCCGGCCGTCGTAGCGGCGGCGGCCCCGGCCGGGTTGGCCCCGGCCCGGTGCCGGCTGGACCGCAGCGCCGCCCAGGCCAGGCAGGCCGCCGCGACCAGGACGCCGGTCAGCGTCCACTGCCCGGGCTGGTGCGTGCCGAGCGCGATCACGGTGCCGAGCAGCACGACCGGCACGGCCAGCGGCGCGGCCGCTGCGTCCAGCCGGCGCGCCGCGGTCAGCCCGGCGGCTCCGGCGGCCAGGCCCAGCACCAGCGGAATGGTCAGCAATATGCCGCTCGCGGCCACCGGCGGGGCCGTGGTCAGCAGCTGTTTCCAGCTGAGCACGCTCGCCTTGGCGACGGCGCGCAGCGCGGGCAGCGACGGCAGCGCGCCGCCGATCGCGTCCGGCCGGTCCAGCAGCGCCGGGCCGACCAGGAAGAACACCGTCGCGACCGCGGCGGCCAGGCTGAGCACGGGCAGCCGCAACGCGTTCGCCAGCAGGCTCAGGCTCGCGCCCAGGGCCAGGCCGAGCAGCCCGACCACGAGGAACCACCAGCCGCCGTACGTCGTGTGCAGCCCGGCCAGCACGCCCGCGCCCAACAGCACGGTGAATGCGCCGTCCACGCCCAGTCCGCGGCGC
Source organism: Actinocrinis sp. (assembly GCA_035943635.1). Lineage (GTDB taxonomy): Bacteria > Actinomycetota > Actinomycetes > Streptomycetales > Catenulisporaceae > DASZBX01. The sequence goes on along the minus strand of DASZBX010000096.1, from coordinate 41,018 downwards.
GAGGCCATCCGCGCCTGCGCCCGGGCCCGGCGCTCGCCGGCCCGCCGGGCCGGAGACTCCTGGACCGGGTCGGCGGCCGGCCGGCGGGGAACCGGCGGGCGGGTGTAGCCGCTGCGTTCGGGGATGGTCCGGCCGCGGCCGGATCTGCCGGACCGGCCGGTGGTTCCGGTCGTCCCGCGCTCCGGCAGGGTGTCCCCGCGCCGGTCCCCGGCCGAGCCGCGCCGCCCGGCCCGGCCGCGCCCGCGGCCGCCGGAAGTGCCGGCGCCGTCCGGTCCGCCCGGCTCGAAGGGTCCGTTCGCCGTCGTCATCGGGCACCTCCCACGCCGACCAGGGCCGGCAGATCGTTCAGGGTCCGCAGCGAGAGCACGGTCATCGTCTCGTCCGGCAGCATCCCGGTCCGCCGGGCCGGGTCGATCCGCAGCACCTGGGTCAGCACCTGCGGCCGCAGCTGGGCCCGGGCCCGGCGCAGGTCCTTGAACGCGACCCCCGCGCCGGTGACCAGCACCGCGACCGTCGAGTGCGGGGCGGAGCGGAACCCGCGCGCGGCGAGCACGGCCAGTCGGCCGCCGCGGCCGAACTCGGCCCGGGCGCAGGCGTCCAGGTGCGCCTGCGGCGTCTCCTCCCGGGCGATCCGGTCGGCCACCAGCAGCGTGCTCTCCAGGCCCTCGACCATCGCGGCCACGGTCAGCGAAGCCCCGGCCGACACGGCCAGTTCGAAGTCCTCCGGGTCCGGGTAGGCCCCCTCGTGCCCGTCCACGACCACCAGCAGGTGGGTGCGCCGGGTCTGCTGGAACTGGCGCACCACGAACCTGTCCACCCCGCTGATCGAGCCGACCCGGGCCGAGGAGCGCCAGTGGATGTGCCGCCGGTCGTCGCCGCGCACGTAGTCGCGCAGGGTGTGGAACTCCAGGTCGCTGACCGAGACCTTGTCCGAGGTGCGCCCCTCCAGGTCGTGCATCAGGCCGGTGCTCAGCGGCGGCAGCCCGACCGTGCGCGGCCAGACCACCAGTTCCCGCACCTCCGGCCAGCCCGCGGTGCGCCGGATCAGGCCGAGCGGGTCGGCCCGGACGATCGTGGCCGGGCCGATCTCGATCACCCCGCGCCGCTCGGCCGGCACCGGGAACCGGGTCGCCGGGGCGGAGGCGTTGCGGCCGAGGTTGGGCACCGGGATCGAGCGCGGCTGCTTGGCCCCGGGCGGGCCCACCGCGACCTCCAGCGCGACCGGCAGCATGCCGCGGCGGGCCAGGTTGGTCACCTGCACGGTCGGCTCGGCCCTCTCCCCGGCCCGGACCCACCCGGACTCCAGTCCGATCGCCACCCGCAGCGCGGTGCGCCCGGCCACCGAGGCCCAGCAGACCAGGAAGCACAGCAGGCCGATCACCGAGGCCAGGCACAGTTCGTACCAGCCGAAGTGGTCGCCGGCCAGCCAGCCGGCCGCCGACCCGGCCAGCACGCTCCAGCCCAGGCCGGTGACCGCGCCCAGCGGCCGCAGCCGGTACCGGGCCCAGACCCTCAGGCCGGCCGGGCCGGTGACCCGGAACACCGCCCGGCGGGCCGGTTCGGGCACCAGACCCAGGGTCCGGCCCAGCGTGCGGCCGAGCGTGGTCGACGTGTGTCCTTCCGTTGTTGCCATGCCTTCTCGTCCCCGATCCGGGCCTTCAGTACGTCAGTGTCAGTAAGGGTTTCGCAGTAAGGGATTTGCAGTAAGGGTGCTGCGGTAGGGCTAGGCCGCGCGCTCGGTCGGCGCCGGGACGTCGCGCAGGATCTGGGTGATCACGTCCTCGACCCCGAACGAGGCCTGGTCGAACTTCGACTCCGGCTTGAGCAGGATCCGGTGGCGCAGCACCGGGGAGGCCAGCAGCCGGATGTCGTCCGGGGAGACGAAGTTGCGCCCGTGCCCGATCGCCCAGGTCTTGGCGCAGCGGACCAGGGCCAGGCAGGCGCGCGGGGACATGCCCAGGGCCACCGCCTGGTGCGCCCGGGAGGCCTCGGCCAGCCGGGCCACATAGTCCAGCGTCTCGGTGCGCACCAGCACCAGGTCCGCGATCGCGATCAGTTCGGTCACCGCGAAGGCCGCGATCACCGGCTTGACCGACCCGGCCCGGTCGCGCACCGCGGCGTCCTGCAACAGCGCGATCATCGACTGGTGGTCCGGGTAGCCGAGTTCGATCTTCATCAGGAACCGGTCCAGCTGTGCTTCCGGCAGCGGGTAGGTGCCGGCGTGCTCGATCGGGTTCTGGGTCGCGATCACCATGAACGGCTTGCCCACCTCGTGGGTCGCGCCGTCCACGGTCACCTGCCCCTCCTCCATCACCTGCAGCAGCGCCGACTGGGTCTTGGGCGAGGCCCGGTTGATCTCGTCGGCCAGCACGATCGAGTTGAACACCGGACCCGGCAGGAACTCGAACTTGCGCTGCTCCTGGTCGTAGATGTGCATCCCGGTCACGTCCGAGGGCAGCAGGTCCGGGGTGAACTGGATCCGGCCGGTCATCCCGTGCACGGTCTTGGCCATCGCCTTGGCCAGCGAGGTCTTGCCCGTGCCCGGGTAGTCCTCCAGCAACAGGTGCCCGCCGGACAGCAGGCAGGTCAGCGCCAGCCGCACCACCTGCTGCTTGCCGAGGATGGCGTGGCTGATGTTGTTGACCATCAGCTCGAACGTGTCCCTGAACTTCCCGGCCTGCTCGGCGGAGATCGATGTGTACTGCTGCTCCATGGGTTACTGCTCTTTCGTGTCCGGAGGGCGGGGTCGGGGTCGGGGGCGGGTCGGGTCTGCGGGATGACGGCTGGCGCCGGCGTGTGTCACGGCCAGGTCGTGGTGCCGGTCACGCCGTTACACGTGGCCTCGACCTCCGTGTTCTTGTAGCCGTAGTAGTAGACGGTGTCGGTGTTCTGGTCCCCGGTGAAGGTCAGCGCCGGGCCGATCGTGCCGCCGTGCGACGGTGCGGAGATCGTGCACGTGTAGGTGCCGGTGAAGCCCTTGGTGACGATGTGGATGTAACCGCACGACGCGTCGGTGCACGGAGTCGCCGACGTCGCCCCGCGGCACGGGTCGGACGACCCGGCCGCGGTGTTGCACGCGGCGCCGCGGCTGACGGCCACGCTCGGCTTGGGCCCGGTGGTCGCCGAGGCGGTCGCGGTCACCGTCGCCCGGCCCGAACCGGCGACCGACAGCGTGACCTTGTCCGTGGCGCTGTAGCCCATGCTGTCGCTGCCCGAGTACGTCCACGTGCCGTTCACCGCGGAGGTCATCTGTGTGGTGGTCTGGCCGTTGTGCGTGATCGTGGCCGTGGCGGCCTTGCCGTTCGGGTTGACCGACACGGTCCAGTTGACCGTCGTGCCGCTCACGCTCGCCGTGACCTTCGGATCCTGCATCGGCCCGTACGCGACCACGGTCGCCGACACGGTCGTGTCGCACGCCGAGCCCGCGTCCTGGCCGCCGGCGCTGCCGTTGCAGTCCTGCAGCCGGACCGTGTCGGTCGCGCCGTCGGTCAGGTTTCCGATGTTCTCGCTCACCCCGTTCTGCCCGGAGGTGCTGAAGTTCCACGAACCGCAGGAACCGTTGCTGTCGGTGCAGGTGACCGTCGAGGACGCGCCGTGCGAGGCCGGGGCGTCGAACTTCACCGTCGCCTGGTCGCTGTTGCCGGTGGCCGTGACGGTCATATTCGTGATCGAACTCGGAGTCGCCGTCGCGGTCATCTTGGTGCCCGCACTCGTTCCCGAGGTGTGCGCGGCCGGGTCGAGCGAGACGTCTGCGTTCGCAGCTGTGACAGTATACGTATACACCGTGCCGTTGTTGGCCAGGCCGTCGTCGTCACAGCTGGTCTGGGCCTTGGCCGAGCACACGGTCTTGGCCGCCCCGCCCCCGGTCCGGTTCACCGTGTACGTGGTCGGGCCGGGGCCGTTCGGATCGACCGCGGGCCAGGAGATCGTGACCGCGCGCGAGTTCGCGTCGGCCGACTCGACCACGGAGAAGCGCGGCGCGCTCGGCGTCGCGGGAGCGCCCGCGGCCTGCCCCTGCACGGTGGTCGCCGGACTCGGACCCTGTGCGTTCACTGCGATGACCGTGAACGTGTACTGAGTGTCGTTGTCCAGCCCGGTCGCGGTCACGCCGGTACCCGACACGGTCGCCTGCCCGCCGCCGGTCCACGACACGCTGTAGTGCAGCACCGCGGTACCGCGGTCCACGGCCGGGGACCAGCTGAGCCGGACCGTGCCGTTCTGCGGGTCGGACGCGGTCAGGTTGGTCACCGCGTCCGGAATCGTGTTCGGGATCGCCACCGCCGAAGCCGGGCTCGGCTGCCCCCAGCCGACCAGGTTGTGCGCCTTCACCGTGAAGGTGTAGTGCACGCCGTTGGTCAGCCCGGTGACCGTGCACGGCGAGGCCGGGCAGGTCTGCTGGCCACCGGAATACGACACCTGATACGAGTCGATCGGCGCGCCGTTGTTCGCCGGCGTCGGCCAGGACAGCTGCACGGCCTGGCTCAGCACCGTCGTGCCGACCGTCGGCTGGCCCGGCGCAGCCGGAACACCCAGCACGTTCAAGGTGATCTGGCCGACCGTCTGCCGGTCCTTGCGGGTGTGCGAGGGCACGTCGGTGACCGTCACGCTGAACGTCATCACCCCGTGCGAGGCCGCACCCGGCGTGATCCGCACGGTCGACCCGCCGGAGCTGACCGAGGCCGCCATGCCCGAGGTCTGCGACACCGCGACGACCGAGACGACCGGCTGGTAAAGCTGAGAACTGACAGACCCGGCCAGGTTCACCGTCGCGGTCTGCCCGGCCTTGATCCCGTCGATCGTGACCGGCGCGACCGTCGGCGGCGCCGCGGCCGTGATCTGCACCGACATCTGCGAGGACGCGCTCGGCGAGCCGACCACGCCGATGGTCAGCGTGCCACTGGAACCCGGCACCGAACTGGCCCCCGGCGTGATGGTCAGCCGGTGCCCGCCGGACCCGGACACGGTGACCCCGGTCGGCTGCTTGCCGGCCCAGCTCGCCGTGTAGGCCAGGCCGGCCGCGTCACCGGGATCGGCGGTCCACACATAACAGACCGAGGTGACGTCGAACGCCCGCGGCTGCCCGCCCTCGACCAGCGAGATCGGCGCGGTCGGGCAGCGCAGCACCGGGGTCTGCGGCCCGATCTGCACCTGCACGGTGATCACCGCGAGATGCCCGGCCGGATCGGTCAGGCTCGTCCCGTCGGTCACCTGGAAGGCCAGCGAGGCCGGCCCGACGTAGCCGTCCGACGAGGTCAGCTTGATCTGCTGCTCGCCGTCCACCTGCGCGGACAGGTCCTTGGCCGGCGCCGTCCACACCTTGTCGGTGGTGGTCAGCCGGACCGTCTTGCCGGCCGGGTCGGTCACGTAGTTCCCGATCGTCACGGTCGTGGAACCGTTGACCGGCATGGTGATCAGCGTGTTCGGCTTGGCCACCGGAGCGCCCGCGCCGGTGCCCGCGACGTGCACGACCCCGACCGTGGTGGCCCCGCCCGGCGTGCGCACCTCATAGGCGAAGGTGTGCGGGTTCGGGCCGACCGGCAGCACCAGCCGGCCGCCGGAGACCTGCGCCTGCGGGTCGAACGCGCGGCCGACGGTCAGCGGGTTCTGCGACGAGTCCGCGTCCGACAGCTGCGGCTGCACGTCCACGGTGACCGCGGTCGCGTGCGGCGTCGGGGTCTGGTAGCTGTCCAGGGCGACCGGCGGGGTCTGGTAGTCGGCCTGCGGGAACACCGTCAGGGTCGCCGTCGACGGGTCGCCGGTGCCGTCGGACACCGCGTAGGTGAGGACCAGCGGCTTGCCGGTGGCCGGCGGCACGAGCACGTCGATGATCCCGGCGGTCGGGCTCAGCGTGGCCGAACCCGCGGGCAGGCCCGGGTTCAACGGCCCGAGCGGCTGCACCGTGGCCAGATCGCCCGGGGACACGATGTCCTGCGACAGCACTTTGACGGCCAGGTGCGCGCCCGGCGCCGCGGTGACCGTGTCGTCCACGGCGACCGGCGGCTGCGGCGCGGCCGGCGGCACGACCGCGACCTGGACCGTCCCCGTGCCGGTCTGCCCGTAGGGGTCTTCCACGACATAGCCGAAGCTGTCGGTGCCGCCGCCGCTGTTCGGGAACGCCTGGTAGGTGATCGTGGTGGCGTTGTAGCTCATCACCCGGCCCAGGCTGGTCGCCGAGGCCAGACCGGCCACCGCGACCGAGTCCCCGTCCGGGTCCACCCCGTTCACCGGGATCGGGATGGTGATCGTCTGCCCGGCCACCGCGCGCACCTGCACCGCCTGCGGGTCCGGCGCGCGGTCGGGGAACGCCGCGGACGGCACCGGGTTCACGGTCACGAACACCTGGCCGGTCGACTCGTTGCCCAGCGTGTTCTCCACGACGTACTGCACGATCACGGTCACCGGCCCGGTCACGGCCGGCGGGGCCACGTACCGGATCGTCGTGCCGGTCACGTACGCCGCGCCGTCCGCCGCGCCCGAGGTGCCGGACTCGGACAGGATCTTCAGCTGGCCCGCCCCCGGCGCGCCCGGGATGTCCGAGGCCAGAGTCAGCGCCGCGCCGTCCGGGTCGAAATCGTTGTCCAGCACCGGAATCGTGGCCGAGTCCCCGGCCCGGACCGTGGCGTAACTGTTGACCACGACTGGCGTGTCGTCGGTGGTCGCGGGCAGCTCGGTGACCGAGACCTCACCGGTCACCGGATCGGTCTGGCCGTCGGTGATGGTGTAGCGCACCAGCCGCGGGGACGGGTCGACCTGCGCCGAAGTGGCGTTGATCCGCAGCCAGCGGCCGTCGACCACGGCGACCTGCAACTGGCCGGAGAGCGGATCGTCGTCGGTGGCCACGGCCGAGGCGCCCTGGACCGCGAGCAGCTCGCCCTGCGGGTCGTAGTCGTTCGCCAGCACGTCCACGGTCGCCGGGAGCTGGCCGTGCAGCACCGCGACGGACGGCATCGCGACCGGCGGCTGCGGCGTGGCCGGGGCCGGGACCACGTCGACCCGCATGGTGCCCTTGCCGAACGGCGCGTCGCCGAACGCGATCGTGTAGTCGAGCAGGAAGGTGCCCGGGCGGGTCGCGGTCATGGTGACCGTCCCGGCGCTCAGGTCGGTGGTCACGGTCGTGTCGGCCGGGCTGGCCACCTGCCCGGCCAGGGCCAGCTGCGCGCCCGGGTTGGCCGGGTCGAAGCCGGGCACCGCGTTCTGCAGCGGGTGCACGGTGATCGACTGGCCGACCTGGCCGCGGGCCACGTTCGGCTCGGCGGTCGGCGCGATCGCCTTGGTGGAGGTCGGGCTCTGCACGTCCACCTGCACGGTCGTGCCGGTCTGGCCGCCGTGGCCGTCGGCGACCTGGTAGGTGATGGTCCGGGTGCCGCCGTTGCCGGCGCCCGGCGCGGTGTAGTCCAGGAAGCCGTCCGAGGTGGCCACGGCGGTCCCGTCGGCCGCGGGCACGGTCACCGCGGACAGGGCCGGCGGGTCCCCGTCGTAGTCGCGCCAGTCGGCCAGCACCGGCAGCGAGATGTGCCCGCCGGACGGGACGGTCCAGGTGACCGGCTTGTAGCCGGTGCGCAGGTTCGGCGCGTCGTTCTGGCCGGAGCCGCGGATCTGGACGGTGACGTTCGCCGAGGCGGTCATGCCCTTGCCGTCGTCGACGGTGTACTTGAAGTGCACGTCGCCGGTGGACGAGGCGGACAGGGTGACCAGCGCGGTCTGCCCGTCCGGGGCGATCGCGACCGACGCGCCCTGGTTGTCCGGCTGGGTCAGGGCCGTGATGGACAGGATGTTGCCGCCGGGGTCCGAGCAGCCGTCGAGCAGGTGCAGCACGGTGGTCCGGTCCGGGCGGGCGCCGAGGGTGACGTCCTGGGCCTTGGGCGGCTGGTTCTGGGTGCCGACGTCGGTCTGGGTGTTGCTGTTCTTGTTCTGCGGGGTCTGCACCGGCGGGGGCTTGACCGAGGCCCAGTCGTCGACCTCCTTGAGCGAGCTCAGGTCCCAGACGGCGCCGCTGGCCAGGTCGTTGAGCACGATCTGGTTGCGGTTGATCCGGAATTCCGGGTGCACCAGGGCCTGCTTGTCGGCCAGGTTGCCGGGCGTGGCCTTGATTCCGTTGCAGGAGCTGACGTAGCCGTTCGCGGTGTCGGCCCACGCGGCGTATACGCACCCGGACAACTGGACCGGGGCGGCCGGGGCGCCGGTGGCGCTGTTCCACAGGACCGTGATATGGCCGGAGGTCAGGTCGACGGACAGCAGGGCGTGCGAGGTGGCGATGACGACGGAAGCGGCCTGGGGGCTGGGCATCTGCAGCTGGGCCGAGGAATCGACGCCGTCCAGGTGCACGGTCGGACCGCCGGTGATCAGCAGGGTGCCGGTGGCGTCGTCGAGCACGATCATCTGGTCGCCGACCGCGGTGACCCGCACGTTGCCCAGGGCCCGGCCGACGGATCCGTACTGCGGCGCGCCGAACGCGACCGCGGAGATGGCCGAGGCTGCGGGCTGGATCGTGGCGGTCCGGCCGCTGCCGGAGACGGCGTACACGGTCCCGTCCACGCCCACCGCCATCGCGGACCCGGCCGCGCCGGTGCCGCCGGCTTTGGAGCCGACCGTGGCCAGCGGGCTGGTGCCGGCGGCCAGGGAACTGAGGTTGCTGATTCCGGCGGCGGTGTCGACCGACTGGGCGCGCACCTCGCCGGTGCCCGGGTCGAGCGTGGCGATCGTGCCGCCGTCCAGCTGTGCCTGGTCGGCGGCCGGGACCGCGACGGCCTGGTCCGGGTCGGTGACCGCGTTGTCCACGTCCACCGGGTAGAGCTTGCCGGACCCCTGGTCCCAGGCTGCCACGGCCGCGCCGTCCTGAAGCACGTCGAGCTGGTAGGAGGCCTGCGCGGTGCCCGGCGGATAGAACCCGGCGTCGAGTTGCCCGGCCGGTTTGTTCAGGCGGCCGAACAGTCCGTCGTGGTCGCTGGTGACCCAGATCCCGCCGTCATTGAGCGAGACCTGCTGCACCGGGTACCCCTGCGCGAGCACCGCGGAGGCGATCAGCGCCGCCACCGCGCCCAGCAGCACCACGCTGGTGGCCAGCTGGGTGCGCCGCCGCGACCATGGGATCATTCTCACTTGCCGTCAACTCCTCGTCCCGCCGCCACCGTCGTCGCCCGCCCCGACCTGTCGTGTGCCGTGCCCGGCTGAGTGCCGCTGCGCCGCACCGTCCCGTCGTGTCCCGTTTCGACCCGTTTGGTACAACCCTGTTTTACGTTCCCGGGTGCCGTGCCCGCCGTGCCCGCCGTGCCCGGTGTGTCGCGATTAACCAGGCCCGGTCTGGTGAACTCCCGATTCGCAAGGTCTGGATCCACCCCGTTCTGCCGTGCAGACTACCAATGGCCGCGACCCCGTCGTCGCGCGTCTCACCGTCACTGACCACAGCCCGGCTGCGACCAGTCGACCGACCCGTTGCTCCCGTCGGCTCGCACCACCTTCACCTCGACGCACAACTGGACGCCAGCGCTGTCCTGGAGTGCGAGGGTCGGTGTCTTGGCGGTCCCCGACTGCGAACCGTCCTGGGTCTGCCACTGGAAACTGTCGTTCGCCAGTTCGTCCGAGTAGGTCCAGCTGAACTGTAGCGCGGACGAGCTGATCCGGGTCGCGGTCACCGCCACCGGCCCGGGCGGTTCGTCCTGGCCCAGCTGGCCCGGATTCTGTTGCTGGGGGCCGAGAACCGCGGCAGGAGTGGTCGGGTTCGCGACCGGTTTGCCGCCCCCGCCGCCCAGCAGTGCGACGCCGAGCGCCGCGGCCAGGACGACGACGCCGATGGCGGCCGGCAGGACCCGGCGGCGGGCGGGGGCGTTGAGCTGGTCGTCGGTGTCCGGGCGTGAGTCTGGGTTCTGATTGTTGTCGTACTCGCGCTCGGCCCAGTTCTCCGCCCGGGGGATGGACGCCTGGTTCTGTTGCTGGGCGCGGTTTTCCTGGAAGGGGCTCGGATAGACCGGTTGGTACGTTCCCTGATATCCGGATCCTTGCGAGGCGTTCGGGCCTGGTCCGTAGGCCGGGCCTGAGTCGCCCTCGCCGTAGGCGAGGGTTCTGCGTCCGCTGTTGCCCGTGCCGCTGGTGCCGCCGGTGTTTCCGGTGCCGGAGCGGGGATCCTCGGGGAAGCGGTACTGCGCGGCGATGGTCTGGTCGGCGGGGTTTGCCGCCGGGCCGCCGGACTGGGTTGCGGGCCGGCCGGCGCCTGGGCCGCGGCGTATCGACGTACGGTCCGCGTCGTCCGGCTGTTGGTCGGCGGCGGGCGGGAACACCGGGCCCGCGGACTGCCCGCCGTAGGTGGGCGGCGGCCGGAACTGCGCCGCGGGCGCGCCGCCGGCGGTGATCGCGGCCAGGTCCCGGATCACGTCGGCCAGCGAGGGCCGGGCGTACCAGGTCACCGCCATCATCCCGGTCAGCAGGTCGGTCAGCGCCCGCGGAACGTCCGCCCGCGGCATCGGCGGCAGCTGCCCGGCGCAGATCCGCTTCTCCAGCGCGGTGCGGCTGTTGTCGCCGTCGTTCAGCCGGAACGGGGACTGGCCGATCAGCAGGTGCCAGAGCGTCGCGCCGAGCGAGTACACGTCCGAGGCCACCGAACCGCCGGTCTCGCCCAACACCACCTCGGGCGCCGACCAGGGCACGGAGATGCCGAACGCGTCGCCCGCGTGCCCGGACACCAGCTGCCCGGCGATGCCGAAGTCCGACAGCCGGTAGTTGCGGTTCGCGTCGTCGATCAACACGTTGGCCGGCTTGATGTCCCGGTGCACCAGCCGCGCGGCGTGCACGGTCTTGACCGCGTCGGCCAGCTTCAGCCCGATGTCGACGACCTCGGCCACCGGCAGCCCGCGCCTGGCCGAACGCTGAGCCAGATTGCCGCCGGGGTAGTAACGCATGATCAGGTACCGGCTGCCGTCCGAGGCGATCCCGGTGTCCAGCACGTCCACGATGTTCGGGTGGTTGCCCAGCTGCACCATCGCGGTCGCCTCGGCGGTGAACCGCTCGCGCACGACGTCGGGCAGGTCGAAGTCTCGCAGCACCTTGACCGCGACCTCGCGGTTGAGGCTGGCCTGGCGGTAGAGGTACACCACCGAGTAGCCGCCGGCGCCGAGGTCGCGGAGGAACTCGTACCCGGGGATCGTCGGCGGGGTTCTGCCCTCCGCACCGGTCACGTGGTCACCTCGTAGACGAGCGAGACTTCCTCGGCCAGGACGACCTGCGTACCCGGCTCGATCATCCGGCTGCCGCCGGCCGCCAGCGGCTCGGGCCGGCCGCCGGGCACGATGACCGTGGTGCCGTTGGTCGAGCCGAGGTCGATCACCATGACGCGCCAGCCGATCAGCCGGATCTCCAGGTGGTCGCGCGAGATGTCCTTGCCCGGGCTGGGAAGGCGCAGCATGTGGGGTTTGCGGGCCTTGCGGTCCTCGGTGCTGCTCGGGTCGCGGCCGAGGAAGATGTCCCGGTCGAGGGGCACGTCGCCGCCGGTCGAGAGGCGCAGTACGCCGAGGACCGGCTGGGGGATCTGGTACGACTCCTGCGGCGGGACCGGGATGCCGCAGACCCGGCAGTGCGTGCCCTGCGGCGGGTTCAGGTGCCCGGCCGGGCAGCGTACGGCCGGGACGAGCGGACGGCCGGCTGCGTCGGATTCGGGTGAGGAATAGCCGGATGGGCGCGGGATCGTGTAGCCGGAGTCTTCCTCGTAGTCGGTGAGGGGGAGACGGCCCGATGGGGGTGTTTGCGGTTGCCGGTAGATCGGGGCAGGGGGCGCCGGGGGGTGGTATTGCGGCGGGGCCGGTTGGGGTGCGGGCGGTTGGATTGCGGGCTGGGGCTGGGAGTGGGCCTGGGGCGGCTTCGGTGTGGCAGAGGGCTGAAACATGGGCGGCGGGGCCGGGAGATGCGGCTGCGGGGGCGGCTGGGCCTGGAACGGCTCTCCGTAGGCGGACGGCTCGCCGGAGCCGGAACCGTTGGACTGCCACCAGTCCAACTTCCAGATCATGTCTTCGTCAGACTCCTGACCAGTGCTGCCGTCCCCGCCGGACTGAGCCGGGATCTGGGACTGGGCAAGGGCTTGGGTCGGGGCCGCATCCGCACTGCCCACGTCGTAACGTGGGCCTGCGGGCGGCGCGAAGTCGTTCGGCGGGGGAGTGGTCGGTGTCGACGGGGTCAGATTCGCCTGCGGTACGAGCATGGTCGGCGCGAAGTCCGGACTGCTCTGCTGCCGGCCGTATATGGGCACTGATGGAGTCGGCGGCATGACCGGCTTGGCGGGCACCAGCATCGTCGGGGCGAAATCCGGGTCTTCTGCTTCTGCGGCCGAGATGTCGACAGACGCCGGTGCAGGTTCGGCAGGCGTAGGCGGCATGGTCGCGGGTCGAGATGGCACGAGCATCGTCGGCGCGAAGTCGGGATCGTCCTGCTCTTCACCGGAAAAAGGCGCCGGGGACGTCTGCTCCGCCGGTGGGTTCGAAGGCGTAGCCGGAACGGGCGGCATGACCGGCCGGGACGGCACGAGCATGGTCGGCGCGAAGTCCGGGTCGTCGGCCTCGATCTCGTTGGCCGGCAACGGAGGCAGCACGGCCGGGGTGAAGTCCGCAGGAGCCGCTGCGGCACTGTGCACTGTGCGCAGCCGCACTGTCCTCGGGCCCGAGAGGAAGAGCTCTTCTTCGTCCTCGTACTCCGGCACCGGACGTGTGGCCGTCTGCGCCGAAGCGAACCCGAACTCCTGCTCTGCCGTCTCCTCCGACGAGGTCGGTGCGCTGCTCACGTGAGCGACTTCCGCTTCGCCCGCAACGGATTCCGACGCGTCCGCCTCATCCGTGAACACCGGTGTTCCGAAGAACGACTCGTCTCCGAACAGGCTGGTCTCCGCCTCCACCGCCGGGAATTCGAAGTCGAACTCGCGCGCATCGTGCTTCGGCTGCTCGCCTTCCAACCTATCCGGCTCCGCCTCCGATGCCGGCTCAACCTCAACGGCTTCCGCTGGCTCCGCAGCTTTCGCGGCCACCACTTCCGCTGCCACCACGTCCACTGACGCAACCGCGGCCGCCGCCACGTCGAAGTCCGCTTCCGCCGCTCCCGCGGCCGCGAACTCCGGCTCATCCGGCTCCGCCGCCTCGTCCCAGGCCGGCTCCGCCAATCCCGTGAGCTCCGGTTCCGCCAATCCCGTGAGCTCCGGCTCCGCCTCCGCCACCGGCACGCCTACCGGCCCCGGCTCGAGTTCCGGCTCAAGCTCAAGCACCGTGTCGGGATCCGGCTCCAGATCAAACACCGAAACCGTCGCAGCCGCAGCCGAAACGCCGCCACCACCCACCACACTCAAACCGCTCGCAGCAGCTTTCCCTTGCCCACCCGACGAATCCAGCACATCCGCCGCATCCGCACCAGTCCGCACCCGTCCGGCGATCCCCGAAGCAAGCACGATCCCGGCAGCCACCGGCAACAACGGCCGATCGTCCCGCGGAGGCCACGCCGCCTCGTACCCCGCAGCCAGCTGGAAGGTCACCGCGGGCCAGTCGTACAGCCGGTCCACGATCCGCCCGGGCCCGCCGCTGGTCACCTCGCCGAGGACGAGCGTGACCGACCCGTTCTCCCGCTCCTGCAAGCGAATGCTGGAACTGCCCCGGGCCGTGGCGTGCGTCGACTCGCCGTCGATGGTGACGAGCGCGAACCCGCGCACCTCGCCGTCCATCCGTTCGTCGAGCGCGGTCAGGATCCGGCTCGCCCCCGCGCCGGCGCAGACCAGGCGCCAGCACTCCTGCACGGTCGGATGCGCCGGGCCCGCCTCGACCAGCAGCCACGCGCCCGGCCCGGCGATGCCGACCCAGCCGCCGGTCAGGTACTCCACCGCCGGCGCGACCACGTCGCCGCCGGTGTCGGTTCCCGCCCCAGCCCCCACCACAGCTCCGTCCGTCTCGAAATCGGTGTATGCGTTCGTCCCGCTCGGCATGTCCGCCGCGTCGCCGGTCATCGGGCCGCTCCCGCAGGGGGCTTCGCCTGGACTCTCGGGGCCGTGTCGTCGACGGAGCCGGACTCGGCCTCGGGCCCGACAGCAGCGCCGGGACCAGCGGCGATGCCGGGTCCGGGGTCGGATTCTTCGATCTGGAGCGCGTCCACGACCACCGCGGAAACGTTGTCTCGACCGCCGGCCTCCACCGCCAGACTGACCAGGAGACGCGCCGCCGCACCCGCGTCCGGCTGCTCGCGCAGTACGTGCGCGATCTGCGAGTCGGCCAGCTCCAGCGGCAGGCCGTCCGAGCAGATCAGGAACCGTTCGCCGGACTTGGGCGGCAGGATCCACACGTCCACCTCGGGCGCCGGATCGGTACCGAGCGCCCGGGTGACCACGTTGCGCCGCGGGTGCCTGTGCGCCTGATCCGGGTCGAGTGTGCCGGCCGCGATCAACTCCGCGACTTCGGTGTGGTCGATGGTCAACTGGTCGAACAGGTCGCCGGCGAGCCGGTAGACGCGGCAGTCGCCGACGTTGAACACGACCCAGTGGTCCGTCCCGGCGAACCGCGCCAGGGCCATCCCGGCCACAGTCGTACCCATCCCGGCCTGTTCGGGGTGACGCAGGGCGGAGTCCAGGATCTCCCGGTTGGCGAGCGCGAGACACGACCGCACGGACTCGGGGTTCAGGTCGTCCAGCCCACCGAGTCGTTCGAGCCGCGCCACGGCCATCGCACTGGCGACCTCACCGGCCGCGTGCCCGCCGATGCCGTCCGCGACGGCGTAGAGACCGGTCCCGGCGAAGACGCTGTCCTCGTTGTGGTCCCGTACCCGCCCGGAATCGGTCGCCGCCCCCGCCCGTATGCTGATCACACAGCTGCCCGTTCATCCGTCGCACCGGCCACGCGCCCCGGGGCACGCGGTAGAATCCTGATTTGTCGCGCCGCCGACCGTGCAGACCGGGCCGAGGGCACCGATCGCGCCGGGCGCGCATGGCAGCATAACCCGGGCACGCGCGGGGCGCCAGGTAACCAGGGTGATGATGTGGTATTCGTCCGGGCGGGGGTGATATGTCTTCGGCGGATGGGTGGGGTTTGGGTTGCCTTGATCTCGAATCAAGCTGTCTGGCCGACGGGGTTGCGCGGCCGCCCGGTGGCACAATTCTCCCCATGCGAGCTGTAGTCCAACGAGTCACTGAGGCCGAGGTCCGTGTCGACGGGCAGGTTGTCGGGCAGATCACCAGTCCGGGCCTGTGCGTGCTGGTGGGCGTCACCCATGACGACACGGCAGCCGTGGCGAAGCAGATGGCCGAGAAGCTGTGGAATGTCAGGATCCTGGAGGGGGAGAAGTCCTGTTCGGATCTTGGCGCGCCGTTGTTGGTCATCTCGCAGTTCACGCTCTATGGCGATGCGCGCAAGGGGCGGCGGCCCACTTGGCAGGCGGCTGCGCCGGGGGCGGTTGCTCAGCCGTTGTTCGATGCCGTCGTGGATGCGTTGCGGGCGCTTGGGGGCCGGGTTGAGACTGGGGTTTTCGGCGCTGACATGAAGGTGTCGCTGACGAATGACGGGCCGTTCACCATCGTTATCGATGTCTGATGGTGGTGGCGATGGCGTCTTGCCGTCGCAGTTTGCTGGCATTTCTGGGCGGAGCTTACGTGCCGGGGGGATTGGCGTGACGTGGTATCTCAAGGTGCTGTGGCATCACGAGTTCGCGGACGAGCCGGTCGAGTTGTTCGGTGAGATTGGCGACGACGCGTATGAGGTGCGGAAGGTCGACGTGTTTCGGGACGGGCGGATGGAGTGGGCCGATGCGGAGCGGGAGGCCGGCTCGACCTTCCTCGGCGGGGCTCCGACGCCCACGATCGAGGAGATCAACGCGATTGCGGAGTTCACGGCCGTGGTTATCACCGCTGAGAGCTTTGAGGATGTGTGGCTACAGGCGAAGGGGCGGTGGGCTGCGGGCGATGTGGGTGACGTGGATGCGTAACTAGCAGGGCTGATAAGTCAGGTGCGACGAAGTTCGTGTGCTTCGCGGGCGTCTAGGAGGTCGTCCAGGTGTTCCTCGGCCCAGACGCACCAGGCGTCGATGGGTCCCAGGAGCGAGCGGCCGAGTTCGGTGAGGTCATATTCCACTCGTTGCGGCACGCCCGGGTAAGCGGTTCGGGAGACGATCCCGTCGCGTTCCATGGCGCGCAGGGACTCGGTGAGTACCTTGGCCGTGATGCCCTGAAGCGGGACGAGTAGTTCCGTGAACCGGCGCGGGCCGCCGCGGAGGCAGGACATGATTTTCGTGGCCCACTTGATGTTCATTCGCATGGGCAGCGCGGCGGAGCGGCAGGCGGTGAACATATCGGGGTCTAGCGGGTCGCTCGTGTGCGTGTTCGTGCTTGAGTCCGTGCTCATATCGGCCAGCGTAGTTCCCTTGAAGTAACCATGACCCGCGCGGCTAGCTTGTGAATGGGAATCGGGGAGATCACCCGGTTCCACCTGAGCTAGGGAGCTTCCGTGAAACGAATCATGGTGTTCGGGGCAGGCGGCAGGGCCGGGCAGCGAGTGGTGACAGAGGCGCTTGCACGAGGACACGAAGTGACGGCGGTCGTGCGCTCTCCGATCAAGTATCGCGCTTTGGGCGAGCGGCCGAACCTGGTCTACGCAGCCGGTGACGCCATGCGGCCCGACAGTGTCTACTCCTTGTCGATCGGGCATGACGCAGTCGTGTCGACCGTGTACGACGCCGAGCTCGCGCCAGGTAGGTTCTTCGGCGAGGTCGCACGTGCGCTGGTCGGCGGGTTGAATCGAGCTGGCGTATCGCGGCTGGTCACGGTCGGTATCGGGTCGGCATTGGAGACGGTACCGGGGGTTGCCGTGCACGATGCGGCCGACTTCCCGGCTGAGTACCGGGAGTTCTCGGTAGGGCATGCAGTGGAAATCGATGTATTCCAGAAGGCCGGAGAGTGGCTGGACTGGGTGGTGGTCACTCCGCCGCCGGTATTGCTGGACGCAGACGCGGAGCCCACTGGTCGATACCGGGTGAGCGTTGGGAACCGCATGCTTCCCCAAGACCCCGACCCCGACCCCGACGCCGCGCCGTTCTCCTACGCCGATCTGGCGACCGCGCTGGTTGACGAAGCGGTCGACCTGCATCACCACCGAACGGTCGTCGCCGTCGACTCAGGCCTGCCGTCTTGATGTCCCATCGAAGCCCCGACAACGAACACGCACGAAACCGCAGCCCGAACCGACCATCCACAGCTGGATTCGCTACCATGGCTGATAGATAATGGCCTGATTTCCGACCAGAACGGGTGGCCGATCGGTGGTAGCGGGCGCGGAGCCGGAGCGGGAGCAGGAGGCCGAGAGCGGGTACGGGCTGTCCCGGCCGGTCCGGTCCGGCAACGCGTTCGAGGAGACCGTGGAGCGGATCCTGCAGGCGATCAAGCTGGGCACGGTCTCGCCGGGCGAGCGGCTGCCGTCGGAGCGGGACCTGGCCGGGCGGTTGAAGGTCAGCCGGGACACGTTGCGCGAGGCGATCCGGGCGTTGGCGGCCGAGGGGTACGTGGACAGCCGGCGCGGGCGCGGCGGCGGGACGTTCGTGATCCGGCGGCCGGTCGCCGACGATCCGGATCGCTTCCGGGACCTGGTGGCCGGGCTGCCGGGCGGGTTGCGCGGGGTGCTGGTGTTCCGGGACGCGGTGGAGACGGGCGCGGCGGCTGCGGCGGCCGCGCAGACCCTGGCCGCCGAGCAGCGCCGGTTCCTCCAGCTGCGGATGGAGGAGGCGGAGCAGGCGCCGATCGAGGACTACCGGGTCGCCGACACCCGGTTCCATCTCGCGCTGGCCGATCTGGCCGGGTCGCCGATGTTGGCGGCGGCCGTCGCGGACGTGCGGGCGCACGTGAACGACCTGCTCAACTCGATTCCGATGCTGGCCGCGAACCTGCGGCATTCCACGGCGCAGCACCGGCGGATCGTGGCGGCCGTGCTGGGCGGGGACTCGGCGGGCGCGCAGCGGGCGATGGCGGAGCATCTGGAAGGCACCGCGGCGCTGTTGCACGGGTTTCTGGAGATAGCCGGGGAGAGAGTGGAGGAGTTGGGCGCGCGGTAGCCCGGTAGTCCGGTAGTGCGACAGCCCGGTAACCCGGCAGCCCAATCGCCCGTGAGCGCGGCGATCGGCATGGGATGCGGCGGCGCGGGGCCGCAAGACGCGGAAGCGGAAGCGAGGCGGCCGGCCGCGCAAGCGCAAGCGCGGCGGCGCAAGGAATCGGAACCATGATCGTAACCGGAGACCGCCCCGGGGACCTGCCGTGTTACCGCGAAGTCAATACCAACCCCTGAACCCGCCGGAACCGGCGGATCGGGGGCGCGAATTTCGGCGCAGGTCTTGCGCGGGGCCGGGCGGAAATCCATACTGGGCACTCAAAAGGACGAACTATCGTCCATTAATCTTCCCTCCGAGAGCTCGGCGCCGCCCCCGGTGCACGATCCGTGCACCCCGTTCGACTCCGCTCGTCCCCTGCGGCTCCTTCCCGGCTGCGACCCACGCCACACCAAGCCACGCCAAGCCCGACCAAGTCCCCGCACGACCCCACCGTTGTCCCCCGCGCAACCCGCCGCCCGAGGAGGCGCGAATGTCCACAGAGAGCGCACCGAGTCTCCCGACCGAGGACGCCCCCGTCCGCACGTCCGACGAAGCCCGGCTGCACGAGCTCGGCTACGCCCAAGAGCTCAACCGCACCATGTCCGGCTTCTCCAACTTCGCCGTCTCGTTCACCATCATCTCCATCCTCAGCGGCTGCCTGACCCTCTACGGCACCGGCCTGAACGCCGGCGGCCCGGCGATGATCACCTGGGGCTGGCCGATCGTCGGCCTGATGACCCTGGTCGTCGGCCTGGCGATGGCCGAGGTCTGCTCCAGCTACCCGACCGCGGGCGGCCTGTACTACTGGTCGGCCAAGCTGGCCAAGCGCAACGCGGCCGGCTGGTCCTGGTTCACCGGCTGGTTCAACTTCCTCGGCCAGGTCGCCGTCACCGCGGGGATCGACTTCGGCGCCGCGTTCTTCATCAACGCGCTGCTCGACCTGCAGTGGGGCTTCGACGACACGGTCCCGTGGCACACCATCCTGATCTTCGGCTGCGTCCTGCTGCTGCACGGCGGGATCAACCAGTTCGGCGTGCGGCTGGTGTCGCTGCTGAACCAGGTCAGCGTCTGGTGGCACATCCTCGGCGTGCTCGCGATCGTCGCCACCCTGGCCATCGCCCCGTCGCACCACCAGACGGTCGGCTTTGTGTTCGGGCACTTCGTGAACAACACCGGCTGGGGATCGAAGCTGTACGTGTGCATGCTGGGCCTGCTGCTCGCCCAGTACACCTTCACCGGTTACGACGCCTCGGCCCACATGACCGAAGAGACCAAGGACGCAGCCCGGTCCGGTCCCCGCGGCATCATCATGTCGATCGTCGTCTCGCTGGTCGCCGGATGGATCCTGCTGATCGGCATCACCTTCGCCATCCAGGACTACACCGGTGAGGCCGGTTCGGCCGTCCCGCCGGCCCAGATCTTCATCGACGCGCTCGGCATGACCGGCGGCAAACTGCTGCTGCTGGTGGCCATCGGCGCGCAGCTGTTCTGCGGGATGTCCTCGGTCACCGCCAACTCGCGGATGATCTACGCCTTCTCCCGCGACGGCGCCCTGCCGGCCTCGGCCTTCTGGCACCGGGTGAACAAGCGCACCCGCACGCCCACGAACGCCATCTGGCTCGCGGTCGGCGGCGCGTTCATCCTCGGCCTGCCCTACCTGTTCAACAACACCGCGTACGTCGCGGTGACGTCCATCGCGGTCATCGGCCTCTACATCGCCTACGTGATCCCGACCCTGCTGCGGCTGCTGCGCGGCGCGGACTTCGTGCCCGGGCCCTGGCACCTGGGCCGCTGGTCCCGGCCGGTCGGGATCGTGGCCGTGATCTGGGTGGCCTTCATCACCGTGCTGTTCATGCTGCCGACCGCCAGCCCGGTCACGTCGAAGAACTTCAACTACACCTGCGTGGCGGTCGCCGCCGTGCTCGGCTTCGCCGGAATATGGTGGCTGGTCTCGGCCCGCAAGTGGTTCACCGGACCCAAGGTCCAGGGCACAGTCCAGGAACTGGCCGACATCGAGCGAGAACTCGGAGCCGTGTAGATGAGTGCGCGAGCAGGGATGCTGACCGTCGAGGAACTGCGGATCCTCGTCCAGGAGGAGAAGATCGACACCGTCGAGGTGGTGATGACCGACATGCAGGGGCGCCTGCAGGGCAAACGGGTCTCCGCCGAGTTCTTCCTCGACGAGGCCGTCGGCCACGACGCCGAGGCGTGCAGCTACCTGCTCGCGGTCGACATCGACATGAACACGGTCGACGGCTACGCGGTCTCCTCCTGGGAACAGGGCTACGGCGACTTCGTGCTGCGCCCGGACCTGGCCACGCTGCGGCTGGTGCCGTGGCAGCCGGGCACGGTGCTGGTCCAGTGCGACGTGGTGTGGGGGAGCGGGGACCCGGTCGCCGCCTCCCCGCGCCAGATCCTGGCCCGGCAGCTCGAACGGCTGGCCGCCCGGGGCCTGGGCGCCTACGCGGGCACCGAACTGGAGTTCATCGTGTTCCGGGACAGCTACGAGCAGGCCTGGACCAAGGCCTACCGCGACCTGACCCCGACCAACCAGTACAACGTGGACTACTCGATGCTCGGCACCGCCCGGATCGAGCCGCTGCTGCGCCGGATCCGGCGTGAGATGGCCGGCGCGGGGATGTACGTCGAGTCGGCCAAGGGCGAGTGCAACCTCGGCCAGCACGAGATCGCGTTCCGGTACGCGGACGCGATGACCACCTGCGACAACCACTCGGTGTACAAGACCGGGGCCAAGACGATCGCGGCCCAGGACGGGTACGCGCTGACCTTCATGGCCAAGTACGACCAGCGCGAGGGCAACTCCTGCCACATCCACCTGAGCCTGCGCTCGCTGGACGAGGACCCGGTGCTCTCCGGCGACGGGCCGCACGGCTTCTCCCCGCTGATGGAGCACTTCGTCGCCGGGCAGCTGGCCTGTATGCGGGAACTGACTCTGCTGTACGCTCCGAACATCAACTCCTACAAGCGTTACGTGGCCGGGAGTTTCGCGCCGACCGCGGTGGCCTGGGGCCTGGACAACCGGACCTGCTCGCTGCGGGTGGTCGGCCACGGCGCCGCCGCGCTGCGGGTGGAGAACCGGGTGCCGGGCGGGGACGTGAACCCGTACCTGGCCGTGGCCGGGATGATCGCGGCCGGGCTGTACGGGATCGACCACGAATTGCAGCTGCCGCCGGAGTTCACCGGCGACGCGTACCAGGGCGACCTGCCGCGGGTCCCGGCCACCATCCGGGACGCGGCCGAGCTGTTCGGCGCGAGCAGCGTGGCGCTGGAGGCGTTCGGCCCGTCCGTGGTCGAGCACTACCTGAACGCGGCCCGGATCGAACAGGAGGCGTTCGACCGGGCGGTGACGGACTGGGAACGGTTCCGCGGTTTCGAGCGGATGTAAGCGGCAAAGGACGAAGATCATCAAACCACTGATTGGCCTCAGCATGTACGCCGAGCGCGTGGCCTGGGGCAACTGGGACACCGACGCGGTGGTGCTGCACCGCAACTACCCCGACCGGATCGTGCTGGCCGGCGGCGTTCCGCTGCTGCTGCCCCCGGCCGGCCGGGCCCAGGCCGCGGCCGCCGCGGTCTCGGCCCTGGCCGGGCTGGTGCTGACCGGCGGCTCCGACCTGGACCCGGCCCGGTACCGGGCCGCCCAGGACTCGCGCACCACCGGGATCCGGCCGGAACGCGACGCCTGGGAGTCCTACCTGCTCGCCGCCGCGCTCAGCGCCGGCATCCCGGTGCTCGGGATCTGCCGCGGCGCCCAGCTGCTGAACGTGGCGTTCGGCGGCACCCTCTACCAGCACCTGCCCGACCAGGTCGGCCACGAGGGGCACCGGCCGGGCGCCGGGCGGTTCGCCGACAACCCGGTGACCCTGGACCCGGCGCTGCTGCCGGGCTCGCTGCTCGGCCCGGCCGCCGCGGCGCGCTGCTCGCACCACCAGGCGGTGGACGAGCTCGGGGCCGGGCTGGTGGCCACCGGCTGGCACGCCGACGGCACGATCGAGGCGGTCTGCGCGCCCGAGCGGCGATTCGTGGTGGGCGTGCAGTGGCATCCCGAGGCCGGGGACGACCTGCGCGTGTTCCAGGGCCTGGTCGCCGCGGCGGCCGAGCAGGGCGGAGGGAGAGCCCGGGCGCAGGAACCGGACGGACAGAGTCGTCAGACGTCAGGATTGGTCCATGAGCACTGATACGCAGGACATCATCAACCCGGCCACCGAGAAGGTGATCGCGCAGGTTCCGCTGGCCGGCGTGCCGGAGACCGACGAGGCGGTGGCCCGCGCGGTCGCGGCGCAGCGGACCTGGCGGGAGGTGGCCCCGGCCGACCGGGCCCGGCTGCTGCGCCGGTTCGCCCAGGCGGTCGAGGACGACCTCGAGCAGCTGGCCGGGATCGAGGTGCGCAACGGCGGCCACACGATCGGCAACGCCCGCTGGGAGGCGGGCAACGTGCGCGACGTGCTCACGTACTACTCGGCCGGGCCCGAACGCCTGTCCGGGCGGCAGATCCCGGTCGCCGGGGGCCTGGACGTGACCTTCAAGGAACCGCTCGGCGTGGTCGGGATCATCGTGCCGTGGAACTTCCCGATGGTGATCGCCGGGTGGGGGTTCGCCCCGGCCCTGGCCGCCGGGAACTCGGTGGTGGTCAAGCCGGCCGAGCTGACCCCGCTCAGTGCCCTGCGACTGGCCGACCTGGCCCTGGCGGCCGGGATCCCGGAAGGGGTGTTCCAGGTCCTGCCCGGGCGCGGGCCGGTGGCCGGGACCCGGTTGGTCGAGCACCCGGACGTGCGCAAGATCGTGTTCACCGGCTCGCCCGCGGTCGGCCGGCAGGTGATGGCCGGCTGCGCGCGGCAGGTCAAGGCGGTCACCCTGGAGCTCGGCGGCAAGAGCGCGAACATCGTCTTCGCCGACGCCGACCTGGAGCAGGCCGCGGCGAGCGCGCCCGGCGCGGTGTTCGACAACGCCGGCCAGGACTGCTGCGCCCGGTCCCGGATCCTGGTCGAGGCGGGCGTGTACGACCGGTTCATGGAGCTGTTCGAGGCGGCCGTCGGCTCGTTCGCGGTCGGCGATCCGGCCGACCCGCAGTCGCAGATGGGCCCGCTGGTCTCGGCCGGGCACCACGCCCGGGTCTCCGGCTACGTGACCGACCAGACCCCGGTCGCCTTCCGCGGCAGCGCGCCGGACGGGCCCGGGTACTGGTACCCGCCGACCGTGCTGGCCCCGGCCGGCGGCGCGGACGACCGCAGCTGCCCGGCGTACACCGAGGAGGTGTTCGGCCCGGTCGTCTCGGTGGTCCGGTTCGACGGCGAGGCCGATGCGGTCCGGATCGCCAACGACAGCGACTTCGGCCTGTCCGGCTCGGTCTGGACCCGGGACCTGGGCCGGGCGCTGCGCACGGCCCGCGCGGTGCAGGCCGGGAACCTGTCGGTGAACTCGAACTCCTCGGTGCGCTACGCGACCCCGTTCGGCGGGTACAAGCAGTCCGGCCTGGGCCGCGAGCTCGGCCCGGACGCGCTGGACTCGTTCACCGAGACCAAGAACGTCTTCATCGCCCACTGACACGCCCACGGCGCCGGCGGGCACCGCCGGCGCCGCTTCGATGCAACGACGCAAGGAGAGAGAAGCAGATGGTTGAGCGACTAACCGACCGGGTCGCCGTGGTGACCGGCGGGGGCAGCGGGATCGGCCTGGCCAGCGTGCGGCGGCTGGCCGCCGAGGGCGCGAAGGTCGTCGTCGCGGACATCGACGAGAAGTCCGGCGCGCAGGCCGCCCAGGAGGTCGGCGGGCTGTTCGTCCAGGTCGACGTGACCAGTCCGGAGCAGGTCGAGGCCCTGTTCCAGACGGCCGTGGACACCTACGGCTCGCTGGACATCGCGTTCAACAACGCCGGCATCTCGCCGACGGACGACGACTCGATCCTGGTGACCGGGATGGACGCCTGGCGCCGGGTGCAGGAGGTGAACCTGACCTCGGTGTACCTGTGCTGCAAGGCGGCCATCCCGCACATGCAGCGGCAGGGTAAGGGTTCGATCATCAACACCGCCTCGTTCGTCGCGGTGATGGGCGCGGCCACGTCGCAGATCTCGTACTCGGCCTCGAAGGGCGCGGTGCTGTCGATGTCGCGCGAGCTCGGCGTGCAGTTCGCCCGCGAGGGCATCCGGGTCAACGCGCTGTGCCCGGGCCCGGTGAACACCCCGATGCTGCGGGAGCTGTTCGCCAAGGACCCCGAGCGGGCCGCCCGCCGGCTGGTGCACATCCCGCTCGGCCGGTTCGGCGAACCCGAGGAGATCGCGGCCGCGGTCGCGTTCCTGGCCAGCGACGACTCCTCGTTCATGACCGCCAACACCTTCCTGGTCGACGGCGGCATCTCCGGGGCGTACGTCACCCCGCAGTAGGCCGCCGGGGCCGCCGGTCCGGCCGAACCGCGGCGCCCGGCGCGGCGCGGGTTCGGTTGGCGGCCGCGGATCGGATAGGCCGCGGAGACCCGTTGCGGTACGGGTCTCCGCGGCCGCTTCCGGTTTATCCGGGGTCTGTCTCGCAGGACTCGGACTCGTGCGGGCCGGCGTCGGCGGCCGGTCCGAATCAGAACTCCAGGGCGGCGCGCAGATCCGTCGCCCACGTCCCAGCTGTCTCAGTAGCCTCATCTGTCACGGCCGGATCCGTTGCCCAGGCTACGAATCCGTCCGGCCGGATCAGCATGGCGCTCACGGCGGGCTGTCCGCCGATCTGGCGGCCTTCGAGGACCGTGACCCGTCCCGTGCCACGGCGCGGCCACCGCAGCCGGTGTGAGGCCCCTGACGGGCCCGCCGAGGTCCAGCAGCACGGGCAGGCCCGGGCGCATCAGTTCGGCCGTCCTGGTGTGGCCGTCGGGCGTCTGCACCCTGATGTCGGGCGCCGGTGCGCCCTGGAGTCGGTGCGTCTGGTGCCCGGCGGGCCCGGTGGTGTAGCGGACGTCCGAGGTCTGCAGGAGTTCGCCCAGGTGGCGCAACGGTTCCGGATACCCGGCCAGTTCGCCGAGCAGGGTCCGGGCCGCCTCGGCCTCCGGGCCCGGGCCGCCGAGCAGACGCTGCGCCCGCGCGGACATCAGGGCTCGTTCTCCGGCCGCGTGCCGCTCGGCGTGGTACGTCCCGACCAGTCCGGCCGGGGCCCGGCCGCGCAGGTCGGCGGCCGGCTTCCAGCCGAGGTTGAGCGCGTCCAGCAGCCCGACGTTGAGCGACCCGCCGATGCCGAACAGGGACGACCGATGATTTGTCAACTCAAGTTGACGTCCGGCGGCGCTACCAGCGCCGCGAAACACGGGCGCAGCAGCGCGATCACGGTCTCGGGACAGGCCTCGCTGAGCGGGTTCGGACCGAGCAGCCAGCGCTGCACGATGACGCCCTGGACGATCGCGGTCAGCAGGCACGCCCGCAGTTCGGGGTGGTCGGCCGGGATGGCGGCGGCGATCTGGTCCAGGCGCTCGGCGGCGACCTGGCGGTAGGTGTCGGCGGCCGGATCGTGGGTGAGCATGGAGCGCAGCACGGCCAGGGACGCGTCCGGCTGGGTGGTGATCCGGTCCGCGAGCATGGCCAGCAGCGAGGCGGCCACGTCCTGGGCGGTCTCGCCGGTCACCGGCTCGTCGGGCAGCCGGGCGGCCTGGTCGAACAGCTGCTGTTTGGAGCCGAAGTAGTGCATGACCAGGCCCGGGTCCACGTGCGCGGCCTCGGCGATCCGGCGGATCGTGCTGCGCTCGAAGCCGACCCGGGCGAACTGCGCCCGGGCGGCGGCCAGGATGGCGGCCTCGGTCGCCCGGCGCTGCCGGGCCCGGGCGGTGTCCGCGGCCGAACGGCCGGGGTCTGCGGAGCCTGATTCGGCGGGGGTCATCGCGCCATCCTAATTCACTCCACAGGTGTTGACCGGCGGGACGGTCCTATCGCACTACCCTGCTGCGGAGCGGACCGGAGCCGCGGCGTCTTCGAAGGCGAGCTTGAAGTCGGGGCACTCGACGAGCGGTTCGTGCATACACGTCGACGCGTGGCGCAGGCTGTCGCGCATCCGGGTCAGGCGGGCGATCTCCGCTTCCAGCTCCTGCGCCTTGTCGGCCAGGTGGGCGCGCAGTTCGGTGTCGTCGGGTGTGGCCCGCAGGAACCCGGCGATCTGCGCGATGGTGAACCCGGCGCTGCGGGCGCAGGCGATCAGGGTCAGCCGGGCCAGGACGTCCGGCCGGTAGGTCCGGCGCAGCCCGTTGCGGCCGGCCGAGGAGATCAGCCCTCTGTTCTCGTAGAACCGCAGCGCCGAGGGGGCCAGGCCGCAGCGCTCGGCGACCTGCGCGATGTCCAGCAGCCGCTCGTCCATTCCGCCTCCTTGACTTGAAGCGTACTTCAAGTAGGAGGCTGGCGGGCATGAAGATACATCACCTCAACTGCGGCTCGGTCCGGATGATCGAGGCCACCTACCCCGGCCCGGCCCCGGCCCGCGCCGTCAACCACTGCCTGCTGGTCGAGACCGACGCCGACGGACTGGTCCTGGTCGAGACGGGCCTGGGCCTCGGCGACGTGCGCGACCCGGCCGGCACGCTGGGCGCCGCGTGGGTCGAGATGGCCGAACCCGTGCTGGACGAGCGGGAGACGGCCGTGCGCCAGATCGCGGCGCTGGGCTACTCGCCCGACGACGTGCGGCACGTCGTCCTGACCCACCTCGATGTGGACCACTGCGGCGGCCTGCCCGACTTCCCGGACGCCCGGGTCCACGTCCTGGCCGCCGAACTCGACGCGGCGACCGCCGAGGCGCCCAGTTTCCGCTACCGTCCGGCCCACTGGGCCCACGGCCCGAACTGGGTGACCTACGGCTCCGGCGACCCATCCGAGCAGTGGTTCGGCTTCGCTTCCACTCCACTGCGGCACCTGTCCGCGCAAACACAGATCCGGCTGGTCCCGCTCGGCGGCCACACCGAGGGCCACACCGGAATAGCCGTGCGCGACTCAGACCACTGGCTTCTGCACTGCGGCGACGCCTACTACTACCATCGGGAACTGGACACCGACCCGCATCCGCACCCGCTGCTCGACTTCGTCCAGACCAGCTCGGAGATCGACCATGACCTGCGGGTGGACACGCAGAACCGCCTGCGCGAACTCGTGCGCGAGCACGGCGAGGAGGTCTCCGTCTTCAGCGCCCACGACCCGTGGGAACTGGACCGCTACCGCTGACCGGACCGGGCGGCCGAGCCTCAGCTGCTCTTCGTGTTCTTCAGGTGCGGGCCCAGATATCCGACCACGATCTGCCCGGTCTCCCCGTTCGTGTCGTCCAGGAAGTACAACCGCGGCGCGGTCTGGCCCGAGTTGCCGATCTTCACGTGCGCCCACATCATCGCGCTGCCGGTGGCCGAGATGGCGCTGGGCACCCGGAACCGGCGCAGCTTGGCCATCCTCGGGTCCTGACGCACCGTGTCCGACTCGTTCGCGGCCACCTGGCCGGCCGGGATGATCCGGCCGCCGTGCTGGGAGTCCTCGCAGTACCGGCGGAACCCGCCGCCGTCCCAGCCGCCGGAGCGGCACAGCGCGGCGTAGGAGTCCAGCGCGGCCAGCGCCTCCCGGGCCTTGCCGGCGAAGGTGGCCCCGTCCTTGTGCCGGCCCAGCGCGCGCATCGGGGCCAGGTCGGCGGTGACCACCAGGTTCGGGAAGTCGCCGAGCGACTCGATCAGCAGGTCGAACGGGCCGTGCTCCGGCTCGCCGTCCCCGTCGGCCACGGCGTGGTCGTGCGCGGAGCCGTTGCCGTGGCTGTGCGGGTGGCCGTGCCCGTGCCCGTGCACGCCGGGCAGGGAGCCGCCCGGTCCGTGCAGTCCGACGCCGCCGGACCCGTTGACCGTACCGATGCTCGCCCCGGCCCCCGCGCCGGCCCAGGCCGGCCAGTAGTCGAACTCGTCCAGGTCCGCGCCCGGGGACTGCAGTGCACGGTGCACCCGGCGGGTCTCCTCGTCCGTCACCCGCTGCAGCTCGTTCGCGTGGAACAGCGCGTCGCTGACCCCGTGCAGCGCCTCGGGCAGGGCGGCGGCCGCGGTCACCGCCCGGATCCGGTGGGTCAGGATCGCCTGCGCGCCCTCTATGTCCGACTCCAGCCAGTTCCAGGTCAGCACCGGGTGCCGCTCGCCGTCGACCACGCTGGCCGGGTCCGGTTCGAGGTGGAAGGTACGCAGCGCCCGGCTGGTCCAGTGGTGTTCGAACTCTTTGTTCAACAGCCGGCCGGCGTCCTCGGTGAGCAGGTAGAGCGAGGCGATCCCGGGCAGGTAGCAGGTCGCCTGGGTGAACCGCTCGCGCCACAGGGCCAGGTCGTCGCCCTCGCCCGGGACGGCCACCACCGCGGGCATCCGCCGGCCCGGGTCGCACAGGATGTTGATCAGCGAGTCCACGTCCCGGGCCTCGACCAGCTGCGGGGTGGTGGTCAGCCGGGCCGGGCCGTCGGTCGCGGTGACCGCGTCCAGCAGCAGGCCGGTCAGGTCCGGGGTGCGCACCCGCTCGTCCAGGGTGGTGTTCGGCTCCTCGGCCCGGGCCGCGACCTCCACCATGAAGTAGCCGTGTTCGCGCAGTTCCTTGTCCGGACGTTTGGACAGCGCGACGAAGGTCAGGGAGGTATACCAGTGCACCCCGGCCCGGGCAGGCTGTTTCAGGCGGTACCGGACCGCCTTGAAGTGGCCCGGGCTGGCCGCCTCGGTCACGGTCAGCTGGGCCCCGCCGCCGGCCCGGTAGCGGCCCTGCTTGGGCTCGAACTCCGGCTCGTGTCCCTCACGCGAGAGCCACAGCTGCATCTGCTCGGCGGCGATCTGCGCGCCGCGGCCGGCTTCCTTCCAGTCGACGCCGAAGACCGAGCGATAACCGACCCACATATCCCTCGACCCTCCCGTCTCGTGTCATGGTGGCCATGATCGAACCATCCTGCTCCCTAATCTTTACCCGATTGTGTCTCATGGACGCTACCCATAGAAGAGGGAAACTCTTTTGTGCGGGATTTACTTGTTCGGGTCCCGGCTGAACACAAGTACTGATAGATCGCCCGAATCCCGGGCATTGCGGTCGCGCCCGGCCCGGTTCGCGGGCCCCCGGAGGCTGCGCCGCACCTGAGACCGCCTGGTGTACGGAACGTAACCGTACCGAAAAAATCTTTGCGCCCGGCCCGGACGGCGTCGGGCGCACGGGTGTGCGCGCCGGTGAGTGCGCCCATGCGCCTGCGGGCGCCGGGGCCCGGCCGCGATCGACTATCCTTGGGCCTCGACCGAGCACAACGGCTCCCTCGTCCGCGCCCCCGGCGGCTGCAACAGTTCAAGGTGAAGTCTCTGGCTGGTCCGACCCGACCCGGAGGCCGCCTTGACCGACACCCCGCAGCACTACTTCGCCGACGAGCCCGCGGCCCCGTCCGCCCGGCGGCTGATCACCGCCGACCTGCCCGGCCTGACCCTGGAGCTGGAGACCGACGCGGGCGTCTTCTCCGGCGCGCAGCTGGACAAGGGCACCCGGATCCTGCTGGAACGGGCCCCGCTCGCGCCCCAGCGCGGCGCGCTGCTCGACCTCGGCTGCGGCTACGGCCCGATCGCGCTGACCCTGGCCTCGCGCAGCCCGCAGGCGAAGGTGTGGGCGGTGGACCCGAACAACCGCGCGCTCGGCCTGGTCCGGGACAACGCCGCGCGGGCCGGGCTGGCCAACGTCACCGCCGCCCGCCCGGACGAGGTCCCGGCGGACCTGCGCTTCGACCGGATCTATTCGAACCCGCCGATCCGGATCGGCAAGGCCGCGCTGCACGAGCTGCTGCTGTTCTGGCTGCCCCGGCTGGTGGCGGGCGGCTCGGCCTACCTGGTGGTGCAGCGCAACCTGGGCTCGGACTCGCTGGCGGCGTGGCTGAACGAGGAGGGCTTCCCGACCGAGCGGTTCACCTCGCAGCTCGGCTTCCGGATCCTGCGCGCCCGGCCGCGCCCGGCCGGATCCGCCTGGGCCGCGGCGCAGCCGGCCACCTCCGGATCCAGGCCCGCCCGCCGGCTCGCGGCCAAGCCGGCGCCGGCTCGCGCGACCGAGCCCGCAAGCACGCCCGACCCCGCTCCCGAAACCGACCGAGGATAGACGATGCCGCAGCTCAACGGAACCGGACTCAAGCGCCTGCACCGGTCCTGGCGCCGGGAGAACACCTTCCGGCTGGCCGTCCTGCTGGAGAACATCCAGTCGCCGTTCAACGTCGGCGCCATCGTCCGGACCGCGGCCGCGATGGGCGCGGAGGGCCTGTACCTGGTCGGCGGCACCCCGCCGCTGCGTTCCGCCGGGGTGCAGAAGGCCGCGATGGGCACGGACCGCTACCTCAAGGCGCAGACCTTCGCCACCGTCGCCGAGGCCGTGGCCAAGGCCCGCGCGGACGGGTACCGGGTGGTCGCGCTGGAACTGGCCGACGAGGCCGTCCCGCTGTCCACGGCCGACCTGGCCGCCGACGTGTGCCTGCTGGTCGGGCACGAGGACCGCGGGGTGACGGCCGAGGCGCTGGGCCTGTGCGACCTGATCGGGTTCGTGCCGCAGCTGGGCCGGGTCGGCTCGCTCAACGTGTCCTCCGCGCTCGCGGTCGGCTGCTACGAAGTGCGGCGGCAGGGCTTCGAGGCCACCGGCCTGCCGGCCGCGCCGGGCGAGGACGACCTCGGCTTCGACGCCCTGGACGACGCCGACTGGGGCGACGGGCAGGGCTAGGCTCGGGCCGGCCGAGCGCGCGAAAGCCGGTCAGGCCCCCGCTTTCGCGGAGGCCTGACCTGCTGTGCAGGTCGATCTGATTCAGCTCACGACCCACGTGTCCGGCCCGGCCAGCAGTCGGCCGAGGTCCGGCTCGCCGCCGCCGGCCGCCGCGTGCGCCGCGTCCATCTGGTCGCTCATCAGCTTGTCGTACGTCGGCCGGCGCACGTCCCGGAACACCCCGACCGGGGTCGGGTCGAGCGTGACCAGGTCCTGCAGCCGGGACAGGCCGAACGCGGTGGTCGGGTCCGGCGCGTGCGCGTCGTGCACGAGCGCGGGCTCGGCCGAGTCTGTGCCGACCACCGTCAGGCCGCCGTCCGGTCCGCGCACCACCTTGCGGTCGCCGAACACCATCGGCCGGCCGTGCTCCAGCCGCAGCAGGTGCGCGTCCCGGGTGTCGACGTCCTTGAGGTGCTCGAACGCGCCGTCGTTGAAGATGTTGCAGTTCTGGTAGATCTCCACCAGCGCCGTGCCCTCGTGCCGGGCCGCGGCCTCCAGCACCGAGGTCAGGTGCTTGCGGTCCGAGTCGATCGACCGGGCCACGAAGGTCGCCTCCGCGCCCAGCGCCACCGACAGCGGGTTGAACGGCGTGTCCAGCGACCCGTACGGCGTGGACTTGGTCACCTTGCCCGGCTCCGAGGTCGGCGAGTACTGGCCCTTGGTCAGCCCGTAGATCCGGTTGTTGAACAGCAGGATCTTGAGGTTGACGTTGCGGCGCAGCGCGTGGATCAGGTGGTTGCCGCCGATCGACAGGGCGTCGCCGTCGCCGGTGACCACCCAGACCGACAGGTCCGGCCGGGTCACCGCCAGACCGGTGGCGATCGCCGGGGCCCGGCCGTGGATCGAGTGCATCCCGTAGGTGTCCATGTAGTACGGGAACCGGGACGAGCAGCCGATCCCGGAGACGAACACGATGTTCTCCCGGCGCAGGCCCAGGCTCGGCATGAAGGCCTGCACGGCGGCCAGGATCACGTAGTCCCCGCAGCCCGGGCACCAGCGCACCTCCTGGTCGGTCTTGAAGTCCTTCGCGCTCTGCGGCGAGTCCGCGCGCGGGACCAGCGGCATCGGCAGGAAGGCGGGCGAACCGGGCCCGCCGGGCGTGGTCGTGGTCGGCGTCATCGAGCCGTCCGACCGGGCCGGAATGGTCTCCGTCATCGCTGCGTCCCCTCGTCGGTCAGCAGGGTCTGCCTGATCACCCGGGTCAGTTCGCCCGAGGTGAACGGCAGGCCGCGCACCTTGTTGTAGCCGATCGCGTCCATCAGGTACCGGGCCCGGACCAGCAGGGCCAGCTGGCCCAGGTTCATCTCCGGAATCAGGACCTTGTCGTACTGGCGCAGCACCTCGCCGAGGTTCGGCGGGAACGGGTTCAGGTGCCGCAGGTGCAGGTGGGCGACGTCGTGGCCGACGCCCGCGGCCACGACCACGGACTCGTCCGCGCCGCCCTCGTCCCCGCCCTGGCCGGTGCGCACCCGGCGGCAGGCGGCCTGGACCGGGCCGTAGGTGGAACCCCAGCTCAGGACCAGCAGTTTCGCCCGACCGGACGGGTCGTCCGCAACGGCCGGGTCGATGGTGCGCGAGATCCCCTCGACCTTGGCCGCGCGGGTGCGCACCATGAAGTCGTGGTTGTCCGGGTCGTAGGAGATGGCCCCGGTCCCGTCGGCCTTCTCGATCCCGCCGATCCGGTGCTCCAGCCCGGCCGTGCCCGGCACCGCCCACGGGCGGGCCAGGGTCTCCGGGTCGCGCTGGTAGGGCAGGAACGGCTCGCCGTGCCCCGGGGTCCCCGGCGCTGGCGCGACCGCGAACTGCACCCGCAGGTCCGGCAGGTCCTCCGTTTCGGGGATCCGCCACGGCTCGGAGCCGTTGGCCAGGTAACCGTCCGAGAGCAGGAACACCGGGGTGCGGTAGGTCAGCGCGATCCGGACCGCCTCGATCGCGGCGTCGAAGCAGTCGGCCGGGGAACGCGGGGCCACGATCGGCACCGGGCACTCGCCGTTGCGCCCGAACATGGCCTGCAACAGGTCGGCCTGTTCGGTCTTGGTCGGCAGCCCGGTGGACGGCCCGCCGCGCTGGATGTCGCAGATCACCAGCGGCAGTTCCAGCGAGACGGCCAGGCCGATGGTCTCGGCCTTCAGCGCCACGCCCGGCCCCGAGGTGGTGGTCACCCCCAGCGCCCCGCCGAACGCCGCGCCGAGCGCCGCGCCGATCCCGGCGATCTCGTCCTCGGCCTGGAAGGTGCGCACGCCGAACGCCTTGTGCTTGGACAGTTCGTGCAGCACGTCCGAGGCCGGGGTGATCGGGTACGAGCCGAGGAACAACGGCAGCCCGCTGCGCCGCGCGGCCGCGATCAGGCCGTAGGCCAGGGCCAGGTTGCCGGAGATGTTGCGGTACCGGCCCGGGGCCGGGGCGGCCGGGGCGATCTCGTAGGAGACCGCGAACTCCTCGGTGGTCTCGCCGTAGTTCCAGCCGGCCTGGAACGCGGCCCGGTTCGCGGCCACGATGTCCGGCCGTTTGGCGAACTTCTGCTCCAGGAAGGCCAGGGTCCGCTCGCTCGGCCGGTGGTAGAGCCAGGACAGCAGGCCGAGCGCGTACATGTTCTTGGCCCGCTCGGCCTCCTTGCGGCTGAGCGGGTGCTGCTCCAGCGCCTTGACGGTCTGCGAGGTCAGCGCCACCCGGTGCAGCCGGTAGGCGTCCAGCGAGCCGTCCGTGCACGGGTCGGCCGGGTAGCCGACCTTGGTCAGCGCGCGCGGGGTGAACTCGTCCGTGTTGACGATGATGGTGGCCCCGCGCGGCACCGCGGCCAGGTTCGCCTTCAGCGCGGCCGGGTTCATCGCGACAAGCACGTCCGGGGCGTCGCCGGGGGTGAGGATGTCGTGGTCGGCGAAGTGGATCTGGAACGCGGAGACGCCCGGCAGGGTCCCGGCGGGGGCCCGGATCTCGGCCGGGAAGTCGGGCAGGGTGGACAGGTCGTTGCCGTACGCGGCGGTCTCCGAGGTGAACCGGTCCCCGGTCAGCTGCATCCCGTCCCCGGAGTCCCCGGCGATCCGGATCACCACCGAGTCGAGCCGTTCGATCGTCTTACCGGCCATCAGCGGCCTCCCTGCTGTCGCCTGCCATGGTTGGGTCGGCCGGCGCGGCCCGCCGGTGGCGTGAGTCCGGGAGGTGTCCGATAGATCACTTTCCGGCGAGCCCATCATACGCCTGAGCGGCTGTCAGCAGGCGGGTGCGGCCCGCCGGTCTACCGGGGTTTATGGACGAATTCTGGTTCGCCCCGGGGATGCGTAACGGCAGCGTAGGCCGGGAATACGAGTGTGGCGCGGGCTTGTGGGGCGTGCGGGCCGGGCGCGGCGCGGGGCGGCGGTTGGGCTGCGGCGCAGGCCGTTGGGGAGCGCACAGGAGTGAACGGGGGAACGTGTCGAAACGCCGGGGACACGTGCTACGCAAGTGAGGGATTGACAGCGGGCGCGAGGCGGACCGGGCGGCCGCCGGGGTCGGCGGCCGGTCCGGTCCGGCGCCCGCGCCGAGCGCGCGGCCTCAGCGCAGGTCGGGACCGGCGTCGCGCACCTGCTCGACCGTGCGCACGGCCTCGCGCAGGTCGCCGAGCCAGGCCTCGGCCCGCTCGCCGACCTGGCGCACACACCAGCCGAGCGCGTCGCTGCGGCTGCGCGCCACCCCGGCTTCGACCAGCGTGTCGAGCAGCCGGCGCTCGCTCTGCCGCAGCCGGGTCATCACCGGCACGGACAGCGTGGTGAACAGTTCGGTGGTCTCGCCGCAGCGCGCGCCCCAGGAGACCTTCCGGCCGAACCGGTGCTCGGCCTCGTCGGCCACGGCCATCCGGGCCGCCCGGGTCCGCTCGCGGAACTCCTTGAGCCGCCCCGCCGCGGCGGCGGACTTCTCGGCGTCCGAGGCGCCCTCGGCGGTGGTCGGCACCGGGATCCGGCCGATCACGGTGATCTCCTCGCGGTCGACGACGACCTCGGGCACCCCCTCGAACAGGTCCTGGGGCAGCCGCCCGGTGAACCAGCCGCGCAGGGTCTCGGTCAATTCTTCTCGTGTAGTCATGTATCTAGAATTACACAATTACAGCGCTACAGATATTGCAGAGTGTTCGCCCAGTGCGAACAGCTCGGTTGCGCTTCGCCGGCCAGGCGGTCCGCTCGCGAACCAGTGGTGGTGCACCACTTCATCGCCCGACGCCAGATCGAGTGGTTCGCCCTGTCCATCATGAGCGTGATCGCGCTCGGCCTGGTGCTGTCCGCGCTCACCGGCGACCCGCGCACCATGCTGGTCCGGGACGCCTGGTCCGGGATGCTGCTGGGCCTAGCCGGAGTGTGGATGCTCGCCTCCGTGATGTCCGGCCGCCGACCGGTGGTGATGACGATGATCCGAAGCTTCGTCATCACCAAGTCCGGCCCCGAGGGCTACGCCGCCTGGGCCGTCCGCTGGGATGAGGACCCTGAGTTCCGGCACGGGATACGCGTCGTGACGACCGTCTGGGGCCTGGCCACCGTCCTCAACGCCGTCGTCACCCTGGTTCTGGCCTACACCATGCCCATCGACGCCGCCCCCGCCGTGCTGAATCTCACTTGGCCGGTGATCCTCGTGCCGACGCTGTTGTTCCACCTGCGCTACCCGAAGGCCGAGAACCTGCGCGCTTGATGGAGCCGGTTCGGCGCACGCCGGTGGGCCTCGTCCGTGGCCTCGTCCGTGGCCTCGTCCGTGGCCTCGGCCGTGGGGCCGTCTGCCCGGGCGCCGACCTGGCGCCGACCAGGCGTTGCGCCCTTTCGTGAACGCCGGACATGCGTTGGGCGAACACCCGCGTGGAGCATGCGGCCGCGGGCGTGGGTACGGTTAAGCTCCCCGAGGCTGAGTCTGATGCCTGAGGCTGGAGCTGGCAGCGAGAAGGGGGCGTGGCCGTGTTCCAGAACGAGCGCGTGCGGCACTGGATCTGGGTGTTCGGGTTGATCTTCCTGCTGGGCGTGTTGCTTTTCGGGTACGAAACATGGCTCAGCGGCCGGCAGGTCGCGGTGGCCGGTCCGCTCTCGACCGCCCCGCCCGCGACCCTGTCGGCGACGGCGCCGGTGGACGGGGGCGCTGGGGCTTCGCCGTCGGCCGGGGCGAGCGGGAGTGCGAGTCCGACCGTGACCGCGACGCCGAAGGTATCCGAAGGCACCGCCAGCGGCAGCGCCAGCACCAAGGCAGCCCCCACGCAAACGGCCGAGTCCGCGACGACGACCGCCAAGCCGACAACGAGCGCGACGACCGCGACCCACACCGCTCAGCCGAGCGCGAGCGCGACGCCGACCCCGACTAAGGCCAAGTAGCGGCTGTCAGTTGGCCCGCCACGGCCAGCGCCACTCCGAGTTCCCGGCCCGGTGGATGATGACCTTGCCGAACCTGACCTGGCCGGTCACCCGGATCAGCGGCCCTTCTTCGTCATAACCGGCGCCCGCGCCCGCATCGGCTGACCCGTCCGACCCGTCCGACCCGGCTGACCCGGCCTTCCGGCGGCCGCCTCCGGTCACCAGCCGCTTGCCGAACAGCACCCCGCCCTCGTCGACGATCCGGGCGTTCGCGGGCACGGTCACGATCAGCTTCCCGCAGAACGAGTTCGCCTCCAGCACGATCTCGCGCCCCGGCAGCACCGCCTCGCTCATGTCCACGATCAGCGCGCCGAAGGTCGAGCGCAGCTCGGTGTGCCGCCCGGCGACCCAGCGGCCGCCGCGATGGACCTTGCTGAACGTCGCGGTCACCTGCTGGTGCTCGATCATCGTGGCCGGTGCGTTGGACGGCCGGTCCGCGGGCAGGTCCGCGGTGAGCGGCGTCAGCTCGCCCAGGGTCCGCGCGGCGTAGGCGGCCTCGATCCGCTCGGCGTGCTCGGTGCTGGTCAGCCGCCCGGCCGCCAGCGCATCGCCGAGCACGGCGGCCACCTCGTCGCGTTCCTGGTCGGAGGCGCGCAGCGCGGGCGAGGCGGAGTCCTGGCCGCTGCGGCCCGGCTGGGCGACGTCCACGGGGGCGGGTTTCGGGCTGGTCGAGTCCATGCCTCGGAGTGTAGCCAGATTCGCGGAGAAACGCGATATGTCGCGTCTTGGAATCGTGTTTGCGGCGCGGACCATGCCGCGGGCCGCGCCGTCGCCACCGACGATTCGCCCTTTGATACCGGCCCGTTTTCTCACCCCGCTCGACGCCGCTCGACATCCGCCCGGCTCCTGGGCGCCCGTGTGCTGTGCCATCAGCCCATGTCATCACGCTGTTGCCGCTTCCGACGCATAGTGGGGTCGTTAGGGATATCCTGGAATGCTGACCCGGTCGTCCCGCGCAGGGCCGGCGCCGGAGCCCCCGACGTGGCGCCGCCGCCGGGCCGAGGGATACGCCGAGCCGGTGTCGGGCCGGGTGCCGCGTGGCGGCGTTCGCCCTGGCCATGGGCATCCGAGGTAAGGGATGGTGCTGACGTGCGCAGCGTCTGTCGCAGTGGTCTCCCGGGGTGCCGCGCGCCGTTGCGGACCGGCGTCCGGTCCGATCAGCGCCCGGATATCGGCCTGAATATTCCCGGCGGCCGGATACCGTTCCCGCTACAGTGGAATCAGTGGACAGTCTCGGTTCCGGACGGGTGTCGGCGGAGCTCGAAGCACCAGCCTGCCATCCGACCGGCACCGCACGCACATCCCCGGACAGCTCCAGGTCCGGGCCGTCCCACCGCCCCGGCCGTCCGCCGGAGCACTGCGGACCCGAGAATCCGTAGCCTGTCACACCGGGCTTTCGACCGCACGGGCTCGCCGCGGCCGGGCCGCGTGGTCCGGGCCCGGATGGCCCGATCCGTCTCGGATGCCGGACAGGAGGAGACGCGACACCCGACTGACGGCCTTGCGGCCCGGTGAAGCCGTGCTCGGCGCGCCCCGATCCGGGCGAGCACGCACCACCGGAGCCGAGCCAGAGCCAGAGCCAGAACCCAGGACGAAGCCGGACTGCCGGCCGGTCTCGGCGTTCCCGGCCTCGGCCGGCCGTTGTCGTCGGAGGCGAAGACGAATGCGAAAGCGGTTGCGAACGCGGCGGTACTGCGCACTCCAGGCCGACAGGCCGCCGAAGTTGAAAGGAGGGAAGTCAGCTTGATGCAAACCTTGCCCGAGTCCTGCTCGGAAGCCTCCGCCTCGGACGGCGCGTCCGGCTCGGTCGGTTCAACCGGTTCCATCGGTTCAGCCGGGTCGGTCGGTTCCATCGGCGCGTCCGGCTCGTCCGGCCACGCCGGCCCGGTCTGCTCGGACCGGACCCGCCACGGGACCACCCGATCAGCGAACCCGCGGACTGACCCGGCCCGGTTTTACTCACAGCGCCCGGAACCACCGCGTTCCGAGCCGCCGCTGCCTGGGCGCGGGTCTTCGCCGTATAGTCCGGACGTTCCCGGGCCGAGTACCGGAGCCGGATCCGCCAACAGCCTCGCCGAAACCGCCTCCCTGCCCATTCAGAGCGCGCAGGATCCGGACTCGGAGTTCAAGACCGAGCCGCTACGCCGGTCAGACTATGGATTCGCCCGCACGACAGTGGTCTTGGATGTCCGAGAGTGCGTGTACAACGTCGGCCCGGACGGTTTCACGTCCGAATGGTTCGAACTCGCTCTCGATGCGACCACGTCGGTGGCACTGACCGCCACCCGCACAAGCTTCCCGGTGCACCTGCGCACCACCGCCGACGCGAGCAGCCCGGCCCCGGCCGGCAACTGGAGCAACGTCGGCGAGGTGCTGGACTGGCTGGCACTGGTCCAGCCCGCCCATGAGGGGTCGCTCGCCGCGGCGCTGGAGGAGGCCGGCCGGGGCCGTACGTCCGGCGAACTGGTTGTGGTGACCGGAACCGGCCTCACCCGAGCCGACCGCGACCGGATCTGGGCCGAGGCGGAGAACTTCGACGCGGTTCTGCTGATCCAGGTCGGCCCCGAGATGCCGGAACAGTCCCAGGACGACAAGGTCCGCACTCTGTGGGCGCGGGACGCTGAGTCGTTGGTGCTTGGCTGGGTACGGATGGTCAGCCGATGATCGACGATGGTGGAACTGACGCACTGGGCGAGCCGAGCGAACGTAGCCGAGAGTTCGCCGATGCGGAGCGGTTGACCAAGGTGGTGCAGGCGGCGTTCGGCTCCGGACGCCGCATCGTGACCGCGACGCGGCTGGCCAACGGGTCGAAGAAGGGCGTGTACCGGCTGCTTCTGGACGATCGCGAGAGCGTGATCGTATATGTGTGGAACACGGCTGAGGACTACTGGCACGGGATCCTGCCCGAGGGGGCGGACGATCCGGCGGATCCGTTCTCGCACGCGTCGGGCCTGGATCTCTTCGAAGCGGCGACTCGGCGGCTGGAGGCTGCCGGGGTACGTTCCCCACGCCTGTTGCTCGCGGATCGGAGCGGGACGCACTATCCCGGCGATGTGGCCGTGGTCGAGGATGTGTCGGCGTGCACCTTGGAGGCGTTGCTCGAGCGCGATCCGGTGGGCGCCGACCTTGTGATGGGACGCTTCAGCGAGTTGGTTGATGCTCTGCATGGGTATCAGCGCCCGGTTGGCTCGCAGGGCGGCGATGGAGACGGGGACAGGAACGGAAACGGACACGGGGTCAACGGCGGGAACGGAGATGGGGACGACGACACAGTTCCGGCCTTCGGCAAGGTCGGGTTGATCGACAGCGGCGGCCTATCAAACGGAACGGCATGCGAGCAGGTGATTGTCAACCGAGCCCTCGCCGAGGTCGCCGA
The DNA here is from genome assembly GCA_035943635.1 of Actinocrinis sp. GTDB lineage: Bacteria > Actinomycetota > Actinomycetes > Streptomycetales > Catenulisporaceae > DASZBX01. Next base: position 1,467 of record DASZBX010000096.1, on the reverse strand, counting down.
GATCGCCTCAGCTGATCCGCTTGCCGCGGCTGGTCGCAAGGCCCTTGAGGAGACGCTCTACGGGTTGGCCGCCCAGATTCAGCCGCGCACGAAGTACGGCTTGGTACATGGAGAACTCGGCCCGGACCATGTTCTCGTGGGCAAGGATCGCGAGCCGGTGCTCATCGATATCGAAGGGCTGATGTACTTCGATGTCGAGTGGGAGCATGTGTGCATGCGCTTGCGGTTCGGGGAGTTTTACGGGCGGCTTGCGAATAGCGATCGACTTGACCGTGATGCACTCGACGAGCAGCGTCTGCGGCTGTACAGGTTGGCGATGCATCTCTCGTTGGTTGCTGGTCCGCGGCGTATAGCTGCTGGGGATCATCCGGCTCGTGAATGGTTTCTGGAGATTGCCGATTACCATCTTCAGCAGGCGTTGGAGGCTGTTGGGTAGTGCAGTGGGATGTGGCCTGGCGGTTGCCTCCTGGTGGGTTGCGCCGCCATATCAGCTCTCGTCTACTGCTGTGCCTCCGGCGGCCCAGGAACCCCCAAGGATCCTCATGGATCAGTCTTTTTGGGTGGTGGGTTACTTTTTGGGTGTGTCGGATCGGGCTCCTCGGCGCCCCAGTCGGCCCGGAGCCTGCCACACCGGACAGGCCCTATCAACTCCCGGGCCAGGTACTTTGGGCTTTCTGCTCGCGATCGCTGAGCTCGAGTGCGGGAGTTGACAGGACCTGTCCGGCGTGGCTGTCTTCGTTCCGCCTGGGCCACCGAGGATCCCGATCCGACACAGCCCCAGCTTTGCGCGAGAGTCGCGCAGACCCCTTCAACTACCGCAGCAGTCGTGCGAACCATACTGCTGATACGGCGAGCAGCGGTCGCGCCGAACAAGTACGCGCGTGAGTGCGCCGCTTCGGCGTTTTGGCACATGCGGCTGGCGATTCGCGGGCTGAAGGCGACGTGATATCCCGGGCTCTGGCAGCTCTGGCAGCTCTGGCAGCTCTGGCAGCTATGGCTATGGCTATATGCGCGGCCTGCGCGGCGCGGATTGGTCAGTGAGCGGATTGCGGGTATCCCGGCTGTAGCTGTAGCTGTAGCTGTAGCTGTAGCTGTAGCTGTAGCTGTAGCTGTAGCTGTAGCTGTAGCTGTTGGCTGTTACGGCATACTGTTGAGGTGTCGAATCGCTCGCAGTGCATCAGCCAGCTGTAGCCCGTCGCATGTGTCAGGCGGCCGAAGCCGCTCACTCGCGCGGGCACTTGCTCAGCGAAACTCTGCCCGCCGTATCAGCTGTATGGTTCGCCTGGCTGCTGCGGTAGTTGAGGGGATTGCGCGGCCTCCGCGCAAGGCTGGGGCTGTGTCGGATCGGGATCCTCGGTGGCCCAGGCGGATCGTAGACTGCCGCGCCGGGCAGGTCCTGTCAACTCCCGCACCCGAGCTCAGCCGAGGCGAGCAGACCGCCCAAAGTACCTGGCCCGGGTTGATTGG
>DASZBX010000095.1:0-15824 GCA_035943635.1 Actinocrinis sp. | reverse complement strand
CCGATCATGACTGAGAACCCGGACAACTGCTCGTCCTCGCCATACGCGTCCACGGTGGCCTCTTCGACCAGAGCATCCAGCTCCCGCTTGCTCAACGTGCCCATACGGTGAACTTTACCGGTGCCAGGACTGGCGGGTCCGATGTTCCCCCGATTTCCCACGGCCACCCTCGGAAGGCGGTCAGATCTAATTCATGGTGGTTACATTTGGTGGTGCTCCGAAGTGCTACTTGGCCGGGCGCAACTCGGTATCCTTCCGGGATGGGAAAGACGGCCACACCGGTGTTTGATCCTTCAGATGATACTGACCTGGTGATCTTGGAGACTACCCGGGACGCGCTGTCCAACATGGTCGGTGTCTTGAGTCTGATCGAAGCCGGGCAGGTTCGGTGTAGTGCGACGACCGCACGCCCGTCGGCTGCCAGCGTCCGGTTGGTGGAAGACGCCTTGGTAGTCGGTGACTATTACGACGAACAGGGCGTGGAGACCTTCGGGCCGATCGCGGCGTTCGCGTGGCCGCTGCTGGTCCAGGCCGGCGGCCTGGCGCGGCTGGTCGGGACCAAGCTCGAACTGACTGCTGCCGGAAAGCGCGCGTTGACGGCGCCCGGGTATGCGGCACTTGCCCGACTGTGGGGCAGGTGGATGGCGAAGGCGCCGATCGACGAGTTCTCCCGTATCGACGCGATCAAAGGGCAGCGCACCACCGGTACGCTGACCGCCCCGGCGCGCCGTCGAGCTGCACTGGCCGAGGCGCTGGTTTCGCTTCCGGCCGGCCGGTGGATCCGGGTCGACGAGCTGTTCGGTGTCCTGTCCCGCCTGGGTGACTTGAAGGTGACGCGTGGCGAGCGCGCTCGGTGGCGGCTGTACCTGCTCGATGCCGAATACGGTTCGCTCGGCTGGGCCGGGTTCGGAGATTTCCCGATTGTCGAGGGCAGGTATGTCCTGTGCCTACTGCTCGAATATGCCGCGACGCTCGGAATCGTCGACGTCGCCTACCGGGATCCGAGCGGGGCTCGCGACGATTTCCGGGGCAACTGGGGCGCCGACGAATTCGAATACCTCTCCCGCTACGACGGACTGGCCGCGATCCGCATCACCCCGCTGGGCGCCGCTGCCCTCCGCGGCGATCCGATACCCGACCTCGGCCTCCCGGTGCCGGCGTCCGACCTGGTGAACCCGGCTCAGGCGGCGAGGCCTCGGGCCAAGACCGGGCCGAAGCAGTCGGGCCGGCGCACCGGCGCCGCCCTTCCACCGGCCCCGGCCTCGGCGGGCGGCTTGTCGGCCGAGCCGCAGCTCACCGGGCACGCCGGCTACAGTGCTCTGGCCATGGTCCAGGCGCTTGCGGATCCGGACGCGCTGTGGTGTCGCCGCCTGCGGCGCGCATCTCTCACGATGAGCTTCGGTCACCGAACCGGCTTCGCTGGTCAACCCTGTGGCTCTAGGGCCTGGCCACGCGGCCGGGTCCAATCGCGTCCAGCCGCTGGAGGAGATGGGCCGGATGGACGTCGGCTTGCTGATCCGGCCGATCGAACATCACCGGCTCGACGCCTTCACAGTGTGCCGGCCACCGACCTTGCGATCTGTGACTCTTTCGGTCCTACGCCCGCCGTTCAACCATGACCGCGCCGTTTGGGCTCCGCCGCGACGGGAAGGGAGGAACAGTTGCCGCAGCCGGGGTGGCACACGGCAGACACGCTCTCCACCTGCAATAACGGAAAGGCGATGAACCCCCATGGCGGACTTTCTCACCGACGTCAAAACCCTCCGCGACCGCGCTCGCGAGGAGATTGACAAGGGCCCGGTCACCGACGCGTACGGCGCGGACCTTTCGCGCGTGCTCCAGGTACTCAACGAGGCTTTGGCCACCGAACTCGTGTGCGTGCTGCGCTACAAGCGGCATTACTACACCGCCACCGGCCTGTACTCCGAGCCGGTGGCGGCCGAGTTCCTGGAACACGCTCAGGAGGAGCAGGCTCACGCGGACAAGCTCGCCGAGCGGATCTCCCAGCTCGGCGGCGAGCCGGACTTCGATCCGGACACGCTGAGCAGCCGCTCGCACACTCCTTACGACGCGAGCCTGGAACTGACGGAGATGATCAAGGAGGATCTGATCGCGGAACGCGTCGCCGTCGCGTCCTACACGGAGATCGCCGCCTGGCTGGGCGACAAGGATCCGACCACGCGCCGTGTCTTCGAGGAACTGCTCGCCCAAGAGGAGGAGCACGCCGACGACCTGCGCGACCTGCTGGAGCGGATGCCCAGCCGCTGACGGATCCCCGGCCGCCGCGGGCCCGGTTTTCCCCGGGTGACTTGTCCGGCCGCGATGGCGTGTCTTCAAACGCCACGATGTCGTGGGCAGTTTCCTGCGGATGATCGCTGCGGCCCGGGGCGCCGTCCCGGGCCGCGAAGACGTTGATGCTATGCGTCGTTCATTGGTTGGTTGATCTCATCTGGTGGTATGCGGGTGGCGTCGGCCCTCGTCGCTGGCGCGGCGCACCTCGGCCACCTGGTCACCTACGGCCGTGATCTGCGCAGCGAGTGTGCCATGGCCCGGATCTGGATGGAGCTGGACGGCAGCCAGGGGGCCGAGCAGGTCGGCGGCATCGTTGGCTCCGAGGGCGTGGCGCACCGCGTCCAGGCCGGCGCCGTCGTGGTCATGGAGTGCGCTGACCTGGCCGGCGAGTTGACGCAGCCGGGAGGCGTTGTCCCGGGCCCAGCCGTCCACGGCTCGCTGACCGGCTCGGCGGTCGCGCTCGGCCTGGACCCGCTGGTCTCCGGTGCTCGACCCGTCGGCGTCCGTCCCGGGCGGTCGCAGGCGCAGGTAGCGCCGCTCGGCCGCCTGCCGGCTGGCCACCCCCAGGGCCGGCGCCAGCTGCGCCCAACTGGCGCCGCGGTGCCGGGCGGCGTCGATCAGGTCCGGCTCCCACGCGGCTATCTGCGCCCGAAGCTCGCGCAACCGGGCCAGGGCCGAGAGGAAATCTGTGGAGGTCAGCTCCGGCCCGCTTCCCGACGGAGTCGGCTGGCGGGCGGCATCGGCCGCGGCCGAGATGCTGACGAAAGCCTCCGACCCGTCGGACGCGGCGCGTGCCGACAGTGCATCAGGCTCCAGATAAGAATCTTCGTTGACGTGCATGAGGGCTCCCTTCACTGCCGGGGGAGATGTCGTCTTAACGATGACATTATACTACGCGGAATCAACCTGGATTTTCGCAGTTCTGGTGTAGCCCCTACTCAGGTCACGGTCGTACGGACGAGTTGATTTTGCCCTGGGGGCCAGACGGACTTGCAGGATATTCCCCGGCGCCCAGGGCGCGGCGTAGCCGGGGGAACAAGTCGGCGTCGCTCGGGTACCGGGGTGCTTGCCTACGGCGGTCGTCGGTGACGGCGGCCGGACGGCACTGCACCAGGCGGCTGCTGACCGCGGCCGGCACGGGCGAGTCCTCCTTGATGACCACGGCAACGAAGAACGCCTACGACGCCCTGCGTGCCCTGCGCATGGTCATCGGCCGCTCGAAGACTTCGCGCTGGCCCTCGATTGCAATAACTCCAATATTGAGGCCGGTGACCGGCTGGTGCCAGGGCTGCAACCTCGGCGGTGGATCCTGCCCGGGCGGCCGGGGTCCAGGCTCACGGTCCTCTACAGACAGAATCGCCATGTGGTCAGGCCTCGGCGGAGGCGGCCAGGGCCGCGGCGATGGCGGTGGCGAGCGGGGTGGTGGGTCGAGCGAGCAGCCGGGTCAGGTCGCCGTTGTCGGTGTGCATCACGCCGCGTCGGACCCCTTGGTCGGCGTCGGCCACTATCTGCGCGAAGGAGGAGGGCATGCCCGCATCGGTCAGGGCGCGGGCGTGGTCTGCTTCGGACAGGTCGCTGTAGCGCACTGTGGTGCCGGACTGCCTGGTGATCTCGGCGGCCAGTTGGGTCAGGGTGAACGCTGGTTCGCCGGCGAGTTCGTAGATGTGGTTCTCGTGGCCATGGCCGGTGAGGACCTCGGCGGCTGCCAGTCATCAGCCGCCGTAGGCGACGAGCCCGCGAGGGGCGATGGCACCGTTCACCAGCACGGTTGTGCCCTGAATGATCGCAGGCGGCGGCGGGATCAGGCCGGTAAGCACGGTTGCGGTGATCGGACGCGCCAGGCCCCGTTGGATTTGCCCCTGACGATCATTTCCTCACGGTCTTGCCCAAGGTTGCAAGGGCTGGCAGGTCATCGAACCTCACCGCTTCGACCACGACCTGCGCGGCCAGGACGTCAATGGGCTGGTTCTGAGCGTGTGCTGTGGCGTAGAGCATCACGAGCGCAGAGGAAAGGGATGTCCCGCAACTTCTCCATCGCGACGACTATTCGTGAGGAACACGCTTCACGACTTGCGCGCGCACGGTCTGCCGGACCGGAGCCGACACGTCGACGTGCTTCAGTCCGAGTGCCGGAGGTTCGGCCGATGTAGGTTTCCACGACGTGAGGTTCTCGCGCTGTCCTCGCAGCAGAGCCAACGCGACGAGGAACTGGGTGGAACTGACGCGGCTGGCGCAGTCGTCCCGGACTGCGGCTACTGCGGGGCCCACATGTACTGGCGCTTCCTCTGGGACTTGTTCGTCCACGGCGCGAAGCCGCGATGGTCGCGACCTGGTGTACGTCCTGCCCATGGCCTGTCAACCTTTCGTCGACGTGCTCACTTGTCATCGCTAAGACGACATGATACAACTTTTCCGTAAGCGCGTCGACACCGTCAGACTTACACAGGAGGTGTTCACCATGTTGATGCGTACCGACCCCTTCCGTGAACTGGACCGGCTCACCTCGCAGTTGCTGGGCACCGCGGCCGCCGGCACCAGGGCTCAGCCGACCCCGATGCCGCTGGACGCCTACCGCGACGGCACCACGTTCGTGGCCGCCTTCGACCTTCCCGGCGTCAGCCCCGACGCCATCGACCTGGACATCGAGCGCAACGTGCTCACCGTCAAGGCCGAGCGTCGCCCCGCGCACACCGGCGAGAAGGTCGAGATGCAGGTCAGCGAGCGACCGCAGGGCGTGTTCGCCCGCCAGTTGTTCCTCGGCGACACCCTGGACGGCGACCACATCAGCGCCGACTTCAGCGACGGCGTCCTGACCCTGCGCATTCCGATCGCCGAGGCCGCCAAGCCCCGCAAGATCGAGATCGCCTCGCCGGCCACCGATCACCGGGAAATCACCGTCTGATCCGAACTGCGGGACCCGGACAGTCACCATGAACGAGACGAACGCTCCGTTCGCCGAACTCGATCGCGTCCAGGAGTTCTGGGACTTGATCGCGACGGACGCGGAACTGCTGCGCGCCGAGTTCGACGCGCTGATCGCCGCCAACTGGCCCAGCGACCCGGCGCCACCCGCGCCCGGTCCCCGGTCTGCGCGTCCCGGCCGGTGGCGCCTGGCGCCCCGTGTCGCCGTACCACCTCGGTTATCGCGCCCCGCGCGTCCCGGGAGGCGGCAACGCTCCCCGCCCGGAGGCAGGTCGGCGGGCCTCATGGCCGGGAAGGCCTCTGTGGTCGTCCCTTGGGGCATCAGCCATTGTCGCCAAGCCTGACCTGCTGATCTGTTGGTCGTGGCGATATATACGTCGCCACGACCAACGTGCCTGTGCCGCTCCACACGCCACTCCCGCGGCCAGACCATGCCCCGCATCGTGAGCCCTTCGAGGTGCGCGTGGGACCGGTTTATTTCAGCCCGTCGCCCCGTCCCGGCCCGACCGAACCCGAGCGATAGCCCACCTCGGGATTGTCGGCGCTTCCCACGTGTCGGTACCCGAATTCATCGTGCGGCCTTGCTCAGCTCTTCGGACACGGTGTCGCCGAGTTCCTTCCAGCTGTCCTCGAACTTGGTCAGGCCTTCCGCCTCCAGCGCGTCGATGAGAGCCTGGTAGTCGACCCCAGCCCGTTTGATGGCGTCGAACAGGGCGCGGGACTCCTCATACGTGCCGGTCATCGTGTCGTTGCGGACTTCGCCGTGGTCGGCGAACGCCTCCAGGGTCTTGCCGGGCATGGTGTTGACCGTCTGCGGCGCGATGAGTTCGGCCACGTACAAGGTGTCCGGGTAGTCGGGGTTCTTGACGCCTGTGGACGCCCACAGCGGGCGCTGCGGGTTGACCCGGCCCTCGGTGTTCGCGGTCAGCCGCTGCCAGCGCGCGCCGAGCAGGGTGTGTTCGAACGCCTCGTAGGCCAGCCGGGCGTTGGCGACCGCAGCGCGCCCGCGCAGGGCCAGAGCCTCCTCGGTGCCGAGCTCGGTCAGCTTCGGGTCGATCGCGGCGTCGACCCGGGAGACGAAGAAGGAGGCGACCGAGTGGATCTCGGACAGGTCCCGGCCGGCCTCGGCGGCCTTCTCCAAGCCGGTCAGGTAGGCGTCCACGACCTGGCTGTACCGTTCGAGGGAGAAGATCAGGGTGACGTTCACGCTGATCCCCTGCGCGATCAGCTCCGTGATCGCGGTCAGACCCTCGGCCGTGGCCGGGACCTTGACGAACATGTTCGGCTCGTCGACCGCGGCGACCAGGGCACGGGCCTGGGTGACGGTGGCGTCCGCGTCCCGGGCCAGGCGCGGGTCGACCTCGATCGAGACCCGGCCGTCGCGCCCGTCGGTGGCGTCGAATACCGGGCGCAGCACCAGACAGGCGGCACGCACGTCCGCGGTGGTGATGGCGAACACGGCGTCGTCCACGGGCGTGTTCGTCTTGGCCAGCTCCCGTACCTGGTCGTTGTACCGCTCGCCGTGCGAGAGCGCCGAGGCGAAGATCGTCGGGTTGGTGGTGACACCGACGACGTGGCGCCGGGTGACCAGGTCGCTCAGCCCGCCGCCGGCGAGCAGCTCGCGGGACAGGTCGTCGAGCCAGACGGCCACTCCGGCGTCGGAGAGTTCGGCGAGGGGGTCGTGGTCCTGCGGGCGGTTCATGGAGTGCTCCTTGGTCGATTCGCTCGGGTCTCGTGCGGCAGCCGTCCGGCTCAGGGCTTGAACAGGATCTTGACGGCGCCGTCCTGCTTCTTCTGGAACATCTCGTACGCCGCCGGCGCGTCGCTCAGCGGCAGGTGGTGGGTGGCGAACGTGTCGACGCCGAGGGGGTCCTCGTCGGTGAGCAGCGGCAGGATGTCCGGGACCCACCGCCACACGTTGGCCTGGCCCATGCGCAGCTGGATCTGCTTGTCGAACATGGTCAGCAGGGGCAGGGGGTCGGTCATGCCGCCGTAGACCCCGGCCACCGACACGGTTCCGCCGCGGCGCACGATGTCGATGGCGGCGTGCAGGGCGGACATGCTGTCGATGCCGACGTGCTGCATCATCTTGGCGGCCAGCGCGTTGGGGATCAGCGCGGTCATCTGCTGGGCGAGCTTGCCGACGGGCGCGCCGTGGGCCTCCATGCCGACGGCGTCGATGACCGCGTCCGGGCCGCGTCCGCCGGTCAGGCCGCGGATGTCGTCGGCCAGGTTCTTGCTGTGCGAGGACAGGTTCAGCGTGCGCACGCCCCGGGCTCGGGCCCGCTCGAGTCGCTCGGGCACGAGGTCTACTCCGAACACCGTTCCGGCGCCCTGGTGCAGCGCGATCCGGGCGCACATGTCGCCGATCGGTCCGAGTCCGAGCACGGCCAGGGTGCCGCCCGGCGGTACGGCGGCGTACTGGACGGCCTGCCAGGCGGTGGGCAGGACGTCGGACAGGAACACGAACCGGTCGTCGGCCGGGCCCTCGGGGACTTTGATCGGCAGCGTGTCGCCGAACGGCACCCGGAGGAACTCGGCCTGCCCGCCGGGCACCTGGCCGTAGAGTTTGGTGTAGCCGAAGAGCGAGGCTCCGGTGCCGTATTCGCGCACCTGGGTGGTTTCGCACTGGGACTGCAGGCCCTGTGAGCACATGAAGCAGGTGCCGCAGGAGACGTTGAAGGGCACCACCACCCGGTCGCCCGCGCGGACCCCGGTCACCTCGGCGCCGACCTCCTTGACCACGCCCATCGGCTCGTGGCCAAGGATGTCCCCCTCTCCCAGGAACGGGCCCAGCACCTCGTAGAGGTGCAGGTCGGAGCCACACAGTCCGGAGGACGTGACCTGGATGATCACGTCGGTCGGGTCCTTGATGATCGGGTCGGGCACCGTCTCCACCCGGACGTCCCGTTTGCCGTGCCAGGTCAACGCTTTCATCTGTCCTCCTCGGGGAAGTCGGCGGGTCTGCGGGCAGCAGCCGACCATTTCGGCTGCCCGCGGCCCGCCGCCCCAAACCGGCGCCAATCCGACTTGTCCCGGGTGGCTTACTGGTGGGGAGAGATTCAAACGTGCTCAGCCGGGCACCGGACCTTGCCAGGAAATCCGGCCGCGCGTGGTCACGCTTGATTTCTCACCTGCCGATATCCATGGCGCGGGAACCTTCGCTCCGTTCAACCGCTCCCGGTGGCCGGGCCTGCGGTAACGCGTCAGGTTTGAATCAGATTCAGCTGGCAAAAGACTTGAGGGATTTTGTCCGATATACGACAGCTGGAGGAACAGTGCCCCGTTCAACGCCACGGAAGGACACCGCCCCGGCCAAGGCGGCCAAGGCAGGTAAGCGTGCAGCTGCTGCGGCCACGTCGGCGGTGAAGGCCGCTATTGAACCGACGATCGAAGCAGGGGTGCCCCTGCCGGGATCGCCGGTCGGCGCGACGGTGGCAGTGCCCGTGGACGTGCCGAACGAGCCGCACGAGCCGTCGGCGCCCAAGCCGGACCAGGCCGGCCCCGCCTCGGTCTCACCGACCGGACAGCCTACCCGGGTCGAGCCGTCCGAACGGGCCCAAGCAGGCGCGTATCTGACCACCGCTCAGGGATTGCGCCTGCCGGACGGCGACCATTCGCTCAAGGCCGGGCCGCGTGGCCCGGTGCTGCTGCAGGACCACCATCTGCGCGAGAAGATCACCCATTTCGACCACGAGCGCATCCCCGAAAGGGTGGTCCACGCGCGCGGCGCCGCAGCTCACGGTGTCTTCCGCGGATACGGCACCGCGGCGAAGATCACGCGGGCGGCCTTCCTGGGGGAAGGGGTCGTGACCCCGGTGTTCGTCCGGTTCTCCACGGTCCTCGGTTCGCGCGGGTCAGCCGACACGGTCCGCGACACCCGCGGCTTCGCCACCAAGTTCTACACCGGCGAAGGCGTGTTCGACCTGGTCGGCAACAACATCCCGGTGTTCTTCATCCAGGACGCGATCAAGTTCCCGGACGTCATCCACGCCGGCAAGCCGCACCCGGACCGGGAGATCCCGCAGGCCCAGAGCGCGCACGACACGTTCTGGGACTTCGTCTCCCTGCACACCGAGGCCACCCACCACACCCTGTGGAACATGTCCGACCGCGCCATCCCCCGCTCCTACCGGATGATGGAGGGCTTCGGCGTGCACACCTTCCGGCTGAGCAACGCCGAGGGCGGCAGCTCGCTGGTGAAGTTCCACTGGAAACCGGCCGCCGGCGTGCACTCCTTGACCTGGGAGGAGGCGCAACTGATCGCGGGCACCGACCCGGACTTCCACCGCCGCGACCTGGCCGACGCGATCGAGTCCGGCGCACACCCGAGCTGGGAGCTGGGCATCCAGGTCTTCCCGGACACCGAGGAGCAGACCTTCGAGGGGATCGACCTGCTCGATCCCACGAAGCTCGTGCCGGAGGAACTCGCGCCCGTGCGGCCGATCGGCCTGATGACGCTGACCGCGAACCCGTCCAACTACTTCGAGGAGACCGAGCAGGTCGCCTTCCACCCCGGCCACCTGGTGCCCGGCATCGACCCGACCGACGACCCGCTGCTGGCCGGGCGGCTCTTCTCCTACCTCGACACCCAGATCAGCCGGCTGGGCGGGCCCAACTTCGGCCAGCTGCCGATCAACCGGACGCACGCGCCGGTCAACGACAACCTGCGCGACGGAATGCACCAGAGCGCCGTGCACACCGGCGTCGCCCCCTACACGCCCAACTCGCTCGGCGGCGGCTGTCCCTTCAACGCAGGGGCGCAGGCCGGCGGGTACATCGAGGCACCCGTGCCCGTCGCCGCGGCCGCGAAGGTCCGGCAAGCTCCGGCGTCCTTCGACGACCACACCAGCCAGCCCCGGCTGTTCTGGCTGAGCCTGACCCCGGTCGAGCGCGAGCACGTCATCGCCGCCTACACCTTCGAGCTGAGCAAGTGCCGCGTGGACGCCGTCAAGGAGCGCGCCCTGCGGGTCCTGGCCGATATCGACCCGGTCCTGTGCGAGCAGGTGGCGACGGGACTGGGCCTGCCGTCTCCCGCCGCGTCGACGCCGGCGGCCGAAGTCGAGCCGAGCCCCGCGCTCTCCCAGCTCGGCGGCACCTGGCCGGTACAGGGCCGGATCATCGGCATCGTCGCCGACGCCACCAGCGACCTGGCCGCCCTGCGCGCCGCGCGCAAAGCCGTCAGTGACGCCGGCATGGTCCCTCTCGTCATCGGACCCACGGCCGGAGATCTCGGTGCGGGCGGAAAGAACCCGGTGCCCGTCCAGCGCACCTTCGCCAACGCCCGCTCGGTCGAGTTCGACGCCCTGCTGTTCGCCTGCGCCCCCGCCCCCGGCGCGGACGCCCGCGCGGCGCGCGACGCCAAGGCCGGACATCGCCCGGCCGACGCCGCCGCGGTGGACCCCCGGATCCTGCTGATGGCGAACGAGGCCTTCCGCCACGCCAAACCGCTCGGCGGCTGGTCGGACCTTCAGGATGTCCTGACGGCCGCGGGCTGCTCGCCCGACGGCCCAGGGATCGTCAGCGGCAAGAACCCGCAGACGGTCCTCAAGAGTGTGATCAAGCTGCTTGGGCAACATCGCGTGTGGGACCGCTTCCCCGCCTCTGCTTGATCTGCACGAACCACGGCTCTCGCTGGCAGCCCCGGGTAATGCAGTGATCTATGTTACCCAGGGGCTATGCGATCGGCATGTCGAAACTGCACAGACTAACTGGAAGGCACGTCTCATGGACGACGTCATCGGTCACCGGCGCGATATAGCCGACCGGTTCGCCGCGTTGGTCGACTCGGGGGAATTGAATCTGCCGTTTCCGGGCGAGGGGCAGACCCGGGAACGCTGGGCGGCGTTGACCGCGCTGGCCGAGCAGGACCTCGCCTTGGCACGGCTGGCCGAAGGGCACACCGACGCCCTGGCCATCCTGCACGAGATCGCCCCGGACTTCGCCGTGGACGCCGGAGCGGACTCGCCCGCCGCGGCCCGATGGGGCGTCTGGGCGGCCGAACCGCCGAACACCGGACTGACCGCGAGCCCCGGTGAGTCCGGGACCTGGCAGCTGTCGGGCACGAAGGCCTACTGCTCCGGGGCCCGTGTCTGCACCCGCGCCCTCGTCACCGCTCGTGCCGGTGAAGAGCGTCGGCTCTTCGCCGTCCGCGTCGGTGAACCGTGGACCCGGCCGTTGCCGGACAGTTGGCCGGCCGCGGGCATGAACGCATCGGACACGCTCGACATCACGTTCGACCAGGCTCCCGGGATTCCCGTCGGTGGGCCGAGCGCGTACCTGGAGCGGCCCGGGTTCCAACATGGCGGGCTCGGCGTGGCGGCGTGTTGGTACGGCGGGGCCCGGGCCGTGGCCCGGACGCTGCACACTGCGGCCCGCTCCTACGACGTGGGTCCGCACGCCTTGGCCCACTTGGGCGCCGTGCGGGCGCAGCTGGAGGCCGTGGAGGCGGTGTTGGACCGCGCTGCCGCCCAGGTCGACGCCGACCCGCACGACCGCAAGGGCGGCGCCGCGGTGCGGTCCAAGCAGGTGCGGACCTTCACGGAGGCGGCGTGCTCGGCGGTTCTGGACCGCGTCGGCCGCGCCCTGGGCGCCGCGCCGCTGGCCCACGACGCCGACCACGCCAGAACCGTCACGGATCTGACCGTCTACCTGCGCCAGCACCATGCCGAACGCGACTACGCCACGCTCGGCCAAGCGGTGGCGGCCCGGGGATGGGGTGAAGTCTGATGTCCGCCGAGCCGGACGATCTCATTCAGGCGCCGGGTACGGCCGAGGAGCTGTGGCGCGCCTGGCCGCGGCTGCATGACCTCGAGCCCATGGAGTTGGGACCGGTCCGCAGCGCTGTGGTCGTCGCGGCCCACCCGGACGACGAGGTGCTGGGACTGGGCGGCACCCTGGCCATGCTGGCCGCGTCCAGTGCGCGGCTCCTCCTTGTCATGGTCACCGACGGCGAGGCGTCCCACCCGGGCAGCCGCGCCGTGAGCCCCGCCGGTCTGGCCGCGATACGCCGGGCCGAGACCGAGGCCGGGCTGGCCGCACTGGGAGCCGGGAACGCCGAGGTGATCCGGCTCGGCCTGCCGGACAGCGGTGTCGAAAAGCATGCCGGCGACCTCCTCGAACGCCTGCGTCCCCTGGTTGACGGCTTCGACCTGTGCGCGGCGCCGTGGAGCCGGGACGCCCACCCGGATCACGAGGCCGCCGGGCGCGCCGCCCAGACCGCCTGCGTCGAGGCAGGGACGCCGTTCGTGTACTACCCGGTGTGGATGTGGCACTGGGCGCGGCCCGACGATGCGCGCGTGCCGTGGAATCGGGCCGCCCGCATCGGCCTGCCGACCTGGGCCCTGGCCCGCAAACGCCAAGCGATCGCCTGCCAGGCGAGCCAGGTCAATCCGCTCGGCGAGCGCCCCGAGGACGCCGCGATCCTGCCGCCCGAGGAACTCGACCACTTCACCCGCGACTTCGAAACGGTGCTCCGATGAACGTGCCCGCGACCTACTTCCAGACGATGTACCAGCACAGCGAGGACCCCTGGTCGCTCGCGACCCGGTGGTACGACCAGCGTAAGTACGACCTGACCGTCGCCGCGCTGCCCAAGGCCCGCTACCGCAACGCCTTCGAGCCCGGCTGCTCGGTGGGCGAACTGAGCGTCCGGCTGGCCGCCCGGTGCGACCGCCTGCTCAGCTGCGACCGCGAAGCCCGAGCGGTGACCGCGGCGGCCTCGAGACTGAGCGGGGCCGACCACGTCCGGGTGGAACAGAGGATCATCCCGGAGCAGTGGCCGCACGAGGCCTTCGACCTGATCGTCCTGTCGGAGATCCTGTACTACTTCGACGCGCCGACCGTGAACCGCATCCTCGACAGCGCCCTGGCCACGCTCGCACCGGGCGGAACCCTGGCCGCCGTGCACTGGCGCCACCCGGTCGCCGACCACGCCCAGACCGGTGACGAGGTGCACCACGCTCTACGGGTCATCCCGCAACTGATACCGGTATGCCAGCACACGGAGACGGATTTCATGTTGGAGGTGTTCGTCCTGACGAACCCCGACCAGCCCGCCAACCCGCGTCAGGGCTCGGTCGCGGCCGCGGAAGGATTGGCGTGAGCCGCCGCCCCGACGACCGCACACGAACAGACGGGCATGGCCCCGACCGACCTGACCCCATGGTGAGCACAGTGCCCACAGCGGCGGCTGACCAGCGAATACGGGCTCTTGCTGCGATCGTCCCAGCGCATAACGAGCAGGAGCTCCTGCCGGACTGCCTGGCCTCACTCGGGCGCGCCGCCAGCCATCCGGCCGTAGCCGACATACGGATCCTGTTGTTAGTGGTCGCGGACCAATGCATCGACCGTACCGCGGCCGTCGCCTACCGTGCCGGTGCGCAAGTCGCTTTGACCGAGGCACGCAATGTAGGAGTAGCCCGGTCCGTTGGGGCAGCCCGCGCTGTGGAGATCCTCGAACGCGAAGGCATCTGCGACCGGCAGATCTGGCTCGCTTACACCGATGCCGACAGCACCGTGCCACCCGACTGGTTCGCCCGCCATCTGGCCTACGCCGGCCAGGGCTGGTCCGCCGTCCTGGGCATGGTACAGGTCTCCGACTGGTCGCCGAGACCTCCCGGGACCGCCCGGCTCTTCCGCGAACTCGAAGCACACGTCCCCGAGCACCACCGCGTCCACGGCGCGAACCTCGGAGTGCGAGCCGACGTCTACCGCCGTGCCGGAGGATTCCCGGCCCTGCCCGTCGGCGAGGACCACGCGCTCACCGCCTCCCTGCGCCGCCTCGGCTTCCGCGTCAAGATCGCCGAGGACATGGTCGTCGACACCTCGGCCCGCGTCAGCGGTCGCATCGACGGAGGTTTCTCGGACTACCTCACCGACATCGAACCGGAAACCTGACTCGCGAGGTTCGCCGCGGTACCGCCGGCGGCCTTCGCAGGAGCGAGGACGACAGCCTTCCCGGGCGTGCCGGGGTCGACGCCGACTCGGTAGCGTCGCCGGGTATGAAGCCGGTGATCGGAGAGTTGGTTCGTGGATGGCGGCCGCGCAGGCGTATGTCGCAGTCGGAGCTGTCCGCCCGGACCGGAATGTCCACCCGACACCTGAGCTGCATCGAGACCGGGCGGTCCCGGCCCAGCCGCCTCGCCGAGCACCTGGACGTGCCCGTGCGGGAACGGAACACGCTGCTGTTGGCAGCGGGATACACACCTGCCTACTCTCAGCGGGCGCTCGATGACGCAGGCTCGGAAATGGAATACATCCGCAATGCCCTGGACCGCGTGCTCGTCGGCCATGATCCCTACGCATGGGGCCGGGGGCTGACCTGTCCTGAGCGCCTGGTCCGGTTGCGGTCAAGATGCATAGACATTCAGGGTGGCTTCGATGGTCTTTCCCCGATGGGTCAGCCGGTGCACCTGGATGCGGGTGCTCAGACGCCTGGACCGGTCGACCTCGGAGGGCGGCCTGCGGACTGTGCTCTCCGGTGTGCCGCCCTGGCGTCGACATTCGGCCCGGGCCGGGGGATTGAGCCGGGCGCATCGGGTACCCGATGGGGACCGACAACGACGCAACGACGCGAAGGAGACGGACATGAGCACCGAGAACAAGGCCCAGAACGCCGCCGAGAACACCAAGGGCTAGGTCAAGGAAGCGGCCGGCAAGGTGACGGGCGACGAGTCCCTGGAAGCCGAAGGTAAGGGCGACCAGGCCAAGGGCGACCTGAAGCAGGCCGGCGAGCACGTCAAGGACGCGCTGAAGAAGTAACCGGTCCGATGACGGATGGGGGCGTAGGCCGCGGCCTACGCCCCCATCCATATAGTGACGCAGTATCAGTCTGACCACGTACTTCGGCGCTCGGGAACAGGCATTGGCGAGCTACGTGAATGGGTCGTCAGTGCCAAAACTCCGAGTCCCGACACCAGGAAGTCCACGGCCCGGCCCCTGAACACCGGGCCGGGCCGTGGACTTCAGATACATCCGGGCATCACACCCGGCTGCGGGTGCGGGTGCCGGTGACCAGGTGCACGATGACGAGCAGGACGACGGCGCCGATGATGGCGGTCACCCAGGTGCTGAGGTTGAAGAATCCGTTGAGGCTGTGGACGTGGAAGATGGCCTTGGCCAGGAATCCGCCGAGCAGTGCGCCGACGATTCCGACGATGGTGGCCTCGACGATTCCGGTGCGGGATCCGGTCAGCTTCTCGGCGATGATGCCGGCCAGGGCCCCGAGCACGATCCACGCGATGATACCCATGATGCAACGTCCTCCTCGTAGAGCGGGGCTGCGAATAGCCCCTGGTGAGAGCACTCGCTACCCGCTCTCCCGCACCTCAATCGCCTTGATTCTGCTTTTCTTCCCAGGGCACCGGGCTGCGATGAGTGGCAGGTCCGGACCGTCGAGGTTGGCGATGGTCGCGTTCTTGTCGAAACCCTGCACGTGCAGGAGGTGGTGTTCCATCGTGCTGACGGTTGCGGTGGCCGGATCGACCGAGTGGGTGACCGGGTCGGTCAGGAAGCGGCGGACCAGTTGGTCGACGTTGCGGTCCAGGGTGGCGGAGAAGAGCATGCGCTGGCCGTCGGGGGCCACTTGGTCGAGCAGGGCGGTGACCTGG
>DASZBX010000094.1:0-57784 GCA_035943635.1 Actinocrinis sp. | reverse complement strand
GGCAGCGGCAGCGGCAGCGGCAGCGGCAGCGGCAGCGGCAGCGGCAGCGGCAGCGGCAGCGGCAGCGGCAGCGGCAGCGGCAGCGGCCCGGGATATCACATCGCCTTCAGTCCGCGCACCGCCAGCCGCATGTACCAGGCCGCCGAAACAGCGCACTCGCGCGGGCACTTGCCCAGCGCGACCGCTGCTCGCCATAGCAGCAGCATGGTTCGCATGACTGCTGCGGTAGTTAGAGGGATTGCGCGGCTCGCCGCGCACAACTCTCCCGTCGGTCTCGGATCCTCGGTGGCCCTGGCGAAGCTTAGAACGACGTATCGGGCAGGACCTGTCAACTCCCGCACCTGAGCATCACACGCCGGGAGCAGACCACCAAAGGCAACAAGCCCGGGAGTTGATAGGGCCTGGTCGATGCGTCATTCTGAGATTCGACAGGGCCACCGAGGATCCGAAACCGACACCACAGACCCCACCAACAACGCCAGCCGAACCCGGCCCACGGACCTATGGATCCTTGGGGGTTCCGGGCCCGCCGGAGGCATAGCAGTAAACTGACACAAAAAACCCTGGCTTACCGCAAGGCAGCAACCAACTAAGCCCCAGCAATAACAGACTGAAAATCGCGAACTTGACCGCTGAAAGCAACACCATCGCTCACAAACGGAGAAACCAGTCCAGCCGCATTGACCGTGAACCGCCCGGTCGGCCCACCAGCGACTCGGTAATACCCAGGCGCATATTCGTCTAGAAACAAAACATACTCCCCGCCAACAATAAGCAGCGGATCATCCTCGATCTCGAGGAGTTGGCTGTTGAGGATTCCGCCAGTCTGGTGCAACAAGAGCGTGGTGGGTGCGGCTGTCGGCGCGAAGTGATGCGACGGATCGTAGAGCACAGACTCAACAGACAGCTGGAAGTCGGTATACGGGATCTGATCGGCAACACTCTGGCCGAGGACCTTCATCACCCTGGCCGCGACCGCCACATCAGAGTGAGACTTCAGCGCACCGGCCGTGTGAAAGCACTCGGCCCAGCTGGCCTGCATGTACACAACCTTCGAAGCAGCAGGCGCACTCAAGTACCCTCCTGCCGCGGCCGTTACAAGAGCCGCGGCCGCAGCGGAGACGCCGACAATGTATGTGAACTGCCTGGCTGGCTTGATGTGTGGAATCGTGGGCCTCCCGTCTGGCCGCTTGCTCCAGCATGCACCTCATGACGCGCAGTTTGCGAGAGTCCGCCTCTGACGTGCGCGCATGCTCGCCCGCGAACATCATCTCATTACTCGCATATGGCATGCCAGAGACTGAGGGCTCATACCGAGCCAGCGACGCCAAGCCAACCTGGCATGGCCCGACCTGGCCTGGCCCCAGATTCCGAAGCCAGGCCCAACCTCGCGTATCGCTCAGCCGCGCGCAGCCCTACCAGCACGTACAGCGGCAGCAAGCTCGTTCAGCAGATCCACAGTATCGTCCCAGCCAACGCACGCATCCGTAACGCTCTGCCCGTAAGTCAACGTCTCCAGCGGTCCGGGTTCCTGGCGGCCGGGCAGGAGGTTGCTTTCCACCATCATCCCGGCGATCCCCTGCTCGCCGGCCGCGATGCGTGCGGCCAGTTCGCGTACCACTGCCGTCTGCCGGACGTGGTCCTTGCCGCTGTTGCCGTGGCTGGCGTCGACGATCAGCCGCTGCGGCATCCCGGCCTTGGCGAGCAGCGCCACCGCATCGCGCACATCCTCGGGCCCGTAGTTCGGTCCGCCGCGGCCACCGCGCAGGATGATGTGACAGTCCGGGTTGCCGGTCGTGGACACGACGGCGCCGCGGCCGTCGCCGTCCAGGCCGAAGAACACGTGCGCTCCGGCGGCGGTTCGGCAGCCGTCCACGGCCGTTTGCACGTCTCCATCGGTCGCGTTCTTGAATCCGACCGGCATGGACAGGCCCGATGCCAGTTGCCGGTGCACCTGGCTTTCGGGAGTGCGGGCGCCGATCGCGCCCCAGGACACGGTGTCGGCGATGTACTGCGGGCTGGTGGGTTCGAGGAACTCGCAGCCGACCGGCAGGCCGGTATCCAGGACGTCGAGCAAGATCCGGCGGGCCAGGCGCAGGCCGCGGTGTACGTCGTACGTCTCGTCCATGCCCGGGTCGTTGATCAGGCCCTTCCAGCCGAGCGTGGTGCGGGGCTTCTCGAAGTAGATCCGCATCACGACGCACAGGTCCGCGCTCAGCGGCGCGGTCGCCGCAGCCAGGCGGCGCGCGTAGTCCAGGGCCGCATCGGGGTCGTGGACCGAGCACGGACCGACCACGAGCAGCAGCCGATCGTCAGCGCCAGTCAGCACCTGCTGAATGGCCTGCCGACTATCCCGGACCAACGCGGCACGAGCAGCGCCAAGGGGTAAGGATGCGCGCAACTCGGCAGGCGGGATCAGGGGTTGGAAGCTGGTGACGCGCAGGTCGCTGGTCGGATCGGCGATGGCAACGGCATCGGCGGCAGCAACGGTGGCGGCAGTAGCGGTAGCTGCAACGGTAGCGCTATCAGCAACAATGCCGGTGGAACTGCTCACAATCATGTCTCCTGTCTAAACAGACGGCAGAAGCCAGATCCCAACCACCCGAACCGGCCCGCCGTCTAAACGACGAAAGGCAAAGACGATGATCGTCTCTGCCTTGCTGGCTCCGGGTGTTCGGTTGGTCAGCGCACGTGACCACCGGCTCCACCCGGAGCCGGCGTAAAGCGCCGATAGCTGTGCACAACCGCGAACATGCCAGTGACACTAGCAGATCCGGCGCCCGACTTCTCCCCTCCACCCACCGCCCGGCACAGTGAGCGCTCACACCTGCCTACGGTGCAAGTTTCACGTCCCCACCCCACGCACAGCCTCTTCCGCGCTGGTCGTGGATCTGTCCCGGGCGCGCCGAAATCGATCGCGTTGACGCCCAGCAACCACGCCGTAACCATCGGGACACGGTCGCAGCCCGGCGCGGCGTGCCCACCGTCGACAGTAACCCTGTTTCCCACCCTCACAGCACCACCGCACAGCACTGCCCGGCCGCGCACCAGCACCAGCACCAGCACCAGCACCACGGAACGACCCGGATGACCGCACCGAATCCGCACCACCTCCGCACCACCCCGCCCCGGCGCCCGCGGTCACACCCGCACGTCGCCGGGAGACATCCGCGAAGGAGAACGCATGAAACTCGGTCCACCCCGCCTGTTCGGCAGAGGCCGGCTCGGGCGCGCCACGGCGGCGGCCGCTTCGGCGGCGCTGGTCGCCACCGCGCTGGTCGCCATCAGCGCCGAGCAGGCCAGTGCCGCTTCGGGCTGTAGCGTCAGCTACACGATCACCAATCAGTGGAACGTCGGCTTCGGCACCAACATCTCGATCACCAACCTGGGCAGCCCGATCACGTCCTGGACACTGGCCTGGACCTTCGGCGGGAACCAGCAGGTCACGCAGCTGTGGAACGGCAACTACACCCAGTCCGGCGCGAACGTGTCGGTCACCAGCCTGTCGTACAACGGCGCGCTGGCCACGAACGCGAGCACCACGCTCGGGTTCAACGGCTCGTACTCCGGCACCGACACCGTGCCGACGCAGTTCACCCTGAACGGCGTGGTCTGCAACGGCACGACCACCGGCGGCGGGCCGACCTCCAACCCGCCTACCACGACGCCCCCGACCACCACCCCGCCCCCGACCACGCCCCCCACCACGACGCCGCCGACGACCACCCCGCCGACGAACCCGACCAACCCGCCGCCCGGAACCCACGTGGCGAACCCGTTCGTCGGGTCCAACCCGTACCTGAACCCGGACTACGTCAACGAGGTCAAGACGCAGGCCGCGGTCGACAGCAACAACGCGTCCGAGCTGAAGGTGGCCACTTACCAGACCGCGATCTGGATGGACCACATCGGCGCGATCACCGGTGACAGCACCCACCTGGGCCTGGCCGCGCAGCTGAACAACGCGGTGGCGCAGCAGGGCAGCAGCAGCACGCCGGTGCAGGTGGAGATCGTGATCTACGACCTGCCCGGCCGGGACTGCGCGGCGCTGGCCTCGAACGGCGAGATCCCGGCCACCGCGGCCGGCCTGACCGAGTACGAGACCCAGTACATCAACCCGATCGTCTCGATCCTGAGCAACCCGGCTTACAGCAAGCTGCGGATCGTGGACATCATCGAGCCGGACTCGCTGCCCAACATCGTGACCAACCAGTCGATCTCCGCGTGCCAGACCGCGACCCCGTACTACGAGTCCGGGATCGAATACGCGCTGAACAAACTGCACGGCGTCGGCGGCAACATCTACAACTACATGGACATCGGCCACTCGGGCTGGCTCGGCTGGCCGAGCAACATGAGCCCGGCCGGCACGCTCTACGCCAACGTGGTCAAGGCCACCACGGCCGGGTTCGCGAGCATCGACGGGTTCATCAGCGACACCGCGAACACCATCCCGGTCCAGGAGCCCTTCCTGACCAACCCGCAGCTGAGCGTCGGCGGCAACCCGGTCGACTCGGCCCAGTTCTACTCGTACGACCCGTACTTCGACGAGTACGACTATGACAACGCGATGTACAACACCTTCGTGTCGGACGGGTTCCCGAGCACCATCGGCATGCTCATCGACACCTCGCGCGACGGCTGGGGCGGCCCGAACCGGCCCACCGCGCTCAACACCACCCCGACCACGCCGCAGGCGTATGTCAACGCGAACAAGATCGACCAGCGGCCGTTCCGCGGCGACTGGTGCAACGTGAACGGCGCGGGCATCGGCGCCCGGCCGGCGGCCCAGCCGTTCGGCGCGAGCAGCCACATCATCGCCTACGTGTGGGTCAAGCCGCCGGGAGAGTCGGACGGCGACTACCCGACGTCCACCCACGCGCACGGCGACCCGCACTGCGACCCGAACGGCACCCAGACCGACGGCAGCGGCAACACGTACCCGACCGACGCCATCCCGGGCTACGACATCCCGGCCGGCAACTGGTTCGGCGCGCAGTTCCAGCAGCTCGTCGCGGACGCCTACCCGGTGCTGTGACCCGGCCGGGTTCCTGACCCGGCCGTAGGGCTGTGACCAGTCCGGGCCCCGGGGCGAACGGTACCGGGGCCCGTCCCCATCCCGCCCCTCCTCTCCCCCTTTCCGGAGGCACTCCCCCATGAATCCCCTGTCCCATCTGCGGCCCCCGCGCCGGCGGGCCCAGCGCAGCGGACTGCGCTCGGCGGCGGCCGCGGCCGGGGTCGCGGCCCTGGTGATCGGCGCCGGCACGGCGACCGTGCTGGCCGCCCCGGCCTCGGCGGCCACCCCGGCCTGTCAGGTCACCTACTCGGCCACCAACCAGTGGAACGTCGGCTTCGGCGCGGCGATCACGATCACGAACAACATGGCGGCGGTGTCCAGTTGGACGCTCGGCTTCGCGTTCACCGCCGGGCAGGCGGTGACCGACGGCTGGGACGGGACCTGGACCCAGTCCGGCGCGAACGTGAACGTGACCAGCGAGAGCTGGAACGGCGCGATCGCGTCCGGCGGTTCGGTGCAGATCGGTTTCAACGGTTCCTGGTCCGGGTCGAACCCGGCCCCGACCGCGTTCACGCTCAACGGCGTGGCCTGCAACGGCGGTTCGGCCCCGCCGCCGACCACGCCCCCGCCGACCACCACGTCCCCGGTGACGCCGCCGCCGACCACCGCGCCCCCGACCACCGCACCGCCGACCAGCCCGCCGCCGACTTCCGGGGCCGCCCCGCAGTTGCAGGTCTCCGGCAACAAGCTGGTGGACCAGAACGGCGCGACCGTGGTCCTGCACGGCGTGGACCGCTCCGGCGGGGAGTACTCGTGCGTCCAGGGCACCGGGATCTGGGACGGCCCGATGGACCAGACCGCGGTCAGCGCGATCAAGAGCTGGGGCGTGACCGCGGTCCGGGTCCCGCTGAACGAGGCCTGCTGGAACGCCGAGTCGTACGTCACCGCGGCCGACGCGGGGGCGAACTACCAGTCGGCGGTCACGGCGTACGTCAAGCTGCTCAACGCCAACGGCATCGTCGCGATCCTCGACCTGCACTGGACCGACGGGGTCTACACCGGCAACTCGTCCGGGTGCTCGTCGGCCCAGGCCACCTGCCAGAAGCCGATGCCGGACGCGGCCGGGGCGGTGCCGTTCTGGACGTCGGTGGCCGGCACCTTCAAGGGCAATGACGCGGTCATCTTCGACCTGTTCAACGAGCCGTACCCGGACCGGGCCATGCCGACCGAGACCGCGGCGTGGCAGTGCTGGCTCAACGGCGGCTCGTCCTGCTCGGGCGGGATCTCGTACACCGTCGCGGGCATGCAGTCGCTGGTCACCGCGGTCCGGTCGACCGGGGCGAACAATGTCCTGATGCTCGGCGGCCTAGCCTACTCCAACGACCTGACCCAGTGGCTGCAGTACGAGCCGACCGACCCGGACCACGACCTGGCCGCGTCGTGGCACTCGTACAACTTCAACACCTGCTCGAACCAGTCCTGCTGGACCAGCCAGATCGCCCCGGTGATCGCCAAGGTGCCGCTGATCGCCGGCGAGATCGGCGAGAACGACTGCTCCGGCAGCTACATCAATCCACTGATGAACTGGCTGGACTCGCAGGGCACCGGTTACCTGGCCTGGACCTGGAACGACTGGTCCGGCGGCTGCTCCAGCGGCCCGACGCTGATCACGGACTACACCGGGACCCCGACGGCGTACGGTTCGGCGTACAAGGCGCATCTGCTCGGGCTTGGATAGGCGATTCGCAGTGAGCTGAGTTGAGGTGAAACCTGTGGCCCGCCTGGGGAAATCCAGGCGGGCCACAAGTCTGCTATGGCATGTCTGCTACGCCTGGGCGAAATGGAAGATGACAGAGGGTTCTGACTCGGCCAGATAGTAGTGCTCTTCGAAGTACTCGACGTGCAGGTGCCCGGTCGGGTCGGGGTCCTCGGCCAGGGCGCGGATGTTGGCGGCCAGGACCTTCAGGTGCGCGGGGGCGCCGGTGAACCGCAGGGTGGATGCGGGGACGTCCAGGTGCATCGTGACCTTGCCCCCGGGATGGGTGACAACCTCCAGGTGGTTGAGAAAGGCACGGTAGGGCGAGGGGTCGTCGTCGGGATCGGGCGCGGCGTCGAAGGTGCCGTGGCCTGCGTCCAGGGCGGCGGCCAGGGCCAGGGCGGCCGGGCGGGTGAGGGCGACGTCGACCTCCTGCATCGGGGTGTCGACGTAGCGCAGCGCGAGATCGGTCACGGGCATGGGATGTCTCCGGGGCGGATGGTCGCCGGGTCGATCGAGATGTGCGGGTCGGCCAGCGGGCCGCTGCGGACGGTCGTGCCGTTGACCTGCGTCTCGAGGTTCAGGTGCGGGCCGAGACCCTGGACGTGCGGGGAGGCCGGGTTGATGTCGAAGCGGGCGATGCCGGTCACGGTGTCGCCGGCCGGGTCGGTCCCGGTGCTGAGGAACTGGAATCCGCCACTGCCCGATCTTACGATCCGGGCGTTGTCCCCGACGAAGTCCGCGCCGAGGCTCACCGCGGTGTCCATCGAGATCGGTCCGGCCGGCCGGCCGCCGGGCGGGGGTCCGCCGGCCAGGCCGAACGGGTCGAGCAGGCGCAGCGGGTTCTCGACATAGGCGTAGTGGTTCGGCGCCGGGACCAGGCCGAGCGGGTCGGCGGTCGTGTAGCGGCCGGTGCCGGGATCGTAGTAGCGCTGGTAGTTGTAGTCCAGGCCGGTTTCGGCGTCGTGGTACTGGCCGGGGAACCGCAGCGGACAGTCGCCGGTGCGGCGGCCGTCGTCGGTCGGGGCCGCAGCCGGGTTTTCGGGGATCGTGGCGCCCCAGAGGCCGGTCCGTCTGCGCCAGACCGTGCGGCCGTCGTCGGGGTCGACGAGTTCGGTCGGGGCGCCGACCAGGTCGGTGATGACCGCGTGGAACGCCTGGTCGATCACCTCCTGCGGCGCGGCGGCGTAGAACGTCCGGGTGTCCTGGGTGACCGGGGTCCAGGTGCCGGGCTCGTGGTCCCAGCCGACCGCAGTGACGGTCGGGACCTTGCCGCAGTAGTGGTCCTGCTCGGCCAGGACCGTGCCGTCCCAGGTGAATCTGACCTCTTCGACCGTGGCGCCGTCCTCGTCGAAGCGGCGCTTGCCGATCCGGCGGCCGAGCGGGTCGTACTGGTAGCGCCAGTGCTCGCCCGCGGCGTTGACCGCCTCGATCAGGCGGTCGTACGCGTCGTACTGGTAGGTCCAGACCTTGTGCTGGCCGGAGAGGGTGCGCCGGACCATCTTGATCACGCGGCCCTGGGCGTCGTACTCGTAGCGGGTGCGCCCGGCCTCGCGCAGCAGCAGGCCGGTGAGCACGCGCGGGCCGCCGGTCGGCGCGTCGGGGTCGCGGGTGTCCTCGGCATGGGTGAGGTTGCCGGCCTCGTCGTAGGCATAGCGCTCGGTCCAGGTCGCCGAGTTCACGGCGGTCACCCGGCCGAGCACGTCGACGTCCAGGCGCCGCAGGCCGTCGGTCAGGTCGCTGATGGTCTCCGGGCTGCCGTCCGCGTGGTACGTCCAGGTCCGCTCGTGCAGCAGCCGCGCGGTCTGGGCGGCGGCAGAGTCGGCGTGGGCGGCCGCGCCGGATGGGCCGTCCGCGCCGATCACGCGGCGGGCGGTGAGCCGGCCGAGGTCGTCCCGGACGCTGGTCAGGGCCGTGTCCGGGCCGATCCGGCGGTGCGTCTCGCGCCCGGCCGGGTCGTGGCCGAACGAGATCTGCCGGGCGCCGCTGGTCAGGGTGAGCGGACGGCCGGTCCGGTCGTCGTACTGCCAGCGCGAGACCCGGCCGGTCGGGGTGATCCGGGTCAGCCGGCGGCCGAGCGGATCGTAGGTGCTGGTCAGGGTGCGCCCGCCGGCGGTCTCGGCCAGGACCCGGCCGAGCGGGTCGCGGATCACGGCCAGGTCGCAGTCCGGCCCGGCGGCCCGGACCAGGTGGCCGAGCCGGTCGTAGCCGAAGGAGGTGACGGAGCCGTCGTCGCAGTGCTGGGCGACGACCCGCCCGGCCCCGTCGCGCACGAGTTCGACGCTGCGGCCGACCGCGTTGGTCCGGCGCTCCATCCGGCCCGCGGCGTCGTAGCCGTAGGTCAGGGCCCGACCGTTGAAATCCCGTTCGCCGGTCGGGTTTCCGCGCTCGTCGTAGGTGTAGCTCCAGATCAGGTTCTGCGGGTCGGTGACCGTGGTCAGGCGCAGCTCGGTGTCGTGCACGAAGGTGTGCCGGGCGCCGTCCGGGCCGGTGCGCGCGACCACCCGCCGGAACGGGCCGACCTCGAACGCCGTGCTGCGTCCGGACCGGTCGGTGTGCGCGAGCAGCGAGCCGTTCGCGTCCCAGGTCCAGGTCTCCCGGCAGCCGTCCGGGTGGGTGCGCGAGACCGGGTGACCGGCGCCGTCCCACGTGGTGACGGTGCTCGCGCCGAGCGGGTCGGTCGACGACAGGACCCGTCCCTGCGGGTCGCGGGTGGCGGTCCAGGTGGCGCCGGCCGGGTCGGTCGCGGACAGCGGCAGACCCGCGCGGTCGGACACGTACCGGGTGACCTGGCCGAGTGCGTCGGTGCGGGAGAGCAGGATGCCGCGCTCGTCGTAGGAGAAGGCTGTCACGTGGCCGAGCGGGTCGGTGGCGGCGAGCAGGTTGCCGCGGTCGTCGCGGGTGTAGCGCCACACTTCGCCGGACGGATCGGTCATCTCGATCGGCTGGTGCCGTGCGTCGTAGCGTGCTGAGACGCTGGTGCCGTCCGGGCGGTCGATCCGGACCGGGTCGCCGGCGTCGTCGACCGAGACGCGGGTGGCGTGGCCGAGTTCGTCGGTGCGCGAGACCAGGCGGCCGTAGGGGTCGTATTCGGTCAGGGTGCTGTGACCGAGTGCGTCGACGGTCGTGGTGACGTGGCCGCGATCGTCGTACCGGTACTCGGTTGTGTGGCCGAGGCTGTCGGTATAGGCGGTGGTCCGGTTCCCGGGGTCGTAGGCGAAGGTGCCGGACAGGTAGCCGCCGTCGCCGTCCGTGGCGGTCACCCGGCCGAGGTCGTCGTAGCGGTACGCGAAGCGGTAGCCGGTACGGTCGGTCCACGCGGTGATCCGGTCGGCGGTGTCGTATTCGTACTCGAATGCCACGTCGGTCGGGCCGATCAGGCCGATCATCCGACCTCTGAGATCGAACTGATACGCCGTCAGCATACTGGTTCGGTCGGGATCGGTCGGGTGCACCAGGTGTAGGGCTTCGACCCGGAATCCGGCCGCGGTGTATCCGGTGTCCACGGCGACGCGGTAGCCGCCGGAGCGGGTGACCTCGGTCGGCAGGCCGTCCTGGTCACGGGTGAAGACGATCCGGTTGCCGTTGCGGTCGGATATCGCGGTCAGCGGGCGGATCTCGGTGCCAGCGACGGAGCCGGGTGCGTCGTCGTCAGGGCCCGTACCGGCAACGCGGGTGGCCCCGATGGTGGTGAAGTGCCAGGTCCGGCCGGTGACCGGGTTCTGGATCCGGATCTCGTCGCGTTCCCGGTCCCAGGTCAGTTCCAGCCGCTCGCCGGCGGCCGGGAGGACCGGGCGGGCTGCGGCGGCCGGGTCGGGGACGGGGAATTCCAGGATGCGGCAGTCGTCGTCGGCGAAGTAGACCGCGTCGCGCGTGATCTGAACCCTGATGTCAAGGGTCGACGACCAGCCGGGCCCGAGCAGCCGGCCGCCGCGGTAGCCCGAGGCGTAGGCACGGCGCAGGACGAGCGGCAGGACCCCGGGCAGGTCGACGTCGACGGCGGCGGTCACGTACTGGCCGGAGACCACGTCCACCGGCTCCCCGGCCTTGCCGCACGGGCCCACACCCTGCGTGTCGACCGGCGCCGGAGCGGTCGGGCCGGGAACGGCGGCCGGGGCCTGCGGCGGCGCGAGATCGCCGGGATGCGTTCCGGTTCCGGCCGCGCCACTACCGCCCGGCGGCTCGGGACCGGCGCCCGGATGCACGTCTCCCGGAGCCACGCCATCTCCGCCGGTCCGCGTCACCCCGGTGATGCTGTCGGTCACCTGCGACTCGGCGCCGTCGATGCCGCCGGCGTTCTGCGCGACGATGTCCCCGGTCCTGCGGGTGAACGACTCCATCAATGGGCCGACCCTGGTGCTGATCGCCTCGGTGGTGTCGTTCACGAAATCCCTGACTATGGCCGCCAACGCGCTGGCCACTGCTCACCCGTCCCCTTCGCGTCGTGCCGCCCGCACCGCGCCAACCGTCACAAACCGTCAGAACACGATAGCACTGCAAGCTCACACAGTACTTTGCGACCCTCTGGCTGCGCGGCCGATTTGTGAAACCGGTGAACAATTTTCCGGGCCACGTCAGCGGCGCGGGTCCACGTGGATCTTCGGCCCCGGGCCGGCCCCGGCCGGGCGTGCGCCGCCGAGCACCGCGCCGACCTCGGCCAGTCCCACGGTGGCGGCCACCAGCGGGCGCGGGTCGACCGCGCCGGAGGCGTACCAGGGCCGACCCCCGGCCCGACCGAAGCGGGCCACCGGAACGTAACGTCCTGTCTCACTCGCGCCGGGAGTATGGCAGAATCCTCAGTGGCCGTCACCCGGCGGAGCCGGACGACGACTCCGAGCCCCGCCCGGTCTCGCCCGATCCCGGAGAACACGTGTACGCAATTGCGCCGATCGTGTCGCGAAACGGCGGTATCCGGGAAATAATGAGGGTCCGATGCGAACCGGTCCGGCCCTGGGCTCCGGCGGCGGATGCCGGCGGCAACTTCCGCGTGTGAGGAGAAGTGGCCATGGAGACGCGAGACTCCGAGGACGGACGCCGCTGGATGGGGGTGGGCCGGTCCGGCGCCGCCGACTCGCGCACCGCCGCGGCCGCGGCGGCCGGGTCCGCCCTGCACGGCGCGGACCCGAAGCTGCTGATCGTGTTCACCGCGATCACGCACGACCTGGCCGGGGTGCTGGACGGGCTGCGCGCGGCCGCGCCCGGGGTGCCGGTGGTCGGCTGCACCACGCACGGCGAGCTGGCCCCCGGCGGCCCGACCGACGGCTCGGTCACCGTGGCCGCGATCGGCGGGCCCGGGTTCAGCGTCCGGCTGGCCGTCGCCGAAAACGTTTCCGGCCGGCAGCGCGAGGCCGGGGCCGCCCTGGCCCGCTGCGCCGGCGAGGTCGACCCGCTCGAGCACCGGGCCCTGCTGCTGCTGACCGACGGGATGGTGCGCGACCAGGAGGCGATCCTGCGCGGGGTGTACAGCGTGGTCGGCGCGGCCGTGCCGCTGTTCGGCGGCGCCTGCGCGGACGGCTGGCGGATGACCGGCGGGTTCCTGATCGCCGACGACCGGGTGCTCACCGACGCGGCGATCGCGGTGGCCATCGCCTCCGAGGCGCCGCTGTCGATCGCGTTCCGGCACGGCTGGCAGAAGACCGGGCAGCCGATGATCGTGACCGGCAGCGGCAACGGCCGGGTGTACTCGCTCGACGACCAGCCGGCCCTGGACGCCTACCTGGACCGCGCCCAGGCCCCGGCCGCGGCCTACACCGACCCGGAGGCGTTCAAGGACTTCGCGCTCAGCCGCCCGCTCGGCGTGCAGCGGCGCAGCGGGGTCGAGGCGCGCAACCTGAGCACCGAGGTGGACATCGCCGGCCGGTCCGTCGGCGGCGGCAGCGCGATGGACCACGGCGGCCTGACCTGGGTGATGACCGGGGACGAGGAGTCCATCCTGGCCGCGACCGAGGCGGCCTGCCAGGACGCGCTGGCCGGGCTCGGCGGGCGCCCGCCGCTGGGCCTGCTGACCTTCAGCTGCGCCGCGCTGCGGGCGGTGCTCGGCGACGAGGGGATCCGGCGGGAGGGGGAGCGGCTGGAGAAGTGGGCCGGGTCGGCCCCGTTCGCCGGGTTCTACACCTACGGGGAGATAGCGCGGGTGCGCGGCATCGACGGGTTCCACAACCAGACCCTCGCCGTGCTGGCCCTGGGCTGACCGATGGCCGACGGCGCCGCGTCACCCGAGGTCCAGCAGCTGTTGGAGCTGCTCGCCGTGGTCACCTCGTTCACCGACGAGGCCTCGGCCGCGGCCGGCGCGGCCGAGCGGGCCGCCCAGGCCCTGGAGGCGGAGGTCGCCGCCGTGGTGCTGGACGGCGAGGTGGCCGCGTCGGTGGGTTTTCCGGCCGGGGCGGTGCCGCACGAGGACATCCTGGCGGTCGGCCGGCGGGAGAAGTCCTGGATCGAGGTGCCGGGCCTGGACAAGTGCCAGGCGGTGGCCGCGCCCTGGGGCGGCACCCGCCCGGGCCAGCTGATCATCGCCCGCTGGGGCGACCAGCCGTTCTCGGTGGAGGAACGCAACCTGGTGCGCGGGATGGCCCGGCTGATGGAGCTGACCCTGACCATGCTGCGCACCCTGCAGGCCGAGCACCGGATGCGCAAGCGCTCGGAGCAGCAGGCGGCCGAGAACGCGCGGCTGCTGGAGTCGCTGCGCGAACAGCAGCAGCTGCAGTCGCACCTGTCGGTGGTGCAGCGGGCGATCTCCCGGCGCGAGCCGTTGCAGCAGATCCTGGAGACGATCACCGCCGGGCTGCAGGACCTGCTCGGCGACGAGATGGTCGGCCTGTGGGTGCGCGACCCGGACGCCCCGGACCGGGCGAAGCTGCGCTCCTCGGCCGGGCTGAGCGCGACCCGGTCGCCGGGGGTGGCGCTGACCGAGGCGGGCGCCGCGGGCGAGGCGATGCGCCGGGACGACGTGGTGACGTTCTACGGGTACGAGAACGCCTCGCCGGTGATCCGGGAGCTGACCGGCGGGCAGCTGTGCGCGTCGATGGCGGCGCCGGTGCACGAGAACGGCGTGGTGTCCGGCGGCCTGCTGGTCGCCTCGCGCCGGCCGGACCGGCGGTACAACGCGCAGGAGGCGCAGACCCTGCGCACGTTCGCGCAGAACGTGAGCCTGGCCCTGACCGACGCGCACACCTTCGACAAGATGAACCGGGCCTCGCTGGACACCCTGACCGGCCTGGCCGGTCGCGGCCTGTTCCTGGAACGCACCACCGAGCAGCTGGACCGCGGCGCGCCCGCGGCGCTGCTGTTCATCGACCTGGACCGGTTCAAGGCGGTCAACGACACGCTCGGCCACGCGGTCGGCGACGAGGTGCTGGTGATCGCGGCCGACCGGATCCGGGCGCAGACCCGCCCGGCGGACCTGGCCGGC
Source organism: Actinocrinis sp. (assembly GCA_035943635.1). GTDB lineage: Bacteria > Actinomycetota > Actinomycetes > Streptomycetales > Catenulisporaceae > DASZBX01. The sequence goes on along the minus strand of DASZBX010000094.1, from coordinate 43,603 downwards.
CGGTTCGGCGGGGACGAGTTCGCGCTGCTGCTGTCCGGGGACCGGGACGGGCGGGTGGCCAGGAAGGTCGCGGACAAGGTGATCCGGGCGCTGAGCGAGCCGATGACCGTGTCCGGGCGGCGGGTGGACGTGGGCGCGAGCATCGGCATCGCGCTGAGCGACCCGGCCTCGGCGGACCCGGCCGACCTGATGCGCCGGGCCGACATCGCGATGTACCGGGCCAAGCGCAACGGCCGCGGGCGCTACGAGATCTATGCCGCGGACATGCTGGCCACGTTCACCGAGGGCGAGGGCGTGGACGAGAGCGCCTGACGGGTCACTCGACCGCGACGAACGACTTGGCCGCAGCCGCGGCGATGTCCTGGGCATAGCCATGGCATGTGAAGGGAACTTCAGTTCATGCTGAAGATAGTCTCGAAGCCGTTGATTTCGGCGCACCAGCAGCTGTGTGACCAGCGGGACCCGGCCGCCTGTCCGACCCGCCGGCCGGGCGCGGGGCTCACGCGCCCGGGTCCGGGCGGACCGGGTCGCGCACGGCGCCGCGGCGGGCTTCGAGCTGGGCGGCCAGGGCGACCCCGAGGAACAGGGCGATCGCGGAGAGGTTGGCCCAGACCAGCAGGGCCATGACGCCCGACAGCGGCCCGTAGACCGAGCCGAAGGCGCTGCTGCCTTCGACGTACCAGGCCAGCAGGCCGGTGAACACCGACCACAGGAGGAGCGCGACCCCGGCGCCGAAGGCCAGCCAGGAGGCCCCGGGCTGGCGCCGGCGCGGGGCACGCTTGAAGATCATGCTCGCGGACAGCAACGCGAGCAGCACCCCGACCGGCCAGTGCGCCACGTCCCAGGCGGAGTGGGCGCCGTGCGGCCAGTGGTACACGTCGCTGAGCGCGTCGCCGAACGGGCCGCCGGCCACCACCATCGCCATGCCCAGCGCCATCGGGATGCCGGCCAGCAGGGCCAGGCCGGCGGCGTTGGCGTACTTGTGCACGGCGGGGCGATCGCGTTCGACGCCGTAGATCCGGTTCGAGCCGCGTTCGATCTGGCCCATCCCGGTGGTCAGGGAGATCAGGGCGACCAGCAGGCCGCCCCACAACGCGAACCCGCCGGACTGGCCGCGGGCCTGGCCGGAGGCGAGCGCGGTCTGCATCACCTGGCGGCTGGCGCCCGGGGTGATCCGTTCCAGCACCTCCTGGACCACCTGGCCGGCGTCCTGGCGGTGCAGGGTAGCGGACAGGCCGACCACGGCGATGGCCAGCGGGATCACGCTCAGGCAGATCTGCATGGCCAGCGCCCGGGCGTGGCTGAAGCCGTCCGCGTAGCGGAAGCGCAGGAACGAGTCGCGCAGCAGGGTGCGCGGGCCGATGCCGCGCATGGTGGCCCAGGCGTCTTCGGCGGACAGTTCGTCCCCGGCCATCAGCCGGGTCTGCGGGACGCGGGTCGCGGTGCTCATCGGGCGCCGCCCCGGCTCGCTTCGATCGCGGCGGCCGGATCGGGGAACACCGGGGCGGCCGGGGCCTGGGGCACCCGGACCGTGAGCGCGAGCGGCTGGACCTCGACGGCGAGCCGGGTGCCGCGGCCGAGGAACTCGCCGTCGGTCTCGTGCGCGACCGGGTGCCGGGTGTGCGCGACCACGCGCTTGGCCCGGTAGCGGTGCACCGCGTCCGAGTCCTGCGACTGCGTGCGGGCGGGTGCGTCGGGCCGGGTCCGGTGCAGGTGGGCCAGGACGCCGAGCCAGCCGAGCAGGCGGCCGCGGGGGGCCAGGACCACGACGTCGAGCAGGCCGTCGTCCGGCGCGGCGGCCGGCAGCAGGTTGATGCCGCCCTGCACCCGGCCGAAGTTGCCGATCAGCACGGTCCGCACGCCGAAGTGCCGGACCCGGCGCCCGTCGAGCTCGAACACCACGGTGACCCCGCGGTCCGGCAGGTGCCGGGCGATCGAGACGACGTACGCGGGCCAGCCGATCCGTTTCTTCAGGAACGCCGGGACGTCGGCGACCATCGCGGCGTCCAGGCCGAGCCCGGCCAGGCCGACCAGGATCCGGTCCCGGCCGCACCGGCCCAGGTCGATCCGCCGGTCCCGGCCGGTGATCAGGGCACTGACCGCGTCGTCGATCCCCTTGGGCACGCCCAGGTTCGCGGCCAGCAGGTTCCCGGTGCCCAGCGGCACGATCCCGAGCACGGCGCCGGTTCCGGCGAGGGCCTGGGCGACGGCGTTGACCGTGCCGTCCCCGCCGCAGGCGGCGACCAGGTCGGCGCCGTCGGCCAGCGCCCGCCGGGCCTGCTCGCCGCCGGCGTCCTGCTCCGAGGTCAGCAGCAGCCGCGGCGGCGGCAGGGCCGCGGCGGCGCAGGCCGCTGCGACGGTCCTGTGTAAGGCCTCGATCTGGGCGGGGTCGGCCTTGGTCGGGTTGACCACCAACGCGATCCGGGTCATCGGGCACCGCCCAGGGCGCGCGGCCGAGGGCGGTGTCCGGTGCGGCCGGCCGTCGCACGGGCGGTGCGCGTGGCCTGTTCGGTGTCGAGCACGGCGCGCTTGGCGATGAGGATCGCCAGGAAACCGAGCAGGAGTCCGGCGATCACGTCGCTGGGGTGGTGCATGCCGCGGTAGAGCCGCGATCCGGCCACGGCCACGGGGATCAGGAGCAGCAGCCAGGCGGTGCGTCGGCGCGCGTGCAGATAGATGACCAGTGCCACGGACCCGTAGAGCGCGAGCGCCGCGGCGCTGTGCCCGGAGGGGTAGCTCGACGTGGGCGGGGAGACGTCGAGTTCCGGGACGCCCGGCCGGGAGCGGTGCACCAGGAGCGTGGTCAGCAGGAACACGCTCACCTCGACCAGCATGGCCACCGCGATGAACCCGGCCTCGCGCCAGCGGTGGAAGACCAGGCGGGCGGCGACGACCGCGGCGATCGCCAGCGGGATGGCCCACAGGGTGCTCGCGCCGGTGGAGAAGACGTCTGACACGTCGTTCCAGGTGCCGGTGCGGTGCGCCGCCAGGGAGCGGTCCACGCCGTCCTCGGCGGTGAACGGCCAGTCGTGCGTCAGGGCCCTGGTGATCAGGAATCCGATTCCCACCATCAGGGCCGTCAGCAGACAGGCGGGCAGCACGATGCGCACGAGGATCAGGCGGCCGTCGATCCGGCTCAACAGGTTTCGCATGCCCTCCTGCTGACCGCATTTCGCCATTTCATGTACGGCCGGGCGCAGTTACCGGGCGCCGGGCTCCTCGGCGGCCGTGCTCTCGGTGGCCGGGGTCTCCATGACCGGGTTCTCAGCGGCCGTGGTCTCGGCCTGCGGGTGCACCGCGATCTCGGTCTCCTCCGGGGCCACGCCTTCGAGCACCGCGTGCACCTCGGGCCGGCCCTCCGCACGCCGCCAGGCCTCGAACACCTTCGTGGTCACGGCCAGCAGTCCGGCGCCGAGGATCCAGCCGCCGAGCACGTCGCTGACCCAGTGCACGCCCAGCGCGACCCGGCTGTAGCCGACCGCCAGCGGAATGCACGCGCCGACCACCCAGGCCGCGATCCGCCCGCGCGGCGGCAGCAGCGGCAGCACGAGCAGGACCAGCACCCCGGCGCCGAGCATCGAGGTGAAGGAGTGCCCGGACGGGAACGACGCGCCCGGGGCCGTGGCCACCGGGTCGGCGAAGGAGGGCCGGGCCCGGCCGACCGCGGTCTTCAGGACCGTGTCGACCAGCCCGCCGGCGGCCATGGTGAACACGGCCCACACCGCGAGCCGGCGCGCCTTGCGCAGCCACAACACCACGGCCGCCACCCCGACCGCGATCCGCATGTCCAGCGGGGAGAAGACGTTCGACACGTCCAGCATGGCCCGCACCCACTCGGGGTGCGCCAGGGCCTGCCGGTGCAGGGTGTCGGCGACCGACTGGTCCAGCCGGTGCAGCGGCGGCCAGTCCGCCTCGATCCCGAGCACCAGCAGCCCGACCGCGACCGCCGAGGGCACCACGAGCAGCGCGGCGGCCGACAGCCGGGCCGCGAGCGAGTGGTACGCGGCCAGTGCCAGGCGCTGCGGGACCGTCTCCGGTGCGCCCGGCCGGCCCGGAAGTTCCGCCGCGTTCTGCTTCTCCTGCATCTGAGACATCGAGTACCCTGCCCGTCCTCCTGCGGCCCGGGGCGTCCCGGGCCGATGACTGCCATTGTCCGGCCATTGCCCGCGATGACCCGGTTGGTCTGTTTGAAACCGCGAACCCGGCCGGATCACGAGCGTTGAGCGGCGCGGCGGCTGGGTACGAGTAAGGGATGGTGACCAAGGTCCGTGAGACGGAGTGGAAGTACGACGTACCCGCCGGGGTGACGCTGCCGGACCTGTCGGCGCTGCCCGAGGTGGCCGAGCTGTCCCCGCCCGAGCGGCAGGTCCTGCGCGCGGTGTACCACGACACCGCGGACCTGCGGCTGGTGCGGGCCGGGATCACGCTGCGCCGGCGCACCGGCGGCGGCGACGCGGGCTGGCACCTGAAACTGCCGGACCAGGCCGGCTCGCGGATCGAGCTGCGGCTGCCGGCCGGCCGGGACCTGCCGGCCGAACTGGCCGGGCTGGTGCGCGCCTGGACCCGGGGGCGGCCGCTGGAGCCGGTGGCCCGGATCACCACCACCCGGCGCAAGCGCCTGCTGCGCGGCCCGGGCGGGAGCACGCTGGCCGAGGTCGTGGTGGACGGCGTGACCGCCGAGTCGCTCGGCGCGCACGCGGCGCCGCGGCGCTGGGACGAGGTCGAGGTCGAACTGGTCGACGGCGATCTGCGGCTGCTGAAGGCGGCCGACAAGCTGTTGCAGCGCAGCGGGATGGTCCGTTCGGCGCGGACCGCGAAACTGGAGTTCGCCCTCGCCGGCCGGCTGGCCGAGGCGAGCCCGGGCAGCGCGGACGGGAGCGCCGCGGGCGGGCCGGGCAAGGCGCCGTCTGCGGCCGAGGCCGTGCTCGGCTACCTCGCCGCCCAGGTCGACGCGCTGGTGGCCTGGGATCCGAAGGTGCGCCAGGCCGAACCGGACGCGGTGCACACCATGCGGGTCACCACCCGCCGGATCCGCAGCGCCCTGCGCTCGTTCGAGCCCTTGTTCGCCCCGGACTCCACGATCTGGCTGTTCGAGGAGCTGACCTGGCTGGCCGACGTGCTCGGCCAGGCCCGGGACGAGGAGGTGCTCGGCGACCACCTGCTGGCGAACCTGGCCGCGCTGGCCGAGTCCTCGGACTACCTGGTGCTCGGCCCGGTCCGGGAACGGATCGACGCCCGGTTCGAGCCGAGCCGCGACTCGACCCATGCGTCCGTGCTCGAAGCCCTGGACGGGGAGCGCTACCTCGCGCTGCTCGCGGGCCTGGACGCCCTGCTGGCCGAGCCGCCGCTGGCGAAGGCGGCCGAGCGCCGGGCGGCGAAGGAGCTGCCGCCGCTGATCGACACGACGTTCCGCCGGGTGGACAAGCGGATGGCCCGCGCGTTCGAGACCCCGCCCGGCGGCGCGGAACGCGACGTGGCGCTGCACGAGGCCCGCAAGGCCGCCAAGCGCGCCCGGTACGCCGCCGAGGCGGTCAGCCCGGCGCTGGGCAAGCGGCTGCGCAGGTCGGCCAAGGCGATGAAGGGGTTGCAGACCGTGCTCGGCGAGCACCAGGACAGCGTCCTGGCGGCCCACGTGATCCGGGAGTTGGGCCTGGCGGCGCACGCGGCCGGCGAGAACGCGTTCACCTACGGCGTCCTGTACGAGCGGGACGCCGCCGCGTTGCCCGTCCTGCAGGCCGAGGCCGAGCGGGCCTGGAAGCAGGCGCGACGGACGGGGGCCGGAACCGGGGCCAAGCGCTGATGGCGGCCAAACCCGCGTTGCAGCCGGTGCGCTGGAAGGCTCCGGCGCGTACGGCCCGGGCCCGGGAACGCACCGGCTGGGAGCCGGTGGCGGTGTGCGGCCGGATCCACCTGTCCGGGGTCGGGCCGGAGGACGTCGTGGCCGGGCTCGGCGAGCAGGCCGGGCAGCTGTTCACCGGGGTGCAGGACGGCCGGATCCTGGCCGTGGACCTCGGCACCCGGGCGGTCCGGCAGGTCGGGAAGGTGGAGGGCCGCCCGCTCGGCCTGCACACGCTGCCCGAAGGGCGGCTGTTTCTCGGCAGCCTGCATGAGGACGCGCTGCTGGAACTCGACGTCCCGGAGAAATGACCCGATCGGGCTAGCGGAGTGGCTGGGCCGATCGGGTTAGTCGTCGCTCGATTGGTCGATGCTCTGGCCGGTCAGGACGGCGCGGGCGCGGGACAGTTCGGGCTCGTCCGGATGGCCGTGCTCGTGGTCGCCGTGGCCTGGGTCCACGTGCTGGTTCGGTGCGGGTTCCGGGTCGGCCACCCGCAGATTCCAGCCGTCGACAGCAGCCATCCGGATCCGCCAGACCGGCGGCGGCTCGGCCGCGGACTCCGGCGGCAGGCGCAGGTGCAGGAACTCGTCGTCCACGGTCGCACTGTCCGCAGCGTATTGGTCCGCGGCCAGCGGCGAGGTCGGGTCGAGCGCGGCGAACAGCGGACTGCCCTCGGTCAGCGCGGCGAAGTACGTCGTCTGGGCGATCAGTTCGCCGGTGAACTCGCGTCCGTTCACGCTGAGCGAGATCGGGACCGAAGCGGTCTGCGCCTGGTTCACCGCGAGCACGAGGTGGCGCAAGACGGGATCGGCAGTGGGCTGGTCGGGCATCAACGCTCCTGATTGTGGGGTGGGAATCACTCGTCGTGCGTGGTGCGTCGTTGCTTGGTGCGCGGAGCGGCTGCGCCGACGGGCTCAGCCGGCGGCTTCGCCGGGCGGCAGTTCCTCGCCCGCGGGGGCCAGGGTGTCGGCCCGGTGCGCGGCGCGGACCGCGTCGCGCGCGTCGTCCATGTCGGCGGCGAGCTGGTCGGTCTCCGCGTCCATGGACCTGAGCGTGTCGGCGGACAGAACGCCCTCGGTCGGCGCGGCGTCGGCCTCGCTGCCCGGGGTGGTGGCGTCCGGGGTCGTGGTGGCGTCCGGGGTCATGGTCGGTCTCCAGTCTGCCGTGCGGGGAAGGGCGGGAAAACGAGCCGGTCTGGTCAGCGCGGCATGGCCGAGGCGACCAGCTTGTATTCGGCCTCGGTGACGTAGACGGCCAGTTCGGGCGTGCCCACGGTGCCCATCTCGCGGCCGGCGACCACGAAGACCTGCAGGTCGCGGTTGTCGCCCAGCCAGGTCCGGACTCGGGCGTTGTCCAGGCTCGGCAGGTCGACGGCGGTCAGCGGCACGCCCTGGGGGACGGCTTCGTCCGCGGTGGCGCCGATCAGACTGACGGCGTACTGGTCGGCCAGGTCGGGAATGGGCCCGCGATCCGGCCCGAGTTCGTTGAGGATCATGAACCCTCACTTGCCCGCCGCGGCGAAGCTAAACGCGCTCCTGGTCGCGCGCTGGTAGCAGGAGCCGGTCGCGGATCCGCGTGCGGCTGCGGGCGTACCGGCCCGCGGACGAAGACCGCTCGCCCGCGAAACCCGTACGCCCGCCGTCACCGCTACAGCTTTCTAACGCTACTACTGCTCCTACTGCCCGCGCTCCGGGAAGATGCCCTGGCCGGGAGCGAGGATGTGCGCCGGGTCGTACCGGTTCTTGGACGCGACCACGAACGGATACAGCGGCCCGTACTGCACGGACCAGTCGGCATAGGTCATCGGCACGGTGTCGATCGCGTACCGGGTCGAGCCCACGGCGCGCGCCTTGTGGTACAGCTTCTCGTTCGCGGCGACCATCACGTCGGCCGGCAGCGCGGGGCTGTCCGGGGAGGCGGTGCGCAGCACGGCGAACAGGAAGGACAGGTCCTCGTCCGGGACGCGCAGCAGCGGGCGGGTGAACTTGGCCCGCGGCACCGGGTAGAACAGCACCACGCCGCTGGCGCCGATGTCCTGCGCGCCGAGCCCGGCCATCACCGAGGTGATCAGGCTGTCGGCCTTGCTGTCCGGGATGAACAGGTTGATCCACGGGTGCGGGTCGTACCACTCGCCGGTGGACTTCAGGTACACCACCGACGGGTCCAGGATCGTGATGAAGTCCGCGTAGTCGATGTCGCTGGTCACCACGCTGCCCGGCTCGTAGGTGAGGCCGGCCAGCAGTGCGGCGTCGTTCGGCGGGGTCGCGTCGTAGTAGACCGCGCCTTCGAGCTGGTAGGTCCACTGTCCCGCGGCGCCGGCGCCCGCGACGGACGCCTGTCCTTCGAGCCAGTTGAACCGTCCGTCGCGCACGACCTTGCGCTGGTCGGCGGTGAGCGCGTCCACGGTCGGGTAGGTCAGGGTGTACTGGCGCACCGAGGCCGGGGCGGCCACCAGCGGGATCGTGGCGCTGACGATGATGCCGTACTGGCCGAGCCCGGACAGGACGGCCTCGAACAGGTCGGGGCTGGAGTGCGTGCTGCACGTGACCAGCCGGCCCGTGCCGGTGGCGACGGTCAGCTGGAGCACCTGGTCGACCTGGGCGCCGTAGTGCTGCGAGGCCCCGCCGATGCCGCCGGCCGACAGGGTGCCGCCGACGGACAGGTGGACGTAGTCGGGGAACACCGGGGGCGTCAGACCGTGCGGCAGGGTCGCGGTCAGGATGTCGGCCCAGGTCGCCCCGCCCTGGGCCACGGCTGTCTGGCCGACCACCCGGATCTGGGCCAGCGGGGTCATGTCGATCACCAGTCCGCCGGCCACCTGGGCCTGGCCGTTTGTCTGGTGGCCCTGCCCGCGGGCGGCGACCGGGATCCCCCGGGTGGAGCAGAAGCGCAGCATCGTGGTCACGTCCGAGACCGAGCCCGGGCTGAGCACCGCCGACGGGGTGCGGTGGACCAGATGGCCGTAGTCCTCGGCCGCCGCGGCCAGGTCGGCCGGGTCGGTCAGGATCTGACCGTCGAGCCGGGGCAGGCCGACCAGCCCGGCCGCCGCCCCGCCGCCGGTACCGCCCGCGGCCCACGCGTGGGCGACCGGGTCGAAGCCCACCACCAGGGCGCCGGTGGTGAGCCCCCTGAGCACGGTGCGTCTGCTCATGTTCTGCGACAACCTGGAATCCTCCTCGGTCGGGCGCGGGCGCGGGGTCCGGCTCTCTCCGGTGCGTCACGCGTCGCTTCGGCGGCCAGTGTCTCAGACTTCACACAGGATGTGCAGGTATGACATTTGATTTGTTGCCGCGTCCGACCGGGCCACCGGGGGCCTGCATCCGGGTATGCTGATGCGCGCACCCAACTGACAGCCGGCTCAGGACAGTGATCCCCGCCGGGCGCTTCGAACGGCGGTGAGGTCTTGTGGCTGGAAACCCCCCTCGGGAACCGGGGACCGACCGGGCTTGGCTGGCCCGGGAGGAGGCTCAGGCGCAGGCGTACGACGCCATGGGTCCGCGCTACGACGAGGCCTTCCCGCACAAGGAGGGCCAGATCGAGGCGGTCGAGCGGCTGCTGACCGAGCTGCCCGCGGGCGCCGCGGTGCTCGACGTGGGCTGCGGCACCGGCCTGCCCACCGCGCTGCAGCTGGACACCGCCGGGTGCCGGGTGACCGGGATCGACATCTCCCCGGTGATGCTGGAGTCGGCCCGCCGGAACGTCGGCACCGCCCGGTTCCACCAGGTGGACGTGCTGGACGTGCTGACCCTTCCGGCCGATTCCGGGGCCGCGCCGGACCCGGAGTCCGGCGAGCCCCGGTTCGACGCCGTGGTCGCGTTCTTCTCCCTGCTCAACCTGCCCAAGGCGCAGATCCGGCAGGCGCTCGGGCTGTTGCACCGGGCCCTGGTGCCCGGCGGCCGGCTGGCCTACGCGATGGTCGAGGCGGACGTGGACGACGCCCAGATCACCTTCCTCGGCTCGCGCATCCGGGTGAGCGGCTACCCGCGGTACGAGCTGCGCACCGTGCTGGCCGAGGCCGGGTTCGCGTCGGACTGGGAGCACGTGCTCTCGTACGCCCCGGCGACGGCGCAGGCCGCGCCCGAAGTCCAGATTTTCGGTCTGTGCCGTCGGGTGGGGTAGGCGCGGCGGGGCCGGTCGCCGGCCGGGCGCCGGCGCGGACCGGAGGGCAGGCCGGGCCCGGCGGCCCGGACGATCACGCGCGTCTGCACGAACAGCTGACCTTCCTGAACGCCGCGACCGCCCGGATCGGGGTGAGCCTGGACATCACCAGCGTGGTCCGCGAGTTCGCCCTGGCCCTGGTGCCGCGGCTGGCCGAGTTCGTCTCGGTGCACGTGCTGGAGTCCCTGTGCGGGGAGCGCCCGCCGGAGACCCGGCTGCCGGACGCGCACGCCGAGGCCGCGGCCCCGCTGCGCCGGCTCGCGGTGGCCTGCGCGGACGACCGGTCGCAGTGGCTGGCCGTGGCGCCGGAGGGCGTGGCCCAGGTGATGCAGCCGGACGGGCCGTGCCGGCGGGCGATGACCACCGGGGAGCCGGTGGTGATCGAGCGGGTGGACGAGGCCCTGGCCCGGCAGCTGGCCCACGAGCACCCGACCGGCGACCTGGCCCCGATCATGCTGGGCCGGGCGATGCTGGTGGTGCCGCTGCGGGTGCGCGGCCGGGTGCTCGGCTGCGCGACCCTGATCAGCGCCCGGGACGGCTCCTTCGACGACATCAGTGTGCTGACCGCGGCCCAGCTGGCCGCGCAGGCCAGCCTCGGGGTGGACAACGCCCGGCTCTACCAGGGCCAGGCGGCCACCGCGATCGCACTGGGCCGCTCGATGCTGCCGTCCTCCCCGCCGACCCTGGCCGGGGTGCAGATCGCGCACCGCTACCTGCCCGGGAACCCGGCCGCGGAGGTCGGCGGCGACTGGTACGACGCGATCGCGCTGCCCGGCAGCCGGGTCGCGCTGGTGGTCGGGGACGTGATGGGCCACGGGATCGGCCCGGCCTCGGTGATGGGGCACCTGCGCACCGCGGTGCAGACCCTGGCCGCCCTGGACCTGCCGCCGGAGCAGGTGCTGCGGCACCTGGACGACCTGGCCCAGCGCCTGGGCGAGGACCACCTGGCGACCTGCCTGTACGCGGTCTACGACCCGGTCGCCCGGCGCTGCACGATCGCCAACGCCGGGCACATCCCGCCGGTGCTGGTACGCCGCAACGGGCGCGGGCAGCTGCTGGACGTGCCCTGCGGCGCGCCGATCGGGGTCGGCGCGGTCGCGTTCGAGACGGTCGAGATCCAGACCGAGGAGGACGACCTGCTGGTGCTGTGCACCGACGGCCTGGTGGAGATGCGCGGGCAGGACATCGGCACCGGCCTGGCCGCCCTGTGCGAGAAGGCCGCCGCGCCCGGGCGCCAGCTGGAGGAGCTGTGCGAGGGCATCCTGGCCGAGCTGGGCGCGACCCAGCGCGAGGACGACGTGGCCCTGCTGGTGGCCCGGCTCTCGGGCATCCCGAGCCGGAACATCGCGCAGTGGTACCTGGAGCCGACCGCGTCGACCGCGTACCAGGCCCGCCGGCTGATCGGCGAGACCCTGACGAGTTGGGGCCTGGGCGAGTCCGCCGACTTGGCGCAGCTGTTGGTGACCGAACTGGTGAGCAACGCCATCCGATACGCGTCCAGGCCGCTTGAGCTGCGGCTTCTGTTGACCGACGTGCTGTTGTGCGAACTCAACGACGACGACCACCATCTGCCGGTGCTGCGCCGGGCCGACCTGGGCCAGGAGCACGGCCGCGGGCTGCAGCTGGTCAGCCATCTGGCCCAGCGCTGGGGATCCAGCCGGACCCACCACGGCAAGGTGGTCTGGTTCGAACTGCCGATCACCGGGCTGGACACGGACGTACGCGCCGCGTAGTGCGACCCGCGGGCGGTGACCGGGCCCTGGTCGAGGGCTGATCGGGTGCTGATCGGATTCCCGTCCCCTGCCGACCGGCCGGCGGTCCGGCCGCGACACGCCCGGCCGTCCGCCGGGTTCGAACAGATCCAGGCGGCCGCGGACTGCGCCGTCTGATTCACCGCGCCGCCGCCGAGGCCGCGCCCGGACACCGCGCCGCGCCCGTCCTCATGACCCGAACATACGAAGACGTACGCGTCAACCTGCGGCGTCCACCTGCCGTACCCGCTGCGCGAAATGGCTGACGCACTGCCGCCATCAGGGGGACTTGGCGCGTCGCGCGGCCCGGGGTCGGGCACAGGACCCCTCGGACGAGCCGGTCACATCATCGGCTCATCCGGCCTCAGGGGCGCGTCACCCACACCGGCGGGCCCTGTCCCACGACGGCAGTACGCCCGGAAGCGCCGCCCGTCGGCCTTCCGACGCACGGTCACCCGTTCGGCGCTGCACGTCCTGTCACGCAGGTTCCGCTCCGCACAGAAAGCCCAGGACCATGACCGATCAGTCCCGACGCAAGTTCCTCCAAGCCACCTCGATCGGCGGCGCGGCGGCCGGTGCCGCCGTGATCCTGCCGCGCCTGTCCGCCCGGCCGGCCACCGCGAGCGCCGCCTCGGCCCAGGCCGCGGGCGCCGTCGCCGCGCCCGCCTTCGCCCCGGCCGGCGCCGCCCACACCGGGCCGTTCGTGGCGTACGTCAAGAACGCCAAGACCGGCGAGATCGCCGTGCTGGCCGGCGAGAACGAGGTCGTGCACTACGACCCGCAGCTGGCCGCCCGGCTGGCCCAGGTCGCCTCCCGCACCGTCCAGGCCTGACCCGGCCGGCGCCTGCCGCCGACTGAAGCACCCGCCGTACCACCGGCCTGGCCTGGTCCCCGCCCGGAGCCGGTCCCGTCCACCCACCCGCGAACCCCGGAGTATCAACAGCAATGTCTTCACACAAGGAAGCCCCCGAAATCTCCAACGACCCGGCGGCCGACAACACCGACGTCTACGCCTTCGTCAGCCCGGACTGCCCCGACACGGTCACCCTGATCGCCAACTTCAACCCGCTCGAAGACCCGGCCGGCGGCCCGAACTTCGCCGAGTTCGCCGACGACGTCCTGTACGAGATCCACATCGACAACAACGGCGACGCCTGCCCGGACATCACCTACCAGTTCCGGTTCACCACGGTCAACACCATCCCCGGCACGTTCCTGTACAACGTCGGCACGATCGACTCGATCGACAGCCCGAACTGGAACCGCCGGCAGTACGCGTGCGTGACCCGGGTCGACCACGGCGCCAACACCAGCGAGGTGCTCGGCGACAAGCTGCCCTGCCCGCCGTGCAACATCGGCCCGCTGTCCACCCCGGACTACGCCAAGCTGGCCCAGCAGGCCGTGCACAAGCTGCCCTGCGGCGCCACCGTGTTCACCGGCCAGCGCGCCGAGGGCTTCTACGTCGACCTCGGCGCCATCTTCGATCTCGGCGACCTGCGCCCCTTCCAGAACCTGCACGTCGGCTCGGGCATGCCCGCCGCCCCCGGGGTCAACGGCACCAAGGCCGTGAACGTGCACTCGATCGCGATCCAGGTGGCCAAGACCGACCTGACCCAGCACGGGCGCCGGCCGATCGACCCCACCGCCGCGGCCTCCACCATCGGCGTCTACTCCACCGCCAGCCGCCAGCGCTCGCGGATGTACGACACCGACGGCACCATCGTCAACTCCGGCCCCTGGGTGCAGGTCTCCCGCCTGGGCAACCCGCTGGTCAACGAGGTCCTGATCCCGATCTCGCAGAAGGACCTGTTCAACGCCTCCTCCCCGTCCGGCGACAAGCAGTTCGCCTCCCAGTTCGCCAAGCCGCAGCTGTCCGGGCTGCTGCCGGTGCTCTACCCGAACGTGTTCCCGCACCTGGCCGCGCTCAACGCGGCCGGCACCGCCCGCGCGGACATCGAGGCGATCCTGCTCACCGGCATCCCGGCCGGGGTGATCGCGGGCTTCCAGAACTACACCGGCCCGTGCCAGGCCGACCTGCTGCGGCTGAACCTGGCCGTCGCACCGACCACCGACAAGCCCAGCAACCTCGGCCTGATCGGCTCGGACCCGGCCGGATTCCCCAACGGCCGCCGGGTGTTCGACGACGTCACCACGATCGAGCTGCGCGCCCTGGCCGGAGTGACCTTCCCGCTGATCGACAAGACCTACGTCCCCGACGCCGCAGCCGGCGCGATCACCCCCGGGCTCACCTCCAGCAACACCGACGTGACCGCGGAGAACACGGTGCACTACCTGCCGTGCTTCCCGTACCTGGGCGTGCCGCACTCCGGGTTCTACAACCCGGGCGACAACAAGCCGGCCCCGGACCTGGACACCTACCCCTACGGCGCCCCGGCCACCGGCGACGGCGGCTCCCAGCACGGGACGAGCACCCCGCTGCTGGTCACCGGCGGCGCGGCGCTCGGCGCGGCGGCCGTGGTCGCGGCGGTCGGTTCCAAGCGGGCCCGCGCCGAGGAGCCCGCGGTCGCAGCCGGCCAGGCCGAGCAGTGACCGAGACCCACCAGAACACCGGCGGGGCCCACCACCCCGCCGGGCACGGGCCCACCGACGACCACGGGCACAGCCACGAGCACCCGCATTCGCACGCGGACTCGCACTCCCACCCGCATCAGGCCCCGCACACACCGGCCGAGCCGGCGTCCTACGGGCCGAGCCGCGAGGGGACCGTGCTGGTGGACATCGGCGGCGACGTCGGCGCGCTGATCATCGACACTCCCCCGGCCCTGGCCGGCCTGGAGATCGAGATCAGCCCGGCCGGCAGCGCCCGGCGCACCCACGTCGCCGTGCGCGAACGCCACGGGGAAGGACCGGTCCGCCACGCGGCCGTCTTCCCCGGACTGGCCGCGGGCGCCTACACCGTGTGGGATCCACAGGGGCAGGCCCGGCGTACCGCCGTCATCACCGGCGCGTCCGTCACCCGCATCTCCTGGTGAACCCGGCGGCGGACCGGACCGCCGACCGGCCGCGGCCGTGTCCCGCTCTGGGCGCGGCTGCGCCAGGCCCGCGTCCGGCCCGGCCGACGATCCGCACCGACGGACCGTCGGCCGGGCCGGGAGCGGCCCCCTTCGCACCTCTCCCGCGGCCGGGACCCCGCCGCGCGGCCGGCCTCCCCGCACCCGCCAGCCCGACCGCGGGTCCCGACTCTCGCCGAAAGAGTGAGTCCCACGAACCACTACTACTGGCCCGGCGGTTCCCGCCGGGGGACGCGCACCGCCGCCGCGGCCGTGACCCTGGCCCTGACCGGCGCGGGCGTCCTGACCTACGCCCTGCTCTCGACCTCCCCCCAGCCGCCGCTGCCCACCGCGGCCCAGTCCGGCACCCTCTCCCTGCCGGTCACCGGTGCGCAGGCGGCCCAGCCGCTGGCCCTGGCCGCCTCCCAGCCGGAGCACGTGACCATCCCCTCGATCGGGGTGGACGCGTCCGTCGGCGCGCTCGGCCTGAACGCCGACGGCACCGTCCAGGTCCCGGACGAACCGGCCTCGGCCGGCTGGTACACCGGCTCGGCCAGTCCCGGCCAGGTCGGCGCGGCGGTCCTGCTCGGCCACGTCGACTTCATGGCCACCGGCCCGGCGGTGTTCTACGACCTCGGCGCCCTGAAGCCCGGGGCCCAGATCACGGTCACCCGCGCCGACGGCAGCACCCCGACCTTCACCGTGACCGCGGTCCGCGAGTTCCCCAAGAGCGAGTTCCCGACCGCGGAGGTCTACGAGCCGAACGCGAACGCGGCGCAGCTGCGGCTGATCACCTGCGGCAGCTGGGATTCGGACCAGCACGCCTACACCGGCAACACGGTCGTCTTCGCCACCCTGACCGCGCTGACCGACCAGCCCGCCGCGGCCCCGACGCCCGCGCCGACGGCCACCGACCAGGTGCCCTTCCACGCGCGGACCGAGATGGAACCCCGGTAGCCGCACCCCGCGGCGGCCCAGACACCCCGGACCGCCGCACCCGCCCGAACCGCCCACCCGAACGGAGAACCCCATGCTGCGCGCCTTCGAACCCTGGCACCTGGTCATCATCGGCGGCATCGCGACCCTGCTGTTCGGCGCCAAGCGGCTGCCGGACTCGGCCCGCTCGATCGGCCAGTCGCTGCGGATCCTGAAGTCCGAGGTCGCCGCCGACCAGGCCGACAAGCCCGCCGCGGCCGACCCGGCCGCCCAGCCGGCCCCGGCCGTGCTCGCCGCCCCGGTCGCGGCGCCGGTCGCGGCCCCGGCGCCGGCCGCCGCCCCGGCCGCCGCGGCCACACAGGTGCCGACCCCGGCCGCCGAGCACGCCGAGGCCGCGCGCACCCAGTAGTCGGGGTAGCCGGTGTAGCCGCCGCGTAGTCGGTGCAGCTGCCGCCGCCTATCCCCATGAGGCGATGTAGGCGCGCCAGCCGCCGAAGCGGGTGATGTTCAGGGCTCCGTCGGGGACGGGGCCCTGAGCCACGAAACCGAGCACGTCGCCGCCGTCGGCCAGCGCGAGCCGGCCGAAGCCGAGCGGGGCCGGGACCGTGTCCAGCAGCGCCCCGACCGCCTGGTGGGTCAGCTCCCAGATCTCCACCCCGATGCCGCCGGGCGGCCCGGCGTCCGGGCCCGTCGGTTGCACTTGCGGGCCGGACCGGTACAGGCCCGGGCGGGCCGGGCCCTGGCCGGGCAGCCGGAACAGCCGGTAGTCCGGCGCGGTCCGGGTGCGCCGGCGCAGGCGGGCGCCGAGGCCGAGCAGCTGGTGGTTCAGCGCCATCCCGGACAGGTGCGCGCCGGCCACGGCCAGCTGCGTCCAGCCGGGCGGGGTCGGGGTCGGCTGCGGGGCGCCGGCCGCCTCGCCGGTCCACTGCGCGGCCAGGTCCAGCAGCGGCCCGTCGGCGAAGGCCGGGGCGATCAGCTGGACGCCGAACGGCAGCCCGTCCGCGCGGCTGCCGGCCGGGACGGCCACCGCGCACAGGTCGAGCAGGTTGACGAAGTTCGTGTACGTGCCGAGCCGGGAGTTGACCGGGACCGGGTCGGCGGCGACCTCGGCCAGGGTCGGGTGGTTCGGGGTCACCGGCAGCAGGAGCGCGTCGGCCACGTCCCACACCGCCTCGGACGCCCGGCGCAGCACGGCCAGCCGTTCGAATCCGGCGAACACGTCCGCGGCCGAGACCGCGCCGGCCCCGGCCAGCACCTGCCGGACCGCCGGGTCCAGGTCCGGGTGATCGAGCCCTGCGTCGCCGAGCAGCGCGGCGACCGCACGGTAGCGCTCGACCAGCCACGGACCCTGATACAGCAGGCGCGCGGCTTCGAGGAACGGCTCCACGTCGACCTCGACCACCTCGTCGGCGACCTTGCGGGCGTGGGCGAGCGCCGCCTCCCAGGCCTCGCGGTGTAAGGGATCGAGGTCGATCGGCCCGGCCGGAACCGCGACCACCCGCGGTTCGGTCGCGATCAGCGGCAGGTGCGCGGGTTTGGCCCGCGAGTACGGGTCGGCCGGGTCGTATCCGGCCAGGACGCCCAGCGCCGTGCGCGCCTGCGCGACGGTCCGGGTGAACACGCTGACACAGTCCAGGGTCGGGCAGGCCGGGACGACTCCGGCGGTGGAGACCAGGCCGCGGGTCGGTTTCAGTCCGACGATCCCGTTGAACGCGGCCGGGACCCGCCCGGATCCGGCCGTGTCGGTGCCGAGCGCGAGCTCGACCTCGCCGCCGGCCACGGCGACGGCGCTGCCGGAGCTGCTGCCGCCGGAGACGTACAGGTCGTGGCCGACGGCGTGACAGGACCCGTACGGGCTGCGCGTGCCGACCAGGCCGGTGGCGAACTGGTCCAGGTTGGTCTTGCCCACCGGGACCGCGCCGGCGGCCAGCAGCCGACGCACCGCGGTGGCGCTGGCGGCGGCCGGGGCGGCGGCGGGCGGGAATCCGGCCGTGCTCGGCACCCCGGCGACGTCGATGTTGTCCTTGACCGCGAACCGGATCCCGGCCAGCGGGCCCGGCCCGGGGCTCGCGGCGCCGGCGTCGCGGCGCGCGGCGTCGACGAGGTCCGCGCGTTCGGCCTCGCTCAGCCGGCGGATCCACTGCGGCTGGTTTTCGGTGTCTGCTTCGGCTGCCATGGTGCCTTCATGCTCCTGTCTGGTCCGGAGTATTCCGGGTGGCGGTCGGTGGGACGCCCGCGGCCTTGTCGGCCCAGCGGCGGCGCTCCTCGGCGAACGCGGCGGTGCGCCGCTCGGTGAAGGCCGCGGTGGCCGGCGGGACCGGGGCGTCGGGGCCGGGCAGGGAGCCCAGCCGCAGGGTGGTCGCGCGCATCTGCGGCTCGACGTCGCCGTCGGCGACTCCGGCGCGCAGCTGCATCAGCTCGTCGTGGTCGACCGGCACGAACCGCAGCAGGTCGAAGACGCGCAGCAGCCACGGGTCCGGGCGTTTCGGGGCCGGGCCGGGTGCGCCGGGGCCGGGCGCCGGGGCCGGTCCGGCGTCCGGCGGCGGTTTGCGCCAGACCGGGATGGTCCGCCCGACCAGCTGGTATCCGCCGGGGCCTTCCATTCCGTAGACGCACAGGTAGGCGCCGCCGATGCCGACGGCGTTCTCCGGCGTCCAGGTGCGCGGCGGGTCGTATTTGGTCGTCACCAGCCGGTGCGCCGGGTCCAGCGGCACGGCCACGGGTGCGCCGAGGTACACGTCGCCGAGCCCGATCACGAGGTAGGCGGCGGCCTGGACGATGTCGAACACCTCGTCCCGGGTGGCGAGTCCGTTGACCCGGCGGATGAACTCCACGTTGTCCGGGCACCAGGGCGCGTCCGGGCGCACGCCGCGCTGGTAGCGGCGCATCGCCTCGTGCGCGTCGGGGTCGTCGAAGCAGATCGGCATGGTGACCTCGCGCACCGGCAGCTCGACCTCGGCGGGCTCGGGCGCGGCCTGCCAGGCCTGGCCGACCTGGGCGGCCAGCCGGTCCGGGTCCACGGCCGCCGGGTCGTAGCCCAGGAGCAGGGAGCGGACCCCTTCGACGCTCTCGGCGATCCCGGGCACGGCGCGCGCGGTCAGTTCGCGGTGCAGCAGGTGGATCCGGGCCCGGACGGTCAGGTCGAGCCGGGCCGGGCCGGCTTCCACGAGGAGATGGTGGTCGCCGCTGAACCTGACCCGTAGCTCGGGTCGCGCCCCGGATTCCGGGACCAGCAGGAGGGGTCGGGGCCGTTCCCATGACAGGGTGCTTACGGTTGGCGCTGGCGTGGATCGGGTTGCGGGCGCTGGGGATTCGCTCTTGTCGAAGAGCACTGCGGCGACGGCGCTGCGCGGGTCGGCGAGCAGGGCGGCCCGTTGCGCCCGCGCCGCCTGTGCCTCGTCCGGCGTGACCGGGACGAGGTGTACCTGGTCGCCCGGCCGCAACTGCCCGAGTTTCCACAGGTCCGCGGCGATCACCGCGGCCGGGACGACGAATCCGCCCAGGCTGGGCCCGTCCGGTCCCACGATCACCGGGGTGTCGCCGGAGACCATGATCCCGCCGATCGGGTAGGCGGAGTCGTGGATGTTGCACGGGTGCAGCCCGGCCTCGCCGCCGTCCGCGCGGGCGAACCGGACCGCCGGGCCGGCCAGCCGGATCCCGGTGCGGTCGCTGCGGTGGTCCACCTGCCAGCGGGCCGCGAACAGGTCCGCGAGCGCCGCGCCGTCGAAGTAGTCCGGCGCGCCGTGCGGCCCGGGGATCACCCGCAGCCGCCAGGACCCGGTGAGCTGCGGCATGACCGGGGTCAGGTACGCGGGCGCGGCGCAGTTCTCCTCCCGGCCCAGCGCCAGCACGTCCCCGGCGGCCAGCGCCCGGCCCTGGCCGCCGCCGAACCGGCCGAGCAGGAACGCCGCCCGGCTGCCGAGCACCCGCGGCGCCGCGATCCCGCCGCGCACGGCCAGGTACCCGCGCATCCCGGCCGGGCCGCAGGGCCCGAAGTCCAGGACCGAGCCCGGCGGCGCGAGGAACGGCTCCCCCGGCCGGACCGGGCGCCCGTCCAGGGTGGCCCGGGCGCAGGCCCCGGCGACCGCGGCCAGGGTCCCGGCCCGGCCGCGGCCGGTGAAGCGCAGCGCGGGCCCGAGCATCGCCGCCTCGATCCCGGCGGCGCCCGGGTCGTTGCCGACCGCGAGGTTGGCCAGGGCGAACGCGAGCCCGTCGAAGGCCCCGGAGGGCGGGACGCCCACGCCCCACAGTCCGCGCCGGCCGCGCAGGTCCTGGACCGTGGTCTGCACGCCCGGCGAGAGGATCTCGAGGGTCAGGTCCAGGCCGGCCGGTGCCTGCGCGACGGATCCGGCCGTCATGCGCGCCAGCCGGTCAGCTGGACGGGCGTCGGGTCGTAGCCGTTGCACGGGTTGTTCAGCTGCGGGCAGTTCGAGACCAGGACCAGGATGTCGCGGTCGGCGCGCAGGTCGACCGCCTTGCCCGGGGTCGAGATGCCGTCTTCGAAGGTCAGGCCGCCCTGCGCGGTCAGCGGCACGTTCATGAAGAAGTTGATGTTGTGGGTGAGGTCGCGTCGGCCCAGGCCGCGGCCCCATTCCTGCGCTTTGCGGACGAACGTGGCCCGGCACGCGTGCTGGTGCCGGGTGTGGCCGCCGTACCGCACGACGTTGCTCTCCTGCGAGCAGGCGCCACCGAGCGTGTCGTGCCGACCGCAGGTGTCTGCGACGATCGTGGCGAGCGGGTCGCCGTTGACTGTGCGCAGGATCGATCCGGTGGTCAGATACAGCGCGCCCTGCTCGCGAATCGTGTCGACCGCGCTGTATCTGTTCTCGTAGTCGTGTGCGTCGTAGAAGAGGGTGTCCACGGCCTGATTTCCGTGGAGGTCGGTGATCCGCAGCAGCGCGCCCCGCGGCAGTTCACCGATCCAGCCGTCGCCCGGGGCCACGGTCACGTCGAACAACGTCTCCGTCTTCTGCGTCTGTGCCTGCGTCGGCCCGCTCATCCCGCGCTCCGTTCGGCCAGTTCGAGTGCGCGTCCTGATTCGGCCCGCCACACCCGGCTCGGGTCGTCCGCGGCCGGTGGCGCGCCCGGGCCGACCTCCAGCCGGACCCCGGCCGGGGCCCAGGTCGCGGCCGGGTCCAGCGGGTGCGGCGCGGTGGACATGACGATCAGCAGGTCCAGTTCGGCCCGCAGGGTGACCCAGTCCTCGGCCGCCGCGTGGCCCGGGACGTAGGCGAGCGTGCCGCGGTCGTCGTCGGCCGGGGCGACCTTGCTGAAGAAGTTCACGTTCGCGTGCAGGTCGCGGGCACCGAGGCCGTGTTTCCACAGCTCGTCGAGCAGTCCGGCGCGGGCGCTTTGCCGCCACTGGTTCGAGTCCGCGGCGTAGGACGACGGCCCGTACCGCTGCTCGACCGCCGCGGGCAGGTTGTGCCCGGTGATCGCGTCGTGCCAGTCCAGGCTGGACCCGGTGACCGAGGCCAGCGCGCGGCCCATGTCCGACATCAGGACCATCGGCGGCGCGATCCGGGCCGACATCTGCGCCTTGAGCGTGTCCGGGATGTTCAGCCGCTCCTCGGGCGCGTCCAGGACGTAGATCAGCGTCGCCACGTTCGCGCCGGGGGCGAGGCAGGTCAGGGTCAGCGTCCGGTGGCGGCGCAGGCGCAGGGTCTCCGCGCAGCCGCCCGGCAGGTCCAGGGCGTAGCCGGGTGCGCTCTGCCCGCTCATTCCGCGCCTTCCAGGGCTGCCATTTCGCCTCCGGCCAGGACGGGAGCCGTCACGGTGACCGTCACCATCTCGGTCGCGTCCCCGCCGGCGGCCGAAGCCGCCATCTTGGCGCGCATCGCCGGCGCCGTCCGGTAGGCGATCCAGCCGAGCAGGGCCGCGCCCGCGCAGAACAGCAGCGCGAAGTAGCGCAGGTACCAGTGGCCGCCGCTCGGGTCGTACACCGCTTCGCGCGGCCAGGCCATGTTCACCGCCATGAACAGGCCGTAGCAGACCGCCAGCGCGTTGACCGGCGTGCCGAAGCGGCCGAGCGAGAAGTGGCCGTCCGTGACCGGCGGCAGGCCGGTGCGCCGCTTGAGCAGCATCGGCAGGGTCACCAGCAGGTAGGCCAGGTACACGATCACGACCGCGACGCTGGTGATCGCCGTGAACAGCTGCGCCTGGCCCACGTTCACGCCCAGGATCGCGATCGCGGCGGCGCCGATCAGCACGGTCGGCAGCACGGGCGTCCCGGTCCGCGGCGAGACCTTCGCCAGCCGGGAGGCGCCGGGCAGGGCCCCGTCCCGCGCCATCGAGTAGGTCAGCCGCGAGGCGGCGGTCTGGATCGCCAGCGTGCACACGCAGATCGCGATCGCGACGTCGATCAGCACGACCCGCCCGACCCCGCCGCCGAGCCGGCTGGTCACCACATACGGCAGTCCCTCGGCGGCCAGCTGGCCGTCGGTCAGCGAGGGCGCCGCCATCAGCGCGGCCAGCAGCAGCGCCGCACCGCCCGCGCCGGAGACCGCCAGCGCCTTGAGGATCGCCTTCGGCGCGGTCCGCCGCGGGTTGCGGGTCTCCTCGCTCAACTCCCCGGCGCTGTCGAAGCCGTACATGACGTAGGCGGCCATCAGCGCCGAGACGAGGAACGGCCAGACGTACGACCCGCCGCCCGCCGCGCCCTGCGTGTGCAGCACCACGCCCGGGTTCCGCTTGGCGTGCGCGAACAGCATGACGATCAGCGCCGCGACGCCGATCAGCTCGCAGGTGACGCCGACGCAGTTGATCAGGGACATGACACGTACCCCGATGGCCGAGACCAGGGTGGTCAGCGCGACCAGGATCGCGCCGAGCACGACCGCGTTGCTGGCACCGGTCTTGCTGGTCAACGCCGAATCCCCGCCGGCCAGCTGGAATCCGCTCCAGACCGACGGCAGCACCACCTGCAGGGCGATGGCCGCCGCCGAGACGCTGACCATCTGCCCGATCAGCATCGTCCACCCGGCGAAGTGCCCGACCAGCCCGCTGGACAGGCGTCTGGACCACTGATATACGCACCCGGATATCGGATAGCGCGCGGCGAGTTCGGCGAAGCACAGGGCGACCAGGAACTGCCCGCAGAACACCAGCGGCCAGGTCCAGAAGAAGGCCGGCCCGCCGAACGAGTAGCCGAACGAGAACAGCTGGAAGACCGTGGTCAGGATCGAGACGAAGGAGAACCCGGCGGCGAACGAGGCGTAGGACCCGAGCCCGCGGCGTAGTTGCTGGGAGTAGCCGAACTCGGCCAGATCGAGCGAGTCGAGCGCATCGGAGCCCTCGGTCGGTTGGGTGGAGACAGCGGTGGACACGGTGGCCGCCTTTCTGCGCGCCGGGCGCGCATGCCAAGGAGGCCGCGCGGCGATGCCGGCGGCTTGAGGGGTGGTGGGGGTTTGGGTGGTTGGGCCGGGGGTTGTGCTGAAGGTTGTTCCGGGAGTTGTACCGGGATCAACGGTGCCGGCTGCGCCGGAGGTCGCAGTGGAGGTCGTGGTGGAGATTGCGCCACCCGGCCGGCCGATACCCGCCCGGGAACGCAGATCGCCACGCCGCTGGTCGTGCTGCCGTCGGCGCTGATCGTGCTGCCGCTGCTGCTGCGAAAACGCTGAAAAGACCGACACGGCACACTCCGGGACCTCGGCCCGGCACAGGTCCGGGCTCGCGTGGCCTCCCGGGCTTTTCTCCCGCCGTGGAACGACAGCCCGCCGCCCGATCGCCCCGAAGGCCGACCGACCGCGCACTCCCGCCTGCATCTCTCGGACCAGCCCCGGCCGCAGCCGACGGAACCCTAGACGCGCCCCGCCGTACTCTTCCGGCGGGTCGTTACCGAGGAAACAGCCGCCAGGTGACCGGCGGGGACCTGGCGTGTTAACCCGGTGTCAATCCCGGCGCATACGCCATCACCATGCGCCGGGATCGACACCGGGCCGGGGGCGAGCCGTCACTCAGGCTCGACGATACGAAGCGTCCGCTCGGCGCTTGGCCCGCCGAGCGGTCGCGCAGCAGCAGGCCGCCGTTGGCGTGCGGGTTGGCGCCCATCCGGCGGTCGCCGGCCGGAGCCAGCGCGGCGAGTTCCGGAATCAGGGTTCCGCCAGCGTCGAACAGTGCATCCGGGCGGTACGAGGCGAGCCATTTCTCCAACTGGGCCAAGTGCTCGGCCGGGATCTGCGGCAGACGAACCTGATCGTGCTGCATCTGGGCAACGGCGCGAGTGCGTGCGCGATCAGGGGCGGGCTGAGCGTGGAGACGTCGATGGGTCTGACTCCCCTGGAAGGTCTGGTGATGGGCACGCGCAGTGGCGACGTCGATCCCGCGCTGGCGGCGTACCTCGGTCGTGTCGCAGGGCTCGATGTCGATCGGATCGACTCCATCCTCAATCACGACAGCGGATTGCGCGCGCCGACCGGGAGCAATGACCTGCGCGATGTCTGGGATGCGGTGAAACAGGGCGATACCGACGCCCGGCCGGCCATCGACGTGTACTGTCACCGAATTCGCAAGTACGTCGGCGCGTACTACGCGGTACTCGGTCGAGTCGATGCAGTCGTGTTCACCGCCGGAGTCGGGGAACACGACCCCGGCGTGCGCGCACAGGCACTCGGAGGTCTGGAGCGGCTCGGGATCGTCGTGGACAGCAAGCGCAACGAGGCGCAGGACCAGGATTCAGCGCGAGGCGAGCGGTACATCTCGCCGGACGGAGCCGAAGTGCCGGTACTGGTCGTGCCGACGGACGAAGAGACGGAGATCGCCGCGCAGGCACTGTCCGTCGTGCGCAGGTCCCGAACAAATCCCGATAGGCGCCCGGCTCGGTAATCAGCCCCCGATCAGGAATCGATCAGTAGTCGATCAGCCCTCGAACCCATCTGTCGGGACTGTCCACATGAGCGTGGTCCCGCTCGCGGATCCGTTCGTGGACAACGACTCCAGCGCAGACAGCCGCTCGCCGACCGTGAACGTCCCGCCGAGCTGTACCGCCCGCTCGTGCAAATTCGCCAGACCACTGCGACGCTCGCCGGACGGGATGCCGATCCCGTCGTCGGTCACCGTCAGGGTAAGTCTGCCGTCCACGGTCTCCAGCCCGACTTCGACCGCCGTGGCCTTTGCGTGCCGGGCCGCGTTGGACAGCGCCTCGCGCAGGACCGCCAGCACGTGCTCGCCGACGCTTTCGTCGGTCACGGTGTCCACCGGGCCGGAGAACCTGACCGTGGGCTGGAATCCGAGCATCCCGGCCATCTGCTCGCAGACCTCGATGACCCGGGCCCGCACGCTCGGGGTGCCGTCGTCGAGGTCGTGCGCGTGCAGGGCGAAGATAGTCGAGCGGATGACCTTCATCGTGTCATCGAGGTCTTCGATGGCCCGGGCTATCCGCTGGGCCACGGCCGGCTTCTCGGTGATCTTGTACGCGCCCTGCAGCGTCATCGAGACGGCGAACAGGCGCTGGATCGCCTGGTCGTGCAGGTCACGGCCGATCCGGTCCCGGTCGGCGTAGAGCGAGAGCAGTTCGGTGTCCCGGCGCCGCTCGGCCAGCTCCAGCACGATCGCCGCCTGCACGGCCAGGTCCACGGTCGGGCGCATCACGGCCTCGTCGAACGGCGCCGCGCCGATCCGCCGGGCCAGCAGGATCACCCCGCGCACCTGGCCGCCCGCGCCGATCGGTACCAGCGCCGCCGGGCCGAGGCCGGGATGCAGGCCGAGGCCGAGCCCCAGCCCGAAACCGGGGCCGGGTCCGGCCGCGTCGGGCGCCGAGCCGCCCGGAAGCTCCGCCCCGGACTGCGCCGCCCAGGCCGGCTCCCCGCTCTTGAACACGGCCCCGATCGGCGATCCGTCCACCCGCACGGCGCTGCCGCGCACCGCCTCGGCGCCGAGGCCGTCCGCGACCACGATCATCAGGTCCTCGCGTTCGGCCTCCGGCAGCGCCACCGCGAGCAGGTCCGCCCCCGCGTAGGCCCGCACCCGCCGGGCGAAGACCTCCAGCACCTCGCCCGAGCCCGCGCCCGACAGCAGCCCGCGGGCCAGTTCCGCGGTCGTCTCCAGCCATTCCTGCCGGCTGCGCGCCTCGTCGTAGAGCCGCGCGTTGTCGATCGCCACGCCCGCCGCCGCGGCCAGCGCGGTGAGCACGGCCTCGTCGTCGGCGTCGAAGGCCGAGCCGCCGCGCTTCTGCGTCATGTACAGGTTGCCGAACACCGTCTCGCGCAACCGGATCGGCACGCCGAGGAACGAGTGCATCGGCGGATGCCCGGCCGGGAAGCCGGAGGACGTCTCGTGCACGGACAGGTCCTCGACCCGCAGCGGCACCGGATGGCGGATCAGCTCGCCGAGCAGGCCATGCCCCTCGGGGAAGGGCCCGATCGCGGTGATCTGCTCCGGATCCAGGCCGACCGTGATGAAGCGGGCCAGCCGCTGGCCGGAACCGATCACCCCGAGGGCGCCGTACTGCGCGTCCACCAGGGTCGCGGCGGCCTGCACGATCCGGGTCAGCGCCTGCTCCAGATCCAGCCCGCTGCCGATGCCGACCACCGCTTCGAGCAGCTGCTGCACCCGGTCGCGGGAGGAACGCACCGAGGTCAGCCGGGCCTGCAGCTCGTCGATCAGTTCGTCGATCCGCAGCTGCGGCAGGATCCGGGCGACCTCGACGCCGTCGTGCTCGGCCAATGCGGCTCCTTCGTTCCACCCGCCGCGAGCGGGGTCCCGGCCCGCGGCGATCTGTCGTGCGCCCACGGTAGCGCCCCCAGCCCGGCGCGAGCGAGGGGCTACCCCGCCGACGCACGCCACACCCGCGCGCCCCCGACCGCCGGTGAACGGCCTACCCCGCACGGAATCCGGGCCAGAGAGCCGCTCCGCGGCGCCGGATCACGCCGCTCCCCCCGCGCCCGGCCGCCCACGGCCCTTGAGGTTGGACACGAGCACCGCCGCCTGCACCCGGCGTTCGATCCCGAGCTTGGACAATGGTCTTGACCGCCGCCCGGCCCGCCTGCCTGCCCGGGACGCGGCGCCCCTCAGGCGACCGGCTCGGCGAACCGCCGCGCACTGACCTGCGGCGGCAGGACCATGGTCAACCAACCATCCGCAGCGACGGCGACCGCGACGTCGCTGTAATCAGTGATCTGCAATAACCCCTGGGCGCTCGCCGTGTTCGCCGAACCGACGGCCACCTGCAGCGCGCCCGCACTGCCCGCCGCGGCGAGTCCGGCGTCGGTGTCCTCGAAAACGACCGCCGCGTCTGCCGCAACGCCCAGCCTGGCCGCGGCCGCGAGGTAGCCCTCGGGGTGCGGCTTGCCGTGGCGCACGTCCTCGGCCGTGATCACCACACCCGGCAACGGCAGCCCGGCCGCGGCCATCCGGCCCACGGCCAGGTCACGCGGCGCGGAGGTGACCATCGCCCAACGGCCGGCCGGCACGGTCGCGAGCAGTTCCCGGGCGCCGGGCAGCGCCACGATGCCGTCGAGGTCCTCGATCTCCTCGGCCAGCGTCCGCGCGGCCTCCGCCGCCGCGTCCACGCCCGGCGCGACGAAGCGGGTCACGGTGTCGATCGACCGGCGTCCCTGCGCGGCGGAGACCACCTCGTCGCCGTCCAGGCCGTGCCGCACGGCGAACCGCCGCCAGGTCCGGTCCACCACCGCGCCCGAGTCGACGAGCGTCCCGTCCATGTCGAATAGGAGCGCCTGAGCGCGCCAGGCCGGGCGCCGGCTGAGATCGGTCACTGTCGTCTGGTCCCTTCGCGTTTCTGCGGTGAATCTAGATCGCCATCGTAGGCGATCTAGCGTGCCGCGGTCCGCTCGGGGCCCTGCCGAGCTGCGGGTATGTGCCTGCCGGGGGCATCGGATCTCAGTGCATCTCTAGATAGTTGACCGCGGTCGCGAGGTACGTGGCGGCCGTCTGGCCGTAGGACAGCGCCGTGGCGGCCTGGCCCGCGTTGTTCGCGGTCTCCGCGGCGGCCACGTAGCCGAAGCCTTCGGAGGCGTCCGTGTAGATCCCGTACGGCACAGACGGGTTGTAGTAGCAGTTGGGCGCGCCCTGGGTGCGGTAGTAGGCGCTCCCGGCGTCCTCGGCGTAGGCGGCCGAGGTGTTGCCGGCGGCGTCGTCCGCGACGGCGTTGTTGTTGTCGAGTTGCACGGCGTACACGTCGGCGAGGCAGTTGAGTGTGTCGGCGTTGGCGGCGGGCGCGGCGAAAGTGATGGCGCCGGCGGCGGAGAGCAGGGTGACGGCGGCTGTGGCTGTACGGCGTCCGAGGAATGGCATCGTCGAGGTCTCCTGAAGCTGGGGCTGAGCTGCGGTGGACGGGATGCTGGTGCAAACGCCCGGCAGTCGGTCGCCGTCCGAAGGCCGTGCGGTGGTGGGCAGGCCGGTTCGCCCCCCGCCGGCACGTGATGCCAGCTGGCAGGGGGTAGCGCGCGAACTGGACTAGACCATTGGGGAATACTGTAAGGCAATCAATGCCCTGTGCATAGCGCTCCCGCGCCTCTTCTCACGGGTCGGATACGCCCCGGAACGATCACGCCGCCCGACCCCCCGCTACCCGGCCGCCCACCCCTCGACGACCACCTTCGCCCGCAAGAACGCGATGTTGACGTCGAGCGCCGCCTCCAGCTGCTCGATCCGCCCGGTGGACATCAGGATCACAACCCCGCCCTGGATCGCGGCCAGGATCGCGCCCGCAACCCGATCCGCGTCCAACCCGGCATCGACCTCCCCCGCTCCCTGCATCTGACGGATCCCGGCCGCGATCCGGCGCTGCCACTGGTCCATCAGCTCGCTCACCACCGACTGCGTCCCCGGCGTGCTACGGCGCAGCTGCGACATCAGGGCAGTGAGCGGGCACTGCGGTCCCCGGCCGCGGTAGCGGGCCACGACCTTGTCCCGCCACGCCAGCCAGGCCGGCCACGACGTGAGCCCGTCGAGCTCCGGCTGCTGGTCGTCGAGCACCCGGCCGGCCTCGTGCCGGGCCACGGCCAGCAGCAGTTCGTCCTTGCCCTGCGGAAAATAGTGGAACAGCTGGCTCTTGCTGGTGTGCGTCCGGGCGCGCACGTCGTCCAACGTGGTCACCTCGACCCCGCGCTCGCGGATCTCGGTCGCCGCGCCCTCGATGATCCGCCGGCGGGTCGCGGCGCCCTTCGGCGTGACCGGGCGCGTCCCGGGACGAGGATCAGTCTGCCGGTCGTGCATCGTGATCACTCCCTTCCGATCTGTTCAGCACCGCGCCTTCTCCCCAGAACGCTACGGCCCGGAAAGTGGACCGGCAAGTCCAGAATGATGCAGGCCCCCGCCCCCCACCTTTCTCCGACTTCAGTCCATACACTGAGGCTGCGCCGCGCCATGACCGTTGGGTTGACCCGAATCCTCCTTGACTTACGCATAACCCTGACGCAACATCAGCAGCGATCGGCACACACCCGAGGCCCATTCGAGCCAAAGCCGACGATACGCGTGGTCCGGCGCAACCACGCGCCACCCAGGTGACTTCGGACCAGACAACGATGTCAACCGACCCGGCCGACCGGCGACACCCACCGCGTCGGCACATCAGACCTGCGAGTTCCCCGGCACTGTGGGAGGAGTTCGACCTGATCTACGACTCGTAGTAGCCCCGGGCCGGTGAGCCGGTCCCGACAGCGCGGGGTGCGCGGAGAGTTCCTCCGCGTACCCCGCATTTCCTACGCTCCCCGTAGGATCAAGCTCGCCCCGGCCTTCCCGACCGTCCCGACTACCCCGCCCGCCGCCACCGACACCCGAGGAGCACGCCATCGACATCCCGCTGAACCTGCGCGAAGTGGGCCGGCTCCGCGTCCTGCAGGCGCTGCACGACAACGTGCACACCAGCCGCACCCAGCTGGTCAAACTCACCGGCCTGTCCCGCGCGACCGTCTCCGCCCTGGTCGCCGACCTGATCGCGGCCGGACTCGTGCACGAGGACACCGCCGCGGCCGAACTCGAGACCCGCCCGACCACCGGCCGCCCGGCCCAGCCGCTGTCCCTGGACCCGCGGGCCGCCTACGCGATCGGCGCCGACATCGGCCACCAGCACATCCGGGTGATGCTGTGCGACCTGTTCGGCGCCCCGGTCTGGGACACCGTCGTGGCCCAGGACGTCGACCGCACCCCGCACGAGACCCTGCACCTGGTGGCCGGCCTGATCGACCGGGCCCTGACCGAACAGGGCG
This sequence comes from Actinocrinis sp., assembly GCA_035943635.1. Lineage (GTDB taxonomy): Bacteria > Actinomycetota > Actinomycetes > Streptomycetales > Catenulisporaceae > DASZBX01. Next base: position 13,743 of record DASZBX010000094.1, on the reverse strand, counting down.
TCCCGCTCGAACGCGTCCTGGGCCTGGGCGCCGGCATCGCCTCGCCGGTCGACAAGACCACCGGCGCCCTCGGCGCCGAGGGCATCCTGCCCGGCTGGACCGGCGTGCGCCCGGGCAACGAACTGGAGCAGCTGACCGGCCTGCCGGTGCGCCTGATGAACGACGCCGACGCCGGCGCCCTGGCCGAACGCCTCTACGGCGCCGGGCGCAACTCCAACGACATGGTGTACGTCCGCCTGTCCGCGGGCATCGGCGCCGGCCTGGTCGCCGGCGGCGCCCTGCTGTCCGGCTCGCGCGGCCTGGTCGGCGAGATCGGCCACCTGCCGGCCGCGGCCGAGGGCCGGATCTGCCGCTGCGGCAACCGCGGCTGCCTGGAGACCATCGCCAGCCCGGTCGCCGTGGCCCGGCTGCTCGCGGAGAGCTGGGGCGAACCGGTGGCCCCGGCCGACCTGCCGCGCCTGCTGGCCGAGGGCAACAAGGGCGCGATCCGGGCGGTCGAGGACGCCGGGGAGGCGATCGGCCGGGCCCTGGCCGTGCTGGTCACGCTGCTCAACCCCGACCTGGTCGTGGTCGGCGGCGACCTGGCCATGGCCGGCGAGGTGCTCTTCGCGCCGCTGCGCCGGGCGATCTCCCGCGACACCCTGCCGTCCGCCGCCCAGGGGGTCACCGTGGTCAGCGGGGCCCTGGGCGAACGCGCCGAGGCCCTGGGCGCCGCAGGCGGGGTCCTCACCCGGGCGCCGCAGCACCTGGCCAACATGACCAGTTCCGACCCGCCGGCCTCAGCCTCCTGACCGGTTCCGAGCCTGCCCGGCCGCCGCACCGGACTCCCCGGGACCGCCGACCTCGCCGAGGCTCCCGGCGTCCTCCGGCGGCAAGGCCGGGACCCGCCGCGTGGCCGCAACCAGCAACGCGATCGCCGGCGCCAACGCGACCGCGCCCGCATACAACGCCGCCCGGACCGTCCCGACGACCCCGATCCACCCCACCACCGGCCCGCCGATGATCTGCCCGCCGCTGTCGAACATGTCGCGCGCGGACAGCGCCGTCGCCCGCACGCGCGCGTCGACCCGGCTGACGATCCAGCCCGTGACCAGCGGATACGCCACCGGCCGGAGCACCTGCACGACCAGATACGCCGCAATCGCCGGCGCGAAGCCGTGCGCCGAGGTCATCACCAGCACCCCGACTCCGATCAGCACGGTGACGACCAGCAGCGTCCCGGCCACGGCCGCGTGCCCGAGCCGGTCGATCCGCCGGTTCGCGATCTCGGTCGACCCGAGTCCGAGCACCGCCACGACCACCGCGACCACGCTGAACCAGGCCGTCGGGCTCAGGCCGAACACCACCGGAAACCGGATGTCGCGAATCAGGAAGTCGCCCCACAACCGGTCGAAACTCTCGCTCCACATCCCGGCGAAGAAGGTCGCGCCCAACAGCAGTGCGAATCCCGGCACCGCCAGCACCGCCACCCGCGACTCCCGGATCTGCCCGGCGAACATCTCCCATGACCGCCCGACGATCCCGCGCCGTCTTTCCGGTTCCTCAGCCCCCTGTGTTGCCCTGCGAAAGGTGTTCTGCGGCAACACAAACGCCAGCACGACCCCGACCAGGCAGATCCCGATTCCCCCGAGCAGCATCGGCAAATACAACCTCTGCGACGCGACGATCCCGCTGAGCGCGGCGCCGCCCACGGTCCCGACCAGCCCGAGCTGCGTGGCCCGCACATAGACCGGCGTCATCGCCTCCTCGTCGAGCTCGTCGGCGATCCACGCGTCCTGCGCCCCGGCCTGCAACGCCGCCCCGATCCCGAAGACCGCCTGCGCCGCGACCAGATTCCCGAAGCCCGCGGAAAACCCCTGCTCGGCGAACCCGATGCCCTCCAGAATCCAGCCCACCACCACGCACGCCCGCCGGCTGACCAGATCGGCCACCACGCCGGTCGGCAGCTGCGCGACGAAGTACGACACCTCCAGCACGGTCCCGAGCGCCACGAGTTGCAGTGGATTGAGATGCCCGGAGTCGACGTAGTACACGATCGCCGTCGTGTATGCGAAGGCGACCAGGAAGGCAGCCGGCAGCTCCATCCCGAACAGGTACAGCCGGTACGGATTGACGCGGCCGCGCGCCCTCACGCAGCGGCGCCGAACTTGAGCACTGCCCGCTCGACGATCTCGTTGAGCCGCGAGTAGTGCGCGCCGCGCCAATACGCCTGCCCGCAGTCGCCGCACTTCGCGAACCCGTCGTAGGTACGCTCCGTGCCGTCCGGCAACTGGTCCTGCACCGATTCCTTCGTGGCTGCCTGGAGTATGCCGTTGCACGCCGTGCACCGTGTCCACGGCGCCAGCGTCGGCGCGAACCGGGACAGCACGTCGTCCAACTGCTCCGCCGGCTGGTGACTGTAGACGTAGGCCCCGGCGAAGATCTCCTTGCGCCGCAACAACCCGAGGTCGCGCGAGAGCATCACCCGCCCCTCGGCAGCCGAGCGCGCGGCGAGCGCCGCGTCGCCGATATCCGGGTTCTCATACGCCGCGTCCACACCCAACAGCCGCAGGCGCCGGGCCAGCGTTCCCAGGTGGATGTCCAGCAGGAACCGCATCGCCCCCGGCTTCGCGCCCTCAGCTGTGGTTGGAGCTGCCGCGGTTGCCGCACCGCCCACTGCCTGCGGTCGGCCCATCGCCTCCACCTGCACGCGCTCCCCGGCCGCCGGGACGTGCGACCGCTCGACCGGCCGCCCGTCCACCAGCAGCGCGCCCACCTCCGTCAGCGGCACGCCGAGCGACTCGACGACATGCCCCAGCGAGGACGTACCGTCCGTCCACGCCGCGGTGGGCCGATCCACCCGGTGCGTCGCACTGACGAAGACGTACGACTGCGAAGCGAAACCGACTTGGATCTCCACCTTGTCCACGCGGCCAGCATGTCAGCCCCGCCCGCAGCCACGCCATTGCTTTACCGCTCCGCGGCCACCTCGGTCCGCCACGAATACTGCGGCGCATACCCGAGCAGCTTGCGGGCCTTGTCGATGCTCAGCAGGGTCTCGTGGTCCCCGATCTCCCGGCGCAGCGGCACATCGGGGAAGTACTCCGCCAGCAGTTCGGAGTTCGGCCGGCTCATGACCGTGTCCGGACTGGCGATCACGAACACCTCCGCGCCCGGCACGTCGTACTCCAGCCCGCGCCGCACCGCCTGGGCGCCATCCCGGCCGTCGATGTACCCCCACAGGTTCCACTTGCGCAGCCGCGGATCGGCGTCGAAATCGGGGAACGCGACGTAGTCGACCACGTCCATCACGTTGGAGAAGCGCAATCCGACCATCTTCATGTCCGGCTCCCAGCGGCACAGCTGCCGGGCCATCTCCTCTTCCAGGGTCTTGCACAGCGAGTAGGAGCTGTTCGGCCGCGGGTGATACTCCTCGTCGACCGGCACGTACGGCGGCGCCTCGTCGAACGGCAACCCGAGCACGGTCTCGCTCGAAGCCCACACCACGTTGCGGATCCCGGCCCGGCGCGCTGCGGTGAACACGTTGTACGTGCAGGCGACGTTGTTCTGGAAGGTCACCGCGTCGGTGCGCAACCCCGGCGCCGGAATCGCGGCCAGGTGCACCACCGCGTCCACGTGGTCGTAGCGGTCGTCCACGCCGCTCAGTGCCGCGAACGTCTGCCCGAAGTCCGCCAGGTCGACCACGACGGTCTGCACCCCCGGCTCGCTACCCGGCCGGGAGTCGAGCCCCACGACGTCCCACCCGGCCCCCACCAACTCCCGCACCACATGCCTGCCCAGCTTCCCGCTGCTGCCGGTCACCACCACCCGAGCCATAGCCCGCGCCTCCAACCCTCACTCGTCCGCCGCCCCACCCCGAGATCCGGGGCAGGACCCACTCCCGCACCCGAGCAGTATCCCGCACCGCCCCGCCTTGATCCATCCGAGCCGAAGTCCGCGGTCGGCTCTTTTTCCGCGTTTCGGCCGGTAGTTCGAGTGCGGCCAGTAGCATGGGGGCGTGGGAAAAGAGAGCATGGTGATCTCCCGGGTCGCCGAGGGCCGGGTCTGGCACGCCTTGGTGGACGACGAGGTGGTCGGCCGGGGGCATGCTCTGCAGCGGCCGGACCGGCGGGTCTTCCTGAGCATCGACGCGTGGGGAGACGAGATCTTCCACCAGCTGGCCGCGGCGATGCTGGCGGATCTGCCGGCGCCGCTGTACACCGTGGTGGACGACGACGACACCGACCTCCTGGCCCTGTGGCGCAGCGTCGGTTTCGCGGCGCACCGGCTCGAACGGGAGTACGTCCTGCCGACCGACCCGCGCAGTACCCGGCTCGGCATGCGCCCGCCGCCGGAGGGCGTGTCGATCCTGTCCGCGGGGATGGCCCGGGCGGATCTGCTGGACGACCTGGACCGGGTCGTGCGCGCGGAGGTGGACGCCACGCTCGGCTGGCAGTCGATGCCCGCGGAGCTGCTCGGCCGGCCGGGCGGGGGCGGGGTGCTCTACCCGTCGACGTATGTCGTCGCGCAGGACGAGGACGGGCAGTACGTGGGCCTGGCCCGGGTGGCGCCGCTCCCCCGCCGGCCGCGGTTGGGGCTGATCGCCGTGCGGATGAGCCACCGGCGGAGGGGCGTGGCGCGGGGGCTGCTGGCCGAGGTGCTCGGTTCGGCCCACAGTGCCGGGGTCACGTCGGTGTTCGCCGAGGTCGACGAGCTCAACGCGCCGGCCAAGGCGTTGTTCGAGGGCGTCGGGGCGAAGTTCGACGGCGGCGCGGTCGAGTTGGTGCACCGCTGAGATTGGGGCTTTCGAGCGCGCAACCCCGAGCCGGCCTCAGGACGAGAGGAAGGCCATGATCCCGTCGGCGATGGCCTGCGCGATGTGCTGTCGCCCGGTCGGCGACTCCTCTAGCGAGAGGTCGCCGGAGTCGCGCATGTTCCCGCACTCGACCAGCACTTTCGGCACTGTGGACAGGTTCAGCCCGGCGATGTCGGTGCGCGGTTCGTAGCCGTTGACCCCGGCGTAGGTCGACGGCGTGAAGCCCGACTCGGCGGAGAAGGTGTTGTGCATCGCGACGGCCAGCTGGTGCGACTTCGCGTCGTTCGCCGGGCCGCCGACCGACTTGACGGCTTCCAGGATCTGGTAGCCGTGGCCGCCGTAGTTGCCGTCGGCGTGGATCGACACGGCGGCCGCGGCGGGCGCGTCGTTGCCGATCTGGGCGCGGATGTTCACGCACGGGCCGACGCCGGTGTCATTCGTCCGGGTGAGGATCACTTTGAGGCCGTGCTGCTGGAGGATCTGCTGCACCAGCAGCGCGACGGTGAAGGTGAACTCGTGCTCGGGGTAGCCGTCGTCGCCGTTGGTGCCGGTGTTGTCGCAGGGCTTGGATTGGCCGAAGCCCTGCGGCACGAGCTTGTTGACCTCGGACGGATGGGACTCGTTCCCGCCGTCGTGCCCGGGGTCCAGCACGACTGTCTTCCCGGCCAGAGCGCTGTCCGCAGTGGCGGCCGCAGAGGCCGACGTGATCGCGCTCGCACTCGAACTCGCGGAAGCAGCGCCGGTCCCGGTCGCGTCCCCGGATGCCGGAGAACCGGTCCCGCCCGGCTGGGCCACCGGAAGCACGCTGGGCGCGGCCGTGGTTCCGCTGCCTGTCGCCTGGCTGCACGCCCCGGTGAGCAGGACGGCGGCAGCCAGCAGGGCACCGGTGCACAGACCTCGTCGCGTTCTCATCACCGGCACTCTATCGGTCGTCCGGTCATCCGCGGAGACGGACCGGTGAACAGGTCGAAACGCCACGGCAACCCTCAGCAGCGGCCGGCATCAGCGCCCGCTTCGGCGAGGGCCACCGCGGTCAGGGTCTGCGTCGGGGACGGCGATCCCGCGGGCGTGGTCACCGGCGTCGTGACGACCAGGCTCGGCGTGGGCGTGGGCGTGGGCGTGGGCGTTGGAGTAGCAGGCGCCGTCGTCGTCGGCGCGGCCGGGGCCGTCGTGGCGCCGCCGTACATCCAAACCGAAGTCGTCTGCGTGGTGCCCGTCGTGAGCGTTATCCCACTGAATTGTGCAGTATGCCCGGTACTGTCGGTGACCGTGATCGTGAACGGCCCCGGTCCCAGGCCCGATGCGGCGATCCAGTAGTTGTAGCTCGTCCGCGACAGGTCGTGCATCCCGCCGCCCGCCGACGAGGCCCGCACGCGGGCGAGCGGATTGCCGATGTCGTCGATCATCACGGCCAGCCAGTACTGCGAGGACCCGGACTTGATCTTCGCCGTCAGCGGACCGGGCAACTGCGGGTCGACGGCCAGGCTGTAGGAGATCGGGATGATCCCCTGCGACAGGTCCCCGATATCCTCGAACGCTGTCTTACTCAGGTCTATGTGCCCTGCCGGGCACCCAGGGCACTTGTCTATGACCTTCACCTGTATCGAGCCCTTCGGCCCCTGGACCTGAAGGTACGAACCGCACTCGTTCCCGTCGCCGTACTCGCCGGGCGACACGGCCACGTACAGGTTGTCCGCCGGCGCGCTGAGCGAGCAGTTGCCGATACCTCCCGACGACAGCGTGTAGTACGTCGCCTTTCCGCTGGTAGAGGCGTCAGCCGCCGGAGCCATCGGCACCGACGCGCTGCACGCGACGCCCCGCCCGCCGGTCGTCGCGACAATCAGGACCGCGATACACGCGCTCGCCGCGATCGCGACCGCCCACACTGACTTCCGCCGCGCAAGCCCCGAACGCCGCTTCTCGCGCGCATCGTCAGTCACCGCAGTACCGCCTCGCCTGAAGAGAATTCCGGGCAGTCTACCCGAGCCGGATCCCGCACCTGTGTGCAGCCGGCGACGTAGACTGCCGGCATGGACGGTCTGGTCGACTCCTGGGCGCTGGCCGGTGATCCGGCCGCATTGCGGGCCCGTCTGGCCTCGGACGGCTACCTCTTCCTGCGCGGCCTGCTGCCCGCCGAACCGGTCGCCGAGGCCGGCGCGCGGGTACGCACGATTCTCAAAACCGGCGGCTGGACCGAGCAGGCCAAGCCGCCGCCGAGCGTCCCCTCGCGCCGGGCCGCCCTGGCCGGCGGGGTCCGCGACGCCGCACTGCTGACCGCCATGGCCTGCCGGCCGTTCAACCGCATCCCGTACCTGCCGCCGCTGCGCGAACTGGTCCGCGATCTGTTGGGCCCGCAGGCTTTTTCGTACCCGGTCAAGGTTCTGCGAACAGTGCACCCGGAGACGCCGGGCGACGTTCCGCAGGGCCGGCACATCCATCAGGACTACGGCGCCGCGAGCGTGGACGACATGCTCACGACCTGGGTCCCGCTGATGCCCATCCCCCGGCGGGTCGGCGGCCTGGCCGTACACCCCGGCAGCCACCGCCGCTGGCCCCGGGTCCCGCGCCTGCTCTCCCCGGACGAACGCGGCTGGGCGACCACGGACTACCAGGTCGGCGACGTGCTGCTCTTCCATTGCCTGACCGCTCACGCGGCCCTGCCCAACCGCTCCGATTCCCTTCGCCTGTCCCAGGACAGCCGCTGGCAGCCGGCCGACCTGCCCGCCCCGGCCCGGATGGTCTACGGCCCGAACCCGCGCGCCCGCAGCGCGGAACGCGAGCTGTTCTCCCGGCTCCTGAGCCGCGAACCGTGGTGGGAACCGATCCCGTCGCACGTCGCAGTACTCGACGACAACGCCATGATGGGCAATCGCCCGCACTCACGTCTGTTCCGCGTCCACCCCACCTGGGCGCTGTACCGCAGGACGCCCGAACCAGTGCACTGAGGTACCCGTAGCCGCTCACCGGACCGGACCGGCCCGATTCGAACCGGTCCGATCCGGTGAGCAGCAACGCAACGCCGCTACAGCGTCCGGGCCAGCCGGTCCGCGAGCAGCCGGGTGAAGCGGGCCGGGTCGCCCAGGTCGCCGCCCTCGGCGAGCAGCGCCATCCCGTAGAGCAGCTCCGCGGTCTGCGCCAGCTCCTCCGCGCCCGCGTCCCGCTCGTGCGCCTCACGCAGGCCGGTGATCAGCGGGTGCGTCGGGTTCAGTTCCAGGATCCGCTTGACCGGCGGCATCTGCTGGCCCATGGCGCGGTACATCTTCTCCAGCGTCGGGCTCATGTCGTGCTCGTCGGCCACGATGCACGCCGGGGACGTGGTCAGCCGCGAGGACAGGCGCACCTGCTTGATCTGCTCGGAGAGCTTCTCGCCCAGGTAGGTCAGCAGCGTGGCGTAGTCCTGCTTCTGCTGCTCCCGCTCGCTCTCCACCTCCGCGGCGTCCTCGCCTTCGCCGGCCAGGTCCACCTGGCCCTTGGCGATGGACTGCAGCGACTTGCCGTCGAACGCGGTGACCTGGTCGACCCAGACCTCGTCGATCGGGTCGGTCAGGATCAGCACCTCGTAGCCCTTGGACCGGAACGCCTCCATGTGCGGCGAATTCTCGATCATCGACCGGGACTCGCCGGTCAGGTAGTACAGCTCCTTCTGGCCCTCCTTCATCCGTTCGACGTACTGCCGCAGCGTGGTCGGCTGGTCGGCGTCGTGGGTCGACTCGACCGAGATCAGGTCGAGCAGCAGGTCCTGGTTGTCGGTGTCCTCCAGCAGCCCTTCCTTCAGGGCCCGGCCGAAGGCGTCCCAGAAGGTCCGGTACTTCTCCGGCTGCCCGGACTGCAGGTCCTTGACCGCGCCCAGCACCTTCTTCACCAGCCGCCGGCGCACCCCGCGGATCTGCCGGTCGTGCTGGAGGATCTCCCGGGAGATGTTCAGCGACAGGTCGTGCGCGTCGACGACACCCTTGACGAACCGCAGGTAGTTCGGCATGAGCGACTCGCAGTCGTCCATGATGAACACCCGGTTGACGTACAGCTGCACGCCGCGCTTGCTCTCCCGCGCGTACAGGTCGAACGGCGCCTGCTTGGGCAGGAAGAGCAGCGCCTCGTACTCGAACGTGCCCTCGGACTTCATGTGCACGGTCTCGAGCGGGTCGGTCCAGTCGTGGCTGATCTGCCGGTAGAACTCGTGGTACTCCTGCTCGGTGACCTCGGACGCCGGCCGGGCCCACAGGGCCTTCATCGAGTTGAGGGTCTGGTCCTCGGGCGCGCCGGGCGCCTCGGAGGTCTCCGAGCCGGCGTCGTCCGCGTCCTCGGGCGCGGCGGCCGCCTCGGAATTCGGCTTCGCCTCCGCGGCCATCCGGATCGGCCAGCGGATGAAGTCGGAGTACCGCTTGACGATCTCCTTGATCTTCCAGTCCGCGGTGTAGTCGAACATCTGGTTCTCGGTGTCCACCGGCTTGAGGTGCAGCGTGACCGACGTGCCCTGCGGCAGTCCGTCCACGCCCGCGATCTCGTACGTGCCGCCGCCGTCCGACTCCCAGCGCACGCCCTCGTCCTGCCCGGCCCGCCGGGTCAGCAGGGTGACCCGGTCGGCCACCATGAACGAGGAGTAGAAGCCCACGCCGAACTGCCCGATCAGCGCCTGCGAGGCGGCCGAGTCCTTCGCCTCGCGCAGTTTCTCCAGCAGCTGCGCCGTCCCCGACTTGGCGATCGTGCCGATCAGGTCGACCACCTCGTCCCGGGCCATTCCGATGCCGTTGTCCCGGATGGTCAGCGTGCGCTGCTCGCGGTCGACCTCGATCCGGATGTGCAGATCAGCGGTCTCCGCCTGCAACTCGTGGTCCTTGAGCGAGTCCAGGCGCACCTTGTCCAGGGCGTCGGAGGCGTTGGAGATCAGCTCCCGGAGGAAGATGTCCTTGTTCGAATACAGCGAGTGCACCACCAGCTGCAACAGCTGGCGCGTCTCCGCCTGGAACTCCAGCGTCTCGGTACCGCTTGCCACCCTGATTCTCCTTTCAATCCCAGGGGCTGACCGCCCCGAGTCGTCCGACGTACGAGGTGCGCACGTTCCGTGTGCGCACGGATGCACCCCATTATGCCGTCAGCGCCCTGCCGACCCTACGCTTTCGGCGTCATCCAGCCGAACGCTGCGGGAACGATCTACGTTCCCGGCGCCGAGGAGCATCTGGCCGCATACGACCGGACGGCTTAGATTGATTCGGCCCGACCCGGGCATTCGGGTTGCGCGGTCGCTCCGGACACCAGCTTCGCGCACTTCGTCATCCGTCAGTCCGGGCGACCGATCGGCTGGAAGGAATCCTGCAATGAGCGCCAACATGGCTGCCGACCGCGACCCGCGGCCGAACGGACGCCAACCTTCCCCCGGCGGCCCGGCGGACACCGATCCCGAACCGCTGTCGAAGGCGGATTCCGAGGTGGTGTCCGGGGTGGCGGCCGAGGTGGCGTCGGAGGTGAATTCCGAGCCGCCTTCGACACCGTCTCTTTCGACCTTGCCACGGTCTACGGTTGCTGCTCCCGCTACAGAATCTGCTGCGGCACCCACTACGGCACCCACCGAGGTTCTCCCCGAGTCGTCCCAAGCCCTCCAGACCGTCCGACGCCGGCTCCTGCCCAAGTGGACCGGCTGGCTGTTGCTTGTCCTGGGGTTCCTCACCCTGCCGTGGATCGGCGGCCTGGCCGTCGAACTGCCCAGCCGGTCCGAAGCCGCACACTACGACGTGTCCTGGACTGGCTTCGACGTGCTGCTGTGCCTACTCCTCCTGCGAACCGGCTGGTCAGCGGTGCGAGACCTGGAACATGTCGAGCTCACCGCCGCGATGACCGGCGCGTTGCTGATCGTGGACGCCTGGTTCGATGTGATGTCCGCCCCTGACACCAAGCAGTTCCTGATCGCCCTCGGCATGGCCGTATGCGTGGAACTGCCGCTCGCGGTCTTCTGCCTGTGGATCGCGGGCCGGGTCGAGTTCGAGCGTAAGCGCCGCTCCGAAGTCCTGACCGCCCTGGTCCGCCGCTTCGAGAACCGACGCAAGCAGGCACCCGAACGCCGTCAGCTACGCCTACACTCCCGTTCGCATCGCTAGACACATTCACCTCCCATCGCAACCTGCATCCCGCATTCCCCTGAATCCTTTTCCCTTCCCGCCGCTCTTATGGACGTACGGTTCATTCGGGCAAGGCGAGGAGGTTGAGATGACTTTCGTCATCATCGGTGTCGTGGTGGCAGCCATGTTGGTGTGTAGTTGCATGTTGGTCCTGCGTAGGCGGGCGCGTTCCCGTGGCTAGCGCTGGTCCTGCTGCTGGTGCTCGCTCGTGGCCCAGCGAGCAGTTGATCACCGCGGCCCAGCGCGGCGACGAAGCGTCGATCGCCGCCCTGGTCTCCGGCTCCCATCCGCACGTCCAACGCTTCGCGCACACGCTCTGCGCCAGCACTCAGGACGCCGAAGACGCGGCGCAGGAAGCGATGATCGTACTGTTCCGCAAGATCGGAACACTGCGAGCGGCGGCCGCGCTCAGCTCGTGGATGTTCCAGATCGTGCGGCACGAGTGCCTGCGCCGCGCACAGGCCATCGCGAGACGCCCTGGTTCGACAGCTTTCAACTCGACCGAGGCGACAGAGCCCACAGGTGCGTCAGCCGAGGAGGACGTGCTGCGCCGCCTCGAAGTGGAACGTGTGGCCACCGCGGTCGCGGCACTGCCAGTCGACCAGCGACAGGTGCTGATCATGCGCGATGTGCAGGGCCTACCGGGCGGCGCCGTGGCCAAGTCGCTCGGGCTCAGCACCGCCGCCATGAAGTCACGACTGCATCGCGCCCGCGCGACAGTGCGCGCAGACCTCCAAGTCCCGGATTGGGGCGCCCACTCATGAGAGCAACCATCACGACAAACCCAGCTCGACCACGCCAGCCACCTCCACGCAGGACTCATTCCTTCGCAAGCAGCTCCATCAGCGCCCACCTCACTCGAGGTGCCATCGGCTTCGGATCGCTGATCGGCTCATTTGCACTGATCCCGGCAGTGGGCCCGATCAGCCTCGTACTACTGCCTCTAGCCGCCATAGCACTACGCGGCTGCCCGACTTGTTGGGCGATCGGCTTAGCGGAAACGATGACGAAAGGGAGATTGGAGCGGTCCTGCGTAGACGGTCGCTGCTCGCTCAACGCCCGACCACGCTGATCTCGCCACTCATTGAATTGCCGATCCGGCGGATTCACCAATTCAATGTCGTCCTGGGCGACTGCGGGCTATGCGTCGTCCAGGACGGCCTGAGAACTACGGAGCAACTACAGGTGATTCATACCTGACGCCGATTACGGCATCATGCTCACGCCGAACTTCGCGGCCGATCCGTCCCGCCCCAACACAGCACGCACCTGCGGGCGAACCCCGGTCATCGACAGGGACCCGCCAACCCGCTCCAGCGCGACCAGGGCGGCGTGCAGTCCTGCCAACCCGTCCACATTCACGGTGTACAGCTGCCGGCAGTCCAGCATCACCTCGACCTGCCCACTCTCGGCCAAACCGTCGACCAGAGTGGTCAGCACCTTCACCGTCGCAGCGGTGAGGTCACCGGTCAACGCCGCGATCACGACGTCGTCGTTGGATCCCACCTGCACGTCAAGCTGGTCCGCACCCTCCCTGGAAGCCGGTTGGTGCACAATGGCACGTACCGGACTCGCAGACTGCTCGGTCACCGTCATCGATTCCGCCTCTCGTCGCACCCTTCGGCGCATCGTGTGAATTGACAGACTCATTGCCGAAACACGGTGATCCATGTGTCGAACCGGCGAACTCGGGGGCGACGACACGAATTCGTTACCCCAGACGTCCCCCGTTGTGATGGAGCACGACGGGTCTGCCGTTTCGGCACTACTTCTCCCTCTGAGGTCCGACGAATTCTCAGGTGCAAAAGTGTCCCGGCCGGGTATCCGCGCGTGGACCATACCCGGCTCCGCCGACCACCGGAAGCGACCGGCGCCGCCACGCAGTCCGCCTGCGCGCACTTTGGGATGTGACATGTGAGGAGGCAGCCCGGAGTGGACAGCCTGAAGATCTCCGTGAGTGTTGGGCCGCGAACCGGGTGGAGCCCGGCGCATCAGTCCGCGCCTGAACCGGAGTCGGCATCACTCTCGGCATCGGCATCGGCGTCGGCATCGGAGTCGGAGTCGGCATTGGAGTCGGGGCAGGAGACAGGTGCCGCGCACGGCTCCGCCCCCGGGCACGACTCGGGCCCCGGACCGGATGCGGAACCCGGGTCAGGCCCGGAGCCAGAGTTAGAGCACGACCCGAACCAGCCACAAGCAGGGGCGGTGCCACGGCAGCCGCCCGATCAAGAATCAGCCCTAACCCCAGAGTGCTTGGCCACCCCAGAGTGCACGGTCATCACAGTCGCCGGGGAGATCGACATCGCTGCCAAGGAACAGTTCTTCTCCGTACTTTCCGAGAACCTCGCGCCCGGCGAGGCCTTGGTGCTCGACCTGGCTGAAGTCACATTCCTGGACTCAGGCGGCCTGTGGGCGCTGCTCAAAGCCGCCAAACACGCCACGGCCACCGGCGCCGAGATGTTGGTTGTCGCCTCACCGGCTGTTTCTCGGACGCTGGCGTTGACCCAGACCAGCCATTTCCTCGCACTGCACCATGATCGCGCTTCTGCCGTGCAAGCCGGTGCGGTTCATGACCGGCCGCAGCAGGATGAGTAGTAGCTAGATCGCGTCGGCGGCCAGCCGCTGAGCGGTGCAGACGAACACGAGCAGATTGGCGATGACAAAGGTCATCGTGTCGTCTTGCGTCTACTACTGTGCCTCCGGCGGGCCGGGAACCCCCAAGGATCCATTGGCCCGTAGGCCTGTTGCGTTGGGATGTGGGTTACTTTTTGTGGTGTGTCGAACCGGGATCCTCGGCGCCCCAGTCGGCCCGGAGCCTGCCACACCGGACAGGCC
>DASZBX010000093.1:0-37100 GCA_035943635.1 Actinocrinis sp. | reverse complement strand
CCGCCGCTTCGGACGCTCGAACGGATCGGCCCCGGGCAACTCCCCTGGGCGTGGTGATGTGTTCATCAGTGGTACAGCTCCTGTCTCGCCCTCTCAGACTAACCCAGGATCGGGCGTCTCAAGAAAGACTGACAGAGAGGGTCGCCCACGTACTCGGTCGTCCGTGGGCGCATCCCGGTCCGCAGCCAGGCGCGCTGTGAATATCGACTGCGCCTAGAACCGGGAAGGGGCAAACGTTCCCGGCCACGGCACTAGAGTGGGCCACGTGACGAAGGGATCTCACCCGCGGCGGTTTCCACCGACCGCGCGGACAGGGTATGGGCAATGGTTTATTTCACCCTTGGGAGATCACGTGAGTCTTGATCGAGTTGCTTTGGCGTCTCTGCCGACCGATTCCGGTGCTCAGGACACCTTTGAAGCCTTCGTTGCGCGCGCCGTCGATGATCCGTGCGTGCTCGGATTGCTCCTCACCGGATCGCAGGCGCGGGAAGGCATGGCCACGGCCGAGTCGGACTACGACGTCTGGGTCGTTGTCGATGACGATGCGCCCGCCGGGCTCCTGGACGTGGCCGGGTATCGGTCTGCGAACCTGGATCTGGCAGTGTGGACGCTGACACAGTTCCGTGGCTACGCCCTGCCAGGGGAGGCAGAGTTCTGGGATGCGTATTCGTTCGTCGGCGCCCGGGTTCTGCTGGACCGGTGCGGGGGATTGCTCGGCGAACTGGCGGCGCAGAAGGCCCGGCTGGCGCCACCGGACTCTCACCGGTGCGTGGCTGAGTACTTGGATCCGTATACGAATTCTGTGTATCGGTCACTGAAGAGCCGGCGAGACGGGCGCACGCTCGCAGCCCGGTTGGACGCGGTTGAGAGCATTCCGTTCTTGCTGAGTGTGTTGTTCGCCCTACATGGTCGGATTCGGCCCTATCACAAGTATCTGCAGTGGGAGCTCGAGCACCGGCCGTTGGGAGGCGAGCAGTGGGCGGCGGGGATTTTTCTGCCTCAACTGGAGCTGATTTGCGCCGACGGCGACCCGGGCGTGCAGCGTGCTGTGTTCGCCGGGATCGAGCAGGTGGCCCGGAGAGAGGGGCATGGGGATGTCCTGGATGCCTGGGGAGGTGACCTGGGCTTCATCCGGGGGCATCACTGAGGGCGAGTGACGTGTGTGTTTTTCCCTCCTGGGGTAGGGTTTCGGCCTGGCACGGTGATCATCACCATCGCGGGGTTGAATCAGCAGGGGGGAATACTCATGCGTGACCGTCTGGTGCGCTGGCGTTGGTGGCTCGGCGGGGCGGCGGTGATCGCGGTCGGCGCGCTCGTCGCCGTGATCGTATGGCCGTCTCCCGCACCCGCGCCCTACCGGCCGGCGGCACGGGCACGGGTCTACAACACCGTGACCATCTGCCTGCTGACCGGACCGCTGGGCGTCGCCGGCACGGACGCCGCGCCGGTGTGGGCCGGGGTGACGAAGGCGGCCGACGCGGCGAACGGCCAGTCCCAATTCCTGTCCGCGACCACGACGCCGGAGACGGTCGGCTCGGTCACGCCCTTCGCGAACAGCCTGGTGCAGCAGCAGTGCGCACTGGTCGTGGCCGTCGGCCCGGTGGAAGTCGCGGCAGTGGAGTCGATCGCCCCGACCGACGCGAAGACGAGATTCCTGGTAGTGGGTAAGGGAACTGCCTCGGCCAACGTGAAAGTGGTCACCGATACGTCTACGAACTCTGTCGCAGCGGCCGTGCAAGCAGACCTCTGAGTCACCTGCCGGCCGATCAGATCATAACGGTTTGGCATAAGTGTCCGGAGCCATCTGGCGCATAGTGATCACCATAGTCAATATCTGTTCTGACGATCACTGTGACACAGAATGACAACGGGGGACCAATGCGTAAAAGTGGGTCACGTGTGCTCGGAATCAGCCGACGCCGCGCGAGACGGCTGTGGCTTCGACTCACCGCGGTTGTCACACTGCTGACACTCAGCCTGGTGATGGCCACGTCGTCGGCGGACGCCGCCGAACTGCAACTGGCCCCGGTCCACTTCTCCGCACTGGCCAACGGATTCCACGGCTTCGTCGACTCGATGATCTCGAACTCGGCCGCGACTCCGAAGGAGGCGTCCGGGACCGCGAGCGGACACGGGGGCGCGGCCGCCGCGAACAAGCCCGGCCAGGGCACCGTTATGTTGTCGCCGTTCTCGGCCGCTGGGGTGTCTTCGCTGGTGATTTTTGGTTTCCGGGTCCGTGCGGACGGGCTTTCGGGGTTGAGTTGTTTGTCGAGTTGGCCGAGGGCGTCGGCTTGGTGGGGGAGTCGGGTGTGGGTGTAGATGTTGGCAGTGGTGGTGATGTTGGAGTGTCTGAGGAGCTGTTGGACGGTGACGAGCGGCACGCTGGTTTTGATTGGGAGTGTGGCGCAGCTGTGTCGGAGGTCGGGGAAGCAGATACGGCAGATTGCGGCCTGGTCGCAGAGGGCTTTGATGCCCGCGGTGGTTTGCTGTGGGTCGATGGGCGTGCCGATGGAGGCGGTGAAGATGTAGCCGGTCTCGTGCCAGAACCGGCCAGTGCGCTCCCGCTGTTCGCCGCGGCGCATGAGGTATTCATCCGGAACTGGAAGCAAGGCGATTCGGCCAGAGCGGGACCACTTGCTCTGGGCGAATCGCCGTTGGCCGTGTGCGGCTCAGGTCAGCGCCAGGTGTCGCCTGTGTAGGCGCGCACGTCGGCGATGCTCCACCAGTCGTTCGCATCGGTCCCGGTGAGAGAAATGCTGACGTACTGGATCGGAGCGCCGTTGAGGTTGGCGATGGTGAATTGGCCCGTTCCCTGGGCATTGGCCACCGCGGTGGTCCAGGTGGTGCCGTTGCGGCTGACCTGGACTTCATAGGCGCGCGGGTAGTCGCCGGTGGACGCGCCGGTGTCGAACACCACCTGCTTGGCGGGCACAAGCTTGCCGAAGTCGACCTGAAGGTACTGGCCGGGGGCCTGGCCCTCGCCGGTCGAGAACCGGGTGCTGGCGTCGGCGTCGGCGGCGTTGGCGGCCACGTCGGCGGTGCAGCAGGAGTTGGTGGGACCGTTCGGGTCAGCGGTGGCGGTCCAGCCGGTCGGGTCTACCTGGCGCAGCGCGCGCGGGCCGGCCAGGTTCCCGGTCCAGACGAACGTCGCCAGGGAATCGCCGGGCAGGGTGTAGGTGAACTGCTCAGTACCCTCCTGAACAGCGAAGGTCTGCGGGTTGTCGTTCTCGTTGTGGGCGACCAGAACCGTGGAGCCGTCAGGGTTCTTGAACGCCACGTCCATCACCTCGCCGTTCCAGCCGGTTGTGCCGAACGAGGTGCTGCCGATGCGGACCGCGCCGGGTTTGACGAATCTCGAGAGCTGGCCCAGTGCGTAGTACTCGGCGTCCGGGGTGACCGTGTCGCCGGGGCCGATGGTCAGGATTCCGGTGCAGGTCGCGCAGCCGCCCACGTGCGGGCCGTTGTCCTGGTTCAGGGCTATGTTCCAGTTGACCACGGTGCTCGACCAGTTGCGCGGCGAGCCGATCTCCAGGTTTCTCGAGTGCCACTTGAGGGTGTCGGAGAACGTGTCGGCCGGGTCGGTCGACTCGCTGCCGGAGCATTCGGTCTCCATGATCTGCATCTTCGGGTACTGCTCGTGGAACGCGGTCATCGCGCTCGGGTCGCCGTAGTAGCAGTGGAACGCCACGCCCGAGATCCACTTGGCGGCCGGGGAGGCGAGCACCTGTTCCGGGTAGTCGTTGATGTCGGCCGTCTCGTCGGGCGGCGTGTTGGCGATGTCGTTGGGGTGCTCGGACCAGTTGTGGTCATAGGCGAAGATCTGCGTGTGCAGGTGGGCGGCCTGGAGCAGCGGGCCGAGGTCTTCGATGACCGCCTCTTCCTGCGACGAGGGCATGTCCGTGCCCGGGTAGCCGTCGGGGGTGCGGTTCTGCGGTTCGTTCTGCACGGTGATCGTGTCGACGTTCACGCCGTTCGCGCGGTATGCCTCAATGAACTTCAGCAGGTACAGCGCGTAGGCCTGATAGATCTTCGGGCTGTCGATCAGGCGGCCGCCGTCCAGCGAGTCGGTGGTCTTCATCCAGGCCGGGGCGCTCCACGGGGAGGCGATGACCTGCAGGTTCGGGTTCAGGTGCTCGGCCTGGCGGAGCAGGGGCAGGATCTGCGCCTGGTCGTGGGCGACGCTGAAGTCCTTCATGCTGTAGTCCGTCTGGCCGGGTGCGAGGTCGTCGTATGTGTACGCGGCCGTGCTGACCATGTCGGACGCGCCGATCGGCTGGCGCAGGTAGTCCAGGCCGTCGCCGGTGATCGGGGAGAAGAGCGAGGCCATCACCTGGGCGCGCTGGGCGGCCGGGAGGGTGTAGAGGACCGAGGCGGAGGAGTCGGTGAGCGCGCCGCCGAAGCCCTGCATGGTCTGGAACGTCTGGGCCGGGTCCACGACGACCGTCGGCGCGGTGCTCGCGGCGGTCGTCGTGGTGTCGGCGAAGTTGACCGTGCCCAGGTCGCTGAGTTTGTCGGTGCCGTCGGCGGTGGTGATCCATACGTGCGCGGCAGGCGTTGCGTTGCCGGGTGGCCGGTGGTCGGGGGCGGCGCTGGCTGCTGCGGCCATCGTGGTGGACGCGGCGGAGCTGACCGCGGTCAGGAGGCCGATGCCTAAGTAGAGGGCTGGGTGTTTGAGTCGTCGCATGAGGGGTCCGGAATCGTCGTAGGGGTGTGGGCGACCCCGGGCAGTCCGCGATGGGGGACTGCCCGGGGTCGGGGCAAAGGCGTCAGGCCAAGGCGTGGCCGGTACCTCGTGGTGCACCCAGGGGGTTAGCCCTGGACGAGTTGGAAGGTCTGGGCCGGGTCCGTGGTGGAGCAGGCCCATTGCTGGAGTGCGGTGCCGGCGGTGGTGGAGGTGTTGGTGACGTCGAGGCATTCGGTGCCGCTGTTCTGGGCGGCGAATTCGAAGTTGCCGTTGGCGACGGACTTGGCGGCCCATTGCTGGTTGCTCGAGCCGGTGGAGGCCCAGATCTGGACGGCCGTGCCGTTGCCGGTGGCGCCGGTGCCTCCGGTCACGTCCCAGACTTCTGCGGAGGCGGCCTGGTTGGCGACGTGGTAGGTGCCGTTGCCGTTGGACTGGAACTGCCAGAGGAAGTTCGCGGTGTCGGCGCAGGGTTCCTGCTGCAGCGCGGTGCCGTTGGCGGTTCCGGCCCCGGCGGGTTCGACGCACAGGCCGCTGTCGGCGTTCTTCACCTCGTACCAGTTCGCCGAGTTGATCGTGCCGCTGCCGCCGCCGGAGGTCGCGGTTGCGGTCGGGGTCGGCGTGGCGGTCGGGCCGGAGCCGCTACCGGCCTGGGCCAGGGCGAAGGTCTGGGCCGGGTCCGACGCCGAGCAGGCCCATTGCTGGAGTGCGGTGCCGGCGGTGGTGGAGGTGTTGGTGACGTCGAGGCATTCGGTGCCGCTGTTCTGCGCGGCGAATTCGAAGTTGCCGTTGGCGACGGACTTGGCGGCCCATTGCTGGTTGCTCGAGCCGGTGGAGGCCCAGATCTGGACGGCCGTGCCGTTGCCGGTGGCGCCGGTGCCGCCGGCCACGTCCCAGACCTCTGCGGAGGCGGCCTGGTTGGCGACGTGGTAGGTGCCGTTGCCGTTGGACTGGAACTGCCAGAGTTGGTTCGCCGCTCCGGTGCACGGCTCCTGGACCAGCGCGGTGCCGTTGGCGGTCGCGCCGCCGGAGGGCTGGACGCACTGGCCGCTGTTGGTGTTCTTCACCTCGTACCAGTTCGCCGAGTTGACCGTGCCGCCGGAGCCGCCGGTGGACGTCGCACTCGCGCTGGCCGAGGCGGTGCCGGTCGGGGCCGAGCCCAGGGAGGGCCAGGTGAACGTCGCCACCGCGCCGGCCGGGAGGGTGTAGGTGAAGTTCTGGCCGTTCTCGTTCACGCCGAACGTGTGCGAGTTGGACTTGTCGCCGTTCAGGACGATCATCGCGGTCGAGCCGTCCGGGTTCTTGAACGCCACGTCCTCGACGTTGCCGGAGCCGAAGCTGTTCGAGTCGATCCGCACCGCGCCCGGCTTCACGAACTTGCTGGCCTGACCGAGGCTGTAGTACTCGGCGTTGTACGAGGCGGTGTCAGCCGTGTTGTTCACCGTCACCAGTGCGGTGCAGGTGGTGCAGTTCATGCTCGGGCCACCGCTCGGGTTCAGCGCGATGTTCCAGGTCACGGCGCTCTTGGCGTAGTTGCGGGCGCCGTCGATGATCAGGTTCTCCACCTCCCAGTCCAGGGTGTCGGAGAAGGTGTTTGCGGTGTTCGAGGACTGGCTGCCGGAGCACTCGGTCTCGTAGGTACCGTAGTTCGGGTACGCCGTCGCCACGGTCGACATCGCGCTCGGGTCCCCGGCGTAGCAGTGCCATGCGGTGCCGGACACGTACTGGGCCGCCGCGGAGTCGCCGAGGATGGTATCCGGGAAGCTCGGGTCGTTCCAGTTGTGGTCGTAGCCGAGGATGGTGGTCTTCACCCCGGCCGACTTCATCGCCGGACCGAGGTTGTCGGCGATGAAGTTCGCCTCCTGGGTGGAGGTGAAGGTCGAGCCCGGGTAGTTCGAGGGGGAGTACTCCGGCTCGTTCTGCGCGGTCAGCAGCGAGACCGGCACCCCGGCGGACTGGTAGGCCTGCAGGAACTTGACCAGGTAGTTCGCGAAGACCTGGTAGTCGGCGGTGGTGAGGGTCCCGCCGACCATCGAGCCGCTGGTCTTCATCCAGGCCGGCGGGCTCCAGGGCGTGGCCATGATCGTGGTCTGCGGGTTCAGCTGGAGGGCCTGCTGCAGGATCGGGATGACGTACGCGTTGTCGTGCGAGACGGTGAAGTCGGTCAGGTTCGGGTCGGTCTGGCCCGAGGGCGGGTCGTCGTAGCTGTACGTCGACAGGGAGAAGTCCGAGGCGCCGATCGGCTGGCGCAGGAAGTCCAGGCCGATGCCCTGGTTCGGGTCGAACAGCTTGCTCATGATCGTGTTGCGCAGCGGCGAGTTGTAGACCAGGTTCGCCGAGGAGTCGGTGAACGAGGCCCCGAACCCGGTCATGGTCTGGTAGGCCGTGCCCGGGTTGACCGAGATGACCTGGCCCTGCGAGCTGTTGCCGGTGGCGAAGCTCGTCCCGGCCTGCTGGGCCAGCAGCTGGCTCTGGTTGGTGGTGGTCTCCCAGACCGAGACCGGGGTCGCGGCGGCCTGGGCGGAGGTGGAGACGAAGGTCAGGCCGACGGTGGCCCCGGCGCACAGCGCGGCGACGCCGACCGAGGCGCCGACCGCGCGCCCGGCCTTGGCGGACTTGGCGGAATGGGTGGAGCTGACGGGCTCGGCGCCCGTCCTGGTACTGGTCTTGGGTCTGCGGCGTGGGAACAGACCGTGCCCGGTGCGGTGCATCTGTGACTCCCTGTCGATTTCCAGCGATCGGACGCGCGGGTGCCGGCCGCGGACGACGGGTGTCCGGCTCGTCGGCGGGGGAACACGGCATGTGACGCGTCTGAGACGTCGTGGCAACGTGGCTTCGCTCGGCAGGAAACTTATTGCCGCGATGTATTGCCGTCAAGAGTCCAAATCTGGTTTGGATAACGCTTTTCAACGGCATAATTGGGGTGGCCGCCGCACCCGCGCCGCACCGGCGCGCCCGCCCGAAGGGGTACCGTCTCACCATGACCGCAGTTCCGGGCCCCGCCTCCGTCTCCGCGCGCCGCCAGCGCACCCGCGACCAGCTGCTGGACGTGCTGGCCGGGCACGAGAACCTCTCCCGGGCCGACCTGGCCCAGCTGACCGGCCTGTCCCGCAGCGCGGTCGGCGCCTGCGTGGCCGCGCTGGTGGACGAGGGCCTGGCCACCGAGGAGGCGCCGGCCGCGGACCGGCCCGGCGGCCCGGGCCGGCCGGCCGCGGTGGTCCGGCTGCGCCGGGCCGAGGGGACCGTGCTGGGCCTGGACTTCGGCCACACCCACATCGCCGCGGCGGTCGCCGACACCTCCGGCCGGATCCTGGCCGAGTGCACCCGGACCCTGGACGTGGACGGCCTGCCCCAGCAGGCCCTGGACGCCGCCGCCCGCCTGGCCCGGGACGCGCTGGACCGGGCCGGGCGGACGATGGCGCAGGTCGGCGGGATCGCGGCCGGCATCCCGGGGCCGCTGGACGTGCGCACCCGGGTGGTGCGCGAACCGACCATCCTGGCCTCCTGGATCGGCCTGGACCCGGCCGCCGAGCTCGGCCGGCGGCTGGACCAGCCGGTCGCCGTGGGCAACGACGCGGACATGGGCGCGCTCGGCGAGCACGTGCACGGCGCGGCCCGCGGCATCGACGACTTCGTCTACGTCAAGGCCTCGCACGGCATCGGCGCCGGGCTGATCCTGGCCGGCCGGCCGTACCGCGGCTCCAACGGGATCGCGGGCGAGATCGGGCACACCCAGCTGCCCGGCGCGATCAACTGGTGCCGCTGCGGCAACCAGGGCTGCCTGGAGACCGTGGTGTCGGTCGGCGCGGTGTACCGCCGGCTGGCCCACGTGATCGGCGGCGAGCACGCCGAGGACGGCGCGGACCTGCCCCCGCTGGCCCGGCTGGCCGCGGTCCCGGCCGCCGCCCGGGTGATGACCGACGCCGGCCGCACGATCGGCCGGGTGCTGGCCGATTTGGTCAACTGCCTGAACCCGGCCGCGATCATCCTCGGCGGCGAACTCGGCTCGGCCGGGGAACCGCTGGTCGCCGGCGTGCGCGAGTCCATCGACCGGCACGCCAGCCAGGCCGGGGCGAACGCGGTGACCGTGGCCGCCGGACGGCTGGGCCCGCGGGCAGAACTGCTCGGGGCGGTGGTCACCGCGATCCGGCACTCGGGCGTTGCGGCCGCGGGCGCCGGGGCGGGCGCGAGCGTCGGCGCCGGGTGACGCTGCACGCGGCGGCTAAGACTCCTGATCCGGCCAGGTCAGCGTGGCGAGTGAGCCGCCGGGCAGGGTGAGCGCGGCGCGGCGGCCGTTCCAGCGGAGTTCGGCGTGGCGGGTGTCGTCGTTCGTGTTGTGCAGCAGCAGCGCGATCGTGCCGTCCTCGTCTCGGAACGCGACGCTCATCAGGTCCCCGCCGGTGCGTGTGCGGCTCTCCACCCGCCGGGCCCCCGGCCGGACGAACCGGGACAGGTGCGCGAGCGCGTAGTACTCGGCGTTCAGGGTGAAGCTGTCGTCGTCCTCGATCGTGATCAGGCCGGAGAAGTCCGTGTACCCGTTGGCGTGCGGGCCGCCGCTCGGGTCCAGGGCGAGGTTCCAGGTGACCACGGTCCGGGCCCAGTGCCGGGTCGCGCCGATCACCACGTTGCTCGCGTGCCAGCGCAGCGTGTCGGCGAACGCCTTCGCGTCGCTGTCCACGGATCCGCGCGAGCCGGAGCACTCGGTGAAGTACACGTCCTTGTCCGGGAACCGGTCGTGCAGGCGGCTCTGCACCTCGGGATCGCCGTAGTAGCAGTGGAACGCCGTGCCCGCGACCCACCGGGCCGTGGCCGGATCCGACAGGATCGCGAACGGGTAGTCCTCCTCAGGGCTCTGCCCCGGCGGCACCGAGGCCAGGTCGTCCGGGTGGATGGCCCAGTTGTGGTCGAACGCGACGATCTCGGTGGCCAGCCCGGCGTGCCGCAGCGCCGGGCCGAGCGCGTGGATCACCCTTTTGGCCTGCGCCACGCCCAGGTGCATCCCGGGGACGTCCGGGTTGCGGTTCTGCGGCTCGTTCTGCAGGGTCACCGCGTGGATCGGCACCCCGGCGCGCTCGTACGCCTTCACGAACTCGACCAGGTACGCCGCGTACGCCTCGTAGTACCGCGGCGCGTCGATCAGCTCGCCGCCGACCAGCGACCCGTTCGTCTTCATCCAGGCCGGCGCGCTCCACGGCGTCGCCATCACCTTCAGCTGCGGGTTGAGCGCGCGGGCCTGGCGCAGCAGCGGCAGGATCCCGGCCTCGTCGCGCGCGATGCTGAACTGGGCCAGGCC
The DNA here is from genome assembly GCA_035943635.1 of Actinocrinis sp. GTDB lineage: Bacteria > Actinomycetota > Actinomycetes > Streptomycetales > Catenulisporaceae > DASZBX01. Next base: position 27,126 of record DASZBX010000093.1, on the reverse strand, counting down.
GAAGTCGGTGTGCCCGGAGGAGACGTCGTCGCAGGTGTAGTACCGCGGCCCGGAGACGAACGCCGAGGAGCCGATCGGCTGGCGCAGGTAGCTCAGCCCGATCCCCGAGGCCGGGCAGAACAGCTGCGCCATCACCGCGTCCCGACGCTCGGCCGGCAGCCGGCCGAGCAGCGAGGCCGAGGAGTCGGTGATCGAGGCGCCGCAGCCCAGGAAACCCTGGTAGAACGACCCCGAGTCGACGACCACCGGCTCTGCCCCGCCTCGTGTCTCGACCCCGCCCTGCGTCTCGTCCGGGCCCCGCGGCTCGAAGTCGACGGCCGGTCCCGGCCGCAGCAGCGACAGCGCGTCGGGAGTGGTCAGCCACACCCCGGCCGACGGCCCCGCGCCCTCGCGGGCCGACCGCCGCCCGGGTGCGGCGTCCCGCCCGACCAGCACCGATTCGGAATCCATACCCGCCTCTTCGCCGGTGTCCCTCGCAAGCCCGCGGCCCGTCCGGGCCCGCGCCTCGCCTGTCCTGGAACAGCTTAAGACCGCCCCCGGGCGCCGGGAACCGGTCAGCCCAGGCGGCCGACCGCCGCGAGCATCGAATACCGGGCCACGTCCCCGCCGAGCGGATCCGGCTCGGCGTCCTCGGTCGCCGGACGCCAGTCGATGATGTCGACCAGGCCCGGCGGGAGCAGTTCGTAGCCGTCCATCAGGGCGCGGATCTGCTCCCGGGTGCGGAACGTGCCGGGCTGGCTGGTCTGCGCGTAGAGCGACTGCACCTCGCCTGTGGTCTTCGGCTCGTAATCCTTGGTCCCGTGGCTCATCGCCAGGTACGACCCGCCGACCGTGGCGTCCCGGTACGCGGCCACCAACCTGGCCGGGTCGTCCTCGTCCGGCACGAACGGCAGCACGGAGATCATCAACACCGCGACCGGCCGCGCCAGGTCCAGATGCCCGGTCAGTACCGGATCACCCAGCACAGCCTGCGGATCGCGCAGGTCGGCGTGCAGCACGCGCGCGTGCGCCACCTGCCCGAGCAGCGCGTTGCTGTGCGCGATCGCCACCGGATCCGAGTCGACGTACACGGTCCGCGCCTGCGGATTCACCGCCTGCGCGACGTCGTGCACGTTCCCGCCGGTCGGGATCCCCGAGCCCAGGTCCAGGAACTGGTCCACGCCCGCCCGGCTTATGTGGCTGACGGCGCGGTGCATGAACGCACGGTTCGCCCGGGCCAGATACGGCAGGTCGGGCCAGGCCTGCATGGACTTCTGCGCCAGGGCCCGGTCGGCGGCGAAGTTGTGCGAGCCGCCCAGCAGGAAGTCGTACATGCGGGCGACGCTCGGCCGCTCGATGTCGATCTCGTCGGGTGCCCAGGCCGGACGGTGATACTGCACGGCACTCCTCTCCGCTGCAACAGCTGTGTGTACCGGGATCATACGACTGCAAAGCCGGAATACGCGCACGCCCGCGGCAGTCCGGCACTACCGCCCGATCTTGTCCAACTCGGCGAGATCCGCACCGGAGAGCGCAAGTCCCGCACCGGCTATGTTCTCGCGCAGGTGCGCCACCGACGAGGTACCCGGTATCAGCAGGATGTTCGGCGACCGCCGCAACAGCCAGGCCAACGCAACGGACATCGGCGTCGCGCCCAACCGCCCGGCCACCGCCGAGAGCGCCGAGGACTGCAGCGGACTGAACCCGCCGAGCGGAAAGAAGGGCACGTAGGCGATGCCGTCACCCGCGAGCGCGTCGATCAGCTCATCGTCCTGGCGATACGCCAGGTTGTACATGTTCTGCACGCACACGATCGGCGCGATACCCCGCGCCTCGGCGACCTGCTCCGCGGTCGCGTTGCTCACCCCGAGCTGCCGGATCAACCCCTGCCGCTGAAGCTCGACCAGCGCCTCGAACGGCGCGGCCAGCGACCCGGCCTGAGGCCCCTGCGCGTTGCCGAGCCGCAGATTGACCAGGTCGAGCACCTCGAGACCGAGGTTCTCCAGGTTCTCGTGCACCGAGCGGCGCAGATCCTCGGGCTCGCGAGCCGGAGGCCAACCGCCCTGCTCGTCGCGAACCGCCCCGACCTTGGTCACGATGTGCAGCGCCGCGGGGTACGGATGCAGCGCCTCCCGGATCAACTGGTTGGTGACCCGCGGCCCGTAGGCATTGCTGGTGTCGATATGGGTGATCCCGAGCCCGACGGCCTCACGCAGCACGGCCAGCGCGCCCTCACGGTCGGCCGGCGGCCCGAAGACCCCGGGCCCGGCCAGCTGCATGGCGCCGTAGCCGAACCGGGTGACGGTCAGATCGCCCAGCGCCCAGGTGCCGCCGGGAAGCGAAGAGGAGAAAGTGCTCATAGCCTGTGTCTTTCGTGCGGGGCCGGATGGTCCGAGCTGGGAGCCGCTGCCCGACCGGCCCCTTTCAAAACCTTAGGAGTGTTACTCTCTGAAGGGAAGTACGCACTTTGTAGTACGTAGCATTCCCTAGGGGAAAGGCCGGATGATGGCAACGACCACCGCAGCCCAGCAGCGGGAGCAGGCCAAGGCGGAGTACAACGCGTTCCTCGCGGCCTGCCCCAGCCACAAGCTGCTCGACCGGATATCCGACAAGTGGGTCACGCTGATCCTCGCCGCACTCGGCAGTGACGGCTCCCACCAGCCCGGCATGGCCTGCGCAGGCGACCCCCGGTCGATGCGCTACTCGGAACTGTCCCGCCTCCTGGCCGGCGTCAGCCAGAAGATGCTGACCCAGACTCTGCGCGCCCTGGAACGCGACGGCCTGGTCACCCGCACCGCGACGCCGACCGTCCCCGTCACCGTCTCCTACGAACTGACCGACCTGGGCCTGTCCCTCTACCAGATGGTGCGAGGCCTCAAGAGCTGGGCCGAACTGTACATGGACGACGTACTGGCCAACCGCGAGACCTACGACACACGCATCGCCTGACCCGTGTGCCAGAGGGCAATGAGCGAGCGCGCAGCCCGTCGTTCCTGCTGGACGCCCGGCAGGTCGCCGACTGGGCCCCGGTCAGTCGAGTCCTTCGATGATGCGGAAGTCGCGCTCGACGCCGCCGGAGAGAACGGCCAGCGCAGCCTGGTAGGCCTCACTCGCGTGTGTCGCGACGGCCTGTTCAAAGCTGTCGAACTCGATCAAGACAGTGCGCTCGGCGATCCCGGCGTCGTGTGCGACGACCCGACCGCCACGGGCGAGGGCCCGCCCGCCCCCGGCCCGGACGGCCAGACTGGCCAGCTCGTTGTAGGCAGCCAGCTTCTCAGGGTCTGAAATGGTGCGGTAGGAACTGACCCAGTAGCCCTTGGCCACGGAACCTCCAGTGTTCGGAAGAGCACATCTGACATCGAATTCACGATTCAGATCGATCGTACCCGACCACGTGTCACCGGGGTGATTCAGACCACGCGCCGGTCAGCCCCGGTTCGGGCCCGGCGGTCGCCGCTGACGACCTTGTGGTCAGCCACTCATCCGGCGGCCCCGCACCCCGCCGCCCAACATCACCCACACGTATCTCCCCGGCCCCCCACGAGAGCGGAGCTCAAGCTGGTCCCCAGGTTCCGGGCGTCTCCTCGGTGGGGCAGGCTCCGCCAGAACCCTGATACGCCTCCGGCGCCCCGCCGAGGAGACGCCCGGAACCGCCCCACCCAACCCGTCCACCACCCCACCGCCACCCGGCAGCCGAACCCCACCCGCAGCCCAACCGATCCCGTCTCCTTGGAGGGCCCGCCGGAGGCGCTTTTCGCCGTTCGCTTTCAACCCGCCCACCCCAGGCAGCAACCAACAAGCAACAGCCAACAAACAACAAGGCCGGGCCCCCAAAAACCAGGACCCGGCCCTGCCTCCGCCAGCCCAACCGGATCAGGCCACCCGGCCGAGCCATCACCCCGGTCCTGAAACCCCCGAGCAAACCCGGCGCAGGGCCCGCTCAAGCACCTCAGAACCGGTGCGGCCTTCTCTGCACCCGCCAACGGTGGCGCCCGAGGCTAGTGCGAGAAGGTGAACCAGTTGATGTTCACGAAATCAGCAGGCTGCCCGCTGGCGAACGTCAAATACACCGTGTGCGTACCAGTCACAGTGCTGATATTGGCCGGAACCGTCTTCCAGGTCTGCCAACCACCGGTGCTGCCGAGCGCAAAGCTGCCGATCGGAGTCGCGGTCGGACTGTCCAGACACACCTGAACCAGCCCACTGACCCCGCTGGTCGCCCCAGACGCGACCCGCGCGCTGAAGTTGGTCGCACCCGGGTTCCCGAAGTTCACATTCGCATACGCCAGCCAGTCGCCGTTCCCGATGTACCCGACGTCCTGCCCGCCACCGGTGTCAGTCGTCGTCTCGTTCTGGGTCCCGCTCTGCGAGGTGTAGCTCTCGGCCTGGATCGTCGAGTACGGGTTGAACCCGCCCCCACTGCCACCCGTCGGCGCGGCCGTGGCAGTCGCGGTCGGCCCGGACCCGCCGCCGGTGGTCGCAGTACCGCCGCCGACCGCGATCGTCAGCAACACCGGGTTCGGGTCGTTGACGTCCCCGGACTGGTCGCCGCCGCCGCTCGGGGCGACATCGTCGTACGGGAACGCATACCCGCGCCCGTCCAGGTTCGCGGCGTGCACGATCCTGGCGTAGTGGTTGGTGATCGTGTTCTTGTAGTAGTTCGCCGAGCTCTCACCATCAGGCTGGGACGTGTCGATCAGCAGAGTACTGCGGTTGAACGCGGCACAAATCCGAGCACTGATCGCCCCGACCTCGCCGGCCGTGTTCGCGAACGGCCCGGAGTTGCAGCTGAAGATGTCCGCCGCAGCCGGCTGACCATAGCTGACCACACCCGGGAAACTGAGCGTGCTACCGGAAACCCGGCCCGACACCGTGCCCCACGAAGCCTGCGTGTCAACAGACAGCGAAGTACCGGCGTACTTGGACCAGACCTGGTTGATGTACGGCTGGAAGTACCCGGAGAACAGCGAGGAGTTCTGCGCGATACCGCTGTTCGGGCTCAGCGCCCGCAGGTTCTGCCCACCGGAAGTGGTGATCAGCTTGTTCCATCCAGCCCCGTCCGCATTGTTCTGCGCGATAAGCCCGTTGCAGACCGTCGCCAGCCCGTTCGCCGGAATGCCCGACACGTGCTGGGTCTGACCGGACGAGTTCGTCAGCGTCAGCGAAATCGGGATCGACACGAAGTCCACGTACGTGATGTTCGCGTACAGCTGCGAGGCGTTGAACGTGAACTCGCAGAAGTCCCACATGATGTTGATGTTCGGGTCGTTCGGGTTGGCCACCGTCGGCTCGACCAGGCCGGGTCCGGGGTTGATCAGGAAGGTCAGCGGCGAGCCGATGGAGAACCAGACCCGGCCGCCGGCGATCTGCGGGATGGTCACGTTGGTGGTGGTTCCGGGCGCGCCGAGTTTGATCGCGCAGTTGACGGCGAGCGGCTGGCCCGGGGAGCTCGGCGACGCCGGGTAGTACGGGGTGTGGCCGTCGGCCTCGATCAGCACCAGCGCGTTGTTGTTGTTGAGCGCCTGGCCGGTGATGTACGCGTACACGGTGTTCGACGTGCTGGTGTTCTGCAAGGCGAGGTTGAGCGTGGAGGCCGTGGCCGACGCACGGGATGCGGATACCAGGCCGCCCGCGACCGCGACCCCTCCGGCGACGGCGGTGGATGCCGCGATGAACTTCCTGCGCGAGAGCATGACTGGTCGCGCCTCCTTAAAAGTCGTGGCGAACGTTCCGAGGGCGGCCCGCGGGACGACCGGGGTGGACCGGGTCCCGCGGGCCGGTCGCGCCGGCGCCGGTGCGCGATCGGAAACGTTTACGAAGGGTGGATCGCAAGTGACTATGGCGCGCCCAACCCGGCCCGTCAACGTTTTCGGCCGCGATTGAGCAAGAGCGGAGGATTCTTTAACATTCGCTTACGGTACGGAGCAGCCGACCCGGCGCAAACCCGCCAAAACGCCCATCCCCGCCACGCCGCCACCCGCCGTGGTCTACTTCCGCAGAACCGGAATTCACCGCCCGCAGCCCATTGCGCACCATCAGCCAAAGCCCGCGGAAATCAGTTAAGCAACCCTTAACACCCGCTTTCCAAACTCACCGCATTCCCCTCGCAACCCCTTTTCCGCTCCCATGCAGAAACCCCGCATCCTCACCCCGCGCCACTCCTTCACCAACCCCCCCGAACAACCACCACAGCCACCTGTCACCAGCCCTTCTCCCACACCCCGAACAAGCCTTTTACCATTCCGAACCGCGAACAAAGCACAACACAGAAGCCTGTTTCGCCCGACCTCCGCACGGCCTTCCCCGCACCCCTGCCGACCACGAATTTCTCCACCCCCGCACCGCGAATACCCACCCCCGACAACCCTTCGCGCAAACACAACCCACCCACTTGACAGGTTCGAAGTGTGAGCGCTCTACTTATCCACGGCGCACCACATGGTCTATACCAATCGTCCCGCCAGTGAGCGGAACGCCACATAGCCGGCCGGTGCCGTCGATCCATCCATCGTCCGCTGGCGCACCGGACACAGGATGCCTCCCCGCAGACGCCGACCGCGGCGTGAGCGGCCTGCCCTTGAGGCGTGTGTCCGCGCGGCGCGGTGCGGGGGCTCCAAACCATCGACCCTCCAGGAGCAATGGGATGTTGAAGAGAATCCAGGTCGTCTCCGGCCTGGCCGTACTGGCCGTGGCCGGAGCGGTCGGCGTGGTGGCGGGCTCGGCCACCACGGCGCTCGCCGCGGCACCGAACCCGTGGCCCGCCCACGTGTTCGCTCCCTATGTGGACATGGGCATGTACAACACCACACTGACCACCGTCGCGGCCGACTACGGGACCAAGTTCTTCACCTTGGCCTTCGTCGACGGCGCCGGGTGCCAGTGGAACGCGATCAACACGTCCGGCTGGCAGCAGCAGGTCAGTGCCATCCAGGGCGAGGGCGGCGACGTCAGCATCTCGTTCGGCGGCTACACCACCGACACGAACCTGACCGACCTCGGCTCCACCTGCTCGTCCGCCTCCGCGGCGGCCGGCCAGATCGAGAACGTGGTCACCACCTTCGGGGTCACCCACCTGGACTTCGACATCGAGTCCAACGAACTGACCGACACCCCGGACATCGCCAAGACCGCCCAGGCCCTGGCCCAGGTCCGGTCCTGGGGCAACAGCACCGGGCGGGCGCTGAAGATCTCCTACACGATCCCGGCCCTGTCCTCCGGCCTGACCCAGCCCGGGCTCAGCGTGCTGAGCACCTCCACCTCCAACGGCTTCACCCCGGACATCGTCAACATCATGACGATGGACTACGGCCAGTCCGGCGTGGAGATGGGCAACGCCTCCAACCAGGGCCTGACCGCGGCCGCCGGCCAGGTGGCCTCGGCCTTCGGCATTTCGACCACGGCCGCCTACGCCCGGCTCGGCAACACCCCGATGATCGGCCAGAACGACTCGGCCGGCGAGATCTTCACCGTCGCCGACGCCGACAGTGTCGAGTCCTACGCGGCCTCGCACGGCGCGGCGCTGCTCGCCTACTGGTCCGAGGGCCGCGACAACGGAACCTGCGCCGGTCAGACCAGCGCCAGCTCCTCATGCAGCGGCATCAGCCAGAACGCCGGGGCGTTCACCCAGGCCTTCCAGCCGTTCACCGGCGGCTCCGGCGGCGGCGGTGCCTCCGGCGCGACCGGCGCGATCACCGGGTACGACGGCCTGTGCGTGGACAACGACGCCCAGAGCACCGCCAACCTCAACCCGATCCAGGTCTGGGGCTGCAACGGCAGCGTCGCCCAGGCGTGGACCGTGGAGAGCAACGGCACCCTGCAGGTGCAGGGCAAGTGCCTGGACAACTACGCCCAGGGCACGGCCAACGGCAACAAGGTGGACCTTTACGACTGCAACGGCACCGCTGCCCAGGTCTGGCAAGCCCAGTCCAACGGCACGCTGGTGAACCCGGCCTCCGGCAAGTGCCTGGACGACCCCGGCTACTCCACGACCCCGGGCACCCAGCTCGAGATCTGGGACTGCAACGCCGGCGCGAACCAGATCTGGAAGCTTCCCTAGGCGCTGGGGCTCAGCACCCGACACCTAGGGGGAGGGCAAGCCGTCCGGAGCACCCGACACAGCCCGGGGTGCTCCGGCCGGCCGACCCTATGGCCGGTCGACCAGCAGTCGGCCGGCTGTACGTCCGCCATGGACGACACCTGAATGATGAAGAGACCGCCTGCTCGGTCGGCTGCGGCCGGGCAGGCTTCTTCGCGTTCGGTGCTGCAACGCAAGTGTTATGCGCCGAATATTGCGGAATTCATCTGTTTCTGATATAGTGTCAGATATAAGTGGATACTGCTCACGTGATGAACGCCACCGAACCCAGCCAGACCGCACTCCTCGCGGCAGCCGCCCGCGCGGCCCACCTGATCGTCGACGACAAGCCTCTGATCTTCTCCGACCCCCTGGCCTACGCGCTGCTCGGCGACAGGGCCGAGGAGTTCCTCCAGTACCACCGGCTACACGGCACGCACGTCGTGCTGGCCGAGGCGCGCTCGGCGGTGATCACACGCAGCCGGTTCACGGAAGAACGGCTGGTCGAGGCCGTCGATCGGGGAGTGGACCAGTACGTGATTTTGGGCGCCGGCCTGGATTCCTACGCCTTCCGGCAGCCCGCGCGCGGCCGGAACGGGCTCCGGGTCTTCGAGGTCGATCATCCCGCGACCCAGCTGTGGAAACGCGATCGCCTCCGCGAGATCGCCGAGTCACCATTCAGCGATCTGCAGGATGATAGCCCCCTGACATTCGTCCCCGTAGATCTGGAGACCGAGCCTCTGACGCCGCACCTGCTCGCGAACGGTTTCGACCCGGCCAGGCCGGCGTTCGTCAGCTGGCTCGGCGTGACCATGTACCTGACCCGCGAGGCGATCGACGCCGCCCTGGCCGCGATCGGCGCGCTCGCACCGGGCACCGAGATCGTCGTGGACTACCTGCTTCCGGCCGAACTGCGCGACGAGGCCGGGCAGACATACGTCGACAACGTCGCCCCGATCTCCGCCGAGCGCGGCGAGCCCTGGGTCACCTTCCTCAGCCCCGAAGAGATGGCCGAACTCCTGCACGAGCACGGCTTCGAGGTGATCCGGCAGGTCACCCGGCGCGAGAGCGTCGAACCAGAGTACTGGGACCGGACCGATGCCCTACAACCGTCCAGCCTGGGGATGCTCGCTCACGCCGGGGTGCGCCGACCGATCGTCGAACCCTGAGTCCGAGGCTGCGAAAACTGCCACGGGTCCTCGATGATGCCGCGGACCGTCGACAACGCAGCGCCGAGCAACGGCCCGCGCCGCCCGAGCCGGGAGACGACCAGCGAATTCGCGTCCCAGGCCCGCAGAGTCACCCGGGCGGCGAGCTCCCGCCGAATCCCCGGCAGCAACCACGCACTCAGATCCGCATACGCGCCGCCCAATATCACGACCGCGGGATCGAGCAGGTTCACCGCGCCCGCCAACGCCGTCCCCATCGCGCCACCGGCCTGGTCCAGCGCCTCGCGTACCCGATCGTCGCCGGCCACGGCCCGGCCGACCATCGCCTGCACCGGATCGACGGGCGTGGCGGCCGGCGCGGGGGAGAGCGGAGCCGCGCCGTCGACGTCACCGGACACGCCGCTGCTCCGCTCGTCCCCCCACGCCAGAATGCTTGCCACATCAGGCATCCCGGCCGCCCGCAACACCGCCTCCTCGCCCGCGTACTGCTCCAGACACCCATGCGCCCCGCACGCGCACAACGGCCCGTCCGGATGCACCGGCACATGCCCGAGCTCCCCGGCGAACCCGCGGACCCCGCGCAGCAGCCGCCCGCCGACCACCAGCGCCGCACCGATGCCGGCCTCCGCCGAGACGTGCACGAAGTCCGCCGACCCGTCCTCGCTCCACAGCTCCGCCAACGCGCCCAGGTTCGCCTCGTTCTCCACGCCCAGCGCCGCGCCCCGGCCCAGCTCCGGCAACCGCTCGCGCAGCAACTCCACGATCGGCACCCGGTGCCAGTCCAGGTTCGGCGCGTGCTCGACCACGCCCGGCGTGCCGACCAGCCCGGGCACCGCCAGCACCGCGCCGGCCGGGTAGAGGCCCTGCGCCGCGCCCTCGGCGATCACCCGGCGGGCCACCGCGGCCAGCTGCGCCACCACGTCCTGCGGGCGCCGGCCCCGATTGTTGGCCTCCACCCGGACCCAGCTGCGGGCCGTGCCGCGCAGGTCGATCAGGCAGCCGCCGAGGTGGCCGACCCCGACCTCCAGGCCCAGCCCGGCCGGGCCGGTCTGGTTGACCGCCAGCAGCGCGCCCGGCCGCCCGGCCCGGCCGTTCGGGGCCAGGCCGTTGTCGGTGACCAGGCCCGCGTCGGTCAGCTCGCCGACCAGGCTGCCCGCGGTGGCCCGGGTCAGCCCGGTCCGGTCGGCCAGCTGTGCCCGGGAGGCCGGGCCGTGCGCGGCGAGCGTGCCCAGCACCAGGGCCAGGTTCTGCCGCCGCATGCCCTGCTGCGAGGCCGGGCCGGCGTCGGCCGCGGCCCCGGTACGGCCCGGGCCGGACGCCTCGATCGCCATCACTTCCTCCGTCTGATCATCTCGGGCCGGACGGATCGTCCCGGCCGGGCCGGGCCGCTCACCGCCGGCCGGAGTCGAGCAGCGCTCCGGCCCGAGCCAGGGTATCGGCGATCCGTTCCGCGGCTTCCACGTCCCTGGCCACCGGCTCCAGCAGCGGCCCGTCGCCGGTGCCCCACCGCCGGGCCACCGCGTCCGCGGCCTCGCCGGTGACCAGCGCCGCGGCCTGCGCGGCGGCCCCGAGCGCGACCAGTTCGCCGGCCTGCGGCACCCGCACCGGCCGCCCGGACAGCCGCAGCACCGTCCGGCGCCAGGCCGCACCGCGCGCGCCGCCGCCGATCAGGATCAGCTCGGCGTCCGGCTCGGCCTGCTCGCCGCCCGCGCGCAGCACCTCGTCGACCGCGTTGAGCAGCAGATACGCGGCCGCGTCGTAGGTCGCCTGGAGGATCTGACCGGGCGTGGTCTCGTGCCGCAGCCCGTGGAACAGTCCGGACGCGTAGGGCAGGTTCGGGGTGCGTTCGCCGTCGAAGAACGGCAGCACCACGGCCTGCCCGCCCGCTTCCACCGCCTCCCGGTCCAGGCCTAGCAGCATGGCGACCCGGTCGACCGCGAGTGTGCAGTTCAGGGTGCAGGCCAGCGGCAGCCAGCGGCCGAGCGCGTCGGCGAACCCGGCCACCGTCCCGGACGGGTCGGCCGGCCGGGAGCGGGTGACCGCGTACGCCGTGCCGGACGTGCCCAGGCTGAGCACCGGGAGGCCCGGCTCCAGCCCGAGCCCGAGCGCGGCCGCCATGTTGTCGCCGGTGCCGGTACCGACCAGCGCGCCCTCGCGCAGCGGCCCGCCCGCGCGCACGGTGCCGACCGTCGCCCCCGGCTCGGCGACCTCGGGCAGCAGCCTCGGATCGAGGCCGACCAGGTCCAGCAGCTGCTTGTCGTACCCCTGCGGCGACCACCAGCCGGTGCCCGAGACGTCGCCGCGGTCGGTCACCGCCGCGCCGGACAGCCGCTCGGTCAGGTAGTCGTGCGGCAGCCGGACCGCCGCGACCCGGGCCGCCGCCTCGGGCTCGTGCTCGCGCAGCCAGGCCCATTTCGCGATCGTGAACGCGGCGGTCGGCACGCTGCCGACCCGCTCGGCCCAGGCCTCGGCGCCCAGCTGCGCGACCAGGCCGGCCGCGGCGCCGGCGGACTGCACGTCGTTCCACAGCAGGGCCGGGCGGACCGGCGCGCCGGACGCGTCGAGCGTGACCAGGCCGTGCTGCTGGCCGCCGATCGAGACGGCCGCGGCCCGGTCGGCGTACCCGGTCCCGGCCAGCGCCGCGCCCAGCGCGTCCCACCACTGCGCCGGATCGCTCTGCCGGGCCGCGCCGGAGCTGACCTCGTGCCCGGCCCGGCCCTCGCCGAGCACCTCGCCGCTGTCCACGTCCACCGCCAGCGCCTTGGTGGCCTGGGTCGAACTGTCCACACCGATCACGACACGCGGTCGCGCCATTGCTGCCTCCTGCCGGGTCCGGCCGCTCCACCCGGCGCGGATGCGCGGGCGCGGGCCTCGCGGAGGATGCGAAACGCCTCGGGTCTTCCCATCTCCGCCGCCACATACTAATTTGTATTTTGCCTTTATGAATAGGCCCTCACACCGGACCACCCTCATCCGCGCGTCCGGACCTGCTCAGTCATCTACGCGCAGCGACCACTCACATACTCAGGAGTCACAGTGACCCAGTCCTACACGCCGGTCCCGGCAGACAAGTTCACATTCGGCCTGTGGACCGTCGGCTGGCAAGGCCGCGACCCCTTCGGCGACGCCACTCGGGCCCCGCTGGACCCGGTCGAGTCCGTCCAGCGCCTGGCCGAGCTCGGCGCCTACGGCGTGACCTTCCACGACGACGACCTGATCCCGTTCGGGTCCAGCGAGAACGAGCGCGAGGCGCACATCAAGCGCTTCCGGGCCGCGCTGGACACCACCGGCCTGGCCGTGCCGATGGCCACCACCAACCTGTTCACCCACCCGGTGTTCAAGGAGGGCGCGTTCACGGCCAACGACCGGGACGTGCGGCGTTACGCGCTGCGCAAGACCGTGCGCAACATCGACCTGGCGGCGGAACTCGGTGCGGAGATCTACGTCGCGTGGGGCGGCCGGGAAGGCGCCGAGTCGGGCGCCAAGGACGTGCGCAACGCCCTGGACCGGCTCAAGGAGGCCTTCGACCTGCTCTCCCAGTACGTCCGGGACCAGGGCTACAACCTGCGCTTCGCGCTCGAGCCCAAGCCGAACGAGCCGCGCGGCGACATCCTGCTGCCGACCGTCGGCCACGCCCTGGCGTTCATCGAGCAGCTGGACCGCCCGGAGATGTTCGGGGTCAACCCGGAGGTCGGCCACGAGCAGATGGCGGGCCTGAACTTCCCGCACGGCATCGCGCAGGCCCTGTGGGCCGGCAAGCTGTTCCACATCGACCTCAACGGCCAGAACGGGATCAAGTACGACCAGGACCTGCGCTTCGGCGCCGGCGACCTGCGGCAGGCGTTCTGGCTGGTGGACCTGCTGGAGTCGGCCGGCTACCAGGGCATGCGGCACTTCGACTTCAAGCCCCCGAGGACCGAGGACATGGACGGCGTGTGGACCTCGGCCGCCGCGTGCATGCACAACTACCTGGTGCTCAAGGCGAAGGCCGCGGCGTTCCGGGCCGACCCGCAGGTGCGCGAGGCACTGCGCGCCTCCCGGCTGGACCAGCTGGCCCAGCCGACCCTGGGCACCGGCGAGACGCTGGCCGGGCTGCTGGCCGACCGCGGCGCGTTCGAGGACTTCGACGTGGAGGCCGCCGCGGTGCGCGGGATGGCGTTCGAGCACCTCGACCAGCTCGCCTGGGACCACCTGACCGGCGCGCGCTGAGGGGCGTGCGCAGGTCGGAAGGGCTGAGCTGAGCAGCCAGGCCGGTGGGCGCCCGGGAGCCCGTCTTCGGGCGGGCTCCCGGTGGCGGTCGGGCCGAACATGTTCCAGGCGGGTTGCAGGTCGAACGCCGGATCGGCCACCGCGGCCTGCCCGACGTCGATCACGCCGACCAGCCGGCCGCCATCGACCAGCAGGTTGCCCGGCATCAGGTCGCCGTGCGTCCACACGTCCGGCTCCGTCCGCGGCGCTCGGCGCAGGAGCTCCCACAGCCGTTCCAGACCGTCGGTGTCGATCATGCCGTGAGCTGCTCGCAGGCCTCTGGCTACGTAGTCGTCATGCTGGGAGAGCAGGCCGCCGCGCCGCGTGCCCTGGAAGGCGCGTCCTTCCGCGTCGATCGCCCGTACCTCGAGGACGAATCGGGCGACGTCCTGCGCGAAGCCCGCCGAGGAGACGTCTACTGGCGCGGGATGTTCTCCGGCGCGCTGGTCCCGGCGGTGATCCTGTTCGCCGGGATGTACTTCCTGCCGGAGACCCCGCGCTGGCTGCTGGCCCGCGGCCGGGACGAGGAGGCCCGGGCGGTGCCGGTCAGCGCGCACGGCTCGGCGGCCGACGTCGCGGCTAATCAGCCGGCCGGGCTAAATGTCAGCAGGGTGCGGGTCGGTCACGATTCGCGCGGCGCGGTCAGCGGGACCATGACCTCGGAGATGATGGCGTCGATCTCCGCCCGCGGGATCGGCGCGCCGGCCATGTGCTCGGCCACCAGCAGGTGCATCGCCACGCTCGCTATCCGCGGGGTGACCGCCTCCGGCGCGACCTCCCCGCGCCGCTCGCCCTCGCGCAGGATCTCCAGCAGCGCGTCCATCCGCGGCTGTACGACCAGCCGCTGCACCTGCTCGTAGAGCTCCGGGTGGCGCGGGCGGCGGGTCATCAGCGGGCGCAGGGCGCGCCCGTGCGGCTGGTCGAGCGCCTCGGCGAAGTCGGTCAGCATGGCGGCCAGGTCGGACTCGACCGAGCCGGTGTGCGGGGCGGCCGGCTCGCTGAAACCGGTGTCCGGGTCGGCCAGCGCCTCCAGCAGCAGCTCGGCCGGGGAGTCCCAGCGCCGGTAGAGCGAGGCCTTTCCCGCCCCGGCGCGGGCCGCGATCTTGTCGAAGCCCAGCTGCTCCATGCTCGACTCGGCCAGCTCGTTGAGCGTGGCCAGGTAGATCGCCCTGGTCAGCGACTGGCCGCGGCGCCGGGACGCGCGCGGGTGGGCCAGCGGGGCGCCGGTGTCGGCGTCTTCGGGCGGGCCGGCGGCGTCGGCGGCATCGGCGTCGGCGGGGGCGCTCGCAGGAGAGGGGGTCACGACTCCTGTATAGCCCCGAGCCCGGTTGGCGTCGAGCCGCAGGGCGGGTGTATTGTGGTCTTTAGTGAACAACTGTGTCTCTTAATGGGAGTTGGTCCTCGTGCCGCGCAACCGCATCGATGTGCACACCCACTACCTCGCCGGCGCCGTCGAGGACCTGTTCGCTTCCGGGTTCGCCCTCGGCGGCGGCTACCGGATGTCGGCGGAATGGACCCCGGAGAACGCCATCGCCTACATGGACCGGCAGGAGATAGCCGCGCAGGTGCTGTCCGCGCCCTGGACCTTCACCGGCACCGCCGAGGACCCGCAGTACGCCGCCCGGTTCAGCCGCCGGCTCAACCAGGAGTACGCCGAGCTGATCGCCAAGCACCCGGACCGGTTCGGCGCGTTCGCCTCCGTCCCGGCCGACTCGCCCGAACTGGCCCTGGCCGAGATCGGCTACGCGCTGGACGAACTGGGCCTGGACGGCGTGATGCTCAACTCCAACGCCCAGGGCCGCTACTTCGGCCAGCCGTTCCACGAACCGGTCCTGGCCGAGCTGGCCCGCCGCCGGGTCCCGGTGTTCGTGCACCCGGCCGACCCGCCGCACAGCGATGAGCTGGCCTTCGGCCGTTCGCGGTCCGTGGTGGAGTTCACCTTCGACACTGCCCGCAACATCACCAACGCCATCTACACCGGGGTGTTCCAGCGCTACCCCGACCTCACCCTGATCCTGGCGCACTGCGGCGGCCCGCTGCCGAGCCTGGGCTGGCGGATCGCCGAGCACACCGTCATGGGGATGGGGCCGACGGACGCGAAGATCGACCCGGAGCACGTCAGCGGCGTCCTGCGCGGCCTGTACTACGAGACCGCGCTCGCCGGCAGCCGCAACTCCATCCAGCCGACCCTGGAGGTCACCGGCGTGGACCACATCCTGTTCGGCACCGACTGGCCGGCCGCGCCCGAGCCGACGGTCGTGCGCAACATCGCCAACCTGGCCGGCAACGGCTTCACTGAAGACGAGATGACCGCCGTCGAGCGCGGTAACGCGGCCCGGCTGTTCCCGCGCCTGGCCGGCTGAGCCCGAGCGGAACCGAAGAGGAAGAGGACGTCATGGACGCACGCCTGGAAGACCGTGTCGCGATCACCGACTTGATGGTGGGCTGGGTGCACCGCGACCAGGCCGAATGGGACCAGCTGCGCGAGCTGTTCCACCCCGAGGCCACGATCGAGGTGACCTGGTTCGAGGGGCTGGCCGGCGACTTCATCGACGGCTCGATGAAGATGGGCGCCTCGGACCTGCGCAGCAAGCACCTGGTCTCACCGCCCACGATCACGTTCCGCGGCGACCGGGCGCTGACCATCACCAACGCGATGATCGTGGTGGAGAACGCGAAGATCGACCTGGCCGCGACCGCGCACAGCCGCCTGCTGGACCGGGTGGAGAAGCGTGACGGGGTCTGGCGGCTGGTCAGCCGTCAGTGCATCTACGACACGTGCCATTTCAACTTCCTGGGCAACGCCGAGGGGATCGATGCGCAGATCGTGCGCCGTTACCCGCGCGAGTACGCCGCGCTCGGCTACCTGCTGGAGAAGAGCGGTTTCCCGGTCACCCGGGTGTTCCCGACCAAGGGGAGCGAGCTGGAGATCCAGATGAAGGCCGCGGGCGCCGCGTGGCTCAACGAGCTGGCGGACACGCAGTAGTACTGTCCGCCGGGGCGGTCGCGTCGTCCACGTTCTCCTCCACCCACGCGCGCAGCAGCCCCAGCGGCACCGAGGCGCTCTTGCCCAGGTCGGTGAGGGAGTACTCGACGTGCAGCGGCACGACCGGGTAGACCACCCGGTCGACCAGCCCGGAGTCCTCCAGCCGGCGCAGCGTCTGGGTCAGCACCTTCGGGCTGACGCCCTGCAACTTACGTTGCAGCTCGCCGAACCGCTTCGGCCCGCCGTCCAGGGCGCCGATCGCCAGCGCGGACCACTTGTTCGCCAGCAGGTCCAGCAGCCCGCGGCACGGGCATTGGGCCGAATAGACATCGTGGTGCGCATGGCGCCCGGTTATGCAGCTGGTAGTCATACAATCCTCCTGGCCAGGACACTTCCCTTTGGATAGTTGTAGTCCTTGCCGGTAACTATATCCCTGGCGATACCGTCGTCGAGGCAAGGAGGCGGAGTCGGAAGGCGGCCCCGCCTCGGGTAACGTCCCAGGGAGAAGTCATGTCCACATCTACGATGCGCGCAGTGGTCCAGCATGCGTTCGGCGGTCCGGAAGTGCTGCGGGTGGAGCAGGTGCCGCGGCCGGTGCCGCTGCCGACCGAGGTCCTCGTCCGGGTGCACGCGGCCGGGATCAACCCGGTGGACTGGAAGACCCGCGCGGGCACCGGCATGGCCCGGGTGCTCGGCGAGCCGCCGTTCACCGTCGGCTGGGACGTGTCCGGCGTGGTGGCGGAGGTCGGCTTCGGCGTGACCACCCTCGCGGTCGGCGACGAGGTCTACGGCATGCCCTGGTTCCCGCGCGCCGCCGGGGCGTACGCCGAGTACGTCACCGCCCCGGCCCGGCAGTTCGCCCGCAAGCCGGCCGGGATCGGGCACGAGCAGGCCGCCGCCGTGCCGCTGGCCGCGCTCACCGCCTGGCAGACCCTGGTCGACACGGCGCACGTGGGCAGCGGCGACCGGGTGCTCGTGCACGCGGCCGCAGGCGGCGTCGGCCACTTCGCGGTCCAGATCGCCAAGCACTTCGGCGCGTATGTCATCGGCACCGCGAGCGCGCCCCGGCACGAGTGGCTGGCCGGCCTCGGCGCCGACGAACTGATCGACTACACCGCCACCCGGTTCGAGCACGCGGTCAAGGACGTCGACATCGTGATCGACCTGGTCGGCGACGGACACGACAACACCAGCACGCGTTCGCTGGACGTACTGCGCCCGGGCGGCCTGGTCGTCGCGATCCCCGGCGGCGCCTCGCCCGAGCTCCAACAGGCCGCCCAGGCGCGCGGGCTGCGTTCCAGCTCCTTCCTGGTCGAACCGGACGGCCCGGCCCTGGCCCGGATCGCCGGGCTGATCGAGGCCGGGCAGCTCGCGGCCGAGGTGCAGGAGGCGTTCCCGCTGGAGCAGGCCGCGCAGGCGCATGCCCTCGGCGAGGCCGGGCGGACGCGGGGCAAGCTCGTGTTGCAGATCGCTTCGTCAGCGTGATCCTCGCAAATAGCCTCAAATCGCCCATGTGACCCAGGTCGCACCCTCACCAGCATCGACCCGGCCGACTACCCGGCGTGCCGACCCGCCTCGCGGATCGTCACGGACGGCACCCGGCCGGGTCTTCGTGTGTAACGGTCCGTACGCGGGCACTGCGCGTGACCAAACTTTTTTCGGCCGTTTTCCGGGTCACAAGGGGCGAATAAACCTGTAGCGATACCGTCGCTCACCGCTGTGGCGCCCGCAAAACACCAGCTAAGAGCGCAGTTATCAGTTTACGTGGAAGCATATTCAGGCATTCACGGAAACGGCCTGCTCCGCTACGTCTCGTGTCGTTACCATTCCATCATCAAAATCGGCGTTTTGCCCGGCATTCCCGGTTTAGGGTTTTGACCATCAGTAGTCGCTCCTTGGCCGCGATCCGACGCGGCGGCGACACTGCCGCCTAATCCGACCGCGGCGCCGACCGGCGCCGCACCCGGAGCCGGGGACCCAATCCCCGTGGGGTGAATCCGCACGCACCAGTGCGGTAGGGCGACCTCTTACGCCCGAACCCGTCAGCTAACCCGGTAGGCGGAATTAGAGGAAAGAGTTCCATTCGTGATGTCCCCCCGCATTTCCCGGCTCGCTGCTGCCCGCAACCAGGCCCGCACCATCACGGTCTGCGCCGCAGTGATCGGGTGCGCCGTCGCCCCCGCCGTAGCCCAGGCCGCCTCGGCCTCCACGGCCCCGCACGCCGCAGTCGCCTACCACCGCGTCGTGACCGGCAGCACCGGCCACACGGTCAAGGCCAAGCACCACACGGCCGCCGCCACCGCGACGACCGCCAGCAGCACCACCACCTCGGTCGCCGTCGCCGACGCGACCAGCACGTACACCGTCAAGAGCGGTGACACCATGTACGGCATCGCCCAGCGCTCGCTCGGCTCCGGCGAGCAGTACCAGACCCTGTTCAAGATGAACAAGGGCCGGGCCGAGAGCAACGGTCAGTCCCTGACCGCCGCCGCCGACATCCAGGTCGGCTGGACCCTCGCGCTGCCGGACGGCACCACCGTCGCCGCCGCGCCGGTTGCGTCCTCGTCGGATTCTTCGTCCTCGGACAGCGGTTCGTCGTCGTCGTCGTCGGCCTCGGCCTCGGCCTCGTCGTCTTCGTCGTCTGACAGCTCCTCGTCGAGCGCCGGCAGCGCGTCCAGCTCCAGCTACGGCGACGACCTGAACGGCTGGATCAACCAGGCCGTCTCCGTGCTCGCCGCCAACGGCTACTCGGTCTCCTACAACGCGATCTACCAGACCGCGATGAACGAGTCCAGCGGCAACCCGAACGCGGAGAACGGCTGGGACTCCAACGCCGCCGCCGGTACGCCGTCGATAGGTCTGCTCCAGGTCATCCAGCCGACGTTCGACGCGTACGCGCTGCCGGGCTACGGCGACATCTGGAACCCGGTCGACAACATCATCGCCGGCGCCGTCTACGCGCAGGACACCTACGGCGGCCTGGACAACGTCGTTGACGCCCGCTGTGGCGGATCCTGCTGGTCCGGCTACTAAAAATCCGCACCACGCGGATGAGTAGCTGACGAAGCAGCAGTGATAGCAGTACCCGAACGGGCCCGGCCCGGTGCGCGAGACGACTCTCCGTCTTTCGCGCCGGGCCTGGCCCGTTTCCGCAGCACCGACAAAGCTGTCAGCGGTCCATGGCAAGGGGCGAATGTTTTTCTGTCGGTCCGGGCCGCTATCGTCCTGGATCGTGGGAACGCTGAATGGGACGAGCGCCGCCCCCTTGTGCCCTGCACATTGAAGGAGGCGGCCATGGCTGGAGCGCAAGACGGTGGAGTCGGCGGCGCTGTGCACTGGACCGATGATCACCGCTTCGAGGTCGTCGTCGCCGTGCCGGTGGTTCAGCAGGCGGTCAACGCCTGTGCGGCTCAGGCCCGACTGCCGATGAGTGCGCAGCAGTTCCTCGCGGTGGCCGCAGCCCAGGTGCCGATTCCCGCCGTCCGCCTGGCGCTTCACGTCGGCGCCGCGGAGCGCGGTCACGCCATGGGACTCAAGCTCGGCTTCCGCACCGGCAAGTCCCGCGGGGACCTGGTACCCGCGCCGATCGGCCTGGTGACCGCGGTTGCCTTGTGCTCGCTGGCGTATCACGGCCAGGTCGTCCGGTCCGTGGAGCAGAGCGAGAATGGATGCACCCTGATCGGCGAGATCCCCTCGGATGCCAAGACCTTCGGCGGCGTGCTGCGGGTGCAGGTCGCCCGATCCGATGCCCGCCAGACTTTCGTCCACGCGGCCGCGGAGATCCCGGGCCAGCTCTACGACTGGGGAAAGAGCAAGAAGTCCGTCGCCGACCTGTTCGCCGCCGTCCTCGCCCTACCGGGCGCCGCCTCGGCCGGATCCGGCAACCCCGCCATACTCGGCGCGATCCACCTGCTGACCCGGACAGGCTGATCGGGCAAAGGGGCATTATTCGACCCATAAAGAGAAATTCCGGCAGTGCGCGTGTAGCGTGGATGAATATGGGGTTCTCATTCAAGGTCGCGCCCGGAGTGCGGATCCGTGCGTCGAGTCGCGGTGTGCGGACCACGGTCAGCCAGCGCGCGAATCGGACGCACGGTATCAGTGGCCGAGCGGGCGGAGCCGGCGGTGGCAACGGCTCCGGGTCGGGGACGTTCTACACCTCGCTCAGCGGAACCCGGCGTCGGTCGTCGGCCGGCGCCAGTCGCGGATCGGTGGCGGCGGCGCAGCGGCGGGTGCGGGCGGCGGAGAAGGCCCAGCAGGCGCAGGAGCTGGCCTACGCCTTCAACACGATCATGAACCTGCATCGGGCGAGCTTCCCGCCGGCCCAGTCGCCGGTCGCCGCCGCGCCGACGCCGCCCGGTCCGGCCGACGACAACGCGGTCCGGGAATGGCGGGAACAGCTCGCAGCCGAGGACCTCGGGATGCGCCGGCACCCGGACCGGACGAAGGCCAAACTCGCCTCGCAGCAGGCCGCTGAGCAGGAGATATCGCGACCCCGCGCCGCCAGCGCGTTTGAGCGGGAGCGGCAGGTCCGCCACCAGCAGCAGCTCGACCTGCAATGGTCGCTGCTGTGCGCGAACGATCCGGACCTGGTCCTGTCCGTGCTCGGCGACGCCTTCGCGGACAACGAGGCGCCCGCCGCCGCGGTCGGGGTCGACGGCGCGACCGTCGCCCTGGTCGTGCTCGTGCCGGGGATCGAGGCCGTGCCGGAGCGGCTGCCCGGGCGGACCGAGGCCGGGAACCTGAGCCTGCGCAAACTCACCAAGACCATGCGGTCGGCCCTCTACAACCAACTCGTCGCGGGCTACGTGCTGACCACGATCCGGGAGACGTTCGCCGTCGCGCCCGGGCTCGCCGACGCCCAGGTCGTCGCGATCCGCACGCCCGGGAGCAGCGCGTTCGGCCGGGTGCCGGCGGACTGCGTGCTCGCCGCGCGATTCTCCCGGAACGCGCTGCAGGGCGTGCGCTGGGACCTCGTGGAGGCGACGACCGTGCTCAACGACGTGTCCAGCGAGCTGCTGGTCCGCCAGCGCGGCGCGGCCCGGGAACTCCAGCCGCTCGATCTGGCGAAGGAACCGGAGCTCGCTGAGCTGCTGACGAAGGTGGACGTCGAGGATCTCGCGGTCGGCGCCCGGTAACTCCGCCGCCCACCGCCTGCCGTCCGCCGTTCGGATGAGCCCGATCAGGTGAACGCTGCCGCCCGCAGACCCCCGATGGCCAGCCACATCGACCCGGCCGGCGCCGCGGGCCGGCCGGTTGTGCACGGAGAGTATCCGACTGATCACTACGATGAGGCGCAGCCTTTCCGACCAGCCGCGTCTAGGAGCCGGACCAACCGTGAGCACTCTTCTACCCCGCACCGCGCCCCGCCGCTCGACCTCGCCCCGCCGGGGCCGGGCGAGCCTGGCCGCCGTCGCGGTCCTGGTGGCCACGGTCCCGTTCGCCACCGCCTGCGCGGCCGGTTTCGACGCGACCACCCAGCACTTCCAGCAGGGCCCGGGCAACGGCAGCACCGGGATCATGCGGGTGAACAACGTGTGGGTGGTGCTGGACCAGGCCTCGGGCACCGCCGAGGTGATCGGCGCGGTCTCGAACACCAGCCGGGACACCACCGACCGGCTCACCGGCGTGCTCGCGGGCAGCACCTCGGCTGTGGTGCGGGGCTCCGCGCCGTTCAGCTCGCACGCGTGCCAGAACGTCTCCATCAGCTCGGGCGTGACCGTCTTCCCGGGCGGGTCCACGGCCAGCTTCGGCCTGCGCGACTGCCCGGCGCTGGTGCTGCGCGGCGGGACCTGGCAGCCCGGGCGCGCGACCACGGTGTCGCTGACCTTCTCCGACGGCGGCACGCTCAAGGTCAACGCGCTGGTCATGCCGAACACCGGCCTGTTCGCCGAGTACAACCTGAACGGCGCGCCGTCCCCGACGGCCACGGCGATGGCCGTGTCGGCCGTGCACCCGGCCGCCTCCCGCACCGGCGCCGCGACGCCCACGCCGACCCCGGGCCAGGCCTCGCCGACCGGGCACGCGAGCGCCACGCCGAGCGACTCGGCCGCCGGGTCGGCGTCCCCGGCGGCCTCGGCCTCGGGCACGGCCTCGGACTCGGCGGACCGGAACACGACCGCGTCGACCACGAACTAGACGGATCAAAAACACTGCGCGGTAGGACGGCGGGTCACCCAGGCGGCCCACCCGCGGTGCCCGGGCCCGGCCGGGGCGGTATCACGGATATACGGGACCAACCGCCGATCGCCTCGTCAGCCGGACCGAGCGTCGGCACTGCTGAGCGGAGCCCGCCGTGAACGACGCGCAGCCGCCGCCGCATCCGGCCCTGAGCCTGCTCGACGTCGCAGTCGGCGCCGGATCCCTGGCCGCGCGGGCCGGGGCGCCGGTGCTGCGGGCGGCCGGGCGCGTGGGCGGCGGGGTCTACGCGCGGACCCGCCGGGCGGCCGCCCCGGCGCTGGACCCGGCCCTGGACCTCGCGGTCTGGGCCACCCAGACCCTGGCCGAGGTCGGCTCGCTGGAACGCGCCCGGGCCACGGCGGGCGTGCACGCGCTGATCGAGGCCGTGGGCACGGCCGTCGCCGCCGATCCGGGCGTGCAGGGGATGGTGCGCGACCTGGCCGACAGCCAACTGGACCCGCTGCTCGAGCGGGCCCTGCCGATCGTGCTGGACCGGCTGGGGGAGAACCCGGAGGCGGTCCGGCGGATCGTGCAGGACCAGTCCGCCGGCATCATGACCGAGGCGACCGAGTCGGCCCGGCTGACCGCGCGGCACGCGGACGACATCGTGGACTCGCTGACCCACCGGCTGTTCCACCGTGCCGGACGCGAGCAGGGCAATGCGGCAGCTGCAAGGCTGTCGACCTCGTCAGCGTCGGCCTCGGCAGCGGCCCCGACCGCGGTCCCGACGGAGCCCGACCTGCCCGCGGCCAGTCCCGGCCAGCCTGCCGAGCCCGCCCGACCGCTCGGCTCCTCCGACTGGACGCTCGGCCTCCACCTGACGCCGCGCGACGCCCCGGAAGTCGGCTCCGAACGCGCGGACGGCTACGAGCAGTGAAGACGACCGTCACCCCGCCCGCACCGGTCGCCGCACCGCAGTCGGCGCAGCACGCCGGGGTGGTCAGCCGCGGCGCCGCGTTCAGTCTCGACGCGGTGGCCACGGTACTGCTCCTGATGGCCTGCTCGGTCGGATTCGGGCTGGTCAACGCGGTGTTCAGCGGCAGCATCGACTCCGCCAGGCGGCTGAGCATCGGGCCGGTCCTGGCGCTGACCCCGATCGTGTTCGGCCTCTACTGCGCCGCCGGCTGGACCCTCGCCGGCCGCACGTTCGGCAAAGCGCTGCTCGGGCTGCGGGTCGTGGACCGTGCGGGCCGGCACCCGTCGGCGATGCGGTCGCTGGTCCGGGTGCTGGGATACATCGTCTCGTCGGTCTTCTGGCTCGGTTTCGTCTGGGTCGCGGTCGACCGCGAGCGGGACGGATTCCACGACAAGATCGCGCGCACCCATGTGATCTACGACCGGCCGTGAGCGCCCCGCCCACGCTGTGACTACGCCGCGTCCGCCTTCGGCAGCCACGCCTGCGCGGCCGCGACCAGCGCCCGCATGCCCGTGCCCAGGGTCGGCTCGATCACCGGCGCGTACAGGGGCGAGTGGTTCGACGGCAGCGCGCGGACCCGTTCGGTCAGCTCGGCCATGGTCGTCGCGCCGTCGAACGCGGCCGGGTCCGCGCCGCCGAGCAGCCAGTACACGCAGGGCGCGCCCGCGGCGTCGGCCAGCACGCCCACGTCCTCGTTGCCGGTGACCGGGCCCGGGTCGATCACCAACGGCGAGACCGTCAGCAGGGCCGGGCGGGTCCGGTCGGCCGCGGCCGGGTCGTTGACCACGGCCGGGAACGAGGCCGTGTTCTCGATCTTCGGCGGGCGCGGGGCGTCCGAGGCGGCCGCCTCGGCCCGCACGATCCGCTCGATCGCGGCCAGGATCCGGGTGCGCACCCCGGCCGCGAAGGTCCGGACGCTCACCAGCAGCTCGGCCTCGTCCGGGATCACGTTCCCGGCGCTGCCGGCCCGGATCGAGCTGACCGTCACCACCGCCGACTCGCCCGCGGCCAGCTCGCGCGAGACGATCGTCTGCAACCGCAACACCGTCGCCGCGGCCATCACCACCGGGTCGACCGAGGCCCCGGGCCGGGACGCGTGCGCGCCGCGGCCGTACAGCGTGATCCGCAACGAGTCCGCCGCGGCGAACGCCGGGCCCGGGCGCAGCGCGATGATCCCGGCCGGAATCGGCGCGACGTGCTGGCCCAGCACCACGTCCGGCCGCCCGAACCGGTCGAACAACCCGTCCCGGACCATCGCGCCGGCCCCGTCGCCGACCTCCTCGGCCGGCTGGAAGACGGCCAGCAGCGTCCCGGCCCAGGTCTCGCGCTGCCCGGCCAGGGTCTGGCAGGCGCCGAGCAGGCAGGCCACGTGGATGTCGTGGCCGCAGGCGTGCATCACCGGCACGTCGTTCCCGTCGGCGTCCAGCGCGCGCTGCGTGCTCGCGTACGGCAGGCCGGTCCGCTCCTGCACCGGCAGGGCGTCCATGTCCGCCCGCAGCAGCGCGGTCGGCCCGTCGCCGTTGCGCAGCACGCCGACCACCCCGGTCCCGCCGACGCCCGCCGCCACCTCGAACCCGGACGCGGCCAGCCGCTCGGCGACCAGCCCGCCCGTGCGGGTCTCCTGGAACGCCAGCTCCGGGTGCCGGTGCAGGTCCTGGTAGAAGGCGGCCCAGTCGTCCGGGGCGGCGGTCGGCATGGCGGATCCCTTTCTGCCGGAAAGGCGGCGTGCCTACGGTTCTACCAGAGGACATCTCGCTACGCCGATGATGACACGGCGGTGTTGTCGAGGGGGGACCGCGCGCGCCGGACCGGTCCGGCTAGCCGAGACGGCCGGCGACCAGTCCCTCCCAACCGCCGTGGTACACGATGGGCAGGGTGATGACCTCGTACCTCGCGGGCTTGCCCGGCCCCCACGAGTCGACCTCGAACGGGACTGACCGGTTGGCGGCCACCGGCCCGACGTAAGTCTCGGCGGAATCGGTCAGCAGCCCGTCCCCGTCGCGGGCCAGCACGATCACCCGCATGTCGTCCAGCGGCTTCGGGTAGGGGTTGGCGATCTCGCCCGCGGCGTTCCAGTGGCCGTCGTGCTTGCCGTTGAAGCGGGCCCGCTCGACCGGGAACGGGACGAACCGGTCCGGCCCGGTACCGGTGGGGCGCCGCTCGACCTCGCGCACCTCCAGTTCCGCGATGAACGGCTTCCCGTTCGAGGCGGTCACCGCGCCGCTCCACACCCCGACCCCCAGCGGAGGGACCTCGGAGAGCCGAGAGGTGTGGGTGCCGATGGCGAAGCCCTGCTTGTCGCGGATCGCGAGGGCGACCGAGGCGCAGGACACGACCGAGTCGGTCCGCAGGTTGCGGTAGATCACCGTGAACGGCAAGACGACGTCGGATCTGCCCTGCATCGCCCGGCAGGTGTACTCCGCGTGCGCCAGGCCGTGCGCCTCGTCCTGGTTGATCACCACGGTTTGCAGCGTGGAATGGCCGAACATCCGGTGCCTCCCCCTGAATCTTTTCGCCCCACCCTAGGGCAACCGGGGCGTCGCCGGATCCGGAATCCGGGCCGGAGTTCAGCGGCGGCCGAAGAGTCGGCGCGGCGCGATCCGGGCTTCGGGTCCAGGGCACGCGCCCCGGCCCTCAGCCCCTCGCGCGCCCGCCGCCGTCGAACCCCGCGGCGGCCAGTTCCGTATCCGCGACGATGTAGTCCCGCGCGTTGCGCAGGATGGCCCACTGCTCCTCGTCCGGGCGGCCCTCGGGGGCGGCGGTGATGATCGTGTCCACCTGGTCGAACGCCAGAAATGTGCTCAGCGCGCGGGCGCCGTGCTGGCGCGGCTCGGCCAGCACGATCCGGCGGCCGGAGACCTGGGCCAGGGCCCGGCGGGCCTCGGCGTCGGTGATGTCGGCGGTGGTCGCCCCGGACCGGGCGTCGATGCCGGCGCAGTCGAAGAAGGACATCTCCAGCTGGATGGTGCGCAGCGCCGCGGCGGTCAGCGGGCCGCCGAGCAGGTCCACCCCGGTGCGGTAGCCGCCGATCAGGATCACCGTGCTGCGTTCGTCCGGCGGCGCCTGGCGGCCGAGGATGTCGGCGGCGCGCAGCGAGTTGGTCACCACGGTCAGTCCGGGCACGGCGACCAGGTGTTCGGCCAGGGCGTGGATCATCGCGCCGCCGGACAGGCCGATGGAGGCGCCCGGGGGCACGGTCCCGGCCGCCGCGGCCGCGATCGCGTCCTG
This sequence comes from Actinocrinis sp., assembly GCA_035943635.1. Lineage (GTDB taxonomy): Bacteria > Actinomycetota > Actinomycetes > Streptomycetales > Catenulisporaceae > DASZBX01. Next base: position 346 of record DASZBX010000093.1, on the reverse strand, counting down.
CTCGACCGTGGCCGCGCAGCGGCTGGCCGCGGGCCCGGGCCGGGCGGCCCGGCGCGCGCCGCCGTGCACCCGGGTGGCCAGGCCCCGGGCCATCAGCGCGGTCAGGTCCCGCCGCGCGGTGGCCTCGGAGACGCCGAGCGCGTCGGCGGCCTCCCGGGTGGAGACCTGCTCCTGGGCACGCAGTCGGGCGACGATCTCGATCCGTCGTTGCGCTGCTAACACGCGTGTCCTCTCGTCGGTTCACGGCGCCCGGCCCCCTCCCGCCGGGTCCGCCGGTCCGGCGGCCGGGCGGTGGCCGTGCGGACGGGCGGCCGGCCGGGCGGGGGCCGGGGCCGGGTGGAGCCGG
>DASZBX010000092.1:0-5780 GCA_035943635.1 Actinocrinis sp. | reverse complement strand
CAGGAGGCTGCTGAAGATCTTGGAACGGCCTGGGCGGCCGGATCCGGCCGCCCAGGCCGTTCCAAGATCTTCAGCAGCCTCCTGGGCGCGGCGGCGCACCCTGATCGGCGCGGGCGTCCCGGGCGGCACTGGTCGGCACCTTGACATGTCGGGGGCCGCTGCCTACCTTAAGCCTGTGTCTGGATCGTTCGTTACAGATACATGGGCGGATCGCCACCCCGCCCCGCAGACCTCGGCCCACCCCAGGAGAGCACGTGACAGACAGCGGAAACGACCAGGTCGGGGCGCCACCCCCGCACACCGACTGCGACGTCGCGATCGTCGGTTACGGGCCGGTCGGCATGATCGCCGCCGGGCTGCTCGCCCAGCACGGGCTGGACGTGGTCGTGGTCGAGCGCTGGCCCCAGCGGTACTCGCTGTCCCGGGCCGGCCATCTGGACAGCGAGACCATGCGCACGTTCCAGAAGCTGGGCGTGGCGCAGGACATCGAGCTCGCCGCCCGGCCGATGTCGCAGTGGAGCCTGGTGACCGCGCAGATGGAGACCCTCGCGACCGTGACCCTCGGCAAGGGCGGCGCCGGCTGGAAGGAGAGCTACTTCTCCTACCAGCCGGAGATCGAGGCCGTCTTCGACGCCAAGGCCCGCGAACTCGGCGTCCGGGTCTACATGGGCGTGGTGGCCACCGGGCTGGAGCAGAGCGAGGACGCCGTCACCCTGACCGTCTCGCCCAGCCACGGCCCGCTCGCCGAACCCCGGCCCGGCGCCCGGCCGGCCACTGTCCGGGCCTCCTATGTCATCGGCGCGGACGGGGCCCGCAGCTGGGTGCGCACGGTCGTCGGCGGCGAGCGGCTCGACCTCGGTTTCCCGGCCCTGGACCAGCTCGTGATCGACTTCGAGCCCGGCGACCCGGACATCCACCTGCCGCAGCTGCCCGAGGTCTACCAGGTGCTCGACATCGACCGGCCGCTGCTGGCCGGCCGGTGGTCCGGGCCCCGGCACTCGCGGTTCGAGTTCGCGGTGAACGACGGGGAGAGCCGCGAGGACCTCGTGACCGAACAGCGCTGCTGGGACCTGCTGGCCCGCTGGGGGATCACGCCCGAGCTCGGCCGGATCGAACGCAAGGCCGTGTACACCTTCGAGAGCACGCTCGTGACGCCGTGGCGCCAGGGCCGGGTGTTCCTGGCCGGGGACGCCGCGCACACCATGCCGCCGTTCCTGGGGCAGGGGATGTGCTCGGGGGTCCGCGACGCGTTCAACCTGTCCTGGAAGCTGGCCGCCGTGCTGCGCGGCGAGGCCGAGGAAGCCCTGCTCGACACCTACGAGTCGGAGCGCGCGCCGCATGTGCGCGGCCTGACGCAGTCCTCGATGGCCTTCGGCGAGCTGGTGCTCACCCGCGATCCGGACGCCGCCCGGCAGCGCGACGCGATGCTGCGGGCCGGGAACGTGCCCACCGCGCCGCCGTTCCCGCGGCTCGGCCCGGGAGTGGTGGCCGAGGGCCCCGAGCAGCCCGGCGGCGCGGTCGGCCGGCTCTCCCCGCAGTTCCGGGTGGCCTCGGGCCGCCGGATCGACCGGCTCGACGAGTTCGGGTCCGGCTCCGGCTGGCGGATCGTGTCCCGGCACGCGGTCGCGGTCGACCAACTCGACCGGCGCCACCGCGAGCTCTTGGCCGCACTGGACGTCGACGTCATGCACGTGTCGCGCGGCCCCGGGCCCGGCTACTACGTCGACATCGACGGCGAGTACGACCTCTGGTTCCGCGACAACGACGCGCAGGCCTTCGTGCAGCGTCCGGACGGGTACGTGTTCGGCACCGCGCAGTCCGTCGCGGACCTGCCGGAGCTGCTCGAGGAGCTCGCCCAGGTTCTCTCCCGGCACGGGTGGCACGGTCGGCGCAGGTCCGCCGCCGACCTGGCCGCTGCTGGCATCGGTCCGGCTCAGGAGGTCCCGGACCGTCGCTGACGGGAGAGCGACGGCTCCGCGTCCGGGCGGAGTGCGGGGCCGTCACACGACTACTCCGGCCGGCCCAGTTCCTTCGACATGGACTGGGCCGACCGGAGTAGTTCGTCTGTCACCGAGGCGAGCAGCTCGTCCGAGAATCCGCGTTCGGGCATGGCGATCGCGACGGCCAGCGGCAGGGACTCGGCCGCCGGGAACACGGGGGCGGCCACCGAGACGACGCCGGGCACGACCGCGCCGTAGGTGAGCGCGACGCCGGTGCGCCGCACCTCGGCCGTGATCCGGTCGATCTCGGCCGGGCCCGGATCGGCCTCCCGGTCGGTGCCGCGCTGCAGTTCGATCACCGGGTCGGTCAGGGAGTGCGGCAGGTAGGTCAGGTAGATCCGGCCGATCGAGGACTTGAGCAGCGGCATCGTGGCCCCGACGCGCACGGTGATGGGCAGGGCGTAGGACCCGTAGTCCCAGCGCACGACGACCGGCCCGTGGTCGCCCCACACGGCCAGGTTGACCGCGTGCCCGGTGCGGTCGCGCAGCCCGGGCAGGTGTTCGGAGACCACGGCGACCTCGTCCATCCGGCGCAGCGCCTCGATTCCCAGCCGGCGCATCGCCGGGCCGAGGTCGTACCGGCCGGAGCTGGGCGACTGGGCGACCAGGCCGACCCGGGCCAGGCTGACCAGGTAGCGGTGCACCTTGCTCGGCTGCATCCGGCTGGCCGCGGCCACCTGGCTCAGGGTCATCGGGCCCAGGCCCAGTTCCAGGGCCCGCAGCACGGTCATGGCCAGTTCGACCGACTGGATGCCCTGGCGCGGCGGCGGCGCGGCCGGATCCTCGTCCGGGTCGGGCGCCTCTCCCTCTGGGTCGATCACGCCCGTCACTATACCGACCCCGGCAGCGGCGGGCCGGGCCGCCCGCCCGGCCCGCCCAGCCCGCCCGGCCCGCCCGGTCACAGCACTAGAAGATCGCGAGCGGGTTGGCCGGGGCGCCGGTGGCGCCGTGCACGGGCAGCACGCCCAGGGTGAACAGGAAGCTGTACCGCCCGGTCTCGGCGCACACCCCGGCCAGCTGCTCCACGGCCGCGTTGTCGATCAGCGGCAGGCCTAGCCGGGCCAGTCCGACGGCGTGCAGCAGCGGCGGTCCGCCCAGTCCCGGCGGCGCGTCGCCGATGTCGCCGGCGATCACGCTGACTTCGCGTTCGGCCAGCCACCGGACGGCGTCCAGGGTGATGGCCGGCAGCGGTTCGGCCAGGTCGCGGTGCACGACCCAGCCGCCGCGCACGACCACGGCGTCACCGGACTGCACCCGCGTTCCGGCGCGCTGCTCGGCCGCGTCCAGGTCGGCGCCCGTGATCGGGTGTCCCGGGTCGAGCCGGCCGCCGGGGGCCAGGTCGAGCAGCACGCCGGCCGTGACGATCCCCTCGGCGAACGGCGCCGTCGAGCCGTGCCGCACCGAGCCCTGGACGACGACGTCGGCGAGCGGCACGCCCGGGTAGACCTCGTTGCCGGCGCAGATGTGCGACAGGGCGTCGATGTGGGTCATGGCGATGTGGTGGGTGTTGACCACCAGCACATCGGACAGGGCGTAGGCCGGTGACCCGGTGTAGACGAGGATCTGCTGTACCGCGGCCGGCATCGGGGCCAGCCCGAACGGCACCGGAAAGCTGGCCAGGGACGTCGGGTCGAGCGGGTGCGCGAGGGACACGGTGCGCCCGGTCCGGGCCAGGGCGGCGCCTCGGGCCCGGGCCTCGTCGGTGATGAAGTTCAGGGTGCCGCGCTCGTCCTGCGCGCCCCAGCGGCCCCGGTTGGTGGGCAGGTCGGGGGCGGGGCCGGCGGCGGGCTCGGCGCTCATGCGGCGACTCCGGCGGCCAGGCGCGGGAACAGCCGCTCGGCGTTGCCGCGGTTGATGGCGTGGCGCTGCTCGTCGGTCAGGTCGTACGCGTCCAGCCGGTCGGTGAACCGGCGGGCCATGTCCGCGCGGAACTCGTAGGGCCAGTCGGTGCCGAAGGTGATGTGCTCGGGGTCGGCGAAGGCCAGCAGCGAGGGCAGGGCGTAGGGGCCGCCGGTCAGGGCCGTGTCGTAGTAGAAGGTCCGCAGCTGCTCGACCACGTCGGCCTCGTCGGCGTCCTGGGAGATCATGCACGCGATCCTAGCGGCGGCGTACGGGACGTAGCCGCCGCCGTGCGAGAGCAGGATCCGCAGCCGGGGGAACCGGCGCGGGCAGTCGTTCTTGACCAGGTTCACCGCCGCCCGGGTGCTGTCGGCCAGGAAGTCGATCACCCCGGACGCGATCCCCTCGGCCAGCGGGCCGGGCAGCCCGGTGGGGTGGATGAACAGGACGGTCCCGCGCTCGTCGAGGAACTCCATCAGCGGGTCCCAGCGGGGCGAGCCGAGGTAGGTTCCGTCGGTGTTGCCGAGCAGGATGACGCCGTCCGCGCCGAGCTCGTCCAGGGCGTACCGGGCTTCTTCCACCGAGGCGTCCACGTCCGGCAGGACCAGGGTGGCGAAGAAGCCGAAGTGCTCCGGGTCCTCGCGCACGAGGTTTCCGCAGAACTCGTTCACCGTGCGGGCCAGCCAGCGGGTGTGCGCGGGGTCGTCGTCCGGTCCCCAGCGCGGGCCCGGGCTGGAGACCGAGAGCATCGCGGTGCTGATGCCCTTGGCGTCCATGGAGGCCAGCGCGGACTCGGCGGTCCAGTAGATCTGCGAGCCCGGATAGCCGGGGTTCTGCTGGAGCCAGGACAGGTATTCGGGCGGGACGACGTGGGTGTGGGTGTCGATCCGCCCGGGCGCGTCGGGAGCCTGCATGGTCATTTCCTTCACGGGGGAGGGCGAAGCCGGGACCGGCTTCTGTATGTAACGATCGCTACAGACAAGAGGTCAAGCTATGCCCGGCGCCGGACCGTGTCAAGGAAGCCGGGCGGCGCCGCGCAGGGGCGCCGCCCGGGGGTCACTCCTCCTCCTGCGCCATCCGGATCAGCACGTCGGTGAGCTTGGCCATGATGTCCGAGTGCGCCACCGAGCCGCCCTGGGCCGCGAGGAAGCTGCCCTCGAAGGTCGCGCCGGCGAAGTCCACCAGCCGGTCGGCGATCTCGGTCGCCGGGGGTTGGCCGGGGTCGGCGAAGCACAGCGCCAGGGCGTCGCGCAGGCCCTCGCGCTGCTGCCGGCGCAACCGCAGCAGTGCGTCGTTGGCGCCCCCGGCCGGGGTGCTCAGCAGCAGGATGGTCTGCAGCCGGAGGAAGTCCGGGGCCTCCTCGATGATCCGCACGGCGCGCTGGAGCACCCAGTCGAGCTTCTCGATCCGGGAGGCGGTCTGCGGCATGTCCGCGGGCGAGGTCAGCTGCACGAAGTGCGCCGCCCCGCGCTCCATCACCGCCAGGAGCAGGCCCTCCTTGGACCCGAAGTGCCAGTAGATGGAGCTGGACGGCAGGCCCGACTCCTTGGCCAGCGCGGAGATGCTGGTCCCGTCGAAGCCGCGGGCGGCCATCAGCCGGGTGGCCGCCTCGAGGATCTCCTCCCGGGACTGGTCGCCCTGCTCCTGCCGTTTGTTCCTGGTGGTTGCATCGCTCACGGGAGCATCCTACGGTCACGCCGTCCGGCGGATCCGGAGCAACTGCAGGACCCTCTCCGCGCGCGGCCCGGGCGCCCGGCGCCGGGCGGCGAGGCTGACGGCGAGCAGGAGGGCCGCGCCGTCGAACATGTCGGGGATCCAGATCGGCAGTCCGGCCAGTTGCAGGCCCTTGACGCCGACCGCCAGGACATACGCCGACGCGACGGTGCCCCAGATGTTGAAGCGCCCGGCCCGGAACTGGGTGGATCCGAGGAACACCGCGGC
>DASZBX010000091.1:0-1710 GCA_035943635.1 Actinocrinis sp. | reverse complement strand
CAGCAGCGTGAACGAGTACTGGAAGGTCAACTCCAACGGCACGATCACGAACAACAACTCAGGCCTCTGCCTGAGCGTGACCGGCAACTCGACCGCGCTGAAGACCACCGCCGACATCAACTCCTGCGACGGCGACGCCAGCGAGCACTGGACCGTCAACGCCAGCGGCACGATCGTCAACGCCAACTCCGGCCTGTGCCTGAGCGTCACCGGCGCCTCCACCACCGCCCGCGCCACGCTCGACCTGTACACCTGCAACAGCAGCGTCAGCGAGTACTGGAGCGTCGGATGATGCGCGAGGACGGGAACGTGAATGGCCAGTCCGGCCTGCGGATGCGTCTGCGCCGCCACCGGGTGGTCGCCGGAGCCGCCGCCGCGGCGCTGGTCGGCGCCGGGATCCTGGGCGTCGTCGGCACCACCGCCGCGAACGCGAGCCCGGCGACCCAGACCAAGGCCCCGGCCGCGACCGCGGCCGTGAAGCCCGCCGCCGCCAAGGCCGCCGCGGCCACCGCCGCGACCGGCACGATCGTCGGAACCAACTCAGGCCTCTGCCTGAGCGCGACCGGCTCGGCCACCACCGCGGGCACGATCGCCGACCTGTACACCTGCAACGGCAGCGCCAGCGAGACCTGGACCGTGGAGACCAACGGCACCATCGTCGGGGTCGACTCCGGGCTGTGCCTGAGCGCGAGCGGCAACTCGTCCGCGCTGAAGAACACCGCCGACCTCAACACCTGCGACGGCGACAGCTACGAGCAGTGGTCGGTCTCGGCCGGCGCCCTGGTCGAAGGCGCCTCCGGCCTGTGCCTGTGCGTCACCGGCGCGTCCACCACCCCCAAGGCCACCGCGGACCTCTACACCTGCAACGGCAGCGTGAGCGAGACGTGGACCGTCCCGACCAGCGGCGGCGGTGGCACCGGCAGCACACCCAACCTGGGCCCGAACGTCTACGTGTTCAACACCTCGATGTCGACCACCACGATCCAGAACGACATCAACACGGTCTACAACACCCAGCAGTCCAACCAGTTCGGCACCCAGCGCTACGAGCTGGCGTTCGAACCGGGCACGTACAACGTGACGGTCCCGGTCGGCTTCTACACCGAAGTCGTGGGCCTGGGCCAGAACCCGACCCAGACGGTGATCACCGGTGGCGGGGTCTACACGGACGCGAGCTGGTTCAGCGGGAACGCGACCCAGAACTTCTGGCGCGACGTGGAGAACATCACCATCCACCCGACCTCCGGCACCACCGAGTGGGCCGCGTCCCAGGCCGCCCCGCTGCGCCGGGTCGACATCATCGGCAACGCGGTGCTGGCCGACGACAACGGCTGGGCCAGCGGCGGGTTCATCAGCGACTCGGTGGTCAGCGGCCAGGTCAACTCCGAGACCCAGCAGCAGTACATCTCCCGCAACGACCAGTTCGGCAGCTGGACCAGCTCCAGCTGGAACATGGTCTTCGTCGGTGACACCGGCGTCCCGGGGCAGAGCTTCCCGAGCCCGCCGGACACCACGGTCACCCAGTCCCCGACCATCGCCGAGAAGCCGTACATCTATACAGACTCCTCCGGCAACTGGGACGTGTTCGTCCCCGGCGACCGCACCAACGCCCAGGGCGCCAGCTGGAGCGGCGGCAACACCGCGGGCACCTCGCTGCCGATCAGCGACTTCTTCATCGCGACCCCCAGCAACACGGTCGCGCAGATCAAC
>DASZBX010000090.1:0-6181 GCA_035943635.1 Actinocrinis sp. | reverse complement strand
CGGGAAGTCGTTGCCCTGATTGGTGGTGCCGACAAACGGGTTGACCAACGAGGCCGGATCAGTCACCAGACTGGCGGAGGCCGTGCCGGTCGGCGGAGACTGGTTACCCGCCGCAGCCTGGGCCGGGGAGACCGCGAGCGTACAGGCCAGCGCCGCGCTGGTGCCGACGCCGAGCAGGACGGTCAGCCGCCGGGCGGGGGCGGAACGACTTCGGGAACCGCGCCGCAGCGCGCCCGCGAACGGGGAGATCATGGTGCCGCCTTCTGTGGGGTGCTCGTGCTTGGTGGAGGTTGTCCGAGGGTTGGGCCGGTCAGCCGCCGGGAACCGTGCCAGACATCGAAGATAACGTTGTCATTCGACCGTGTCTGAGCGGGTTAGGCACAGTTCGGGGCGGGGGTGGGTGGAAGGGGTGGAACGGTTGGAATCGGCCGCCAAGGACGGGTCATGCCCTTGGCGGCCGAGCTCATGGTCGGCCGCCCGGCGATCAGGGCGGACGGACGGATCGGGTGGGCCGGTCGGAGTCGGTCACGGCAGCGTCCAGACCTGGCTCGCGCCGTCGTTGCAGTCCCAGATCTGCAGGTCGGTGCCGCTGCCGCCGGACCCGGTGTCGTCCAGGCACTTGCCGGACTGCGGGTTGAGCAGTTCGCCGTCGGACTGCGGCTGCCAGACCTGGGCGCCGGTGTTGTTGCAGTCGTAGAGCTGGACCCTCGTGCCGTCCGCGGTGCCGCCGCTGTTGACGTCCATGCACTTGCCGAGCACCTGGAGCGTGGTGCCGGACCCTACGGTCCAGATCTGCGCGTTGGTGTTGTTGCAGGTGTAGACGTCGATCGGGTTGCTGTTCGCGGTGCTGGCGGTGGCGTCGTCCAAGCACAGGCCCTGGTAGCCGGTCACCGCACCGGTCGCGCCCGCGGAGATGCCCGCGATCGCGAGGTGCTGGGTGTTGGACGTCGCGCCGTTCTTGGTCACCGACACCGTGGCCGTGGTGCCCGGGGCGACCGCCCACTGATTGTTCGTGCCCGAGGGCGACGGGACGGTGAACGTGATTCCGGTGTTGGTCCAGCTGTCCAGCGTGAACGAGGCCGAGTCGCCGGGGGCGCCCCAGTTGATCCCGTTGTCGGAGAAGGTGATGTAGTTACTGCCCTGCGTCGCGCCGAAACCGGTGCCGGTGATCGTGACCACCTGTTCGGGCGAGGCCGGAGCCGTGCCCACCGAGGTAACCACCGGGTTGATTGCGGTGGAACCGTTGGCGATCGCGATGCTCTCGACGTTCGAGGTCTGACCGTCGGCGGTGACCGAGACCGTAGCCGAGGAGCCGGGCGTCACAGCCCACTGATTGTTCGTGCCCGAGGGCGTCGGGACGGTGAAGGTGATGGAGTTGTTGCTCCAGCTGTTGACCGTGAAAGTGGCCGAGTCCGGCGGGGCGCCCCAGTTGGTGCCGTCGTCGCTGAAGGTCAGGTGGTTGTTCGCACCCTGGCTTGCTCCGAATCCGGCGCCGGTCAACGTGATCTGCTGTCCGGCCGAGGCGGTGTTCGCCGAGGAGGCGGCCACCGCGGGCGGCTCGCCGAGGCTGACCGCGGAGCCGCCGACCTGGGTGACGGTGACCGTCTGGCCGACCGCGGTGGCCGGGACGGGTACCTGGAGCGTGTCGGTGCCGGCGTTGTAGGTCCAGCCGGAGGCCGCCAGCGTGGTTCCGTTCAGCTGCACCGAGGTCGGCTTGGACAGGTCGACCAGGTCGACCGTGTAGGCCCGGCTGGCCGGCTCACCGGAGTAAGAGCCCGTAGTCGGCTGGACGGTCACGGTCGAGCTGCCCGCGCTCGCGTTCTCGGTGTAGCTGACCGGCGTGTTCGTGGACTGACCGCTCTGGTAGCCCAGGCCGGTGCCCGCGTCGCCGTAGAGCGCGTAGGTGCCGTTGGCCCCGGGGTAGACCTGGAGGGTCAGCGGCGCCGAGCCGGCCGCGGAGGCGTGCGTGGTCGACGGCTGGAGCGGGACGATCCCGCCGGCCTTGACGAAGACCGGGATCCGGGTGGTCGGGGTCTCCAGGGTCTGCGTGCCCGGGCCGGTGAACGTGGCGCCGGTGAAGTAGTCCACCCAGCGGCCCGGCGGGAACCAGACCTGCGTGCTGGCCGCGTCGCCCGGCGTGGTCACCGGCGCCACCAGCATGTTCGCGCCCATCAGGTACTCGGTCGGGTTGGTGTAGGCGGCCGCCTGGCCCGGGTAGTCCAGGTACAACGCCTGCGCCATCGGCAGACCGGTCGTCGAGGCCTGAGCCGCGAGCGTGTACAGATAGGGCACGAGTTCCTCGCGCAGCTGCATGAACTGGTCGCCCACGGCCTGGGTGGCCGCGTCGTAATTCCAGGGCAGGCGCGGGTTCTGGCCGGCATTCGAGTGCTCGCGCATCAGCGGCTGGAAGGTGCCGAGTTCGAGCCAGCGCAGGTACAGGTCGTCCGGGTCGTTCACCCCGGAGTTGCCCAGGAAGCTGCCGATGTCGTCGCTGACGTAGGGTTCGCCGATGCTGCCCTCGTCCTGGGCCAGCTGTGCCTCACTGGCCAGGGTGTTCCAGGTGCCCTGGGTGTCGCCGGTGAAGTCGGCCGCGGACCGGTGGTCGGCCCACGGCCCGCTCGGATAGGCGCCGGCCTGCGAATTCTGGTTGGAGGCGCCGATCCGGGAGAGCACGAAGCCGCGCTCGCCCTGGTCGGTCATCTGCTGCGCGGTCAGGTAGTTGATCCAGCTGTCCGGGGTGACCCCGGGCTGCGAGACGAAACTGCCGTCGCAGCACCAGTCCAGCCAGGTGAACGACGCGGCGTTCTGGGTCGGGTCGGCGGTGGCGAAGTAGGACTCCGCCTGGGCCACGTTGCTCCAGTCCCAGCCGTAGCAGGTTCCTGAGGTCAGGCAGCCTACCTGGGTCAGGGTGTTGCCGGCGATGTTCTGGGCCTGGACGTAGGACGGGTCCGCGGTCGAGATGCTGGCGTGCACGTTGAGCGCGACGTTGACGTCCTGCGCCTTGGCCCAGGCCAGGAACGCGGTGGAGCTCGGGAACAGGGACGGGTTCCACTCCCAGCCGTTCCAGGTGTTCGGGCTCTTCCAGTCGGTGTCCACCGAGAGGTCGTCCAGGGTGACGCCGTTGGCCGAGAACTGCGGCAGGATCGCGTTCTCGTACTCAGAGGTCGAATACGGGTGGTAGCGCGAGAAGTAGGTGCCGAACAGGGATTCTGGCAGCAATGGGGCCGGGCCGGTGATCTTGGCCAGGTCGGACAGCGCCTGGGTGAAGTTCTGGCCGTAGCCGAACAGGTAGCCGTCTTCCGTGTCCCCGGCCGGGCGGGACTGGATCCATCCGGTCGAGGTCCACAGCGCGGTCTGGGTGTCGTCGAGCAGGTACCAGCCGGACTGGTCGAGCAGGCCGGGCGCCATGTTCGGGATCGCGGCCTGGCAGGTGGTGCCGGACTGGCCGGGCCCGCAGACCGGGCTGGTCGAGTAGGAGCCGTCAACCGAGTCGTAGGACCGGATGTAGCCGCCGAGGGTACCGGCCGGCAGGGCCGGGGCCGGGGTGGTCCCGGTGGCCGCGATGCCGATGCTGTCGATGTTGACGTTGCAGCCGTTGCCGCTGTCGCACTTGGCCGCGACCGTGTTGGTGCCGGCCTGGAGCGGCACCGGGACCGTGACCGTGGACCAGGCGTTCCAGCTGGCCGTCGCCGGCAGGGTGACCGTGCTGGTCGTGCCGTTCACAGACAGGTCTATGGTCTCTGATTTGCCTTCGCCGTTGGCGTAGCGCAGGGTGGCCTGGGCCGAGCCGGCCGGGGCGCCGAGCAGCTGCCAGGTGGCGGCGGCGCCGGTGGCGGTCAGGCCGGCCACGAACCCGGGCGGGCTGGCGTAGCCCTGGTGGTCGTTGGAGATCTCGGCCCCGCCGGCCAGGGTGGCCGCGCCGGACTGGCAGGCCTGGCCGTACGTGCACTCCCACTCCCAAGTCGGCGCGACGTTCGCCGAGGCCCCGGGCGGCAGCGCGCCGAGCAGCTGCATCTGGGTGTTCACGGCGGTGAACGGCCCGGAACCGAGCTGGTAACGCAGAACCATGCTGTTCGTGGTGATCACGACCCAGCCGTTCTGCACCGAGGTGGTGTAGGACGGGACGGTGAAGTCGCGGTCCAAGATGTCGAAGCTCGGGCTGTCCTGGAAGCTGCCGGTCGGCGAGTACTCCATCCGCACGACCTCGGGCGTGAGCACCTCGAACCGGGCGTCGCCCTCGACCACGGTGGCCGCCTGCGCGGCTTTCCCGTTGGCCATGTTGATGCTGTTGGACAGGTTGACCGGAGACGTGTCCGAGGTCGCGGCCGCACCCGCGGCCAGGCCGGAGCTCAGGAAGGTGCCGGCCAGGCTGAGCACTGCCACCGCGGCCAGGGTGAGCGGGCGGCGGCGGGCGGCGTGGTTGGTCAGCGGTCGGATGCGGCGTGGGCGGGAGTCGGTCGGTCGCTGACGGTTCATGGCCGCCTCACCACCGGGCCGGACGGCTGGATGCGCTGTGGCGCCTCCGCGATCGGGGAACACATGGAGCAGCCTCCTGGGCGCTCGGGTGGGCGAGGGCCCCCTCGCCGACGAGGCCCGACCGCAAAGACAACGTTGTCATAAGTTCTATAGTGCCGCGTTGTGCCGGGCGCAATACTCCGGGACCGCCGAGTTTCAGCCGTGTTTCCCGGGTGGCCGACAAGCCGCTGGTCCCCGCGGTTCCGGCCGGTTCCGGAACCGGGCGGCCGGTGTTCCGGGCCGCGGTGGCGGAGAACTTCTGGTCGCGCTGCGATGAGACCCGTCCCGTTCCCCGTCTGGCGCGACGGGGAACGGGACGGGGGCTTGCGGGGACCGATGTTCCGGTCCTTATTCAGGGGGCGGGGCTCACACGGTCGGCAGCGACCACTGCTGATTGGTGCCGGCGTTGCAGTCCCAGATGTCCACCTGGGTGCCCGCGGTGCCGCTGAAGCCCGGGTCGTCCAGGCACTTGCCGGAGTTCGGGTTCAGCAGTTCGCCGTTGGCCTGGTGCTGCCAGGTCTGGGCGCCGGTGCCGTTGCAGGTGTAGAGCTCGACGAGCGTGCCGTCGGCGGTGGCGCCGCCGGTCACGTCCAGGCACTTGCCGTTGTCGACCAGCGTGTTCGCGGCGGTCAGCTCCCACTGCTGGTTGGTCCCGGCGTTGCAGCCCCAGATGTCGATCTTGTTGCCGTCGGCGGTGCTGTTGTTCGCGTCGTCCAGGCACATGCCGTTGGTGGCGACGGTGACCGGCCCGACGGCCGGCGGCAGGGCCCAGTTCTGGTTCACGCCGCCGTTGCAGTCCCAGATGTCGAGCTGGGTGCCCGCGGTGGTGCTCAGGCCCGGGTCGTCCAGGCACTTGCCGGACTGCGGGTTGACCAGGGTGCCGTTGACGACGTTCCACACCTGGTTGTTGCCGCCGTTGCAGCTCCACAGGTCGACCAGGGTGCCGTCGGCCGTGGCGCCGTTGCCCACGACGTCCAGGCAACTGCCGTTGTTCTGCAGGGTGCCGTTCGTGTACTGCCACACCTGCGCGCCGGTGCCGTTGCAGGTGTAGATGTCGACCTTGTTGCCGTTGGTGTTGCTGCCGGCGTTGTCGTCCAGGCAGAGCCCGGCCAGACCCGAGGTGACCGGGCCGGCGGTGTAGCTGCCGATCCCGCCGGTGCCCGGGGTGATGGTGAGGTTGTCGAACTGGTCGGTCTGGTAACCGACCACGCCGATGCCGGCCTGGCCCGAGGTGTAGGTGCCGTCGGTCGCCGAGCCGACGGCCTTGCCGTCGATCGTGGCGCTGATCTTCGAGCCCTGCATCGTCAGGGCGATGGTGTGCCAGCTGCCGGTGCCCAGCGCGGTCGTCGTGCCACCGGCCAGCGAGGTGATGTTGCCGTTGGTGTCGCTGCGGTTGATCGACCATCCGCCGTTGTTGTTGACGCGCAACAGGTAGGCGGCCTGGTCGGACTGCGGCCGGTCCTGGGTGTTGGCGCGGCCGTAGATCTCCGCGGTGCCGGCCTGTTCGAGGTCGACGTCGGTCGTCACGGTGTAGTTGGACCAGGAGGTGTCGCCGACGAGGCCGAAGGCGTCCGAGTCGTTCTGCCACTCGATCGGCTTGATCGGGGCGGTCTGCTGGACGCACTGGCCGGAGCGGCCGTTGGCGCAGGGTTCGACCTGGTAGGCG
>DASZBX010000089.1:0-144728 GCA_035943635.1 Actinocrinis sp. | reverse complement strand
TCCAGACGGCCACCACTTTCCTGGCATGCTGTTTTCCCTCTCGGCTTTCGCCTCCAGGTAGGCCAGGCGACCCAGGAACCTCCTTCCGAGTCCCTCCCGGCTGCGCCGGGGATACAGCAAAGCGCCTCACGGCGCACACCGTGCGTAACAATCTCTCGTTACACGGCTCTTGTCGTTCTGGTCACCAGACTGGCGGAACCCAGGTCACCCAGACCCAGTGGGAGAAGAACCTCGGCCGAAGCTTGACGGCCCTCTCCCACTGGGCCCCGGCTTGCTGCCAGTTCCGCAGCCGCTTGTACTTGTTGCGCGACCACCGCATCAGGTAGGCATTGATGCGCGCCAGGAGGCAATACAGCGCGGAGCGGTAGAACGCCCCGTAGTACTGCATCCACCCTCGCACAACTGGATTGATCATCCGTGCGAGGTCGTGTTCGGAAGACCCGGTGCGATGGTCGAGCAGCCAGGCTCGCACCGTCGCCCCCATCGTCTTCAAAGCGTCCCTGCTGACCGCCGGGTTGAAGCCGAGTCTCATCTCCCCGGCCCTGGTGCGCACCCCGCGCGCCCGGAACGTGAACCCGAGGAACGTGAACGAGGTGTGCTCGTACGAGCCGCGCCTCCGGTCGTCCTTCGCATCGTCCCAGCCGCACGAGGTGACGCCGGTCCACCAGCGTTACCAAGCGAGGTCAGTCGATCCGATGGGGCCGCCTTGAGTCCTCGCGGGCCGGGCCCGGGTCGAGATTGCGGCGTATGAAGGCATAGTACATCGCCATAAGCATTGCGCCGGCGATAGTCACCCACGTCGCGATGTGGCCCTTGACCAAAATCCACATGAGCATGCAGAGGATTCCGTAGAGCATCGGTACAATCGAGTCCAGTGTTCTGCGATTCATGGAAATCCGGTGCCCGCGACTCTCAAAACGAAACGGCCCAACAGATTGCACCGCCCTGTCTTCCGACGACACGATGTGGGGAAGAGGCAGTGGTCTTCTACGGGCGGATCACCGCCTGGCAGTCAGACCGGCACAAACCGTTGCACGACAGGGCCAAGCATCTCGTGCCGCTGCGCAGGTATGTAGCAGCCGCAGCAGTCACCCGGTTCTTGCTGGGTGCAGAGGCCGGGAGCCCACTTCATAAGTGGCTGTGAGGATCCGGTGCCAGTCATCCCGAAATCCACAGCCTGTGAATTATCGCCAAACTTTGGACATGCGTACGGCCCCTGCCCTTAGATCGGCTCTGACTAAGAAGAGGATCAAGGAGGGGCCGTGCGCGCCGCGGTTATTACAGGGCTGTCCGAGGAACAAGTGGTCGAGCTCACCAAGCGCGTGACCAGGTATCTTGGCACCAGCGGCCTCGCACGCCCGGGAGGCCGACCCTGCGCGCTCGATGTTCCGGCTTCCTTGATCCCGCCGCCCCAGTCATGGCGCCGGCGGCTCTTGGCGTTCCTTCTCATCGGCAGCCGGC
Organism: Actinocrinis sp.; assembly: GCA_035943635.1. Taxonomy (GTDB): domain Bacteria; phylum Actinomycetota; class Actinomycetes; order Streptomycetales; family Catenulisporaceae; genus DASZBX01. Next base: position 143,267 of record DASZBX010000089.1, on the reverse strand, counting down.
CGACTGTACGGCGCGGCACTCCGCGACCGCCTCCCCCAAACCCGCACTGGGCCACCCTGGGGGTCCGCCACGCCCCAACGGTGCTGCAAACGGGCGACTCTAGGTGCGCGGCGGGTTGCCCTGGGTAGATCGGCATAAGTATGACAAGCTCATGCGACCGGCGGCGGTCGCGGTAGTGTTCCCGCTTCGGCACGCCGGCCGCTCCCGACCCGACTGGGGAAGTTCCATGGCAGCGATGTCTCGTAGAAATGTCTTGGCCGGCGGCGTGGCCGCGGTGGCCGGCGCGGTCGCCGTCGGCGCGGAGACCGGCCTGAACCCGTTCTCCTCCCGTTCCGCCCGGACCACCTCCGCCACGGTCGTGCCGCGCGCGCAGCCCAAGCCCGCGAACGCGGTGGTCAAGGGCCGGCTGATCGGCGACGGGTCCACCTCGGACACCGGGCCCCAGCCGAACCAGCCCACCCCGCAGCGGCTGGTCCCGGGCGAGCAGCCGCCGCAGTTCGTGGTGTTCTCCTGGGACGGCGCGGGCGAGGACGACAACCACCTGTTCTCGCACTTCCGCACCGTGGCCCAGGAGACGAAGGCCACGATGACCTTCTTCCTGTCCGGCATCTACACCCTGCCGCGGGACCAGCGCACGCGCTATCTGCCCCCGGGCAAGGCGCCGGGCGAGTCGGCGATCGGCTACCTGGACGACGACCACGTCAAGGCCACGATCCAGCAGACCGGCGCGGCCTGGCTGGAGGGGCACGAGGTCGGCACCCACTTCAACGGCCACTTCTGCGACTCCCGCGGCGTCGGGATCTGGACCCCGGACCAGTGGCGCAGCGAGATCGAGCAGGCCGTGGGGTTCGTGCACAACTGGAAGACGAACACCGGGTTCACCGACGTGGACGCGCTGCCGTTCGACTACGGCAAGGAACTGGCCGGCGGGCGCACCCCCTGTCTGCTCGGCCAGGACCAGCTGCTGCCGACCGCGCTGGACCTGGGCTGGAAGTACGACGCGAGCTCCCCCGGCGGCCTGCAGATCTGGCCGACCAAACGCGGCGGCCTGTGGGACTTCCCGCTCCAGTCGATGCCGTTCCCCGGGCACAAGTTCGAGGTGCTGTCGATGGACTACAACATCATGTTCAACCAGTGCGGCGACAACGTGGACGCCGACCCGACCAAGCGCGCGTTCTGGGCGCAGCAGGCCGCCGGGTCGTACATGGCCGCCTTCCAGCGGGCGTACACGACCAACCGGGCCCCGTTCTTCATCGGCAACCACTTCGAGACCTGGAACGGCGGCATCTACATCACCGCGGTCGAACAGGCTCTGCGGCAGATCGCCACCCATTCGGACGTACGCCTGGTCTCGTTTCGCCAATTGGTCGACTGGATGGAGGTCCAGGACCCGACGGTGCTGGCCAAGCTGCGCACCCTGGACCCGGGCAAGGCCCCGACGGACTGGTACGACTACACCACCCCGGCGACCAACATCCAGCAGCAGCCGAGCCGGCAGGAGATGAGCCCGTCGCAGGCACTGTGATCGACGGTGGGAATCAGTGCACGATGGCAGGTGCGAGGCGCGCGTCCAGCGGGGGACGCGCGCCGTGGCCGATTTACGTACGCTGCCGTGCCCTTGGGTGGAGTCGAACCACCGCAACCGGTTTCGTAGACCGGTGCTCTGTCCACTGAGCTACAAGGGCCGAAGGTAAGAAGGGGAAGACGACCGCACTACATCGCGTGCGGGGGTGAAACGGGGAAGCCGGATCAGACGCGTCGGGACGCCGCGGCGGATCGGCGGGCCGTGGTGCGTCGCACCGGCCGTCGATACTCGCGGGTCTGGGTGTTCACGACGTGTCTCCTGCTCAGAATCGGCCGCGGACTCGTGCCGGGCTCGTGTGGACAACGGTACCGAGGCGCCCGTCGGCGTGGCAAAGGGTTATCCGGGACGGGGTGAGAGCGAGGGCATGGGCGGCGGCGAACTCGTCCGTCAGTAACTGGCAGACCATCAGCAACTAAGGAGTGTTGCCATGATGCTGCTGAGTGCAGATGAGCTGCGTAGGTTGGCTGCGGGCTTCCGGAGCGGGGCGATGTCGCGGACGGACGGTGCGCTGGTCGAGTTGATCGAGTCCGACGTGGCCGGTTACCGGGCGATCGTGGCCGCCGGGCCCGGGCAGCCGCCGTCCGCGCCGTTGGACGCGCTGCTGCCGCTGATGGGGTGGCTGATCTGTGAGGCGAGTTGGGAGGCGGTGCAGCGGATCACCGCGGGTTTCGGCCGGCTCGGGCCGCGGGACGGGCGTCGGGTGCAGAGCGAGTCGGCTCGCGATTGCGTGCACCGGCTCGCCGATGTCGCACGTGGGCTACCGTGGCCGGAGTTCGCGCCGCGGGCGTTGAGCGCGGTCCGGGCCCAGGCGTTGGCCGAGGCCAGGCTGGACACGCCCGTGGGGTACGACGCGGCCTGGCTCCTGCACGAGGAGGCGAAGATCCGGTACCTCGAGTACCGGGACAGCCACGGAGACAAGCCCGGGCGCGAGGAATATGTCCAGGTCCTGGACGAGGAACTGGTGCAGGTGGGGCTGGCCGAGACCGGGATCGCGTGCCATACCGCGGAGCGGGTGATCGGGCGGTGGGCCGAGGAGTTCGCGGACGCGGACCCGGAGGTCTCGCGGGTGCGCGAGGAGCAGTGGATCCATCGCATGGTCGGGCAGCTGACCGACGGGCTCGAAGTCGGCCGGTTGGCGTTGGAGCAGGCTGAGCGGACTCGTCTGACTGAGCGGGCTGACCGGGCTGAGTGGACCGGCAAGGTCGGGCGGGCTGACACGGGTGCGCGGGCCGGCAGGGTCAAGCAGGGCGTCGAGCACCAGCCGGCGCCGCGGGCGGCCCGGCAGAACCCCGGGATCACGACCGCGCGGGCGGCGATGCTGCTGCTCTCGCTGTGGCCGCAGATGGCCCGGCTGGGGCAGTTGCCGCCGGCGGGCTTCGGGACCTGGGTGCAGTGGGAGGCGGACCTGCTCCGGCGGTTCGAGACGGCGTGCCGGGCGATCGAGCGCGGCAGCGGCCCGGGCCGGGCGCCGACCGCGATACGGGCCGGCCTGCACCCGCAATTCGTGCGCGCACAGCCGGAATTGGCGTCGCCGGCCGCGCGCCGGGCGTTGCGCGGCGGGCGTCCAGAGACGGAGGCGGCGGCCGAACCGTCCTGGGACGGAGCCCGGACCGGCTCGGACGCGCCCGCGCATTCGCTCATCGCGTGACCGCCTCCTCGGATCCTGAGATCGAACGGCTGCTGGTTGCCGCCGGACACGTGCTGACGGACAGGCGCGTCGTTTCCGGGACAGCCGAACAGCCCGGCCGGGCCGCCGCCGGCACCCGCGCCAGCTATCGCGCACCTCTGCGATACCCGGGCGGCGGGCACTGTCCGTCAGGTCGCCGTGTGGAGAAACATACGAGTTCAGGAGTCGTCCTCTTCCCGCCGGGCGCCGTCGTGGCCGCCGCGGGCGCCACCGTCGTGCTCGGCGGGCCGGCCGCGGCCGTGCTGATCGTCGGCGCGGCGAACGCGGCGGTCGGGCGGGGGCCGGGCGGCGTGGCCGACCACGAGCGGGTCCTGCGGGAGACGGACGCGGCCCGGGGCGCGGTCGACGCGGAGATCTGGGCCCGGGTCGCGGCGAACGTGCTGGAACTCGGCGCGCGGATCCGGTTGCTCGCCGGGCGTGGGCACGGCGCCGGGCGGCCGCTGACCCCGGAGCCGCCGGGCCTGGCCGGGACGAGCGTGTCCGACGCAACGCGGTGGTGCGTGCGGACGGCGCAGGACCTGGCCGGCGTGCAGCTCGCCCTGCATGCGGCCGCGGCGGATGAGCAGGCGCGGCAGGCCATGGCGTGGCTGCCTGAGGACACCCGCGCAGACAGCCGGGCGGACGCGGCGGCCGCGCTGGCCCGGTACCAGCGGATGCTCGGCGAGCGGTACGAGCCGAACCGGGCCTCGCGGGTGCCGATCGTCACGCTCACCGATGCCGATGTGCAGGCCGTGCTGCGCAGGCTCGATCCTGATGCGCACGAGGGCGAGTGCGCGCGGGTGCTGGCCGCGGCCGTGCGTGTGCCCAGGAATCATGCGCACGTGGCCACTTCACACCTGCTCGGTCTGCGCGAGGCCGTGCATGAGGTCAACATGATCGTCATCCGGCGTCGCCTCGCCGCGCAGTGGCTGGTCGCGCTGGAGGAACCGAGTGTGGCAGCACTCTTATCCGGTGAGCCGTCCGACGGCGCGGTCGCGCGGCTGCGCGAAGTGGTGGCGGGCGAACGGGATCTGGGCGACGAGGCGAGCAGGCGGGCCGGGGAGGCGCTCGAAGCGGCGGCGGACCTGGCCCGGCGCGAGGTCGTTCTCGCGATCGCCCGATGCCGCTATGCGCAGCTCGGCTACCAGATCATGAGCGAGACCAATCATCAGGGCTCTGTGAGCATCCGTCTCGGCCGGGCAGACTGGAACGGGGAGCACTCCGCGCAGCTGTGGGTGGACGAAAGCGGGGCGCTGCATGGCCGCATCCTGCGAAACCTCGCCGCGGAGGGCGCGGATACCGAAGCGGGCTCAGGCGAAGACGACAACGCGCGCATCGACCGGGAGCGCGGCGGCGAGTTCCTCGGCATTCTGCGTTCGCTCGGCCGCCGGGAGGGCGCCGCCGCGCAGATCCACGTCCACCCACCCCACCCCGGACTCTAGGAAGCGGACCATGTCAGACCACGAGATCACCAGGACCGGGGCGCGAGCCGGTCGGGGCGCCGTACGGGGGCGCCCCGACCGTGAACTCGCCGCCGGGCGCCGTCCTCAAGCGCCCGGCCGACATCAGCGCATGCCGCGTTCCGGCCGGGGGACGGCGCCGTGACGAGCATGACAGAGCCCTGTCTCCGACTGTCGGACTCGGCCCGGATCGCGGTGGCCGCCCTGCTCGGCCGGGAGCTGCTCGCGGCCTGGGGCCGGGCCCGCTCGGCCGGGGCCGGCCGGGGCGAGCTGACCGGGATCCTGGCCGCCCGCCTCGACCGGGTCGCCAAGGGCTTCGAACCGCGCCGCACCGCCGCCACCACGCCTTCGGCCCGGATGAGGGCCCAGCGACGCTTCCACCCGGAAAAGCCTCCGGGACGGCCGGGCGTGGTGGAAGATGACGCTATGACGGCTGGGGATTTCATCGGACGCGGTCAGGAACTGGACCGGTTGCACCTGCTGCTCGGCGGCGCGCGCGACCGGCGGCCGGCCACGCTGTTCCTGGCCGGGGAGGCGGGCGTCGGCAAGACCCGGCTGCTGGGCCGGTTCGCCGAGCAGGCCGCCGGGGCCGGGGCGTTCGTCCTGCACGGCGAGTGCATCGGGCTCGGCGGCGGCGTGATCCCCTACGCGCCGCTGATCGAGGCCCTGCGCCTGTTCGTCGGCCGGGTCGGCGAGGACGAGGCCCGGCGGCTGGCCGGCGAGGGCTGGACGCAGCTGCGGGCCCTGATCTCCGATTTCACCGGCCGGGAACCGGATCTGCGCCGCCCGGGCATCCTCGGCTCGCAGATCCAGGTCTTCGGCACGGTCATGCGGGTGCTGCGGCACCTGGGCGACCACCGGCCGGTGGTGCTGATCTTCGAGAACATGCACTGGACCGATCCGTCGACCCTGGACCTGGTCAGCTACCTGACCCGGTCCGAGAACGACGATCGCACGCTGCTGATCTGCAGCCACCGCACCGATCTGGCCGAGGACCACCCGCTGCGCCAGGTGCTGGCCGAGCCCGACTTCACCCGGCGGATCGAGCGGATGACGCTGGGCCGGTTCACCGAGGCCGAGCTGCCGGCCTTTCTCAACTCCCTGGCTCCGGCCGACCGGGACCAGGTGCGCCGCGGGTACGAGCTGTCCGAGGGCAACGCCTTCTTCGCCGAACAGCTGCTGCTGTCCGGCGCGCTGGCCGACCCCGGCTCGGCCCGGGTGCCCGAGTCCCTGCAGGAGCTGATGCTCTCCCGGGTCAGGCTGCTGAGCAAGAACGCCTCGCGGCTGCTGAGCATCGCCGCCACGGCCGCCCGCCGGGTCAGCTACCGGCTGCTGGCCTCGGTCAGCCGGCTGGACGAGGACGCGCTCGACGACGCGCTGCGCGAGTGCCTGACCCACGGCATGCTCGCGTTCGACTCCGCGCACGGCGCCTACGTGGTCCGGCACGCGCTGCTGCGCGAGGCGGTGTACGAGAACGAACTCCCGGACACGCTGATCCGCCGGCACACCGCGATGGCCGAGGCGATCTCCGCGAACACCGAGCTGAGCCTGGAGGAGGACCTGAGCTCCGCGGTCGAGCTCGCGCACCACTGGTACTGCGCGAACCGCAAGCCGGACGCGCTGACCGCGACGCTGCGGGCCGGCGCGCTGACCGCCCGGATGCGCGCGTTCCACGAGGCGCAGACCCAGTACGACCGGGCCCTGGCGCTGTGGAAGGCGGTGCCGCAGCCGCAGGAGCTGGCCGGGGCCCCGCGGACGTACGTGCTGACCGCCGCGGCCGACGCCTCGCGCTGGGCCGGGCACGTCAACCACGCGGTGGACCTGATCCGGGAGGCCATCGTCGAGGTCGACGCCGTCGCCCGGCCGCGGGAGGCCGCCGACCTGCACGAACGGCTGGGCAGTTTCCTGTGGGAGGCGGGCGGGAGCCAGGAGTCGGCCGCGGCCTTCCGCGAGGCGCAGCGGCTGCTGGACCTGGATCCGGCCCAGGGCGAGGTGGACGCCCGGGTGCTGGCCGGCCTGGCCACCGCCGAGACCCGGGCCGGGCGGTACACCGAGAGCCTGCGGCTGGCCCGGCAGGCCGCCCTGGTGGCCCGGGAGGTCGGCGCGGACACCGAGCGCGGGCGGGCGATGAACACCGCGGGCGTGGCCCTGACCATGCTCGGCCGCGCCCAGGAGGGGGTGGGCCTGCTGCGCGAGGCGGTGGAGATCGCCCGGCGGGCCGAACACCTGGAAGGGCTGTTCCGCGCCTACGGCAACCTCGGCGTGGCGCTGGAGCACTCCGGGGACCTGCCCGGCGCGGCCGAGGTCGCCCTCGAAGGCCTGGCCGAGGCGCGCAGCCTGGGCCTGGCCTACGCCCGGCAGGCCGGCGTGCTGGCGAACAACGCGAGCGTGGCGATGGTCCTGGTCGGCGACTGGGACCAGGCCGCGCGGCTGCTGGCCGAGTCGCTGGCGGACCGGCCGCCGGTCCGGGAGAGCGCCTACCTGCGGCTGACCCTGGCCGAGGTGGAGGTGGCCCGGGGCGACTTCGCGGCCGTGGACCGGCTGGTCGGCGAGGTCGCGGACCAGCAGCACACCGACCCGCGGTTCCTCGGCGCGCTCTACGCCTGCCAGGCCGAGCTCGCGCTCTGGCGCGGGGACCCGGCCGGCGCGCTGGCCACCGCGGTCGGCGGCCTGGACGCCCTGGACAGCAGCGAGAACGACCTCGTCTACCTGCGACTGTGCGCCGTGGGCGCGCGGGCGGCGGCGGACCTGGGCCAGGCCGCGGCCGGGCCGGAATCGGTGCCCGGCGAGGACGCCCGCGAGCAGGCGCGCAGCCTGGCCGACCGGGCTCTGCGGTCCGGCCTCCAGGAGCCGGTCCTGCCGGAGGTCGAGGCCGTGCTGCGGCAGTGCACGGTGGAACGGGACCGGGCCTTGGGCCGGGACTCGGCCGCCGACTGGGAGCAGCTGGCGCTGGACTGGGAACGGATGGGCCGGCCGTATCCCGCGGCCTACGCCCGCCTGCGCCAGGCCGCCGCGGCCCTCGCCGCGGACGACCCGGACACCGCGGTGCGCCTGGCCGCCGACGCCTTGCAGGTGGCCGAGAACCTCGGCGCCGCTCCCCTGGCGGCCGAGTTGCGCAAGCTCGCCGAACCGGCCGGCCAGGCCGGTACCCCGGCGGCGCCCGCACCGCCGGAGGACCTGCGCACCCTGCTCACCCGGCGGCAGCTGGAGGTGGCCCGGCTGATCGCGCTCGGCCACAGCTACCAGAAGATCGCGCTCGAACTGCACCTCGCGAACGGCACCGTGGCCAGGCACCTGGCCGACATCTACCGGAACCTGCGGCCGTACGGCGCGGACAACAACGTCGCGCTGGCCAACTGGATCCGCGACAACGGCCTGCTCGGCGACGCGTCCGGCGGGCTGGAGGGAGGGGTCCGATGAAGGGGACGGCTCTGCTGGTCGGCGGCGCGCCGGCCGGACTGACCGGCGTGGACAACGACCTGGACGCGATGGCGGCGGCGCTGGAGTCGCGCGGGCTGACCGTGCAGCGCTGCTCGGGCCCGGCGGCGACCCGGGCCGGGATCCTGGCCGCCTTCGACCGGCTGGCCGCCCGGGCCCGCCCGGAGCAGGCCGCGGTCGTCTACTACAGCGGCCACGGCGGCCGGGCCGCCGCTCCCCCGCCCGACACGCCGGGCCCGTCGCTGATGGACCTGCAGTTCATCGCACCGTACGACTACGCGGACTCGAAGCCCGGGGACTTCCGCGGCATCACCTCGGTCGAGCTGACCGCGCAGCTGGCCCGGCTGACCCGCACGACCGGCAACGTGACCGCGATCTTCGACTGCTGCCACTCCTCGCACATGGCCCGCAAGTCGCTGGTGCCGAAGGGGCTCAGTGCGCCCGAGCAGTACGAGGTGCTGCGCGACCACGTCGAACGGCTCCGCGCGGCCGGAACGCTGAGCGACGTGCGGTCCGTCGGCGGCAACCCGAACGCGGTCCGGATCGTGGCCTGCGCGCCGGAGCAGGCCGCGTTCGAGTACGACGGCGTGGACGGCCGGCGGATCGGGGTCCTGACCGAGTCGCTGACCGTCGCGTTCGCCGAGGCGGGCGAGGGCCGGGTCACCTGGCAGGCGGTGATGGACCGGGTCGGGCAGCGGGTGCTGGACCTGTCCCCGTTCCAGCGGCCGCAGGCCGAGGGGCCCGCGCACCGGTTCCTGTTCGACACCGAGGAGGACGACCTGGCCACCTGGCCGGCCGTGGTCGGGCTCGAGGGCGGCCGGGCCCGGATCGGCTGCGCCGCGCTGCTCGGGATCGGGGCCGGGGACGTGTTCGCCGTGCACGCGCCCAGCCCGGACGGCGCCTGGCTCGGCGCCCGGATCGGCACCCTGGCGATCGACTCGGTCAGCGCGTTCGCGGCCGTGGGCTCGGTGGACTTCGACCCGGGCTCGGACCGGGTCCCGATCGGGGCCAGGGCGCAGCCGACCCGGGCCGTGGCGACCCCGATGCCGGTGCTGCTGCCGGACGGGGACCCGCGGACCGCGGCCGTCGCGGCGGCGGTGGAGTCCTCGGCCCTGCTCCGGGCGGCCCGGGCGGACGAACCGTGGCTGGCCGCCGTGCAGGTCGACGAGGACGGCGGCCTGACCGTGGCCGACCGGATCGGACCGCTGCACCCGCCGCGCCGGGCCGCCGACGCCCGTCCGGTGCTGCGGAACCTGGAGGCCCTGGCCCGGGTCGTGGCGCTGCGCCGGCTGGCCGTGCAGGACGACACCTGGGCGTTCCACGCGCCGGTCACGGTCGAGTGGGGCACCGTCCAGGGCACCGGGCGCTGCCCGCTGCCCGCGTCCGGCGCGACCGTGCACGTCGGCGAGAAGATGTACCTGAGCGTGCGCAACGACGGCGGCGACGACGTCTTCGTCTCGCTGTTCGACCTCGGGGTGAGCGGGAGCATCAGCCTGCTGACGGACTACTCGCCGTTCGGGGTCCGGCTGCCCCCGGGCCGGGAGTACGCCTTCGGATTCGACGACTACGACAACGTCCTGCCGGGCCAGCCGATTCACTGGCCGGACGGCCCCGAACCGACCATCGCCCGCCCCGAATCCCTGCTGGCCCTGGTCACCTCGGCCCAGCAGGACGTCAGTGTGCTGACGCAACGCGGGGCGCAGAAGGACCACGGCCCGCTCTCACCGCTCGGCAGCCTGCTCCAGCAGATCGGGGACGGCCGCGACCGCGACATCCGCGCCGCCGGCGGGCAGGCCACCCGGTACGACACCCACCTGGTCGACTTCTACCTCGATCCGGAACCCGTGGCCGGGTTCGTGATCGACGACCGTCCGCCCCCGGGCGCGGCCCCGCCGATCGCCAAGTCCGCCGGCGGCCCGGCGCCGCAGACCGTGGCGATCCGGCTGGAGGAACTCCTCGTGCACCGCAGCCGGCCGTGGCTGGGCGCCGACGTCCGGGTGGACACGATCGTGCTGACCGGCGGCCGCGGCAAGCCCGCCCGGCCGGCCTACCACGCGCACACCGAGCGCTTCGCCCGGATCCGGTCCGGGCAGGCGCTGCCGATCGACCGGCTGCTGCTGTACCACGGGCCCGCGGTCGACTACCTGGACCTGGCGGTCTGGGTGTCCCGGGACGCCCCGGACAGCGAGAGCCTCAGCGAGCTGATGTCGCAGGAGATGGCCGGGTTCGAGATGCGCGAGGCGTTGGCGAAGCTGACCGACGGGCTGACCGCGCTGCCGAACGTCGCCGCCGCGATCACCGCGGTCAGCCTGGCCGCGGTGGTGGTCAACGTGGCGTACAAGATGCTGCGCCGCAACATCTCCGACGTCGTCGGGGTCTACCGCACCTCGATGCTCGCCCAGGAGCGGTTCGGGGTCGGCCGGCACCCGGCCGACGGCTCCCGGCGGGCCCAGGACTTCTCGCTGGCGTACCTCGTCGACGACGTCACCGAGCGCTCCTGAACCGGCCGGCCCGGCCGCGGCTGTCCGTCAGTCCCCGTATGGAAGCCACTCGGCGGCCGATACCGAAAACGGAAGGGAAACAGCTGATGAGCGAGCGGCGAGTCATCGTGGGGCAGTCGGAGTGGGCGTTCCCGGCGGGCGACGTCACCGCCACGGTCGAGTCGATCAAGACCGCGCTGGAGACCGGCGCGGTGGTCGCGCTGGACCTGGTCGACGGCTCCGGCCGCGAGGTGACGGTCTACCTCAACGGCAAGGCCGCGCAGACCGTGGTGGTCGACCTCGGCGGCGGCCCGCGGCCGAGCGAGATCTCCGGCTAGAACAATGGTCTGACCCCGTATTCGAGCCGACCGCGGCCCGGCACCCGAGAGCCTCGGATGCCGGGCCGTCGCCGTGCACATGGATTGTTGGGTCCGCTCCGCCCGGCCGCCCGGCGGGCGACCCGAGCACCCCTGCGCAAGGGCCGGAATGAGCCTTCGCAGTACACACAATCATGTGTTCTCGGTCCGCTCCGGACCCGGCGCCCCGGCCCCGCAATAGCTTTCTGGCACGCCGCGATCGTGGCGCCCGGACACGGCTTGAACAGGAGCGGGACATGGCCGACACCTACCGTCGGGACAGTGACGCAGAACGCGCCGACGCGGAGCGGGAGTTGCTCGCCGCCGCCCGGGAGGGCAGGCTCGCGCAGTATCTGCACGAGCACGCCGACCGCGGCCGGACAGCCCTCTACCGCCTCGTCTCAGAACTCGTCTATGAGCGGACGACCCGGCCGAACGAGCGCCGGCGCGGGCACGACCTGTGCGCCGCGTCGCTCGCCAAGCTCGGCCCGGACTGCCACGACAAGCACCAGGACGACGTCGAGGCCGTCTTCCTGCACGTGCTGCGGCACCAGGACCTGCACTTCGAGAACCTGCCCGGCTGGCTGGTGCCGCGGCTGGGCCCGGTCACCGTCGACGCGCACCGCCGGCGCCGGGGCGAACGCGGCGCGCTGCAACGCCCGCGCCTGCCCGGCTGGCTCGCGGACGAACTCGGCCAGGACCCGTGGCTGCGCCGGCTGGTGGTGAACATCCTGGACTGGGTGGGCGTCACGGCCACGGCCGCGACCGGGCTGTGGCCGCTGGGCGCGTGGGCCCAGCAGCGCGCACTGGCGTACGGCGAGCCGGAGTGCTCCGAGGCCAGGGTGGCCCAGGACGTCGAGCGGGTGCTGGCCGCGATGCGCCGGCGGCCGGCCTGGTTCGCCGAGTACGTCGAACGCCCGCTGGGCCGCAAGCAGCCCCCGCTGGCCGCGGACCAGGGCGGGGAGCCGGACTACGTGGCCGGGGCCCGGCCGGACGAGGTCGCCGACAGCCTGCTGGCCCAGTTGGCCTGGGCCGCGATCGAGGCCCTGGACGCGCAGCTGAAACAGGGGGCGCCGCTGCGGGCCGCGGTGCTCGCGGTGCTCGGCGAGGTGTTCGGCCGGGACAGCGGCGCGGCGGAGATGGACCGGGCCCCGGGCGGCGGGCCGGGCGCCCGGGAACGCGCCGCCCAGCTGATCCTGGAGCCGCAGGTGCTGGACCGGGTGGTGGACGCCGTGATCGCGATCATCGAGGACGGCGACAGGTGAGCGTCGGCGGGCCGGGCGCGCGGCAGGCGGGGGCCGTGGCCCGGCTCCGCATCAGAGTGTCAGAAGTTGGATATAATAGCACGGATTTTCATGAATCCGCCAACGCGGGGCCGAGATCCGTCGCGGTCGGGCGGTAGCCGAGCTGGGCGCGGGCCTTGTCAGTGTTCAGCGTCCGCTCGTAGGCCAGGTGCAGGACCGCATAACGGGTGATCGGCGGCGGCGTGCGGCGGCGCAGCGCCCGGTGGGCCGACTCGGCCGCCACGGCCAGCGCGTCGGCGACCGGCAGCGGGAGGTAGCGGATCGCGGTGCCGGGGGCCTTCGCGTCGAGCACCTCGCGCAGCACGGTGTCCAGGACCACGGGCGCGGCGTCGGCGATGTTGAAGGTGCCGCCGGCCTCGCCGGCCACCGCCGAGAGCACCGCCCGGGTCAGGTTGCCGATACCGGTAAGGCTCAGCGGCTGGCGCCCGTCGCCGACCGCGAACAGCCGGGGCCCGCCCGGGCCCGGCCGGATCGACCGGAGCACCCGCGGCAGCAGCGTGGTGTCGCCGGGGCCGTAGACCGCGTGCGGGCGCAGGATCACGGCGTCCGGCCGCTCGTGCCGGACCACGTCCTCGGCCAGCCGCTTCGAGGCGCCGTAGTGATCCCCGCGCCGGCGGGTCAGGGCGGCGTCCTCCCGGGCCCGGGCGGTGGGCCGGGTCGGGTCGTACACGCTCGCGGTCGAGATGTGCACGACCCGCCCGGCGTCCCGGAAGGAATCGAGCACGTTCACCGTGCCGAGCACGTTCGCGGTGTGGAAGTCGCCCCGGGAACCCCACTCGGCGGCCATCCCGGCGCAGTGCACCACCGCGTCCACGGCCGGCACCGCCAGCGGCCAGTGCCCGATGTCCCAGGACTCGTACGGCGCGTCGGCCACGTGCTTCGGCTCCACCCGCGGCCGGCGGCCGAAGGCGAGCACGGCGTGCCCCTGCTCGGCCGCGGCCCGGCAGACCGCGCCGCCGACGAAACCGGTGGCCCCGGTGACCGCGATCTTCATCGCCGGACCAGCTCCCGGAGTCGCTCCCGGTCCGGTTTCTCGGTCCGCCCGGTCCGCGGGACCGCCTCGATCGCGACCACCCGGTCCGGCAGCGCGGCGTGGTCGATCAGCTCCGGCAGCTCCCGGCGCAGCCGGGCCACCGCCTCGCCGGCCGGGCAGCCCTCCCGCGGGACGACGGCGAGCACGACCTCCTCGTCCAGGGTGACCGGGTCGGGCAGGCCGACGAACGCGGCCGCCTCGATGTACGGCAGCCGGCAGACCGTGTCCTCGTACAGCCGGGGGTAGAGGTTGAACGAGCCCCGGATGATCATGTCCTTGGCCCGGCCGAGCAGGACCAGCCGCCCGTCCGGGTCGATCCGGCCGATGTCCCCGGTCCGCAGGACCCTGATCTCGCCCTCGGCCAGGTAGGCCGGGGCCACGTTCGGCCCGGAGACCAGGATCTCGCCGGTGTCGTCGAGCCGGACCGAGAGGCCGGGCAGCGGCGTGCCGAGCAGGTCGCCGTCGCGGTAGGCGAGCTTCTCGGACGCGGTCGCAGTCGCGATCGGCAGGGCCTCGGTCGCGCCGTAGACCGCGACGATCTCGGTGTCCGGCAAGGCGTCGCGCAGCCGTTCGAGCACCGGGATCGGCACCGGCGCGGCCCCGAGCAGGAACATCCGCAGGGACGTGGGCAGCGGGCCGGCCTTGAGCAGCGTCTCGGCGGCGGCCGCGGTCGCGAAGGTGTGCGTGGCGCCGCGTTCCCGCAACGCCCGCAGCACCCGCTCCGGCCGCACCGGCACTCCCGAGGTGGACCACGCCGCCCCGGCCGCGAGGAACGGCAGCGCGACCATCAGCTGTTCGGTGTGCACGATGTCCCCGGGCCCGGCCCCGATCCGGCCGGTCAGCAACTGCGCGCCGCAGTGCAGGCTGTCTAGGCTGTGCAGCACGGCGCGCGGCTCGGCGGTCGTGCCCGAGGTGAACACCACGACCGCGGGCGTGTCCCGGCCCGGCTGCTCGCCGGGCAGAGCCGGCTGGGCCGGGGCGCCGGTGCGCGGCGGCAGCGGGCGCAGCGGCGCGCCCGGCAGCCAGGGCCCGGTCCGGATCCGCAGCAGGCTGCGATCCTCCAGGTCCGGCAGGTAGAGCCCGGCCCGTTTCAGCTTGCCGCGCAGGGACGTGCGGGCCGAGAGCGCGTAGAGCACCGACTCGGCCGCGACCCAGCGCACGCTGGCCAGCTTCTGGTCCAGCAGCTGCCGGCGGGCCGCGGCCAGCCCGGCCCCGGCGCCCGGGTCGGCCACCACGATCACCCCGCCCGCGGCCAGCACGCCGAGCCCGAGCGGGAGCATGCCGCCGTCCGGCCGGACCGCGAACAGGACCGCGTCGCCGGGCTCGAACCCGCGCTCGCGCAGCTGCCCGGCGACGCGGGCGATCTCGGCGGCCAGCTGCCCGAAGGTGGTGCGCCGCCCGCGGGAGTCGATCACGGCGAGCGCGTCGGGCCGTTCGGCGGCCCGGGCCAGGATGTCGGTCAACACGAGGCGTCCTCCAGCATGCGGTCGTCCGGCAGGCGAGCGGACCCGGTCCGGGCCAGCTCGAGTTTCGCGTAGGCCGGGATCAGGACCGAGCGCGAGACCCGGCGGGCGGCCACCCGCAGCGGCCCGGCGGCCAGCAGCCCGCGCGTGAGGGTTCTGATCTCGGCCAGGGCCAGCGGCGCGCCGACGCAGTAGTGCGGCCCGGCGCCGAACCACAGTCGCTGCGGATCCGGCGCAGGCCGCTCGCCGCGGGCCACCGCCGGGTCGAAGGGCCCGTAGGACCGGGTGCAGTTGAGGGTGGCGATCAGGTATCGCGCGCCGCTGTCCGTCTTGCGGCGCAGCATCGCCGGGCTCGGCGACATCACGCGCATCGCCTCGTCTATCGCCGCGTCCAGGTTGGTTTCGGTCACGGCGCCGCCTGCTCGCGCCGCTCCCGGATCGAGCAGTCCGCTGTCCTGCCAGATCGCGAACAGCCGCGGCACCGTGGTCGCGATGGTCTCGGTCCCGGTGAGCAGGAACGCCGCCGCCGCGCCCAGGGCCTCGGCGCGGCTGAGGCCCAACTCCCGCATCCGGCCGGCCACCGTGTCCGGGCTGCCGTCGTCGTACGCGCGCCCGGCCGCCTCGACCAGCTCGCCCAGCACCTCCTTGGCCCGCGCGACCTGCCGCGGGCTGAACTCCTTCGTGCGCAGCGTCACCATGGACGTGATCTGCTCGCCGCGTTCGAACAGCTCCAGGTCCTGCGCGGTGCCGCCCGGCGGCAGCCCGAGGATCTCGCCGATCACGGCCCCGGCGGCGGCCCGGGTCAGCGGGACCAGGTCGACCGCCTCGCCGGACGCCAGCCGCTTGACGGCCTCGTCGACCAGCGGCGTGAGCACCCGCGCGCACATGGACTCGGCATTGACCCGGGTGAACAGGGGCACGAGCTTGCGCCGCAGCTGCCGGTGCCCCTCGCCTTCCATGTTGAGCAGCACCGTGGGCCCGAGGATCGGCGTCCACAGCGCGCCGGACGAGCCCGGGCCGTCCTTGCGGTAGTCGTCGGTGTCCAGCAGGATCGAGCGGGCCGCGACCGGGTCGCTGACCACGGTGCCGACCCCCGGCACGCGCACCTGCGGACCGGCCCGGCCGACCAGCCGGACCAACGGGAAGGCCACCGGGTGCGCGGCCCGCAGCAGCCGGTTCTCCCAGCGGGCGACCGGATCGCGCCGGCTCATCGCACGTCCACCACGTCGAGCTCGCCGCCGTGGTTCAGGTACCACGCCAGCGTGCGCCGCAGCCCGTAGGCCCGGACCCGGCGCAGCGAGGCGCGCACGGCCTGGTCGGAGGTGTAGCCGATCGCCTTGGTGTGCTTGCGGACCCGGTTGACCAGGGCGCGGTCCTCGTGCTCCTTGTCGATCGAGGTGCGCGGGAAACCGCCGGACTGTTCGTACATCGCCGCGGTGATCGCGATGTTGCAGCCCGGGCACATCAGGTACGGGCCGATGTACTCGGGCGAGCGGTTGCTCGGCCGGAACCGGCCGAACGCGGCCGCCCCGGCCACCACCCGCGGCAGCAGGCTGCCCTCCCACCAGCGCAGCTGGAACTCGTCCACCCGCGGCAGCATCGGCCCGGTGCTCAGGTGCAGCCCGCCGCGCAGCGCGGCCCGCCCGGCCGCGATCCAGCCGGGATCGGGCAGGCAGTCCGCGTCGGTGCGCATCAGCAGCGCCGCGCCGTGCTCGATCGCGAACCGCATCCCGCTGTCCCCCGCGGCGCCGGTGCCCTTGACCGGCTCGGTCACCAGGTGCACCGGGAACAGCTCGCAGCCGGCCGCGAACTTGGCCACCACCTCGGCCGTCGCGTCGGTCGAGGCGTTGTCCACCACGACCAGCTCGAACCCGAGGTCGCGCTGCGCGGCCAGCGCCTCCAGCAGGCCCGGCAGCAGCCGCTCCTCGTTGTGCGCCGGCACGACCACCCACAGCTCAGTCATCAGTTCTCCACGGTTCTCCACGGCTCGGACGGACGGCTCAGAAATCCACGAACAGGACGCCGAGCGATATCCCGCCGGCCAGCCCGACCAGCGCGACCCGGTCGCCCGGGCCGACCCGGCCCTGCTCGATCGCGGTGGCCAGCTGGAACGGCAGCGCGGCCGAGGCCAGGTTGCCGTAGTCGGCCAGCACCGGCACCAGCAGCTCCCGCGGCGCCCCGCTGGCCTGCAGGAACACCTCCAGGAAGGGCACGGTCACCTGGTGCACGGCCAGCAGCGCGAAGTCCGCCCAGGTCAGCTTGTGCTCGGCCATCGCCTCGAACACCACGCCGACCCCGAGCGACTCGAACGCCCGGCGCAGCAGCCCGCCGTCCATCCGGAAGTAGCTGAAGTCCGGGTCCCGCGGGTGCGCCGTCCCGCCGCCGGGCAGCGTGCCCACGGCCCAGGACGCGGAGTCCGCGGTGAACGCCCGGTGGAAGATCCCCCGGCTCGGGTGCGGTTCGAGCAGCAGCGCGGCCCCGGAGTCCGACAGCGTGTACCCGGGCGCGGACTCGATGAACTGCTCCCGGTCCCGCACCGACCACCGGATCGCCCGCGACGGCACCTCGCCGGTGCAGACCAGCACCCGCCGGTACTGCCCGGACCCGATCAGCGCCTCGCCGACCTGGATCGCGTTCAGCACGCTGTTGCACGCGTTCTTCAGGTCGAACACCGGGCAGTGCGCGCCGAGCTTGGCCGCGACGATGTGCGCCGTGGCCGGCTCGACCATGTCCTGCGAGGCGCTGGCGAAGATCAGCAGGTCCAGGTCGCCGGCCCCGACCCCGCGCTGGGCCAGCAGCTTGCCGGCCGCGGCGACCGCGAGGTCCGAGGCCTGCCAGTCGTCCGGGGCGACCCGCCGGGAGTGGATCCCGGTGACCGCCGCGAGCACCCCGGGCCGCGGCCCGTACGGCCCACTGTCCGCGATCCGCTGCTCGACCTGCGTGCTGCTGCGCACGAGTTCCGGTAAGTAAGAGGTGACGCCTGATATCCGTGCGCGCATTCGGCCCCGGCTCCCGTCCCCCGACCGGTGCAATTCCGGCCGAGACCTTTCCGCACCTGCGTTGATACGACCAGTATGGTTCAGAAGCCGAGGAGGGCGCGATGAGTGACACGGCACAATTACACGAGTCCAAGTTGTTGAGATCCGGACAACCATGGCTCTGGGCGATGCTCCGGGTAGCCCGGACGGGTGGATTCGGGCCGGTTCGGCGCGTCCCCCGGCTCGGCTGGGTGGTAACCGACCCGGTGCTCTCCCGCAAGGTCCTGTGCGACCACACCCACTTCAGCCTTCTGGGCGAAGGCGGAGTAGGCCATCTGTGGGAACAGATCCTCGGCGACTACGTCCCCCAGCTGTTCGACGGCCCCGGCCACGCCGACCTGCGCCACCGCGCCCGCGACCTGTTCACCGAGGCCAACTCGACCGCGCTGGTGCAGCGGGTGGCCGGGCCGGTGTACGAGGGCGTGACCAGTGCGCTGACCGAGGGCCGCGAGGTGGACATCGCGTACGCCGCCCGGCAGATCGTCGGCCGGATGATGGCCGACCTGCTCGGCCTGCACCTCGGCGGCACGGCCGGCGCCGACAGCTCCGCTGTTGGTGGCGGCTCCATCGCCGCCGAGGCCGCGGGCACCGTTGGTGCGACCCGAGCCGCGACCTCCGTCGCCACCGCCCCCGATTCCGCCTCCGCCCCCGCCGACGCCGAATTCGTCCACCTCTTCGAATCCGGCGAACGGCTGGCCGCCCTGGCCCTGGGCTCCGCGGCCTCGACGGTCCTGCCCGCCGAACGCATCCAGGCCGCCCGCGCGATCATCGGCGAACTGACCCGGGACGTGCCCGACTCCTACGCCCACGCCCCCACGAACACCCTGCTCGGCCGCTGCCGCGAAGCCGGCCTGACCCTGGAGGAGACCACCGGCCTGGCCTGCCTGCTCCTGGTCGCCGGCACCGAGACGGCCGCGAGCGCGATGACCCGCACCGTGGCCCTGCTGCACGACACCGGCCAGTTCGGCGCCCTGCTCGCCGACCCGGCCCGGCTGCCCGACGCGGTCCGCGAGGGCCTGCGGGTGAGCACCCCGGCCCCGGTGATCGGGCGGCACGTGGTGTCCGACGTGGAGCTCGGCGGGCGCCGCATGCGCGCCGAGGACCGGGTCCTGCTCAGCACGTACACCGCGGACAACCGGATCGGCGGCTTCGACATCACCCGGCCGTACGTCGCCGAGGCCCGCCAGCTCTGGTTCGGCGCGGGCCGCCACCTGTGCCTCGGCGCGCCGGTCGCCCGGGCCGAGATCGGGCAGCTGCTGCAGTCGCTGACCGACGCCGGACGGCCGTACCGGATCGTCTCGCGCCGCTATGCCCGAGGAGTGATGATTCCCACGTACGCGTCGCTGATCATCGCCGCGGACGGGTGAAACCGGAGCGGCACAACCGCTCCGGCCTGCGGTCTCAGAAATCTCACAGCTGTTGTTCGGCGAATTCTTAGCCGGGTCGGCGCCGACGGCTCAGGATGCGCAGATATCCTCCTTCCATGTCGATACCGGAGCCCACTCGCGCATTCACCACCCCCGCCGGCTGGTACCCGACCGGCGAGACCGGTCCGGACGGCCGGCCCGTCGAACGCTGGTGGGACGGCGCCCAGTGGAGCACCACGGTGCGCCCGTACGCCGGCGGACCGCCCGGCGGCGGTCCGTTCGGGCCGGTCGGTCCGGGCGGCCCGGGCACGCCGCGCAGTTCCCGCACCAAGGGTCTGATCGCGGCCGGCGTGGCCGTCGTCGTCGTGGTCGCGGGCGTGGCGATCTACCTGTCCACGAACCACACCACCAGCACGCCCCCGTCCGCCTCGGCCACGGCGCCGAACACTCCGCAGACCCTGCCGACCCCCGGCTCCGGCGGTGGCGGCGGGAACGGCAACGGCAACGGCGGCCTGGGCGGCGGCACCGGCGGCCTCGGCGGCCAGAACGGGGCCACCCCCACCCCGATGCCGACCGTCCCCGGCGGCAGCGGCAAGACGGTGTCCGACCCGATCGACGGCCTGACCATCCCGGTCCCGACCGGCTGGACCGGCACCTCGGGCGCGGCCACCGGCCAGGGCGTGTGGCCCACCCTGATCACCCAGCCGTACTCCTGCCCCGGCGGCCTGGCCACGCCCAACGCCGACGGCACCGCGCCGACCTGCACCGCCGGCGGCGTCAACTTCACCACCACCACCGGCGACACGGCCCAGGCCGTGGTCACCAACGACATCGCCGCCATGGCCAAGAGCAACTACGGCACCCTGACCTCGCACACCGTGGTCAACCAGGGCGCGATCACCGTGGCCGGCCGGGCCGGCTACCAGATCACCTGGAGCGTCGTCCCGAGCTACACCGGCCCCGCCGGCACGGTCGAGGCCATCGCCATCCCGGTCCCCGGCCAGACCGGCGCCTTCGCCCTGATCGACATCGGCGTCGACCAGTCCGCCCAGGCGCCCACGCTCAGCGACGTCAACTCCCAGATCATCGCCGCCATCACCGACGCCAGCGGAACCGGGACCTGATCGGTTCCCGGCCGCGACCGCTTCGCCCGTCCGACCCGCGCATTTTCCGCGATCGGGCGGGCGAGACTTCTGCCGCAGCACGGCAGCGCACGACAACAGCCGCACAGCCGAGAAGTGCCCGAAACCGTGCGGTCTCCGACTGATTTCGGTGTGCGCGCCGCGCGCCGGGTCCGGAAAGGCCTGGCCTGCATCATTTCATAATGCAAGCAGCCTTGCTAGGCTGGCGGCATGTTAGGACGGACTTACGAAGCCCTGGACTGCCCGGTGGCCCGCGCGCTGGAGCTGGTGGGCGAACGATGGAGCCTGCTGATTCTCCGGGACGGATTGTTCTCCGGGATCACCAGGTTCGGCGACTTCCAGCGCAGTCTCGGCCTCGCCACCAACATCCTGTCGGCCCGGCTGGACGGCTTCGTCGCCTCCGGGCTGATGGAGCGGCGCCGCGGTGCGGGACACCCGGAGCACTACGAGTACGTACTCACCGACAAGAGCCGGAGCCTGCTGCCGGCCGTGCTGGCCCTGGCCGCCTGGGGTCAGGAATGGGTCGCGCCGGACGGGCTGGCACTGGACTTCGAGCACTGCGGGTGCGACGGAGTGGCCCACGTGAACACCGCCTGCACGTCCTGCGGGCAGGACCTCGGAGTGACCGACGTCAACGCGCACGCCCGACTGAAGGCGTGACTGCGGCCGCCGGGATCGGCGGGATCGGCGGGATCGCCGGGATCGGCGGGATCGGCGGGCCGGGACTGCTCGCAACGGCCGGAGTCGGCCGCGGCCAGTGGGCGCCGCGGCCGAGACCGACGTGGTACGGCCGGCCGGGTCAGTCCGTGCTTCCCGCTGCCGCGAGGGCCGGTTCCTGCCCTGCCACAGCCGTCCCGGCGGCCGCCGCGATGGCGGACCTGGACGGAGCCCACAGCGCCCACAGCGCCCCGAGCAGGGAAACCCCGCCGGCGGCGAAGAACGCCGGGCGCACACCGTGCATGAACACCGGACGGCTGCCGTATCCGCCGTGGGCGGCGAACACCGCGGCGACGATCGCCACTCCGAACACGCCGCCGAGTTCGCGCAGCGCGCTGTTCGTCCCCGAGGCGACACCGGAGTCCTGCATCGGGACCGAACCGGCCACGGCGTTGGCGATGGTCGGGAAGGCCATCGCGCCGCCGATGCCGGCCACGATCAGCGGGGCCACCAGGCTCGGGTAGCCGACCCCGGGCTTGATCATCGTCGCCAGCCAGATCAGGCCGACACCCTGGAGCAGCGCCCCGAACAGCATGAACGGCTTGTTGCCGAACCGCTGGGAGAGCATGCCCGCGGCCGGGGCGACCACCAGCGGAGTGCCGACCCAGGCCAGCATCCGCACCCCGGCGCCCATCGGGCCGTAGCCCATGCCGACCTGCAGCAGCTGGGTGAGCAGGAACAGCGCTCCGACCATCGACATCCAGACGAAGAACACCACGCCGTTGGCGGTGGTGAAGGCGCGCACCCGGAAGTACGCGAGCGGCACCATCGGGTAGCGGGCCCGGCGCTCCCAGAGCAGGAACACCGCCACGAACGCCGCGCCGCCGATCAGCCCGGTCAGCACCTGGGAGCTGCCCCAGCCCACGCCCGGCGCGCGCACCGCGGCCCAGGCCAGCCCGAACATGCCCGCGCCGACCAGGAGCAGGCCGACCGGGTCCAGCTGCGGGCGCGGCCCGCGGCTCTCCCGCATCGTGCGCAGCGAGAACACCGCGACCAGCAGGCCGACCGGGACGTTGATCCAGAAGATCCACTGCCAGGAGGCGTTCTGGATCAGCACGCCGCCGAGCACCGGGCCGGTGGAGGCGCCCAGGCCGGTGACCCCGCCCCAGATGCCGATCGCGCCGCCGAGCTTCTCCGGCGGGAAGGCCGCGAAGATCAGGGTCAGGCTCAGCGGCAGCACGGCCGCCGCCCCGGCGCCCTCGATCACCCGGGCCAGGATCAGCTCGCCGGCGGTGTTGGACAGCGCCGCCCCGACCGAGGCCGCGGAGAACACCACCATCCCCAGCGCGTAGAACAGCCGTCTGCCGAACCGGTCGCCCAGGGCCGACGCGGTCAGGATCAGGCAGGCGAACACGAGGTTGTAGGCGTTGATCGTCCACTCGAGGTCCGAGAGGCTCGCGTGCAGATGGGCCTGCAGGGTGGGCAGCGCGGTGGAGACCACGACCACGTCCAGCGCGGCCATGAACGCGCCGAAGCACGCCAGGATCAGCGTCCAGGTCGGGTTGAAGGGCTTGGCGGTGGCGTGGACTGCGCTGCTCATCGGGGTACCGTCGCGTCGGTGTGCCGGCGCTCAGCCGGCTGCGTGGCGGACGCGGCGTCGGCCCCGCCCTTGACTCGTGACAACATCTCGGGTTCATCTCCATTCGGTTGCGCCCTCGCGGGCGTCCGGGCGTCGGCTTTCAGCGCCAGTGGTCTGGCGCGCGGCAGGTCTCGTCGCCGCGCCAGACCACCGGGTCGATCTGTCGGAACCTGCGTGCGCCGGCCGGCGGCCAGGCAGCGCCGGCGGCCGTTCGGCTACGGCGAGACGCAGGAGGCGAGGTCCGCCGGCACGGCGCCGCTGGGGGCGCCGCCGAAGTACAGCTCGAAGCAGGAGGTCAGGAAGCCGGGGACCTCTTCGGGGATGAAGTGGCCCGAATCCGGGGCGATGACCTGCTGGACGTGGTCGGCGACCTGGTCGAAGGAGGCGGCGACCCCGGCACCGAAGGCGTACTGCCCGCCCATCGCCAGCACCGGCATCTCAAGCCGCTTGCCCGCGTTGGCCAGGTTGTTCGCGGCGTTCTGCGGCCAGGCCCGGTAGTAGTCGTATCCGGCCTCCCGGTTGGCCGGGTTCGCATAGGCCCTGAAATACGCGTTCTCGTCCGCGATCGCGCCGTTGCCGTACGAGAAGCTGGAGATGATGTAGCCGAGGTAGGCCTGCTCGGCCTCCCGGTTGTTGACGATGTTCTCCGGAACCGGGGCCGGGGCCATGTTCAGCCTGAAGTGGAAGCTCAGGCTGTACGCGTTCTCCAGGCCGAACCCGTTGAGCGCGGATTCGAGCACCGCGAGCTTGGTCACCTCGGACGGGTGGTCGCGGGCATAGTCGTAGGCGACCAGGACGCCCATGTCGAAGCCGACCAGGTCCACCTTGTCGTAACCGAGGTCGTGCACCCCCTGCCGGATCCGGGACGCGGTGTCCTCGGCGTCATAACCGCTCTTCGGGACGCTGGACTGACCCAGGCCCGGCAGGTCGAAGGCGACCACGGTGTAGTGCTCGGCCAGGGCCGGCATGACGTCGTGGAAGGACCACCACGTCTCGGGCCAGCCGTGCAGGAGGACCAGCACCGGCCCCGACCCGCCGCGCACGTAGTGCAGCGTGCCTCCGTTGACCGGCACGGACCCCTGGTGGAACCCTGCCAGGGTTTCACCCTGCGCGGCGGGGCTCTGCGGCGTGGCGGCCACGGGCGCGCTCGACGCGGCGCCGAGGGTGGCGGAGCCGAACAGCAGCAGCACCGTGGACAGCAGCGCAGCGAACAGGTGCCGCTTTCGCGGCGCTCGCAGCCTGCGCCCGTCCTCGCGGTCGGGGGATCGCTCGTTCTTCTCTTCCTCTGGGAACATGGTGTCGTCTTCCTCGTAGATCAACCAGGGCATGACATGATGCGATGATCATCTGGTCGGCATCGGAGCGGGCCGGGAGGGCCTCCCGCCTGCGGCGTCGAAGCGTGTCAGGGTTCAGCTTCAAGCGCTCTACCGGCATGATAGGCAGGCGGCCGCCAAGGCGGCTTCTCGCAGATTGCCGTCCGAAATGTCTGGTTATTGGCCGACCGAGGAAGGTATCGGGGAACGCCGAAATGGCCCGCTGCCGGCAGGGGGCGGCGGGCTGGAGGAGAGGGAGCTAGTGCCGTGGCCGGATCGGGGCACCGCGTGCTGCGCGCCGCGGGGACGGCAAGAGGGCTATGCGAGGAGTCACGCATAGCCCTCTACAGGGAGCCAGGAGCCCGGCGGGGCATCGGGAACGCGGGGCGGTCTCCCACCCCGGGTTCCGGCGCTCGCCCAGGCGGGTTACTGCGCGTTCTGCTGCTCCTTCAGCGCCACTTCCTCGGGGAACTCGGCCGGCTGGCCCTTGCCCGTGGCGATCAGGTCCCGCAGGCTCTCCCGGATGTAGAACGTCCACCCACCCGAACAGGCCTCGTAGCACTCGAACTCGGGCACCAGGCCGACGTGGGTGAACTGCAGTTCGGTCTTGCCGTCCTTCTCCGAGATGTCGAAGTGCAGCTCCGTGCCGTTCCACTCGGTCTTGTCCTCGACGAAGGAGATCCAGTTCTCCTTGGCCAGCCAGACGACCTTCTTGTTCGGGACGACTTCCTTCAGCTCCATCTCGCTGCGGTGGATGCCGGGGACCTCGAAGGTGAACTCGTCGCCCTGCTTCTCGGTCTCCCCGACGATGCCGTCCGCCGCCCACCAGCCGCGGGTGTTGACGACGGCGTTGAAGACCTCCTCCGGGGACTGGTCCACCAAAATCGACGTACGGTAGCTCTCGCCAGTCATCAATGATCTCCAAACATTGGCCGAATACGGATACTTTGTGCCGATACTCTCTGCCGACAGCACGGAGGATCCGGTCGGTGACCGAGCCTCCCCGCGAGGTAACTGGCTGTGATCGTAACAACACTACATGCATGACGCAAGTGCACTGGTCGGGCGTTCCTCCATGGACTGTACTAGCTGGAATCAGTCCAATGTTCTGATTCGGACGAGTTCGGATCCGGCGGGGTCCGGTGCGGCTCGCCGCGCTCCCGGCGGCCGGGCCGGGCCGGGGCGGACCGTGGAAAGAATCCGAAGATCAGGAAGCTGCTTCCACCCGCTGGTACGTGCTCAGGCCCGGCTGGTAGGCGCGCTTCTCGAACTGCCTGAGGGCCACGTCGATCCACTCGTTGCCGCTCAGCCGGGACAGCTCCCACAGCTTCGCCTGGTCGTAGTCGATCGCGGTGGGCAGGTCCATGGCCGTCGTACGCTCGTAGACCTGCTTGGCCAGTTCCAGGGCGATCGGGTTCTTGTTCACGAGCCGGCCGACCATCTTCGCGGACTCCTCGTCCAACTGCGCGGCCGGCACCGCCTTGTTCACGAGCCCGTACTCCTCGGCCTGCCGCCCGGTGAAGGTGGCCCCGGTCAGGATGTAGTACAGCGCCCGCTTGCGCGGCATGTTGTGGGTGATCGCCCACGTGGCGCCGCCGGCCGGGAAGATGCCGAAGTTGATCTCGGACAGGCCGTACTTCACGTCCTCCGAGGTCAGGGCCAGGTCGCAGATGCCGGCCACCAGCACCCCGCCGCCGAACGCGTAGCCGTTCACCTTGGCGACGGTCACCGCGGGGAAGGCCTTGAGCCGCTTGAACCAGGTCAGCGCCACCAGGTTCGTCCGGTAGAACTCCTGCGGGTCCTCGAACGGCCGCAGGAAGCACTCCTCCAGGTCCATCCCGGCGCTGAAGCTGTCGCCGACCCCGGTGAGCACGACCACCTTGACGCCGCCGGCCGCCTCGATCGCGTCCAGGGCCGTGTTCATGTCGCGGTGCATCTGCGGATTCATCGCGTTCTTCTTCTCCGGCCGGTTGAACTCGATCGTCGCGACGGGTCCGTCGATCTCGAGGTTCACCGTGTCCAGCGTCATCATGGTCGGCCTTTCCTGGCTTCCAGAAGTGGATTCGGGTACACCCGCCGGCCACACGGCCGAAGGGCATCAGGTCCTCGCAGCCGGCCCAGGGACCCTGCCATGCAGACAGTGCCCCGGGTCGGCTGGCGGCTCGGTCCGGAGCCGTCGGTACACCGCCTACAGGAAGAGCGTGTTGGGCTCGAGGCCGCACAGGATGCGCCCGTAGGTCTCCGCGTTGGTCTCCGGGTGCATGATGCCGTGCAGGTTGAGCGCCCGGATGTCGCGCTCGATCCGCTGCATCACGTTGTGGGAGTAGATCGAGGACCCGCCGCTGGCGTTGTTGAGCACGTCGACGGCCTCCTTGGCCCGCTGGCAGACCGCGGCCGCGTCCATCCGCCCCAGGGCCCGGTCCTGCATCGACCAGGGCTCGCCGGCCCGGCCCTTGGCGTCGAGCCGGTCGGCCTCGCGCAGCAGGTGGAACTCGGCCTCGTCGATCTTCACCGCCGCCTCGGCGACCTGCAGGTGGGTCAGCGGCGCCTCGCTCTGGTTCTCGTAGTCGGTGTAGGTGATCTTCCGGCCGGGCAGCCGCTCGAAGAAGACGTCCCGGGCGGCCTGGGCCATGCCCAGCGCGGGCGCGCCGGCCACCGCCACCGCCAGCGGCATGAACGGGACCTTCCAGGCCGGCTGGTCCGCGTTCTGCTTCGACAGGTGCCGGCTGTGCATGATCACGGGCAGCATCGGCAGCACCCGGGCCTGCGGCACGAACACGTTCTCGGCGACCGTGGTCGCGCTGCCGGTGCCGCGCAGGCCCGAGGTGTGCCAGTCGTCGACGATGGTCAGGTCCGACAGCGGCACGGCGCACATGCCGGGGACCAGGCCCTCGTCCGTCTGCAGCATGACCGCGTGGGTGTCCCACTGGCTCTGCGGGCTGCCGGTGTTGAAGTGCCAGCGGCCGTTGAGGATCACCCCGCCGTCGGTGGGCACGGCGATCCCGTTCGGGCCGACGGACCCGCAGACCCGCACGTCCGGGTCGGCGAAGATCTCGTCCTGCGCCTCGTCCGGCAGCAGGCCGGCCAGCCAGGCGCCGATGGTCCAGGTGCTCACGGTCCACCCGGTGGACCCGTCGCCCCGGGCCAGTTCCGAGATCACCGCGACCACGGTGCGCAGGTCCGGAACGGTGCCGCCGTAGCGGGTGGCGATCCGCATCTTGAGCAGGCCGGCGTCGGTCAGCGCCTGCAGCACGTCCTCGTGCAGGACCCGGTTCTCCTCCTGCCACGCGGCGTGCTGCCGGATGAGCGGGATCAGGTCCGTCGCCCGGCTGACGAGATCAGCCCGCGACGGGGCCTCGACGATTGTCATCAATGCTCCTTGATACAATGGTTGGCCAGTGGAAGGGGGATGAGCCTGGATGCCGCTCGGCAGTCCCCAGGTGAGGTGCGCCCAGCACTGCCCGCCCGGTGGTGCAGGCGGCCGGCGACTCTCAATCGGCTATTGGCAACACTGGCAGAGCCCCGTTCGCCCCACTTCTCCGAAAGTGCCCGATGGCCCGGGCCGGCTCGCGGGAGGGCGTTTTCGGACAAGGCACACTGCGAGAAGCTTTGCCGCGGCGGCTCGTGGATGCTTGTGCCTGGGCCGGTGTTTCGGGGCAGGTGTGCCTGCGTGGAGGATGAACTCGCTGGTAGAGCGGTTGATCGTCTCGTGGGTGCGTCCTCCGGCGGGGAAGGCGGCCATGGAATGATCAATTGTGACTATATGGATCCTGGGATCAACAAGAAGACTAAGAACACTGCGATAGACCTGGCGCAGTGATCTTCACCGGACCGGAAGTCCGCCCGCGCTCCGTCCTCGTCGCCCCTTCGGTACTCGCGCGAAGAGCAGGTCGAGCGCCTGAGGCCAGATGCACCCGGTAGAGCCCGGCATATGGGCCGATTCGCCGCTTTCCTCAGCCGCTGCCGTTGCCGCGGCCGTTGCGCCGTTGCACAATGCTCCCAGGTATCCAAGTTCACACCAGCAGGGCGCCGCAACATCACCCGATCGGCTGCGCCGGTCGGAAGCGTTCCGGACGGACATGTGTGCCAGGTTTGACAAGGCTTCGTGATCCGGCGAGTCCGGGCCGCCACCGCGGCGCCCGGGCCGGTGGATGATCGCGGCAGGTCGGCCCGGCCCGGCTGCCGAGGACGGCCATCGGGCCCGCTCCGGTTCACGCGGTACTGCGTAGGAAGGTGGATTGCGTGGCGCGCGTTCCGCTGTTGACCGTGCGGGGGATCTCGCGGCGGTTCGGTGCCGTGCAGGCCCTGAGCGATGTCGACCTCGAGCTCGGCGAGGGCGAGGTGGTGGCCCTGGTCGGGAACAACGGCGCGGGCAAGTCCACCCTGGTCAAGGCGATCGCCGGGGTGCTGAAGCCGGACAGCGGAGTGGTCGAGTGGCAGGGCCGGCCGATCGGCCTGCGCAGTCCGCTCGACGCCCAGAACCTCGGCATCGCCACCGTGCACCAGGACCTGTCGCTGTCGGACAACGTGGACACGGTGGGCAACCTCTACCTCGGGCGCGAGCTGCGCAAGTTCGGCTTCCTCCTGGACGAGGCGCGGATGGAGACGGCCTGCCGCCGGCTGCTGAGCGATCTGGCCACCCGGATTCCCAGCGTGCGGGTCCCGGTCGGTTCGCTCTCCGGCGCGCAGCGGCAGGCCGTCGCGATCGCACGCGCACTGGTCGGCGATCCCCGGGTCGTGATCCTGGACGAGCCCACCGCCGCGCTCGGGGTCGAGCAGACCGCCCTGGTCCTGCGGCTGATCGCCCGATTGCGTGATCAGGGCGTCGGGGTGCTTCTGGTCAGCCACGATCTGGAAAGCGTGCGCGCGGTCGCGGACCGGGTGAAGGTGCTGCGCCTGGGCCGGAACAGTGGTTCCTTCGATACGAAGTACGTCACCCAGGAACAGATCGTCGCGGCCATGACGGACAACCATGCCCTGGCTGCGACGTTGCAGCAGAGCCTGCTGCCGCGCGGGTTGCCTGATCAGGACGCTCTGGACGTCGCCTATCGGTACCTGCCCGCACAGGGCGCGGTGGGGGGCGACTGGTTCGACGTCATCCCGCTGCCCGGCGCCCGGGTCGCCCTGGTCGTGGGAGACATCGTCGGCCATGGGATGCATGCTGCCGCGACTATGGGCCGCCTGCGCACCGCGGTTCACAACTTCTCCATGCTGGACCTGCCGCCCGATGACCTTCTGGCCCATTTGGATGACCTGGTCACCCGGATCGACCAGGATGAGGCCGGCCCGGGGGGAGAGTCCTCGATCACCGGCGCGACCTGCCTGTATGCGATCTACGACCCGGTCACGCGCTGCTGCGAGCTGGCCCGCGCCGGGCACCTGCCGCCCGCCCTGGTCCATCCCGACGGGACCACGTCGTATCTCGACCTGCCCGCGGGGCCGCCGCTCGGCCTGGGCGGGATGCCGTTCGAGACGTTGCAGCTGGAGCTTCCCGAAGGCAGCCAATTGGTCCTATATACCGACGGCCTTATCGAGGACCGTGTCCGCGACATCGACACCGGTTTAGAACTCCTGCGCACCACCCTGGCCCGGCCCGCCGGCACGCCTCAGGAGACCTGCGATACGGTCCTGGACGCGTTGTTGCCCGCGCATCCTAAGGACGACATCGCCCTTCTGGTCGCTCGCACGCGGGCCCTGGGCCCGGAGCAGATCTCCCAGTGGGACATTCCCTCCGATCCCGCCGCGGTCGGCGACGCCCGAGCCGCGGTCAGCCGTCAGCTTGCCCAGTGGGATTTGGAGGAGCTCGCCTTCACCACCGAGCTGATCATCAGCGAGCTCATCACCAATGCCATCCGCTACGCCACCGGGCCCATCCATCTGCGCCTGCTGCGAACACGTACTCTGATCTGCGAGGTCTCTGATACCAGCAGCACTTCCCCACACCTGCGCTACGCCGCCGCGACCGACGAAGGCGGACGCGGGCTGTTCCTCATCGCCCATCTTGCTGAGCGCTGGGGTACTCGGTATACCCCCGACCGGAAGATCATCTGGACTGAGCAGTTGTTGACCAGCCGGGGGTGATCTTTCTACCGGGGAGTGTTGTAGCTCTCGGTCAGGCGCGTGGAGCTCGTCTTCCGCGGCGTCGGGTCCTGGTGACGTGACGAGCAGCCGAGCGAAGGTATCGCCGCTGGCCGAAGTGGTCACGCTGTAGCCCACGTCGGTCAGCGCAGTCACGACGACGGCGACTGCTGCCGGATAGTCGGCGCGCTGGCGCCAGTCGGTGAACAACATCGCCGCTAGGACGTTGGCCTATGCCGTGCTCGCGGATCGCGTAGCCACCCGCGAGGGCGAAGCCGTGTTCGTGCCTTACGCCGCCTCGGTGAGACGGTGCAACTGGGCGAGTTGTGGGAATTTCTCTTCCCACGCACGCCTGGTGGCAGGCGAGAGCCACATGTAAGACCAGAGGCGTTTGACGGTGATCTCATCCAGGTAGGTATGCAAGTCATCGGGATCTGTGGCTTCGTTGATCACTGTCCGGCACAGGTCGATGATTCGACCAGGCCTGTCCAGGTCGTATGTGGGGTTTCCGAACCAGTCCAGGTGGCGGGGCAAGTGCACGATCCCGCTTGTCGGACCGGCGAGCAGGGCGAGGTCCTGCGGAAGCACGACGGGTTTGGCGTAGCGAGCCTTCTGGATCTCGGGTACGGGCATCGAGGACTCTATTCCATCCGCGCCGACGTCATATGTTCTGACGTCTCGAGTTTACCGGGATCTCGAAGCACCTTGGATCGAGGCGAGCAATCCCGTGGCAACCAAACTCGAATATATGTGAACGGCATCTGATGGACGCGAGAGTGTCCGGCTCCAAGAAAGCGCGGCTGGGGCGGCTCGAAATAATAGGCGAAGTTTTGGCGCCGCTTCGGCGTCGGCCTCACTCGTGCGGATGAGTAAGGCAACTTTTTAAGCACTGAACTGCACTACGTTCTGTCTCGTGACAGCGACATGAAAGCACCCGCCCCGGCATAGTGAATGGACAAGCGACTTCCCTACTCCGAGGTCACTCCCGCTCGATTCCCTCGATTTCGCCTCGCGTGAACCGTGGGACAGCTACGATGGATGAGCGATATACCGCACAAACAGCATTGTAACTTTCTCTTGACCTGGGCATTCTGATCTCAGTCGCGAAGGCGCCGGCTGGGCCGGTCTATCCGGCCCGGGCCATCGGAGGCGATCTGCTGTGCCCGCGCGGAACGGGCGCGGGCACAGCAGCTCACTCAGATGTCCATGGCGGCCCTGCAGAGCCCTTATGCAGCTGCCGTCACCAGGGCAGAGCAGATGGCAGTCGCCAACATCCTTACACTGTCCCCGTGATCCGCCCAGATCAACGGCGCCATGGCCCTATCGGCAGCACTGGCTGAATGTAAACATTGTGATATGAAGTAGAGGAGCCATAGTGTCACTTTTCCCCCATGGAGAGTTGGAAGGTGGCCGCAGGATTGAAGATCCGCTAGCTTGCGATTTTGCCAGCGGTTGCACAGCAATTCTTACCTGACTATCTACCAGTAATGCAAATCCGCATGTCAGGGCTTTGCTCCGATGGCTGGTCGAGGGGTGGCGTAGGGTAGTATTCGCGCTTTTTGGCGGTGGTTGGGGCGGCTAGGGCTAGGGGGGCGGATCACGGTCATGCGCTGTCGCTGCACGGGATTGAGGCTCCATAGGTCTGGGGTGGTGAGGTGTTGTGGCGGTGTCCAGCGACGGTGAAATAGATGCGAATGAGATGATTGCGCGCCTGATCGCGCGATTACGGATTGAGCGTGAGGCGTGTGTCGGCCTGACGCAGGCGAAACTGGCATCACGATTGGGAGTGGCGGCGAACTCGCTCCGTGAATGGGAAGCAGCACGTGAATTTCCAACGCTCCTGCACCTGATCTGCTGGAGTTACGAATTCGGGTTACGCCTGGCGCTGGTGGACTCCGAGCGACAGGAGCGGCACCCCGCGATCCCCGAGGCAGTAGAACCATGGGCCGACCAGGAGGTCCGCCGGCTGGCCGCCACCCTGCGGGCGGCGCGGAACCAGCGTTCTGTCACCCAGCTCTGGCTGTCCGGGCTGCTGGGCATATCGGAGATGACGGTGAACCGCTGGGAAAAGGGCGCCGGTCGACCCCGGCCGACGGCGTTGGTGCGCTGGGCCTGGGCACTGGGCCTGTCCGTCACCCTGGCTCCGCTGTAAGGTAGGGCGATCGGCCCCGTGGCAGAAGCCGCATTTGCACCTGCAACGCGTAGATGCACATGCATGTGTTGATCGTTTATATGCAGGTCATCAGCTCTTCACGGCGCACTGTTCCATGCCCGGGGCGCGTATTGGCTGCGCAAGCCCACTGACTATGGCCTCTCATTTACTCCGATGCCACCATGGGGCGGTGGACGTCGGCCGCAGGGGTGAGGGGGCAGCGTGTTCTTCCGGGTGCTCGGGCCAGTGGGGATAGACGGCGACGGGAGCAGACTGTCGCTGGGTACTGCCAAGGAACAGGCTGTGCTCGCCATCCTGTTGTTGGAGGCCGGCCGCGTGGTCTCGGCGCAGAGCCTGGCGGAACGGCTCTGGGACGACAGGATGCCGGCCAAGGCCCGCGAAACCCTCCAGGCCTACGTCTCGCGTCTGCGCGGGCGGTTGCGCGCGGCCGGGGACATGACCGGGATGATCGTCAGAAGCCCGGCCGGCGGGTACCGGTTGAACGCGGGGGCGGAACAGGTCGACGTGCGGCTGTTCGAGGCGCTCGTCTCCCGCGCTCGGTCGGCTGCGGCCGATCGCGCGCCGGGCCGGGCGGTGGAACTGCTGCGTGAAGCGGAGGCGTTGTGGCTCGGGGAGCCGCTGGAAGGGCTGGACGGACTGTGGGTGCAGACGATGCGCGACGCCCTGCTCGAAAAGCGCCGTGCCGCGCGCCTGGCCCGGATCAACCTCCAGGTGCAGACGGGTGTCGGCGACGGTACCGTGCTCGGGGAGTTGGCCGAGCTGACGGCCGGCGAGACGGTCGATCAGCGGGCCGTGGAGTTGCAGATGACAGCCCTGGAACGGGAGGGCAGGCAGCACGAGGCGTTGGCGGTGTACGAGCGGGTTCGCAGGCGTCTGCTCCATGACATGGCCATCGAGCCGCGACCGCAACTCCAGGCGTTGCATGTGCGTATCCTGCGAGGGGAGCGGCAGCAGGCCCACGCCCCGACCGGCTTGACGGGCGCCTTCACCGCGGGCGCGGCGCAGAACACACTTGATCGCGTTCCGGCGCATTTCTCCGGGCGCGATGAGCTTGCTCGCGCGATCATCGAGCAGGTTCGCGCGGATGCCCAGGCGAATGCGGGCATCGCCGTCTACGCGCTCGACGGGATGGCCGGGGTTGGCAAGTCCGCGCTGGCCGTCTACTGCGCCCATCAACTGGCCGGGGATTTTCCGGGCGGCCTGCTGCAAGTGAACTTCCGTGCGCACGATCCGCGCCGGGCGGCTCTGGATGTCCCGGGTGCCCTGACCCAACTTCTGGACGCGATCTCGGTTCCCGCAGGTGAGATCGATACGGCTCAGTCCCGCGGTGAGTTGGCGGACCTCTGGCGTCGGCGCAGCAGTGGTCGCAGCCTGCTGCTAGTGCTCGACGACATCGCAGCGTTCGAGGACATCGACCCGCTGGTGCCGGTCTCGGCGGGCAGCGTGGTGCTGCTGACCTCGCGCCGACGCCTCTCGGGCCTGGTCGGATGCCGGCACTACACGGTCGAACCCCTGACGGATGAGGCGAGCGTACGACTCCTGGAGCGGGCGACCGGGCGGAGTTTCTCCGACGACCGGGAAACGGTGCGGTTCGTGGCGCTGAGCGGCGGGGTGCCCCTGGCGGTCGTGGTGGCCGCCGCCCACCTTCAAGGCCGGCCCGCGTGGGGCGTGGCAGACCTGGTCGAGCGGATGAGCACGTCCTCAGGGATCGATGATGCCTTCACCGGCCCGGTCACTTCCGCGCTGGCGATGTCCTATCGGGACCTCTCCGCCAGCTGCCGGGTGCTGCTACGGCAGGTGGCCGCACTGCCTGGCCGTGACTTCGGACTGCACGCCGCGTGCGCCGCGTACGGGTCGGCGCCGGGCGAGGCGGACCGCGACCTCGACTGCCTGGTGGAGAACCACCTGGTGGAGGAGACCGTGCGCTGGCGCTATCGACTGCACGACCTGGTCCGGGCCTTCGCCCTGGAACAGACCGGCCGGGAAGAAGACGCGCACGGCATCCGCGAGTCGGCCGAGCGTGCCGCCCAGTACTACATCGCCACCGCGGCCCGAGCCGAGAACATGCTCCGCCCCGAGCGACGCGCGGCCTGGAGACGGCTGGATCCGGCCTGGAGCGAACCGCATTTCGCCGACCGTGATGCGGCGTATGCATGGTTGAACACTGAGAACAGTACTCTGCAACTGCTCGCCTTGGCCCGGAACGGGGACAGCGATCGGGAAATCGCGGTGGCGCTCGGCGGAATCCTGGCCAAGTATCTGGACCGCACCGGACGCTGGCACCAGGCCGTCACCATACTCGAGCGCGCTGTGCAGGCAGCCGGAACCATTTCCTGCTCTGCCGAGGAACGCAGTGACCTGTTGTCAGACTTGGCCGCCGCTTACGTGCGGACCGGCCGTTTCCAGGAGGTCCTGCTCCACGCCCGCACGGCCGTACAGCAGTTCGCAGCCCACGACGACGTACGCGGTCAGGCTGACGCGCTGCTTCAGATAGGCCGGGCACTGTGCCGGATCGGACAGCTTGAGCAAGCCGACGACGTGCTGGACCAGAGTGCGCGCTTCTATCAACAGGTCGGCAACGACCACGGGGTCTGCGTAGCCCATGTGCAGAAAGCCAGGGTGCTGTTTCAGATCGGCCGCCATCGCGCGGCGATCGACGCGGCCGTACGCGCAGTCGACGCGGCCGAAAACCGCGACGACATGCCTCTGGCATGCGACGCGTTGACCAACGTCGGGGAAATGTACCGGCGTCTGGGCGACGGGCCGCAGGCGCTCGCCTATTACCGCCGGGCCATGCCGTTGGCCGAGCAACTCGGCGATCCGCACAACCTCGCCGCATTGACCTGCAATATCGCCTTCGTGCAGGCCACTTGCGGGGAGGGCGAGCGCGCGGTGGCGGCGATAACCGGTGCGCTGCGGCTGCTCCAGGCGCTCGACGACCGCTCCGGCCAGGTCGAGGCTCACCTCGGGTTGGCCGAGGCGCACCGCGCACTGGGCCGGTTCGACCAGGCGGGCGACGACATCGACAACGCCGCGGCCCTGAGCGCCTCCACCGACCTGCTGGGGCAGTGGCAGGTGGCCATGGCCCGAGGCCGCCTGCTCGTCGACCTGTCCGACCCATCGGGGGCCCGCACAGCGTTCCAGGCCGCCGCGGACCACGCCCGCCAGGCCGAGGCCCCGCTGGAGCTGGCCAACGCCTCCCGTGCACTGGCCGCGGTCTACGATCCCTGACTCACGCTGCATGCATGTCCCCTGCGAGGACGCATCCGGCGGCGTGCAAGCCCGGTGCAAGAACCCTGGCAATCCTCCTTGATGAGGGCTCCGCACACCGACGGCGCCCGAACCGGATCAGTGGAGGAAGAAGATGAACCCGAACAAGAACGGCTGGATCGCCAGCAGCAAGTGCGACGCCGGCAACGAGTGCGTGGAGGTCCGCTTCGCCGACGGCACGGCGCAGGTGCGCAGCAGCCGGCGCCCGAACGGCTTCATGCTCGTGTTCGACCGCGCCGAATGGGAGGCGTTCCTGCGCGGCGTCGCCGACGGAGAGTTCAGGATGCCCCGGTAGCCGGGGGTAACCAGCCGCGCCCGGACCCGAGCGCGGATCACCCGGGCGATTGCTGGCGCCGCGGTGACAGACCACTGCCACCGCGGCGATATCGCGGTTATGCTGCGAAAGACCTCCGACTCCGTCACCGACGTACGCCGTCTCAACCCGGGCACAGCGGGTCGGGCGCGAACCGCAGCAGCAGCGGCGACCACGAAAGGCACCTCGGCTCACATGAACAACGCGACACCGCCTGCCCGAGCTCGCCGTTCGAGGGGAGGTCTCGCCCCAGCGCGCACCATCCACCCCGCAGACCGCCTGCGGAGACCCGGCGCATGAGGTACGAACCCGGACCTGCGCCGTTCAGTGCCCACGGCCCCGCGCCTTCGCCGGGCCCCCGGTCCCGCGTCCAGCCGCCGGGCACCCGCCACGGCCCGGCCGGCGCCTCGTGCCCGCCGTCTGCCGTTCCACGGGTGCTCGTCGGCCGGGAGGACGACATCGCGCACCTGGCCGCACTGGCACGCCTCCCGACGACTCGCGTGCTCGTGATCACCGGGCCAGCCGGCGCGGGCAAGACCGCACTGGCTCTCCACGTCGCCCAGCGGCTGCGCGAGCACTTTCCGGCCGGCGCCGCCTTCATCGATCTGCAGGCTTCCTGCGGCGCTCCGCCGACGCCCCCTACCCAGCACCTCAACCCCGCCGCTTCGTCCACTCACGGCCGCCCGCCGCGCCCCACACACCGACGGCTGCTGATCGCTGACGATGTCAGCGGAATCGATCAGATCTCATCTCTCATGCCCACAGGCGATCACAGCCTGCTGATTGCCACGAGCCGAAACCCGTTGCCGGCTCTCGGCGAGAGCGTCAATCAGCACAATATTGCGCCCTTGAGCAGCCAAGACGCCACGGCACTGATTGCCGGCATCACCCGCACCATCCGCACTCTCGATTCGCCTGAGCAGCTGCAGCACCTGGCCGCGCTGTGCGCCGGCCTCCCCCTGGCACTGTGGATCGCCGCCGAACGCGCAGCCGCCCGGCCGCTCATGCCCTTGGCCGCCGTCCTGGAGGATCTGCGCACCGAATCCAGCCCCTGGCTCGACTTGGCCGCCAGTGCCGAGCGGCCGCAGGAGACTCTTCGGATAGTGCTGACCTGCTGCTACAACGCGCTGCCGGCCAGCCTGTCCCACGGCGTACGCCTGCTTGCCGGTCATCCGGGACCCGATTTCAGCGCCTCCGCAGCCCGGGTCGTCCTTCACCGTCCGATCGAGCAAACGCACGCCCTGCTCGATGCCCTCGCGGCAATGCACTGGATCGAGAATCCCTCGTGCGGCCGCTACCGCCTGCCCACCGCCGTACGGAGTTTCGCCGCGGACCGCGCGCACATCGAAGAGAAGCCAGACGATCAGCGCCGGCTCGTCGAGCGCATCGGCCTTTGGTATCTCCACAACACGCACGCAGCGGCCGTCGAGATCCAAGCCCACACCTTCACTGTGCAGACGGTGTGCTCGCCGTCGGCAGGCGGTTCCGACGGGCGAACGTGCGCCCGCTGCTGGTTCGCCGATGAACGCGCCAACATTCACGCTGCCGCCCACGCCGCGCAGGCTCATCACCTCAGCGAGCTGTCGTCGGATCTTTCGCATGCGCTGGGCAAGCTCACCGAGTTCGTCGAACTCCGGTAGGCAACGGCCCCGGGTCGCCCTAACTGATTGCCGTGTACCCTATGGGCCTAGGCCACCCTGAAGGAACATAGGGGTCGAAAGCGTTGCTATTCGGCCAAGGAGGAGAACCGTGCCGCTGGTGTCTGTGGTGATGCCTGTGTACAACTCGGCAGCCACTCTCGGGGCATCGATCCGGTCGGTGCTGGCGCAGACGCACAGTGATCTGGAGCTGCTGATCACCGACGACGCGTCCGACGACAACTCCATGGACCTGGTCAGAGAATTCGCCGAGCGGGACTCGCGCGTTCTGGCGGAATCGGCGCCCAAGGGCGGCGCGGCCCGGGCGCGCAACCGGGCCATGGAGCGGGCGCGCGGGGACTACGTCGCCTTCCTCGACAGCGACGACATGTGGCTGCCGACGAAACTCGAACGGCAGATCGAGTTCGCGACGGCGGCCGACTCGCCGCTGACGTTCACGTCCTACTACAAGGTGGACGCCGAGTTCGAGGGGGAAGCCGCGGACTTCACCTCGAACGGGCGCGTGGTGTGGGCGCAGGCGCAGGTGGACTACCGCGCGATGCTGGTCCAGGACCATATCGGGGCGCTGACGGCCATGTACGACCGCGCGGTCCTGGGCACGAGGCTGATGCCGGACATGCCCAAACGCCAGGACTACGGCCTGTGGCTGTCCATCATGCGCGACGGCGCCCCGGCCCGCGGCCTGCGGGAGCCGCTGGCGATCTACCGGTCCGGCCGGGCGGGATCGCTCTCCTCGAACAAGCTGGCGCTGATCCCGCACAACTGGGCCCTGTACCGCAAGCACGAGCAGCTGTCCGCGTCTGAGTCGACGCGCGCTCTGGCCGGAGCGGCCTGGCACTCGCTGCGCAAGTCGCGGATCTAGCGCGGATCCGGCGCGGATACCA
Source organism: Actinocrinis sp. (assembly GCA_035943635.1). Lineage (GTDB taxonomy): Bacteria > Actinomycetota > Actinomycetes > Streptomycetales > Catenulisporaceae > DASZBX01. The sequence continues at coordinate 104,950 of DASZBX010000089.1, read as the reverse complement.
GCGCCGGCCCCGGCCCCGTCGGGTTACGGGTTCGTGGCGGCCCAGTCGTTGGCGGAGGCGAACCTCAGGCTCAGCGACGGGCAGTCGAAGGACGATCCGGCCGGCGGCGGGGTGGCCGAGGCGGCGGCGTCGGTCGAGTTCGCGGCGGTCCAGGAACCGGTGTAGAGCTGGATGCCGCTGCTCTCGATCGTGTCCCCGACGCTGTTCTCGCAGAAGTAGCCCCGGTTCGTGGCCGGGTCGGTGTTGGACCACACCTCGTAGGTATCCCAGCCGAAGCTGAACCCGGATTTGTCGGTGCCGGAGCTGGTGTAGAAGACGTCCCAGGTCTGGGTCTTGTAGTCGTACAGGTACACCGTCCAGGTGTTGTTCGCGCCAGTCATCGCCTCGTCCATCGTATAGGCGGGGCGGCCGTTGACGGTCGCGGTGTAGGTCGAGATGAACGACTGGTTCATCGACACGGTCTTGCCTGCCGGCTCCGAGCCACACCAGTCCCAGGCCCACAGCAGCGGCCCGCCGGTCGTGTAGACCCTGGTCAACTCGATGCACCAACCGCCGGGCGCCTTGGCGGTCGGCGCCACGGAAATCGTCTTCTCGAACGGCACAATGTGCCCCGAGAGCGCCCCGGCCACCCTGCCAGCTGGAGAACCTGCTGGCCAGGGGCAGAAAATGCGGCAAGTCGGTCTATAAGCCGGGTTTTGTAAGCGCACTGTTCCCAGCACGCCCGGCGACCATCCATCTAGGGCGTACGTCGCCGTACGCCTCGAGCGGTCTACCCGTGGACTCGGGCGAGCAGCCCTCGGGCGTCCACGCAGCCGGGCCGATTTCTCGGCGGGGCCTTCTTGACCTTGCTCCGGGTGGGGTTTACCGAGCCGGCCGGGTCACCCCGGTCGCTGGTGAGCTCTTACCTCACCGTTTCACCCTTACCGCCTGACGGCGGCGGTTTGTTTTCTGTGGCACTCATCCCGCGGGTCGCCCCGGGTTGGTGTTGCCAACCACCCTGCTCTGTGGAGCCCGGACTTTCCTCGGGCCGGGCCTGTCGCCAGGTCCGGCTCGCGGTCGCCCGACCGACTCGCCGCAAGCAAAGAGTGTACCGCGTGCGCGGGGGCGGCCCGATCATCTGACCGGGGGCACGCGCGGGGGCGGGTTCGGGAATCGGCTCAGGGCCAGTACAGCGCTGCGTGGGCGACGTTCTTGAGCAGGCGGCGGGCGGTGAGGCCGGCGGTCAGGGCGGACAGGCCCACGACGAGCAGCCAGATGCCCAGCACGACCGCGAGGAACAGCAGGCTCGCGCCGGGGAACAGGACGATCAGCAGTCCGACCACGAAGGCGAAGCCGCCGCCGGCCATGCTCGCGCCGCGCGCCCCGGGGCCCAGCGCGGCCCGCCGCTGGCGGGCGCCGAGCATCATGATCGCGCCGCTGGCCAGCCAGAACGCGCCCGCCACCACCGCGAACTTGGACGCGCCGTTGAACGGGTCGGCCAGGCAGATCAGGCCGACCACGATGGACAGCGCGGACAGGACCAGGGCCACGGCGCGGGCCAGCGGGTCGACGCCGTGCAGCTGCACCGAGGTGATCGCGCGATAGGCGCCGGTGATCAGGAGGTAGAGGCCGAACAGGATCGTCAGCGCGTTGATCGAGTGCCTCGGCCAGAACAGCACGAGCAGGCCCAGCACGACGCTGGCCGTGCCGAACACGACCGGCACCACCCACAGGCGCTGCCAGCGCGGCGCGGGGCCGCCGCCGGGCCCGGCGCCCGGACCGGGGTCGGGAACGCGCGGGCCGGACCCCTCGTCCACGATCCGCCCGCTCAGTGGCTCGCTCACGGCCGCACTTCCTCTCCCGCCACGCCGCGACGCCCCGCCTGGGCATCGCACCCTGCCATTATTTCACCGGCCGGAATCGAACGCGCCGCCAAGCCGGGCGGGCTGAGTTCCACGCGCGCCGGCGGCGCGGACCGATGCCGTGATCGCCGGCGCCACCTCCTAAGCTGTGCGCGTGAGTCAACAGCATGAGCCTCCGGTCGGACCAGCGGCCGAACCCCTGGTCCCGCCACCGGCCGGGTCGCCCACGCACGTCCCGGAGAGCGGGCAGCCGGCGAAGCAGACAACAGCCCCCGAGCGGGCGACAGCGACAGCGACAGCGCCAGCGCCGGAGCCGGAAGCCGCGGAAGCCGCGGAGGCAGCGCAGGCCGCGGAAGAAGAAGCGGAAGCGGAGCAGGAAGAGGAAAAACCCTCGGACGACCTGTTCCACCTGGCGACGCTGACCAACGCGATCAGCGCCGACTTCCGCCGGGCCGTGCTGGCCGGGGTGATGGCGTGCGTGGGGCTCGGGCTGACGTACTGCGCGGGCGGCGTGATCGACAGTTTCGAGGCGCCGATCCAGTACTTCCGCACGCACACCTGGCTGGCCACGCTCACCTCCGTGGTCGGCGCGGTGTTGTTCCTGGTCTTCGGGTCGGTGGCCGTGCGCAGCACCACCCGCGAGATCCTCAAGACCGTGCCGGACCGGCTCGGCGACACCCGGAAGAACGGGCTGCGCTGGATCTGCCTGCTGCTCGGCTACCTGGTGGTGATCTTCGGGACGCTCGGGGCGCTGAACGTGCCGATCGAGCGGCTGCTGCTGGGCGGCGCGGTGACCGGCGTGATCCTGGGCATCGCGGCGCAGCAGTCCCTGGGCAACCTGTTCGCCGGGCTGGTGCTGCTGATCGTGCGGCCGTTCTCGATCGGGCAGCCGATCTCGCTGCGGTCCGGGCCGTTGGGCGGGGTGCTCACCGGCGAGGTCGCGGACATGAATCTGACCTATGTCCGGCTGAGCACCGACAAGGGCGAGATCCTGTTGCCGAACTCGACGATCCTGAGCGCGACGATCGGGCCGCCGAACATTTTCGACCCCTGATCCCGAGTACCCAGGTGAGGACGACAGTGCAGCTCGATGGGTTCTTCGGTGTCTGAAAGCCAGGGCGGTGCATCCCCGGCCGCACGCGGCGGACCTCCCGGCTCCGGGCCGCTCGGCCAGGCAACCGGAATCCGCTCGGGCCGCGTCCAGCTGTCCGTGAGCGCCGCCGCACAGGCCGAGGCGCGCGGCGAGCAGCGAGGAGGGCCCGGGATGGCTGCGGGCGACGGGTCGGGCCGGGGGCGGCCGTCGCGGGTCAGGGTCGTGACGGCCCTGGCCGCCGGCATCGCCACGCTCGCCGCGGCCGCCATCCTCGGAGCATCCGGCCCGGGCGCCGCCAACGACAGCGGCGCCACCGCGCTCGCGGGTTCGAGCAGCCCGGGCACAGCCGGCACATCGGCGGCCGCGAGCGACGCCGCGGCCGCGCTCGGCGTCCGGCAGACCGTCGCCGCCACCTTCACCTTCCCGGGCGCGGCGCCGCAGCTGGCCTGGCCGGCGCGCGGGCAGGCCGCCCTGTCGGTGGTCGGGCTCGGGTCGCTGGGCGGCTCGGGGCCGGCCGACTCGCCGGTGCCGATCGCCAGCATCGCCAAGACCATGACCGCGTACCTCGTGCTCCAGGACCATCCGCTCGCGGACGGGCAGAACGGGCCGACGATCACCGTCTCCGCCGGGGACGCCGCCGTCTACCAGAAGGAGGCCGCGACCACCGAGGACTCGCTCGTGCCGGTGCAGGCCGGGGAGCAGCTGACCGAACGCGACGCGCTCTACGCGCTGATGCTCTCCTCGGCCGACAACGTCGCGCAGATCCTCGCGGCCTGGGACGCCGGCAGCGTGCCCGCGTTCCTGACCAGGATGAACACCACGGCGGCCGAGATCGGGATGACGCACACCGTCTTCACCGACCCGTCCGGCCTGGACGCCGCGACCATGTCGACCGCGCAGGACCTCGTCGCCCTCGGCGAGACCGTGATGCAGTGGGACGACTTCCGCCGGCTCGTCTCGACCCGGTGGGCCATCATCCCGGTCGCCGGGCTGATCCGGAACTATGACGGGCTGCTGGGCATGGACGGGGTCATCGGCATCAAGACCGGGTCGACGAACGAGGCCGGGTCCTGCCTGCTGTTCGCGGCCTCGGTCACGGTCGGCGGGCAGGCGGTGACCCTGGTCGGCGCGGTGCTCGGCCAGTACCTCGGCAGCGGGCGCACGCTGCTCACCTCGGCCATGCAGGCCGCCGGCGCGCTGGTGGTGAGCGGCGAGCAGGCGCTGGGCACGGCGACCGTCGCGGCCCCGGGCACTGAGGTCGCGGCCGTCGAGCGCGGCGGCACCCGGGTCGGCGCGCTCACCGTCGCCGCGCCGCTGACCGTGATCGGCTGGCCGGGACTGCGCTACCGGGTGTCGGTCGTGAGCGGCGGCGCGCCGGGCCAGGTGACGCAGCCTTCGGGCGGGCCGAGTCCGACCGCGGGCTCCGGCGCGAGCCCGAGCGGGAGTCCGAACCCGAACGAGAACCCGAGCCCGAGGGCAACGAAGACCGCCGAAGCCGGACCGCCAGCGGACGCAATCGCGGCGATAGTGCTGGTGACGGTCGTGGACCCGTCCGCCGCCGCGGCCGGGCCGCTTACCGACGCCGGGTCGCTTCCGGCCGCGCTCCAGCCGCTGCGGCCGTCCGCGCCGGCGCCGGGCGGGCGGACCGGGTGATCAGGCCGCTTGGGCCGCCCGGCCGGGCCCGCCGGCCGGGCCGGGCCGGCGGCCCGGACACCCGGCAGGCCGGGGTGGCCCGCGGTCGGCTACGATCATCTGATGCGGCCCCCGCCCGGCTCAGCCCGCCGGCGCACACCGGCGGCAGCAGGCCAGGTTCAGACGTCGAAGCCGACAGGGATAGGTGGGCGCCATGGTGACGGGGGGCCGATACGCGACTGCCCGGCCGGGCGGCTTCTCACGCCGGACGGCGGCTCTCGTCGCGACCGTGCTGGTCGTCTTCGCCGCCAGCCTGCTCACGTTCTCGCACGGCTCCCTGAACCTGGACATCACCCGGCTGGACCTCGACGTCTACCGGTTGGGCGCGCGGGCGTGGCTGACCGGGCAGGGGGTGTACGGCAAGCTGCCGTCGGTGCAGTCCGGGCTCGACCTCGGGTTCACCTACCCGCCGATATCGGCCGTGGCGATGGTGCCGCTGGCCGTGGTGCCGGCCCGGATCGCCGGGATCATCATGACCGGGCTGACCATCGGGCTGCTGCTCGCGGTGATCGCGCTGTTCCTGCGCACGGCCGGGCTGGTCCCGGACTACCGGAGCGGGTGGCGCCGGGCCGCGGCGTTCAGCCCGCTGGCGGTGCTGATCGAGCCGGTCCGCACCACTCTGGCGTTCGGGCAGATCAACGTGCTGTTGATGGCGCTGGTCGCGTTCGACTGCCTGCTGCCGCGGACCCGCTGGCCGCGCGGGGTGCTGGTCGGCGTGGCGGCCGCGCTGAAGCTGACCCCGGCCGTGTTCGTACTCTATTTCCTGGCCACCCGGCAGTACCGGTCGGCCGGGCGGGCCGTGCTGTCGCTGGCCGCGGTGACCGGGATCGGGTTCCTGCTCGCGCCGGGCGACTCGGTCAGCTACTGGACCGGGACGGTGTTCCAGACCGGCCGGGTCGGTTCGCAGTCCTTCTTCGACAACCAGTCGCTGACCGGGCTGCTGAGCCGGGCCGGGCTGACCGGGCCCGCGTACACGCTGGCCTGGCTGGCCGGGTGCGCCCTGGTCACCGTGCTGGGTTTCCTGGCCATCCGGTTCACCGCCGGGGCCGGCCCGGCGGTCGACGCGCCGCGGCCGGTCGGCGTGGCGGCGGGCACGACCAGCGGCCTGGTCGGCGCTGACGGCCAGGACGAGAACGAGGACGGGATCGACGCGGCGGCCCCGGCCGAGGCGCCGCAGACCACGGCCTCGATGCGCGCGATGCTGCTGCCGTTGGTCTTGTCGGCCTGCGTGACCCTGTGCGTCTCGCCGATCGCCTGGTCGCACCACTGGGTCTGGGCCTCCCCGGCCCTGATCACCGCGCTGGCCCTGGCCTGGAAGGCGCGCGACCGGCGCCGGCTGTGGCTGGCGGCCGCGGCCGCGGCATTGTTCGTCGGGTTCCCGGCGTCCTGGTTCCCGCGCAGCAACAACATCGAGATGCACTGGGCTTGGTGGCAGCAGATCATCGGCAGCGCGTACGTGTACGTCGCGATCGGGGTGCTGGGCTACTTCGCGGCGACCGGGTTGATCCGGCGCCGCCGCGAAGCAGTGGGCACGACCGCAGAAGCGGCCGCAGAGACAGCGGCCGGTGAGGACGACGACGCTACTCGTCCAGCCAGTTCATCGTCCGCTCAACAGCCTTTCCCCACATCCGGTACTCGTGATCGCGTACGGACGGGTTCATCGCGGGCGTCCACGTGACGTCCGCGCGCCAGTTCGAGCGCAGGTCGTCCAGGTCTGACCAGTAGCCGACTGCCAGACCGGCCGCATACGCAGCGCCCAGGCAACTCGTCTCGGTCACGGTCGGCCGGACCACCGGCACGTCGAGCACATCAGCCAGGTGCTGCATCAACAGCCGGTTGGCAGTCATCCCGCCATCCACCCGCAGGCAGCCCAACTCCAGACCCCGCCCGGCGTCCTTGACCATCGCGTCGAGCACCTCCCTGGTCTGCCAGCTGGTCGCCTCCAGCACCGCGCGCGCCAGGTGCGCCCGGGTGGCGAACCGGGTCAGGCCGGCGATCACGCCGCGCGCCTCGCCCCGCCAGTGTGGGGCGAACAGGCCGGAGAAGGCCGGGACCAGGTACACCCCGCCGTTGTCGGGCACGCTCGCGGCCAGCGTCTCGACCTCGGCCGCGGTCGAGATCAGGCCGAGTTGGTCGCGAAGCCACTGGACCAGGGAGCCGGTGACCGCGATCGAACCCTCCAGCGCGTAGACCGCCGGTCCGGCGCCGATCCGGTAGCCGACCGTGGTCAGCAGCCCGTTGTGCGAGACCACCGGTTCGGTCCCGGTGTTGAGCAGCAGGAACGAGCCGGTGCCGTAGGTGCTCTTGGCGTCCCCGGGCTCGAAGCAGGTCTGGCCGAACAGGGCCGCCTGCTGGTCGCCGAGGGCCGCAGCGATCGGCGCGCCGCCGAGCACGTCCGCGCCGGGGGCCGCGGCGCTGGCCCCGGTGCCGCGGCCGTAGTCCTGGGCGGAGGGCCGGATCTGCGGCAGCATCGACCGCGGCACGCCGAACGCGGCGAGCAGTTCCTCGTCCCAGTCCAGGGTGCGCAGGTCCATCAGCATGGTCCGGGACGCGTTGGTCACGTCGGTGATGTGCACGCCGCCGGTCAGGTTCCAGATCAGCCAGGAGTCCATCGTGCCGAACAGGATCTCGCCGCGTTCGGCCCGCGCGCGCAGGCCGGGGACGTGCTCCAGCAGCCAGGTGATCTTCGTGCCGGAGAAGTACGAGGCCAGCGGCAGCCCGGTCTGTGCGCGGAACCGGTCCTGGCCGTGTTCGCCGCCGAGTTCCCGGCACAGCTGCTCGGTCCGGGTGTCCTGCCAGACGATCGCGTTGTGCACCGGCTGGCCGGTGTCGCGGTCCCACAGGACGGTGGTCTCGCGCTGGTTGGTGATGCCGAAGGCCGCGATCCGGCCGGCCGACATGTCGGCCTTGGCCAGGGCCGCGGCGACCACGGCGCGGACGTTCTCCAGGATCTCCACCGGGTCGTGCTCCACCCAGCCCGGCCGGGGCAGGATCTGCCGGTGTTCGCGCTGGTCCCAGGCGACGATGCGGCCGGTGCGGTCGAAGAGCATGCACCGGCTGGAGGTCGTTCCCTGGTCGATCGCGGCGACGTACTGCCGTCGGCCGTTCACCGCCGCTCGCCCTCGGCCGTCCCGTCGTCGGTGCCGGGGTCGGTTTCGGTGCTGGTTTCGGTACCGGTGCCGGGGTCGATGTCGGTGACGCCGGTGGTCCCGTCGTCGCCCGGGGCCTGTCCCCGGGCCTTGTTCTTCTGCGCCGCGTGCTTCAAGGCTCTGCTTCTCCGCGTTCCGTTGGTCCCCGTGGGTGTGCTCTCGGCCGCGCCGCCGGGCGCCGCGGCCGGTTCCGGCGCCGGTCCCCCCGGGCCGGTGCCCTCGGGGCCCGGCTCCGGCCTGGCGCCGTCCGTGCGTATCACGTCCCCCTTGATGACGGTGCCCTCGGGATACACGGTCGCGTCGACCCAGTCGAACATCACCCGGCGCGTCTCGAGCTGCGCGGAGACCAGGCGGACCCGCACCTGGGCGCCCTGCGGCAGGTCGTGGCCGTCGATCCGCCCTATCACCGCGGGCTCGTGCAGCATGACCACACCCGCGTCCGGCTTGCCGTTGCGGTCCCAGTCGATCCGGTCGTTCAGGTCGAGCACCACGCCGTCGAACTCCTCGCCGATCCGGTCGCGCAGTATCACCACCTCGGCCAGGTCGATGCTCGCACGCTCGACCGCCTTGGCCCGCCGCTCGCCCTCGGCCATCTCGGCCGGCAGCCCGGGCAGTGCCTGGCACACCCACTCGGGCACCGGGCGTCCGGCCGACACGGCCAGGCACACCTCGCTGCCGAAACGGTCGACCAGCCGGCGCAGCGGGGCCGTGACGTGCGCGTACTCGGTGGCCAGGGCCGCGTGCCGGACGTACGGCGGGCGGGCGCCGTGGAAGGAGGTGTACCCGGCGCCGCGCAGCAGCGCGGTGGCCTCGGTCAGGAACGCGGCCTGGCGCGGCTTGGCCGGGTCCATCCGGCGGATCAGGCTCGCGTAGGTCTCGCCCTCGGGCCAGCGCACCCGCAGCGCGCGGGCGGCGCGGTGCAGCCGGCCGACGGTGCCGGGGTCGGCCTCGGGCAGGGTGCGCAGGATCCCGGTCCCGGCGGCCAGCATCAGCCGGGCCGCGGCCATCCCGGTCAGCAGCGAGATCTGCGCGTTCCAGTCCTCGATCGCCAGGCCGGCCCGGTACTCCAGCCGCCAGCCGGCCAGGTCGGGGCCGCCGTCCGCACTGATCTCCTGGGTCGGGGTGTGCAGGCTGATCCCGCCGCGGGTGACCTCCCGGGCCATCAGCAGCGGGCCGACCTCGCGCAGCATGTTGATCGCGTCCGGCGCGGTGTCCTGGTCCAGGGCGCGGGCCATGGCCGGGTAGTCGAGCCGGGCCCGGGAACGCACCAGGGCCCGGACCACCTCGATCTCGCCGAGGTCGCCGCCGGAGTCCAGGTCCATCCGCCACAGCACGGCCGGGCGGTCGGCGTCCGGCAGCAGCGAGGCCGCGCCCTCGGACAGGACCGGCGGGTGCAGCGGGACGCGTCCGTCCGGCAGGTAGATGGTCTCGCCCCGGCGGCGGGCCTCGCGGTCCAGGGCCGAGCCGGGGGCGACGAAGTGCGCCACGTCGGCGATCGCGTACCAGACCCGGTAGCCGGTGCCCCGCCGCTCGATCGCCATCGCCTGGTCCAGGTCCATCGCGCCGGGCGGGTCCAGGGTGACCAGCGGCAGGTCGCGCCGGTCGGCGGCCCCGGCGGGCAGGGCGCGGGCCGGGTCGGCGGCGGCGTCCGCCTCGGCCTGGACCTCGGCCGGGAAGTGCGCGGGCAGCTCGAACTCGGCCCGGATCGCGGCGAACCCGTCCCGCAGGGCGGTGCGCAGGACGTCGGGCGCTTCCTTGCTGTCGATGACCAGTACGCGGCGTGGCACAGCGGGCAGCGTACTGGTTTTCCGGCCCTGTCGCACGGACCCGCGGCCGCGGTCGCGGCCGGGTCGGGCGGTCGGGATCGCGGCCGGGCGCGGCCGCGGCCCGGCCCGCGCCGGGCCGGGAGCGGGGCGGGGGCTGATCTACACTTCAGGTGCACCATGACCCGGAAAGGTGACGGATGTTCGTCTTGCTGCCCCCGTCCGAGGGCAAGGCCGTGCCCGGCCGCGCGCCCAGGCTGCGGCTGAAAACCCTGGTCCTGCCCGGGCTGGCCCCGGCCCGGGAGCGGGTGCTGGACGCGCTCGGCGAGCTGAGCGCGGGCCCGGCCCCGCAGGCGCTGGCCGCGCTCGGGCTGACCGAGGGGCTGGCCGGGGAGCTGGCGTACAACCGGCGGCTGCGCACCGCGGGCGCGGTCCCGGCCGCCGACCTGTACACCGGAGTGCTCTACGACGCCCTGGACCTGCCGGGCCTGGCCGCGGCCGAACCGGCCGCGTTCACCGCCGCGAACAGCAACATCCTGATCTTCTCGGCGCTGTGGGGCGTGCTGCGGCCCGGCGACCGGGTGCCGCACTACCGCTGCTCCGGCGGGACGGCGCTGCCCGGGATCGGGTCGCTGAACACGTGGTGGCGGCGGGAGCTGCGCGAACCGCTGGACAAGCTGACCGGGCCGGACCTGGTCGTCGACCTGCGTTCGGGCGCGTACGCGACCATGTGGCGGCCGGGGCCGAACTCGGTGACGGTCCGGGTGGTGCAGGAGCGGATCGTGGCCGGGGTGGCCAGGCGGACGGTGATCTCGCACTTCAACAAGGCCACGAAGGGCAGGCTGGTCCGGGCCCTGCTGCTGGCCGGGGCCGAGCCGAAGGACCCGGCCGGGTTCGCGGCCGCCGCGGCCGCGGCCGGATTCGAGGTCGAGACCGTCGGCTCGGCCGCGCCGCCGGTGCCCGGCCCGCGGACCGCCGCCTTCGACCTGGTCCTGCGCGACTGACCCCGGGGCCCGGTTTCAGGCCACGACAACGGCCCCTGTCCAGGAAGGACCGGGGCCGGTTGGCGACGCGGGGAAGCGAGAGGACTAGTAGCCTTTTAGTGAAGAGAGAAGGAAGTCCCCTCATGGCCTGCGCCTGAGCCGACTCTAGCAGCTCGCCTAGGCGGGGACCAAGGCGTTTATCCGGTCCAGCGTGATCACCTCGGAGCCCTCGGGCAGGCCCTGCGGCTGCTCGATGCCGATGTAGGTGACCGGCCCGTCGAACTCCAGGCCGGCCTTGTACTCGCTGAAGTTCTCGGCGTCGTCGAGCATCATCTCGATCAGATCGCCGACCCGCAGGTAGCGGCGTTCCATGATGGTCTGCACGAGCAGCGCGGTGGACGGGGCGCTGCTCTCCACCCGGTTGCCCCACTCCTCGCCGCGCACGAACAGGTGCGTCCACAGCGCCGACCAGCTGCCGTCCTGCTCATGGGTGAACAGCAGCGGCAGCGCGACCCGGCTCGGGCCGCGCAGGTCCGAGCGCATCCGGACGGTCGACGCCTCGTACGGCCGGCCGAACTGGTCGGCGTCCAGGGCCATGTACCCGAAGTACGACTCCGCGGCCTCGTGGAAGCCCTCGCCCGAGTAGACGTGCACCTGCGGCACGATGTACTTGGCCGGCACCTTGGCCAGATCGAGGTCGATGAACTCGGACGCGCCGTCCGGGGCCTCGGTGATGTCGCCGGAGTGCACGCCGCCGTACCCGGCCAGGCTGGTGAAGGACAGCTGGCCGGCCTCGGCGAGGTCCTCGTCGAGCAGCAGCGCGGACAGGTCGTAGTCGGTGCTGCGCCGGTTCTCCTTCCAGTGGATGAAGAACCGCAGGTGGTCGCTCTCCACCCGGGTGCGCGAGCCGCGCGGCAGCACCCGGAACCCGCCCGGGCGGTCCTTGCCGGACAGCGGCAGCGCGACGTCGTACACCTCCGGGTCCACCACCAGGTGCCCGCTGCGCGGCAGCCGACCGGCCAGTTCCCGGTCCAGCCGCCCGGTCAGGTCGGCGACCAGCCCGGCGTCCAGCGGCGCGCGCCGGTCCGGAGCCGCCCAGGCCCGGCCGGCCCGGTTGACGAAGAGCCGGGCCGGGTCCGGCGCGGTCCGGTTGCCCAGGTGCTCGCGCAGCGAGAGCAGCACCCGGCCGGACGCCTTCCCGGCCACCCGGTCCACGGCCTCGCGCACGACCGCCAGGTCCGCGGCGGCCTGCTGCGGGTCGGCGCCGGCCGCGGCGGCCCGGGCGGCCCGGTCCAGGCTGCGCACCAGCAGGCCCGGGGAGTTCGCCAGCAGGCCGACGGCCTTGCGCACGTCCCCGGCGCCGAACGCCTCCTGCACCCGGCTGCCGAGCGAGCGCACGCTCTTCGTGCCGCGGGCCACCGCGAACACGTCCGCGGCGTGCGGGAACTGCGGGTACTCGTGCGGGTGCAGGCGCTCGCCGAGGCGCTTGAACTCCTCCCGGCGGACCAGGACGTCGCCGAGCTTGGCCGGGTTCGCGCCGACCAGGCCGTCCAGCGCGGCCAGCAGCGCGCGCCGGTCCCGGCGCGGCAGGGAGCGGAGCCTGGTCGGCGTGCTCAGCGAGACGTCGCCGCCGGACAGCGCGCAGGCCAGGCGCAGCACGTCGGTCACGGTGTCGGCCAGCAGCGGCTGGTCGTCGGCCAGCCGGACCCGGTTGATCACGGCCCGGTTCTCGCGGACCGGGATGGTCTCGGGGTGCGGGCCGTCGACGCACCAGACGGCGGCCAGGCCGAGCAGGTGCTGATCGTCCTCGGACAGCGGCGTCGTGCTGCCGGCCAGATCGAGGTAGAGGGCGTGGACTTCCTCGTCCAGGGTGCCGCCGAGGTGCAGCACGGTCACCCGGTCGCGGACGGACGGGATCAGCTCCTCGTGTGCGGCCAGCATCTCGGCGTACGTGTGCTGGTACGTGCCGTATCCGGGCAGGCCGAGCAGGTTCAGGCCCGGCGGCAGGACGGTGGCCGGGCCGTCGGGGTGCCCGTCCGGGGCGCTCTCGGCCAGGGCCAGGTTGAGGCGTTCGAGCCAGAACTCGACGGTGTCCGGGACGTTCGCGGGGAAGTCCTTGAAGTACACGTTGTGCTCGGCGTCGTCGCCGACCAGGCCGCGGACAGCGGCCAGGATGCGCACCGCCGCGTCGACCGCCGTGCCGTGGTCGAGGCCGGAGAGGTGGCCGAGCAGCGGTCCGGCGGCCTTGAAGCCGACCGAGAGCAGCACGGCGTCGGCCTGGCGCGCGGCGCCGGCCCCGTCGCCGGCCGGCCCCTCGATCCGCGGCACGCGCAGGGTCCGGCCGATGATGAGCGTGTCCAACACGGTGTTTCCCCCACCTGTCGTCGTGCAGTGTCGGGACATGCTAAGGGTCCGTCGTTCACTCGCGCGAGCGAATAAGAGTGTGCGCTCTAAGTGTGTTTCCCTGCGGCCGGATCGTCAGTACGGCAGGTAGGAGGTGTCGTTGACGCAGCGCACGCTGGCCACGTCGTCGTCGTAGTAGTCGATCACGGTCAGCGAGGCCGCGCCGAGCTCCATCCGGTGGCCGGCGGCCAGCGGCGCGCCCAGCGCCTGGCAGACCAGGGCCTTGATCGGGGTGACGTGGGTGACCGCCAGCACGGTCCGGCGCGGGAACCGGGCGATGATCCGGTCCCGGGCCTGGGCCGAGCGGGCCGCGGCCGCCGCCAGCGACTCCCCGCCCGGCGGGGCGACGTCGGCGCTGGCCAGCCAGGCGTCCACCTCGGCCGGGAACCGGTGCCGGGCCTCGGCGAAGGTGAGCCCCTCGAACCGGCCGAAGTCCATCTCGCGCAGGCCCGGCTCGGTGCGCACCGGCAGCCCGGTCCGGTCGGCCACCGCCTGCGCGGTCTGCTGGGTGCGCAGCAGCGGGGAGGCCAGGATCGCGTCGATCCGGCCGAACCGGGCCTCGATCAGGCGTTCGGCCGCGGCCCGGGCCTGGGTCTGGCCCAGCTCGGTCAGGTCCGGGTCCCCGCCCACCCCGGAGAAGCGCTTCTCCCCGGTCAGCGGGGTCACCCCGTGCCGCAGCAGGAGCAGCCGGGTCGGGGTGCCCAGGTCCGCGGCCCAGCCCACCTTCGTGCGCTGGGCCGGGCGCTGGCTCTCGGTGGCGGCGGCCTCGGCCACGGCCGCGGCGGCGTCGGCGTCGGCGACGGCGACGGCGACGGCGACGACGGCCTCGCGGATCGACGCCGGGTCCTCGCCGGCCTGGTCCTCGCTCGACCTGGCCTGCGCAGCCGTCACCCGGTCGGCCGCCTGGTCCCGCGCGGGGCCCGGCGCCACCGGACCGGGCATCGGGGTCCGGGCCGCCCATTCCTGCCCGCGGGCGGCCGCGTCCAGGACCTCGTTGGCCAGCCGGTCGGCGTGCACGTTGCTGGACCGCGGCACCCAGCTGAAGGACACCTGGCCGTGCGCCGGCAGGGCCCGCTGCGCCCGGGCGACCAGCGCCTTGATCTCGGGGTGGTTGACCTGCCAGCGGCCGGAGAGCTGCTCGACCACGAGCTTGGAGTCCAGCCGCACCTCGATCCGGGCGGCCGGGTCGTACTCGGCCGCGGCCTCCAGCCCGGCGATCACGCCGCGGTACTCGGCCGCGTTGTTGCCGGCCACGCCGATCGCCCCGGCCAGCTCGCCGATCAGCTCGCCGGTCTCCCCGCCGCGCACGACGGCCCCGTAGGCGGCCGGCCCGGGGTTGCCCCGGCTGGTCCCGTCGGCCTCGACGATCAGAGTGCGCATGGTGTCCTACAGGCCTGATTCGCTGGTCCGGACCAGGATCCGGCGGCAGGAGTCGTGCCGGTAGACCGCGTCCGGCTTGGCCGCCTTGACCTCGTTGACCTCGGCGATGTCCAGTTCCAGCCGACAGCCCTCGCACCGGCGCTGGCGGATCGCGGCGGCGCCGATCCCGTTGTACTGGGAGCGGATCTTCTCGTACAGGGCCATCAGGTCGGCCGGCTGCTGCCCGGCCAGCAGGGCGCGCTGCTGGGTGGCGAAGGCGATGTCCTTGTCGATCGCGGCCTGCTCCACCGCGAGCTCCGAGGCCTGCTTCTGCCGGTCCTCGTCGGCCGCGGTGCGCTGGCGGTTCAGGTCCGCGGTCCGGTTGACCGCGGTCTCGACCCGCTCCATCACGTCCAGCACGATGTCCTCCAGGTCGCTCTGCCGCCGGGCCAGGGACTCGAGCTCGCTCTGCAGGTGCGACATGTCCTTGGCGCTGCCGGAGCCGGACTCGAGCATCTTGCGGTCCCGGGCGGCCCGGTTGCGCACCGCCTCCACGTCCGCCTCGGCCTTCTTCAGCTCCCGGGCCAGGTCGGACTCCTGGGTGGTGGAGGCCACCAGCACGTCCCGGACCTGCCCGATCCGGGTGTCGGCGGCGGACAGCGCGGCCAGCTGGGGCAGGGTGCGGCGCCGGTGGGCCAGCTGGTCGAGCTTCGAGTCGAGCGCTTGGATGTCGAGGAGTCGGAGCTGGTCGGCGGGCGCTGCGTTCACGGCGGGGTTCCCTCTTTTGGGTCGGGCCTTGCTGGGTTCTGGTAGGGGTGGTCAAGCGGACCGGTGCAGTGTCCACGGATCGGTGACCGCCGTGGAGACCCGGGTCTCCACGGTATCGCGCTCCGGCCGGTGCGCACCGAGGTCGGCGGCCAGGCGGCGGGCCGCGGCGGCCAGCCAGGGCCACTCGCTGGCCCAGTGCGCCACGTCCACCAGGGCGGTGCCCGGCCCGGCCTCGCGAGCCTCGCTGGCCGGGTGGTGCCGCAGGTCGGCGGTGACGTACGCGTCGGCGCCGGCCGCGCGGACCGCGGCCAGCGCGGCCCGGTCGTCGCCCGAGCCGCCGCAGACCGCGACCAGCCGGACCGGCGCGTCCGGGTCGCCCGAGACGCGCACCCCGGCCTCGGTGCGGGGCAGCGCGGCGGCGACCCGGTCGGCGAACGCGCGCAGCGGCTCGGCGGCGGGCAGGGCGCCGAAGCGGCCGAGCCCGCGCCCGGCGGCCGGGTCGGCCCCGGGCTGGGGCAGGATCGGCCCGGTCACGGTCAGCCCGAGCGCGGCGGCCAGCGCGTCCGAGACGCCCGGGTTGGCCGAGTCGGCGTTGGTGTGCGCGGTGAACAGGGCGCAGCCGCCGGTGATCAGCCGGTGGATCCCGCGGCCCTTGACGGTGTCCGCGCCGACGCCGTGCACCGGCCTGAGCAGCAGCGGATGGTGGGTGACCAGCAGGTCGGCGCCCCACGCCAGGGCCTCGTCGAGCACCTCGGCGACCGGGTCGACGGCGAAAAGCACCCGGCCGACCGGGGCGTCCGGGTCGCCGCAGACCAGACCGACCGCGTCCCAGGCCTGCGCCCAGCCCGGGTCGTACGCCGCGTCGAGCAGGCCGATCACCTCGGCCAGACTCGGTTTTCCGGTGGTCGCCATGGCGAAAGCTTACCCGCCCGGGTGGCGGACGGCCGCCGTCCGCGGGCGCGGGCGGGCCGGATCTGACGCCGGGCCAGATCGTTGGCGGCGCAGCCGGGGAAGCCGCGCACCGGCGGCGGCCGGCCCGCCGAATAGTTCAGTCCATGGACATTTCAGCTATCCTGGAGCCATGGCCCGCCGCGATCCGCTCACCGTCGAGATCCTGAACCAGTTCGCCGAGATGGCCGCCCGGTTCTACGCCGAGTACGACCAGGTCGCAGCCCGGCACCGGCTGACCGGCGGCCAGGCCCGGATGCTGGCCCTGGTGTCCGACGAGCCGATGCCGATGAGCCAGCTGGCCGGGCGCCTCAAGTGCGAGCCGTCGAACATCACCGGCCTGGTGGACCGGATGGAGAAGCGCGGCCTGGTCACCCGGGAGCCGGACGGCCGGGACCGGCGGATCAAGCTGGTCACCCCGACCGAAGACGGCCGGGACGTGGCCGCCCGGATCTGGACCGAACTGGACTACGCCGCCAACCCGCTGGCCGGGCTGGCCCAGGACGAGCGCGAGACCCTGCGCGACCTGCTGCGCAAGGTCGAACTGTAGCCGGACCCGGCCCCGGGGCCGGCCCGCGCGGCCGGCCGCCGCACGCCGCCCCCGCGCTCCGGCCACGCCGCGCCGACCGCCCCGCACAGCTTGTTACCGGCTGGTAGCATGAGCGCCGCCCGGCCGGCCCACTGTGTAGCATTGGCCGGAATATCGCTATCTTCGCCGCCTTTCCCCCCACACCGCCAGGGAGTACGGACGTGACAGTTCCCGGGCCGCCGTCCGGCCTCCGCGTGGCGCTGCTCTGCTACCGGGGCAACCCGTTCTCCGGCGGGCAGGGCGTCTACACCCGGAACCTCTCCCGCGAACTGGCCGCGCTCGGCCACCGGGTCGAGGTCTTCGCCGGCCAGCCCTACCCGGTGCTCGACGACCCGGTCGGCTTCACCCCGGTGCCCAGCCTGGACCTGTACCGCGAGCCGGACCCGTTCCGCACCCCGCGGCCGGGCGAGTTCCGGGACCGGATCGACCTGCTGGAAGTGGCCACGATGTGGACGGCCGGCTTCCCCGAGCCGCGCACCTTCGCCCTGCGGGCGGCCCGGGTCCTGGCCGCCCGGGCCGGGGAGTTCGACCTCGTGCACGACAACCAGTGCCTGGGCCGCGGCCTGCTCACCCTGCCCGGGCTCGGCCTGCCCACCCTGGCCACCATCCACCACCCGGTCCGGGTGGACCGCGAACTGGAACTGGCCGAGGCCGGGGGCTGGCGGCAGATCTCGCTGCGCCGCTGGTACGGCTTCACCAAGATGCAGGCGCGGGTGGCCCGGCGGCTGCCGGAGATCATCACGGTCTCCTCCTCCAGCGCCGCGCAGATCGCCGAGTACATGGGCGTGCTCCCGGAGCGGATCCGGACCATCCCGATCGGCACGGACGTGGACCGCTACCGGCCCGACCCGATGGTGGCCACGGTGCCCGGCCGGATCGTGACCACGGCCAGCGCCGACTCCCCGCTCAAGGGCCTGGCCGTGCTGATCGAGGCCTTCGCCAAGGTGCGCACCGAGCACGACCACGCGCACCTGGTGGTGGTCGGCAAGCCCAAGAAGGGCGGCCCGGCGCTGCGCGCGATCGAGGAGTACGGCCTGGCCGGGTCGATCACGTTCACCGACAGCCTGAGCGAGGACGAACTGATCGCCACCCTGCGGTCCGCCGAGATCGCCTGCGTGCCGTCGCTCTACGAGGGCTTCTCCCTCCCGGCGGTCGAGGCGATGGCGATCGGCCTGCCGCTGGTGTCGACCACCGGCGGCGCCCTGCCGGAGGTGGCCGGCCCGGACGGGCACAGCACCCTGGCCGTGCCGCCCGGGGACGCGCCCGCACTGGCCGTGGCCCTGTCCCGGCTGCTCGGCGACCCGCAGTTGCGGGCCAGGCTCGGCGCGGCGGCCCGGGAACGCGCGGTGACCCGGTTCACCTGGCGCACCGCCGCGATCGCCACCGCCGAGCGGTACTACGCGCTGATCGAGGCCACCGCGGGCGCGGGCTCGACGAGGAGCGTGAGCACGAGCGTCGGCTCCGGCGCGGGCACCACTGTCGCCGTCATCGACGCCGCCGCCTCCGTCGCGCCGGTCCCCGCCGCCGAGGTCGCGCCGCTCACCGCGACGGTCCCGGCCGTCGCCTCCGTCGCGCCGCCGACCGTGCCGCTCCCGGCCGCCGCCGACCTCGTCGCGGACCTCGCCGCCGCCCCCGGACCCACCGACCCGAGCAAGAAGGGCCCCCTCGCATGCTGACCGTCGACTTCGACCGCTTCCCGGTCATCCCCGGCCAACGGGTGCTCGACCTGGGCGCCGGCGGCGGACGGCACTCGTTCGCGCTGCTGCGCAAGGGCGCGCGGGTGGTCGCCCTGGACTACTCGATGGCCGAGGTCGACTCCGCGAACGCGATGTTCCAGGCCATGCGCGAGGCCGGCGAGGTCCCGCCGGACGCCGACGCCACCGCGGTCCGGGCCGACGCCTACCACCTGCCCTTCCCGGACGCCAGCTTCGACCTGGTGGTCGCCGCCGAAGTGCTCGAACACCTGCACGACGACACCCGCGCGTACGCCGAACTGTCCCGGGTGCTCAAGCCCGGCGGCCGGATCGCGGTCACCGTGCCGCGCTGGTTCCCCGAGACGGTCTGCTGGTTCCTGTCCGACCAGTACCACGAGGTCGAGGGCGGGCACATCCGGATCTACCAGCGCCGCCAGGTGCTCGACCGGCTGCGGGTGGCCGGGCTGCGCCCGTACGCCAGCCACCACGCGCACGCGCTGCACTCGCCCTACTGGTGGCTCAAGTGCGCGGTCGGAGTGGACAACGACCAGGCCGCACCCGTCCGGATGTATCACAGAATGCTGGTCTGGGACATCATGAAGGCCCCGAAGCTCACCCGGATCAGCGAGGCCGCGCTGAACCCGGTGCTCGGCAAGAGCCTGGTCGTCTACGCGACCAAGGCCCGATGACCCGCGCCGACCTGGCCGCGCCGGGCGTGCTCAGCCAGGAGGAGCTGGCCGCGACCGTGGCCGGGATCCTGGCCGTGCAGCGCCCGGACGGGTCCATCCCCTGGTTCCACGGCGACAAACTCGACCCCTGGGACCACGTGGAGACCGCGATGGCCCTGGACG
Source organism: Actinocrinis sp. (assembly GCA_035943635.1). GTDB lineage: Bacteria > Actinomycetota > Actinomycetes > Streptomycetales > Catenulisporaceae > DASZBX01. The sequence goes on along the minus strand of DASZBX010000089.1, from coordinate 85,817 downwards.
CGGCCGAGCAGCACACCGCGGCCGGCCGGGCCTACCGCTGGCTGGCCGGGCGGCAGAACCCGGACGGCTCCTGGTTCGCCAACTACGCCGACGGCCCGGCCGGCGCGGGCGGGCCCACCGACCCGACCCGGGACGCGAACTTCAGCGCCTACGTCGGCGTCGGCGCCTACCACCACTACCTGAGCACCGGCGACCGGGACACGGCCGAGGAGCTGTGGCCGTGCGTCGAGCGCGCGATCGCCTTCGTGCTCGGCCTGCAGCGCCCGGACGGCGCGATCCGCTGGAACACCGGCACCGACGAGGCGCTGCTGACCGGGTCCAGCTCCATCTTCCACGCAGTCCGCTGCGCCCTGGCCCTGGCCCGGGCGCTGGGCCGGGACAACCCGGACTGGGAGTGGGCCGCGGCCGACCTCGGCGACGCGGTGGCCGCGCACCCGGAGCGGTTCAGCCCGAAGGACCGCTACTCGATGGACTGGTACTACCCGGTACTCGGCACCGTCCTGCGCGGAGACGCGGCGCACGAGCGGATCGACGCGTCCTGGTCCCGGTTCGTCGTGCCCGGGCTCGGTGTGCGCTGCGTGGACGACCACCCCTGGGTGACCGGCGGCGAGACCTGCGAACTGGCCCTGGCCCTGGCCTCGGTCGGCCGCGAGGCCGAGGCCAGGACCCTGCTGACCGACATCCAGCACCTGCGCAACCCGCAGGACGGCCTGTACTGGACCGGATACGTGTACGCCGACACCGCGATCTGGCCGGAGGAACTGACCAGCTGGACCGCCGGATCGATGCTGCTCGCCCTGGCCGCGCTCGGCGGCGACCCGGCCACCGCGGCGGTCTTCGGCGGCGCCGGCCTGCCGGCGGTCCGGCCGGCCGAGGTCAAGGTCTGACCCGGACGGTCGACGCCCGGCGTCAGGGCCCGTCATCAGCGCCCGTCATCAGAGCTGGAATCAGGGCTGGAATCAGGGCTCGATGCCGCGGGCGAACGCGAGGCTCTCCTCGATCAGGCCGAGGACGACGTCCAGTTCCCGCACGGTCCGGGGCCCGTAGACCATGAACTCGGTCCCGAACTCGGCGAACTGGTGCGGCTCGGCCCAGCCCAGCCGGACCAGCCGCTCGCCGCGCTCGGGCGGCAGGACGAGGTGGACGCTGGTGTCCGTGACCGCGTGCAGGTGCACCGGTTCCAGGCGCCGCCCGGGGGCCAGCGAGGTCTCCGGGGAGCGTTCCTCGGCCTGGTCGGCCAGGAACACCGCCCGGGAGCCGGCCGGCGAGACCTGGCTGTGGCCCTCCAGCACGCCCGGCAGCGCGAACGTGCGCGCCACCAGCTCGCCCCACAGCCCGGGACCCGCCAGCTGGTCCACCTGCCGGTGCGGCCCCTCGTCGGAGGTCGCCGGACGTGCGCCGGCGCGCGGTTCCTCATGCATGCCGCCGACTCTAACCCAGAGCCCCGGCTCGCTCGCCCGGTTTCGCGTCTGAGCGTTTGACGATGACCGCGCCCACGGCCCCGGCCCGGTCCGCCAGTTCCGGGCCCGGGCCCCTCTCCTTCGGGTCCGGGCGCCAGTTGGTCACCGGCACCAGGCCCTGCTCGTCCCAGAGTTCGAAGCCTTCGATGATCTTCTCGATCTCGGGCACGTGCCGCGGCGTGAGCTGGATGTCCTCCTGGACCAGTATCACGTCCACGGCCCGGTCGGCCGGGCCGTTGCCGACCTCGAGGATGTGCATGAACGCCAGGTAGCTGCCCGGCGCGGCCCGGTCGTAGATGTCCTGCAGCGCGGTGCGGGCCCGGCGGTCGTCGGCGATGAAGTCGAGCATCCCGAACAGCAGGAAGCCGCAGGGCTCGTCCAGATCCACCAGCGCGTTCAGGGCCGGTTCGGACAGCATCTGCCGCGGGTCGCGGAAGTTGCCGCCGATGATCTCCACGTTGTCCTCGGCCAGCACGGCCCGCGCGTGGATCAGGGTGACCGGGTCCTCGGCCACGTAGACGAACCGCACGTCCGGGGCGTACTGCCGCGCGGTCGCGGAACTGGCCCGGGGCACCGAGATCGCGCTGCCGAACTGGACGAACTGGCGGATCCCGGCCCCGGCCAGCTCGACCACGCAGCGGGCGCAGAAGGACTCCACCGCGCGGGCGGTCAGCGCCGTGTCCGGCCGGACCTTGAGCAGTTCGGCCGCCGCGTCCCGGTCCACCTGGAAGTTGTCCTTGCCGCCGACCAGGAAGTTGTACATCCGCCACGGGTGCGGGGCGGAGGTGTCGACCAGCGAGAGCGAGGAGCGTACCGGCAGGTCGTCCTCCCAGTATCCGGGTTCGATGACCGGCCCGACCCCGAACCCGCCGATCGGGCCACGGCCGGCCCCGGCCGCACGCCGGCGCCGATGGCCCTGCCCCTGCTCGGTTCCGGACGGGGAACCGGCCTCGAATCCGGTGTCTGATTCACCCCCGGCGGGCGCGGTGTTCTGCGGCTGTTCCGGTCCGCGCCGGTCCGACTCGTCCACTGGTGCCCCTCCCCGACCGAGACCGCGCTCCCGCGCCGCCGCTCCCACGACTCCGGCGCACCCCGCCGCGAAGAAGAGGAATAAGCGGTCCGCCTGAAGGGAATGGTAGTCGGTCGGGCTGCCCCCCGATAGCGCTTTGGGATAAGTGTGGTACCCGCTGTATCCCCTGCGCGCGGATTGTTCCGCGGTTCCCCGAACAGGTCGTACACCCGTTTCCCATTCGGTTCGACAATGCGTTCGGCGCCGCTGTCGCGATCTTCAAAAATCCGAAAACCCCGCTGGGAAATGGATCTTTTCCCTCTGCCGCGCAGGCGCCGCGGACCCGGTGTCGGCCGGATCCGCGGCGCCTGGACTCAGCCGGCGGCGTCAGCCGGCCAGGTCGTCGAACTCGCCCTGCTTCGCGCCGTCGAGCATGGCCGCGATCTCGGCCGGGGTGTAGACCAGGGCCGGGCCGTCCGGGAAGCGGGAGTTGCGCACGGCCACCGAGCCGTCGCCGAGCCGCGCGAACTCGACGCACGCCCCCTGCGAGTTGCTCGCGCCGGCCTTGCGCCAGGCCGCGCCGGCAAGGTCGCCGGCCGGAATTCCGTTGTACGCCGAAGTGGACATCTGGATCCTCCTGAAGGTTTCGGATCGACGAGAAGTTCTGGCGCTGGCGGCACATTCCTGCCGCGGTTGCGGACGGCGCGCCGTCCGCACCGTCCCGCCTTCGAAGCTACTCCTGATTCACGTTCGAATGCACTTGCAGACGGGAATTCGAATGCAATACCGGGCCAACTCCCGGGCGAAGGATGGCGAATGGGCCGGCAGCGTTGACCCGGCCCGGTTCCGGCGGTAGCGCCGGAACCGGGCCGGGTCGCAGGGCCCTGAAAATCAGTGCGGGATCAGAGGTCGAACCTGGCCCAGACCGCCTTGCCGGCCGGGCCGCTGAACCAGCCCCACTGTGCCGACAGGATGTCGACAAGCAGCAGCCCGCGGCCGTTCTCCGCGGTGTCCCCGGCCGGCTCCTGGGCCGGCGGGGCCAGGCTCCCGTCGGTCACCCGGCACAGCAGGAAGTCCAGGTCGCGCAGTACCTCCAGCCGGATCGGCGCCGAGCCGCGGCCCTCGATCCGGGCGTGCAGCAGGGCGTTGGTCACCAGCTCGGAGACCACCAGGTCGACGTCGTCGGCCAGCCGGTCCAGCTGCCAGTCCAGCAGGCACGCGTGCGCGAACCGCCGGGCCTGGCCGGCCGACTCCGGGCGGGCGGTCAGGTCGAGCTGCCTGCTGAGCGCTGGTGTGTCCATGACCTTGGCCCCGTTCGAGGAAACCGGGAACCGATCGACGTCCGTGTGGGCGGAAGGGGCGATAGGCATGTTGGGTCCGTGAAGGTTGGGTGTCGGCTATGAGGTTTTTGCTCGGTCGGGGCCACCCGGGTTCACCGCCGGCCGGCTTCAGCAAGAGCCGATGCACGTGCGAATGAGGCGAGTGCTTATGCATTTGCATCGTAGCGCCGAGTGATGGTCTGTCACTGCCTGTTCCACAAGAGAACTTCATTTCTTTCCCGACAGATGCAAGACTGGGCACACGAATCCCTCGCCGGCCGGGTGCGCCGGGGCGGCCGGACAGGTACCGGACCACAGTGGATCTGCACGTCGTTGACATGAGTAGTCGCCGTGGTGCGCTCGGGCGACCGGGGCGGGAGCTGGGACATGGAAGCTGAGAGCGGCAATTCGGCGGTTCGCCGTATCCTGCTCGGCTCGACGCTGCGCCGCCTGCGCGAAGACCAGGGCATCACGATGAAGGAGGCCGGCTACCACATCCGGGGCAGCGAGGCCAAGATCTCCCGGATGGAGACCGGGAAGGTCTCCTTCAAGGAACGCGACGTCGAGGACCTGCTGACCTTCTACAAGGTGACCGACCCGGTCGAGCGGGCCCAGACCATGACCCTGGTGCACGAGGCCAACACGCTCGGCTGGTGGAACAGCTTCAACGAGGTCATCGCCCCCTGGTTCGGCCCCTACGTCGGGCTGGAGGACGCGGCGTCGCTGATCCGCACCTACGACCTGCAGTTCGTCAACGGCCTGCTCCAGACCCCGGAGTACTCCCGCGCGGTGATCGCCTCCAACCGCTCGCTCGGCTCGGCCGAGGTGAACAAGCTGGCCCTGATGCGCCAGCGCCGGCAGCAGAAGTTCGCCGACCCGGCCACCTCGCCGAAGCTGTGGGTGGTGCTGGACGAGTCCGCGGTCCGGCGCCCGATCGGCGGCCCCGAGGTGATGCGCCGGCAGGTGGAGTTCCTGCTCACCGCGAGTCTGCGCCGCAACGTCACCATCCAGCTGCTGCCCTACTCGGCCGGGGCGCACGCCGCGGAGAGCGGCGCGTTCACCCTGCTGCGGTTCTCCGAGCCGGACCTGGCCGACGTGGTCTACCTGGAGCACCTGACCGGCGCGCAGTACATCGAACGGCCCGACGACACCTCCTCGTATCTGGAGGCCGCCGACCAGATCGCGGTCGACGCGCTCACCCCGGACGACACCCGGATCGCGCTGGAGTACCTGCTCAGCCGGGACTGATCGAGGTCTGATCGGGGCCTGTCCGGGTACTGATCGAACCCTGCCGCGGTTCCCGTCCCCGGTTGCCGACAGGGCGCGGACGGGCGGCCGGATCCGCCTGGTGCCCGACTGCGCCCCGCGCGCGCTCCGGTGAAAGTTTCACGGCCTCACCGCGGTCCGTTCGCGGGTCCCTCGCCGAGTTTTGCCGACACCGGCACCCTTTCAGCGCCCTCAAGTCCGCAAGAAGTCCGCTCGGCCCCGCCCGGCCCGTCTCAGCCCTGGGCCGCGATCCGTCGCAGCACCCGCAGCGAGCCGACCCCGGACAGCCGCTCGTCCTGCGCGAACTCGCCCGAGTCCAGGGCCAGCCGGTAGATCCGGTACGGCGCCTGGCCGCCCTCGGCCGGGTCCGGGAACACGTCGTGGATCGCCAGCACCCCGCCGAGCGAGACCAGCGGGGCCCAGCCGTCGTAGTCGGCCCAGGTGGCCTCGTCGGTGTGGCCGCCGTCGATGAACACGAAGCCGAACCCGGCGCCCGGCCACAGCGCGGCCACCTCCGGCGAGCGGCCGACCACCATGACCACGTCCTTCTCCACCCCGGCCAGGGCCAGCGCGCGCCGGGCCGGCGGCAGGGTGTCGACCTGGCCGACGATCGGGTCGACCAGGTCCGGGTCGTGGTACGCCCAGCCCGGCTGGTGCTCCTCGGAGCCGCGGTGGTGGTCCACGGTGACCAGCTTGCGCCCGTGCACCCGGGCCGCGGCGGCCAGCAGGATCGCGGACTTGCCCTGGTAGGTGCCGATCTCGGCCAGCGGGCCGAGCCGGGCCCCGGCCAGTGCGGCCCGGTACAGCGCGTGCGCCTCGTCCTGGGGCAGGAATCCGGCCGCGCGGGTGAAGGCCAGCCACAGCGACGGGTCGATCCCGGCCTCCTCGGCCGCGCCGCCGCCGGTCGGGGTGGCGGTGGTCTCCATCGCGTCGCTCATGGAGACTATTGTGGCAGGTTCCCTTACGGTAGTTACCATGGGCGAGATCATCTTAGTGCGACACGGTGAAACAGAATGGTCCGCTTCGGGCCGGCACACCGGGCACACCGACATTCCGCTGACCGGCGAGGGCGAGATCCAGGCCCGCAACGCCGGCGCGCTGCTGCTGCAACTGCGCAAGAACGGCCGCCGGATCGCGGCGGCCTGGTCCAGCCCGGCCGCCCGGGCCCGGCGCACCGCCGAACTGGCCGGGATCGCCCTGGACGGGACCGACCCGGACCTGTGGGAGTGGGACTACGGCGGCTACGAGGGCCGGACCACGGCCGAGATCCAGCAGGAGCGCCCGGACTGGTTCCTGTGGACCGACGGCGTGGTGCCCGGCGGCCCCGGCGGCTTCCCGGGCGAGACCGCGGCCGAGGTCGGCGCCCGCTGCGACCGGGTGATCGCCCGGGTCCGCCCGCTGGTCGACCCGCTCTCGGCGCACCGGCTGGACGGCGACGTGGCCCTGGTCGCGCACGGGCACTATCTGCGGGTGCTGGCCGCCCGCTGGCTGTCGCTGACGCCGGCCGACGGCTCGCTGTTCAAACTCGACACCGCGGCCGTCAGCCGGCTCGGGTTCGAACACGAACGCCCGGTGCTCTCGGAGTGGAACACGATGCCGCAGTAGCCGGACCGGTGGTCGTGCGCGAGGCCGCCGGGGCCCGGCGGCCGAGCGGGTGAACGTTGCGGCAACCCCTTGACGTCCTGGATCTTCCCCTTTTCCGGCAGATGCCGATCTGCTGCGCATTCGTCTCGAATTCGTTACCCCGGACGCGTCCGGGCGGGCAACCGTCCGCTGGTGCGGCGACGTCCAGCGGGGTACAAAGACCCTGTCGAAGGCAATGCACCTTGAATGGGGAACAACCGAATGCACAGCACCCTGCGAAACTCCTCCATAGCCCTGGCCGTGGCGCTCGTCCTGGGCACCGCCGGCGGGTGCGCGGCAGCCGGCCCGGTGAACGCCAAGCCGGTCGCGGCGGCGGCGACCGAGACCACTGCTCCCCCGGCCACCACGGCCGCCGCGGTCATCACGGCCACCCCGGCCGTCCCGACCGTCCCCGCGACGACGGCCGCCCCGACCGTCGCCCCCACCACCGCGGCGCCGACCACCGCACCCACCACGCCGGCCACGAAGGCCGCGGTCCCGCCGTCGAGCGGCTCCGGGAGCAACGGCACCAGCCTGGCCGCCGAGGGCGTGCCCTGCGTGGCCAAGGCCGTGGCCTGCGTCTCGCTGTCCAAGCAGGAGGCCTGGCTGCTGCACGACGGCAGGGTCGTGTTCGGCCCGGTCAAGGTCGCGACCGGCCGTTCGTCGCTGCCCACGCCGTCCGGGATCTTCCACGTGACCTCCAAGGTCCGCGACTCGTGGTCGGTCCCTTACAAGTCCTGGATGCCGTGGGCCGTGTACTTCTACCGGGGCGACGCCTTCCACGAGGACCCGGTCACGGTTCGCTCGCACGGCTGCGTCCATCTGAGTGCAAGTAACGCCGAGTACTTCTACAACTTCCTGCATGTCGGCGACGAGGTCCAGGTCGCCCGCTGATCCGGGATCAGATTTGCGCAGCTATGCCGGATCTGACGTACCACCAACGGCTGAGGGCCGGTCGAGTGAAATACCCGACCGGCCCTCAGTTCTTTCCTCCCTCTCGACGCCACCGCTCCTGACGCCCGGTCAGTGCTGTTTGCTGGTGCTGGTTCCTGCTGCCATAGCTAGTGCCGCCGCAGCCAACGCCATCGCGGCAACTCCGCGACCACCCCGGCCGCCACGAGCAGCAGCACGAGCGCCCCGAGCCATGCCGACAGCCACCAGGCCGCAACGAGGGCCACGGCGAACTGCAACGCCGTCAGCCCGACCGTGACCACCCCCGGCACCGCGACGACCGGCGCCACCGCAGTGCCCCGATCGCCTACCGTCCCCGCCAGCGACGCTCCGACCACCAACAAGACCGTCACCACGATCGCCACCAGCGGCGAATACCCGGCCAACGCCCACGGCACGGCGACCCAGCCCACGAGCTCGACCGAGGACCGCAGTATCGACGGCACGAGGTCATTCGGCGCACGGTCCGAAGCTGGCAGGCGATCCGTCATATCGACAGGTTGTCACAGATCAAGGGGACACAGCCAACTGGGAGTGCTGCGATCCTTCGACGTCACTGCTGACCCACCCAGCCTCATCAGCACACTACAGCGGGATGTTCCCATGCAGACCCCGCACCTGCGGCGCCGAGGCGATCGCCGCCGCCAAAGCCCGGCGAGTAGCAGCCGGCTGCACGACTTCATCCACCACGCCGATCTCCATCGCCCGGTCCAGCCCGCCGGCCACGATCTCGTGTTCGGCCGCCAGCTCCAACTCCACCTGCGGGCGCAGGTCCTCGGGCACCTCGGCGAGTTTGCGCCGGTGCAGGATCCGGACCGCGGCCACCGAGCCCATCACGGCCACCTGCGCGGTCGGCCAGGCGAAGACCCGGGTGGCGCCGAGCGAGCGGGAGTTCATCGCGATGTACGCGCCGCCGTACGCCTTCCGGGTGACCAACGTGACCCGCGGCACCACCGCCTCGGCGAAGGCGTGCAGCAGTTTGGCGCCGCGGCGCACCACCCCGTCCCACTCCTGGCCGACGCCGGGCAGGTAGCCGGGCACGTCCACCAGGACGACCAGCGGCACCCCGAACGCGTCGCACATCCGGACGAACCGGGCCGCCTTCTCCGCGGAGGCGGAGTCCAGGCAGCCGCCGAGCCGCAGCGGGTTGTTGGCGATCACGCCGACCGTGCGGCCGCCGAGCCGGCCCAGGACGGTGACGATGTTCGGCGCCCAGCGCGGGTGCAGTTCCACCCCGGGTCCGTCCAGCACGCCGTCCACCAGCGGGTGCACGTCGTAGGCACGCTTGACCGACTCGGGCAGCAGCCCGGCCAGGTCGCGCTCCTCGATCCGGTCCGGCTCCATCGCGCCCTGGTCGCCGAGCAGCGCGGTCAGGTCGCGGGCCCGGGCGAAGGCGTCCTCGTCCGTCTCGGCCACCACGTGCACCACGCCGGAGCGGCGGCCGTGCGGTTCCGGGCCGCCGAGCCGGTCCATGTCCACCGCCTCGCCGGTGACCGAGCGGACCACCTCGGGGCCGGTGACGAAGATCCGGCCGGCCGGGCCGAGGATCACCACGTCGGTCAGCGCCGGGCCGTACGCCGCGCCGCCGGCCGCCGGGCCGAGCACCAGCGACAGCTGCGGGATCTTGCCCGAGGAGCGGGTCATCACGGCGAACACCTCGCCGACCGCGTGCAGGGACAGCACGCCCTCGGCCAGCCGGGCGCCGCCGGAGTGGTAGAGGCCGAGCACCGGGATCCCGGCGGCCAGGGCGTGCTCGTAGGCGACCAGGATGGCCTTGCAGCCGGCCAGGCCCATCGCCCCGCCCTGCACGGTCGGATCCGAGGCGAAGGCGGCCGCCGGGGCGCCGTGGACCAGGCCGCGGGCGGCCGCGAAGCCGGAGTCGTCGAACGGGGTCAGCAGCTCGAGCGTGCCCTCGTCGAAGTACCGGGCCAGCCGGGTGACCGGGTTGCGCGGGTCCTGCTCGCGGGCGGGCCTGGCGGGCGGGACGGTGAGAACGGTCATGGGCGCGTTTTCCTTGCCGGGAGCGGGGCGGGATGAAGGCGGACTGGAAAACGGCCCGGAGGTGAAGACGCATCTGTCCCGGGGGTCAGTCGTGGACCACCCGGGACAGATCTTCGGAGTGCGGCAGAACGCTAAGCCCGCCTCACGGCCGGCGCAGCGCCAGCACCACGTTGTGGCCGCCGAAGCCGAAGGAGTTGTTCAGCATCACCGCCGGGCCGGCCGCGGTCTCCGACTGGAGCGCGCGCGGCTTGTCCCGGACGATGTCCAGGGTGATCGCCTCGTCCAGGTTGTCCACGTTGATCGTCGGCGGGGCGAGCAGCTCGTCCAGGGCCTTGATCACGAACACGGTCTCGATCCCGCCGGCCCCGCCGAGCAGGTGGCCGGTCATCGACTTGGTGCTGGAGATCGCCACGCCCTCGGCGGCCACCCCGAGCACGTTGCTCAGGGCCTTGAGCTCGGCCACGTCGCCCAGCGGGGTGGAGGTGGCGTGGGCGTTCAGGTGCACGATCTGGCCGGGCTCGATCCCGCCGTCGGCCAGGGCGAAGCGCAGCGCGGTGGAGATGCCCCGGCCGGTCGGCTCGGGCTGGGCGATGTCGTGCGAGTCGGCGGACAGGCCGATCCCGGCGATCTCGGCGTAGACCCGGGCGCCGCGGGCCGCGGCGTGCTCGGCCGACTCCAGGATCACGATCCCGGCCCCCTCGCCCAGGACGAAGCCGTCCCGGTCCCGGTCGTACGGGCGGGAGGCGAGTTCGGGCTCGTCGTTGCGCTTGGACATGGCCATCATGTTGGCGAAGCCGGCGATCGGCAGCGGGTGGATCGCGGCCTCGGTGCCGCCGGCCACCACGATGTCGGCCCGGCCGCTGCGGATCATCTCGGTGGCGTAGCCGATCGCCTCGGAGCCGGTGGCGCAGGCGGAGACGGGGGTGTGCACGCCGGCCCGGGCGCCGAACTCCAGGCCGACGTACGCGGCCGGGCTGTTGGGCATCAGCATCGGGACGGTGCGCGGGGAGACGCTGCGGGCGCCCTTGGCCTTGAGCACGTCGTAGGCGTCGAGCAGGGTGATCACGCCGCCGATGCCGGAGCCGACCACGGAGCCGAGCCGCTCGGGCACCACGTCGGCGTCGGCCAGGCCGGCGTGCCGCCAGGCCTCGCGCGCGGCGATCAGGGCGAACTGGGCCGAGCGGTCCAGCCGGCGGACCTCGACCGGCTTGAGCACCTCGGACGGGTCCACGGCCACCCGGGCGGCGATCTTGACCGGCAGCTCGGAGGCCCAGTCCTCGGTCAGCGCGGCCACGCCGGAGCGTCCGGCCAGCAAGGCCTCCCAGGTGCTCGCGACGTCGCCGCCGAGCGGTGTGGTGGCGCCGAAGCCGGTGACGACCACGGTCCGTCGGAGGTTGGCGCTACTAGTTGCCGCAGCCACGTCGGTTGTTCCTTTTCTCTGTCTGGTCTGGTCTCGCCGTCGGGGGATGGTCGGGCGCAATAGTCGGTGCGCCCACTGCGCAGAAGGCTGTGGGCGGCGGGGCGGGGAGCGCTCGGCTCCCCGGCCCGCCGCCGCGGACCCGGATCAGGCCTTGGCGTGGGCGGTGATGAAGCTCACCGCGTCGCCGACGGTGGACAGGTTCTTGACCTCTTCGTCCGGGATCTTGACGTCGAACTTCTCCTCCGCGGCCACGACGACCTCGACCATGGTGAGCGAGTCGACGTCCAGATCGTCGGTGAAGGACTTGTCCAGTTGGACGTCCTCGGCCGGGATTCCGGCGACCTCGTTCACGATCTCGGCGAGTCCGGCGAGGATCTCTTCCTGAGTGGCGGCCATGTCTGGCGCTCCTAACCTGTGTTGGGGGTGGGGGTGTCACCCCGGTCGACGTCGACCGGGGTGAGGATATCTAGGGAAGCGTAACGACTTGCGCGGCGTACACGAGACCGGCGCCGAAGCCGATCAGCAGGGCCACGCCGCCGTGCGGCGCCTCGCCCTCGGCGAGCATCCGCTCCATCGCCAGCGGCACCGAGGCCGCGGAGGTGTTGCCGGTCTTGGCGATGTCCCGGGCCACCGGGACGTGCTCGGGCAGTTTCAGGGCCTTGATCATGGCGTCGGTGATCCGCATGTTGGCCTGGTGCGGGATGAACGCGTCCAGGTCCTCCGCGGTGATCCCGGCCTTCTCCAGGGCCAGCTTGGCCACCGGGACCATCTGGTAGGAGGCCCAGCGGAACACCTGCTGGCCGGACATCCGCAGCGCCGGGAAACCCAGCTCCGGCTTGTCCCGCAGGTCGCCCCAGGCGAAGGTCTGGCCGATCGCGTCCAGCTGGGAGCCGTCCGCACCCCAGACCACCGGGCCGATGCCGGCCTGCTCGGACGGTCCGACCACGACCGCCCCGGCGCCGTCGCCGAAGATGAAGGCGGTGGACCGGTCGGTCGTGTCGGTCAGGTCCGACAGCCGTTCGACCCCGATGACCAGCACGTACTCGGCCGAGCCGCCGCGGACCATGTCCTGGGCCAGGGCCAGGCCGTGGCAGAATCCGGCGCAGGCGGCCGAGATGTCGAAGGCGGCGGCCTTGTGCGCGCCGAGCTGGTTGGCCACGTCCGCGGCCAGCGAGGGGGTCTGGGACAGGTGGGTGACGGTGGCGATCAGGACGCAGCCGATCAGGTCGGCCCCGATCCCGGCCGCGGCCAGGGCTTTCTGGGCCGCGCCTATCGCCATCACCTCGATCGACTCGTCCGCCGCGGCCCAGCGCCGCTCCTGGATGCCGGTGCGGGTCCGGATCCACTCGTCGGTGGAGTCGATCACCTTGCAGATCTCGTCGTTGGTGATCACCCGGGACGGCCGGTAGCCGCCGACGCCCATGATCCGGGCGTGCGCCGCGCCGAGCGGCGACTGGATCTGAACGGGCATCAGTGGGCCTGCGCCGTCGGGTGCAGGCGCAGGATGGGCTGGCCGGGGGAGACCGGGTCCCCGTCCTCGACCAGCCATTCCAGCAGGGTGCCGCCGTGGTCGGCGGTCAGCTCCTGCTCCTGGCGGCGGGAGGAGACCGCGCCGACGACCTCGCCGACGGCCAGCTGGGCGCCGACGTGCGCGCCGCCGCGCTTGACCGTGCCGCCGAACGGGGCGACCAGCATCCGCCAGGTCGGCGACTCGTTCATCGAGTGGTGGTCGGTCTCGCCGTGCTTGTCCACGAAGGCGCGCGCCGCGTCGAGGTCGTCCGGGGTCTTCAGGGCGAAGGTCTCCACTCCGGGCAGGGCCCGCTTGGCCAGCCCGGTCAGGGTGCCGGCCGGGGGGACTTCGAGGATGCCGGTGACGCCGAGTTCGCGCATGCTCTCCATGCACAGGTCCCAGCGGACCGGGTTGGCGATCTGGTCCACGATCCGGCTGAGCAGCTCGGGGCCGGAGTGCACGACCTGGCCGTCCCGGTTCGACAGGTAGCGCACCCGGGGGTCGCGCACGGACACGCCCTTGGCCAGCTGGTGCATCCGTTCGACCGCGGGGGCCATGTGGTGGGTGTGGAACGCGCCGGCCACCGACAGCTCGCGCAGCCGGGCCCCGGCCGGCGGGTCCGCCTTGAGCGCGGCCAGCTGCTCGACCGTGCCGGCCGCGACGATCTGGCCGGCTCCGTTGCTGTTGGCCGGGGTCAGGCCGTGCTCGTCCAGCTTGGCCAGCACCTCGTCAAGGTCCCCGCCGAGCACCGCGGTCATCGAGGTGCGCACGGTGGCGGCCGCGGCGGCCATCGCCCGGCCGCGCTCGCGGACCAGGGCCATCGCGGACTCGGCGGTGATCGCGCCGGTGCCCGCGGCGGCGGTCAGCTCGCCGACCGAGTGCCCGGCCGTCGCCCCGACCAGGCCGAAGCCCTCGGCCGGGTGCGGGAACAGGCTGATCGCGGCGGCCAGACCGGCCGCGACCAGCAGCGGCTGGGCGATCGAGGTGTCCCGGATGGTGTCCGCGTCGGCCTCGGTGCCGTAGTGGATCAGGTCCAGGTCCGCGACCGCGGACCACCAGGTGAGCCGGTCGGCGACGCCGGGGACGGCCAACCAGGGCGTGAGGAAACCAGGGGTCTGGGCACCCTGGCCGGGAGCGACTAGTACGAGCACGCTACCCACCTTGCCCTGAACCGGGCGCGGGAGGTTCTGACGCGGGCGACGAAGATCATGGGTGCTGCGTTGTAGGAACCCTACAAAGGCTTGGCCGCCTCGGCCAGTCGGCCCAGGGCCAGGGCGATCTGCAGGGTGAACGCGGACCTGGCCTGAGCTGGTGCGAGGCCTGTGATATCGGTCACCCGGCGCAGCCGGTACCGGACCGTGTTGGGGTGGACGAACAAGATTCGGGCGGCCGCCTCCAGCGACGCGGCCTGTTCCAGGTAGACCGAGACGGTCTCCAGCAGAGCCGAGCCGGCCTCGTTCAGCGGACGGTACACGTCCTCGACCAGGACCGCCCGCGCGGTGTCGTCCCCGGCCAGGGCGCGTTCGGGCAGCAGGTCGTCGGCGAACACCGGGCGCGGGGCCCCGGGCCAGGCCGGGACCGCCTGCAGGGCGCTGAGCGCGCTGCCGGCCGAGTCCGAGGCGCCGGTCAGGTCCCCGACCATCGGGCCGATCACCACCGGCCCGGGGGCGAACTGCCCGGCCAGCGGGCGCAGCGCGGCCAGCGGGTCCCCGGCCACCCCGCCGACGATCACCACCAGGCGCTCGCCCTGCACCCCGGCCAGCACGGCCAGCTTCTGCTGGCGCCCGGCCCGGTGCACCGCGTCCACCACGGCCTCCGGCTGTGCGGAGTCGCCGGGGGCGGTGCCGACCATGACCACGATGTCGTTGTACGCGGCCCAGCCCAGGGCGGCGGCCCGGGAGAGCACCACGTCGTCCGCCTCGCCGCGCAGCAGGGCGTCCACGATCAGGGCTTCGAGCCGGGCGTCCCAGGCCCCGCGCAGCTCGGCCGCCTGCGCGTAGACCTGCGCGGTGGCGAAGGCGATCTCCCGGGAGTAGCGCAGCATCCCCTCGCGCAGCATCTGCTCGGCCGCCGGGCCCTCGGCCAGTTCCTCGATCCGGTCCTCGACCACCTCTATCGTGGTGCGCACCATCTGGACCGTCTGCTGCAGCGACACCGCCCGGGTCAGCTCGCGCGGCGCGGTGCCGAACACGTCGGCCGAGACCGCGGACCGCTGGTCCGGGTGCCGGAACCACTCGGTGAACGCGGCGATCCCGGCCTGCGCGACCAGCCCGACCCAGGACCGGTTCTCCGGCGGCATGTTCCGGTACCAGGCGAACTTCTGCTCCATCCGCCCGATCGCCGCGTTGGCCAGCGACCCGGTCGCCTTCTCCAGCCGCCGTACCGTCCCGGCCCGCTGGGCGTCCGCGGACTGCCGCCGGACCGGCGCGGCGGCCGCGGAAGCAGAGGCGGGAGCGGTGGCGGGCGAGGCGGCGGCCGGGGTCCGGCCCCCGGGAGAATGGCTCGGAACGGTCTTGGTCACCGCCCTACTCTCCCAGACTGGGCGGCGCGGTGGTTAACCCGCGTGCTCGGTCAGGCGGTCCAGGGCTGCCAGGTGGCGGTCGGGATCTCGATGCCGAAGGGGTCGGGGAGGTCGATCCTCTTACCGAAGGGCCAAGCTGTTGAGGCGCGATACTTGCCGGTGGTCCGGTCGGGGTCGCTGTACAAGATTGCTTTGAGCACCTTCGGGTCGCGGTCGATCAGCAAGTAGTGCGGAATGCCTTCGCGAGCGTAGCCGGACCATGTCGTCGGCCGCTCGCGTTTGGGTCCCGGCTTGCGACCTTCCGCAGCATTCGACGGCGAAGTGATCTCGACCACGAGCGCCGCGTACTCGGCCGGCACCTTGACAGGCTTCTGCGCCACGAGACTCGCATAGGTGTCGGAACTCACGCAGAGCAGGTCTGGGATGTATCCGTCACTTGAGCCAGCCAGATCCAAGCCATTGCCCTGCGTGAGTTCCCACCGGAAGTCGTCTCTGGTCGCTTCGGCGACTGAGAACAGCTTCTGCATGAAGTTCCTGAATTACAACAATCCTGCGAATTTACTTCGCCCTACCGGCGCCCGAAGCGCGGCGCGGGCTGCCCATCCGGCGCGAGGCGGCCTCGGACAGGGCGACAGCGCCGGAGCGCGCGGGCTTGTCCGAGTGCACGACCGCGCCCGGGGTGGACGTGCTATAGGACAGCGCCGTGCTCGGGCCGCCCTGCTTGCCGCCGCCGGAGCCGCGCTGGCGCGAACCGCCCTGCTTGGCCCCGCCCTGGCGCGGGCCGCCCTGCTTGACCACGCCCTGCTTCGCCGCACCCTGGCCGGTCCGCTCGGGCTTCTTGGCCCCGCCCTGCCGCGGCTCGCCCTGGCGCTGCTCGGCCGGCCGGGTACCGGCGTGCCGGTCGGCGGCCTGACGGGCCGGCTGCTGCCGGGCCCCGGTGCGGCCGCCCTCCGTAGCCTGCCGCGGCTGCTGCCCGCCGTCCTGCTGCGCCGAAGCGCCCTGACCGCCGGACCTGCGCCGGCCGCCCTGCTTGACGACGCCCGGCTGCCTCGCCGAGCGGCCGCCGGCCTGGCCGCCGCGCTGGCGGCCGCCTCCGGCCGCGTCCTCGGCTTCGGCCGCCTCGGCCGCGGCCACCGCCGCCGGCAGCGCGCCGTACACCCGCTCGCCCGGCACCAGGCGGGCCAGCTGGCCGTCGCCGGGCCGGATCCGGGTGGTGGTCGGCTTGATCCCGGCCTTGCGGGTCAGGTCGCGCACCTCGGCCTGCTGGGCGTCGGTCATCAGCGTGATCACCATGCCCTCGGCTCCGGCCCGCGCGGTGCGGCCGGACCGGTGCAGGTACGCCTTGTGCTCGGTCGGCGGGTCCGCGTGCACGACCAGGGTCACGTCGTCCACGTGGATCCCGCGGGCCGCGATGTCGGTGGCCACCAGCGTGGTGGCCTGCCCGGCGGCGAACGCGGCCAGGTTGCGCGAGCGGGCGTTCTGGGCCAGGTTGCCGTGCAGCTCGACCGCGGGGATGTTCGCGGCGAGCAGCTGCCGGGTGAGCTTCTTCGCGCCGTGCTTGGTCCGGGTGAACACGATGGTCCGGTCCGGCGCGGCGGCCAGGTCGGTCAGGATCGCCAGCCGGTGGTCGGCCTCGATGTGCAGCACGTGGTGCTCCATCGCGGTGACCGGGGACTGGGCCGAGTCGACGCTGTGCGTCACCGGCTTGTTCAGGTAGCGCTTGACCAGGACGTCGATCTCGTTGTCCAGGGTGGCCGAGAACAGCAACCGCTGCCCGGTCTTGGGGGTCTGGTCCAGCAGCCGCTTGACCACGGGCAGGAAGCCCATGTCGGCCATGTGGTCGGCCTCGTCGAGCACGGTGATCTCCACCGCGTCCAGGATCGCGTGCCCGGTCTGCACGTGGTCGGCCAGCCGGCCCGGGCAGGCGATCAGCACGTCGATGCCGCCGCGCAACGCGGAGATCTGCGGGTTCGCGCCGACCCCGCCGAACACCGTGGTCGAGTTGATCTTCAGCTTGGCCGCCAGCGGGAGCAGGGTGGCGTGGATCTGCGCGGCCAGTTCGCGGGTCGGGGCCAGGATCAGCGCGCGGGGCCGGTTCGGCCGGCGCGGGCCGGGCTTCTCGGCCAGCCGGGCCAGCACCGGCAGCACGAAGGCGAGGGTCTTGCCGGAGCCGGTGCGGCCGCGGCCGAGCACGTCCCGGCCGGCCAGCGCGTCCGGCAGGGTGGCGGTCTGGATCGGGAAGGGGGTCAGGATCCCTGCCTCGGCCAGGGCCTTGGCCAGTGATTCGGGCAGGCCCAGCTCCGTGAAGCTGGCGGACGGTTGGGTGTTCATCTGATCTCCGAACGTCGAAGGCGCCGTTCGCGAGAGCACAACGGTCTGGCCTGCGCGTCGGACCGCTCGGACCACGGGTGCGCAGGAGCCCCGTGTGATTCATTCTACAGGGAAGAGGGCAATACGATATCCGCACAGGCTCAGCGGGCCATCGCGCCGGAAGATTGGCTGGTCACAGTCCAGTCCACCTGCAGAATACGATCGATCTGGCCGACCGGGGCGCCGTTCAGGTCCGGCTGGGCCGCCCCGCCGACCGAGACGCCCGTGTCGGCGCACCCGGCCACGGACGCGTCGACCAGGAAGTCCGGGGCGCCGGCCCGGGCCGGACGGAAGTCCAGCCAGATCCCGGCCCCGGCGGAGTCGGCCGGGCAGCTGCGCGGCGCGTCGGTCTCGGTGGGCAGGTTGTTGACGACCGCGGCGAGCGCCGACACCTCGGATTGGCCGGTCACCGTCACCGACTCCCCCGGCCACGCTCGCCCACCATCCGGCGCGGGTGCGAACACAACTACGAGCACGGATTCGAGTCATGCGGCTTGGACGTGCCCGCCGCCCCCGGGGTTCCCGCCGAAACGAGAACCGCCCGCCCCGGCTGCTGCCGGAACGGGCGGTTCTGCGGATACTGCTGTGTCTGACGTCCTGCGTGCCGCCTACGCGTCGCCGCCGACCGACCCCACACCGGCCGCCTTCACATCGTGCAGCTGGTACTTCGCGATCGCGTCGGCGATCAGCTCGCGCTTGATCTCGCCGCGCTTGGCCAGCTGGGAGAGCACCGCCACGACCACGGACTCGGCGTCGATGTGGAAGTACCGGCGGGCCGCCCCGCGGGTGTCGGCGAAGCCGAAGCCGTCCGCACCGAGCGAGGTGTAGTCGCCCGGGACCCACTGGGCGATCTGGTCCGGGACCGCGCGCATCCAGTCGGACACCGCGACCACCGGGCCGGGTACCGAGGCCAGCTGCCGGGTCACGTACGGCACCTTCACCTCGGCGTCCGGGTAGAGCAGGTTGTGCTCGTCGCACTTGAGCGCGTCCCGGCGCAGCTCGGTCCACGAGGTGGCCGACCACACGTCCGCCGCCACGCCCCACTCGTCCGCGAGCAGCTGCTGGGCCTTGAGCGCCCAGGGCAGGCCCACGCCGGAGGCCAGGATCTGTGCCTTGGGCCGCTCGCCGCCCTCGGCTGCGGGCTTGAACCGGTACAGGCCCTTGAGAATGCCCTCGGTGTCGATCCCCTCCGGCTGGGCCGGCTGCTGGAACGGCTCGTTGTAAACGGTCATGTAGTAGAACACGTCTTCGCCGTGCGGATGATCGGTCGAGCTGCCGTACATCCGGCGCAGGCCGTCCTGCATGATGTGGCTGATCTCGAACGCGAAGGCCGGGTCGTAGGCGACCACCGCGGGGTTGGTCGAGGCGATCAGGTGCGAGTGGCCGTCGGCGTGCTGCAGGCCCTCGCCGGTCAGCGTGGTCCGGCCGGCCGTGGCGCCGAGCACGAAGCCGCGGCCCATCTGGTCGGCGAACTGCCAGAACTGGTCGCCGGTGCGCTGGAACCCGAACATCGAGTAGAAGATGTAGATCGGGATCGTGTGCACGCCGTGGGTCGCGTAGGTGGTGCCCGCGGCGACCAGGGAGGCGGTGGCGCCGGCCTCGCTGATCCCCTCGTGCAGGATCTGGCCTTGCTTGGACTCCTTGTACGACAGCAGCAGCTCGCGGTCCACGGCCTCGTAGGTCTGGCCGAACGGCGAGTAGATCTTCGCGGTCGGGAAGAGCGAGTCCATGCCGAAGGTGCGGGCCTCGTCCGGGATGATCGGGACGAAGTGCGCGCCGATCTCCTTGTCCCGCATCAGGTCCTTGAGCAGCCGGACGAAGGCCATGGTGGTGGCGATCGCCTGCTTGCCGGAGCCCTTCTTCAGGTCCGCGTAGGTGGCGTCGCCGGGCAGGTTCAGCTGCTTGGGCCGGACCACCCGGCTGGGCAGGTAGCCGCCGAGGGCCGCGCGGCGCTCCTTGAGGTACTGCACCTCGTCGGAGTTCTCGCCCGGGTGGTAGTACGGCGGCAGTTCGGCGCCGAGCTGCTCGTCCGAGATCGGCAGGTGCAGCCGGTCCCGGAACTCCTTGAGCTCGGCCTTGGTCAGCTTCTTCATCTGGTGGGTCGCGTTGCGGCCCTCGAAGTCCTTGCCCAGGGTCCAGCCCTTGATGGTGTGCGCAAGAATCACGGTCGGCTGGCCGACGTGCTCGCGGGCGGACTTGAAGGCCGCGTAGACCTTGCGGTAGTCGTGGCCGCCGCGGGAGAGCTTGCGCAGGTCGTCGTCGTCGAGGTGGTTGACCATCTTGCGCAGCCGGGCGTCGCCGCCGAAGAAGTTCTCCCGGATGTAGGCGCCGGACTCGACCGTGTAGGTCTGGAACTGGCCGTCCGGGGTGGTGTTCATCTTGTTGACCAGGACGCCGTCCACGTCCTGGGCCAGCAGCGGGTCCCAGTCCCGGCCCCAGACCACCTTGATCACGTTCCACCCGGCGCCGCGGAAGGTGGACTCGAGCTCCTGCATGATCTTGCCGTTGCCGCGGACCGGTCCGTCCAGCCGCTGCAGGTTGCAGTTGATCACGAAGGTGAGGTTGTCCAGCTCCTCGCGGGCGGCGATGGACAGCGCGCCGAGCGACTCGGGCTCGTCCGTCTCGCCGTCGCCGAGGAACGCCCACACGTGCGAGCGGGAGGTGTCGGCCAGGCCGCGGTTGTACAGGTAGCGGTTGAACCGGGCCTGGTAGATCGCGCTGATCGGGCCCAGGCCCATCGACACGGTCGGGAACTCCCAGAAGTCCGGCATCAGCCGCGGGTGCGGGTAGGACGGCAGGCCCGGGGTGTGGCTGTGCTCCTGGCGGAACCCGTCCAGGTGCGCCTCGGTCAGCCGGCCCTCGAGGAAGGCGCGGGAGTAGATGCCCGGGGCGGCGTGGCCCTGGAAGTAGATCTGGTCCCCGGCCTCGCCGTGGTCCTTGCCCTTGAAGAAGTGGTTGAAGCCCACCTCGTAGAGGGAGGCGGCGGAGGCGTAGGTGGCGATGTGGCCGCCGACGCCCATCCCCGGGCGGTTGGCCCGGGACACCATGATCGCGGCGTTCCAGCGGATGTAGGCGCGGATCCGCCGCTCGATGTCCTCGTCCCCGGGGAACCAGGGCTCGCGCTCCGGCGGGATGGTGTTGATGTAGTCGGTGGAGCGCAGGCCGGGCACGCCGACCTGGTTCTCCCGGGCCCGCTCCAACAGGCGCAGCATCAGGTATCGCGCGCGCTGGCGGCCCTGTTCGTTGATGACGGCGTCGAGCGACTCCAGCCACTCCCCGGTTTCGTTCGGGTCGATGTCGGGCAGCTGGGTCGGAAGGCCGTCGCTGATGATCGAGAAGCGCTCTCGTCCGGAAGCCACGTGCGGTCCTTCACTTCTCCTCGGGCGGGGCCGGTGCGGGCGCTCGTAGCGCGTCGTCCCAGCCTCGCCGCAGCAAGTAGGGCAGTCTTCTCATCCTCGCCTGCCCGGCCCCTCCGCGTCATCTCTACTCGACGGTAACCAGAGCGAAAGCGGACAGATCGGGCCCCTAATGGCCGCCCCGCGCCCCCTTGAGTCCGATGTTCGGACAGAGGTGCCCCGGCCACCGGATGCGCGGACGCGGCCGTACGCCGCGGTGCGGGGCCGCGGACCGTTTTCCGGGGTCGACGAGGTTGTGGTCCGGGGGTGGTCCGACGGGCCGGCCGGGGGCGTGTTTCGAAGGCCCGTCCGGGCGGCGGCCGGGACCGCCGATCGGACCCTGACCGGGGCGCCACCGGGGCGCCACCGGCCCGCGGCCCGGACCCGGCCGGCCCGCGGGCCGCGATCCGGCGCGCCCGGAGCTGACACGGCGTCGTCCACAGGATGGCGCCGGGTACTTGCGCTCCGGGCCCTGCACGTGTGGACTAGGTCTACCAGGCGTCGGACGTTCCGGCGCCACCCGATCCGGGAGCCCGCCGATGGGCGCGAAAAGACCGCAAAATCATCGACGCTCCCGCCCTCGGGTGCGACACTGGTCGGGTGGCCGCCGACAGCGGGCGGACGGACCGAAGACATGAGAACCGAACCTTTTGGAGGGACGTTAAGTGAGCGCGACCGCGGACCAAGCGGGTGCCGACCAGGCCGTCGAGGCCGGGAGCGTCGACACACAGCCCGCTATCCGCCTGGGCTTCACCCCCGGGCAGGTGGTCCAGGAGATCGGCTATGACGAGGACATCGACGAGGAGCTGCGCGACGCCGTCGAGGCCCTCACCGGGAGCGAGCTCGTCGACGAGGACTACGAAGACGTGGTCGACGCCGTGCTGCTGTGGTACCGGGAAGACGACGGCGACCTGGTCGACGTCCTGGTCGACGGCCTGACCGCGCTGGCCGACGGCGGACACATCTGGCTGCTGACCCCCAAGGCCGGCCGGACCGGCCACATCGAGCCGAGCGACATCGGCGAGGCCGCCCCCACCGCGGGCCTGTCCCAGACCAGCTCGGTCTCCGCCAGCCGCGACTGGGCCGGAACCCGCCTGGTGGCCCCGCGGGCCCGGGCCGGGAAGCGCTAGCCCCGCCGCCGCCGCACACCCGCGCCGCCGCTCGGCGCGCGACACCGCAGCCGCGCGCCGACTTCAGGCCCGCCCGCGCCACTGCCGCGGGCCGCGGCCGACTGCGATAATCGACCCTGGCGTCATGTGACACCGGGTCAGTTCGCCGCGCAACCAAGAGGGTGGGACACAGACAACCATGTCGGGGATCGATTGGCGCGACGGCGGAGAGGCGCCCTTCCGGCGCACCAGACTGGCCGCCCCCGGAAGCGACGTGTCGTTGACCAGGCAGGGCGCCGCCGTCGGCACCCTGCGGGTGAACCTGCGCTGGACGTCGGCCGGCGGGGGCAGCACCGGCGGCTCGGGCCGGCGCGGCCTGTTCCCCCGCCGCACCGAACCCCTGGCCGCCCGCCCCAGCCGCAGCGTGGACCTGGACCTGGGCTGCCTGTACCAGTTCACCGACGGACAGCGCGGCGTGATCCAGGCGGTCGGCCAGCGCAGCGGCGACTACGCCCGCCCGCCGTACATCCGGCTGGACCGGGACGACCGCTTCGGCTCCGAGGCCGGCGAGAACCTGTTCATCAACATGGAGCACACCAACCACTTCGACCGGATTCTCGTCTTCGTCATGGTCAAGTCCGGCACCAACGACCTGACCAGCGCCAACACCAGCGTGACGTTCTACCCGACGGCCGGCCCCGCGCTGGAGATCCCGCTGTCCGGCCCGACCGGCCTGGCCACCACGCACAGCTGCGCGGTGGCGCAGATAAAGCGCCAGGGCTCGGAGATCGTGGTCCACTCGGAGCTGAGGTACTTCAGCGGGTACCAGAGCGAGATCGACGCCGCGTTCAACTGGGGCCTGCGGTGGGGCAGTGCTTCGGGCGGGCGGCGGTAGTCGCGGGCGCGCGGTAGCTCTCGGGCGGCGGTAGCCTCGGGCGCGCGGGCGGCTGATGTCCCCGGGCGATAACTCCGGGCTGCACGGCCGACCATCCAGTACACTGGTCCCGCAGCACGCCCCGGGCATTTAGCTCAGTGGAAGAGCGCCGCCCTTACAAGGCGGATGTCACTGGTTCGAACCCAGTAATGCCCACCACATTCATGCAGGCCACCGGCCCTTGTCCTGCTTCCAGAGTAGGGCTGATGATCGCCCGTTGCAGCAGGTTTACAGCAGACTTTGCCGAACCGAGACGAACTTCCGCGAAGGTTCGGGCGAGCGAGGAAGAAGCTGATGCGGTGGCAGATGTCGGATTGCCGGCTGGTGGCGGGCGTCTGTAGGTAGTCTCCGGACCTCTTCAGTGGCCAGCAGAGTCTGCTCGGTGGAGTTGTCGAGCACTGGCGTGTCTCAGCCGGTGGGGATATCACGAAGCCGCGAGCAGACCGCCGGCCAGGATGCATTGGCATAGGTGCGGGTAGGGCAGCATCCTCCAAACGGGAAGTGGCGTAGCCGGAACCGCGGGTTGGCCTAGTCATATTCTTCTGCACGGGGCCTTACCCGGCCACGGGGAAAGCTCCGGTTCTGCCGAGGCGGGGCCGGGGAGGTGTTTCGGTTCAGACCGAATACACGGACAGCTGGCCGGAGCCGATCTGCTGCTCGTGCCCAGTCCTCGACTGCTCGCGGCTCTGACCCGTAAGGGTCCGGTTCAAGGATCAGTTCCAGGTCATCATTGCTGCGGTAGCCGCAGGTACCGTTCTCGGCAGTCTCCGGCTGTGATGACTGACACCGGTTCTGTTCAGCCCGGGCTTGGGTTGTTCTCGTCCAGCGACGGGCCCATCGGGACGGCGCGGATCTTGTAGTGCCAAATCCGGATGCTGATCGAGCCTATTGCGCCTTCGAACATCCATGTGGGTAAGCTGCGATCGGTCGGCATTGGGGAACGCTTTGCACTGAGGGTGCAGTGGAACAGGGTGGCGAGCATGGGTAATTCTCTGGTCCCGATAGTCAAAGGCTTCATTCAGGAGACCACGGACACGATCAGCAGCAAGGCCGGGCCACTGCTGGAGTCGTTCACCCGGAAGACCGGGGACATCGTGGCGGACAATGCCAATGACATCAGTACGGCCGAGGATGGCATTACCCAGAGCATCACCGGTGTGACAAGGAGCACGGACGGGGACGTGCCACCCGGGGATGTTCTTCCCGGCGGCGGTCCGGGCGGTCCTGTCCCGGCTCCCGGGACGACCCCGTCCGGGGACCTGGCGCCGCCGGCCGGTCCCGTGTCGGGCGCTGATCCGGTGGGCACGTCGGGGGTCGGACCGTGCGGCAAGGCGGGCGAACCGGTGGACGTGGTCACCGGCCAGTACGTGACCGCCCGGACCGACCTGGAACTGCCCGGGATCCTGCCGCTGGTCCTGCGGCGCGCATACGCCTCCGGGTACCGCGGCGGGCGGCTGTTCGGGCCGGGCTGGTCCTCCACCCTGGACGTCCGGGTGCAGATCGACCCGGAGGCGATCCGGTTCGCCGACGACGACTGCCGGATCCTGGAGTACCCGCATCCGTCGGTGTCCGGCGCGCCGGTGCTGCCCGCGGACGGCGCGCGCCTGCCGCTGAGCTGGGACCTGGAGCGCGACGAGATCCGGATCCTGGATCCGGAGACCGGGCTTTCCCAACACTTCACCAGCCTGGGCGCGACCCGGACCGCGACCGGCCAGGTGCGCCCGTTGACCGCGGTCAGCGACCGCAACGGCAACCGGATCGTGGTCTCGCGCGACCCGGACGGCCTGCCCACCGAGGTCCATCACTCCGGCGGCTACCGGGTCGCCGTCGACACCGGGTACACGGCGGCCGGGTTCCGGGTCGAGGGACTCCGGCTGCTGGACGGAGCGAACGGCGGCCAGGGCACGGCGCTGCTGCACTATCAGTACGACCCGCGCGGTCGGCTGGTCGCGGTGGTCGAGTCCGGCGGCGTGCCGTTCGTGTATGAGCACGATGCCATGGACCGGATCATCGCGTGGATCGACCGGTTGGGATTCCGGTTCGAGTACATGTATGACCAGGCCGGGCGCGTGGTCCGCACGGACGGCGACGGTGGCGTGCTGTCCGGTTCGTTTACCTACGACCCGGACCACGGCGTCACCACCTACAGGGACAGCCTCGGGAATCTGACCGCGTATCACTATGACCGGTTCGGGCATGTGACCAGGGTCGTGAACCCCCTGCAGCCTCGTCGAGTCCGACCGCTTCGGCCGGATCCTGAGCCACACCGACCCGCTCGGCAACGCCACGCGGTACGTCCTGGCCGCTTCCGGCGACGTGGTCCGGATCGAGCGGCCCGACGGGACCTCGATCAGCGTCGAGTACAACGACCTGCACCTTCCGCTCGCCGTCACCGAACCGACCGGCGCGCAGTGGCGGTACGCCTATGACGAGCGGGGCAACCTCATCGGACACACCGATCCGCTCGGCGCGGTGACCAGGTACGGCTACGGCGAGCGCGGGCAGTTGCGCACCGTGACCGAAGCGCTGGGCAACACCACCAGTGTGGAGTCGAACGCTGCCGGTCTGCCTGTGTCCGTGACGGACGCCGTGGGCGCGGTGTGGGCCTTCGATCGGGACTACCGCAACCGGATCACCGCCGTCATCGACCCGCTCGGCGCGGTCGTACGGACCCAGTGGACGTCGGGGACGAGGCCTCGGCTTCGCATGTTCCCGGACGGGACTGCAGAATCCTGGGAGTGGAACGCCCAGGACGATCTTGTGTCGCACACGGACCAGGCCGGTTTCAGCACCGTGTACGAGATCGGCCCGTTTCACCGGATCTCGGCGCGCACGGACCCGGACGGCGCGCGCTACGACTTCTCCCACGACACCGAACTGCGCCTGACCTCGGTCGCCGGGCCGCACGGCCTGGTCTGGCGGTACGACCGGGACGGCGCGGGCAATCTGACCGGGGAACGCGACTTCAACGGCAGATCCCTGAGCTACGGGTACGACCCGGCCGGCCGGGTGGTCGGGTTGACCAACGGTGCCGGGGAACGCACCGAGCTGGACCGGGACTGCCTCGGCCAGGTGTCCGCGCGACGGTCGAGCGACGGCGCGGCCACTGCGTTCGGCTACAGTCCGGCCGGCGACCTGCTCTCGGCCACGAGCCCGGACTGCGAGCTCACGATCAGCCGCGACGCGCTCGGCCGGGCGCTGACCGAGACCGTCGACGGTAGAACCCTGACCAAGGTGTACGACCTGCTCGGCCGGTGCACCCGGCTGACCACGGCCTCCGGGCGGGTCTGCACATGGCAGTACGACCAGCTCGGTCAGCCGGCAGTCCTGACCGCCGGCGCCATGGAGATCTCCTTCGGCCACGACCTGATCGGGCAGGAGACCCATCGGTGGATCGGCCGGGAGGCCGCCGTCACCGCGGCCTGGGACGAGCTGGGCCGACTGGTCTCGCGCCGCCTGGTCGGCGTGGACGGCCCGGAGCACGCGCGCACCGCGAGGCTTCTGCACGAACAGACCTGGTCGTATCGCGCGGACGGTGTCCCGGCGGCGATCGGGGACTCCGCGACCGGCATGCGTCATCTGGGTCTGGATCCGCTGGGCCGGGTAACCGAGGTGCGCGCCGCGACCTGGACCGAGCAGTACGCCTACGACGCATTGGGCAACCTGCGTGAAGCCGGTGACACGCGCGCATCGGACAACGACACGTCGGGTCCCCGCGAGCTGTCCGGAACCCTGCTTCGCGCGGCCGGCCGGTCCAGCTACACCTACGACGCCCAGAACCGCCTGGTAAGAACGGTGCGGCGCACGCTTTCCGGGCAGAGCCGAGCCTGGACATACGACTACGACGCCCAGGACCGGCTGATCGGGGCGACCAATCCGGCCGGCGAGACATGGCGTTACCGCTATGACCCGCTGGGTCGGCGGATCAGCAAACAACGCCTCGGCGCCGAAGGGCGGCCGGTCGAGGAGACTCGATTCACCTGGGACGGTGCGGTCCTGGTGGAACAGGACCACTTCCAGGCCGGGCTACCGACCGTGACGGTCACCGGATGGACCTACGAGCCCGGCAGCTGGACCCCGGTCACCCAGGACAGTCGGACGTTCTACGCCATCGCGCCGCAGCAGCTCGTCGACGAACGATTCCACGCGATCATCACCGATCTGGCCGGTGCCCCGGCCGAACTGGTCACTCCGGACGGCCTAATACAGTGGCGCCGGCCGGCCGGGCTGTGGGGCGCCGACCGCCCGGCGGGTCTTTCTCCCGCACCCGAGGACCAGCAGGTCGCCCGCCCGTTGCGGTTCCCCGGCCAGTACCACGACCCGGAGACCGGGCTGCACTACAACTACCTGCGTTACTACGACCCGGACACCGGCCGCTACACCAGCCCCGACCCGCTCGGCCTGGCCGGATCCCCGAACGCCCACGCGTACGTCACCAACCCGACGGACCTGGTCGACCCGCTCGGCCTGAAACCCAAACGCGGCCCCGCGGGGCCGACCGGCCCGGAACCCCGGCGCGTCTACGACCCGGGTGGCAAGCACGGGCCGGAGGCGGTGCAAAGCTCCCGCGGCGTCAACAGCAAGGAATTGGCCGACGGCCAGGCCGCCCTGGACAACTCGACCCAGATCAAGCCGACCTCGCCACGCCGGATCGGCACCGACCCGGCGAACGGTGAGATCGTGATCCTGGACCGGACCCGGGTCGTACCTGGACCCGAGGGGGAACCGGACACCGAGGTATACCATGGCCACGTCCGCAACTGGAGTGACATGGAGACCGACCAGGGCATGGACAAGGCGCGGGGCGCTGCGACCAGGGCCAAACTGGTCGACAAGAAGGGAAACATCCTGCCCTGTGACTGAGAACGGTGAGATTGACGTGGGCACGGGTATGGAAGCGGGCGCCGGTGCGGGTGCAGACTGCGCGCCGGACGGCTGGCGACAGAGCCAGGTCGAGCTGGTGGGCAAGGGGTCGGTCGCCGAGGCGACCGACGCCCTGCTGAACCTCACGTACAACGAGAAGGACCAGGCATGGCTCGAAGACTTCCTACTGGCCTGCCTTGACCCGACGCGCGATCCGCAGGTACGGGCCCTGGCCGTAACCTGCCTGGGCCACGTCGGCCGGATCTTCGGCGCGATCCACAGCCCGCAGGTTGTTCCAACGCTGGTAAGCCTCCTGGAGGACGAGGAACTAGGCGGCATCGCCGAAGACGCACTCGGAGACATCGGACACTATGCCGCCTAGATGTAGTGCTCATGGACGTTGTTGACGGCATGGCTTCTTGATCATGGTGAAGACCTCCGGTGTGGTGGAGGTGTCTAGGCTCACCACGCCTCGGAGGTCTTCATGTCCCACGGTAGCGCCCGTCGGCGGCCGACCAGACCGGCCGGTGGTCCTGGGGTTCGTCGACGAACACCGGGACGCACTCGGGGTCGCGCCGATACTCCGGGAACTGAACATCCCCCTGGCCAGCTTCGACCGGTGGCGCCACCGGGCCACCCACCCGAGCGCGCGTGAGCTGCGCGACGGTGAGCTGCTGGCAGGCCCCTGCGGTGCGGAACCCGGTCTCGTCGAAAAACGCCAGGCCCGACCGGGCGATATGACCGGCGATCTCCCGCCCCACCGGCATGACGGTGGCCGCGCACTCGGCGACGGCCGAGGCGACGGTACCCGGCGCCAGGGTGACGTCGAACAGGTCCGCCATCGCCCCGACAGCCCGGTTCTTCGACAGGAACCGCTCATGCATCAGATACACCAGCGCCGCGCGCACCTGGGGCCCGTACTGCACGGGAGCGGCGACCTTCGCCGGCACCGGACCGCAGGTCACCGCCCCACACGGGCAGCGGCGCGAGACGATCCGGTGCTCGGTGACCTGCAACGCGACCTGCGGCAGGTCGAACACCTGCCTGCGCAGAACCCCGGCGAGCACCGCGCCGCGCCGCCAAAGCGTCCCCGACCACGGCAAGGCCGACTCATGCTGGTGGATCCGCACGCGGTCGGCCCGGGAGATCCTCGCACGGGCTGCGGCGCCACGGCACACCTGACTCAGGCCTCTGTTTTTCCGCCCTGTCTGGTGTCATGATGAAACCGACCCCTCTCCATCACGATCGGAGTCCAGTATGGGCGCACGACGCACCGTTCATCTCACTACAGCGGTCGCCCTGGCCGCGTCCCTGACCGGCTGGGGCACCAGCGCCAGCGCCAGCGCCGCCTCCGCGGCAGCGCCCGCGACAGGCTTTTCGTGCTCGGCGGAAGGTTACGGCAGCAGCCTGGCCGCTGCGGAGAAGGACGCGGAGTCGACGCTCAAGGGCGACTACACGATCCTCGGACCATACACGCTCGACTCTGACGGCCAGTTCTCGGACGGCTCGTGGTGGGCTCTCGTGGAAACGAAGTGCGGAAACCCCCGATAGACCAAGGTGCCTGCGAGGCACCTTCACCGAAGTTCGCCTCGGGGATACCGCACGGGCGCCTCCGCCCCGCGATGCCCGGCCCGGTCGGCAAGGGGCCGGGCATCGCGGGGCGGATCAGTTCGAGACGACCTGGACGACGAGTTCGAACGGTCCCTGCGACGGGTCCTGCAAGCCCACGTACTTGGGGCGCAGGCTGCGGTCCTCGATCTGGTTGCGGAACAGGTAGTTGCCCGAATCCGGGTCCTGGATCGTGTAGTAGCCGCTGGTGAGCTGGCCCGGGTCCTTGATCGGAGCGGCGTCGTCGCCGTCGTCGTCGGAGAATCCGACGAAGTTCCAGGAGGTGACCGGGAGCCCGGAGCCCGCGGGGGCGACGATCGCCGGCGACGGTTGACCGAGTCCGGAGCCGGCGGTGGTGCTGGCATCGCTGAGTACCAGGCCGCTCGCCTGGTCGGTCAAGGTGAACGAGCCGTCCGGGCCCGTGGTGACCACCCAGGTGGCGGCACCTGGGCTGCCGGGCAGCAGGGTCGCGTAGACCTGCTGGTTGATGATGCAGACGGACGCGCCGTTGATCTGGATCTGGACGAGGGGGTCGGACACGGAAGTCCTCCGGGAGCAGCGAGTGCGGATGCGGTTGCAGATTCCTGACAAGAGGGATGCTTGTCGGCCCGGAGCGGGAGCGTCAAGAGCGCATTGCGCTCGCGCTGTTACCTTGGGTGAGATTCGACCGCCGTCGAATCCGCCAACCGATCCTGAAAACCGCCGAGGTGGCGTAAGGAAAATGAGCACCAGGCGTTGTGCCGGCTTCAATCTGTTGGCTGACGCTTATGTCGGCGACTGATCTCTGAGGCCGGACGCCATAGCCCCGACCGGGATGGAGACGCGGGCGAGGTCGGCCGCCACGGTGGCGCGGGCCGCCGCCCGCGGGTCGCCTCGTGCCAGAATTCCAGGCATGGCGGACATCGAGACAGAACACGTACTCGCCGGATTCGTCGCCGCCGTGCGGCCGGTCGTGCCGGTGCTCGCGGTCTGGGCGCACGGGTCGCTGGCCATGGGCGATTTCCAGCCCGGGCGAAGCGATCTCGACCTCGTGGCGGTCATCGAGGCTCCGCTGGACGGCGAGCAGAGAGATCGGCTCGAAAGCATCCACCGGCGGCTATCGGCCGACGAGCCCGCCGCCGCGAAGCTGCACTGCTCGTACATGGTCGCGGCCGCTCTGGACGATGCCGAGACGGCTCACGTCACCTGGGCACACGACATGTTCCTGGAACGCCCGGTGACGCCGGTCTCCCGCCGGGAGTTGCTGTCCCGCGGGCTGGTCCTGCACGGCCCGGCGCCGGCTGAGCTGATCCCGCCGGTGAGCGATCGCGAGTTGGCGCGGTACATCCTGCGCGACCTGCGGGAGTTCTGGCTTCCGGCCACCGGCCGGGCGCTGCGCCGGCTGGAGGAGATCTGGGTGGACCTGGGGTTGCCGGTGGCGGCCCGGGCGAGCGTCACGTTGCGCGACGGGCGGTTGATCACGAAGGGTGAAGCTCTGGCGGAGTTGACGGCCCTGGGTGCGCCGGCCGACGTGGTCGACGACATCTGCCAGCGCCGGTACGCGGCCGATCCCCCGCGGCCGGGCCGATGGCGGCGCGTCCGGCGGGGGCTGCGGGCGCGGGCGTTCATCCGCCGGGAGATCGAACGCATCCTGGGCTCGGTCAGAACAGGCGCTCCTGGCCTTTCGTCGGAGTGATCGCCGAGACGCGCCGGGGGAAGTGCGGGGCGCGGTGGATCGCGGCGCGCAGTATCCGGGCCTGCGACTCGTAGTCGTCGGCGCAGGCCGGGCACATCGCGCCGAGGTTGAACTCGGCCGAGTTGGCCGGGTTGTGGTCGAGGTGGACCAGGCGCAGGAGCACGATCGGGCCGCGGACCGAGGAATGGCGGCTGGACCGGCCGTAGGAGCGCTGGCCGTCGATGTTCAGGCAGCGTTTCTCGTGCAGCGGGCAGCCCGGACACGCGCAACGGTCGCCGGCCTTGGATTTCACTCGTTCGAGTGTTGACGCTTCCGGTGGCGGGCCGGGGACCCGGGCCGGGTCCGGATTCGGGGTCATCGTCTCGTCGGTCCTCTGGTGATGGCAGCCGGACGGCCGGAAAACGCCATCCGGTGAACGTCATCACGGTACCGCCGACAACGGACATTGCGCCGGTTCGCGCTCGCCGATGTCGCCCGCAACGTCATCGGCGGCCTGTTCATCGAGTTCGGAATGGCGCTTGATTCATAAAGTCGGCCGCGTGCCGCTAACCCGCACCACGGCGCTTTCCCGCCTATTTGCCATAAGATAGTGATAGTACGTCAGGTGGGGAGGGAACACATTATGGGCCAGGGAAAGATCGCCTTGTGGGTTGCCGTGCTCGGCGTTCTCGGCATCGTCGCGGCGGCGCTGCTCGCCAGCGGAATCGGCTCCGAGCAGCGCGGGGGACCGGGCAGCCGGGTATCGCAGGGCGGCCGGAACGGCACGGCCTGCCAGAACCGGTCAAGCTGCGCCAGCAGTTAGCGGGCCGACAGAAAAGGCCCCTGGAATCAGCGCGGAGCATGGATCTTTGCGCCGCCGACAACGCCATCACCAGAGCGCGGCAATCATTGCGCAACGGTCCGCGGCAATCAGGCCCGGCCGTCCGATTCGGGCTATCCCGAGGGCGATGACACGGGTTCCGCACAGCCTGTGGACAACCGATTTGCCATGCCCCGCGCAGCGGATGATCAACTGGGAACGGCCCGCAGTACGCGGCGGGCCGTCACTCGGGAGCCATGGGGGCGAGATCATGCAGGGGAATACGAACACAGACAGGGGCGGGACCGAAAGCCGGGACCGGAGCGGGATCCGGTACGCGAAGCCGCAGTTCACGCAGTACACGTCGTCATCGGGGGTCACGTCGACCAGGCCGACCAAGGCCAGGAGGCTGGCGGTCGGGCTGCTGACCACCGTCGAGGACTTCGCGGCGATGCGGATCCATCCCAGCTTCGAGTTCACCGACTACCAGCACTACCTGGCCGAGCACGCCCGGCTGCTGGAGAATCTGCGCGCGCACGGGCGCCCGGTCCGGATCGGGTGTTTCGACCCTTGCGAGTTTCTGCAGTACTGCACCACGGCCGGGATCGATCCGGACAGTGCGCGCAACCGGGCCCGGTACGTACAGGACGTCTGCACGAGCGACCCGCAGACGCCCCGATACACCGGGCAGTCGATCGGCGAGATCATCGCGGAGCTCGAGTCCGACCGGCGGCACCAGGCCCTGCTGCGCATACTGTTCGACCTGCTCGAAGACAGCGTCCGGCAGGAGGAACACCCGCTGCGGGTGATGCTCCAGGCCGAGGGGCACGCGGCGAGTGCCTTCGCGTCGATCGTGAACATGGCCGGGCAGGGGCGCCATCAGGTCGTGCTCAGGACGGTCGGCGAATCCGTCCAGCGGGCGGAGGTGACGCTCGACTTCACGATCGACGGCGAGGCGTTGAAACTGTCGAAGCGAAGGGTCATCGACGCGCTGCTCACGCTGTACGCCCTGTGCTACGTCAGGCGGGTCCCGGCGACCATCACCCTGCTCAGCAGCCGAGGTGGGGACCCGGATCCGGCAGCGCCGATCCGCCCGGTCCACACCTGGCGGCTGGTCGACCAGCATGTGCTCCCGGACATCGCCCAGCCGGGCGGCGGCCCGGCCTCCCCGCGGCACGCGCTCTACGAAGCGATCGACCGATGAAGAGGACCGGGAAAACACGACTGGGACCCCGAGCGGGGTCCCAGCGGCTACCACTACTACTGCTCTTGCTGCGTCTGCTTCGACTTCCGCGACGCTCTGCCGGCCCGCAGCCGGCGTGCGCTCCGGCCGGCCCGGCGGCGGCTGCCGCGCCGGATCAGGCGGAGGCGGACTTGCCGGCGCTCTCGGCCGCGATCCTGGCCCGGACCTCGTCCATGTCCACCGCGCGGGCCTGGGCGACCAGATCCTCCAGCGCGGTCTCGGGCAGGGCGCCGGCCTCGGCGAACAGGACCACCTTGTCCTTGATCACCATCAGGGTCGGGATCGAGCTGATCTGGAACGCGGCGGCCAGGCCGCCCTGCGCCTCGGTGTCGACCTTGCCGAAGGTCAGATCGGTGTTCTTCTCCGAGACGCGCTCGAAGACCGGGCCGAACTGGCGGCAGGGCGGACACCACGTCGCCCAGAAGTCGACCAGGGTGATTCCTTCACCCGAGGTCAACTCGTCGAAGTTCGCCTCGGTCAGTTCTACGGTCGCCATGTCAGGCCTCCCGAGTAGTTGTCGGACTATCCCTCCGAGGCTGGAAAACAGCGCTCCATCCCACCGTATTCCCCGGCCCGGGTCCATGGCGACCGAACGGCCGCCCCGGGGCCGGAAATCCGCGCCCGAGGCCCCGGGCCGGCCGGAACCGGTACCGGGCCGGGGTGAAAGAAGCCGGGCGGGCCGGACCGGGCCGGATGCCGGGCACAAGCCGCTCACAAAAGGACTCGTCCGGGAAATACAAAGGCGCCAATCCGAAACACGGGCGCGCCGACTGGTATTAGGCCGAACCGGCCAAGTTCACCAGCGGAGTCGGCCGGAAGCGGTTTACCTCCGAAAACAAGACCGCTCGAGAACGGATGCCTTCGGCCGAAGGCGGGACAGGCGCGGCCCGGAAGGGTTCCGACCGCTCGGCCACCTATCCATACGCCGCCCGGCCGCGCGGGCAAGCCGATCCCCGCGGCATGCCCCGCCGAGCCCACCGGCCCCGCCGGCCCGCCAGATCGGCAAGGCGCGGCCGCGGGACCGGCTCGGGCGGACCGAAACGATGCGCGCCCGAGGCCGACCGCGCCGGGCCGAAAACGGGCTCGGGCCGACGCCCCCACCCGACCGACGGCCCGACGTTTGCCGAAATGCCTCCGAACCGTGACATGGTGTCTCTGAACCGTGAGGACTGGAGCAAGCCGGCCCGGAACCCACCGGAACCGGAGCTATCCGCCCACTCCGGCCGGTGTCAAACCGTTGTGAAAGCTCCCGAACCGCCCCCGGACCCGGCCCCGGTCTTCGCGCGGCCGTCCCCGACCGTCCGCCGCCCGACCCCCTGACCGTCCGCCGGACAGCCCCTGACCGAGCCTCAGACCCCTGCAACACCCGCCGCCCGGCAAACCCGCGGCCGACCCCGGATCCGTTCCCCGGCCCCCGCAGAACCGGCACCCGCACCACCCGTCAACCCCCGCCGCACCCACACAGACGGCAGGTGAACCCCCGGACAACGCCGCCCGACCCAGAGCCCTGCCGCCGAAGCCCGCCGCGGGCGCGACCGCCCACCTCCCATCCAAGATCATGAAACCTCATCAGCCTGAGAATCCCAGGTGAAACATTACGGGTTGTCCACTCTTTCTTGATTCGATCGTGACGCGCCGGGATCTCGCGCAGTCAGTATTTCGTGCGGTAGAAAGGCAAGCAGTACCTAGATGCAGTCCTTCACCGCACTGACCGACAGGTGACACTCCTGGCGGTCAGCAACCCTGCCTAGACGTCCAACAACGACGTGTTTGGCTCGGGGTAATGCTCAAGAATGCAGCAAACCCGCGCTGCGACAACCGTGGCGCGGTGAAACGACGAGTTGCGCCACCGGCCTCCCATGGTTCGCCGGACGCACGTGCGAGGGGAATGTTTGATGAGTCTGTCCAGGAGAACGAGGGTCGTCGCGGCTATCGCCGCCCTCGTCGCCGCCTCCACAGCCATGGTGGGCTGTTCCGCAAAAAGCACCAAGAGCCCGAGCGCAGCAGCGGCCACCGGCACGCCGGTGCAGGGCGGCACAGTGCGCTACGCCGAGTATGAGGGCGGATATCCGAACGCGATCTGGCCCTTCATGCTGCCGAGCCAGGATACGACGACAAACGTCGGCCAGCTCCAGTACCTGCTGTACCGCCCGCTGTATTTCTGGGGCACGGACAACAAGGTCGCGCTCGACCAGAACACCTCGATCGGCCAGCTGCCCACCTGGTCCGCGGACGGCAAGACGGTCACCATCACGTTGAAGTCGTACAAGTGGTCCAACGGTGACGCGGTCACCGCTCAGGACGCGCTGTTCTGGATCAACATGGAGAAGACCGAGGGCCCGCTCGGCAACCTGGCGTACTACACCCCGCCGAACACCTCCCTGGACGCCCAGTACTTCCCGGACAACATCGTCACCGCCACCGCCTCCGGCCAGACGCTGACGCTGACGCTGAACAAGACCTACAACAAGACCTGGTTCCTGGACGACGAACTGTCGCAGATCACGCCGATGCCGCTGGAGTGGGACGAGACCGCCGCCGGCACCGCGGGCACCTGCGCCACCGCCACCTTCGGCACCCCGGCCATGACCACCGCGTGCACCGCGGACTGGAAGTACCTCAGCGCCCAGTCGACCCTCGGCGGCACCTGGACCACCAGCCCGCTGTGGACCATCATCGACGGCGCGTGGAAGCTGAAGTCCTACAACGGCAGCTCCGGCGCCTACTCGATCGTGCCGAACCCGTCCTACAGCGGGCCGGACAAGCCGCACCTGGACGAGGTCGACTTCGTGCCCTACAAGTCGGACACCGCCGAGTACGCGGCCCTGAAGGCCGGCGGCACGGACGCGCTGAACATCGGCTACCTGACCCAGTCCGCGCAGCCGGAGTTCGTGCCGAGCAACCCGGACTCGGACAACCCGCTGACCAGCAAGGGCTACGTGTTCGCGCCGCTCGCGGACCAGGACGGCATCCAGTACTACCAGATCAACTTCGGCAACACGGACGTCGGCCAGCTGTTCAAGCAGGGCTACTTCACCAAGGCCGTGCAGGAGACCGTGGACCAGGCCGGCATGATCAAGTCGGTGCAGAAGGGCTGGGGCTACCCGAGCTCGGGCGCCGTCCCGCCGCAGCCCGCGGGCAACCCGATCCTGCCCAGCGCCAACACCGCCAACGTCTTCGACATCGCCGCAGCCAAGGCCTCGCTGACCGCCCACGGCTGGGACACCTCGCAGACTCCGGCCACCTGCACCGACCCGGGCACCGGGCCGAACCAGTGCGGCGCGGGCATCGCCCAGGGCCAGAAGGCCGCGTACACCGTGGACTACACCGCCGGTAACTCCGGCGCCCAGCTGGAGACCGAGCTCGAGGCCTCCGACGCGGCCAAGGCCGGCATCCAGATCACGTTCACCGCGCAGCAGGAGAACCAGATCGGCGCCGAGGGCGTGACCTGCGCCGGCAGCACCGCGTCCGGCTGCTGGCAGGGCCTGTTCTACGGCGGCTGGGTGTACGCACCCGACTACCTGCCCACCGGTGAGGCCCTGTTCGCCACCGGCGCCGGCCCGAACACCTGGAGCTACTCGAACCCGCAGGTGGACCAGACGGCCTACCAGAGCACGGTCAGCAACAGCGCCTCGGCCATGGACGCCTACGAGACCGCGCTGGCCGCTCTGCCGCCGGTCATCTTCCAGCCCAACGGCCAGGGCAACGTCGGCTACCCGTTCATCCCCGAGGTCTCCAAGAACCTCTACGTCGGCAAGAGCGACCCGTTCGGCGGCTTCCAGCCGCAGGACTGGTACTTCACCAAGTAAGAACCCGCTGATCAGAGCACCCTTTGGCTCCCCCCGCGACATGCTGCGGGGGGAGCCGTTCCCCGACCGGCCCCGTCCCACCCCCCTTCCCCCTACACCCCTGGTACGGCCCCTGTGATCACATCGCTTTCCCCGGCCCCGGCCTCCCCATCCCAGGAGGCGCCATGATCGGCTATATCATCCGCCGCGCCCTGCAGGCCGTCCTCACGTGCTTCATCGTCACGATCATCACCTTCGCGCTGCTGCACATGACCCCCAACGGCACCATCAACCTCCTGGTCGGGTCGCGCAACCACAACAACCCCGTGGTCGTCGCCAACGTGAAGGCCAGACTCGGCCTCGACCACCCGATCGTCGTCCAGTACCTGGTGTGGCTCGGCGACATGTTCAAGGGCAACCTGGGATACGACTACATCAAGAACCAGCCGGTGACCCAACTGCTGGAGGGCACCCTCGGCCAGACGATCTTCATCGTCGGCCTGGCCCTGGTGATCACCATCGCACTGGCCGTGCCGATCGGCGTGCTGCAGGCGGTCAAGCGCAACACCTGGATCGACCACGCGTTCACCAGCTTCTCCTTCGTGGCCTACTCGGTCCCCACCTTCTTCATCGGGTGGCTGCTGCTGACCTACTTCGAGGACGACCTCGCCTGGATCCCGGCGGGCAACCAGATCTCCTCCTTCCACGACGCCTGGAGCCAGCCGAGCCAGCTGATCCTGCCGGTCGGCACGCTGGTGATCACCACCCTGGCGAACTACACCCGCTACATGCGCTCGGCGATGCTCGACCAGATCACCCAGGACTACGTGCGCACGGCCACCGCCAAGGGCGCCAGCCGCCGCCGGGTGCTCTACGGGCACGTGCTGCGCAACGCGCTGATCCCGATGACCACCCTGATCGGCCTGTCGCTGCCCGGCCTGGTCAGCGGCTCGCTGATCATCGAGTCGGTCTACAACATCAACGGCATCGGCCTGCTGTCCACGACGGCCGCGCAGACCGGCGACACCGGAATCATCCTGTCCAGCACCCTGCTGCTGGCCGTCATCACGGTGATCGGCTCCCTGGTCGCCGACATCAGCTACGCCGTCCTGGACCCGCGAGTGAGGCTCGACTCATGACCACTACCGCTGATCAGCCCTCGGCCGCCACGCCGTCCGCGGTCGAACTGGGTCTGGAGTCCGCGCAGAAGCCCCGGTCCATGTTCGCCCGCGGCTGGGAGGTCTTCGCCGAGAACAAGCTGGCCCTGGCCGCCCTGGTGTTCCTGATCGCCTCCATCGCGTTCGCCTACCTCGGCCCGGTGTTCTACCACGGGGACACGACGGTGCCGAACATCGACCTGTTCACCAATCCGCCGGGCGCCGGCGCCCCGCTGGGCACCGACCAGCAGGGCTTCGACGAGCTCGCCGAGCTGATGAAGGGCACCCAGGCCTCGCTCGAGGTCGGCCTGGCCGCCGGCGCGATCGCCGCTGTGGTCGGCGCCCTGTACGGCGCGGTGTCCGGGTACGTCGGCGGCTGGGTGGACGCGCTGATGATGCGCATCGTCGACGCCCTGATGTCCTTCCCGTTCGTGTTCATCCTGATCTTCCTGAGCGCCGCCCTGGGCAAGACCAAGACCGCGCTGATCATGGAGATCGGCTTCGCCAGCTGGTTCGGCATCACCCGCCTGGTCCGCGGCGAGGCCCTGTCGATCAAGGTGCGCGACTACGTGGCCGCGGCCAAGATGATGGGCGGCGGCGGAACCAGGATCATCTACAAGCACATCCTGCCCAACACCATCGGCACCTCGATCGTGAACACCACGTTCTCGATCGCCGACGCCATCTTCTACCTGTCCACGCTCAGCTTCCTGGGCCTGGGCCTGCCGGCCACCGAGCCCGACCTCGGCGCACTGGTCAACAACGGCACGAACTACGCGGACGCCGGCTACTGGTGGATGATCTACCCCGCCGCGATCCTGATCATCCTGCTCATCATGTCCTTCAACCTCATCGGCGACGCGCTGCGCGACGCCGTCGAGACCCGGCTGCAGAAGCGGTGACCCGATGCCCCTGCTCGAAGTGAAAAACCTGCGCACGGAGATCCGGCTCAAGCGGTCCACCGTGCACGCGATCGCCGGGATCTCCTTCTCGGTCGACGCCGGCCAGACCCTGGGCATCGTCGGCGAGTCCGGCTGCGGCAAGACCATGACCGCCATGTCGATCATGCGGCTGCTGCCCAACGGCGGCGACATCGTGGGCGGGGAGATCCTGCTCAACGGCCGCAACCTGGTCGGCCTGGAGGAGAGCGAGATGGCCGCGGTCCGCGGCAACGACATCGGCATGATCTTCCAGGATCCGATGACCTCGCTGAACCCGACCATGACGATCGGCAAGCAGATCTCCGAGTCGGTCCGGATCCACCGCGGCGCGTCCAAGAAGGAGGCGCACGAGCGGGCGATCGAGGTGCTGCGGCTGGTCGGCATGCCCTCGCCGGAGCGGCGGGTGCTGGACTACCCGCACCAGCTGTCCGGCGGCATGCGCCAGCGCGCGATGATCGGCATGGCGCTGGCGAACGAGCCGAAGCTGCTGATCGCGGACGAGCCGACCACGGCGCTGGACGTGACCGTGCAGAAGCAGATCCTGGAGCTGATCGACTCGCTCAAGGAACGCCTCGGCATGGCGGTCATCCTGGTCACCCACGACCTCGGCGTGATCGCGGGCAAGGCCGACAACGTCGCCGTGATGTACGCCGGCCGGATCGCCGAGACCACGGACACCACGACGCTCTACCACAACCCGCGGCACCCCTACACCGAGGCGCTGTTCCGCTCGCTGCCCGAGCGCGGCGCGGAGGCCGGCACCAAGCTCTACTCCATCCCCGGCCTGCCGCCGGACCTGTCCGCCCCGCCGGCCGGCTGCCGGTTCGCGGCCCGCTGCGCCTACGCCAGGGACCGCTGCCGGGAGTCGGAGCCGGAGCTGACCGGCGAGCTGGTCCAGCACCAGTACGCGTGCTTCTTCCCGGTCGGCGCGATCGAGGACTCGGCCCGCAAGGCCCCGGTCACCCTGGCCGAGCGCACCACCTCCGAGGACATCGCCGAGGCCCGGATCGGCCAGCCCGCGATCGTGGTCAAGGACCTGGTCAAGGAGTACCCGATCACCGAGGGCGCGATCCTGCGGCGCAAGGTCGGCGCGGTCAGCGCGGTGGCCGGGGTCTCCTTCACGGTCAACCAGGGCGAGACCTTCGGCCTGGTCGGCGAGTCCGGCTGCGGCAAGACCACGGTCGGCAAGCTGATCGTCGGCCTGGAGGAGCAGGACTCGGGCACGATCGAGTTCGAGGGCCGGCTGCTGCAGGGCCGCAACCGCGGCGGCGACACCGCGAAGATCCAGCTGATGTTCCAGGACTCCTACGCCGCGATGAACCCCCGGATGCGGGTGCGCACGGTGCTGCGCGAGCCGCTGGACATCCAGAAGGTCGGCGACCGCGAGTCCCGGGAGGCCCGGATCCGCGAGCTGTTCGACGAGGTCGGCCTGCCGCGCACCTCGCTCGAGCGCTACCCGCACGAGTTCTCCGGCGGCCAGCGCCAGCGGGTCGGCCTGGCCCGGGCCCTGGCCCTGAAGCCGCGGGTGATCGTCGCGGACGAGCCGGTCTCCGCGCTCGACGTCTCGATCCAGTCCCAGGTGCTGAACCTGATGAAGGACCTGCAGGCCGACCTGCAGGTGTCGTACCTGTTCATCTCGCACGACCTGTCCGTGGTGCACTACCTCTCGGACCGGATCGGCGTGATGTACCTGGGCAAGATGGTGGAGATCGGCCCGGCCGACTCGGTGTACAACAACCCGGTGCACCACTACACCAGGGGCCTGCTGGACACCGTCCCGGTGGCCGACCCCGAGGTGGAGAAGGCCAAGGCCGCGCAGGGGATCACCGGCGAGCTGCCCTCGGCGATCGACCCGCCGTCCGGCTGCCGGTTCCGCACCCGCTGCCCGGCCGCGCAGTCCCTGTGCGCCGAGCAGGAGCCGCCGCTGGTCACGTTCGGCCCCGGCGACCACCAGGCCGCCTGCCACTTCCCGCTGCGCGAGCCGGTCGCGGCGGCCGCCGGATAGGGCCGCAGCGGGCACACCGAGAGGCCGGGCCTCCCCTTCTGGGGGAGACCCGGCCTCTCGGTGTGCCGGGCCCGCGGCGGGCCCTGTCCGGGCCGCCTGCGGGAGTGGGTCAGGAGGTTCTGACCCGGGGGTCGATGACCGCGTAGAGCACGTCGACGACCAGGTTGGCGATCACGATGAAACCCGCAGCGACCAGGGTGATGCCCATCATCGTGGGGAAGTCCTTCTGCTGGATCGCCAGGATCGCCAGCGCGCCGATCCCCTTCTGGCTGAAGGCGATCTCGGCCAGCACCGCGCCGCCGAGCACCGAGCCGAAGTCCATGCCGAAGATGGTCACGATCGGGGTGATCGCGGCCCGCAGCGCGTGTTTGTACACGACCCTGCGTTCCGAGACGCCCTTGGCCCGGGCCGTTCGGACGTAGTCCTCACCGAGCGCGTCGAGCATGCCGGCGCGAGTCAACCGGGTGTACAGGGCCGCGTAGCCGAAGGCCAGGACCAGCCAGACCAGGAGCAGGTGCTGGGCCCAGTCGAACGGATTCTGGGTGAACGGCACATACGACAGTCCGGTCGGGTTCGGGAATATGGGCCATTTGTAGACCAGCACCAGCATCGTCAGCGGAGCGACGAAGTACACCGGCATGGCGACGCCGAGCAGGGCGACGAACATCGTCACCCGGTCGACCAGGGAACCCTTGTGCACGGCCGAGATCACGCCGCTGAACACGCCGAACACCAGCCAGAAGAAGCCGGCGCCGAGCGCGATCGACAGGGTCACCGGGAAGTCGTTGATGACGGTGGGCCACACCTGGTTGTAGGTGCGGAAGGAGTAGCCCAGGCACGGCGCCGGACACTTGATGTTGTTGACGCCGTCGTTGTAGGTCGTGCCGGTGAAGATGTCCTTCACGTAGTCGTAGAAGTGCACGAGTACCGGCTGGTTGAAGCCGTACCGCTGCATGACCGCGGCCAGGGCCTGCGGATTCATCTGCCGGCCGATGTACTCCCCGGCCATGCTCGACGGGGTCTGACCGCCCCACTGCGGGATGATGAAGAAGATGATGAACGTGGAGAGGGCGACGATGAGCAGCAGGCCTACCGCCGCGATAAGCCTTCGTACGATGAATGTGATCATGAGTGCGCGGCGGTGGGCGCCCGACGCCGCCCGCCCCGGGAGAGTCCCGGGACGGGCGGCGTTCGGCGGCACCCGAGTCGCCTTCACCTACCTTCTGGCGACTGAGCTGTTAGTTGGAGCCGCTGACACCGATGGCCGAGTAGTCGTACATCCCGTAGGCCTGCTGGACGTAGACGTTGGTGGCCGAGGCCGGACGGTAGAACAGTGCCCGGTTGTCGATCAGCGGAACGATCGTCGCGGTGTTCATCAGCGCCTGGTCGATCTGGCCCCACTCGGCGTTGGACGTGGCCTGGTCGAGCGTGCCCAGCGCCTTCTGGATCTGCGCGTCGATCGCCGGATCGTCGTACTTCGACAGGTTGGTGGTGCCGGTGCCGCTGGCCTGGATGCCGTCCTTGGTCGAGATCTCGTCGACGAAGCCGTACGCCTGCGGGAAGTCGGCGCCCCAGCCCGTCATGGACAGGGCCAGGTCGTTCTTCGACACGTAGGTGTCGTTGCCGCCGGCGCTGTGGAAGTAGTCACCGAACGGGCTGAGCAGGATGTTCGTCGAGATGCCGACGGCCTGCAGGTTCTGCTGGATGGCGTCCGCGGTGGGCTTCATCTTCGGCTGGTCGCTGAACGAGCCGAAGCCGACCGGGGCCTTGAGGGTGAACCCGGTCGAGGCGCTGCCGGTGAAGTAGCTCGGCTCGGCCGCGGCGCACTTGGCCAGCGAGGCCTTGGCGTTGGTCACGCTGCCCTGCTCGCCCGGCGTCTGGTAGACGTCGGCCTTCACGTACCCGGCCACGGTCGGCGGGATGATCGTGGTGGCGATGGCGCCGCCGCCGATCGAGCCGCCCTGGGCGCTCTGCACCTGGACCTTGTTGATCGCCCACTCCACGGCCTGGCGGCAGTCGAGGTTGTCGAACGGCTTGACCGTCGTGTTGATCGACATGTAGGTCATGAAGCCGGTCAGCGGGTTGTCCGAGTCGGCCTTGAGCGTGGGGTTGCTCAGGATCTTGCTCTGCGTCGCGACGGCCACGCCGACGCCGCCGAGGTCGACCTGGGCCTGGTTGGCCAGCAGCGAGTTGTCCACGGTGGTCTGGTCGACGCCGATCTTGACCACGATCTTGCTGGCGTGCACCTGGTGCAGGCCGTTGGGGTCCGACGCCTTGGCGAAGTTCGGGTTCGGCACCAGGACCAGCTGCTGGCCCTTGGTGTACGACTGGATCTCGTACTGCCCGGAGGACACGATGTGCTGGTAGTAGGTCGCGCCGGTGTCGGAGGCGCGCGGGACCGGCGCGGTGTCCGCGAGGGTGGCCAGGTCCGGGAACGCGGCGAACGGCTGGTTCAGCGTGAACACGATGGTGTGCGCGTCCGGGGTCGCGATGCCGGAGACGCCGTCGGCCGCGTTCTTGTCCAGGTACGGACCCTTGTAGCTGGTGGTGTCCTGGACCAGGGCCTTGAAGTAGGACGGGCCGTTGCTCAGCGTGTCCGCGCCCCAGTTGGAGCGCTCGATCCCGTACTTGACGTCGGCCGAGGTGATCGGCGTGCCGTTCTGGAAGGTCGCGCCGGTCTGCAGGTGGAAGGTCCACACCGTGCCGTCGGAGTTCGAGGTCGGCAGGGCGGCGGCCAGGTCCGGGACCAGGGTGTCGCCGGCGGCGCCGGGCTTCTGCGAGTAGGTCAGCAGCGGCCGGGCCCACAGGCGGCCGATGTCCCAGGAGAACGCGTCGTACGTGTTGCCCGGGTCGATCGAGTCGAAGTCGGAGTTGTTCAGATAGGTCAGGGTCCCGCCCTCACCGGACTGCGGGTTGACGATTGTCGTCAGGCCCAGGTTGAAGCTACTGCTGGTCCCGCCGGAAGCCGTTGTGCTCGGGGTCGTACTGCTGCCGCACGCGGCAGCCGTCAGCGCCATTGCACAGGCCGCCGCGGTCAGCGTGGCCCGCCGATGTATTCGCATGGTGATCCAGGAACCCTTCTTGTAGATGGTGCCATGGACTTTCGTCCGTACCTTTGGTTTCTTGTTCTGGCAGTCCTGCCGGACGCTATCGACTGGCTTTGGGGTCGAACGCGTCCCGCAGCCCGTCACCGAAGAGGTTGAAGGCCAACACGGTGAGGAGGATTGCGGTGCCCGGGACGATCAGGTATTCGGGGTCGACCTGGTAGTACTGGATCGACTGGTTGATCATGTCGCCCCAGGACGGGGTCGGGTCCCGAAAACCCACCTGGAGGAAGGACAGCGCCGCCTCGAACAGGATGTTGACCGGAATGAGCAGGGTGGCGTAGATCATGATCGGCGCCATCAGGTTGGGCAGGATCTCGTGGAAGATGATCCGGCTCGGCCGGGCGCCCAGCGCCCGGGCGGCGTCGATGAACTCGCGCTCGCGCAGCCCGATGGTCTGGCCGCGCACGATCCGGCCGATGTAGGGCCAGCTGAAGAAGCCGATGATGAACACCAGCACGGCGAAGTGCAGGGTGTTGCCGGTCAGGCCGAAGGCCGAGTTCTCCAGCACCGCGGAGAGCGAGATCGCGAACAGCAGCAGCGGGAACGCGAGCATGATGTCCATCGTCCGGCTGATCACGGAGTCGATCCAGCCGCCGAAGTAGCCCGCGACCATGCCGAGGGTCGCCCCGAGCAGGATGGCCACCAGGGTCGAGACGCCGGCCACGCCGAGCGAGATCCTCGCCCCGTACACGATCCGGCTGAACAGGTCGCGGCCCTCGAGGTCGACGCCCAGGATGTGCGAGCCGTTGATCCCGCCGAGGCCGCCGATCGGCGTGCCGAGGTTGGCGTCGATCAGGTTCGAGTTGCCGGTGTCCGGGTCGGTGTGGGTCAGCGAGGACAGCAGCGGCGCGAAG
Organism: Actinocrinis sp.; assembly: GCA_035943635.1. Taxonomy (GTDB): domain Bacteria; phylum Actinomycetota; class Actinomycetes; order Streptomycetales; family Catenulisporaceae; genus DASZBX01. The sequence goes on along the minus strand of DASZBX010000089.1, from coordinate 40,889 downwards.
ATCGCCATCAGGATCAGCAGCAGCGCCACGATGCCGCCGCCCATCGCCACCTTGTCCTTGCGCAGCCGCTGCCAGGCTATCTGGCCGAGCGAACGGCCCTCGATGCGCTTGGCCTCGGCGTCCGAAAGGCTGGCTCCGGCGTCCACGGGCGGTGGTTCGCCCTGGGTTGAGCTGGAAAGAGGTATAGCCATCCTGAGCAGCCGTCCTGGTTTCTCGTGCGGTGCCAATGCTGGGACTTGTGATCCGGTTTCCACGTATGGGGTCGGTACGGGTGGTGCTGGGTGTTCCGGGTGTCGCCGGTACGGAGGGGACGCCTGGATTCCTCGCGGGCCCGATCAGGTTTACTGATCAACAAACCTCGCTTGGTCTCTGATTCGGATAGCTTTGCCGTTGGCCGATCTTTTTGGAAGCGCCCGGGACCAAGAAGTATCCGAACTGTGATAGCTGCCGCCGATCCGTGATCCGTGGTGCCTGAAACGTGACATGGAGGGGCTCCGCGGCCACGGCGCACGCCGGAGCGAGCGCCCGCGCGAGCCCCGGTGACGATCTTGCCAGACCCCCGGACCGGACCGGTCAAGGGGGTCCCGGAAACCGTCCGCCCGCCCCGGCCGCGGCCCGGATCCGGGCCGCTGACCCGGCGTCGGTTCCGTTGCGAGGCAGGGAAAGCACAGTTCACGCGCCCCCGGCGCGCCGTGGCCCGCGCCCCGGGTCCGGCGTCCGGTCTGCGCCCGCCGGCGCCGCCCCGGCCACCCCCGCCCGCCCCGGCCGCGGGCCGGGACCCGCCCCGGGCATCCGGCCCTGCGCGGACGGAAACGAGGAGGGCGAACATACAAAACCTGACAGAACCGCCATACCCCTGCGAAAGCTGACGATTCCGGCGCCGGGGCGAGTCCGGAAAAGGCCGCCGGAGCCCGCTGCGGGCCCGCGGGCGCCCGCGGATCTCCTCCGAATCGGAATCCGATCGAGACCGGATCGACACCGCCTGCCGCGCCCCGCGGACAAACCGGCCCCGAACCCCGATTCCGGCCCGGATCCGCCCCCGCCGGACCGGTCCGCGGCCCGCCGCAAGCCCGCCCAGACCGCCCCGGACCGGCCGCGGCCCGCGCCCGCGGGCCGGATCCGCCCGCCGGCCCGGCCCGGATTCGCCCGCCGGACACCGGATCACTCCCGGGCCGTTACCCTGGTGACTCGTGATCGATTCGACCGTTGAGCAGGACACCCCCGCCGGACCGGACCAGGCCCCGGATCCGGACGCGGGCAGGATCTGGGACCTGGTGGTGGTCGGGGCCGGCCCGGCCGGGGCCACCGCCGCCCGGGTCGCCGCCGAGGCCGGACTGTCCGTCCTGCTGATCGAGCGGGCCGCCCTGCCCCGGTACAAGACCTGCGGCGGCGGCCTGATCGGCTACTCCCGCGCGGCGCTGCCGGCCGGCTTCGAGATCCCGGTGCGCCAGCGGATCACCGCGATCACGTTCAGCCACAACGGCCGCAAGTCCCGGACCAAGCGCGACCGCGAGAACGTCCTGTTCGAACTGGTCAACCGGGCCGACTTCGACAACGCCCTGGTCGAGACCGCGGTCAAGGCCGGCGCGGAGCTGCGCGAGCGGGCCGCCCTGGCCAAGCTGGCCGAGACCCCCGGCGACGGCGGCGGCCCCGGCCACGTCGCCGCCCTGCTCGCCGACGGCTCGACCGTGCTGGCCCGCGCCGTGGTCGGCGCCGACGGCTCGGCCGGGCGGACCGGCCGCTACGTGGGCGTGCGCTGCGACCAGGTGGACCTGGGCCTGGAGGCCGAGATCCCGGTGCCGCCGCAGGTCGCCGCGCAGTGGTCCGGCCGGCTGCTGATCGACTGGGGCCCGGTGCCCGGCTCCTACGGCTGGGTGTTCCCCAAGGGCGACGTGCTGACCGTCGGCGTGATCGCCGCCCGCAGCCGGGGCGGCGCGAACCCCGGGGCCCCGGCCGAGGCCGACGGCCCGTCAGACGAGCCGGGCGATCGGGCCCAGCCCGCGCAGACGCCCGCGCCCGGCCGGGGCGGCGCCGTCGACACCCGCACCTACTACCGGGAGTTCATCGACCGGCTCGGCCTGGCCGACTACCCGCCGCTGACCGACTCCGGCCACCTGACCCGGTGCCGGGAGACCGACTCGCCGCTCTCCCGCGGCCGGGTCCTGGTCGCCGGCGACGCGGCCGGACTGCTGGAACCGTGGACCCGTGAGGGCATCTCCTACGCCCTGCGCTCCGGCCGGCTGGCCGGACAGGCCGCCGTCGCCATAGCCGGGGGCACACCGGCCGACGAGGCCGGCGCCCGCTACGCCGAGGAGGTCGCCCGCACCCTCGGCGGCGAGATGGCCACCGGCAAACTCCTGCTCGCCGCGTTCATCAAGCACCCGGGCTTCTTCCACACCGCCATCACCACCCTGCCGCCCGCATGGAAGGCGTTCACCGGGTTCTGCCGCGGCCGGATCTCGCTGGAGGCCATGGCCCGGTCCAAGACCGCGCAGCTGGCCCTGCGCTCCTTGTCCTGAACCGGCCGCCGCGCCCAGGGTTCGACCCGCGCGGCGTGGGGAGTGGACGGGTCGGAACCACAAGATTCGACACCGACACGGACAGGCGGGCAGTACAGGTGGAGCTGACGATCGACGAGGCGGTGGCCTGGACCGGGGCGCACCTGGCGGACTGCGGGTTCTTCTTCGACTTCGACGGGACCCTGGCCCCGATCCAGGACGACCCCGAGGCCGTGCAGGCCCCGGAACCGGCCCGGGCCGCCCTGGCCGAACTCGGCGGCCGGGCCCGGCGGGTCGCGGTGGTCTCCGCCCGCCCGGTCGGCTTCCTGGCCGGGCGCCTGGGCACGGTGCCCGGCCTGGAGCTGTTCGGGCTCTACGGCCTGGAGTCCTCCGCCGACGGCGGCCGCACGGTCGCGACCCTGCCGGCCGCCGAACCGTACGCCCCGATCGTGGCCGACGTGGTCCGCGATGCCCGCAAGACCTTCCCGGACGCCCTGGTCGAGGACAAGCGCCTGGCCTGCGCCCTGCACTTCCGCACCACCCCGCAGCTGGAGGAGCCGATCCTGGCCTGGGCCGCCGAGCGCGCCGGGCAGGACGGCCTGCGGATCCAGCACGGGCGCCGGGTGGTGGAACTCAAGCCCCCGGTCGACTGGGACAAGGGCGCCGCGCTGCGGGCCGTGCTGCCCGGGCTGACCGGCGCCTGGTACTTCGGCGACGACCTCGGCGACCTGCCCGCGTTCGCCGCCCTGGACCTGGCCGCGGCCGGAACCGGGGCCGCGGACGGCGCCGAAACCGCCGAAGCCGCCGCCGGCGGACTGCGCCACGGCTTCGGGGTGGCCGTGACCAGCCCGGAGAGCGACCCCCGGCTGATCGAGCAGACCCGGTTCCAGATCCACGGCCCCGAACGGGTCCCGGCCCTGCTCCAGCGCATCATCGCGGCGGCCGGTTGACCCGTGGCACACTGGCGGGGTGAAGGAGCAGCCTAAATCCCGCCCGGTGCCCCTGTTCGTCGACCTGCCGCTGGCCGAGCCCGAATCCCCCAGGTTCTTCGGCCTGGAGGAGATCACCGACGCCGGCGAGCTGCTGCGCCGCGCCTGCGACCTGGCCGACGCGTTCCGGGCGGCCGCCGACCGGGCCGCGGCCTACCAGGCGATCGCCGCCGCCGACCTGACCGACCCGCGCCGGTTCGACCGGATCACCTTCGCCGACCTGGCCGCCCGGACCGGCCTGACCGAGGCCGCGGCCGAGACCCTGGCCGAACGCGGCCGGCAGCTGCTCAAGGGCGCCCAGCCCCCCGGCCACGGTTTCTGACCCGGCGTCAACGGCCCGCGGCCGGCCGGGCAGCGCGCCCGCCGGGCTGATCCGCCCGGCCGCGCGGGCCGGCGGAACCGGCACCGGCCCGCCTGCCCGCGTCCCCACTGTCAACCGGCGCTGAGAATTCCCTGCGCCGCGCAACCCGTCCGAGCCGCCGCCGCGTCGGGATAAGCTGAGACAGCATCTCCATCACCCCCCGTAGGAGCCCGGCGACCCGTGACCACTCTTGCCGCCGCCTCGCCGTCCGGTACCGAGCAGACCCGCCCCGGCTGGCGCGAGCGCGCCGCCGCCCTGGCTGCGGGCGTGCGTACCCGGTGGCCGCACGTCCTCGGCCTCGGCCTGATCATGCTGGTCTACGGCGGGATCTACTTCGTCTACCTGATGACCCGGGACTCCACCCTGAACTCGGGGCTGCTGGACGTGGGCATCTACGACCAGGCCATCTCCTCGCTCGCCCACTTCCACGGCCCGGACTCCCCGGTCGTCGCGCTGCCCAGCCTGGACAGTCTCGGCAAGTCCCAGTTCTCGGACCACTTCACCCCGCTGCTGGCCGTCTTCGTCCCGCTCTACTGGATCCACGACGGCCCCTCCAGCCTGTACTTCGGCACCGCGCTGCTCGCCGTGCTGCCGATCATCCCGATGTGGATGTTCACCCGGCGCAGCGCGAACACCTGGACCGCCTACTTCGTGGTGCTCGCCTACGGCGCCAGCTGGCCGATGCAGATGGCGCTGTGGTTCGCCTTCCACGAGGTCTTCCTCGCCCTGCCGATCATGGCCTGGATGATCGAGCGCGCCCAGGCCGGCAAGGTCCGGCAGGCCGCGCTGATCAGCCTGCTCCTGCTCGGGGTCAAGGACGACATGGGTTTCGTGGTGGCCGCCTTCGGCGTGTACCTCGCGGCCAAGGACCTCTCCCCGCTGCGCCGGCACGAGTTCTGGCGCGAACTGCGCCGCCCCCGGCGCTACCTGCTGCTCGTCCTGGTCCCGGTCGGCGTGGTGATGGTCGAACTGGTCGGCAGCGTGATCATCCCGCACTTCGGCGGCAGCGCCGGGCGCGACTTCACCTACACCGAGTTCGGCCCGACCACCGGCCAGGCGGTGAAGGCGATGGTCGAGCACCCGTGGCGGGTGATCACCGATCTGTTCTCCCCGGCGGTCAAGTGGCAGACCCTGCAGTGGCTGCTGTGGCCGCTGCTGCTCCTGCCGCTGCTGTCCCCGCTCGCGATCATGGCCGTGCCGCTGATCGTCGAGCGTTTCCTGTCGGACAACCAGTTGTACTGGGGCATGCCGTACCACTACAACGCGTTCCTGCTGCCGATCCTGTTCTTGGCCGCGGTGGACGGCGGCGTGCGGCTGTCGCGCTGGATCGGCGCCGGACTGGACGGGCGCCGGCTCGGCCGCTTCGGCTTCCTCGGCACCATGCGCGCACCGGCTGTACGCACCGTCGTCCAGGTCGTCTTCGGCCTGTACATCCTGGTCTTCAGCTGGAGCACGGTCGAGCGCTACCCGATGTGGCACATGACCCAGGCCGACTTCTGGCAGTCGGACACCGCCGACATCGACTCCGCCAAGACCGCCGCGGCGCACGTGCCGGCCGGGGTCACCGTCGCGGCCGCCACCCAGATCGGGCCGCACCTGCTGAGCAAGGACAAGGTCATCATGTGGTCCGTCCCCGGCGACCGCGGCTACCCGCAGACGCCGTGGGTGCTGGCCGACGTCAAGCGCCCGTCCTACCCCTGGGCCACCGTCGACGACCAGAAGGCCGCCGTGGCCACCCTGGAGTCCGACGGATACCAGGTCGTGTTCCAGGACGACGGCTGGATCGTCCTGCACAAGGGTTAGCCCTGACGGCTGATACTCACGCGGGCCCGCCTCGACGGCCCGCGAAACCCCGCAACCGCCTCACGACAACGGCCCGGACCCCCGGATGTATCCGGGAATCCGGGCCGCCGCCGTAGAGCCGATCGCTCACACCACCTGGTGCAGCCAGCGCACCGGCGCACCCTCACCAGCGCAGCGGAACGATTCGAGCTCGTCGTCCCAGGGCTTGCCGAGCAGCTTGTTCAGCTCCTCCTCCAGGTCCCCGGTCCGCGCGGCCCGCATCATCGCCGCCCGCAACCGGTCCTCGGGGATCATGATGTCCCCGTGGATTCCGGTCACGGCGTGGAACACGCCGAGCTGCGGGGTGGAGGAGTAACGTTCCCCCTCGGCACCCGCCGAAGGCTCCTCGGTCACCTCGAAGCGCAGCTGTTCCCAGCCGCGCAGGGCCGAGGCGAGCCGGGTGGCCGTCCCGGCGGCCGGAGCCTGCCAGGGCAGCTCGCACCGCCAGAGCGAGGCCGCGGCCGGCTGCCGGGCCCAGTCCAGGCTCACTCGTGCGCCGAGCACGCCCGCGACGGCCCATTCGACGTGCGGGCACAGCGCGCGCGGCGCGGAGTGGATGTACAGAACTCCACGATTAGGCACGGTCGTACTCCTTCTGTCGGCTCGGTCGTCGGACGAGGGGCGCCTTCCCCAGCGGCCTAGTCCTGCTCGCTTCCGAACCCTGATGTAGTACGCGGTGCGCAGTCTCAAGGGTCTGTGCGGTATTGAGTTTGTCTGAGCTGTACCGATGAGCTCGTCGACTGACGCCGTGTCAGACGGCCGCGCCACTCACCGGAGCGTCGGTCGTCCATCAACATCTTATCGCGTCTCAGTGCTCACCGGAGGGGAGCCGGCTTTCGTCGGCCCCTTCTTTATCTGACTGGTGACCCTAGTGGACTGATCCTAGACATGTCAGGAACCCAAACGAGTGAGATTTCGGCAGCCAATCACCTCACCGGGTTAATTCCCGCGCCGAATACCCACCGTTTCGGCGGAACACGCCTCCCAGGGCTCTTACTCTGAACGGCGGTGGCAGTCCTTACCGGACTCCTCATCCCGGTGCCCGGGATGGGCCGGGCGAGTGGGATGCGCGTCCCCTGCACCGGTTCCGGCACCGGCGCCACCACCGGCTTCGCCGCCGCCCCGGCCCAGCTCCGGCAGCGGCACCGTCCCGGGCCGGCCGATCACCAACAGGGATTCGGCCGCATGGTCCACCTGAAGGGTCGTGTGCTTGATTCCATAACTGCCCCGCAACACTCCTTCGAGCCGGTTACGCACTTCATGGCAGTCCCCGCCCCGCTGCACCAACACATGCGCCGACAATGCCGGGAAACCGGAGGTGATAGTCCAGATATGCAGATCGTGCACAGATTCCACCTCGTCATCCGCCACCAGCGCCTTGCGCACCGCTCCCGGGTCCACCCCCTCCGGCGCGGCCTCCAGGAAGATCTTCCACGACTCCCGGACCAGCATCAGCCCGGCCTTGAGCATCAGCCCGGCCACCACCAGGGACGCGAGCGCGTCGGCCCGCAGGAACCCGGTCGTCATCACCACCACGCCCGAGACCGCCGTCGCCGCGAACGCCCACGCGTCGTTGAGCACGTGCTGGAACGCGCCCTCGACATTCAGGCTGGTCCGGTTGGCCCGGCCGATCAGCATGGCCGCGCCGCCGTTCACCACGATCCCGACCAACGCGACCGTCAGCACGAGGGCGCCGTCCACCTTCGGCGGATTCACCAGCCGGCCGACCGCTTCATAAACAAAGATGCCGACCAACACCAACAATGTGATCCCGTTGGCCTGCGCGGAGAGAATCTCGACCCGTTTGAATCCATAAGTCAGCCGCCGGGTGGCCGGGCGCGCGGACAGGCGCATCGCGAACAAGGCCAGGCCCAGTGACGCCGCGTCAGTCAGCATGTGCCCGGCGTCCGTGATCAGCGCGAGCGAATGCGCCGCGATGCCCGTGGACACCTCGGCCAGCATGTACACCAGGATCAGGACCAGGGCCGAGCGCAGATACCGTTGGTCCGTGTCGGCACCGATCGTCACGCCGTGATCGTGGCCGTGTCCGTGACCGTGCTTCTCGTGGCCGTGCTCGTGCTCTTCATGGCCCTGCTCATCGTGCTCGTGCTCGTCATGGTCGTGGTCGTGGTCGTGCTCGTCATCCATGTGTCCCCCACCCGGCTCGGCCGCGCTGCTTCCGCCGCTCATGCGGTCCAGCATAGCGCGCGAAGCAGTGTCTTGAGATATGGTGATGGAAACCGTTGTCAATGTCGCCGGATCCGCCCGATCAGCCCAACCGACACGTCCGACTTCGCCCAGGTCCGCCCATGGCGGCCGAATCCGCCACCATGGAAGTGATAGTTTCGCCCCGACGCGGGATACAAGGCAGGTTATGACAGCGGCAGCAGCGCAACAGTCCGTCCAGAACGGCAGCACGGCCCGGCGCCTCTCCGCGGCGTACGCGATCTGGTACCTGCGGGTCGTCGCCGCACTGAACCTGCTCGGCGCGGTCTTCGCGGCCGTGAGCAACTCGGTGCACCGGCACAACGAGGGCGACTTCTTCACCCCGTACCTGCTCACCGCCGGCTTCACCTCGGCCGCCGTGGCCTGGTTCATGGCCGTCACCATGCGCCGGCGCAAGCGGGTGGCCTGGCTGGTCAACCTGATCCTGGTCACCCCGACCTTCCTCATCTACGTCCTCGCGCTGAGCATCACCGACTACTCCGACTACCGCGCGCACTGGACGAACTGGCTGGCCACCGCGGTCACCGGCCTGCTGTTCGCCGCCCTGCTGGTCGGCCGCAAGGAGTTCCAGGCCAAGGGCGACCGCAACAATCCGAAGCTGGCCGCCGCGACCCTGCTGCTCGGCCTGGCCGTCGCCGTGGGCATCGGCACCCTGCTGGTCACCTGGTTCGGCACGACCGGCGGCTCCTCGGTCGGCGAGCGAGTGCGCTACACCGTGCTGCGGGTGATCTCGATCGGGGCCTCGGACAGCCGCACCGACGCGCTGATGGTGCCGCGCTGGGTCGCCGTCGTGATCAACCTGATGAGCCTGGTGCTGTTCTTCCTGGTCGTCTACGCGCTCTTCCGCTCTCCGCGCGGGCGCCGGCTGCACTCGGCCGAGGACGACGACCGGCTGCGCGCCCTGCTGGACAAGCACGGCGCGCGCGACTCGCTCGGCTACTTCGCCCTGCGCGAGGACAAGTCCGTGATCTTCTCGCCCACCGGCAAGTCCGCGATCGCCTACCGCGTGGTCGGCGGCGTCTCACTCGCCTCCGGGGACCCGCTGGGCGACCCGGAGGCCTGGCCCGGCGCGATCGACGCCTGGCTGGCCGAGGCCTACCAGCACTCCTGGACCCCGGCCGTGGTCGGGGCGAGCGAGGACGGCGGCACGGTACTGGCCCGGCACGGCCTGACCGCGCTCGAACTCGGCGACGAGGCCGTGGTCGAGACCGCCGACTTCACCCTCGAGGGACGGGCCATGCGGGTGGTCCGGCAGGCCTACAACCGGATCGACCGGGCCGGGTACACCGCCAGCATCCGGCGGCACGCCGACATCCCGCCGGAGGAGTTCGAGCACCTGCTCAAGTACGCCGAGATCTGGCGCTACGGCGAGACCGAGCGCGGGTTCTCGATGGCCCTGGGCCGGCTCGGGGACCCGGACGACGGCCAGTGCGTGCTGGTCGAGTGCCGCGACGCGTCCGGCCGGCCGCGCGCGCTGCTGTCCTACGTCCCGTGGGGGCCGCACGGGCTCTCGCTGGACCTGATGCGCCGGGACAAGGACTCGGACAACGGCCTGATCGAGTTCATGGTGATCGAGCTGATCCAGCGGGCCGAGGAGGTCGGGGTCAAGCGGATCTCGCTGAACTTCGCCATGTTCCGGGCGGTCTTCGAGCGCGGCTCCAAGCTCGGCGCCGGGCCGGTGCTGCGATTGTGGCGGACCGTGCTGCTGTTCTTCTCCCGCTGGTGGCAGCTGGAGTCGCTCTACCGGGCGAACGCGAAGTACCGGCCGATCTGGGAGCCGCGGTTCGTGCTCTACACCCGCTCGGCCGACCTGCCCCGGATCGGCGTGGCCTACGCCCGGGCCGAGGGCTTCCTCGCGGTGCCCTCGCTGCCGTCCCCGTCCGCCCTGATCCGGCGGCGGCGCGCCGCCGCGCCGGACTGCCAGGTTGAGGCGGCGCCGGCCGAAACTCAACCCGCGCTCGTACCCGGGGTTGAGGACCGCGGCGAACCCGGCGTCTAGAAGCTCTTCGTCTCGGCGGCCACGGTCGAGACCCACATCGACCACGTCTTCGCCAAGACCGGAGTGCGCGACCGTTCCCAGGCCGTCCGCTACGCCTGCCAGAACGGCCTGGTGCGCTGACCGTTCGCCGTCCGGCGGTACAGTCCGGCGGTATCCGACCAGGTCAGACGCTGACGGCGCCCGACTCGGTGGTGCTGATGCCGCAGGTCTTGTCGACCCTGGTCTGGTCGATCGTGAACGTGGACATGTCGATGCTCAGCACGCCGGTCGGGGTGATCGAGTCCGCGTCCGGGTCGTCGTCGTAATCCTCGATGAACTGCTGCGCGTCGGCGTTCTCCTGCTCGAGTTCGTCTTTGAGCCGGCCGTCCTGGGTCTGCTGGGCCCACTGGTAGACCTGGGCCTCGGCGGCCTGCATCGCGGACAGGTCCTGGGCGCCGCCGGGCATCGTCGGGACGGCGCCCGGGCCGGTGCTGTCCGAGGCGACGGCTATCGTCTGGCACATCGCGTCCTGGGTCACGGTGCCGTTGGAGGTGCTGCTGCTGTTGGTCACCCGGGCCGGCTTGTCGTTGTTGTACGTGAGCACTCCCAGGACCAGACCAGTCACCCCGACCAGGCTCACCAACCCGGCGATTACGAGCCCGGTCCTGCTCTTCCTCGGCGTGGCCGGAGGCGGGAACGGGTACGCGCCGGTCCGGTACATCGGGGGCATCCCCGGATACGAGCCCGGATATGTCGCCGGGAAAGCAGGCGGATACCTGACCGGGTGGGCGGCCGGATAAGCGGGCGGCGCCTGATCCATGGGCCGCTGCGGATACCCGCCCTGGGCCGGAATCGCGGCCTGTCCCTGGTCTCGGACCTCGTCCTCGGACACGCTCTTCCCCTCCCCGCACCTCGCCGCCCGGTCTGGTGACGCAGTGATCCATCGTCTTGAATGGTACAACCCAGACACGGTGTCAGACAGTGCCCGGCCCGGCGCCGACACGGCTGCGCCCCCGGGCCGGCCGGCCGTCCGGCCGCTGGTCCGAGGGCGCAGCGCGGCGATCCCCAGCTGAGCCGGGCTCAGTCGCCGGAGGCCCCCGGGTTCGGCAGGCCGCAGGTCGCGTAGATGGCCGAGACGTCGGAGTCGAGCAGCGTGCCGTCCGCGATCAGCTGGGTCGGCGGGTCGCCCGTGCCGTCGAAGGAGATGCTCGGGTTGGCCTGCAGGTAGGTGAGCAGGTTGCCCATGTCCGAGCTGAACTTCTGCAGCTGGGTCTTGAGCGGGCCGGACTGCGCGTTGCTCGCCAGGGTGTTGATCTGGCCCTGCTCGGTCTTGCCCTCGGAGACCACCTGGCCCATGTTGGTCGGGTCGGCCAGGGCGCTGTTGGCCGCGTCGTCGGTGGCGAAGGACGCGCAGGTCTGCGCCCGGGTCTGCGAGCCGCCGCCGGAGCTCTTGCTCACCAGCGCGACGACGATCCCGATCACCACGATCACCGCGACGACGCCGCCGATGGCCAGGCCCTTCTTGCTCTTCTGCGGGGCGACCGGGGCCGGGTAGCCGAACCCGGGCTGGCCGGAGTATCCCTCGGGCTGGCCGGGGTATCCCTGCGGCTGGCCCGGGTACTGGCCCGGCTGGGGCTGGCCGTAGCCGGGCGGCGGCTGCTGCGGCTGCCCGTAGGGGCCGGGCGGCTGCTGCCCGTACGGATTCTGCGGTTGTTGTTGCGGTTGACCCCACTGATCGGACATGGCAGGTCCCCTCCCACACAGGTATGTCGAGCTATGAAGAAATCAGATCATACAAACACGGGATCTGTGCTGCGAATAATACAGCCCGGTCACCGGCGCCGAATAAAGAAGGAATTGCGATCTCGCACTCGGCCGGTCACGGCAATTCGGGCAGCGGCGCCAGGTACACCCAGCTGCGGCCGAACTGGGTGAGATCGCTGAGGGTGTAGACCTCCGGGATGATCTGCAGGAAGTCCGCAGTCGTGGACGTGCCTGCCTGGGCCCGGTTGCACCAGACCTGGACGATCTGGAAGAACTGCTGGTCGCCGACCGTCTGGCGCAGGGCCTGGAGGAAGCAGGCGCCGCGCAGGGCGACCCGCGCGTCCAGCAGCCGCTGCGCGCCCGGGTCGGCGAGGACCAGGTCCTGGGCGAACGCGCGCAGCCGGCGCATCGCCGCCTGGGCCGCGGCGGCGGCGCTGCTCCCGCCGGTGTGCTCCGCCCACAACCATTCGGCGTAGGTCGCGAAGGCCTCGCTCAGCCAGAACTGGGACCAGTCCGCGGCCGTGACCCCGGCGCCGAACCACTGCCGGGCCACGGCGTTGGCCACCTGGTTCTCGTGCGTCCGGCGGCCGTCGACCAGGCTCGCGTCGACCAGGCCCAGAGTCTGCGCGGCGAAGGAGCGGCGGGCCGGGTTCTGCAGTCCGGATCCGCCCTGAGCCGGCAGCCCGGGGACGACCGCGGTGCCGTAGACGTCGAAGGGGTACGCGCCGAACAGGGTGGTGAAGAGGCTGAGCATCTGGCCCTGCCGGCCGAGATCGTAGCCGGCCGCGGCGGCCAGGGCCGGTGGGTAGGCGTTGCGGACCAGCACGTCGGCCGGCGCGTGGGCCTGGGCCGGGGCGGCGTCGTCGAGCTGGAATTCGCCGACCTGGAGGCCGACGAGGTAGCTCGCCATCGGTCCGGGATGATGGTAGGACCAGGTCAGCTGGTCGCCGGAGGCCGTCTTCGCGGTCAGCCGGCCGTTGGCCAGGACCGAGTACCGGGCGGGCGCGGTGACGGATATGTCGTAGGCCGCCTTGGACGACGGGTGGTCGACGCACGGGTACCAGGTCGACGCACCCACCGGCAGCGACATCACGCAGACCGGCCACCCGGAAGGGGAGGCGGCGCCGGGACCGGTCGTCGGGGTCGAAGTCGGGGTCGCCGCTCCCGGGGCCGGAGCCGTCGCAATCCCCGCACCGCCGGCCGCCGCCGAGCCGGGTACCAGCCACCCGGCCGGCCCGACCCCGATCACCGAGGCCGGAGTGCTCCGGGCCGAGTATCCGATCGCCAGGGTGACATACCGCCCGGCGGACCACACGTCCGGCGCCGTCAGGTGCAGTTTCCCGCCGGGCGTCTGATCGAAGGCGACATCCTGCCCGTTCATCCGGACGCTGCGCACCTTTGGTCCGCGCAGGTCCAGGCTCAGTCCGGTCAGCGCGGCATACGGCATGACCTGCAGGGTCGCGACACCGTCGAACCCGGTCAGGTCGTCCGCTAAGGTCAGGTTCACCGCGTAGTGCTGGACCAGGAACCCCCCGGCGCCGTACCCCGGGAAATACGGGTCGAGCGAACTGGTCGCGCCCTGGGTCGCGGCGGCCGGGACCCCGGCCATCGCATCGGAGTCGCAGCCGGACAGCAGGGCGCCCGCTCCCCCGGCGCCGAGCAGGGCGCCGAGTCCGAGCAGCACGGAACGCCGGCCGACGGGTGTCGGGCCGGCGTCCGGTCGTCTCTCGGTGGGCTCACCGGTCGGCGCGGCAGTCAATGTCGGGTCTCCTCAGGGCGCGAGAAGCCCCAGGCTACCGCAGCGGCCGGCCATGATCAGGCCCCGGGGCGAACCCGGGCCCTGATCCGGCGCCCGGCTCAGGCCTGGTTGAAGAAGCCCGGGTCGGCGGACGGCCCGTGGGTCCCGTCCATCAGCTCGGTCCCGGCCGGGGAGAGCAGGAAGACCCGCAGCGCGACCCGCTCTATCCCGCCGCGCAGGGAGAAGATCAGGCCCGAGGCGAAGTCGACGATGCGCTTGGCGTCGGCCTCCTCGAGGTCGGCCAGGTTCATGATGACCGGGATGCCGTCCCGGAAGTACTCGCCGATCACCTTCGCGTCGCTGAAACTCGACGGGCGCACGGTGGCGATCCGGTACCCGGCCTGTCCAGCCAGCGTCCCCTCACCGCCGTACCACCGGTCATCATCGTCCACCGGCACCAGATGCGGGGCGGTCGCCCTACGGCTCGACGCCATCACACGCCTCCTTTCCGAGTTCCCTGTACTCACACGTGCCCGACACTCGATCCGACTCGAGTGTTTCTAGTATCTCCCTTCTACGCTAACCCTTTTCGGTCGGCTACGTCGTCCGACGCGCCGCGCGAATCCGTAGGACCGTCCCGAATTTCGGTGATATCAAGAGACGAATATGATCTGAACTGCCGAAACGGTCTGACGTCCACAGACTGGTCATCAGTTCTTCCGACGGCCTGCTGACAGCGCGTTCGCCGAAAAGGCGGATGGTCTGATTTTTTGCGTGCCCCTTTGCCGGGCGCTTCGTTGCTCCGGATGTGGCACGGACGCCGCGGATCCGCCCAGACGGACCCACCCCGGCGCCCGACCGAACCGCCACTGACCTGTACAGCCGTGGTCCCGACAAGCCGGACCACGACAATGGAGGATTCCACAACCATGAACTTGAAGAAGATCACCGCCCTGACCGCGGCCACCAGCGGCCTCGTCTTCGCCGGGGCCGGCATCGCGATGGCGGACACCGCCAACGGCCAGGCGCTGCACTCCCCCGGCCTGCTGTCCGGCAACAACGTCCAGGTCCCGGTGCACATCCCGGTCAACGCCTGCGGCAACGCCCTGTCGATCATCGGCCTGTTCAACCCGTCGTTCGACAACACCTGCTCGAACTAAGACCGCCGGCGCACGCGCCGGCCGGACCCCGGCCCAGGATGCGAGGGCCGGGGTCCGGCGTTTTCCGGCGCCGCTCACCCGATCGACTGAGCCGACGGTTGTACCGGGAGGCCGGATTTCATCCGTGCGCGGGAGTTCGTCGTATTTCACGTAACCCTGATAGTCGTATTTCGTTCTCAGGGTCAGACAGTGTCAGCCACGCAACACACCTGAGGTCCAACATATGAGCGCGACAGACTCGACTTCGCAGTACTCCGCCAAGCGGCGGGTCCTCTACGGCATCACCACCGGCGGCGTGCTGCTCGCCGGCATGGGCATGGCCGCCGCGGCGCAGGCCGACACCAGCACCACCGGCACCACCGGCACCACCGGCACCACCGCCGACTCCCCGGGCATCGCCTCGGGCAACCTGCTCACCATCCCGGTGAACATCCCGGTCAACCTGTGCGGCAACGACGTGGGCATCGTGAGCCTGCTCACCTCGTCGTCCCACAACGACTGCAGCAACGAGAGCGGCTCGGGCGGCGACTCGACCACCGGCAGCGCCTCGCACTCCCCGGGCATCGCTTCGGGCAACCTGATCAGCATCCCGGTGAACATCCCGATCAACGCCTGCGGCAACACCCTCAGCGTGATCGGGATCGGCGACTCCAGCCACGGCAACTCGTGCGGCAACGAGAGCGGCTCGGGCGACTCGACCACCGGCAGCGCCTCCCACTCCCCGGGCGTCGGCTCGGGCAACCTGATCAGCATCCCGGTGAACATCCCGGTCAACGTGTGCGGCAACACCATCACCGGCATCGGGATCGGGAACTTCAGCCACGGCAACTCGTGCGGCAACGAGGGTTCGACCACCGGCACCCCGACCCCGACGCCCGGCCCCGGCCTCGGCCTGCCGCCGATCCGCGGCGGCCAGCCCGGCCACGGGCACGGCTGCGGCTGCCCGCCCGCACCCGGCACGCCCGGCACGCCCGGAGCTCCCGGCACCCCGGGCACCCCGGGCACCCCCGGCACGCCCGGAACCCCGGGGACCCCGGCCCCCGGCGCTCCCGGAACGCCCGGGACTCCTGGCACGCCCGGAACGCCCGGCACCCCGACCAGCAACACCCCGCCCGCCCCGCTGCCGACCGTGAGCGGTGCTCCGAGCGGCGCGCTGGCCAGCACCGGCAGCGGCGCGATGGCCCTGGGCCCGGTCGGTCTCGGCCTGCTCGGCGGCGGCGGCCTGCTGCGGCGCCGCGGCCTGCTCAAGTCGTCCCGCTCCGCCAACTAGGCGACCGGGCCAACTAGCCCACCTGAGTTACCTGAGTCACCCGACCGCCTGTCCCGTCCAGGCGACAAGGCCGCCACCGAGGACTTCCGACTCGGCGGCGGCCTTTCCGTATCTGCACAACGCGGCCATCACCCAGCATTTGAGACCTGTGTTGACTACTGTGGTCGCATGGAAAAGGCGACCGGCATCGGCGGAGTGTTCCAGCGAGCAGCGGAACCCGAGGGCCTGCGGGCCTGGTATGCGAAACACCTGGGCATCGACCTGGCCGACTACGGCGGCACCCAGTTCCCGTGGCAGCCCGGCGGCTCGACCACCTGGGCGATCTTCGACCGGGAGACCGACTACTTCGGCCGGCCCGACCAGGCGTTCATGGTCAACTTCCGGGTGCCGGACCTGCACGCGATGCTGGCCCAGCTGCGCGCCGACGGCGTCGAGGTGATCGAGGACGTGCAGGAGTCCGAGTTCGGCAAGTTCGGCTGGGCCGTCGACCCGGAGGGCACCCGGTTCGAGCTGTGGGAGCCCCCGCCCGGACAGTGATACCGGCAATACCGGCGCCGCGGGCGCGGCATCAGCCCGGCTCGATCCGCGAACGTGGCCCCGACCTGCCCTGACGCCGCGCTCGGCGCTCAGGGCGCGGTGGCCCGCACGACGGCGCCCCAGACCTCCTTGGCCCCGACCCCGGCGGCCAGGGCCTGGGTGACGGTACGCCCGTCGAGCTCGCTCATCACGTGGTCGCGGGCGAAGCTGTCCACATACGCCCGGCCGAACCGCTCGGTCATCAATTCCCAGAACACCGTCAATCGCACCAGACCATTATCCGCCATCCGGGCGTCCCGCCGGACGGTCGGGCGGACGTTCCGCGCCGGTCAGCCGGGCCGGACCCGGCGACGGAGCAGTCCGGCCCACACCCCTTCGCGGGCCGGACCCGTCATGCTGGAAGGATGAGCGCCAGTCCGCCGTCCCCGCAGCCCGACCCGGCTCTGGCCCGGTTCGCCGAGCCGACCCGGCGCTGGTTCGCCGCGGCCTTCGACGCGCCGACCGAGGCCCAGCGCGGAACCTGGGCCGCCCTGGCCGAGGGGCGCAACACGCTGGTGGTCGCGCCGACCGGCTCCGGCAAGACCCTGGCCGCCTTCCTGGCCTCGCTCGACCGGCTGGCCTTCGGGCCGCCGCCGGACAGCGCGGTCCGCCGCTGCCGGGTGCTGTACGTCTCCCCGCTCAAGGCGCTGGGCGTCGACGTCGAGCGCAACCTGCGCGCGCCGCTGGCCGGGCTGCGGCAGGAGGCCCGGCGGGCCGGGCTGGCCGAACCGGAGGTGCTGATCGGGCTGCGCACCGGGGACACCCCGCAGGCCGAGCGGCGCAAGTTCCTGCGCAAGCCCCCGGACATCCTGATCACCACCCCCGAGTCGCTGTTCCTGATGCTGACCTCGCAGGCCCGCGAGTCCCTGGCCGGGGTCGAGACGGTGATCCTGGACGAGGTGCACGCCGTGGCCGGGACCAAGCGCGGGGCCCACCTCGCGGTCAGCCTGGAGCGGCTGGACGAGCTGCTGGAACGCCCGGCCCGGCGGATCGGCCTGTCCGCGACGGTCCGCCCGGCCGAGGAGGTGGCCCGGTTCCTCGGCGGCGCCCGCCCGGCCGGCGTGGTCGCGCCGCCCAGCGGCAAACGCTTCGACCTGCGGGTGGTCGTGCCGGTGCCGGACCTGACCGAGCTGGACCGGTCCGACCCGGCCGGCCGGGACCGGCAGGCCTCGATCTGGCCGCACGTGGAGACCCGGATCGAGGAGCTGATCACCCAGCACACCTCCACCCTGGTGTTCGCCAACTCGCGCCGGCTGGCCGAGCGGCTGTGCAACCGGCTCAACGAGATCCACGCCGCCCGGCTCGGCTGGGTCCCGGCGGTCACCCCCCACCGCCCGCCGGCCGAGCTGATGGGCGAGGCCGGGTCCGTGCTCGGCGCGCCGCCGGTGCTGGCCCGGGCGCACCACGGCTCGGTCTCCAAGGAGCAGCGGGCGCAGGTGGAGGAGGAGCTCAAGGCCGGCACGCTGGCCGCCGTGGTGGCGACCTCGAGCCTGGAGCTGGGCATCGACATGGGCGCCGTGGACCTGGTGGTCCAGGTCGAGTCCCCGCCCTCGGTGGCCGCCGGCCTGCAACGGATCGGCCGGGCCGGGCACCAGGTCGGGGCGGTGTCCACCGGGGTGCTGTTCCCCAAGTTCCGCGGCGACCTGGTCCAGGCCGCGGTGGTGGCCCAGCGGATGCGGTCCGGGCAGATCGAGGCGCTGCGGGTGATCCGCAACCCGCTGGACGTACTGGCCCAGCAGATCGTCGCGATGGCCTCGATGGAGCCGTGGGAGACCGGGCGGCTGCTGGCCGTGCTGCGCCGGGCCGCGCCGTTCCACACCCTGGCCGAGGAGGTGTTCGAGTCGGTGCTCGACATGCTCTCCGGCCGCTATCCGAGCGACGAGTTCGCCGAACTCAAGCCGAGGCTGGTCTGGGACCGGGCGACCGGGACGGTGCAGTCGCGGCCGGGCGCGGGCCGGCTGGCGGTGAACTCCGGCGGCACGATCCCGGACCGCGGCCTGTTCGGCGTGTTCCTGGCCGGGGCGCGGGAGGGCAACGGGCGCCCGCGCCGGGTCGGCGAACTGGACGAGGAGATGGTCTACGAGTCGCGGGTCGGCGACGTGTTCACCCTGGGCACCTCGTCCTGGCGGATCGAGGAGATCACGCACGACCGGATCCTGGTCTCGCCCGCGCCCGGCCGGCCGGGCCGGCTGCCGTTCTGGCACGGGGACATGCTCGGCCGCCCGGTCGAGCTCGGCCGCGCGCTGGGCGCGTTCACCCGGGAGATGGCCGGCGCGGACCCGGCCGAGGCGCGCGAACGGCTGCGCGAGATCGGATTGGACGAGTGGGCCGCGGACAACCTGCTGGCCTATCTGGCCGAGCAGCGGGCCGCGACCGGCCGGGTGCCGGACGACCGGACGATCGTGGTCGAACGGTTCCGGGACGAGCTAGGCGACTGGCGGATGGTGCTGCACTCGCCGTTCGGGGCGCAGGTCAACGCGCCGTGGGCGCTGGCGATCGCGGATCGGTTGCAGAGTGTGTATGGGTTTGATCCGCAGGTCATGCACGGTGACGACGGGATCGTGCTGCGGCTGCCGGATGCGGAGTGGGGGCGGTTTGAGGCGGTGGAGGCGGGGGGTTCGGTGGATTCCCTCGGCCGGTCGGACGGGTCGGACGGGTCCGGCGGTTCGGGTTCGTCGTCGGCGTCGTCGGCGGGCGAGCAGCCTGGGCTCGCTCTGCGTACCGTTCCGCAGCCGGGTCTGCATCTGGTGACGTTCGCTGCGGACGAGATCGAACGGCTGGTGACCGACGCGGTCGGCGGCAGTGCGTTGTTCGCGGCCCGGTTCCGGGAGTGCGCGGCGCGGGCGCTGCTGCTGCCGCGGCGACGGCCGGACCGGCGGGTGCCGCTCTGGCAGCAGCGGCAGCGGTCGGCCCGGCTGCTGAGCGTGGCGTCGAAGTTCGGCTCGTTCCCGATCGTGCTCGAAACGCTGCGCGAGTGCCTGCAGGATGTGTTCGACCTGCCCGGTCTGATCACCCTTCTGGCTGATATTGAGGCCCGGCGGGTGCAGCTGGTCGACGTGGAGACCCAGGAGCCGTCGCCGTTCGCCAAGTCGCTGCTGTTCGGCTACGTGGCCCAGTTCCTGTACGAGGGCGACTCGCCGCTGGCCGAGCGCCGGGCGGCGGCGCTGAGCGTCGATCCGACCCTGCTGGCGCAGCTGCTCGGGCAGCCGGAACTGCGCGAACTCTTCGACGCCGCGGCGATGGCCGAGTTGGAGGACGACCTGCAACGCCGCCCGCGGGCCGGATCCGACCTGCGCCCGCCGACCGGCGCCGAGGACGCGGCCGACCTGCTGCGTCTGCTCGGCCCGCTGACCATCGACGAGCTGCGCGAACGCGGGGCCGAGCCGGAATGGCTGGCGGACCTGGCCGGGCAGCGCCGGGCGTTCGCGGCCGAGATCGCCGGCCGCGAGCACTGGAGCGCGGTGGAGGACGCCGGCCGGTTGCGCGACGCGCTCGGCTGCGAGCTGCCGCCGGACCTGCCCGCGGCGTTCGCCGAACCGGTCGCCGATCCCCTCGGCGACCTGCTGGCCCGGTACGCGCGGACGCACTGCCCGTTCCGGGCCGCGGCCGCCGCCGAGCGGTTCGGCCTCGGCGCCGCCGTGGTGACCGAGGTGCTGGCCCGGCTGGCCGCCGACGGCCGGGTGGTCCGCGGCGCGTTCCGACCGGACGGCGGCGCGGCCGAGGAGTGGTGCGACGCGCGGGTGCTGCGCCGGCTCAAGGCCCGGGCCGTGGCGGCATTGCGTCGGCAGGCCGAGCCCGTGGCGCCGGCCGCGCTGGCGAGGTTCCTGCCCGCGTGGCACGGGATCGGGTCGGCCGGGCGGCGGGGCGGCGGCGTGGCCGGGACTCTGCGGGCGGTGGAGCAGCTGGCGGGTTTCCCGGTGCCCGCCTCGGCACTCGAACGGGTGATCCTGCCGGCGCGGGTGGAGGACTATCGGCCGGCTTTCTTGGACGAGCTGACCGCGGGCGGGGAGGTCGTGTGGGCGGGTGCCGGGGCGCTGGCGGCTGATGACGGCTGGGTCGTGCTGGCTCCGGCCGAGATCGCGCCGTTCGTACTGCCCGAACCGGCTCCGGTGGCGGGCTTGGCGGAGCCGGGTTTGCTGGCCGGGTTGGCTGGGCCGGTCAATCTGCACGAGGCACTGCTCAGTCTTCTGGATGACGAAGCGGCGGTCTTCTTTTCACATCTCTATCAATCGCTGCTGGAGGCGGGTCCGGCGGCGGCGTCACCGGCAGCCGGGCCGACTTCCGGGCCGCACTCTGAGCCCGGGGCTGATATCCATCGCACAACACTGGAGGCAGGTCCGGCCGCGGCATCACCGGCGGCCGGGCCGGCCTCCAGGCCGCACTCCGGAATGAGATCCGAGGCCGGAGCCGATATCCATCGCACACCGCCGGTCGATCAAGCCGCAGTGCTGGCCGCGCTCTGGGACCTGGTCTGGTCGGGCCGGGTCACGAACGACACCTTCGCCCCGGTCCGCGCCCTGCTCGCCGGCGGCCGCGCCACCCACCGGCCCGCCACCCGCCCGGCGCCGCGTGGCCGGTACGCGGGCCTGCGCCTGACCGTCGGCCTACGCACCGGGATCGGCCCCGGTTCCCCGGCCCCGGCCACCGCGACCGGCCGGTGGTCACGTCTGCCGGCGGCCGCCACCGCGGACGGCCTGATCGGCGCTCAGATCCTCGGCGAGGTGCTGCTGGACCGACATGGCCTGGTCACCCGGGGCTCCGTCGGCGCGGAACGGCTCGGCGTCGGCTTCGGCGCGGTCTACCGGATCCTGTCGGCGTTCGAGGATGCCGGGCGGTGCCGGCGCGGGTACTTCGCCGAAGGCCTCGGCGCGACCCAGTTCGGCGCGCCGGGGACCGTGGACCGACTGCGCGAGTTCGCCCGCGACGGCCAGGGCCATGGGTTCGGCGAGATCAGTGAGTTCGGCGCTCAGCGCGAGACGATCTCCGTCACCGGCGGCCCGGAAGCCGTGCTGTTGGCCGCAGCCGATCCGGCGAATGCTTACGGCGCGGCACTGTCGTGGCCGGCGCGTCCGGCGGACGATTCGGCCGGCGGCCCAGGCCACCGCCCGGGCCGCAAGGCGGGCGCGCTGGTCATCCTCGTCGAAGGCGACCTCGTGCTCTACCTCGAACGCGGCGGCCGCACGGTCCTGACCTGGCCCGCCGCGCCGTCCGCGCTGGCCGCCGCCGCGCAGGAAGTGGCCGCCGCGGTGCGCGCCGGACGGATCGGCACGCTGACAGTCACCTCGATCGACGGCGCACAGGTGCTGTCGATCGAGCCCTCGGGCGGGTCGCCCGCAGTCGTGCATGCACTGACCGCAGCCGGGTTCACCCTGACTCCGCAAGGGTTACGGCTCCGTTCCACCTGATCGAGTGATCCTTTACGCTCCTAACCCCTGCTCCCCCAGGCCCCTGTACTGCGGCTTTAAAAACCGTTGACCTCGTTATGAAACTGTGACAAGGGTCCTCACAACCATTGCCGGGGGTCGCTGGTCTGACTGGGTGAATCGGACGACCACGAGAAAGCGATCCGGGTGGGCTGCGCAAGCGATCAACCGGATCGGTGGGGAGTACCAGGTCTCGCCGTTTCACACAGCCGGGTGGGGAGCCCGGTGCCGGGTGGGGTGCGGTCGGCGTCACCAGGTTCCGCTGGGGAGAGCGGAACCTGGTGAACTGACGAGGGGCGACGTGGGCAGCTGCCGTGGGGGCGGCTGCCCACGAGCCCGGCACCCGGCCGCGCCAGAGCTCGGAATTACCCGGACTCCTGGTCTCCGGTCTGCGGACCGTCACCATCCAGCCCTGGCCATGCGTTCCGTGACGACTGCCGCGACGATGAGTGGATGGCTGATGGCGTACCGCCTGATCTTGTACGGCCTCTGCAAGGATCCGGTGGCCCATCACGTGGTCGCCGAGCTCGTCGCCGCGGTGACCGCCGCCGACGGCGCCGCGCGCTACCGGCCGGCCGGACCCGGCATCGGCTGGACCCACGGCACTCTGACCGCGGATCGCCCGGACGCCGTGGCCCAGCGGCCGACCCGGCCGGTGCACCCGGAGGTCGACACCCGGCCGGACCTGCTCCGGTCGGTGGCCGCGACGTACCGGGATCACCCGATCGGCAGCCGACTCGTTGGGCTGAACGTGTCCGCAGCCATCACTCTCTCCGGTGAACCGGTCGACTGGCACCTGGTTCGAGCCCTGTGGTCGGCGGTGCAAGAGTCCTGGTTGACGATCATCCCCCGGGACGAGGTCGAAGGCTTCGACGTGCCGCTCGACGGCCTCACCTGACCCGGCCTCATCCTGACTGACCAGGCCGGATGCGCAGCCGCAGGTCCCACGACGCGCCGCCGACGGTCCCGCGCCGCCGACTCGCGGTCTCCCGCCGCAGTTCGGCGCCGCCCCCGCCGCGCGCCGCTCGTCCATTCGGGGCGCTGGGGCTGCGGCGGTCCGGAGTTGGGGTGATGCTCGGAGGGTGGCCCACACCTCTGCGCGTACCGCCGGATCCGGACCCCGCACCCTGGCGGCCGTGCCCGCCTTCGCCCTGTGGGCCGTGTCGGCGGCGAGCCTGCTCGCCGCGGCCGCGCTGCGGGCGCCCAAGCCGCACCACCTGCCGCTCGCCCCCGCCTCGCTGCACCTGCACGCCGCCTCGCCGCGGCCGCCGGCCACCGCCGAACTGGTCTCGGTGCTGCTCCCGCTCGGACCGGACCAGGACGTGGAGTGCGCGGTCGCGGCGGTCTACGCGGCGCTGACCCAGCGGTCCGTCGCCGACATCGACGTGGTGGTGCTCGACGAGGGCTGCCCGCAGCAGATCCGGGAGGAGCTGCGCCGCCGTTTCGGCGACGACCAGCGGGTCCGGATGTACTGCGCCGCGCCGCTGCCGGCCGGCTGGTCCCGGCACGCGCACCAGGCGCACCAGCTGGCCGTGGCGGCCCGCGGCAAGGTGCTCCTGTTCGCCGATCCGCACGCCCCGCTCGGCCCGTGCGCGGCCGCCGCCGCCACCGCGCTGTTGCGCCGCGAGTCCCTCGATCTGGTGATCCTCGACTCCGGGCAGTGCGTGCGCGAGGCCGGGCCGGACGGCGGCTCGGTCGCCCGGACCCTGATCGGCCCGGTGCTGCGCGGGCTGGCCGAGCACCCGGGCCGGTTCACCATGGCGGTGGACTGCGCGGCCTACTGGCGGGCCGGCGGCTACCGGGCCGAGGCGGGCAACCCGGACCCGCTCTGCCTGCTGCGGATCGTGCGCCGGGCCACCGGCCGGGTCGGGATCGCCGACTCGCGCCGGGTGATCCCGGCGGTCCGGCTCGGCCCGAACCGGCCGGCCGCGGCCCGGGTGGCCGGGGCCCGGCCGGTCCCGGCCGACTCGGTCGACCACGCCGTGCCCGGGCCGCCGACCGACACCTTCACCGTCGCGGTGACCACGGTGGGCCGTAGTATGTCGGCACTGTGGGAGAGATCGTTGTCATTGGCGCGGGGGCGGCCGGGCTAGCCGCCGCCGCCCGGCTCAGCCGCGGCGGGAACACGGTGACCGTGCTGGAACAGGCCGCGGCGGTCGGCGGCGCGCTGGTCACCGGCCGGGATGCGGCGTCGGCGGAGGGTTTCGACACCGGCGCGCACACGCTGACCATGCCGGCCGTCTACCGGGACCTGTTCGTCAAGACCGGTTCGCGCAAGGCCTCCGCGAAGGCCTCGTTCGAGGAGAACGTCGAGCTGCGGCCGGTCGATCCGGTCCGGCGGCACGTCTTCGCGGACGGAACGGTGCTCGACCTGCCCAACTCCTCCCGGTCCGGCCTGCTGCGCGGCTTCGACGCGGCGTTGGGCCCGGGCGCCGGGCGCAGCTGGCTGCGGGTGACCGAGCACGGCGCGGCCGCCTGGGAACTGTTGCGCCCGGCCTGGTTCGAGGCGCCGCGGGCAACCGGCCGGGACCTGCAGTTCCTGCTCGCCGACCGGGCCAACCGGCGCGTGCTGACCCCGCGCAAGAACCTGCGCAAACTGGCGAAATCCTGGTTCGACGACCCGCGGCTCGGCCTGCTGCTCGACGAGTACGCCCTGGCCGCCGGGGCGGATCCGCGCCGCGCGCCCGGGATCCTGGCCATGGCGCCCTACCTGGAGCTCGCCTTCGGGGCCTGGCGGATCGCCGGCGGCCTGAGCTCGCTGGCCGAGGCGCTGCACCGGCGGGCACTGGCCCGCGGCGTCACGTTCCGGCTCGGCTGCCGGGCCGTGCGGATCAGCACGGCGGCGGACGGGTCGGTGGACGGCGTGCTTCTCGCCGACGGCACCCGGCTGCCGGCCGACACGGTGATCGTCGCCGCCGACGTCACACAGTTGGCCGAACTCACCGCGGGCGCGGGCGGCTCGGCTCGCGCAGGCATCGGCCATTCGAGCTACCCGAGTCACTCCGATTACTCGCATTCACTCTTCACGGTGCTGTTGCGGGTCCCCGGCGCGCCCGCGCAACCGCACGAGGCCGTGTACTTCGCCGGCCATGACAAGGCGGCGGTCGAGTCCCGGCTGGCGGACGTGTTCGGCCAAGCCGCGCGCCCGGTCGCGGACCCGACGATCCGGCTGTGCGTCTCCGCCGAGCAGCCCGAGTGCTGGAGCGTGCACACCATCGCGGCTCGACACGGCAACGGCCCGGGCGCACTCGACTGGACAGCCCCGGGCCTGGCCGAGAGCTACGCGCGCACGCTCACCGCCTGCCTGGTCAACCGCGGGATACTCAGCGGCGAGACCGCCACCGGCCACGAACTGGTCCGGTTCATCTCCCCGGCGGACCGTGAGTCGGCCACCGGCTCCCCCGGCGGCGCAGCCTACGGCCCGGCCGCGAACGACCTGGAATCCGTACTCCTGCGGTCCGCGATCACCCGGCCGGCCGCGGGGCTCCACCACGTGGGCGCGAGCGCGCGGCCCGGCTCCGGACTACCCTTCGCCGCCCTGTCCGCCTGGCACCTGAACGAGCTGGTCAACCCGCCCAAGGCCACTCGTTCGGGGTAACGATCACCCCGCCGAACGCGGCCCGGTCAGGCCGTCGGGGCCTGCGCCGCCGCAGCCACGTTCAGGTTGTGGAAGACCTCCAGCGTGGCGGTCGAGGCGTTCAGCGTGATGAAGTGCAGGCCGGGCACGCCCTCGGCCAGCAGCCGCTGCGACATCTCGGTCGCGTGCTCGACGCCGAGCCGGCGCACCGCCGCCTTGTCGTCGGCCACCGCGTGGATCTGCTCGGCCAGCCGGGCCGGGAAGCTGCCGCCGCTGAGCGTGACCATCCGGTCGATCTGGCCGGCCGTGGTGATCGGCATGATCCCGGCCAGGATCGGGGTCTCGCACCCGGCCGCGGCCACCCGGTCGCGCAGCCGCAGGTAGAAGTCCACGTCGAAGAACATCTGGGTGATCGCGAAGTCGGCGCCGGCCCGGCACTTGGCCACGAAGTGGCGCACGTCGTACTCCCAGTCGGGCGAGCGCGGGTGGCGCTCCGGGAAGGCGGCCACCCCGACGCAGAAGTCGCCGGACTCCTTCACCAGCCGGACCAGGTCGGCCGCGTACTCCAGGCCGCCGGGCCGCTTGACCCACTCGCCCTGCGGGTCGCCGGGCGGGTCCCCGCGCACGGCCAGGATGTTGCGCACCCCGGCGTCGGCGTAACGGCCGATCACCCGGCGCAGCTCGCCCACGGTGTGGTTGACCGCGGTCAGGTGGCCCATCGGGGTCAGCGTGGTCTCGGCGGCCACCCGCTCGGTGGTCGCCGCGGTGTTCTCCCGGGTCGAGCCGCCGGCGCCGTAGGTGATCGAGACGAAGTCCGGGCCGCACGCCTCGATCCGGCGCAGCGCCCGCCACAGCTGCTGCTCGCCCTTGGCGTCCCGGGCCGGCATGAACTCGAACGACATGGTCTGGGACCCGGTGCCCAGCAGGTCGCGGACGGTGATCGCCCGATCGGGGCGTACGCTGGGGATTCCGTGTGCCATACCCGCAATCATAGTCGTCACCGGCCCGGCGCGGACCGTGCGTCCCACGCGCTGAGACCTGCGCTCCGGCCGGCGAGAGCGGCCCGGTGCCGGGCCCGGCCGGACCGGGCCGGTAGCCTGAGCACCATGAACGAGCTCTCCTCCCCGATGAACCGGTACGGCCTGCGCGACCGGGTGACGACTGAGCTCTCTGAGTTCCTCGACGGCCAGGAGCGCACGCTCGGCGCCGTCAGCCCGGACCTGTCCGCCGTCGTGCGCGCCCTGCGCGACTTCCTGGACGGCGGCAAGCGGATGCGCCCGGCCTTCTGCTACTGGGGCTGGCGGGCCGGGGCCGGGCCGGAGCCGGACGAGCCGGCCGTGCTGCGCGGCGCGGCCGCGCTGGAGCTGCTCCAGGCCTCGGCGCTGATCCACGACGACTACATGGACGGCTCGGACACCCGCCGCGGCGCCCCGGCGATCCACCGCCGGTTCGAGGCGCTGCACCGGGACGGCGGCTGGCAGGGCCCGGCCGAGCGGTTCGGCGCGGCCGCCGCGATCCTGCTCGGCGACATCACCCTGACCTGGTGCGACGAGATGTTCACGCGCTGCGGGCTGCCGGCCGAGCGGATCCACGCGGCCCGGCCGGTGTTCGACCTGATGCGCTCGGAGGTGATGGCCGGCCAGTACCTGGACGTGCTGGCCCAGGCCAGGGGGCTGAACGTGTCCACGCCGGAGCAGATCCTGGGCCGCGCGCGCACGGTGCTGCGGTACAAGTCGGCCAAGTACACCGTGGAGCGGCCGCTCCAGCTCGGCGCGGCCCTGGCCACCGGCACGGCCGGCGGACCGCTGGCCGACGCGCTGTCCGCGTACGGGCTGCCGCTGGGCGAGGCGTTCCAGCTGCGCGACGACGTGCTGGGCGTGTTCGGCGACCCGGCCGCGACCGGCAAGCCGGCCGGCGACGACCTGCGCGAGGGCAAGCAGACCGTGCTGGTCGCGCAGGCCGCGGCCCGGGCCGGCCGGGCCCAGCTGGCCGCGCTGCGGTCCGGCGTCGGCGACCCGGACCTGGACGCGGACGGGGTGGCCCGGCTGTGCCGGATCATCACCGAGACCGGCGCGCTGGACCTGGTCGAGGCCGAGATCGCGGACCTGGCCGAGCAGGCCGGCAAGGCCCTGGGCACGGCGCCGATCACCGCGGAGTCCCGCGAGGTGCTGGAGGAGCTGGCCGTCGCGGCGACCGCGCGGCAGGGCTGAGCCGCAGGGCGAGGCAGGGTATTGCCGGGGGAAACAGGGTATTTCGGTATGTGCCGGAGGTTGTGCGGGCGCACCGGCCGGAAAGGCGTATCAGGGGACGATCGCAGTCGGTCCCGGCGCGGCGGTCCGGCGGGCGGGCGGGCCGAGATCGTCTGGTGCAGAACAAATTCGGGATTGACGCAGATATCGAACATATTCGGCGGGACCCGGCGAATCCGGGTTCGATCTTGTTTCTGCGGTGGACCACTTCTGCGGGGCAGTACACCGAACGGCTGTTTCGGCTTACCGACGTCCGGGTCGCCATCACGGGTCCGACCGACCGCGGATCGGCCGGGTGCTAGATCCACGCCGGCCGCCGACCACCGCGCCGCCGACCGCCGGCGCTGCGCCGGCCGACCGCGCGGCGGCCGTCGCGCTCCGCACCCGGCAGGCCTCGGACCAGTGACGAAGCGCCGACCAGGCCCCTGCCGCGACCAAGATCCCGAGCGCCCGCAAGGCCTTCCCGGCGTCCCGCGCGACCGCCGGATGCCGGGTCCGGGCAAGCCCCGCGAGTCGGCCCGACCGGTGTGGCGAACGTCACTTTTCCGGACAACTTTCGCAGAATCCGGATACCGGGGTGGCGGGCGCCCGCAAACGCCACCAATTAGTTTCGCCGAAGGGGTCGCCAAGGAGGGGCGGGCGGTGAATAATTCCCCCAGAGGCCTCCTCGTCCCCCCGTGCGGTGAGGCCTCGGCGAGGCGCCGGCCCTTCCCCCCGTGGGGTTCGCGCCTCATGCGGTACCCGGCCGGTCCCTCCCCCCGTAGGGATCGCCAGGCGCCGCGGGTGCCGGAACCGCCCCCGCCGCCGCCCAGTGGTCTCCCCCGGACCCCGCGGCTGGCGAACCCCCTCCGGTGCCCCGCGGAGAGTCCTCGACAACTCTCCGCCGCGAGGCCTCGTCGTCCCCCCGTGCGACGAGGCCTCGCCCTTTTCCCCGAGCCGGCCGCGCCGCGGCCCGGTGGCCGCGGATCCGGCGCCGAGCGGCTTCTCGTCGCAGTGACGAAAAGGCGGTATGATGAACCCATGGCTCAGCTGAGGATCGCATTGGCCCAGATGAACTCCACCGTCGGCGACCTGGCCGGCAACGCGGAGTCGATCCGGCGGTACGCCGCCGAGGCCCGGCAGGCCGGGGCGCACCTGCTGGCCGTGCCGGAGATGGCCCTGACCGGGTACCCGGTCGAGGACCTGGCCCTGCGCGGCTCGTTCGTCCAGGCCTCCCGGGCGGCGCTGGCCGACCTGGCCCGGGCCCTGGACGCGGCCGGCTGCGGCGACCTGCCGGTGGTGGTCGGCTACCTGGACCACGGCAGCGCGCCGGCCGAGCCGGGACCGCCGAAGGCCGCGGTCAGCGCGCCGCCCAAGTCCCGCCCGCAGGACGCCGCGGCGGTGCTCTTCCGGGGCGGGGTGCTGATCAGCTCGGCCAAGCACCACCTGCCCAACTACGGGGTCTTCGACGAGTACCGCTACTTCGCCTCCGGGAACGTGCTGCCGGTGGTCCGGGTCCGCGGCGTGGACGTCGCCATCGCCATCTGCGAGGACCTGTGGCAGGACGGCGGGCCGGTGGCCGCCTGCGCCGAGGCCGGCGCCGGGCTGCTGCTGTCGATCAACGCCTCGCCGTACGAGCTGAACAAGGACGACGTGCGCTACGCCCTGCTGCAGTGCCGGGCCCGCGAGGCCGGCTGCGCGCTGGCCTACGTGAACATGGTCGGCGGCCAGGACGAACTGGTCTTCGACGGGGACTCGATGGTCGTGGACGCCGACGGCGGGCTGCTGGCCCGGGCCGGGCAGTTCACCGAGGAACTGGTCCTGGTCGACCTGGACCTGCCCGCGGCGGCCGGTGCGGCCGAGCCCGGCTCGGTGACCGACCAGCCGGCCTCGAACGGGATGACCATCCGCCGGGTCCCGGCCACGGTCGAGGCCGCCGAGCCGTACCCGGCCGTCCCCGGCGTGATCACCCCCCGGGTGGACGACCGGGCCGAGGTGTACGCCGCCCTGGTCACCGGGCTGCGCGACTACGTGCGCAAGAACGGGTTCCGCACGGTCGTGTTCGGCCTGTCCGGCGGGATCGACTCGGCCCTGACCGCGGTGATCTCCTGCGACGCGATCGGGCCGGACAACGTCTACGGGGTCTCGCTGCCCAGCCGCTACTCCTCCGAGCACTCCAAGGACGACGCCGCGCAGCTGGCCCGCAACACCGGCATGCACTACGAGGTGCTGCCGATCGGCAACATGGTCGAGGCCTACCTCAAGACCCTGGCCGACCTCGGCGCCCCGCTGACCGGGGTGGCCGACGAGAACCTGCAGGCCCGGGTGCGCGGCACGGCCCTGATGGCGCTGTCCAACCAGCGCGGGCACCTGGTCCTGGCCCCCGGCAACAAGTCCGAGCTGGCGGTCGGCTACTCCACGATCTACGATGCCGGCTCGATCGGCGGGTACGCGCCGATCAAGGACGTGGCCAAGACCCTGGTCTGGGAGCTGGCCCGGTGGCGCAACGCGCACGCGCTGGAGCTGGGCCTGACCCCGCCGATCCCGGTCAACTCGATCGAGAAGCCGCCGAGCGCGGAGCTGCGGCCGGATCAGAAGGACTCGGACTCGCTGCCGGACTACGAGCTGCTGGACCAGATCCTGGACCTGTACGTGGAGGGCGACCAGGGCATGGCCGCGATCATCGAGCGCGGGTTCGACCCGGCCCTGGTCCGCCGGATCCTGGGCCTGATCGACCGGGCCGAGTACAAGCGGCGCCAGTTCCCGCCGGGCACCAAGATCTCGGTCAAGGCCTTCGGCCGGGACCGCCGGCTGCCGATCACCAACCGGTGGCAGGAGGGCTGAGGGCCACGCCGCGGCTCAGCGCTCGGCGCGGTCCGGGATGGGTTCGGCCAGCGCCGCCCGGGCGGGCGCGGCCGGGAACGGGTCGGCGAAGTACTGGGTCTCGTGGGTCACGAGACCATCGGCGAACTCCATGATGCTCACGGTGCGAGTGGGCGCCCCGTCATAAGTGATCACGCACTCGCTGACCCACAGGTCGCCGCCGCCCTGGATCCGGGTGACGGTGAAGTGCCGGTCGGCCGGGTGCCCGCCGCGTTGCGCCTGGATCGTCGCGCGGCCGCGGAAACGCTCGCCCGACTGCGGATAGTCCAAGATCGCGTCGGCGGCGTAGATCGCGTGCTCGGTGTCGACATCCCCGAGTTCGGACGCGGCCCAGTGCTGCCCGATCCGGGCCCGGGTGTCGGAGTCGTCCGTCATCGTCTTCTCCTCGCCTGGGCCGGGTCGGCGCCGGCAACTCTACCCGCGCGGCGCCGCCCGGGCCCGGACACGCCGAAGGGCCGGTGGCCGATCCCGCGCCACCCGCCCTTCGCGTCGTACGTCCCGGGCCCGGCGGCCGTCAGCCGCCCGGCCTGGCCGCGCCGCCGCGCAGGAAGTCGTCGACCAGGTCGATGCAGAACTGGCCGGTCATGCTGGGCGTGCCGGGCGGGCACATCCGGGTCTGGAAGATCATCGTGGAGGTCAGCATGACCATCGTGCGCTCCACGTCCAGGTCGGCCCGCAGCTCGCCGGTCTCCCGGCCGCGCCGCAGCACCTGCCGGAACAGGTCCCGGCGCGGCTCGACCACCTGGGTGTTGTACCGGGCCCACAGCTGGCTCTTGGCCCGCGTCTCACGCATCAGCACGGCGTAGACCCCGCCGGCCTCCTGGTCCTGCATGTGCTGGCGCATCCCCTCCAGCAGGCGGATCAGCGCGTCGCGGCTGGAGAGCGAGAGCAACCGGGCCAGGGCGTCCTCGACCTCCTCGGACTCCGCATGCACCCGCTTCTTGATCGCGTCGACGACCAGCGCCTCCTTGTTCGGCCAGCGGCGGTAGATCGTCGCCTTGCCCACCCCGGCCGCCGCGGCGATCATCTCCATGGACATGTCGTCGTAGCCCACCTCGGCCGCGAACAGGCCCAGCACGGCGTCCAGGATGGCCGTCTCGGCCTGTTCGCTGCGCGGCCGGCCCGGGCGGCGAGTGCTCTGGTCACTAGGTGTCGTGGTCATCTTTTGGTCATTCTGCCCTATCGCGATGGCGCTACACCGCCACGTTCTCGGCGGCGTGCTGCGCGGAGGCGCCGGGGGCGGTGATCCCCTTGACGGCCTTGGGCATCCATACCAACACGACAACGGTCGCCAGGAACATGACTGCGGCCGCAACCGACGTTGTGATGTGCATCGCATGGACGAAGGCTTCCGACGCCGGGCCGAGCAGGTTCGCGGCCTGCGGGTGCGCGGCGGCCTGTTCGGCCACGAACGTCTGGGTCGCCTGGATCGAGCCGCTGACGTCGTGCGAGACGCCCGGCGGCAGCACGTGCAGCGCGTCCAGCCGGGGCTGGACCACGTTCCGGTACGAGGAGGTGAGCACCGCGCCGAGCACCGCGACGCCGAGCGCGCCGCCGACCTGCCGGACCGTGTTGTTCACCGACGAGCCGACCCCGGCCCGCTCCCTCGGCAGCGAGCTCATCACGGTGGTCGTGGCCGGGGGCATCACGTTCGCCATCATGATGCCCTGCAACAGGGCGATCAGGCCGTAGATCCACATCGGCGAGGTGACCGTGACCAGCTGGTAGAGCAGGAAGGTGACGCCGATGCCGAACAGGCCGGTGCCGGCCACGGTCCGCGCGCCGAAGCGTTTGACCATGCTGGAGGACAGCGGCGAGAAGATCACCTGGGCGAACGCGAACGGCAGCATCCACAGGCCCGCTTCGAGCGGCTTGTACCCGCGGACAGACTGGAGATAGAAGGAGAAGAAGTACAGGCCGCCCATCATGGCGAAGAAGGACAGCGCGACCGAGACCACCGCGGCGGAGAAGGCCCGGTTGCCGAACAGGCGCACGTCCAGCGCCGGATGGTCGGTGTGCCGCTCCCACAGGACGAACAGGGCCAGCAGGATGATCCCGCCGGCCAGCGGGGCCAGCACCCCGATGTCGCCCCAGTCGCCCTTGTCGCCGCCGTGGATGACGCCGTAGACCGTGCCGACCAGGCCCGCCATCGACAACAGCACGCCGACCGGATCGAGCCGGCCCGGGTCCGGGTTGCGCGACTCCGGCACCCAGAAGGCCATGCACAGGAACGCGACCACGACGATCGGGACGTTGATCAGGAAGACCGAGCCCCACCAGAACGAGTCCAGCAGCGCCCCGCCGACCACCGGGCCGATCGCGATGGCCAGCCCGACCGAGCCGGCCCAGACCCCGATCGCCCGGCCCTGCTCGTGCCGGGGGAAGACGTTGGCGATGATGGCCAGGGTGGACGGCATGATCGCCGCGCCGGCGAAACCCATCGCGCTGCGGGCCGCGATCAGCTCCCCGGGGCTGCCGGCGTAGGCGCACAGCAGCGAGGACAGGCCGAACAGGACCATGCCGAGCATCAGGATGCGCTTGCGGCCGAGCCGGTCGGCCAGGATGCCCCAGGTGAACAGCAGCCCGGCGAAGATCAGGGTGTAGGAGTTGATCGACCACTCCAGGTCGGACTGGCTGGCGCCCAGGCCCACCGGTTCCGGCAGCGAGATGGTGCGCAGGGCCACGTTCAGCACGGTGTTGTCGAGCACGACGACGAGCAGCGCGAAGACCAGCACGCCGAGGATGAACCACCGCTTCGGGTGCCCGTCCTGGCCGCGGTCCGCCGCGGCGGCGGGGGGTTGACTCACGTCTTGCCGCTCCTTCGTGGTCGGCCGTATCGGAGGCGTTCCGAATCGATTCGATACGGTTTCGTTTCGTTATTGCGGAATCTAACCCCGCGGCTCGGCGGTTCGCAAGCGTTATACCGGTGTGGCAAGGGGGTTCGGCCGGGCCGGGCCGGGTGCGCGTCGGTGCGGGCGGGGGTCCGGCCGGGGAATCAAGGGCAGGTGACCGGGCTCAGGGCGGTCTCGGGCCGGTCTCGGCCCGGGCTTCGGCCGGCTTCACCGCGCGCTCGGGCCGGGCTCAGGCCGCCGGGTCCGCCGGGCCGAGCAGCCGGACCAGCTCGCGGGTGGCCGCCGCCGGGTCCGCGGCCTCGGTGATCGCCCGGACCACCACGATCCGCCGGGCCCCGGCCGCGAGCACCTCGCCGACCGTGGCCTGGTCGATCCCGCCGATCGCGAACCAGGGCGGGGCCCCGGATCCGGCCGCCGGCGGGGCCTGCCGGGCCGCGTACCCGACCAGGCCGAGGCCGGGGGCGGCCCGGCCGGGCTTGGTCGGCGTCGGCCAGCAGGGGCCGACGCAGAAGTACCCCGGCCTGTGCGCCCGCAGCTCGGCCAGCGCCGCGTCGACCTGCTCCGGCCCGTGGGTGGACCGGCCGATCAGCACCTCGGGGCCGACGATCCGGCGCCCGGCCGCGACCGGCAGGTCGTCCTGGCCCAGGTGCAGCACCGGCGCGGACCCGGCGGAGGCCAGGTCGGCCCGGTCGTTGACCGCGAACAGCTTGCCGTGCCGGGCGCAGGCGTCCGCGAACACCTCCAGCGCGGCCAGCTCGGCCCGCGCCTCCATGCCCTTCTGCCGCAACTGCACGATGTCGACCCCCGCGCCGAGCACCGCGTCGAGGAACCCGGCCAGGTCGCCCTGGCGTTCCCGGGCGTCCGTGCACAGGTACAGCCGGGCCGAGGCGAGCAGGTCGGCCGCAGCGGCGCCCACCCTAGAAACCCAGCGCGTGGGCGCGCCGGCGCACCTCGGTGCCGCGGTCCTGGAGCAGGGCCTCGACCGGGCTGCCGGGCAGCGACCGGTCCGGGGTGAACAGCCAGCGGATCGCCTCCTCGTCGGTGTACTTGTTGTCCGCGAGCAGGGTGATCGTGCCGGTCAGGCCCTTGACCACGACGGCGCCGTCGAGGAAGGCGGCCGGGATGGACAACACCGGCGGGGTGCCGCGGCGCACCGCGAGCAGTTGCCGGTCCTTGATCAGCTGGCGCGCCTTGGTGACCGGCAGGTCCAGGCGGGCGGCCAGATCGGGCACGGTCAGCCAGGCCGGGACGAGTTGATCGAGCTCAGTGGAGGAAATGGTCACGGTTCTCAGTGTATCGCCGGGCCGGACCCCGTCCGTCTGGCGCACGGATGCCCGATCCGGCCGGAATTTTTACCAGAACCTCAGTTGGAAGGCTTAAGGTGACCGCCTATGGACACCACGAATTCTTCACCTGACTCCACCCCCACCACGGTGGTCGACCTCGACTCCGAGAAGACGGTGGCGGTGGACCTCGGCGACGCCGAGGAGCTGCTGACCGCCGGGAGCATGCTGCCGGAGGAGCTGCAAGAGCTGGACGAGGACGAGGAGGGCGACGAGGAGTC
The DNA here is from genome assembly GCA_035943635.1 of Actinocrinis sp. Classification (GTDB taxonomy): domain Bacteria; phylum Actinomycetota; class Actinomycetes; order Streptomycetales; family Catenulisporaceae; genus DASZBX01. The sequence goes on along the minus strand of DASZBX010000089.1, from coordinate 5,960 downwards.
GTCCGGCCTGGTCGCCGGGGCCTTCGGCTTCACCGCGCTGGCGCTGGGCTTCATCTCGCTCAGCGGCAGCTGGCTCGGCTCGGTCTACAACAGCCGGGCCTCGGCCTGGGACCAGGTCACCGCCAAGGCCGCGACCAGCCAGACCGAGGCCAACCAGATCGGGCTGACCGCGCTGACCAGCGGCTGGCACGCCGAAGCGGTGATCGGCGGGATCTTCGCGCTGGCCGCGCTGCTGTTCGGCGCCGGCGTGCTGGCCGCGCCGAGCCTGCTGCTGAGCGGCCGGGCCCCGGCCTGGGCCCGCGCGGCCGGGGTCGGCGGCCTGATCCTGGGCCTGCTGGGCCTGATCCTGGCCATCCTGACCTGGTACGGCGTGCTGGCGCACGGCCTGACCGCCCCGCCCGCCGCGGCGACCCCCGGTTCCTGAGCGCTGCGGCGAGCGCCGCAGACCCCTCCCCCGACCATGCGCGCCCCGCGCGCCTGCCCTCCCCGCGCCACCCGGCCCGAGCCCACACTCGGCCGCCGGGTGGCGCTTCCCGTGTCGCGGGACGGGTCGGGCGGCGACCGGGCTCGGCGCCGACGGCTAGACTCGTGCGCAAGTTCGACTTGACATCCACCACGGGAGCCCGCGCGCGGCGGGCTGAGAGGGGGGCACGCGGCCCCCGACTGTTTGAACCTGGCCGCGGGTCCGCACGTACCGGACCGGCGGTGGAGGGAGGGCTCGTGCAGCAGTCCGACCATTCCGGCCCCCTCGGCCGACCTGATCCCGTCGCCCGTTCGGAGCAATCCGGGCCCGCGTACCCGGCCGGCCGGCCGGATCCCGCCGACCGTCTGGACGCGATCGTGATCGGGGCGGGCCTGATCGGCTCGGCGATCGCCTGGCGGGCCCGGCGGCTGGGCCTGCGGGTCGCCCTGGCCGACCCGGGGCATCCGCAGGCGGCCTCGACCGTCGCGGCCGGCCTGTTGGCCCCGGTCAGCGAGGCGCACTACGGCGAGGAGGGCGTGCTCGCGCTCAGCCTCGAGTCGGCCCGGCGCTATCCGGAGTTCGTCCGCGAACTGGAGGCGGACGCCGGGGTCGGCCCGGGCGCGGCCGGCTACCAGGCCTGCGGGACGCTGTCCGTGGCCTACGACCGGGACGACGGCGCCGTGCTGGCCGAGACGGCCGGGTTCCACCGAAGGCTCGGCCTGGCCTCCGAGACCCTGACCGGCGCGCAGTGCCGCGAGCTGGAACCGCTCCTGGCCCCCGGCGTGTACGGCGGATTTCTGGCCGGGCAGGACAACGTGGTCGACAACCGGCGGCTGCTGGCCACGCTGCACACCGCGCTGGAGCGGACCGCCACCCCGATCCACCGGCAGGCGGTGACCGAGATCCTGATCGAGGCCGGCGCGGCCGTGGGCGTGCGCCTGGCCGACGGCGCCCGCCTGGCCGCGGCGCAGGTGGTGCTGGCCGCGGGGGCCTGGTCGAACGCGATCGGCGGCCTGCCGTCCGGCCTGCTGCCCACGATCCGGCCGGTCAAGGGGCAGATCCTGCGGCTGGCCGTGCCGGCGCCGCAGCGGCCGTTCGTCAGCCGGGCGGTCTTCGGCCTGGTCCGGGGGCGCAAGGTCTACCTGGCCCCGCGCGTGCACGGCGAGCTGGTGGTCGGCGCGACCGCCGAGGAGGCCGGATTCGACCCGCAGCCGACCGCCGGCGGGGTATATGAGCTGCTCCGGGACGCGCACGTGCTGTTCCCCGGGATCGGCGAGCTGCCGCTGGCCGAGATCAGCGTGGGGATGCGTCCGTGCGCGGCGGACAACGCGCCGGTGCTCGGCCGCACCGCGCTGCCCGGGCTGATCGCGGCCACCGGGCACTACCGCAACGGCGTGCTGCTGACCCCGGTCACCGCGGACCTGGTGGCCGGTCTGCTGGCCGGCGGCGACCTGCCCGGCTGGGCCGGAGAGTTCCAGCCGCGCCGGCCGGCGGGGGCCGGCCGGTGAGCGCGCCGACGATCACCGTGACGGTGAACGGGACGCCGGGCAGCTGGCCGCCGGGCACGTGCCTGGACCGGGTGGTGGCCGAGGTCAGCCGGGCGCGGTCCGGGATCGCGGTGGCGGTCGGCGACAGCGTCGTGCCGCGGACCCAGTGGCCCGGCTGGGCGCTCGCCGACGGCGATGTGGTGGAGATCCTGACCGCTGTACAAGGAGGCTGAGGACGATGACGGATCTGGGCACCGCGATCGCGGGCGACCTGCGCGGGCTGCCGGAGGCGCTGCCGGTTACGCCGGACGATCCCTTCGTCCTCGCGGACCGCACGTACCGCTCCCGCCTGATCATGGGCACCGGCGGCGCGGCGAACATGGACGTGCTCGACCGGGCCCTGGCCGCCTCGGGCACCGAGCTGACCACGGTCGCGCTGCGCCGGGTCACCCCGGGGGTGAGCGGCTCGATCCTGGACCTGTTGGCCCGGCGCGGGATCGACGTGCTGCCGAACACGGCCGGCTGCTACACCGCGGGCGAGGCCGTGCGCACCGCCCGGCTGGCCCGGGAGGCGCTGGGCACCTCGTGGGTGAAGCTGGAGGTGATCGCGGACGAGGACACCCTGCTGCCGGACCCGGTCGAGCTGCTCGCGGCCGCGCGGACCCTGGTCGCGGACGGGTTCACCGTGCTGCCGTACACGAACGACGACCCGGTGCTGGCCCGGCGGCTGGAAGAGCTCGGCTGCGCGGCGGTGATGCCGCTGGGCGCGCCGATCGGCTCGGGCCTGGGCATCCGCAACCCGCACAACATCGAGCTGATCGTGGACCGGGCCGGGGTGCCGGTGGTCCTGGACGCCGGGATCGGCACCGCCTCCGACGCCGCGCTGGCCCTGGAGCTCGGTTGCAGCGCGGTGCTGCTGGCCACCGCGGTGACCCGGGCGCAGGACCCGGAGCGGATGGCCCTGGCCATGCGGGACGCGGTCCGGGCCGGGCGCAACGCGCACCTGGCCGGGCGGATCCCGGTCCGGCGCCGGGCCCACGCCTCCTCCCCCGCGCTGCCCGGCTGAGCAGCCGCGCAGGGCCCTGCGCCCGCGGCGGGCGCGGTTGCCGGTCACGGCGACCGCGGCCGCCGTCGTTCGCCGCGGCAGGACACGGTTTCGTCTCAACCCGGCCGCATTCGGCGCCCGGAGTGTATTTATCGGGCTGGTCGGGACATCTGTCACATCAGGGGTCCGCACAGCAGCTGGGGGAAGACGATGAACCACCGGGAACTCTCGCCGGTCGACGAAGGCGCAGGCGGTCGAAGGGTCGCTAGTGCCGCGGCTGTAGATGTTCGCCCCTTCCCGGTTCACCGCGCCCGGCTGACGAGGAGCAGGACCGCCCTCGTACTTACCCGTACTCGGGCGTGTCCTGCTCCGCAGTCAGGCGGGATGCGGTGAGCCGGGAAGGGGCGAACATTTACAGCCGCGGCACTAGACTCCGAAATGTGAACACAGCCAATCCGGAGCAGGCCAGTGCGTTGGACGCCGCGTTGCTCGGGCGCACGCTCGAGGGGCGCTACGCGGTGCAGTCCCGCCTGGCCCAGGGCGGGATGGCCACCGTGTACCGGGCCTGGGACAACCGGCTGGACCGGCTGGTCGCGCTCAAGGTGATGCAGCCCGAGCTGGCCGTGCACCAGGAGTACGTGCACCGGTTCATCCGCGAGGCCAAGGCCGCGGCGAAGCTGGCCCACCCGAACATCGTGGCCGTCTTCGACCAGTCGGTGCTGCCCGCGGTCGGCGGCGGCAAGGGCCTGACCGCGATGCCGCCGCTGGCCTACCTGGCGATGGAGTACGTGCCCGGCCTGACCCTGCGCCAGCTGCTCGGCCGGCGCGGCCGGTTCAGCCCGCGCGAGGCGCTGGAGATCGTGGACGCGGTGCTGGCGGGCCTGGCCGCCGCGCACCGGGCCGGGATCGTGCACCGGGACGTCAAGCCGGAGAACGTGCTGCTGAGCGAGCAGGCGCTGGCCCAGCACGGCACCTTCGCGGCCGCGGTCAAGGTGACCGACTTCGGCCTGGCCCGCTCGATGAGCGCGGACGACGCCTCCACCCTGGGCCAGACCATGCCCGGCGGCGGGCTGATGGGCACGGTCTCCTATCTGGCCCCGGAACTGGTCCGCGACGGCACCTGCGACGCCCGCTCGGACGTGTACTCGGCCGGCATCGTGCTGTTCGAGCTGCTGACCGGGCGCAAGCCGTTCGTCGGCGGCACCCCGATGGAGATCGCGCACCGGCACGTGTCCGAGCGGGTCCCGGCGCCGTCCGGCCTGGTGCCCGGGCTGGACCCGGCCCTGGACGCGCTGGTGGCCCGGGCCACCGCGCGCGAGCCGGAGAACCGCCCGCCGGACGCCGCGGCCTTCCGGGCCCAGCTGCGCTCGGTCTACACCAACCTGCCGGCCGCCGCGCTGGACTTCGGCGCCGACCCGGGCCGGCCGACCGACCGGACCGTGGTGCTGCCGGTCAACCAGGTCATCCCGGACCGGACCAAGGTCGGCCTGCCCCCGGCGGCCGGGCCCAGGCCGCCGGCCGCGCCGTCCGAGGACGACCGGGCCACCGTGGTCCGGCGCGCGGCCCAGGGCGGGCCGTTCCCGCCCGGCAACCCGCGGGCCGAGCACACCCGGGTCGACCCGGGCCTGGTGGACCGGACCATGGTGTCGGCCGAGCCGTTGCCGCTGAAGGTCAAGCCGCGGACCAACCCGAACCAGCCGTACGAGCTGTCCCCCGGCGGCCGGCGCAAGCGCTCCCGGCGCGGGCTGTACATACTGATCGGCGTCCTGGTCCTGGCGCTGACCGCCGGCCTGGGCGCCTGGTACTACGGCAGCACCTCGTTCAAGAAGGTGCCCTCGGTCAGCGGACTCGGCCTGAGCAGCGCGGAGAGCGCGCTGACCAGCGACGGGTTCCAGGTGTCGGTGTCGGACGTCTACAACTCGACCGTGCAGAGCGGCGCGGTGATCGGGACCAACCCGGGCACCGGCTCCCCGGCCAAGGCCGGCTCGACCGTCACCATAGACGTCTCCAAGGGTCCGGCCCCGGCCACCATCCCGTCGGTCACCGGCGAGACCCAGGGCAAGGCCACCGCCGACCTGACCAGTGCCGGGTTCAAGGTCGGCATCTCCTCGACCACCACGGCCTCGGACTCGGTGCCGTCCGGATCAGTGGTCTCCTACACCCCGACCGGCAGCGCGGTGCCGGGCACCGTCATCGTGCTGACCCTCTCCAGCGGGCCGGCCCAGACCCTGGTGCCGGACGTGACCGGCCTGTCGGTGTCGCAGGCCACGGCGAAACTCCAGGCGGCCGGGTTCAAGGTCTCGGACGAGGGCGTGACCCTGATCGACGACGTGTTCCGGCAGAGCCCGGGCGGCAACTCGATGGCGCCGACCGGGTCGACCGTGACCATCTACTCCTACTGACCATTCCCGCTGACTGTGCGTCAAAGCCGCCCTTCCCATGAGTAACCGAGAGTTCTACTATCAAAGGTGAGCGGTCGGGGACGGAGTGGGTGGGAGGCGCGTGGGCGATGGACGACGCAGGGCTGATCCGGCCCGAACCGGGCACCGGGTCGCCGGATCTTTGGGAGCAGCGCCACGTGGGCGGGCTCGACATGGGCTGGAGCGGATGGGCGGTGACCAACGGACCCGTGGTGATCCGCTCGGCCAAGGAACAGGACCTCGACGCCCTGCACGTGCTGGACAAGGAGGTGTTCGGCATCCTGGCCTACCCCTTCTTCACCCTCAGGCAGCTGATGGACCTGCACGCCCGGCACTGCCTGCTCGCCGACGACGGCGCCCGGCTGATCGGCTACTGCCTGGGCGCGGTCTCGGCCGCGCCGCGGGTCGGCTGGCTGCTCGGGCTCGGGGTCACCCCCGGGCTGCGCGGCGGCGGCTACGGCCGGGACCTGGCCCGCGAGACGCTGCGCCGGATCCGGGACGACGGCGCCCGGCGGGTGCAGCTGGCGGTGGAGCCGGACAACGAC
>DASZBX010000088.1:0-49793 GCA_035943635.1 Actinocrinis sp. | reverse complement strand
AATCCGGTGATCGCCGTCGCCTGGCCGCACCGCACGCAACGGCACAGACGACCGAGTATGAGCCGTCCCGTGCGGCGCGCCCATGCTCGGCGCTGACCAGATTCGCCTCACCTACCAGCACAAACCGGCGGTCATGCCGTGGCCATGACACATTCCCAAACACTGCCTATTGTGCAGCCGTCGGGTGTGTCGCCCGGGGCGGCCGGGCAGGCATGACTGCTTGGCCGACTAGACGGCGGTGACGGCCGGTCCGTAGATCGCGGAGGCGATCCGGGCGAAGGAGCGGATCAGCGGGGTCGGGTGGGCCCTGGCCCAGGCGACGACCAGGCGGCTGGGCGGCATGTCGGTGAGCGGGACGGTGATCAGGCCGTCGGGCAGGGCGTGGCCGAGTGGCGCGAGTCCGACCGTGCCGTTCCACAGTACGGACTGGATGCATTCGTGCGCCGTGCGCACTATCGGGCCGTCGCGGCGGGTGCCGGCGTCGGAGGGGCCGTTCCAGAACGCGCGCCAGACCGGTTCGGTGTCGTCCGGGAGCCGGAACCAGCGGCGGTCGGCCAGGTCGGACAGGCGCAGCCCGGCCCGGTGGGCCAGCGGGTCGCCGGTCCGCAGCACCACGCCGACCGGGTCCGAGCGCAGCACGTGCACGCTGATCCCGGCGTCGTCGAACGGCAGCCGGGTCAGCGCCACGTCGACCAGCCCGGTGCGCAGACCGACCGTCGGATCGGTCAGGTCGGCCTCCCGGATGTGCACGCGCACGCCCGGATGGTGGTGCCGGAACGCCGCGGCCAGGCGGGTTCCGGCCGGTTCGGCGCTGTCGCCGAGCGTGCCGATGCTCAGCGAGTCCCCGCCGCCGCCGGCCGCGGCGGTGACCCGGGCGCGCAGCCGGTCGGCCTGCGCCAACAGGCCGCGCGCCTCCTCGTAGAGGCTGCTCCCGGCGGCGGTCAGGGACACGCCGGAGGGGGAGCGGATCAGCAGTTCGCAGCCGAAGTCGGTCTCGAGCTGCTTGACCGCCCGGCTGAGCGGGGGCTGGGAGATGTGCAGCCGCGCGGCGGCCCGGCCGAAGTGCAGTTCCTCGGCCACCGCGACGAAGTAGTTCAGCGTGCGTAGGTCCATCAGCAGAAATGATACCCGCGCACTTCCGGGCGTGGCGGGTCCGGGGTGGGGCGATGGCGCCCGGTGCGGCGGCGGGGACCTTGGCCGGTCAGGCGTGCGGATCGGCGAACGCCCAACCGGACCACCGATCGACGGACACCTCGATCACAGGGCCCTGCGGAACGTTGGCGAGGTACTGCGGATAGCGGGTCTGGAGGAGGCCGATCGTCCTGCGGCGCTCGGCCCGGGCTCGGGCTCGATCTTCAGGTCCGGCTTGGGCTTCGGCCTCGTGATGCTCGGCGTCCAGGACGCGGGCCGAGCCGTCGGCGCGGACCCACCACAGGCGCGACCAGTCGTCGTCGTACTCGTCGGCCAGGAGGGCGACGTTCGGGTTATCGCGGATGTTCCGCAGCCTTCTGAGATCGTGCGAGCGCTTGGGTTTCGCGTCGACCGCGATGTACACCCGGTCGCCGTCGCAGGCGAACGTCACCGGCACGAGGTGCGGGACGCCCGCGGCGTCGGCGGTGGCCAGGTGTGCGCAGCGGGCGGCGGTGAATCGGCGCCGGGCCTCGTCCGGGTCGAGGTTCATGGCGTCATGGTAGCCGGAGCCGGAAGGTCCTCACCGGTACGCGGACCAGCCGAGTTTCACCGCGAGCGCGATTCCGGCCAGGGCGATCACGATCCGCAGCGGCCGCACCGGCAGCAGCCGGACCAGGCGCGGGCCGACGAACCCGCCGATCAGGAACCCGATGGCGAGCAGCGGGACGTAAGCCCAGTGCACCGGCGCGAACACGGCGAACAGGATCGCCGCGACGGCGTTCGCGCTGCCGCCGATCGCGTTCTTGACCGCGTTGACCCGGGTCAGCGGCTCGAGCAGCATGGTGCTGAGCAGGGCCAGCATCAACACTCCGGCCGCCGCGCCGAAGTACCCGGCGTACACGGCGACGGCGAACACGCCGGCCAGGCGGGCCCGGGAGTGTTCGGCGCCCGGGGTCGGGGCCAGGCTGCGGATCATCGGCTGGGCGAGCAGCAGGATGGACGCGCCGCAGATCAGCACCGGGACCACCACCGCGAAGGCGCCGGCCGGGGCGAGCAGCAGGATCCCGGCCCCGACGCCGCCGCCGAGCGCGTTGACCAGGCCCAGCCGCAGCACCCGGGACCGTTGTCCGGCCAGTTCGGGGCGCGAACCGAGGACGGATCCGACGCCGTTCAGGACCAGGGACATCGTGTTGGTGACGTTGGCCGCCAGCGGCGGCAGCCCGAGCGCGAGCAGCACGGGATAGGAGACGACGCTGGCCACGCTCGCGATCGTGCTGGCGAGTCCGCCCAGGATCCCGGCGGCGAGGAGGATGAACGCGTCTGCGGACGTCATGGTCGGATTCATCTTGGCCGATGCCGGGCGGCGCCGACCAGGGTGTCCGGTTGTGAGCTTGATCGCACGCGCGGGGCCCGGTTCCCGGTGCGGGGGCCGGATATCCGAGAACGCCGGGGATTCGTTTGATCGCGGCCCGGTCGTTGGCATACTCAACCTGTCTCAAGTGTCTGTCGGGAGGATTTGCGGCGTGAGTCGATTGGCGGTTGAACCGGCCAGTTCGCGGATCGTGCTCGTGGGGGTCAGCGCCTACGCCGGTCACGGACTCCGGTTTCCGGACGTGCCGGCGGTCGCCGAGAATCTCGCCGACCTGGCCGCGGTGTTCACGGCTCCGGAGCTCGGCGGGCTCGATCCGGCGCACTGTGCGGTCGCGCCGGCTGAGGCCGATGCCGGGCAGGTGCGGGAGCTGCTGGCCCGTGCGGCGCAGGAGGCTGATGATCTGCTGCTGTTCTACTTCAGCGGGAACGCGGTGGCCGGTTCGCCGGAGCTCGACCTGCGGCTTGTTCTGGCAGGGGCCCGGGGTGAGGAGTGGGCGTCGACGACGCTTGCGTTCGACGCGGTGCGGGATGTGTTCCGGGCCGGCCGGGCCACCAATCGGGTGGTGATCCTGGACTGCGGCTTCAGCGGCGGGCCGGCCGGGGAAACCCGGATCGGCGACCTCGAGGCGCTGGAGGACCGGCTGCAGATCGAGGGGACGAGCCTGCTGACCTCGCCCTTGTCCGCGCAGGAGCTGCTGGCCGAACCCGGGGACCGGCACACGGTGCTGACCGGGCGGCTGCTCGCGTTACTGCATTCGGGTAGTCCGGACTTCGGCGAGATGCTCACTCTTCGGGATATCCACGGTCGCCTGGTCGTGGAACTCGGGCTTGACGCCTTTCCCGAGCCGTGCCGGTTCGGGGCCGAGAAGAAGTCACTCTTCGGGGTGATCCCCAACCGCGGGTTCGTGGCCGCGGCGCAGGACGAGGTCGTGTTCGCGGTGCCGGACCCGTCCGATGCCTGGGCGTCGGGCCCGACCCCGGCCGCGCGGAACGCGGGCCCGCCGGAGACGATCGGCGCCCGTCCCAGGCCCTTCCGGCCCGGCCGGGCGCAGCTGCGCCGCCGCGCGGCCGAGCTGTTGGCCGAGGCCGAGCGGATCGTCCGGGGCCTGGATGACCGGAACCTGGCGTCCCGGGCGCAGTACGAGGTGACCAGCCTGTTCGCCCGCCTGGACGTCGACCGGGCGCAGCGCGGGGTGCTGAGCATCCCGGCCGGGTGGGCCCGCGGCCCGGCGCTCGCGGCGCTGGTCGAGGCGTTGGCGCCGCTCGATCCGGACCGGGCCGAGACCCTGCTCGGCAGCCTGAGCGACCTGCGGGCCCAGTCCCGGATGACGGCGCTGCTGGTCCGGGAGCTGGCCGGCACCGACCCGGACCGGGCCGAGCGGCTGGCCCGGGGCCTGGCCTCGCTGGAGCACCGGGAACGGGCGCTGATCCCGCTCCCGGGCGCGCTGGCCTCGGTCGACTTCCGCCGGGCCCGGCGGATAGCCCGGAGCATGACGTACGAGTCGGCCCGGACGCCGGCGCAGACCGAGCTCGCCCTCGCGGTCGTCGACGATCTGCGCAAGGCCAGGCTGGTCGCCCTGAGCATCAGCAACTACGCCGGGCAGGTCCAGGCGCTGGGCCGGCTCGCGGTCGCGACCGCGGCCGACCCGGCCCAGTCCCGCAGCCTGATCGCCGAGGCGGAGCGGATCGCCCGGCGCGGCCAGGACAGCGACCGGACCGACCGGGCCTTGGCCGAGCTCGCGGGCATCGTCGCCGCGACTCATCCGCACCGGGCCGAGGCGGTCTCCGAGGGGATCGAGAACTCGCAGATCCGGGTGAGCGCGATGCTCGCGATCGTCCCGGCAATGGCATCGGCCGACCCGGGCCGGGCCTGGCAGGGGGCCGCGTGGCTGAACCGGGCGCGGTGGAAGTTCCCGCTGCGGACCGAGGCGGTGCGCGCGGTGGCCGCGGTCGATCCCGCCCTGGCCGAGTACCTCGCGATGGGCGTCAGCTCCGCCGCGGAGAAGGTCGCCGCGCTGGCCCTGGTCGCGGGCGCGGTGTACGAGGCGGACCCCTCGTGGGCGCGCCGGATCCAGGCGGAGGTCGGGCGCGTGGTCCGCGCCGAGCCGGGCGAGGTCCCGCTCAAGTCGGCGGCGGGGGCGCTCGCCGCGGCGCTGGCGGTCGGCGATCCGGCCCGGGCCGAGCGGGTCGCGCGCACGGCCGTCGCCGACGACGATCCGCTGACCTTGTGCAACATCGCCCGGACCTGGATCGGGGCCGGCTGAGCGCTCCGGCCCCGGGCTACCGCCCAGACCGGGGTCAGACGAGCAGGTCGGAGTCCGGTTCGAGCGTCGTCACCGAGTCGGTGGCGGGCTGCGGCTGCTGGACGTCCTTGCGGGTGACGGACACGTACGCGACCAGCACGAACAGGACGGCGGCCGAGATGGCGCTGGTCGGGGCGTCGCCGAAGTTCGCCCCGCTGAGCGAGTGCGGCTTGCTCAGGTAGTCGGCGAAGGACGCGCCGAGCGGGCGGGTGAGCACGTAGGCGAACCAGAAGGCGGCGATCGCGTTGAGGTGGAAACCCCAGCGGGCCACCGCCGGGACCAGGATGAGGCCGGTGAAGATGATCCCGGAGGCCAGGAAGCCGAGGTGGAGCACCCCGGCGGTGAAGTCGCCGAGCGCGGTGCCCAGGGCGAAGGTGGCGAAGACCGTGGACCAGTAGTAGACCTCGCGGCGGCGGGTGGTCACGCTGTGGATGGACAGGGTGCCCTCGCTGCGGTACCACTTCCAGAAGATCCCGGCCAGGATGACGGCCCACAGGGCGGTGGTTCCGCCGTAGGGGATGCCCAGGACGGTGTGCAGCGCGTCGGAGGCGCCGGTGCCGAAGACGGCGATGGCCATGGCCAGGAACCAGTACGCGGCGGCGACGTAGCGGGTGGTCCGGAACTGGATCCAGACCGCGCCCACGACCAGGCCGACCTCGACCACGCCGCCGACCGCGACGTTGCCGTTGCCCAGGTAGTCCGAGGTCGCCTCGCCCATGAAGGTGGTCACGAGCTTGATCGCCCAGAACAGGGCGGTGATCTCCGGGACCTTGGCGACGAGCAGGTCCGGGGCGCGGGGCCCGGTGCGCGGCGCGGCGCCGGGCGCGGTACGGAGGCGGGATGACTCGGGCAACACGGTCTCATTCCGGGTCGGGGATGGTACGTAGGGGGAGCGCGGGCGCGGCGGCGTGCGTGGGTGGCGCCCGCCGGAAACCACTACACGAGTGTAGATGTTAGCCCGGCCGGGCGGCGGCGGTCATCCTGCTGCGGGATGAGCGCCCGGGCGCGGCCTACGACTCCGGGCGTATGGCGGCGGCCGCGGGTAGGGCCCGGAGGCCAGGTCGCGTGTCGTCGGGTCCGGCCGGGTCCCGGCGAATCAGGCCTGAATCATCCGGGGGTCCCACCCAGGTATCACGGGCCTGCTCTCAAGACCATCCCGTGGGCGGACGTGGCGTAGGGGCGCGATTCGGTACGGTCAACCCCGACACCGCGCAATTCGTTGAAAAGTCATCAGGGGTGAACTCACATGATCGAGGCTGTTGGCCTCACCAAGAGGTACGGGGACCGGTTGGCGGTGGACAACCTGTCCTTCTCCGTCAAACCAGGGCAGGTGACCGGCTTCCTCGGCCCGAACGGGGCCGGGAAGTCCACCACGATGCGAATGATCCTCGGTCTGGACGCGCCGACCTCCGGCACCGTCACCATCGACGGCAGGCCCTTCGCCCGGGCGGCGAACCCGCTGCGCGAGGTCGGCGCCCTGCTGGACGCCAAGGCGGTGCACGGCGGGCGCAGCGGCTACAACCACCTGCTCTGCCTGGCCTACGCGAACGACCTGCCCAAGAGCCGGGTCGGCGAGGTGCTGGAGATGGTCGGGCTGTCCGACGTGTCCCGGCGCCGCTCCAAGGGCTTCTCGCTCGGCATGAGCCAGCGCCTGGGCATCGCCGCCGCGCTGCTCGGCGACCCCAAGCTGCTGATGTTCGACGAGCCGGTCAACGGGCTGGACCCGGAGGGCATCCTCTGGATCCGCAACCTGATGAAGGCGCTGGCCGCGCAGGGGCGCACCGTGTTCGTCTCCTCGCACCTGATGAGCGAGATGGAGGCCACCGCGGACCACCTGGTCGTCATCGGCCGGGGGAAGCTGGTCGCGAACTGCTCGGTGCAGGAGTTCATCGACGACAACTCCGAGCTGTCGATCCGGGTCAGGTCGCCCGAGTCGGACCGGCTGGCCGGCCTGCTGGCGGCAAACGGCGCCGTGGTGAACGCCGACGGCGGCGGCGCGCTGCTGGTCACCAAGCTCACCATGCCCGCGATCGCCGACCTGGCCTTCGACAACCAGATCCGGGTGTACGAGCTGGCCCCGATCCAGGCCTCGCTGGAGCAGGCGTTCATGGAGCTGACCAAGGACAGCGTCGAATACCACGCGAACATCACCACGACGGCGACCGTGCCCGGGCCCGCGAACGACGCCGCGACCCCGGTCGGCGCCGGGAACGGAAAGGGTGTCTGAGATGACGACCGTCTCGCTCGAAGGACTGTCCACGCTGCCGCCGTCCAAGGGGCCGTCCGGCCTGGTCGGCGCGCTGCGCTCGGAATGGGTCAAGATCCGCTCGATCCGTTCGACCGTGCTGACCCTGGCCGCGGCCATCGTCATCTCGGTCGGGATCAGCATCCTGGGCAACTGGGCCCAGTCGAACCACACCACGGAGTCGGCCGCGCAGCTGTCGGCCAAGGACCTGACCTCCCGGTCGATGTTCGGCATCCTGCTCGGCCAGCTGATCATGGTGGTGTTCGGCGCGCTCGCGGTCACCGGCGAGTACGCCACCGGCATGATCCGCACCTCGCTGGCCGCGCAGCCGCGCCGGATGAACGTGTTCTGGGCCAAGTTCGCGATCGTGGCCGTGGTGGCGTTCGTGGTCGGCGAGATCATCTCCTTCGCCTCGTTCCTGGTCGACGCGCAGTTCTGGTCGGCCAAGGGCGTGTCGCTGTCACTGTCGACCCCGGGGTCGCTCGGGGCGGTCTTCGGCGGCGGGCTGTACATGGCCGGGGCCGCGCTGCTGGCCTTCGGGCTCGGCGTGGCGCTGCGGCACACCGCCGCGGCGATCACCGCGGGCGTGTTCCTGCTGTTCGTGGTGACGGTCGTGGTCAATTTCCTGCCGGACAGCTGGCAGGCGGACACCGACCGGTTCCTCCCGGCCAACGCGGGCAGCCAGGTGTGGGCCACGCAGCACACGGCGGACGTCGGCACGGCGCTGGGCGCGTGGTCCGGGTTCGGGGTGTTCATGATCTATGTCGGGGTCGCCGTGATCGCGGGTGCGATTCTGTTCAAGAAGCGTGATGCGTGAGGTGCGCGGCGTGATGCCCGGATGGGCGTAGCGCGCACGAGCGCGACCTGATCCGCCGAGGGGCGGCTTCGCGAGAAAACTCGCGGGGCCGCCTTTCGTGTGTTCGGAGCCGTGAAAGTCACTGCATGTCAATGCCAGGTCTTCCGGCCCTGTCGTACTACGGTGTCAGTGATCTTGCAGTGCCGGACAGCGACGACGGGACTCCTCAGAAGACCATGTTTGCCTCGACAATCTCCGCTCTCGGCGCGCTCGGTCTGGTCGCCGGCGGCTTCCTCGGCACGGCTCAGGCCGTCGCCCCGGCCGGCTCGCCCGCGGGCCCGGCCCCGGCCGCGGCGGCCGCGCAGACGTACGGCTCGACCGTCTCCCCGCAGCTGCGCGCCGACGTCACGCCCGCATTCGGGCAGACCGTGCTCTCCCCGGCCGTGCACGGCAAGACCGTGCTGGTCGCGGGCGACTCCTGGGCGTACCACATGGCCGACGGGATGCTCGCCGCAGTGCCCCAGGGCCAGGACACCATCGTCGACGCCGGCGGGGGCGGTTGCGGCATCATGCTGCCGACCACGCCCGGCACGCCGCCGATCTGCAACACCTGGCAGAGCCAGTGGCCTCTGCTGATGACCCGGTACCACCCGGACGCGGTGATCCTGGAGATCTCCGAGTGGGACATCACCCCGCAGCAGATCACCGCCGGCGGCCCGATGCTGAACCTGACCGACCCGGCCTACCGGGCCCGTTTCGTCTCCAACCTCGACCAGGCGGTGAACATCCTGACTGCACACGACACCCCCCTCTATCTGGAGAACTCGAAGATGGAGGGCGACAAGGTCTTCGGGCCCTGGGCCACCATCATGAACGAGATCCTGCGCGAGTTCGCCCAGAACCGGCCGAACGTGCACCTGCTGGACGTGCGCGACCAGCTGTGCGAGGACGAGGTCTGCCCGCCGCAGCTGGACGGGGTCAAGGTCTACGACCCGACCGGCCACACCACCCCCGACGCCGACCGCCGCCTGGCGGTCTGGGCGCTGAACACGATGTTCGCCTGATCCGCCCGAAAGGAAACCGAACCATCATGTCTTTGCGACGCACCGCGGGTGTCCTCCTGCTCGCCCTGGCCGCGGGCCTGGGCCCGGCCGCCATGGCTGCCGCCGACGACGGCAACGACTTCTCCTGGAGTACGGCCGGCACGAACGACGCGTTCTCGACGATCGACGACCCGGTGGCGGGACACTGCTACACGCTGTCGACTTCGGGGCAGGCCGAGTATGCCTACAACGAGACCGACCTGGATGCGCGCTACTTCAGCGGCGCGGGTTGTCGGCACCAGCAGGGCGTTCTGGCGGCCGGCATGTTCGGGAACATCACGGATTATGTTGTCTTCAGCTCGTAGGACGGATGGGGCGGTCTCGGCCGAGTCGGCGTCGGACGGGTCGGTCTCGGCGGGCGAGGTTGCGGCGGCGCGTGGCGCCGGGCGGCGGGGCCCGGTCGTCCGGGCTCTGCTCGGTGTGGCCTGTCTGACCGCGACGGCGGCGGTTGCCGCGTGCGGTTCGTCTGCCGCGACGGCGCCGAACACGTCCGCGTTGCCGGCGGCGACTGCTGCCGCCGCTGCGGCGCCGGCGGGCTCAGTGGCGCCGGTGACCGCGTCCGGACCGGCCGCCGGGACCGGCGGCAGCCAGACCCCGCCGCTCGGCGCGACCACTCTGTCCAAGGCCGTCGCGGGCAAGACGGTCCTGGTCGTGGGCGACTCCTGGGCCGCGAACCTGGGCGTCGGGATGAGCTCGGTGGCCTCGTCCACGGCCACGATCGTCAACGCGGGCATCGGCGGCTGCGGCATCATGCTGCCGGATCCGTCGACCACGAACGCGACCTGCTCGGCCTGGCCCACCTCCTGGCCGGCCTACCTGGCCGAGTACAAGCCGAACGCGGTCGTGCTGACCGTGGGCTTCTTCGACGTCACGCCGCAGAAGCTCCCCGGCGAGGCTGCCGCGCACGACCTGTCCGACCCGGCTCACCTGGCCGTGTTCCAGAACCACCTGGACAAGGCGATCGCCATCCTGACGGCGGACAAGGCCCCGCTGTACCTGATGAACTCGGCCCTGGTGGCCAAGCCGGCCTACCGGGCCTCGGCGCTGGCGATGAACCAGACCCTGGCCGCGGCGGTTCGGACCCACCCGGGCGTGCACCTGCTCGACGTTCAGGCCCAACTGTGCAACGGCACCGGATGCCCGAGGGTTATCGATGGAATCAACGTCTACGACCCGACTCAGCATCCTGCTCCGGCCGCCCGGGACCGGCTGGCCGACTGGGCGCTGGACACGATCTTCCCGGCGCAGCCGGCGTCCTGAGGTGACCTCGGTGCTGGAGCCCGGCGGCCCGGGGCGCGCCTCGGTGCCGGGCTTGGCGCCGGGTGCGGTGTCGGCGGAACCGGCCGGTGCATCGGGGCCGGAGGGACGGATCTCGGCCGTGGACGGGCTGCGCGGGGTCGCGGTCGCGTTGGTCGTGGCCTTCCACTACGGTCTTGGCCTGCCGGGTGGTTTTCTCGGTGTGGACCTGTTCTTCGTCATCTCAGGCTTCGTCATCACCCGGCTGTTGCTGGCCGGGCGCGGGTTGGACCGGGCCTCGTTGGCGCGGTTCTGGTTCCGGCGGGCCAAGCGGCTGCTTCCGGCGCTGTTCCTGGTGGTCGCGGGCGTGCAGGCCTGGATGGTGGTCCAGAATCCGCCCGGGCTGCGGTCGACGGCGAACGCGCAGACGCTCGCCGCGTTGACCTACACCTCGAACTGGTACGCGATCGTCGGGCACGTCGGCTACTGGGATGTGTCCCAGAGTTCTGCGCCGCTGAATCACTTGTGGTCGTTGGCGATCGAGGAGCAGTTCTATCTGGTCTGGCCGCTGTTGTTGGCGGTGTTCCTGGGCGTTGCGGCTCGGCGTGGCGTGGAGCGGCCGCTGCGGCGGTTGGCGGTGCTGGCGATCGGTATCGCAGCCGTTTGTTATCTGCTCGCGGCGGTGTTCTACGAGCCGGGTTCGTACGACCGGGCCTACATGGGGACCGACACGCGTGCGGGTGCGCTGCTGCTCGGCGCGGTCGTCGCCTGTCGGCCGGTGTCGCGGCGTCTTGTGGGTGCCGGTCCGGCGCTTGCGGCGCTACTGCTCCTGTGGGGGTTCGCCCGGATCGACTCAGGTGCCTTCTATACTTGGCAGCTTCCGTTGGCCGGTGTGGCTGCGGCCCTGCTGATCAACGCGATCGCGCATCATGGGGAAGAGCGGGCCGACAACCGGATTGTCGCGCGGGTGCTGGAGAATCGGCCGGTCATGTGGGTCGGGCGGCGCAGCTATGGGATCTACCTGTGGCACTGGCCGGTGTGGGTCTTCCTCGGGGTCGACTACCCGGGCTTGAGCCATACCGAGGCGGTGGCCTTGGCGTTGGGGCTCAGTCTGGTGTTCGCGATGGCGTCGTATCGGCTGGTCGAGTTCCCGGTCCGGTATGGCACCGTGCGGGCGCGGATCGCGCTTCCGGTGTTCGCGAGCTGTTTCGCGGTGCTGGCGATTCTCGCGTATCTACCTGTGGCCAATCCCCTGGACGCCACCAACGGGCCGATCGTGAGCGGACCGCACGTGGTCAAGCCCTGATTCGTCCGGCTCGCGGGTCCGCATGAGGGTGGTGAGCGGGCGGCGGGCCAGTGGCCAGGCGCCGAGCATGACGGCGGCGCTCAACGCGAACCCGGCTATCACGTCGTGCGGGTAGTGCAGGCCGAGGTAGATCCTGGAGAAGCCTTCGAGCAGGGCCAGGGCGAGGGCGATCGCGCCGAGCCTGCGGTTGGTCAGCCACAGTCCCAGGGCGATGGCGGCGGCGAAGGTGGTGTGGTCGGAGGGGAACGAGTAGTCGGCCGGTCCCGGGCAGGACTGGACCGTCGCGACGTTCAGGAACAGGCACGGGCGCGTCTCGTGGAAGAGCTGCTTCAGGCCCAGACCGCAGGCTACTGAGATCAGGCTGCCGAAGCAGGTCCAGGTGGCCGCGGCGAGGGCGAGTTCGTCGGAGCGCCCGCGGGCGGACGTCCAGGAGTAGATGGTCATCAGGGCCAGTACGAAGATCGCGGCGGTTGTGTAGAAGGACATGGCGCCGTGCAGCCAGGGGGTCTGCTGCGCGAAGGTGGCGATTGCGCGGTACCAGCCGTCGTCCGCTGAGGTGATCGTGGTGTAGGCGGGGGCGGCCGAGCTCACGGGTGATCAGCTCCTTGGGTGGCTGAGCGGCGGGAACGCAGCAGTTCGAGCGCCAGTGGGGTCAGGGAGAGCAGCACTATCAGGGCGATGATGGGCAGCAGGTACGTGTCGATGTTCGGGATGCTGGAGCCCAGGGCGTAGCCGGCCAGGGTCACGCCCAGCGACCAGGCGAGGCCGCCGATCGTCTGCCAGAGGGTGAAGGTGCGCGGCGGCACGTCGAGCGCGCCGGCCAGTGGGTTCAGGACCGTGCGGACGACCGGGATGAAGCGGGCGAGCACGATCGCCTTGCCGTGGCCGTAGCGGGCCAGGATCTGTTCGGCCCGGTCGATGCCGCGTTTGAGGTGGCTGTTGCGGGCTCCGGTCAGCAGGCCGCGGCCGGCCCGGCGGCCGAGCCAGTAGCCGGTCTGGGCGCCGAGGAGCGCTCCGGCGGCGGCTGCGATCAGGACCGAGGGGAGGGACAGGTGCACCGTGCTGGTTGCCGAGGCCGCGGTGGTGGTCGAGGTCGTGGCGCAGAGGAGGCCGGCGGTGAACAGGAGTGAGTCGCCGGGGAGGAAGAAGCCGATCAGCAGTCCGGTCTCGGCGAACAACACCAGGAAGACCCCGATCGCGCCGAAGCTGGTCAGCCAGGAGGAGGCGGACAGCGGGTTCAGCGCGAGGACGTGGGAGTCGGCCAGGGCGTCGTGCAGCGGGGAGAGCAGGGCGGGATTGGGCACGGGAGTTCTCCATCTACAAGTTTGTAGAACTTCTACTTGATTGTAGATGCAATGTGAATGGGGCGTGAACCGGAAAGGGTGGGGCGGTGCGTCAGAGTTTCGTCACAGAGTCCGGGGCGGCGGCGGAGCGGAGCCTGAGAGTGAGTTTGGGCAGGGGTGATCGAGGGAGCGCCCGTGAGGTGTTTCGTTGGGGTCAGCGGGACCGGGCGTGTGCGAGGGAGAGCAGGTCTTGCAGGCTGTCGGCGGCTGACAACGCGCAGATCACGGCCACGGCGACGAGCGCCATACCGATGAGGAGACCGACTACTCCGCGCGGGCGGGGAGCCAGCAGGGCGGCTACGCGGCGGGGGACGGCTCCGGCGCCGGAGAGCGAGACCGCGTTGGACGAGCCGCGCTTGCCGGCGCCGATGCCGAGGCGTCCGGCCACGACGCCGAGCGCGATCGATACGGAACGTCCCGAACCGCCGCCTGCCTTGGTGGCGACTGCCGCGTACGCGATGGTCTCGGCGACCAGCCTGCGGTCGCCGACGGTTGTCGCGGCGTGCTCGTCGGCCCAGCGCTCCACCGAGTACTCGGCCCCGTCGGCGAGCGGGCGTAGCAGCGGGTTCGCGGCGGCGGCCAGCCTGGCGGCGGTGGTGAAGACGTAGTGTCTGCCGGTCAGGTGCGCGCGTTCGTGGGCGAGCAGGGCGGCCCGGCCTCGGGCGTCGAGCGCTTCGAGCATGCCGGTGGACACGACGATCCGCCCTGGTCGGCCCGGCACCGTGTAGGCGTCGGGGGCGACGTCGCCGGTCACGACCAGGCTGTCCTCGCCGGGCAGGTCGCGGGCGTGGCGGAAGGCGTCGGCGAGCGCGCGGGCGCGTCGTACCGCGAACGCGGACATGCCGAGCAGGGCCGCGCCGAACAGGGCTCCGGCGGCCAGGGCGATCCCGGAGCCGGTGGAATCGCCGCTGGCCACCACCGGCACGGACCAGTGGCCGAGCTGGGCCAGGAACGGGAGGCGGACCACGGCGGCCATCGCCAGCAGTCCGAGCGCGCCGCAGCTGGTCCCGGCCAGGACGATTGCGGCGGCCGTCATCAGCCAGGTCGCGAGCCGGGGGTCGGCCCGGGCCGTCAGCACCCGGGCGAGCGGCGCGGCGGTGAGCGGGAACAGCAGGGTGAGGTAGACGAGGGCGTTCATGAGGAGGGGGTGTCGGGGGCCGGGCGGCCGCCGAGCAGGGCGCGCAGGAGTTCCTCGTCGCGGTCGGAGAGGTCCTCGACGAAGCGGGACAGGACGGCGGTGCGGTCCGGGGCGGTGTCGAGGAGCGCGGCCAGGCGGCGCGCGGCCAGTCCGGCCTCGTCGGCGACCGGCGCGTAGCGGAACGCCCGGCCTTCGCGCTGGCGGGAGAGGGATTTCTTCTCGTACAGGCGGGTGAGGATCGTGACGACGGTGCTGTAGGAGAGTTCGGCGGCGGCAGCGTCGTGAGTCGAGGTCGGGGTTGTGCTGTCGGCGGCCCGCGCGCGGAGCAGCTCGCGCACCTCGCCGGGGTTCAGCGGCCGGCCTGCTTCCCAGAGCACCGCGAGCACGGCCGCCTCCAGTGTGCCGGAGGGCCTGCGACCAGCAGGTTCGGGCTCCGGTCCGGTGTGCGACAGCACCATGGCTTCTCACTTCTTTCCCGACACCAGGTGGGGGGAGGTGGTTGCGTGGCGGAACGTGGCTACTACGGGCTTGTAGAACTAGCCCGTGGATCAGTGTGCCACAAGAGGTGCGGGCTGGGCGACAGTGTGGGCTTGAGTAGCGTCGTGGGCTGGGATTTCGCGGAGCTACGCGGCGGCGTCGGCGGCTGTGGGCTCGGGGGCGGCCGGGGTGTTCGCGTCGTCCAGGTTCAGCCACGACTTGTGCCACAGCAGGGCGCAGCGGCGGTCGCAGCCGCCCTCGACCGGCTCGCCGTTGCAGCGCAGGCTGTCGAAGAGGTACCACTGCTCGCCGCTCGGCCGGATCCAGCCGGGCAGCGCGTGGTGCTCGACGGCGATCGGCTCGGTGTGCCGGGTGCCGGCGTAGTCGGCCATCGCGGGGTGGAAGGGGACTCCGTCGAGCGTGCCGTGGGCGTCGAGGGTGGCCTGTATCTCGGCCAGGGAGCGGATCGTGGCGGCCGGGGCGTCGGGGCGGCCGGGTCGTTGCGGTGCGGCGGCCGGTTCGAGCCAGTCGTCTCGGAAGAGCAGTGCGCAGGCCAGGCCGCAGCCTTGGTCGCCGTCGGGGCCGGCGCAGGTCACTCCGGCGAGGGAGACGGTTCGGGAGACCCGGCGCATCCGGTAGTGGTCGTCCATCATGAGCCGGGTGACGTGGTCCACCTGGTAGACGCCTTCGCAGAACGGCCACTGGCCGTCGGTGAACCACAGGCCGTGGAGGCGGTTGTCCTGGTCCAGGGTGGCGCGGACGGTGTCGGCGTCCTTGATCCGGACCCAGTCGCCGACCTGGTAGACCGAGGCGGCGCCGGGGGTCGGGGCGGGGGAGAAACGTTGGCGGAAGCGTTCCCGCAGGAGGCGGCCGGGGCGCAGCAGGCCGAGGGGTGCGATCGGGCGCAGCGGTAGGCCTTCGTACTGGCAGCGGATTGTCGGCAGCAGCGCGCCGGGCAGTGAACTGCCTGGTCCGCGCGCCGATCCGTGGTCGTCGAGCACTGATCGCCTCCCCTGGCCGAGCGCGGTGGTCGTTGTCCGCGCTGTAGTACTAACCTGCTTAGGAGGCTAGCAGTGTGTCGGCTGCCAAGGTTCTTGTTGTTCACATCTACGCAAATTCTCAGGTGATGAACAGGTCGGCTGATGATCGTGGTGGGAACTGCGGCGGGAGGCCGGGATCTCGGCTTCGGGGGTTGTGCGCTCCACTATTCTTCGGGGTGAGGTGGACGGACATGTCGGCGGGGCGCGGTGGAGAGCGGCGGAGGTGGTGCGGTGGCGCGGTTTGGTGAGCTGGAAGCGGCGATCATGGAGCGGGTCTGGGCCGCCTGTGGGCCTGTGCGTGTGCGGGACGTGCTCACTGAGCTGCAGGAACGCCGGGACATCGCGTACACGACGGTGCAGACCGTGATGGAGATCCTCTGCAATAAGGGATGGTTGGACCGAAGTAAGGACGGCCGGGCGTTCCGGTACGCGGCGACTGCGTCGGCTGAGGAGTATGCGGCGCGGCTGATCGACGAGGCCTTGGCCAGCGCGCCGGATCGGACCGCTGCGTTGGTGCACTTCTTTGATCGGTTGGATGACGCCGAGGCGGCTGGGTTGCGGGCCGCGTTGGCTGCGGCGCGGGACGGGCGGCGAACATCGTGACCGGGATAGTTGTGCTGTTCGGGTATGCGGTGGTGTTGGCGGTGGTCGGTCCGCGGTTGTTGGTGCGGGCTCGGTGGGTGCAGCGGTTGCCGCGGTTGGGGATCGCGGCTTGGCAGGCGCTGTCGTATTCGCTGGTCGCGGCGGTTGTGCTCGGCGGGGTTGAGCTGACCATGCCGACGTTGTGTGTAAGTCCGGATTTCTCGCGGTTGGCGGCGGGGTGCGAGCGGGCGTTGCGGTGGCGGTTTGATTCGGCGGGGGGTGCTTTGCTGGGGGCTGTGGGCGGGTTGCTGGCTGGGACCGTGTTGGTGCGTACGGGGTATGCGGTGGTCCGGGCTGGGATTTCGGCGGCTCGCGCTCGGGGGCGGCAGCGGGAGCATCTGGCGGTGTTGGGCCGGTATGACCCGAGGCTTGGGGCGACGGTTGTGGATCATCATGCTCCGGCCGCGTATTGCCTGCCTGGGCGTGGAGGGCGGGTGGTGATTACTACCGCGGCTTTGGACGCGCTGGATGGGGAGCAGCTGCGGGCTGTGCTGGCTCATGAGCGGGCTCATTTGCGGGAGCGGCATGAACTGGTGCTCGCAGCGGCGGCGGCTTTGACGCGTGCTTTGCCGCATGTGCGGGCGATGGCTGTTGCGCGGGAGCAGATTGCGTTGTTGGTCGAGATGGTTGCCGATGATGTGGCTAGTGCACAGGCGGATCGGCTTACTGTTGCGGATGCTTTGTTGACGTTGGCTTCTTCGCCTGCGCCTGTTGCGGCGCTCGGGGCTGCTGGGACTACGTCGGCTGTGCGGATTCGGCGGTTGATCGCTGCTGAGCCTGTGGGGGGTTGACTGGTCGGCCGTCGTGATTTTCGTGGAGCAGGCCATGAGTTGGAGAGTCCGGACCCGTTCGGAGACCTTCGTCATTCCCAGGTCTGCTGTCTCCGCGGAGCAGGCACAGCGGCTCGCCGAGATCGCGAAGGCCGGCCTCGGGCGGAAGTACTTGCCTATGAAGGCGAATCGGTAGTGGTTGGGCGGGGAGTGCGTGGGGCGGGGCTCGATCCCGGGACGTGGGTTCCGTTAACCCGCAGGTCTTCAGTCCGACGCATGTCGCTGGCACACTGGCGAGTGTGTATGACTATGACGTGTTGGTCCTGGGGTCCGGGCCTGGAGGTCAGAAGGCTGCCATAGCCACGGCCAAGCTGGGGCGGCGCGCGGCGGTGATCGAGCGGCGCGACATGGTCGGCGGTGTGTGCATCAACACCGGGACCATCCCGTCCAAGACGTTGCGCGAGGCGGTTCTGTACCTGACCGGGCTGAACCAGCGCGAGATGTACGGGCAGAGCTACCGCGTCAAGGAGAACATCACGATCGCGGACCTGCTCTCCCGGACGCAGCACGTCATCGGGCGGGAGATCGAGGTCATCCGCAGCCAGCTCTCGCGCAACCGGGTGGCGTTGCTGCCGGGGCTGGGGTCGTTCGTGGACGAGCACACGGTCGAGGTGTCGGACGGTACGGGCGCCGCGACGCGGGTGACGGCGGACCGGATCGTGATCGCCACCGGGACCAGTCCGGCGCGGCCGTCGACGGTGGAGTTCGACGGGGCCACGATCGTGGACTCGGACGGGATCCTCAGTCTGGACCGGGTGCCGCAGAGCATGATCGTGGTCGGGGCCGGGGTGATCGGGATCGAGTACGCCTCCATGTTCGCGGCGCTCGGCTGCAAGGTGACCGTGGTCGAGTCGCGGCCGCGGATGCTCGAGTTCTGTGATGTGGAGGTGGTCGAGGCGCTGAAGTACCACCTGCGGGATCTCGCCGTGACGTTCCGGTTCGGTGAGACGGTCGCGGCGGTGGAGCGGCACGCGCGGGGTGCGCTCGCGGTGCTGGAGAGCGGGAAGCGGATTCCGGCCGAGGTGGTGATGTATTCGGCGGGCCGTCAGGGCATGACGGCGGGGTTGAACCTGGAGAACGCCGGGCTCAGTGCCGATGCGCGGGGGCGGATCAAGGTCGACGAGTTCTTCCGGACCGCTGTGCCGCACATCTATGCGGTGGGGGATGTGATCGGGTTTCCCGCGCTGGCGGCGACGTCGATGGAGCAGGGGCGGCTTGCGGCGCATCACGCCTGTGGCGAGACGGTGCAGGGGATTTCGCCGTTGCAGCCGATCGGGATTTATACGATTCCTGAGATCAGCTTTCTCGGCCGGACGGAGGATGAGCTCACTGCGTCGCGGATTCCGTTCGAGGTGGGGGTTTCGCGGTATCGGGAATTGGCCCGCGGGCAGATCATCGGGGACTCGTACGGCGTGTTGAAACTGCTGGTGTCGCCGGAGGACCGGTCGCTGTTGGGAGTGCACGTTTTCGGTACCGGGGCTACGGAATTGGTGCACATCGGTCAGGCCGTGATGGGGTGCGGAGGGACCGTGGACTATCTGGTCGATGCGGTGTTCAACTATCCGACGCTGGCGGAGTCTTATAAGGTCGCTGCGTTGGATGCGATGAACAAGATCCGGCAGATCGAGTGGTTGGACTGAAAGGCGGCCCTCGACCGTCGGCCGGGTGAGGGCGCCGTTCGTCAGCAGTGGCTGCCGGGGGAGTCGTAGACGGCTTCGTCGTTGGCGTAGGCGATTTCGCCCATGAAGGCAACGCAGTGTCCTGCGCCGGGGACGCTGACCGGGCCGGCGTAGTACGAGAAGGTGCCGTCGTTGTAGGCCTTCGGAGTGTTCGAGTCCTCCGGGGCGCAGACGACCGTGGAGCTGGGGGTGTCGGTCAGGCAGCGGGTCAACCAGACGCCCATGTATTTGGGAACGCCCCAGGTCGCGGAGCTTGATTCGGTCATGGCGCAGTTCTGGCCGGTGGAGGCGTCCCAGTAGAGCTCTGCGTAACCGAGGGTCTTGCCGGAGCTCTGGCCTATCAGGGGCG
Source organism: Actinocrinis sp. (assembly GCA_035943635.1). Lineage (GTDB taxonomy): Bacteria > Actinomycetota > Actinomycetes > Streptomycetales > Catenulisporaceae > DASZBX01. The sequence continues at coordinate 30,804 of DASZBX010000088.1, read as the reverse complement.
TGTCCTGCACGAGGGTGCCGACGCAGGAACTCGAGGTCTGCGTTGCTTGGGCGGAGGGGGCCGCGGCCAGGGAGATGGTGGCCGCGGACAGGGCGGCGGCTGAGGTCAGGGCAAGGGTTCGGGTGAAGTTCTTCGGCATGGGCAGTAGTGGATCAGGTGGGTGTATCGCCTTGGTAGCGCGGGATCGGGGGCGCGGTTCGGGGCGCGACGGAGAAGATACGGGGTCTGCATAGGGTCCGGGGTGAACCGGCCGCGGAGAACTCGCGGCCGGCCCGACCATGGGACGGCTGAGACAGTCCCCTGATGGGAGATAGATGAAGATCAGGCAATACGTACGGCGGTACGCTGGTGCCGCCGTCGCCGTCGTCACGCTGAGCATGGCCACGGCCGTCAGCGTGCCGGTGGCCTCCGCGGCGGCGGGTGGCAACGCGGCCACCCTGGCGGTCGCGAACGTGGGCAAGAGCGCGGGCACGTGTGCTGACACGCCCACGACGAACACCCTCGGCGGGAGCCAGTTCGACTCCAGCTGCAGCGGGAACGGGGGCAACGGCGAGTTCTGGTGCGCGGACTTCGCGGCGTGGGTGTGGCAGAACTCCGGGTTCTACACCGGCGGGCTGACGGCCGCGGCCGGCAGTTTCTACGTGTACGGCGAGAACAACGGGACGCTGCACACCTCGTCCTCGTACGTGCCGCAGCCGGGTGACGCGGTGGTGTACGACTACTCGGGCGGGGGCTCGGCCGATCACGTGGGGCTGGTCACGTCGGTCACCTCGGGCGGGAACGTGGTGACCGCGAACGGCGACTGGAACGGCATCAGCGGGAGTTCGGAGTCGACGTTCGCGCGCAGTTCCGCGGTGGTGGCGGTGACGATTCCGTCGAGCGAGCGGGCCACCGGCGACTACGTGGGCGCCGCCGGGATGACCATTTCCGGGTACATCACCCCGGTCGCCAGCGGCACGGGGACCACTCCGCCGCCGGTCTCCTCGGGCAACCCGTACAGCCCGAACTCGGCGTGCGGTAGTGGGTATGGCGTGATCGACTCGCACGGGTTGACCGGCGCGACGATCTACCTGCTGTACGACAGTGCGAACGGTGACAACTGCGTGGTCACCCTGGCCACGACGCCGACAAGTGCTGCGTCTATGAATGCGACGTTGAGCGTGCAGGGTGGTAGCGCGGGCACCAACCCCGGCAGCTTCACCTACTATGCCGGGCCGGTTGTGGAGTATGCGCCGAACAGCTGCGTGCAGTGGGGTGGCTCGTACAAGACGTCGTCGTGGACCAGCGCCTGGAGTCACTGCGGCGCCGGCGGGTCGCCGTCGGGATCTACCAACCCGTACACGCCGACACAGGTGTGCGGTAGCGGGTACAGCGTTGTGGACACGCACGCGTTGAGTGGTGCGGTCATCTACCTGTTGTACGACGCTGCGACCGGGGACAACTGTGTGGCCACGATGGCTACCAGCCCGACCAGTGCGGAGGCGATGAACGCGACGCTCGCCGTGCAGGGCGGTAGTTCGGCTAGCAACCCGGGTACGTTCGCGGACTATGCCGGGCCGGTCACCGAGTACGCGCCGAACTCGTGTGTCGAGTGGGGCGGTAAGTACGAGTCCTCGTCGTGGACCAGCGGGTGGAGTCACTGCTGAGGTGAGGTAGTCGTAGGTGGGGTCACGCTCGTCTGGTCGGCCTGTTGTCTGGGTCGGCTGGGCGGGCGTTGCCTTGTGTGGGGCGTTGTCATGGTGACGGGCTTTGGCGCCGTTGCGCGAGACCGCTCACAATATTCTGCCGGGTTCCGGGTTCCGGGTTCCGGGGCCCGGGCGGGGGTGAAATCCCTCGTGGGGCACGGGTCCTGTACGCCGGCGAGGTCGTCGGCGTGGTCGGGGAGAACGGCGCGGGCTGAGCGAGAGGTTCACTGTAGATTTTGAGTGAATAGTGCGCTTTCTCCCGCCTCTGATAATAGACCGCCAGGTTTGTGCTGATCTGATCGCGGAAGATGAGAATGAAGGTGTGAGTGGAGCTGGCTGCGTCGGCGCTATCGCACCGGTTCCGGTGACGGTGTGCTCTGCGGCGATCCTGTTGGTACGGGATGGCCGCTTGCTTGAGGCGATCGAACTTCCGCGTCCGCATATGAGGAGTAGTGAGTCTGGAACAATCTGGCCATGACTGAAGTGGCGAGTGAGGGGCCGGTGGCGGAGGAGCCGGAGTCGGATGCAGAGACAGAGGCAGAAGGAGGGGCAGTAGTAGAGACCGAGGTGGCAAGCGGGCCGGTCGCGGCTGCGGACGTCACAGAAGTAGTAGAGCCGAACGCCCCACGCAGCTTCGCCCCAGCCGAAAGCGTGCGCCCGCTAGAACTCTTCTTCGACCTCGTCTTCGTCTTCGCCATCACCCAGATCGCCTCAGTTCTCGCGGCCCGCCCGACGCCACAGGGCCTGGCCCGGATGATGACGCTGCTGGCGATCACCTGGTGGATGTACGGCGGATACGCCTGGCTCACCAACGCCCTGGACCTGACCCGCGCCCGCCCGCGCTTGCTCCTCCTCACCGGCATGGCGGCGTTCTTCGTGATGTCGCTCGCCGTGCCGTACTCCTTCAACCCGGGCCACTGGGCCCTACTCCTCGGAGGCGCCTACCTGGTCGTGGTGACGGTCCACGCGGTCGGGTTCGTCGGCACATCCGGGCATCGCGGGATCGCGCGGATCGGGCCTCTGAACCTGATCAGCGCGTTGATCGTGCTGGCCGCGGGTATCGGGCCGGAGCGGTGGCGGTTGGCCGGGTTGGCTGTGGCCTGCCTGGTGGAGATCGTCACGCCGTTCGTCGCGGGGCTCGGCGGGTTCACGGTCGGGGTCGGGCATTTCGTCGAGCGGCACAGTCTGGCGGTGCTCATCCTGCTCGGGGAGTCGATCGTGGAGGTGGGCTCGGCTTCGGGGCGTGAGCACGATCTGGTGACGGTCGTGGCCGGTTCGCTGCTCGCGCTCGCGCTGACAGCGGCGATGTGGTGGCTGTACTTCGAGCGCGAGGATCACGACAGCGAGCGGTTGTTGGAGCATGTGGCACCGCAGCGGCGCGCGCGGGTCGCCTTGTACTCGTATGGCTACGCATATTACGTGGTGATCCTCGGTATCGCGGTAGCCGCGGTCGGGGCGCAAAAGGCGATCTACTCGTTCACGGCCCAGGTGCACGGGTGGCCGGCCGCGCTGTTGCCGCTCGGCGTCGGGTTGTACCTGGTCGGGCTGGGGCTCTTCCGGTACACGCTGTCCGGCACCTGGCCGGTGGCGCGGCTCGTCGCCGGTGTGGTCGCCGTCGCGGCCGGGCTTCCGGCTGCCCGGTGGGGCGGCGGGTGGGTGGTGCTGGCGGCGATGACCGCCGTTCTGGTGCTGCTGGTGCTGATCGACTCGCGAGGGACGCGGCCGAGTCGCGGAGTCGTGAAGCAGAAGTAGCAGCAGCCGTCACCCATCTGGATCATCGATTCGGCCCCATTACGGGTGAACGCCGTAGTAACCCGATTACGCTGAAGACTTACCCGGCCCTGCCCGGTCGCTGTAGCGTGGCGGGGAGCCACTCGCTGTGAGTTGCGAGTTGTGATCCGGGAGCTGTGAGCGTGCCGACAGTGCGACGCGCAGCCGGAGGGTAGGGGCGCGGTCCCGCGGTCGCGTGGATACGGACGCGGACGTGGGCGTGGACGCGGTCTGGTTCGACGCCGTACGCGGGCGCCCGACCCGGCCGGGATCCCGGCGAATCGTCGCCGGGGTGCACCGGAAGCAAGCTGAGGAGCAAGAGTTCGATGACGCAGACGACCAATCCCGTGCCCGAGCGGATGCGCACCGTGGTCCTGGACGGTTTCGGCGGGCCGGACCTGCTGCGGCTGGTCGGGCGGCCGGTTCCGGCGCCCGGCGCGGGGGAGGTCCTGGTCGAGGTGTGGGCGGGCGGGGTCAACGCGATCGACCTGGCCACCCGGGCCGGCCGGGGCGTGCCGGTGCCCAGGTTCCCGGCCGTGCTCGGCTGGGACGTGTCCGGCGTGGTCGTGGGGCTCGGCGCGGGGGTGACCGGGCTGGCGGCGGGCGACGAGGTCTTCGGCCTGCTGCGCTTCCCGGACCTGGCCGGCGGATACGCGCAGTACGTCGTCGCCCCGGCCGCGCAGCTGGCCCGCAAGCCGGCCGGCGTCAGCCACCGCGCCGCCGCTGGCGCCCCGATGCCCGCGCTGACCGCGTGGCAGTCGCTGGTCACGCACGCGAAGGTGGCCCGCGGGCAGCGGGTGCTGATCTCCGGTGCGGCGGGCGGGGTCGGGCACATCGCCGTGCAGCTGGCCCACGCTGCGGGCGCCGAGGTGATCGGGACCGCGACGGGCGTGAACCACGAGTTCGTCAGCTCGCTCGGCGCCGACCAGATGATCGACTACACCCGCCAGCGGATCACGCAGGTGGCGAAGGACGTCGACGTGGTCCTCGACCCGCGCGGCGGGATGGACTTCGTGCAGCTGCTCGACGTGATCAAGCCGGGCGGGATCATCGTCACCTTGAAGGACAAGGAGCCCGGTCAGGAGGATCTGGCGCGCTCGCGCGGGCTGCGGGTGGCGTACACCCGGGTCGCGCCGGACGGCGCGGTGCTCGGCGAGTTCGCCAAGCTGCTCGCCGACGGCCAGGTCCGGGTCGCGGTGGAGCAGGCGTTCCTGCTGGAGGAGGCCGGCGCCGCGCACCTGGCCGGGGAGCGCGGGCACGTGCAGGGACGGATCGTCCTGGAGATGCGCTGAGCCGGCCGCCGCCACCCGAAAAACCGGGGTCTGATTCGCCCCGGGCCCGGGCCGGGTGGTCCGGTGATCTCAGGACCGTTCGACCGCAGACGCGTTCTGCCCGGCCGGCGCGGAAGAATCTTCCTCGAAATCGCCCGTTTACCGCCTTTTTGCTCTATTTCCGCGCCGATCCGCCACCCGGGAGTTGGCGGATTCAGCCCAAACTCAGGGTCATCGACTACATACTGCATGTATACGATTCGCGGTCGCAGAGTTGGGGCCGCGACCGATCAGGAAGTGATCCTGGGGCGGCTGATGTCTTATCTAACGCTTGACGCATCGGATGACGGGGCCCTGTCCGTCGACCCGGTGGCCGACGGGGCCGGCGAGTGGTGGTTCCGCGGGCTGCTGGAGGCGGCCCCGGACGCGATGGTCGTCGTCTCCGCGTCCGGCGAGATCTCCCTGGTCAACGCGCAGACCGAAGCGTTGTTCGGGTACCGCAGGGACGAACTGCTCGGCCGCCGGATCGAGATGCTGGTGCCGGAGAGCATGCGCGAGCGGCACCCGGACTACCGGGCCCGGTACTCGGCCAACCTGCGGGTGCGGCACATGGGCGCCGGGCTGGAGCTGTACGGGCTGCGCAAGGACGGCGCGCAGTTCCCGGTCGAGATCGGCCTGAGCCCGCTGCAGACCCCGGACGGGGTCCTGGTGATCGCGGCGATCCGGGACGTGACCGAGCGCAAGGCGGCCGAGCGGCGGATCAACGAGCTGGCCGCGATCGTCGAGTCCTCGCAGGACGCGATCTTCACCCAGGCCCCGGACGGCACGATCACGTTCTGGAACGCCGCGGCGCACCGGATGTACGGGATCAGCGCGGCCGAGGCGATCGGGCGGTCCGCGTCCACCCTGGCCCCGGCCGGACGGCCGGACGAGGTCGGGATCCGGCTGGAGCAGCTGCTGCGCGGCCGGCGGATCGAGCCGTTCGAGACCGTGCACGCCACCAGCGCCGGCGGGCTGGTCGACGTGGACGTCACGCTCTGGCCGGTGCGGGACCGGACCGGGCAGATCGTGGCCGCGTCCGCGATCGTGCGCGACGTGGGCGACCGCAAACAGGCCGAGGCCGAACTCCAGTGCCTCTACCAGGCGCAGCGGCACGTGGCGCTGACCCTGCAGCGCAGCCTGATGGGGCGCCCGGTGGAGATCCCGGGGATGGCCACGGCCAGCCGGTACACCCCGGCCACGCTCGGCGCGGGCGTGGGCGGGGACTGGTTCGACCTGATCTCGCTGGGCGCCGGGCGGGTGGGCATCCTGATCGGCGACGTGATGGGCCGCGGGCTGGAGGCGGCCGCGGTGATGGGCCAGCTGCGCTCGGCCGCGCACGCCCTGGCCAAGGCCGGGCTGCCGCCGCGCGAACTGGTCCGGGCGCTGGACTCGGTGGTCGCCGACCTGCCGGACCAGATCGTGACCTGCTGTTACCTGGAGGTGGACCCGGACGCGGGCGAGCTGACCGTGTGTTCGGCCGGGCACCTGGCGCCGCTGATGATCGAGCCGGACGCGTCGGTCCGCCGGATCCTGGCCCCGATCAGCGTGCCGCTGGGGGTCGGGGACATCCCGCACCAGCAGGCCACGTTCGCGTTCACCCCGGGCAGCGCGCTCGCGCTGTACACCGACGGCCTGGTCGAGACGCACGACCGGGACATCGACGTGCAGATCGACATCCTGGCCGAGACCCTGCACGCGGCCCTGTCGTCCGGGGCGGACCTGGAGGAGGCGGCCGACGCGGCGCTGCACACGCTGCTGCCGGACACCGCCGGGTACGACGACGACGTGACGCTGCTGCTCGCCCTGCTGCCCGAGCGCTCGCTGGCCCGGGCCTCGGTGGAGCTGGCCTCGGAGCCGGGCGCGGTGCGGGTCGGACGGCAGTTCGTGGTGTCCCGGCTGCAGGAGTGGGGCTGCGCGGCGCTGTCGGACACGGCCCGCCTGCTGGTGTCGGAGGTGCTGACGAACGCGGTCCGGCACGGGATCGGCCCGATCAACCTGCGGCTGCGGCGCAACGACCGGGATCTGACGATCGAGGTCACGGACCGGGCCACCATCGTCCCGCATCCGCGGCAGGCGGAGGAGGAGGACGAGTCGGGCCGGGGGCTGCTGCTGGTCGAGGCGTTGACCGATCACTGGGGGACGCGGCCGACGGAGGACGGCAAGAGTGTCTGGTTCAGCCTCGCGATCAGGGGAGCGGGATGACGGCCGCGCGGGCGTTGTGGACGGTCGGCCGGGTCAGTTCGTCGGCCACGGCTCTGGCGTAGAGGGCGTGCGAGAGCCGGGCTGTGGCGTGCTGGAGCGGGACGGGCTCGGGCAGGAGCCGGTAGGCCTCGTCGTGCTCTGGGAGGCTGCCGAATCCGGCCGGTGGGACCAGGATCGCCCAGTGCAGGGCCGGGGCGTTGCGCAGCGCGGTCAGTTCGCGGGCGTGGGCTTCGGCGAACGGTGTGAGGTGCGGCGGGAACAGGGCCGGGTCGTCCATGAAGACCAACCGGGCACATGCCGCTGCCGAGGTTCGATCCGATCTGCCCGACGAGCGTCTTTCCGATTCAGATCGGCGGTAAGTGGACTGCGATGATCGTGCTGTGTCTGCACACCGGCCCGCGGCGGTTCGGCGTACTGCGGCGGCATCTGAGCCCGATCAGCGCGAAGGTCCTTAAGGAGAGCCTGACCGCCATGGAACGGGACGGTCTGGTGCTCCGTCGGCCGTTTGAGGGTACTGACAGCGTTGGCGGAGGTGTCGAGTACGAACTGACGCCGCTCGGGCTCACCCTGCTGGGACTGATCGAGCAGGTGCGTGGCTGGTCGCGGGAGAATCTGGCCGAGCTATGGAGTGCGCGAGAAGCCTTCGACCGGGCTGAGGCCGCCTGACTGCTCGCGGTGGCGATCGGTCAGCCAGGAGCACCAGGCGTCGACGCCCTCGCCGGTGCGGGCACTCGTTTCCAGGACGGTCGCGCGCGGATTCACGTCGCGCAGGTTCCGGTAGAAGAGGTCCAAGTCGAAGTCCAGGTGGGGCAGCAGGTCCAGTTTGTTGACCAGGACCAGGTCGGCGGAGCGGAACATGACCGGGTATTTCAGGGGCTTCTCCTCGCCCTCGGTGATGGCGTAGACCATGGCCCGGTGGTGCTCGCCGACGCGGAATTCGGCTGGGCAGACCAGGTTTCCCACGTTCTCGACGATGACCAGATCGAGCTCTGATAAGGGCAGGCGCGGCAGTGCGGATCTGACCATCGGGGCGTCCAGGTGGCATTCGCCGCCGAAACCGTTGGCCGTGTTGAGCAGGGACACCGTTGCGCCCAGGCCGGCCAGGCGGTCGGCGTCGAGACCCGTCTCGATGTCGCCCTCGACGACACCCACGCGCAGGTGCCCGCGCAGGCTGGTGAGCGTCCGGCGGAGCAGGGCCGTCTTTCCCGCGCCGGGCGCCGACATCAGGTTGACGGCGGTCACGTTCGCGGCGTCGAAGTCGGCGCGGTTGAGCGCGGCGGTGTGGTCGTTCTCGTCGAAGATCCGCTCCAGGACCTCGATCCGCTCGGTGCCCGTCGCGTAACCGGAGTGGTCGCCGAGGTCTGCGTGGGTGTGATCGCGATCGTGATCGGCGTGTTCGTGTTCGTGGTCAACGCTGTCATGGCGGTGGAAGCGGCCCATTCTCTTCTCCTCTACTCCTCGGCGAGTTCCAGCGACGTGATCAGGAATTCCTCGCCGGTGGCGAGTTCCACCTCCCGGCCGCCGCAGGAGTCGCAGACCAGGCGCACCTCGGTCAGTTCCCGGGTCTGCCCGCACCGCAGACATCTGATCGACGCCGCGATGCTCTCGATCTCCAGCCGCGAACCGGCCAGCGGGGTCTGCTCGTTCACCAGCGCCCAGCAGTACACCAGCGTGTCCGGCACGATCTGCCGCAGTTTCCCGACCCGCAGCCGGACGATCCGCACCTCGCGCCCGGCGGCGTGCTTGGTGACGATGCCGCTGACGGACCGGCAGATCGAAAGTTCGTGCACTGTCGCGGGCTCCTGCCCTCCGGATCATCGGTTCACTGAATCACCGGCCACCGGCCACCGGTTCACCGGCGAAGGGTCTCCGAGGGGGATTCGCCCCAGCGCTTCTTGTATAGCACCGCGAAGTTGCTCAGGTGGGTGAATCCCCACCGGGCGGCGATGTCGGTGACCGTGACGCCGTCGGCGGGGATGACGTCGGTCAGGTCCTCGTGGGCTCGTTCCAGGCGCCTGTTGCGCAGGTAGAGCATCGGGGTCGTGCCCAGTTCCTCCTTGAAGCCCTGCTGGATGGCGCGGATGCTCATGTGCACGTTGCGGGCGATGTCCTCCATCGTGATCCGCTCGCTCAGATGGGCTTCCAGGAAGTCGAGAGCGTCGCGGACCACGTGCCGGCCGGTCTGTTCCTTGGGCAGGACCAGCTGGTCGTAGTGGTTGGACGGCTGGAGCAGCAGGAGGGTGCTCATCAACAGCTCCTCCATCGAGCCGATGCCCTGGCCGCGCTGGACCAGGGAGCCGGTGTAGTAGACCTCTGTATGCAGGAGCTGGATCGCGCCGTTCCAGCGCATCGCGGCGTCCGTGGTCAGGTCCATCTCGGGGGCGAAGACGATCGGGCGTTGCAGGGTGACGCCGAGCAGGCGGGTCAGGTGGCGGGCCAGGGCCTCCTGCTCGATCCGGATGACCAGTTGGGGAGAGTCGAAGGCGAAACGCATCGTGAGCGGCATGCCGGGGCTGGTGACCACGGCGCGGATCGGGTTGGCCTCGAAGGTGCGGCCTTCGTAGGTGCAGACCGCCTGGCCGTTGGTGGGCATGTGCACGGCGTAGTACGGGCCCATCGCCGGGATGTCGACCGTCGCGTCGATGCCGAGGTCGATGTAGAGCATGCTCACGTTGCGCAGCCGGACGCCGTGCAGGCTGGCGGCGAAGCGGTCCGGGTCGGCCTTGCCCAGGTCGAGCTTGGCCGGGGACAGGGCCTTGCCGATCAGTTCGCCTGCTTCGTGGACGTCCTCGGTGTAGAAGATCTCGTGACCGGACAAGGCCGGGGGGATGCCCCGGGAACGGACCCGGCGGCGGACCGGGTTGGTGGTGCGGCGCACGTCGATGAAGCCCAGCTTGGTCAGTCGGGACATACGGGCTCCGATTCGATCCGCCGGGAACAGGGGAGGATGAGAGGGCGAAGTGGGGCAGGCGGTCAGCGGCCGCCGACTGACGTTGGATCAGTTCCCACTCCTCCATCGAACCCTGGCGAAGTCTTGCGCTTCCAGCTCATAAAGTCTGCGCATTCCTGATAGTCGATGCGTGAAGACGATAGGCGATCCAGCCGAGTGTGTCTAGGCTTGGGACTGCATACAGTGATCGAGATGTCACAGGAGGTTTCCGGGTGACCGCGAACGATCGGCTCCTCGCCCCGACCCCGGTCGGGGAACTGCTCGCGCGCCTTGAGCAGCCGCGTACCGTCGAGGCTCTCAATGTGTTGCTCGACAACGCCGACCTGATCGTGTTCCTGGTGACCGCGCTGGACGGATTCTTCCGCCGCGGCGAGGTGATCGCCGACTCGCTGGCCGAGGGCGCCTCCGAGTTGCGCGGCGCGGCGGGCGGGCTCGGCAACGGTCCGTTGGCCGGGATCGACCTGCGCGGACTCGCCGCCAGCGCGGCCAGCCTGTCAGGGCCCGTGGTCGCCGCCACGCCCGCGCTGGGCGAGCTGCTCGGCGGCCCGCTGGCCGATCCGGGCACGGTCCGGGCGCTGTCCCGGCTGGCCGCGGCGCTGGCCGAGGGCGAGCAGCGGGCGGCGCAGCGGCCCGGCGGGGCCCCGACCGGCCTGCTGGGGCTGTTGCGGCTGCTGAGGGACGAGGAGGTCTCCCGGGGCCTGGGTCATCTCGTGGAGGTGGCCCGGGTGCTGGGCCGGCGGCCGGGTCCGCCCTGACCGGTTCCGGTCGCCGGTTTGTTCGCCCGCTGCCTCCTTGCTGGTCGGAGGCGTGCGGGCGTGGTTCTTCCCCCATTCACACCGACCTGGTCGGCGGGCAATCGAGAGGAGTATTCCATGGCGTCTGTCCTGTGGTTCCAGGGCGGTGCTTGCAGTGGGAACACGATGTCGTTCCTGAACGCGGACGAGCCGAACGTGGTCGACCTGATAGTCGACTTCGGTCTCGACCTGCTCTGGCACCCTTCTTTGGGCCTGGAACTGGGCAAGAACGCGCAGAAACTGTTCCAGGACTGTGCCCGGGGGGCCCGGCCGCTGGACATCTTCGTGTTCGAGGGGACCGTGATCGAGGGGCCGAACGGGAGCGGGCGGATGGACATGTTCGCCGACCGGCCGATGAAGGACTGGGTGACCGACCTGGCCGCGCAGGCGCAGATCGTGGTGGCGATCGGGGACTGCGCGTGCTGGGGCGGGATTCCGGCCACGGCGCCGAATCCGTCCGGGTCGACCGGGCTGCAGTTCCACAAGCGGGAGAAGGGCGGGTATCTCGGGCCGGACTTCCGGTCCCGGTCCGGGCTGCCGGTGATCAACATCCCGGGCTGTCCGGCGCATCCGGACTGGATCACCCAGATCCTGGTGGCGCTGGCCACCGGGCGGGCGGCGGACATCACCCTGGACGAGCTGCACCGGCCGGAGACGTTCTTCAAGTCGTTCACCCAGACCGGCTGCACGCGGGTGCAGTTCTTCGAGTACAAGCAGTCGACGGTGTCGTTCGGCGAGGGGACGCGGACCGGGTGCCTGTTCTACGAGTTCGGCTGCCGGGGGCCGATGACGCACTCGCCGTGCAACCGGATCCTGTGGAACCGGCAGTCCTCCAAGACCCGGGCCGGGATGCCGTGCCTGGGCTGCACCGAACCGGAGTTCCCGTTCTTCGACCTGACCCCGGGCACGGTGTTCAAGACCCAGAAGGTCAGCGGCATGATCCCGAAGGAGGTGCCGGAGGGCAACGACCACCTGACCTACATGGCGCACGCGGCCGCGGCGCGGATCGCCGCGCCGCAGTGGTCCAAAGAAGACATGTTCGTTGTCTGAATCGCCCGGCGGGATCGCGGCCGTCCTGAGAGGATCAGTTCCATGACAGCGCTTGATCTGTTCGTCAGCCCCCTGGGCCGGGTCGAAGGCGACCTGGACGTCCGGGTGACCGTCGAGGACGGGGTCGTGACCTCGGCCTGGACCGAGGCGGCGATGTTCCGCGGCTTCGAGATCATCCTGCAGGGCAAGGACCCGCAGGCCGGGTTGATCGTGTGCCCGCGGATCTGCGGGATCTGCGGCGGCAGCCACCTGTACAAGTCCGCGTACGCGTTGGACACCGCCTGGAAGACGCACGTGCCGCCGAACGCGACGCTCGTGCGCAACATCTGTCAGGCTGCGGAGACGCTGCAGAGCATTCCGCGGTACTTCTACGCGCTGTTCGCGATCGACTTCACCAACAAGAACTATGCGCGCTCGCCGCTGTACGCCGAGGCCGTGCGGCGGTTCGCGCCCTATGTGGGCACGAGCTACCAGCCGGGCGTGCTGTATTCGGCGAAACCGGTGGAGGTGTACGCGATCTTCGGCGGGCAGTGGCCGCATTCGAGCTTCATGGTGCCGGGCGGGGTGATGTGCGCGCCGACCCTGTCGGACGTGACCCGCGCGATCGCGATCTTCGAGCACTGGAAGGACAACTGGCTGGAGAAGCAGTGGCTCGGCTGTTCGATCGAGCGGTGGTTGGCGAACCGGACCTGGGAGGACGTCCTGGCCTGGGTGGACGAGAACGAGTCGCAGCACGAGAGCGACTGCGGGTTCTTCATCCGGTACTGCCTGGACATCGGGCTGGACAAGTACGGCGCGGGGGTCGGCGATTTCCTGGCCACCGGCACGTATTTCGAGCCGTCGATGTACGACCGGCCGACCATCGAGGGCCGCAACAGTGCCCTGATCAGCCGCTCGGGGATCTACGCGGACGGCCGGTGGCACGAGTTCGACCAGGCCCGGGTGACCGAGGACGTCACGCACTCGTTCTACGAGGGGACCGGTTCGCTGCACCCGTTCGACGGCGAGACGAAGCCGATCGACCCGGAGATCGGGCGCCGGCAGGAGAAGTACAGCTGGGCCAAGTCGCCGCGGTACGACGTGCCGGGCCTGGGCCAGGTCCCGCTGGAGGCCGGGCCGTTGGCGCGGCGGATGGCGGCCGGGGCGCCCGGCGCGGCGCCGCATCAGGACTTTGACCCGCTGTTCGTGGACGTGATGGCGCGGATCGGGCCGAGCGTGCTGGTCCGGCAGCTGGCCCGGATGCATGAGGCGCCGAAGATGTACACGTGGGTGCGCGAGTGGCTCGACCAGATCGATCTGCACGAGAGCTTCTACACCAAGCCGACCGAGTACGCCGAGGGCCGCGGCTTCGGCGCGACCGAGGCGGTGCGCGGGTCGCTGGCGGACTGGATCGTGATCGAGGACAACAAGATCAAGAACTACCAGGTGGTCACGCCGACCGCGTGGAACATCGGCCCGCGGGACGGGGCCGGGATGGTCGGGCCGATCGAGAGCGCGCTGATCGGGTCGCCGGTGACCGATCCGCAGGACCCGGTCGAGCTCGGCCACGTGGCCCGTAGCTTCGATTCCTGCCTGGTGTGCACGGTGCACGCCTACGACGGCCGGAACGGGCGCGAGCTCAGCAGATTCGTGATCAACGGAATGGTCTGATTTCCCGGGCGACCGAGAGAGGTGAACGATGGCGTTGCAGGAACCGGTGACAGGTGTGGGGCACGGCGGCCCGCAGGACGGTCACGTCGTCGGCCGAGGCGGCCCGCACGGCGAGTCCGCGGGCGCGGACGCGGGCTGGGCGCAGGGCGTGAACCGGCCGGCGGCCGAGCCGGTGTGCGTCGGACGCGGCGGGGCCGAGTCCACGCAGCCGGCCGACGGTGCGGACGTCGCGGACGTGCTCGGTGACAGTGGGCTGAGTGACCTGGCAGATCTGCGCGGCCCCGGCTGCGAGGTCCTGGTGATCGGGTGCGGGAACCTGCTGCGCGGCGACGACGGCGTGGGCCCGATCCTGGTGCGGCACCTGTGGAATCGCGGTGTGCCCGAGGGCGCGCGGCTGGTGGACGGCGGGACGGCCGGGATGGACGTGGCCTTCCAGATGCGCGGGGCCAAGCGCGTGGTGATCGTCGACGCGAGCGCGACCGGCGCCGAGCCGGGAACGGTTTACCGGGTGCCGGGCAGCGAATTCGCCGAACTGCCGCCGCTGCAGGGCCTGCACACGCACTCCTTCCGCTGGGACCACGCGATCTCGTTCGCGCGCTGGGCCTTGGCCGGGGAGTGCCCCGAGGACATCACGGTGTTCCTGATCGAGGCGGCCGGGGTCGGGTTCGGCGCGGAGCTGAGCGCGCCCGTCGCGGCGGCCATGGAGCAGGTGATCGGGCTGGTCGAGTGGGAGTTCCTGTACCCGCTGCGGCCGACCGCCGATGCGGGGGCGGACGGGCCGAAGGTGGAGTTCACCGAGGACGGATATCTGCGCCTGGACGCGCGGCTGGCCGCCCGGCGCTTCCCCTCGGACGCGGCGGTCGCGCTGCTGCGCGACGAGCAGCTGTGGCTGCTGCCGCTGATCGGCCCGCAGAGCGGCGGGCTGTTGCTCAAGCAGCGCAATCCGGCGGGCGACCGGGCGGTGTTGATCCGGGAGGTGCTCAAGGACGAGGTTCCGGTCGGCGAGCGCCGGGCGGCTTGGGACGGGGATCAGGGCGCGTTGAGGATAGAACTGGAGCTGGAACCGTGATCGCGAAGTATGAGGAGCACGGCGGCGCAGCCGGAGCCGGAACCGGAGCGGGAGCCGACCGGATTCTTCAGGATCCTGATGTGCTCGAGTGCGGGCTGGGAGAGCTGGCCGGTTCGGTGGAATCGTATGCGGACGCTGACGTGGAGGCCGATACGGATGTGGAGGCGCAGACCAGTGGGAAGGACGGCTCGGGCGATGCAGAACGCGGCACAGCTGTGACGGACGGCGAGCAGCAGAGTGGGAGCGGGCTGCATCCGGTGCCGGCGTCGATCGCGGGGCTGCTGTCGAGTACGTGCGCGGAGATAGAACGGGATCTGCTGGGCGAGGCCGGGACGAAGTCGGGGCGGGAGGAGTGGGCCGGGCCGCCTGCTCCGGCCGTTCCCTCGTTCTCTGATGTGGCCGCCGGCTCGTCCGTTCCCGGTGTGCGTCGCGCGTATGGCGTGGAGACCGTGGTCGAGTCGGAGCGCGGCCGGTGGGCGGTGGACGTCCTGGTGATCTTCCCCGACGGCGTGATCCGGCACCGGATCGACAGTTTCCACACGAAGTCCCGGGCCGAGGTCAGCGCCAGGTTGATCAAGCGGGCGGCCGAGCGCGAGCTGCGCGGACGATTCGATGTCTGATCTGCTGGCCGGTCCGGTGACGATCATGATCGACGGGTCGCCGTCGAGCTCGCAGCCGGAGCGGACTGCGCAGGCGGGCCCGTCGGCGTGGGCGGCGCCGGTGCGGCCGCAGCCTTTGGGCACGTTCCCGCTGCCGGCCGGGTACCTGCTGATCCCGGGCGGTGCGGACACCGAGGCCGCGCGGGTGTCGTTGTTGGCGGGCCGGGCGCCGGATCCGTGGCCGGAACGGCTGCGGGCGCACGAGTTGGCGTTGGCCGGGGACCGGGGGGGCGCGCTGGCAGCGTTGGCCGCGGCCGGGTCCGATCCGGTCAGCCGGTACAACCGGTTCGTGCTGGACCCGGACGGCCTCGGCGGCGCCGGAGCTGAGGATTCTGAGGATGGTGAAGGAGAACTACAGCAGCTGCGCGCGGATCTGGGCGAGTTCGGGCCCTTGGTCGACCTGGTGTCCTTCGTGCTCGGCCGGACCGTGACGCCGCCCGAGCCGGGCTCGGCCGAGGGGGAGATCGCCGCGCTGCTGTTGTCCGCGCAGGCCACGCACGAGCTGGCCGCCGGCGAGCCGACCGAGGCGCTGCGGCTGCTGCACCAGGCGGCCCGGACCGCGCGCCCGGTGGCGCCGCCGCTGGCCGGACTGATGCTGGGGGCGGCCGCGTCGATCAGCCAGGAGGTGTTCGGCCTGGGCGAGAGCAGCGGCCCGGCGAATCCGGGCCCTGCGGTGCTCTACGAGCAGGCCCTGCTGGCGCTCAGCGGGGCCGAGGACCTGCGGGTCAGCCGGGCCGAGCTGCACCTGGGCCTGGCCGGGGCGTTGCACGAACTGTCCGCACAGCAGCCGCAGCAGCTGGCGCTCGCGGTGCCGCACTACCACTCGGTGCTCCAGCTGATCACGGCCGAGCAGGCGCCGGAACTGTGGGCCGCCGCCCACGCCAACCTCGCCGCTGCCTACCTGACCATGCCGATGACGCAGGCTTCCGATCAGCTCCGGCTCGGCGTCGCGGTGCAGTCGCTGCGTCACGCGCTGAAGGTGTACACCCCGCAGACCCATCCGGAGCGGTGGGCGAGCACTCAGCTGAATCTCGCCAATTCCCTTGTCTACACGCCGTCCCGGCACCAGGCCGACAATCTGGTCGAAGCGCTGGAGCTGTACGAGGCCGTGCTCCAGGTCCGCGGGCGGCACTCCGATCCGATCGGCCGCGCGCGGGTGCTGGCCAACCAGGGCAACGTGCTGGCGCACCTGGGCCAGTTCGCCCACGCGAGGGCCAAGCTGCACGAGGCCCGGTTCCTGTTCGAGGAGTTCTCCGACGGCGACTCGGTCCGGATGGTGCGCGGCCTGCTCGACGAGATCGCCCGCCAGCAGGTGCTGGTCAGGAACCAGGACCAGGATGCGGAGTGAGCATGACTGCTGATATCCGGGACGGCCGGGCGCGGGACCGCCCCCCCGCGGCGCGGCCCGAGCCGGAGCCGGCCGAGCCGGAACCGTCGTTCGAGCGGCTGGCGATGCGGGTGGACGACGCGGTCAAGGCGCTGGCCGCGCTGGACGGCCCGGCCCGGGCGGTCGCCGAGGAGCTGAAGGCGGCCGTGGAGGCCGTGCACCGGGCCGGGTTGGTGACGATCGTCCGGCGGCTGCGGTCCGAGGAGGCGACCCGTCCGGCGTTGTACGAGCTCGTCGATGATCCGACCGTGCATCTGCTGTTGTCGCTGCACGGGATCGTCCGCCCGGATCCGGTCACGCTCGCGACCAGGGTTCTGACTCAGGTCCGGCCGCAGCTGCAGTCGCACGGCGGCGACGTCGCCCTGGTCCGGATCGAGGGCCCGGTCGCGTATGTCCGGCTGGAGGGCGCCTGCAACGGGTGCTCCATGTCCTCGGTGACGCTTCGCCACCTGGTCGAAGAGGCGCTGGTCGGCGGCGTTCCGGGGATCACGACGGTCGAAGTGCTGCCCGGCGAACCGTCACCGGCCCTGATTCCCTTGTCCGCACTGCGGATCGGGCCCGGGGCGGCGGACCCGGACGGTCTCGCGGCCGACGGATGGGTGAAGGCCGCGGCGGTCGGGGAGTTGGCCGAGGGGAAGATCAGCACACTGTCGCTGGGCGCGGCACCGGGGACGAGATCGAGATCGGCGCTGGCCGCGGGGGTCATCGTCGTGAACATCGGCAACCGGCTCACGGCGTACGGAAACGCGTGCGCGCACGAGGGGATGCCGCTGGACAACGCGCTGCTCGACGCAACCAACGGCACGTTGACCTGCCCCTGGCACGGATTCTGCTACGACGCGCTGTCCGGCGAGTGCCTGAGCGCCCCCGGAGCGCACCTGGAACAGCTGCCGCTGCGGGTCGAAGCCGGGGACGTCTGGATCCGGGTGGGCACATGAGCGACACGATGAGGGTGAGCATCGGGCCGAGGCCACCGGCGGACACGCCGAACCCGGGGCCCGCGCTGTCGGACCTGAGCGGCGGATGGACGGCAGAGACCTGGCTCGGGGCGCCCGCGCCGGGCGGGCTCGCCCTGCCCGCGGCGAACCCGACCATGGCCTGGATGTACTCGCCGCGCGGGGTCTTCCTGGACCGCGAACACCTGGTCGTGGCCGATTCCGGCAACCACAGGGTCCTGATCTGGCACGGAGTTCCGACGGCGGACGAGCAGCCGGCCGACGTCGTGCTCGGCCAGCCGGACGGCACCACCGAGGGCCGGGCGGCCGACGGCCGCGGCCCGGAGCGCGGGATGAACCTGCCCACCGGCGTGCTGGTGCACGACGGACGGCTGGCCGTCGCGGACGCCTGGCATCATCGCATCCTGATCTGGAACACGGTCTCGCGGGCCAGCGACCAGGCCCCCGACCTGATCCTCGGCCAGCCCGACCCGGCCTCGGTCGGCGCGAACCGCGGCGGCGCGCAGGACGGCGTGCGGTGCACCGCCGGATCGCTGTACTGGCCGTTCGGGATCGCCGTGGCCGACGGGTGGTTCTGGGTCGCGGACACCGGGAACCGGCGCGTGCTCGGCTGGGACGGCGGCCTGCCGGACCGGGACCGCCCCGCCGACGTCGTGCTCGGCCAGCCGGAGGCGACCCGGCGCGGGGAGAACCGGGACCGCGGGGTCGGCCCGGACAGCTTCCGCTGGCCGCACGGCGTGGCCGGGACGGACGGCCTGCTGCTGGTCGCCGACGCCGGCAACCACCGGGTGCTCGGCTGGCGCCCGCGCCCGGACCGGGACCGGCCGGCCGATCTGGTGCTGGGCCAGCCGGACTTCGACACCGCGGCCGAGTGGCCGTTCGGCCCGCACAGCGGCGACCGGCTGCGCTTCCCCTACTCCGTCGCGCTGGAAGGCGGCCGGCTGGCCGTGGCCGACACCGCGGACAACCGGATCCTGCTGTGGGACCGGGTGCCCGGGCACGGCCAGGCCGCGGACCACGTGCTGGCCCAGCCGACCTTCGCCGCGAACGGGGAGAACCGCTGGTCCAGCGTGCAGCGGGACACCCTGTCCTGGCCCTACGGGATCAGCATGCACGGCGACCGCCTCGCGGTGGCCGACTCCGGAAACAACCGAGTCCTGATTTGGGGGCGGCACTGATGGGATTGCTGGCCGACGTGGAGCGGCGCCGGTTCACGGTGACCGGCGTGGTGCAGGGGGTCGGATTCCGGCCGCACGTCTACCGGATCGCCACCGAACTCGGCCTGGTCGGCCTGGTCGGCAACGACTCCTCGGCGGTGTTCCTGGAGGTCCAGGGCCCCGGGTACCTGGTCGAGGAGTTCGCCGCCCGGCTGGTCGAGCAGGCCCCGCCGCTGGCCGACGTGGACCAGGTGCGGACCGTGGTGATCCCGGCCACCGCGGACCGGGACTTCCGGATCGTGCCCAGCGAGGAGACCGACGGGGCCCGCTCGCCGATCCCGCCGGACATCGCGATGTGCGCCGACTGCCGCCGCGACCTGTTCAACAAGGCCGACCGGCGCTACCGGCACCCGTTCGTCACCTGCACGAACTGCGGGCCCCGGTTCAGCATCATCAGATCCCTGCCGTACGACCGGCCGGCCACGACCATGGCCGGGTTCCCGATGTGCGGGCGCTGCGAAGCCGAATATCAGGATCCGGCGAACCGCCGGTTCCACGCCCAGCCGATCGCCTGCCCGGACTGCGGCCCGACCCTGCGGTTCGAGAGTTGGACCGAGCCGAAACCGGCCGGGCAGCAGGTGGCCGGGCCCGAGCCGGACGGCGACGGACCGGCCTGCGACTTCGGCCGGCTGAGCCAGTCGGACGCCGCGATCCTGGCCACCCAGCGCGCCTTGGCGGCCGGGCAGATCGTCGCGATCAAGGGGATCGGCGGCTACCACCTGGCCTGCGCGCTCAACGACGAGGAGGCGGTGGCCCGGCTGCGCGCCCGCAAGGCCCGCGCGGCCAAGCCGTTCGCCGTGATGGTCGCGGACCTGACCGTGGCCCGCTGGCTGGCCCGGTTCGACCGCGCGGACGCGGCTGTGCTCAGCTCCCCGGCCCGCCCGATCCTGTTGCTGCCAAGGCGGCTGGGCGCGCCGGTGGCGGCCGGGGTGGCCGGGATGGAGGGCTCGCGCAGCCCGTGGATCGGCCTGATGCTGCCCTACTCGCCGCTGCACCACCTGGTGTTCGAGCCGGTGCCCGGGGCGGACGTGTACCCGCCGCACGGGATCGTGCTCACCAGTGCCAACATCGAGGACGAACCGATCTGCTTCCGCGACGAGGACGCGGTCGCGTGGCTGCCCGACCTGGCCGACGCGGTGCTCACCCACGACCGGCCTATCCACGTGCCCTGCGACGACTCGGTGGTCCGGGTGGTGGACGGGACCGTGCTGCCGATCCGCCGCTCCCGCGGGTACGCGCCGCTTCCGGTCGACCTCGGCCGGGCCGCGCCCTCGGTCCTGGCGGTCGGCGGGGAGCTGAAGAACACCTTCTGCCTGACCGAGGGCCGCTTGGCGTACACCTCGGGGCACATCGGCGACATGGGCGCGGCCGCCACGCTCAGCGCGTTCGAACGCTCGGTCGAGCAGCTCACCGGGCTGCAGAGCGACGGTCCGCAACGGCTGGCCGCCGACCTGCACCCGGGCTACCTCACCCGCGGCTGGGCCGAGCGCGCCGCCGGGGACCGCCCGCTGGACCTGGTCCAGCACCACCACGCGCACGTCGTCTCACTGCTGGCCGAGCACGGCCGGCTCGGCCGCCCGGTGGTCGGGTTCGCCTTCGACGGCACCGGATACGGCACCGACGGCGCGGTCTGGGGCGGCGAGGTGCTGCTGCTGGGCCGGGCCAGCCAGCGGTTCATCCGGGCCGGGCATCTGGCGCCGGTGCCGCTGGCCGGCGGGGACCTCGCCGTGCGCAACCCGTGGCGGATGGCCCTGTCGCACCTGCGCGCGGCCGGGATCGACTGGTCCGGGGACCTGCCCCCGGTGGCGGCGGCGAGCGTCCAGGAACTCCGAGTGCTGAGATCGCAGTTGGACAGCGGGTTCGGGTGCGTGCCGTGCACGAGCGTGGGCCGCCTGTTCGACGCGGTGGCCTCGCTGCTCGGCGTGCGGCACCGGATCGCCTACGAGGGACAGGCCGCGATCGAGCTGGAGGTGCTGGCGCGCTCGGCCGAGGACCTGAACATGACGGCGCCGAAGTTCCACTTCAAGGTCGGCGCGGACGGCGTGCTGGATCCCGCGCCGATGCTGGCGGATCTCGTCGCAGGGCTGCGCGACGCGGTCCCGGCGGCGCTGCTCGCAGAGGCCTTCCACACCGCTCTCGCGGACGCGGTCGCGATGGTGGCGGTCCAGGTCGGGCGCGAGCACGGCGTGCGGCTGGCCGGCCTGACCGGCGGGGTGTTCCAGAACGTGCTGCTGCTGGGCCTGTGCCGGGAACAGCTGGAGGCCGAGGGCTTCGAGGTGCTCACGCACCGCCTGGTCCCGCCGAACGACGGCGGCCTGGCGCTCGGCCAGGCCGCGGTGTCGGCGCTGCGGGCGATCGAGGAGGAGAGCTGACATGTGTCTGGGCATACCCGGCAAGATCGTCGAGGTCTGGGACGAGGAGAGCGGCGCGCGGATGGCCCGGGTCGAGTTCCGGCAGGCCGGAACGGCCGTGGAGTCCCGGCGGATCTGCCTGGCCTACCTGCCGGAGCTGCAGGTGGGCGACTACACGATCGTGCACGCGGGCTTCGCGCTGACCAGGATCGAGGAGGCGTCGGCGTTGGAGACCATTGCGACGATGGCGGAGTACGGGGTCTTCGGCCAGGCCGCGGAGATTCCGGCGGCGGCCGACCGTGCGGCAAATTTGAGCCCTGCGACGTCTGCAAGCGGGCCCGCGGTCGGGGCCGTCCCGGCTCAGCGAGGCGGCGGCGCCCGATGATATCCGCGATAGGTGTCGTCATGGTTGATACGAATACTGATGCCCTCGGCGGGAACGAGCCCGAAGCGGCTCCGGAGCCGCAAGACCCGGCGGCCACCGCGCCCGAAGGCGAGATCGGCGAGGATCTGGCCGCCGATCTGGCCACGGCCGCGCTGAGTCTCGCGCGCCGGTTCGCCGCCGGGGCCACGCTCTGGTGCCTGGCCCCGGCCTGGGAGCCGCACGCCCAGCACATCGCGGTCGAGTTCGTCCATCCGGTCGTGGTCGGCGCGAAGGCCCTGCCGGCCGTCGCGCTGACCGGCCCGGCCGTGGTCGGCGCGGCCCGGCTCTCGGTCCGGCCCGGCGACGTGATCATCGCCGTCGCGGCGGCCGACGACCCGCAGGCGGGCGCGGTGATCCGCCGCGCCCCGGCCTGGGGCGCGAGCGCCCTGTGGATCGGCAACGGCCCCCGGCCCCCGGCGGGCGCGGCCGATCACGTGCTCTGGCTTGACGATCCGGACCCGGGCCGGCCGGCCGCCGGCGGGTTCGTGCTGCTCTACCACCTGCTCTGGGAACTGACCCACGTCTGCTTCGAACACCCGGGACTGCTGGGCCAGGCCGTCGCGGCCGACTGCGACGAGGAGGTCTGCGTCACCTGTAGCGACGAGGGCAGGCTCGGCGAGGTGGTCACGGTGGGTCCCGGCGGCGAGGCCGTCGTCCTCGTCGCAGGCTACGAAGAACGCGTCTCCACGGCGCTGGTCGAACCGGTCCGCGGAGGCGACCTGGTGCTCGTGCACGCCGGGATGGCGATCAGCCGCCTGGCCGAGGAGGGCCGGCCGTGACCGGCTTCCTCTACCCGTTCCTGGACGCCACGGAACGAGACCAGGGCTCCCTGCTGACCGACCTGGCCGCCTCGGCCCGGGCCAAGTCCCGGGAGAGCGCGCAGCTACGCCGCAGCACCCTCGAAGCGTGCGCGCCGCAGCTGCGGACGGCCGCCGCCGAGATCGCCCGCCGGCTGTCCGCGGGCGGACGGATCTTCACTTTCGGCAACGGTGGCAGCTGCACCGACGCCGCCACCCTGGCCGGGCTGTTCGCCGTCCCGCCGCCCGGATCCCCGGCCCGCCCGCTGCCGGCCTGGTCCCTGGCCGCCGACCAGGCGATCCTGACCGCGCTGGGCAACGACGTCGGCTTCGACCTGGTCTTCGCCCGGCAGCTGATCGCCCGGGCCCGGCCCACGGACGTCGCGATCGCCCTGTCCACCAGCGGCAGTTCGCGCGACCTGGCCGCCGCGTTCCGGGAGGCGCGGGCGCGCGGCCTGTACACGGTCGGGTTCGCGGGCTACGACGGCGGCGAGTTCGCCGGGAGCCCGGACGTCGACGTGTGCCTCGTCGTGCGCTCGCAGAGCGTGCACCGGATCCAGGAGGCCCAAGCCCTGCTCGGATACCGGCTCTGGGAATCAGTCCACGAACAATTGGCTCAGCCGGCGGAGCAACGATGACCTCTTACTCCGGCCTCGCCGCGCACGACCCGGCCGAGCACAGTCGGTCCGGCCCCGGCCCGTCCTTCGCCGAGGGCGAGGTGATCGAACGGATCGAGGCCTTCCGCCGCCGCCGGCCGCGGCTGCTGGACGAGATCGTCACCCTGGCCCACGGCGCCGGCGGGAAGTCGTCCGCGGCGCTGGTCGACTCGGTCTTCGTCGAGGCCTTCCGCAACGAACACCTCGAGGCGCTCGGCGACGGCGCCGTCCTGGCCCTGCCCGGCGGCGACCGGCTCGCCTTCAGCACCGACGCGTTCGTGGTCCAGCCGCTGCGCTTCCCCGGCGGCTCGATCGGCCACCTCGCGGTGCACGGCACGGTCAACGACCTGGCCGTGTCCGGCGCCCGCCCGGCCTGGCTGTCGGCCGCGTTCGTGCTCGAAGAAGGCTTCCCGATCAGCGGACTGCGTGCGATCGTGGCCGACATGGCCGAGGCCGCCGAGGCCGCCGGGGTGCAGATCGTCACCGGCGACACCAAGGTCGTACCGACCGGCGCCGCCGACGGACTGTTCATCACGACCGCCGGCGTGGGCGTGATCCCGGACGGGCGCCGGCTCTCGGCCGCCTCGGTGCGCCCGGGCGACCGCCTGGTGCTGACCGGGACGATGGGCGACCACGGGATGGCCGTGATGCTGGCCCGCGGCGACCTCGCGATCGAGGCCGACATCCGCTCGGACACGGCCCCGCTCGGCGACCTGGCCGAGGTCCTGCTCGCCGCGGCCCCCTCGACCCGCTGGCTGCGCGACCCGACCCGCGGCGGCGTCGGCACGGTCTGCAACGAACTGGCCCGGGCCGCCGGCCTGTGCGTGGTCCTGGACGAGTGGCGGCTGCCGGTCCGCCCGGCGGTCAACGGGGCCTGCGAACTGCTCGGCATCGACCCGCTGTACGTGGCCAACGAGGGCAAGTTCCTGGCCGTGCTCGCCGCCGGCGAGACCGAGGCCGGGCTGGCCGCGCTGCGCGGGCACCCGCTCGGCGCGCAGGCCGCCGTGGTCGGCGAGATCGCCGCCGACCCGGCCGGGACCGTGGTGCTGCGCACCCTGTTCGGCGGCACCCGGATCGTGGACCTGCTGGTCGGCGACCCGCTGCCGCGGATCTGCTGAGGCGCCCGGCCCGGGCGCCGCCGTCACCGTGAAGAAGAGGAGAGGGACATGTGCCTGGGGATTCCGGGGCAGATCGTCGAGATCGTGGACGCCGCGAACTGTCTGGCCAAGGTCGACGTCGGCGGGGTGCAGCGCACGATCAGCATCCGGCTGCTGGAACGAGAACAGGTCCGGCCGCAGGACTGGGTGCTGGTGCACGTCGGGTTCGCGATGGCCCGGATCGACGAGGACGAGGCGATGCTGACCCTGGCCGCGGTGCAGAAGATGGGGGAGGCGTACCGGTCCGAGATCGAGGCCTTCGACACCTCCTCGGTCCTGTGATCGCAGGGCTCGTACACACTGATGGGGAGGGTTCATGCGATTCGTGGACGAGTTCCGCGACCCGGCCGCGGCCCGGCTTCTGCTCGCGGCGATCAGGGACACGGCCGGCACCGGGCACCACAAGTTCATGGAGGTCTGCGGCGGCCACACCCACACCATCTACCGGCACGGGCTCGAACACCTGCTGCCGGAGAACGTGGAACTGGTGCACGGCCCCGGCTGCCCGGTCTGCGTCATCCCGATGGGCCGGGTCGACGACGCGATCTGGCTGGCCGAGCAGCCCGGCGTGATCTTCACCTGCTTCGGCGACATGATGCGGGTGCCCGGCAGCCGCGGCAGCCTGCTGGAGGCCAAGGCCCGCGGCGCGGACGTGCGCTTCCTCTACTCGCCCCTGGACGCGCTGCGGCTGGCCGCGCAGAACCCGGACCGGCGGGTGGTGTTCTTCGCCCTCGGCTTTGAGACCACCGCGCCGTCCACCGCGGTCACGCTCGTGCGCGCCCGCGAGCTCGGACTGTCGAACTTCAGCGTGTTCTGCAACCACGTCACGATCGTTCCGCCGCTCAAGGCGATCCTGGACTCGCCCGACCTGCGGTTGTCCGGATTCCTCGGGCCCGGCCACGTTTCCACGGTGGTCGGCAACCGGCCGTACCGGTTCGTGCCCGAGGTGTACGGCAAGCCGCTCGTGGTCGCAGGGTTCGAACCCCTGGACATCCTGGCGTCGGTGGCGATGCTGCTGCGCCAGCTCCGCGAGGGCCGCTGCGAAGTGGAGAATCAATACTCGAGGGTGGTGCGCGAGGAGGGCAACCCGGCCGCGCTCGCCCTGCTGGCCCAGGTGTTCGAGCTGCGCCCGCACTTCGAGTGGCGCGGCCTCGGATTCATCTCGCAGAGCGCGCTGCGGCTGCGGGAGGAGTTCGCCGCCTTCGACGCCGAACGCCTCTTCGACCTGCCCGGCCTGCGGGTGGCCGACCCGAAGGCGTGTCAGTGCGGTGAGGTGCTCAAGGGCGTGCTGAAACCGTGGGAGTGCAAGGTGTTCGGCACCGCGTGCACCCCGGAGACGCCGATCGGCACGTGCATGGTGTCGGCCGAGGGCGCGTGCGCCGCGTACTACAACTTCGGCCGGATGCACCGCGACGCGGCCCGGCTGGTCGGACAGTCCGCGGAGCCGCGATGAGCACGCCGACCCAGGGTTCGGATACGCCCGCGCAACCGGCCGGGGCCACCATCGGCGACTGCACCGGCGGCACCTCCGGCGATGTCTCCGGCGCGTGGATGTTCGCCCGCTACGCCTACGCGCCGAACAAGCTCGGGTTCTGCGGCCCGGCCGAGACCGGCGCGCTGGCCGCGGCCGGCTCCGCGCAGCTCGGCTCGGCCGACGACGTGCGCGCGGTGGCCCGCCGGTTCTCCGGCGCCTGGCCCTACCTCCAGGTCCTGTCCAAACTCACCGGGATCGCGGACCCGCTGGACCGGCGGATCGTCGAGGCCTACTGGCTCGGCGGCGGGGTCGGCGCCGAGATCAGCCCGCGCGACTTCGGCGCCCACCTGCTCGCGCTGATCGGGCCGCAGGCGAGCAGTTACTGGTCGCATCTGAACTCGGAGCTGGTCGCCGAGGCCGCGGGCAACCACTGTTTCCACGTGTTCGGCGTCTACCCGTGGTCGCGCCTGCTCGCCGCGCACGGCGTCGCCGGCCCGGGCGCTGCCGCGCGCGGTGACGAGCCGGTCAACGAGCCGCTGCGGGTGCTCGACAACTGCCGGATCCGCTGGGGCACCGTGGTGGCCCGGGACGGGGACCAGGTCGAGCTGACCTCGCGCCGCCTGACCTGGGACGGATTCGCGCTGCGGCTCGGCGATCCGGTGCCCGAGCGGGTCCGGGTCTCGGTCGACGGCCTGAGCTTCCTGCCGGACGTCGCGCCCGGCGACCAGGTCGCCCTGCACTGGGACTGGCTCTCGGACCGGCTGCGCCCGGACCAGGCCGAGACCCTCGAAGCCAGCACGCTGCGCCAGCTGGACGCGACCAACCTGCGGCTGGCGGCCGCGCGGATGGGCTCGCGGGTCTCGGCCCGGCAGTCGGCCCGCCCGGCCGACCGGCCGTGGCCGGCGCCCGGCCGGCCGGGACCGGACCGTGCGGCGGAAGCGGGCTGGACCTGGTGAGCCGGCCGCGGATAGCCCAGGCCGACGGCCAGATCGGCTTCCACTGGCTCACCGCCGCCGGCGCCCCGACCGGCCTGCCGGACCTGGTCCGCCGGGACGAGGAGCCCGACCGGCTGGCCGCGACCCACCTCGAGGCGCTGGACGACGCGCTGGTCAGTGCGGCCGGGCAATTCGGTGAGCTGCTCGGCGGCGGGCGCGGCCCCACGGGCCCGGCCGAGCGCGAGGGTCTGCGCGAGCTGCACCGCGCGCTGGACCGGCTCTGCCACGAGTACCACGCCGCGTCGGTGCTGCTCGGGTCGGCGCCGGACATGCGGGCCGGGCAGATCGTCGGCACCGCGGCGCTGTTCGCGATCCGGGCCCGGCTGCCGCTCGGGCTGCTCGGCCCGGCCCCGTTCGACGGCGAACTCGACGCGCCGGCCCTCGGCGTGGTCGGCGGCTTCGGCCAGATGCAGCGGGTCGACCCGCGGCGGCCGTGGTGCGGCGGCCGGTGGATCGTGCGCACCGAGGCTGGCCTGCGGCTCCCGGCCACGCTCGCGATGCTGCTGTTCGACAGCTCGGGCGTCAACAAGGACGCCGCGCTGGCAGAGCACCGCGAGGCACTGCGCACGGTGATCACCTCGGCCGGGTCCGCCGACGCCGACCCGCTCGCCGTCGCCTGCGCGGTCGACTGGCTGCTGTACGACTGGCTGATGGCGCACCGGGACGGCCCGGACAGCGCGGCGATCGAGATCCCGAAGGGCCGGGAGCAGGACGCCGCCCTGATCGTCGACTCCGCGGCGGCGTCGGTGACCGCCCGGGCGACGATCGACCCGGGTCTGCTGGACGTGCCGCGGACCGGGTGACCGCTCGGCGATTGCCCGGTTGTGCCCGCGGCGTAGGAGAACCATGATTTCCCTGACCGGTACATGGCGGACCCCTGATTCGCCTTGAAACGGCGGAGGCCGACGGGAATGACGGCGAAGACGAGAGCCGGCACCGGGAATCGGCTCGGCGCAAGCCGCACACTCAGGGCGTTTCGCGACGCGGGCTGGTCCGCGGCGCGACCGGGGTCGCGGCGGTCGGCGCGGTGGCGCTCGCCGCCGGGCGCACACCCGCCCAGGCCGCCGCGGCCAAACCGGCCGACGCGGTACTGCCGAACACCACCTGCATCAGCGACACCCTGGTCACCAACGAGGTCGTGGTGCACGTGCGCGACCTGCACACCGGCGAGCTCGACATCTCCCGCGGCAACGTCCAGCGGAAGATCTACGACCGGCAACTGGCCGCGCGCCTGACCGCGGCCTCGCGCTGACCGCGGCTTCACCCTGACCCGGCGCGCCCGCTCGGCGTGGCCGGACCGGTTTCCGGCAGGTTGTACTCCAGACGAGTGAACATCGGACGTTGCCTCACGTAACCTCCCGGTGAAGAGGTCGTTGAGTCGGCCATGAAGAAGATCATCGCCTGCGCCCTGCTCGCAGCGGCAGTCATGGCCGGGTCCACCTCGTCCGCCTGGGCGGTCGAGCGGGCGGCCGCCCCGGTGTCCGAGGACGCCGGGATCAACGTCCTGCCCATCCACCTCCTGGACGTGACCGTCCCGGTCACGCTGGCCTGCAACGCCGTGGACGTCCTCGGCCGCGCCCACTGCTAGGGCCTGTTCGGAGTTCAGATCAAGATCAGCCGTTTCGCCTTGATCTGAACTCCGAACAGGCCCTAGCAGTGGGCGCGGCCAGTCCCCACCGGCCCGGTGCCGGAACGCTCCGCGCGACCCGCGGAACGTTCCGACACCGGGTCCTGTCCTGTCCGCCGGGACCCGCCGCCCGTGGCGAGCAGGCGCGGCCGACTCGAAAGGGTGAATTTACGCGGCTCACCAATCCGGGGCCCCGACTGCTGCGAATGGTCCAGTACAGCGGGGCGCACAACACCTTCCGGCCCCGACTCGTTCGCGACCGTCCACCTCCCGACTGGGCGGCGGCAGCCCTCAGACAGAACGGAATCGGATCATGTTGCGTGCATTTGAGCCCTGGCACCTGGTCGTCATCGGTGCGATCGCGATGCTGCTGTTCGGCGCCAAGCGCCTGCCCGACTCGGCCCGCTCGGTCGGCCAGTCGCTGCGGATCTTCCGCTCGGAGCTGGGCGCCGCCAAGACCGGCGCCGAGGCCGAAGCCGAGCCGGTCACTGCGGTGCGGGACACGGTCGTCTAAACCCGCGTTCCAGGGCGCACCCGGCCACGCCGCCGGGCCCGCCCGAACCCCTCTCGATCACCGACCGGAGCCGTCACCGTGTTCTTCGACCT
Source organism: Actinocrinis sp. (assembly GCA_035943635.1). Taxonomy (GTDB): domain Bacteria; phylum Actinomycetota; class Actinomycetes; order Streptomycetales; family Catenulisporaceae; genus DASZBX01. The sequence continues at coordinate 2,015 of DASZBX010000088.1, read as the reverse complement.
GTCCCTGCCCGAGATCGTGGTGCTGCTCGGGCTCGGGGTCGTCCTGTTCGGCCCGGACAAGCTCCCGCAGACGGCGGCCCGCGCGGCCCGTTTCATCCAGCAGGTCCGGGCCTTCAGCGACAGCACCCGCGAAGGGCTGCGCCGCGAACTCGGCCCGGAGTTCGACGGACTGGACCTGCACGATCTGAACCCGAAGACCTTCGTGCGCAAGAACCTGCTGGGCGAGACCGAGGACCTGCGCTCGCTCGGCGCCGAACTCAAAGAGGACCTGCGCGCCACGCGTCTCACCTATGACGACGACGTGACCTGATTCGTCCGCTCATCCCCGGGCCCGGGAGAATTATGAGAAGACGAACATTCGAACCACAATTCTCCTGCTGATGTATTGCTCCGTTTCCAGCATTCGCCCCGGCAGCGGCGGCGGATTGGTCGGTTAACTCGAACGAGCGAAGTTCTCGGCCACTTACGCTCAATGCCAATCCGCGACCCCCTGCACACCGAAAGAATCCTGCAACGAGGCCCGCTCCGGCGGGCCGCACGTCTTAGGAAATCGGAGGGCCGTTATGGGTGACGAGAGTCTCGACACCCGGCTTCTGTCGGAGTTGACCGTCCAGTCGCAGGATTTGAACAGCGACGCGGTACGGATCACTCGGCAGGCGCTGGACGAGTACACGCAGCAGCAGCAGGAGACCGCCGGCGCGCGGCGTTCGCGCGGCGGCTGGTTGGCCGGGATCGCCGGCGGCGCGATGCTGCTCGGCGCAGGCCGGGCCGCGGCGGCGGCGAGTGCGCCCGCGACCGCGACCAGCGGGGACATCATGGCGCTGCAGACCGCGGCGTCGATCGAGAACCTGGCGGTGTCGGTGTACACGACCGCCGCGGGCCTGGACTTCATCAAGTCCGGCAACGCGACCGTGGCCGCGTTCATCACCAAGACCACCGCCCAGCACACCGCGCACGCCCAGGCGTTCAACGCGGCGATCACCGCGGCCGGCGGCAAGGAGCAGACCGGGGCGGACCCGAAGTACGCCGCGGTGGTCAAGACCGCGCTGCCGACGATCAAGTCCCCGGCGGACGTCGTGACCCTCGCGATCACGCTCGAAGACGTCGCGGCGCAGACCTACACCAAGTACGTCTCGCTGGCCAGTGACGCCTCGCTGCGGACGCTGTTCGGCAGCGTGGCGCCGGTCGAGGCCCAGCACCGGTCGGTGCTGCTGGCCGTGCAGGCCCTGCTGGCGGCCGGGGACGCGGACCTGATCGCGATCCCGACCATGCCTGCCAGCCTGCCGGCCGCGGCGGGCAGTGTCGGGTTCCCCACGTCGTTCTACCCGACGACCAGCGCGTCGCCGGTCAGCGAAGGAGCGGTCTCATGACCGGGACGCCGCAGTGGCAGCTGCAGATCAGCGAGGCCCAGCTGGCTTCGATGACCAAGGACCTGGACGAGGCGCACCGCGAGAGCATCCCGGTGATGCGCAAGCAGGCCGCTTTGTTCGCCGAGGAACTGGCCGACACCCAGGCCACCCCGGAACGCCGGGTCGGCCGCCGCGGCTTCCTGGTCGGGCTCGGCGGGGTCGGGGCCACTCTGGCCCTGGCCGCGTGCAGCAGCTCCAGCTCGTCCCCGCAGGCCGCGGGGACCGGCGGGGCCGGCAGCCCGTCCGCGATGGCCTCGGGTTCGGGCACCAGCCAGTACACCGGTGACCTCAAGGTCGTCGCGCTGGCCACCGCGCTGGAGAACCAGGCCGTGGCCGCCTACGGCGCGGCCCTGACCGCCGCGACCGCCGGCAAGCTCGGCGCCGTGCCCCCGGCCGTCGCGACCTTCGCCACCACCGCCAAGAGCCAGCACGCCGACCACGCGAAGGCGTGGAACGCGGTGCTCACCTCGGCCAACGTGCCCACGATCACCGGCATCCCGTTGTCCAACCAGCCCCAGACCCTGGCCGCCCTCAGCGCGGTGACCACCGTCGGCGGCGTGGCGAACCTGGCCCTGGACCTGGAGAACCAGGCCGCCCAGACCTACC
>DASZBX010000087.1:0-111213 GCA_035943635.1 Actinocrinis sp. | reverse complement strand
GGCGACGGCCGCACCCGGGGCGCGGGCCGGGACCGGGACCGCGTGGCTGACCGGGGCCGCGGCCGGGGCGCCGACGCTGGTGGCCGCCAGGGCCGCGCCGGCCGGGACGATCGCCAGCGAGGCGGCGGCCAGGGCCACGGTCAGGGTGGTGGCCCGGGACCGCCGGGGTGCGGCGTGCCGGGACTTGGTGAAGGGCGTGCGGGCCGTGGCCGTGTTCGGGGTTGCCAACATGGGTCGGTGCCTCTCCTGCTGCCGCCTACCGGGTTAGCTGACGGGTTCGGGCGGAAGGGAGGATCGCCCTACGGCGCGCCGCGGGCGGCGCGCCGATTCACCCCGGGGACGGCGCCGCTGGCGGCGCTGGCCGTGCTCCTGGCGGAGCGTGGGTCCCCGGCTCGGCCGGCGTCCGCGCACGGGGCGCGGCACCGGTACGACTCGGCGGGTGAGCCCGGTGCCGTCTCGGGTGACGGCAGCGGCCGGGCTGCACAAGGGACGAACCTACGTCGCTTTCTCCGGAATGTCATATTTCGCTCCATTAACCACCAGGTGGTGAGGATTTCGTCGCAGAGGGTGAAGGAAAGCTGAAGAGGTTTCACGCGATGGAGTGACAGAATCACTCAGAGAGAACAACAAGATCCCGGCATCGGCCCCGGATCGGGCCGGGCGGTTGCGGGGCCGGCGTCGTCGCACCCGAGTTCGCTGACATGCATAATCTGATACATGGTCACCCACGCGCCCGACATGCCAGCCGAACCCGGGCCCGCCCCGGCCGAACCGACCAGACCGGTGGCCGTAACGTCACCGTCCGTGGCCCTCACCGAGGATGCGCCATCGGGGCCCGGGCGGACGGTGGTCGACTGCGTGGCGGAGTTCCTCGTCGTGCGCCAGGCCCGCAAACACGCCCAGAACACCCTGCTCGCCTACCGCCGGGACCTGGACCTGCTGATCGACGTGCTCGCCCGGCAGGCCGGGTGCGCCGCCGACCGGCTGACGATCGGCCAGGTCACCGGCCGGGCCCTGCGCACCGCGTTCGCCGAGTTCGCCCAGCCCCGGTCGGGGCCCTCGGTCGGCCGGGCCTGGTCGGTGTGGAACCAGTTCTTCTCCTTCCTGGTCGCCGACGGCGTGGTCGCGGGCAACCCGATGGGCACGGTCGACCGCCCGCGCCCCCCGCGCCGCTCCCCCAAGCCGCTGCAGGGCCCGGACACCCCGGAACAGCTGCTGGAATCGGTGGCCGGGCACAGCCCCGCGGGCGCCGCGGCCGGCGGGAGTACGGGCTCTGGTTCGGGCGGGCCCGGTACCCGCGGGCCCCGGCGCCGGCCGTGGCCGGAACGGGACCTGGCGATCGTGGCCGTGCTGCTGTGCGCCGGGCTGCGGTCGAGCGAACTGCTGGACCTGCGGGTCGGCTCGATCGACGGGCGCCGCGGGGAGCGGTTCATGAAGGTGCGCGGCAAGGGCGAGAAGGAGCGCACCATCCCGATCGAACCGGAACTGGACGCCGTGATCGACGAGTACCTGCGGTCGCGCTCGCAGCGGCTGGCCGGGCGCGAACCGACCCGCTCGGACCCCTTGTTCGTCGGCCCGACCGGGACGGCGCTGGGCCGCGGCGGCCTGCAGTACCTGGTCGGCCGTGCCTACCGGGAGGCCGGGGTGAGCGCCGCGGTGCCGCAGGGCGCGCTCGTGCACGCGCTGCGGCACACCTTCGCCACCCGGCTGGCGCAGGACGGGGCCAGCGCGGTCGAGATCATGCGGCTGCTGGGCCACGCCTCGCTGACCACCAGCCAGAACTACATCGACGCGACCGCCCGCGAGCAGCGCGAAGCCATCCGCTCCAACCGCACGCACCAGGCGCTGCGCCGGCTTGTGCCCACCCCGGGCGCCGGTGACGGGCCTGGTCCGGCCGAGGACGCCTGACCCGCGCAACCCGCCCCCGCGCCCGCGGCGCCGCAGCCCGCCGACGGCCTGCGTCGCCGCCGGCCGGCCGGACCGTCCGACATGCGGCCGGGCCGGTTCGCGGTGACGATGGGAAGCGCGGGTCGACACCGTCCCGGCGGTCCAGGACGAGCACGAGCGAGGAGCTGGCGGCGATGGCTCAGTGGCACACGGCGCAGGCGGGTGGCCGGCCGAGGATTGTCGTGGTCGGGGCGGGGTTCGCGGGACTGGCCTGCGTGCGCCGGCTCGAGCGGGTGCTCGAACCCCAGGAGGCCGACATCGTGCTGGTCACCCCGACCTCGCACTCCCTCTACCTGCCGCTGCTGCCGCAGGTCGCCTCGGGCGTGCTGGCCTCGAACTCGGTCGCGGTACCGCTGGCCCGGCTGCTGCGGCGCACCATCCGGATCCCCGGCGGGGCCCTCGGGGTGGACCCGGTCACCCGCGCGGTGATCGTGAAGAAGATCACCGGGGAGGACGTCGAACTGCGCTACGACCACCTCGTCCTGGCCCCGGGCTCGGTGACCCGCACCTTCGACATCCCCGGCCTGGCCCGGCACGGGCGCGGCATGAAGACCCTGCAGCAGGCCCTGGGCCTGCGCGACCACGTGCTGGCCCAGCTGGAGCTGGCCGCCGCGGCGCCGACCGAGCACGAGCGCCGGGCCCGGCTGCAGTTCGTCGTGGTCGGCGGCGGGTACGCGGGCACCGAGACGGCCGCGTGCCTGCAGACGATGACCGTGAACGCGGCCGAGAAGATGCCGGGCCTGAACCCCGCGATGGTGCGCTGGACCCTGGTGGACATGGCGCACCGGCTGATGCCGGAACTCGGCGACCAGCTCGGCATCAAGGCGATGGAGATGCTGACCGCCCGCGGCCTGGACTTCCGGCTCGGCTCCTCGGTGGCCGGGGTCGATGACGAGCTGATCCGGCTGACCGACGGCACCCGGCTGCCGTCCAAGACCCTGATCTGGACCGCCGGGGTGGCCGCCAGCCCGCTGGTGCGCAGCGTCGGGGAGACCGACCACGGCCGGCTGATCGTGGACGCGGACCTGCGGGTCCCCCAGCACCCGGAGATCCTCGCCCTCGGCGACGCCGCGGCCGTGCCGGACCTGGCCCGCCAGCGCACCGGGACCGCCGGGGCGGTGTGCCCGCCGACCGCGCAGCACGCCCAGCGGCAGGGCCGGATCGCGGCCGAGAACGTGGTCGCGGCGTTGCGCGGCACCAACCGGCGCCAGTACTACCACCGGGACCTGGGATTGGTGGTGGACCTCGGCGGGCCGCGCGCGGTGGCCCGGCCGCTGGGGATCCAGCTGAGCGGCCTGCCCGCGCAGGCCGCGACCCGCGGCTACCACCTGTTCGCGATGCCGTCGGTGCGTTCGCGGCTGCGGGTGGCCGGCAACTGGCTGTCGCACGGGATCGCCGGGGACGACCTGCTGCGGGTGGACATGGGCGTGGACCGGCCGCGCACGCTGGCCGGATACGAGTTCACCGACATGTACCCGTCCGCGCAGGAGTTGCAGGCCATCTTGTCCGGGTTCACCGACGGCGGCACCCACGACGGGGACCGGCACCCGGTCCCGGCCGGGGCCGCGGGCGGCTCGGGCGGCAGGGCGAAGGGGCCCCGGGGCCGTACCCCGGGCTCGCCGAGCCTGGACTAGGAGGCCGGACGGTACGCTGCGGCTCGTGAACGACGACGGAGCCTGGAGCAGGCCGACCCCGCAGACCCCCGCCCCGACGGACCCGGACGGAGGCTCGGGCGGCGCGACGACGCTCGACGACAGGGCCGCGGCATCGGCCCCGGCCCCTGGAGTGGACTCGGCTGCCGCGACGGTCGGCGGCGTGACGGCCCGCCTCCTGGCCGACAGCGCGAGCCTGGCGGCCGCGTACCTGGCCGGGATCGCGGACGGCCCGGTCTGGCAGCCGGTCGACGAGCACACCCGCACGTGGTGGGCCGAAGCCCAGCTGCCCGAGCACCCCGCAGTCCCGGAGACCGCCACTGACGCATCTGCCACCACTGCCACCACCGGCTCCCTGCTCGCCGACATCCGCGACCGGGTCCTGTTGTACCCGATGGGCAACGGCCACCCGGCGTTCTTCGGCTGGGTCAACTCCGCGCCCGAGCCGCACGCCCTGGCCGGGGCCTGGCTGGCCGCCGCGATGAACCCGTCCAGCGCGGGCGGGGACCACGCGGACGTGCTGGTCGAGCGGACCGTGGTGCGCTGGCTGGCCGACCTGGTCCGGTTCCCGCACCAGCCGGGCGCGGGCCTGCTGACCTCCGGCGCGTCGATGGCGACGATCGTCGCGGTCGGCGCCGCCCGGCAGCGCGCGCTGACCGGCCTGGGCTGGGACGTGCGCCGCGAGGGCATGGCCGGGTCCCCGGTGCTGACCGCGTACGCCACCGCCGAGACGCACAGCTGCCTGACCAAGGCGGTCGAACTGCTCGGGATCGGCACCCGGCACCTGCGGGCGGTGCCGCTGCGCGAGGGCCGGATGGACACCCGGGCACTGGCCGGCCTGGTCGCCGCGGACCGGGCCGCCGGACTGCACCCGTTCCTGGTCGTCGGCAGCGCCGGGACGGTCAACACCGGCACGGTCGACCCGCTGGACGCGATCGCCGACGTGTGCGAGGACGAGCGGATCTGGTTCCACGTCGACGGCGCGTACGGCGGGTTCGGCGCCGTCGACCCGCGGCTTTCCGAGGCGTTCCGCGGCCTGGCCCGGGCCGACTCGCTCGCTCTGGACCCGCACAAGTGGCTCCAGGTCCCGGTCGGCGTCGGCTGCCTGCTGGTCGCCGGGCGCGAGCAGCTGCGCGAGACGTACTCGCTGGTGCCGCCGTACCTGCGGGACGAGGGCGGGGACCGGCTCGGCTGGTACAGCGAGTACGGGATCGAGCAGACCCGGCCGTTCCGGGCCCTGCCGGTGTGGGCGACCCTGGCCGGGCGCGGCCGGGCCGGGGTGGTCGCGGACGTGACCGCGTGCACGGACACGGCCCGGCGGCTGGGCCGGATGGTCGAGCAGGAACCGGGGCTGGTGCTGGCGGCGCCGGTGCAGGTGTCGATCGTGGCGTTGCGGTGGGCCCCGGACGGGGTGTCGCGGGAGCAGGCGGACCGGGTGACGGCGGCGATCCCGGCGGCGGTGAACGCGCGCGGGCGGGCGTTCGTGACCGGGTCGCAGTTCGACGGGCGCCCGATCGTGCGCGCGTGCCTGATCAACCCGCTGGCCGGGGACGCGCACGCGCGGCTGCTGGTGTCCGAGTGCGCGGCGGCGGCCGCGGAGCTGTCCCGGTGAGCCGCGGCGCGGGCCGGTCCGGGTCGGGCTCCGGGGCCGGGGCCGGCCGGGGCGTGATCCGCCGGCGCGAGGGCGCGGCCGGGGCGGACGGGCTGCCCAAGGCGATGCAGAGCCCGGGCGGGCGGCAGGTGCGGCTGCTGCCGGACGTGGACCGGCCCGGCGGGTTCCTGCTGACCGTGGACAACACCCCGCAGTCGTTCGTGGACCTGCGCGACCCGGCGTTCCTGGAGTTCGAGTACGTGCGCCGGGTCGGGCACGTGATCGACCTGGCGTTCCCGGAGGGCGCCGCGCTCGACGCGGTGCACCTGGGCGGCGGGGCGCTGACCCTGCCGCGGTACGTCGCGCACACCCGGCCCGGTTCGCAGCAGCTGGCGGTGGAACTGGACGCGGCGCTGATCGAGTTCGTCCGCGCCCACCTGCCGTGGGACAAGCACTGGCGGCTGCGGGTGCGCGCCGCGGACGCGCGCGAGGCGCTGGGCACGCTGCGCGAGGGCGCGTGGGATCTGGTGGTCAGCGACGTGTTCTCCGGTGCGCGCACCCCGCGGCAGGTGACGTCGGTGGAGTACGTGCGGCTAGCGTCGCGGGCGCTGCGCCCGGGCGGGGTGTACGTGGCGAACATCGCCGACGGCGCGCCGTTCGGGTTCGCCCGCGCCCAGGCGGCGACCGTCGCGGCGGTGTTCGCGCAGGTGGCGGTGGTTGCGGAACCGGCCGTGCTGCGCGGGCGCAGGTTCGGGAACCTGGTGCTGGTCGCCTCGCACGCGCCGCTGCCCCTGGCCGCCCTCGGCCGCCGCTCGGCCGCGGACCCGTTCCCGGCCCGGTTGTTCTCCGGCGAGGAACTGACCGCCTGGTGCGCCGGCGCGGCGGCGGTGACCGACGAGGCCAGCACCGAGTCTCCGGCCCCGCCGCCGGGGGCGTTCGAGGTGTGACGGATCGGGGTCGGCACCGGTGTCGGCGGAAGTGACGGCGCGGGTTCGCTCAGGCAACGGTGTCCGTCGCCGGGTGTGCCCGGACCGCCGGTTCGAGCAGCGACAGCGTCCGTTGCCGCGCGTCCAGGGCGACCCGGATGCCGACCGGCATCGGCAGGTTCGGGCCGGCGTGGCCGATCTCGACGTCGCCGAGCACCGGGATGTCGCGGTCGCCCAGGACCCTGGCCCTGATGTGACGCACCTACCGGGCGGCGGACGTCCGGGTCCCGGTCGTGTCAGGGCACGTCGATGACGGGCGCGACGTCGCACGGTACGCCGAGGCCCTCTCCCCGGCCGGGCTGCCGCTGTCGGTGTTCCGGACGCCGCAGCCCGGAGACGGCCAGGCCGGCGCGGCGATCGCGCAGGACGTCCTCGGCCGTCTCCGGTAGGTGCCTTGGCCCCTGTGGTGCCTGTGGCGCCGGCCGAGTGCGGGCGGGTGTGGGCGAGAAGGGCGTCGAGCACCGACCGGGGTACGGTGTCGCCGAGCGCAACCGTGGGACGCACTCCGTCCCGGCAGACATTGACATGCACCCATCGGGCTGCCTAATATTAGGCAACCGAGCGGCTGCCTATAGCAGGTGGGAAACGAATGGGCGGGATCGACGAGGTATTCAAGGCGTTGGCCGATCTGAGCCGGCGCGAGTTGCTGGACAGTCTCAACGACCGCGGCGGGCAGACCCTGCGGGAGCTGTGCGCCGGGCTCGCGATGACGCGGCAGTCGGTGAGCAAGCACCTCGCCGTGCTCGAGGACGCCGGGCTGGTCACCGTCGTGTGGCGCGGCCGGGAGAAGCTGCACTACCTCAACGCCGCCCCCGTCCACCAGCTCGCCGACCGGTGGATCAGCCGCTACGACCGGCCCCGGGTCCAAGCCCTGGCCGACCTGAAACTAGCCCTGGAGGAGAGCCCCATGGACGCGCCCACGTTCGTCTACACCACCTATATCCGCACCACGCCGGAAAAGCTCTGGCAGGCGCTGACCGACCCCGCCTTCACCCGCCGCTACTGGAGCACCGAACTGCACACCGACTGGGCACCGGGCTCCCCGGTGACCTGGGACAACCACGGCGTGACGATCAAGGACCCGGAGCAGGTCGTGCTGGAGGCCGACCCGCCGCGCAAGCTGTCCTACACCTGGCACACCATGACGGCGGAACTGGCCGAACGCTTCGGCTGGGACGAGGCGTTCCTCGCCGTGGTCGCCGCCGAGCCCCGGTCGAAGGTGACCTTCGAGATCGAGCCGTCGGGCACCGGCAACGTGAAGCTCACCGTCATCCACGACGGCTTCGCCCCGGGCTCCACCCTCGCGCGGATGGTCGGCGAGGGCTGGCCGGGCGTCGTCGCGAGCCTGAAGTCGCTGCTGGAGACCGGTGAGCCGCTGACCGAGGGGTGACCGGCACCCCCCGGGCCCGCGTTCCCCGGTGTCAGCAGTCGTGCCGGACCCAGACGTTCGGCTCGACGTACACCGCGACGTCGTTGTCGACGCTGCACTGCACCGGCACCAGCGCCCCGGGGACCAGGACCGGGCCGTCGGCGTCGAACGGCAGCCCGGTCCACTCCCGCCACTGGGCCAGGGACCCGCTGACCGTCATCGACGCCGGCGCCGGCTTCTCGATCACCCCGCCGGCCCGCACGTGGGTACGCAGCCACGGATCCGCCGGCAGCCCGTCCGGCCTGGTCCGGTGCATGTACTGGCTCATCGGGGTGCCCGGTTCGGCGTGTTTGGCCGAGGGCCGCACCGGCGCTATCAGGGTGTTGATGCCCTGCTCGCGGGTGTTGTGGCGCATCGCCTCCAGCATGATCCGGGACAGGCCGCGGCCGAGGCGGTCGGCCCGGACCGTGATGTCGGCGGCGCTGACCACGTCCGGGGCGAGCCCGTCCCGGCGGTCCTGGAACGCCCACACCAGCACCTGTTCGTAGCCGCGGGCCGGGCGCGGGTCCCGGCCCGCGGCCCGCCCGGCGAACGGGACGCTGCACCCGCGCGCCACCACCTGCCCGGTCCCGTCCGTGGCGGCCAGGACGTAGTCCGGGAACACCTCGGCGATCCGGCCGAAGTGCGAGCCGCCGACCAGGCCCCGGGTGCAGAAGACCGGCCAGGTGTCGGCGAACAGCAGGCCCTGGGCGAGCTCGGGCCGCTGGGCGACGGTGGTGATCTTCACGTCCATACCGTCAGCGTAACCAGCATCCTGAGTCCGACCAAGCAGAATCGACGCCCGGACCCGGGATCGGGCGCAGCCATGGCCGGCGCCGCGTATCTCAGCCTTCGGACGCGGCGCAGTGGTAGAGCGGCGCGGTCTGCCCGGTGACGCCGTCGTAGTCGGCGGCCGGGACCAGGGCGCAGGTCTTGGCCACGGACGCGGCGATGGCCTGCAGGCCCGGTCCGCCGCGGCCCATGAACCCGGAGCCGCTCAGCAGCACGTACCGGTCGTTGCCGGTGTCGACCAGGGTGCGGAACTGGGCCGGGGTGGGCAGGTCGGCGTCGCCGGAGAACCCGCCCATCGGCAGGATCCAGGCGCCGTCGCTCATGATGTACGGCGCCGCCGCGCTCCACGACTGCGTGGCCAGCAGGTACTTGGCCCCGGCCCGGTGCGCGGTCAGGTACGCCAGAAGGTGCTGCTGCACGGTGTCCAGGGTCGCGGGCGGGTCGAACGGGTTCATCATCCCGGCCGGCGCGGCCGCCCGGCGCAGGCTGCCCGCGGCGACCGCGGGGGCACCCCCGGCCCCGCCACCGCCGCCGCCTGCACTGAATCCGCCGCCGCCGAATCCGCTGTCGTACGGTCCGGCCGAGGCGTTGCCGGAGGACCCGGCGTACGCGCTGTCGACCACCGACAGCGACCAGGCCGCGGCCGGGGCGAGCAGCGCCAGGACGCCGGCGCCCACCGCCAGCGCGGGGATCCGGGCCGGGACCGGGCGCGCACCCCGGGCCGCGAGGGTGCGCCAGGTCAGCGCCCCGGCGGCCGGGGCGGTCACGGCCAGCGTGCCGGGGACCAGCCAGGGCAGGAACATCGGGTAGTGCGCGGACACGTGCCAGGACCACAGCGCGGTCAGGGCCAGGGCCACCGGCAGCGCCCAGGCGCGGCCCGGGCTGCTCGGGTGGCGCCACTCGGCCAGGTACGTGCTCAGCCCGGCCGCGGCGATCGCGGCCAGGGCCGGGGCGAGCGCGACGACGTAGGTGGAGTGCGCCACGCTCCCGGCGGACAGGCCCAGGCCGGTGGTCACCAGCCAGCCGGTCCACACAAGGTACCCGGCGCGGACCGGGTCGGTCCGCGGCTGCCGGCGCCGCCACCAGAACCCGGTCGCGATCGCCATGCCGACCAGCGGGTAGAGCCAGCCGACCTGGGAGGCGAGCGGGGAGCCGAACAGTTTGGACCAGCCGGTCGTCCCGCTGTCGGCCCGGCCCGGGTGGAAACCGGCCGGGGCGGCGGTGGTCGCGGCGGCGCCGGTGGTCGTGGTGTCGGCGCCGTGCCCGGCCTGGGCCCCGGAGGATCCGGCGTGGGTGGTGCCTCCGGCGGCTGCGCCGTTCGCCGCGCCGCCGGCCGCGGCCCTGACGCCGGTGCGCGCGCGCCCGGCCAGGGTGTGGCCGGCGGCGGACCCGGGAGTGGTCGCGCCGGTCTTGGCGGCGCCCGTGGTTGCGGCGGCCTGGCCGGGCGCGGCGCCTGCGCCCGGGGGCATCGTCCCGGTGCCCGTCGTCGCCCCGCCCGCGGCGCCGGTCCGCCCGGCGCCCGTAACGCCTTCCAGCTGAGCGTCATCGACTTCACCGCCGTCGCGTAGAAGCTGTGGAACTGGGCGTGCGCGACCTGCCAGCCGTAGAGCCCGCCGGCCAGCAGCAGGATCGCGGCCAGCAGGGCGTTCTCGGTGCGGGGGCCGGGGGCCGGCCAGGCGGGCCTGGCCGGCCGGAGCGGGCCGGCCGGGTCGGCCTCGGCGGCCGGGGCGGTTTCGGTGAGCATGGGCTGCGCCTAACGTGAGTCGGCTACTCGCGGTCAGTGATCGACTTCGGAGTGTAGCGCAGAGGAAGTGGAAAGGTGACGTAGTATCACTTTCTCGCCGTGGCGGCTCGCCCCGCCGCAGCCGGCCTACGGCCCGATCGCGCGCCCGTACCGCCCGGCCAGCACGCGCAGCGCCTCGACCAGTTCCGGCGGGTCGGTGACGGTGAAGTCGATCCCCATCATGCCCAGGTACACCGCGAGCGTCTGCGGGTTGTCGCTGCCGGTGCTCAGCACGCACGTGTGCTCGTCGACGGCCTGGACCTGCCCGACCCAGAGCGGCACCCGGTCGGCCACCACGTCCGCCGGCGCGTGCACGGTCACCTGCGCGCGGGTGCGCCACGGCGCGGAGGAGACCCGTTCGGAGACGTACCGCGCCATGTCCTCGGCCGGCAGCGGGCGCGGGGCGAAGCGCGGGCCGGCCGGGGACTTCGGCTCCATCCGGTCCACCCGGAACAGCCGCCAGTCCTCGCGCGCCGGGTCCCACGCCACCAGGTACCAGCGCCGACCCCAGTTGACCAGGCGGTACGGTTCCACCTCGCGCCGGGTGGCGGCCGCGTCGCGCCCGGTGTAGCCGAACCGCAGCCGCTCGTGGTCCCGGCAGGCCGCGGTCACAAGGGTCAGCACCCCGGCGTCGACCTGGGTCCCGGGCTGGTCGGCGAGGACCGGGACGACGTAGGTCTGCAGCGTGTTGACCCGGCGGCGCAGTCGGGACGGCAGGACCTGTTCGAGTTTCGCCAGCGCGCGCAGCGAGGTCTCCTCGATCCCGGCGATCGACCCGGCCGCGGCGGTGCGCAGCCCGATCGCGACCGCGACCGCCTCCTCGTCGTCGAGCAGCAGCGGCGGCAGGGCGGCTCCGGCGCCCAGGCGGTAGCCGCCGACCGCGCCGCGGGTGGCGTGCACGGGGTAGCCGAGCGAACGCAGCCGCTCGATGTCGTTGCGCACGGTGCGCACGCTCACCCCGAGCCGCTCGGCCAGCTGCGGCCCGGTCCAGTCGCGCGGGGTCTGCAGTTCCGACAGAAGGCGCAGCAGCCGCGCCGAGGTCACCACCATTCCTCCAGTATGCGCGCCAATCAGGAACGTACTCTGCCTGATTGGCATCTAACGTGGTGGTCATGACGAAGAACAGCGTTCCCGACCCCGCCGCCGGCCTCGCCGCACCAGCCCCGACCGCCCCACCCCAGGCCCCGGCCGACGCACCCGCGGCGGCGCCCGGCCGGTGGCTGGGCCTGGCCGCGATCCTCGCCGCCACCCTGATGGACCTGCTGGACTCGACCGTGGTGAACATCGCGGCGCCCACGATCCACCGCTCGCTCGGCGGCAGCACCGCGAGCCTGCAGTGGATCGCCGCCGCCTACACCCTGGCTTTGGCCGCCGGGCTGCTGCTCGGCGGGCGCCTGGGCGACCTGGTCGGGCGCCGCCGGATGCTGCTGGGCGCGGCCGTCGGGTTCACCGTCGCGTCGCTGGCCTGCTCGGTCGCCTGGTCACCGTCGTCCCTGATCACCGCCCGGGTGATCCAGGGCCTGCTGGCCGCGATGATGGTGCCCCAGACCTTCGGCCTGATCCGGGACCTGTTCCCGGGCCGGGAGACCGGCAAGGCGTTCGCGGTGATCGGCCCGGCCATCGGCCTGTCCACGATCCTCGGCCCGGTCGTGGCCGGACTGCTGGTCAGCGCGAACCTGTTCGGCACCGGGTGGCGCGCGATCTTCCTGATCAACCTGCCGCTCGGCGCGTTCGCCATCCTCGCCGGCCGCAAGGCCCTGCCCGCCCGACCGGCCACGACCTGCAGCGAGGCCGCCGCCGCGGCCGAGTCCGGGTCCCGGCGCCTGGACGTGGTCGGCGCGCTGCTGGGCGCGGCCGCGATGTCGATGCTGGTCTACCCGCTGATCCAGGGCCGCGAGCTGGGCTGGCCGGTGTGGTGCTTCGCCCTGCTCGTCGGCTGCGTGCCGGTGTTCGCCCTGTTCGCCCTGCGCCAGCGCCGCCTGGCCGGGCACGGCGCCCTGGTCGACCTCGGCGTGTTCGCCAACCGGTCCTACACCAGCGGCCTGCTGTTCCTGGTGGCGTTCTTCGGCGTGGTCGTCGGCTTCTCCCTCGCGGTCGGCCTGTTCCTGCAACTGGGCCTGGGTTACACCGCGATGCACGCGAGCCTGACCACGACGTCCATGGCTGCCGGCGCGTTCGTCGGCTCGGCGCTGAGCAGCACGGTCGGGGCGAAGCTGGGCCGGCGGATCGTGCACCTGGGCCTGGCCCTGATGGCGGTCGGCATGATCGGGTTCATCCTGGTGCTCGGCCGCTCCGGAGCCACGGTGGCCGGCTGGGACCTGGCCGGTCCGCTGGCGGTCTACGGCCTGGGCATGGGCGCGATCTTCGTCCCGCTGTTCGACCTGATCCTCGGCGACGTGCGCGACCACCAGCTCGGCTCGGCCTCCGGCGTGCTCGAAGCGGTCCAGCAGCTCGGCGCGAGCCTGGGCATCGCGGTACTCAGCACGGTGTTCTTCGACGCGTTCGGCGCCCACCAGTCCGCCGCGGTCCGCCCCGCCGTGCACGCCGCGCAACTGGTCGCCGAACTCGCCCTCGCCCTGACCGTGGTGGCGTTCGGCCTGGTGTTCCTGCTCCCGCACCGCGGCCGCCAGGACGGCGCCCCGGCCGAGAACGCGGACGACGGGCAGGAGGGGACCGCGGCCCAGGAGGCAACCGGGTCGGAGCCCGTCGACCTGCTGCTCGTCTGAGCACCGACATCTCGCACACCGGCGCGTCGGCAGGCATCGCGCCTGTCGGCGCGCCGGTGCAGCATGGCACCACGACCGCCCGTCCCCGCACCTCCCGAGCACGAAGGCACACTGACTGTCATGGCCGCACCGTCCACGCCGCTGTCCGCACCCGCCCTGACCCGCCGCGCCCTGAACCGGGCCACACTGCACCGCCAGCTGCTGCTCGCCCGGGAGCCGCGCAGCGTGCTGGACACGGTCACGCACCTGGCCGGGATGCAGGCCCAGGCCCCGCTCGCCCCGCACGTCGGGCTGTGGACCCGGCTGGTGGACTACGACCCGGCCGAACTCGATGCCCTCTACGAGCAGCGCACCGTCCTGCGGGCGAGCCTGATGCGCGCGACCGTGCACCTGGTCGCCGCCGCCGACGCCCTGGCCTGGCAGGTCATGCTCGCGCCGATCAGTGTGCGTTCGGTGCAGGGGGCGTTCGGCAAGGCCCTGGCCGGTGTGGACACCGAGGCGCTGGCCAGGACCGCCGAGCACCTGCTGACCGACGCCCCGCGCACGACCGCCGACCTCGGCCGCCTGCTGGCCGGGCGTTTCCCCGGGTACGAGCCGGCCGCCCTGGCGTACGGCGCGCGCGGCCGGCTCGGGTTGGTGCAGGTCACCCCGCGCGGACAGTGGGGTGCGGGTGCGGGTCCCGCGCACACGACGATCGCCGCGTGGCTCGGCCGGGCCCCGGGTCCGGCGCCGACCCCGGACGGGATCTTCCTGCGGTACCTGGCGGCGTTCGGCCCGGCCGGCGTCGCCGACGCGCAGCAGTGGTCCGGCCTGACCCGGTTGTCCGAGGCCGCCGAGCGGCTGCGCCCGCAGCTGCGGGTGGTGCGCGACGAGGACGGCCGGGAACTGTTCGACCTGCCCGACGCCCCGCGCCCGGACCCGGACACCCCGGCGCCGGTGCGGTTCCTGCCCGCGTACGACAACCTGCTGCTGTCCTACGCCGACCGGTCCCGGGTGATCGTCAACGGCCGCAGGCCTCCGCTGCCGCCCGGCAACGGGTCACGGGCCGGAACAGTGCTGGTCGACGGCCTGTGGCACGGCATCTGGAAGCTGGAGACAGCCACCACCGGCAGCTCCGCGGCGACGGGTAAGGCGGTGCTGACGGTGACCGCGTTCGGCCCGGTGCGCGCCGGTGACCGCGAGCAGATCGAGGCCGAGGGCGTGAGGCTGGTGTCCTTCGTGCTTCCCGACGCGGCCGCGGTGGACGCCGTGATCGCGGCGGAGGCCTGACGTGCGGCCGGTGCGCGGCGCCCCGGCCGCCGTCAGGAAAACGTCAGACCCTCGCTCTAGCCTGCTGACCATGCCATACAACCGGGGAACACAGGCGGCGGCCACGGGAGGACCCGTGGCCGTGGACTACAGCACAGGTGCCGTGACATCGGCGGACGGGACGAGGATCGGGTACCGGGAGCTGGGCGCCGGCCAGCCGGTGATCCTCGTGCACGGCGGCATGCAGGCCTCCCAGCACCTGATGAAACTGGCCCGCACCCTGTCCGACCAGTACACCGTGTACCTGCCGGACCGGCGCGGGCGGGGCCTGAGCGGGCCGCACGGCGCCGACTTCTCGATCCTGCGCGAGGTCGAGGACCTGCAGGCGCTGATCGCGGCGACCGGCTCCACCCGCGTGTTCGGCCTGAGCTCCGGCGCCCTGGTCGCGTTGCGCACGGCTCTGGCGACGCCAGGCCTTGGCCGGGTGGCGCTGTACGAGCCGCCGTTGTCGGTCGGCGGGTCGGCGCCGGTGGACTGGGTGCCCCGGTTCGACCGGGAGATCGCCGCGGGCAAGCCCGGGTCGGCGGTGGTGACCGCGCTCAAGGGCACCCGGGTGGACCCGGCGTTCGCCCGGATCCCCCGGTTCGCCCTGGCCCCGCTGCTCGGCGCCGGGATGCGGGCCCAGCGCGGCGCGGCGGCGGGGGACGTGCCGATCGTGGACCTGGTACCGACCCAGCACTACGACATGCAGCTGGTCCGGGAGATGGCCGACACGGTCGGGGACTACCGCACCCTGAAGGCGAACGTCCTGCTGCTGGGCGGCACCAAGAGCCCGCGGTACCTGACGCTGGCCCTGGACACCCTCGCCGCGGCGCTGCCGCGCACCCGCCGGATCACGTTCACCGGCCTGGGCCACTGCGGCCCGGACGACGACGGCGACCCGCGCCGGGTGGCCGAGACCGTGCGCGACTTCTTCTGGTAGGCGCGCGGGCGGGCGCCGGGCGGTCAGGCGGGTGCGGGTGCGGCTACCAGGGCAGTTCGCCGGACTCCTCCTCCTGGAAGGTCCCGGTGGGCCCGTCCGGGCCGATGACCGCCACCCGGACCACGACCTTCGCGCTGGTCTCGACCGGCCGCCCGCCGCCGGCGCTGGCACTGCCGCCGAGGTCGGTCCGGGTGTAGCCGGGTTCGACCGCGTTGAACTTGACCTCCGGCACGGCCTTGGCGTATTGGAGGGTGAGCATGGACACGGCGGCCTTGCTCGCGCCGTAGGCGATCGCGGGCACGTGGAACGCGGGCCGGTCCGGGTTGGTCACGGCCCAGAACGAGCCGAGGGCGCTGGAGACGTTGACCACGACCGGGTTCGCGGACCGGCGCAACAGCGGCAGCGCGGCCTCGGTGACCCGGATGATCCCGACCGCGTTGGTGTCGAACAGGCGCAGCGCGTCCGGGCCGGTCAAGCCAAGCAGGGCGATCCCGGCGTTGTTGACCAGCACGTCCAGGTGGCCCTCGGCCGTCTCGATCGTCGCCATCGCGGCGGCTACGGACGCGTCGTCGGTGACGTCCAGCTGCACGGACCGGGCGCCGATCCGGGCCGCGGCCTGCCGGCCGAGTTCGGCGTCCCGGGCCCCGAGGTAGACGGTGTGGCCCAGGTCGGCCAGTTGGCGGGCGGTCTCGTAGCCGATGCCCTTGTTGGCTCCGGTGATCAGTGTCGTCGTCATGGGTCCCATGCTGCGGCCGGGTGCCGGTGGTCAGGCAGTCGTCTGCGCGTCCTGGGACTGCTGGTACCAGGCATGTGCGCGCCCGCGCGGGCAGACTGGGGGCATGGCGACGGCAGAGTTCGGGCATGTGGTGCGGCGCTGGCGCGACCGGGTCTCCCCCGAGGCCGCCGGAGTGCCGGCCGGCGGTCGACGGCGCGCGGCCGGGCTGCGCCGGGAGGAGATGGCGGGGCTGGCCGGGATCTCGGTGGACTACCTCACCCGGCTGGAGCAGGGCCGGGCGTCGAACCCGTCCGCGCAGGTGGTCGAGGCCCTGGCCCGGGCGCTGCGGTTGTCCGGGGCCGAGCGGGCGCACCTGTTCCGGCTGGCCGGGCTGGCCCCGCCCGGGCCGCAGACCGTCCCGGGGTACATCAACCCGGGCGTGCACCGGCTGCTGGACCGGCTCACCGGCACGCCCGCCGCGGTCTACGACGCGTCCTGGACCCTGCTGCTGGCGAACCCGCCGTACGCGGCGCTGATGGGCGACCCGTCCGGGTGGCGCGGCAACGAGCGCAACAGCGTGTGGCGCCAGTTCGTCGGCCCGGGCTCCCGGGCCCGGCACACGCCGGAGGACCGTGCCCGGTTCGAGGCCGCGCTCGTCGCCGACCTGCGGGGCACCGCCGAGCGCTACCCGGCCGACGCGAGTCTGCGCAGGCTGGTCGCGGATCTGCGGGCGGGCAGCGAGCGGTTCGCCGGGCTGTGGGAGTCCGGCGAGGTCGGGCAGCACGAGGCCGCGCGTAAGACGATCGACCATCCGCAGGCCGGGCCGGTGACACTGGACTGCGATGTGCTGACGGTCGGGGGCAGTGATCTGCGGATCATGCTGTACACCGCCGAACCCGGGACGCCTGACGCCGAACGGCTCGCGCTGCTCACGGTCTTGGGGACGCAGGCGCTCAGCGGGTGATCCCGGGGAGCGGGCGCACAAGGCCCGTACCCAAGACCGACGGCGCCAGGGTGCTGACGGAGGTGTACCTGTTCGCCGGCCTCGCGCCGGACGGGCGGTTCCGCCGGATCAACGAGACCACGCTCATGCCCGACGGCGCCGAAGCGGACCGCGGACTCGGCAGCGCACGCTGACCTGCGGGCTCCGGCGAGTCGGCGCATTACGCGGCGCAGTGCCCGACGACGCGGCGCGGACTACCTGGCGGCGGGCTACTTGGCGGCGGACTGCCCGGCCGGGACGGGCTCGGCGGCCTGTGCAGTCTGCTCGGCAGTCGCGGCGGCAGCGATGTCGGCACCGGCCGCGGCCTGGCCCGCCCTCGCGGTCTCAGCACCCTCAGCTCCCTTGCCGGCCTTCGCGCGGCCTGCAGGCCGCGCCAGCCGAGCCGGCCGATGGCGGTGCCGAACACGAGCGAGATGATCGCGAGCACCACGTGCACGCCGAGGAACGCGGTCGGGTGGTGGCCGGGGCCCCAGGCCCGCGGGTCGGCGGAGATGTTCTTGACCAGGGTGACCCAGATGAACCAGGACCAGGCGGCGAAGGCGAGCAGGAGCCAGCTGGCCCGACGGGAAAGGAGCATGTCACCAGGGTACCGATCCCCCGGCCCGGTTCCGCGCGGGGCCCCCGGGGCGGGCGCGCCCGGTGAACCGGGCGGGCGCGGGCAGCGGGCGCCGAGAATCAGCGGGACTGTGATCGGCCCGTCGGTGTCCTGGCCGGCCCCGGGCAGTAGGATGCGGGCCGTGACCACTATCGCGGTGCGGGCGGCGCACGTCCCGGCTCAGGGCACGGATCCGTTCGGCGACGCGCTGGCGGAGGCGACCGCGGCGTGGCTGGCGGCGAAGAAGCCGACCACGCGCGAGGCGTACCGGCGCGACGTGCAGTTCTGGATGGGGTTCTGCGCGCAGCGCGGCACGCACGTGCTCACGGCGCGCAAACCCGACGCGGACCTGTTCGGCGCCTGGCTGCAGGACCCGGCCGGTGCCCTCGGCGGCGGCCGGCGGCTGTCGGCGGCCAGCGCGGCCCGGCGGATGGCCGCGGTCTCCTCCTGGTACCGGTACCTCGTGGCCTGCGACCTGCACGAGCGCAACCCGTTCGAGGCGGCCGAGCGGCCGAAGGTGGACCGGGACTTCTCCGCCACCGCGTGGCTGGACGAGGCCGGGGCGCGGCGGCTGATCGAGGTGGCCGAGACCCGCAAGTCGGCCAGCCGGGTCCGCGACGTGGCGATGGTCCGGCTGATGCTGCAACTGGGCATCCGGGTCACCGAGGTCGTGGCCCTGGACCTGTCCGCGCTCGGCGCGGTACGCGGCCAGCGCACGGTCGTGATCAGCGGGAAGGGCGGCAAGCGGGTGCAGCGCGCGCTGCCCGCGGCGGCCGGTGCGGCGCTGGACGACTACCTGGCCGAGCGCGCCGCGCGGGAGGGCACGGAGCCGGGGTCGCTCACCGGCCGGTTGTTCGTCACCTCGTCCGGGCGCGCGGTGGACCGGGTGGAGGTGTTCCGGCTGGTGCGCCGGCTCGCCGAACTGGCCGGGGTCCAGCACCCGGAGTCGATCACGCCGCACGCCCTGCGGCACACCTTCGCCACGATCGCGACCGAGCGCGGCGCGGACCTGGACGACCTGCAGGACGCGATGGGCCACGCCGACCCGCGCACCACCCGCCGCTACCAGCGCGCCGCCCGCCGGCTGGAGCGCGACCCGTCGCACCTGGTCGCGGCGGCCCTGGGCTGAGGCGTCGGGGTGAGCGCCGGGCGGTACGGGCCGGGACGGCGAACCGGCCGTCCCGGAGCGCCGGCGCCGGAGTCTTCTCAACGGCCTGCGGGACCGGTACAAGGCCTGCGGAGGTCTACGATCGCCGCGCTGCGGCACCGTTCGAGGAGGGCGACTCGTGGCTTGGCGTGAGCTGGCGGACCGGTAGACACTGGCTTGCGGGCCGTGAGCCCAGATGCGGGGGCGGCTCACAGTCCGAGGTAGCGGGCGACCTCGCGGTGGCTGTCGTCGAGCGGGGCCGTGGTGTCGACGACGAGCCGGTCATCGGTGCGCGGCTGGTATTCCCCGGCGCGCAGGCACACCTCGGGCCACGTCGGGTACACCCAGCCGGGCAGGTCGTCGGCGGCGGGTGCGACACGGTCGGGCGCCTCGGGCTGGGGTTCGGCGTCGGCGTGGGCGCCGGTCTGGGTTGCGGTGCGGCCGGCTGTGCGGTTCTCGACGCGGCGTCGGTGCTCGGCCGGGTCCGGGCAGCAGGCTTCGATGATCGCGTGCCGGGCGCCGCACTCGCGGGCCAGGTCCCGCCAGCCCGCACGGGCCTCTTCGACCGGGTTGACGGCGTCGGCGATCACTGTCATGCCGCGTTTGAGGTGGCTGGCGGCCAGGTCGTGCGCGACGCTGTACGCCGCCAGGCCGGTCTGCGCCGGGGTCAGGCCGTTGCGGCGCAGCGCTGATTCGATCTCGTCGATCCGCAGCAGGACCGCGCCGGTCCTTGCGGCCAGGTGCTGGGCGAGGGTTGATTTGCCGGTGCCCGGCAGTCCGCCGAACTCGATCAGGTAGCCGGGCGCGGGGTCGGGCGTCGTCTGGGTCGTCGTCATGGGGGCTCCACCTTTCGCTATACTCGATGTATAGTCACTCGCTATACAAGAAGTCAAGTGAAATGGGGTTCGGTGGATGCGGGCAGACGGAGCACGGGCAGCCGCGACGGCCGCCACCCGAAGGGCCGTGATCAACGCCGCGCGGGAACTGCTCGCCGACGGCCAGTGGAGCGGATTCACCCTCGACGCCGTGGCCGCGCGGGCCGGGGTGACCCGGGTGACGGTGTACAACCAGGTCAAATCCAAAGCAGGCCTGGTGGACGCGGTCCTGACCGACCTGACCGAACGTGCGGGCATGGACATGCTGCTGACCAACTCCCGGGAGCTGACGGCCGCGGCCGCGCGGGAGTTCGTCGTCGAGCAGACCTGCCTGTTCTGGCACGCCGAACGCGCGGCGCTCCGACCGCTGTTCGGCCTGGCCGCGATCGACCGGGACATCGCCGCGAACCTCGCCCGCCGCGAGCAGTGGCGCACCGACCAGATCGAAGCACTGGTCGACCGACTGGCCGAAGAGGCACGGGCGGACGACGAGGGCGGGCCGATGATCGGGCTCGGGCTGCCACGGGCGGCGCTGCTCGCCGGGCTCACGGCCGCGACGTCGTTCCCCACATACGACGCGCTCGGCCCGCTCGCCGACGATCCCGCAGCGGCAGCCGACGTCGTCCTGCGCCTGGTGATCGGCCTGACCGGATAGCGCGGCGGGCTGCCGCCTACCCGACGCCGGCGCCGACCGCCATGCCGATCAGATACGTCGCCCCGGCGGCGAAGGCGGCCAGGAGCAGTTGCCGGGTGGCGGCGAACCAGAACGAGCGGGAGGTGAGCCTGCCGACCACGCCGCCGCCGAGGAACGCGAACAGCGAGGACAACCCCAACGTCAGGCCGATCGCGGTCGAGTCGGCCAGGTGCGCGGCGAACAGGAACGGGGCCAGCGGGACGATCGCGCCGACGCTGAACGCACTGAACGACGCCCCGGCGGCGACCCACGGCGACGGCAGGTCCTCGTGGTCCACACCGAGTTCCTCGCGCACGTGCACGCCCAGGCCCTGGTCCGGTTGGGCCGAAATCTGGGCGGCCACGGCGTCGGCCAGGTCGCGGTCCACGCCCTGGGCGCGGAACACGGCGGCCAGTTCGGCCTGCTCGCCGATCGGGTTGCGGCGCAGTTCGTGCCGTTCCCGGTCCACTTCGCCGCTGATCAGTTCGTTCTGGGAGCTGACCGACACGTACTCGCCGGTGGCCATGGAGAACGCGCCGGCGACCAGTCCGGCCAGGCCGGTCAGGGCGACCGCGTGGCCGCTGCCGCCGCCGGCGTTGACCCCGGTGATCAGGGAGACGTTGGTGACCAGGCCGTCCATGGCGCCGAACACGGCCGGGCGCAGCCAGCCGCCGTTCACGTCCCGGTGGTGGTGGGCGGGCGGGGGCCCGGGGGTGCGCGGGCTGCGCGAGGAGGAGGCGGGCGGGGCGGCGAGAGACATGCGGTGACCTCGGGATCGGCGTGGTTCGGGCCGAAAACGCCCGGCCGCAGGGGCCCGATCATGGTACCGCGGCCCGGTGACCTGCGGCAATGAAGGCAAGGCTCACCTGACCCCGGGCCGGGGCGCGAACCGGTGAAGAGCCGGGCCGCTCCTCGCGCGCCGGGCAAGACGCCCGGGGCGGGGTTCGTCAGAGCAGGAGGAACACCGCGTGCACGGAGACCTGCTCGTAGACGGTGTCGGACGTGCCCGGGGACGGCGGGGCGCACCCGGTCGCGGTGGCGGACGTGGACGCCGAGGCCACGCCCGCGGACGGGTGCGGGCCGAGCGGGGTGGGCGGGGTCTCGTCGACGGACTGGACCGGGCCCAGGCGCCGCCCGGCCAGCAGCGCGTAGTGCCCGGCCCGGGCGCACGCGTCCGCGTAGGCGTCCCGGCGGGCGGCCTGGCGCAGGTCCTCGGGCCGGCTGACGCCGAACGCGATCCCGGTGATCTTCGCCTGCGGGCCGCACGCCTCGGCGATCGCCTCCAGGGTCGGCCCGGCGGTCTCCAGGCGGCGCACGGTCATCTGGAAGGTCTCGGCGGCCCCGTACCCGCCGGACTTGCGGCCCGGGGCGACGCCCGGCCCGGTGCCGGGGCCGGCGCTCGGGCCCGACCCGGCCACGCCTGTTCCCGGCACCACGGCCGGGCCGAGCGGCCCGCCCGCCGCGGAGCCGGTACCAGTGCCGGAGCCGTGGCGGGCCTGGTCGCTGTAGCTGTGTGCGGGGCCGGACCTGGTGCCCTGGGCCAGCGGGTCGCGGCACTCGAGCCGGACCTCGCCGCCGCGGATGTCCTGGGCCGCGATGCCCAGGGAGCGGGCCGCGGCGACCAGGGCGTCGGCGGTCGCGCCGACCGCGGCCATGGCGTCGACCGCGCGGTCGCGCACGATCTCCACGCACACGCCGAAGTGCATCAGGTCCGGTACGGCGCGGGCCGAGCCGGTGCCGGTGACCGCGACGGTGCCCGGGCGGACGGGGCCGTGGGCAGGGGCCGGGGCGCCGCCCTGCTGCGGCAGCGGCCGCCAGGCGGTGGTGCCGGACGGGCCGGGGCACCGCGCGGTGCGGTGGGGTACGGGCGGAACGCGCACGGTCTGGCCCTTCCTTCAAGACGCGACGATCGAGGTGACAGAGCACATCGAACCAGTCGGCGCCGGGCCCGGCGGTCCGCGGCGCGCGCGCCGGGCCGGGGCGGGGCCCGGATGTCGCCCGTCTGCCGCAGCCGCCTACAGAACGGACCACACGACCTCGAACGTGTACATCAGCGCCCGGGTGTCACAAAAGAGATGCCGGGCCCGTTCGCAAGCCCTCGACAGTGCCTACGACGGGCCTGGCCGGACCAGGGTGCGCTGCGCCTGGCGCGCCGCTCAGGCCGCGAGGGCCGGGATCTGCCAGTCCAGCGGTTCGCGGCCGAGCTCTTCCAGGGCCTTGTTGGTCGCGGAGAACGGCCGGGAGCCGAAGAACAGCTTCGCCGAGAGCGGCGAGGGGTGGGCGCCCTGCACGATCCGGTGCCGGTCCTGGTCGATCAGGACGGCCTTCTTCTTCGCGTGCGCGCCCCACAGGATGAACACGGCCGGCTGCTCCCGGGCGGCCACCGCCCCGATCACCGCGTCGGTGAAGATCTCCCAGCCCTTGCCCTTGTGCGAGGCCGCCTCGTGCGCGCGCACGGTCAGGACCGTGTTGAGCAGCAGGACGCCCTGGTCGGCCCAGGCCTGCAGGTACCCGTGGTCCGGGATGGTGCAGCCGAGGTCCGCGTTCAGCTCCTTGTACATGTTGCGCAGCGACGGCGGGGTCTTGACCCCCGGGCGCACCGAGAAGCACATGCCGTGCGCCTGGCCGTCGTCGTGGTACGGGTCCTGGCCCAGGAGCACGACCCGCACGTCCTGGAACGGGACCGCGGCCAGGGCGGCGAACGTCTCGTCCTCGGGCGGGAACACCTGGTGGGCGGCGCGTTCGGCGGCGACGAACTCGGTCAGCGCGGCGAAGTACGGCTTCTGGGCCTCTTCGCCGACCGCTTCGTGCCAGGAGGGGGGAATCGTCAACGTCATGGGCCAACCGTAGCGATCCGCACCGACACGCGCGGGCCGTTGCCGAAGATCACCCGGATGACCGCAAGACCCCTGATGTGCGGGTTGTTCCTGATGCGGCGTCTGGTCCGGTATGGGTGCGGGACGCGAGCACGGCCCGGGGTCGCGGCGTGCGGGACGGGTGTCGGGGGCGGGCGGCCTCCCCACCTGCATGGGCCGCCCGTCCCCGCCCGCCTGACCCGGCCCGGGGTCAGGTGCCGTCGGTCGGGAGGCTCAGGTCGGTCGGCAGGCCGCCGCCGTCCGGCGGGGTGGTCACCCCGGCCGAGGTCAGGCCGCTGAAGTCCGGGGTGGTGTTGCCGCTGCCGAACACCACGTTGCACAGGGTGCCCAGGGCCGCGGCGATGACGGCGTAGTTCTTGTCGCCGATGTCGGAGGTGTTCCCGGCCGCGTCGTAGATCGGGGACAGCCCGGGCATCTGCCCGGGGTCGTCGGAGTCGGCGGTGCAGGTCAGGCCGTTGTCCTCGGCGGTGATGGCCGAGGTGGCGTCGCCGGCGTCGCGTAGCGCCTTGGTGCCGACCCCGGAGACGGAGACCGGCTTGGACAGGCTCTGCTGCGCGTCCAGGTAGGCGGTGCCGGCGTCGGCGCCGCCGATCAGGACGACGGTGATGGCCTCGGAGCTGTCTTCGGTGCCGAAGACGCACTGTTCGGCGGTGCCGTTCAGGCTCACCTGGTCCGGGACGGTCTTCGCGGACGAGGTCGTGATCGTCTTGACCAGCAGCGGCTGGACCTTGTCCCTGGTCAGCGCGGTACAGCTCGGGGTCGCGCCGGAGCCCGAGCCGGAGCCGGATGCGGCGGCCTGGCTGGTCGGTCCGGCGGCCGCGGTGCCCGCGGCTCCGGCGGTCGTGGTGCCGGAGCCTTTGCTCGAGCAGGCGGTGAGAAGGCAGGTACTGGCGCCGGCGATGATTAACGCGGCGAGGCCTGCGGTCAGGCGGGAGCGGGGGGCGGCGGCGCTCATGGTGGTCTCCTGCGAAAGGGTGGTCGGCTGCATCGGGTGACGCGTCCAGCACACCGCAGGGTGGTAACGCCGAGGTAATGGCGCGGGTGGGCGGGTCGGCGGGCGGCGTTACACGCGGGCCCCGGCTACGCGTCACGCCTCAAGGCCGCCTGATGACGTCGGCGCCCCGAGGGCATGACCTGCGAATTCGCCACGGCGGGCGGCGCCCGGGCGTCGGGCGCGGCCGGATGCGGCCGGGTGCGGCGCGCGGTGCGGGTGGTGGCGCAGGGGCAGGGGGCGGGTCGGGGTTACCCGCGCATTACCGTCCGCTGGTGCAGTGGGCGCTGTGACACATCCCGGCGTGCAGTGGAGCTCAGGACGGCCCGATCCGGGCGAGCAGGTCGAGCGCGCGCCGCCCGGCCGCCCGCACGTCGATGCCGCCCGCCTCGGCGAGCCCGCCGGCACCGGAGCCGGGGGTGTCGGCCGCGCCGGCGGCGATACCGGCGTGCCCGACCTCGATGCCGAGGCCGTGGCCGAGGACCGCGGCGCCGTGGCCCGCAACCGGGCTCGGGCCCGGATCCGCGCGCAGGTGCGGGCGGTGATCCGGGGGCGGGCGCAGGGAGTCGACCTGGCGGGCCAGGGTGGCCGGGGGCGGGCGGTCCCCGCGGCGGCGGACCAGGCCGGCGGCGTCGAGCAGCCCGGCCAGGTCCTCCTCGGCGGCGCCGGTGTGGCGCAGGACCAGCCAGGCGGTCTCCAGGCCGACGGCGAGCGGGAAGTCGAACGCCATCCCCAGGGCGGTGTCCAGGGCGGCCGCGGCCCGCGCCCCGGCCCCGGCGGTGTCCCCGCTTTCCAGCAGCGCCCGCGCCAGCACGGCCCGGATCAGCGGCATTTCCCGTTCGACGCCTAGTTCGGCGCCCTCCCGGTCGGCGGACAGGCCCAGGTCGACGGCCGCCGGCAGGTCGCCGTCGTCCAGGGCCAGGCCCGCGGCCGCCGACAGCAGCACGACCCGGGCGATCCGTTTGCCCTCGGCGTGCAGCGGGCGGGCCTCGCGCACGAACGCGCGGGCCTGGTCGACCGCGCCGACCTGCCAGCACACCATGGCCGCGGTCGGCAGGGCCACGGCCAGCTGCTCCGGGGACCCGCCGGAGCGGCACAGCTCGATCGCGCGCACGGCGTGCTCGGCGGCCTCCGGTTCGCCGCGTTCGGACAATACGCTGCCCAGGCCCATCGCGGCGGCCACCCGCAGGTCGATGCCGAAGGGTTCGGCCGCGTCGATCGAGCGGCGCACGCAGTCCACCGCTTCCGGGCCCCGGTCCAGGTCGTCGAGCAGCCCGGCCAGGTACACCAGGGCGCGGGCGGCGTACGGGTCGGCGACGCCGTCGAGCAGGGAGGTGACGGTCTCCAGTTCCCGCAGCGCGTTGTCGGTGTCCCCGGACCAGTAGTCCAGGTACCCCAGCGCGTACGTCGCATACGCGAACCAGTCCGACCCGGGGCTGGCGGCCAGTAGGCGGGCCAGCCAGTACCGGCCTTCGGCGACGTTCGTCGCGGCCCAGTAGCGGTGCAGCCGGAACGCCAGCTCCAGGCACCGGGAACTGTCGGCGCGCCCGGAGACCGCGGCCCGGAACAGGGAGCGGATGCACGCGAGCGCGTCGGTGACCGCGCTCTGGTACGGCGCGGGGGTCTGCCGGGCGTCCTCGGGCAGCAGGGCGCGGACCGCATCGGCCAGCCGGTCGTACGCCGCGCCCTCCTCGCCGTGCTGGGCCAGCAGGTCGGCGGCGAAACGGCGCAGGTCGTCGTCCAGGTGGTAGTGCCAGCGCGGCCCGGAGCGGTCGACCCCGAGCAGGCCGCTGGCGGTCAGTTCGCGCAGGATCCGCACCACCCGGACCGGGGCGATCTGCTCGTCGGCGACCACCTGGCGCACCATCGCCAGCCCGACGCTGCCGTCCAGGACCGCGCAGCGGCGGAACACGGCCGCCTCGTGCTCGTTGAGCAGGGCGTAACTGCCCCGGGCGATCGCGCGCAGCGGCCCGTCGCCGGAGTGCAGGACCGGGCCGAGCTGGTCGAGCAGGTCCCCGACCGGTATGGCGGCCAGTTGCGCGGCCATCAGTTCCACCGCGAGCGGCAGGCCGCCGCAGGTGCGCAGCAGCGCGACCACGTGCGGCGCGGTGATCTGGTCCACGTCCAGGTCCCCGCCGCCGTCGCGCACCCGGTCCAGCAGAAGCCGGACCAGCGGGTTGCGTTCCAGGGCGGCCGGGGCCGCGTCCGCGTCGGCGGGCGCCGGGAGCGGGTCCAGGCGGTGCACCGCCTCGGCGTCCAGGCCCAGCGGGGAACGGCTGGTGACCAGGACGCTCAGCAGCGGGCAGGCGCCGACCAGCAGCGACACCAGGGACGCGACGCCGTCCCGGGCGGTTTCGGCCCCGTCCAGGACCAGCAGGGTCGGGCCGAGCGCGGCCAGGTGCGCGGCCAGGGCCGCGGCGGCGTCCTCGGCCCCGGGGCTGACCCCGAGGCTGAGCGCGACCGTCGCGGCGACCAGGGCGTCCTCGGTGACCGAGCCGAGCGCGACCCACAGGCGCCCGCCGGAGTGGCCCTCGGCGCCGCCGGCCGCGCGGGCGGCCAGCCGGGACTTGCCGACCCCGCCCAGGCCCGTGACGGTGACCAGCCCGGGCCCGGCCAGGATGGTGCGCAGCCGGGCGGCGTCCTGGTCCCGGCCGACGAACGAGGAGGTGTCCACCGGGACGCGCGCGTGCGCGCTGGGCGCCTGGTCGTGCAGGGCGGCCAGGTACGTGCGGACGGTGTCGGCGGACGGGTCCACGCCGAGCTGGTCGGCCAGCACCGACCGGCATTCCTCGTAGGCGCGCACCACCCCGGCCCGGTCCCCGCCGCGGTCCAGGGCGCGGATCAGGCCCCGGTGGGCGTGCTCGTCCAGGGGGTCCGCGGCCAGGCGGCGGCGGGCCGCGACGATCGCGGCCGGGTGTTCGCCGAGCCGGCCGGCCGCGTCGGCGACCAGGTCCAGTCCCTGCCGGGCCAGGGCGTCGACCTGGTCGCGGTGCGGGCGCAGCCACTCGCCGTCCTCGTCGGCCAGCAGCGCGGCGCCGGTCAGCCGGGAGACCGGACCGGCCAGGTCCAGGGCGGCCCGGTACCGTCCGCCGCGCACGAGGTCCGCGGCCTGCTCGACCGCGCGGGCGGCCAGCGCCACGTCGACCTGGACGCCGGCGGCCACCCGGTAGCCGCGCGGTTCGGTGACGATGACCTGCTGGGCGCCGCCGCCGACCGGTTCCAGGGCCTGGCGCAGCCCGCGCACCACCCCGCGCAGCGCGGCCGGCCAGGTCGGCGGGGTGTCCTCGCCCCAGATCAGCCGGGCCAGGCGTTCGCTGGAGACGACGCCGGGGTCCAGGGCGAGGGCGACGAGGATGATGTGGGCCCGGCGCCCGCCGAGCCGGGCGCCGGAGACCGTGCCGTGGTCACCGACCACGGCCGCCGTACCGAGCACCTCTATCCGCATGAACGCCCACTTTAGGGGCGCCCGTGCGATATCGCGCAATCAAGGCCGTGACGTGCACGGATGTGGAGTCGTGGGTGGGTGGGCGCGGCGTGTCTGGCATGATGGCGCCGTGACCGCCGCCGACCTGCACGCCTTCGACAACCCGTCCGGGGACCACGACGGCACCCTGCCCGCGGCGGCGCCTGTGGTGCCGCGGCTGGTGGCGACGGACCTGGACGGGACGCTGCTGGACCGGGACCGGGCGATCACCCCGCGCACGGTCGCCGCCCTGCGCGCGTGCGCTGCGGCGGGGATCGAGGTGGTGTTCGTCACCGCCCGCCCGCCGCGCACCGTCACCCCTTTGGTGGATGCGGTGGGCGTGTCGGCGACGGCGATCTGCTCGAACGGGGCGATCGTGCTGGACTGCGCCACCGGCCAGGCCACGGTCGTGCACGAGTTCGCGTTCGCCGACGGCCGCCGCCTGGTCGAGCAGTTGCGCCCGGTGCTCCCGGACGCCGGGTTCGCCCTGGAGTCCGGGCAGGAGTCCTGGCACGAGGCGGCGTTCCGGCTCGGCACGGTCAGCGGCCACACCGCGCGCCTGGCCGCGGACCTGGACGAGGTGTGGGAACGGATCGGCCGGGTGGTCAAGATCCTGGTGCGCTCCCCCACCCTGACCGCCGACGAGATGGCCGCGGCGGCGCTGGCCGCGGTGACCGTCCCGGCGGAGATCTCCCATTCCGGCGGCCAGGGGCTGCTGGAGATCGCCCCGCCCGGGGCGACCAAGTCGGCGGCGCTGGCCGCGCTGTGCGCCGCCCGGGGCGTGGCGGCGGCGCAGGTCGCGGCGTTCGGCGACATGCCCAACGACCTGCCGATGCTGCGCTGGGCCGGACTGTCCTACGCCGTGGCCAACGCCCACCCCACGGTCCTGGCCGCCGCCTCGCGCGTGACGGCGGCGCACGACGAGGACGGCGTGGCCCTGGCCCTGGAGGAACTGCTGGCCGCCGCCGGGTGAGCCGGAGGGCGCGCTACGGGATCAGGACGATCTTGCCGCGGGTGTGCCGCTGCTCCAGCTGCGCGAACGCGGCGCGCACCTCGCCCAGGGGGTAGGTCGCGGCGATCGGGATCTCGATCCGCCCGGCGCTCACGTGCCCGGCCATCTCGGTCAGCACCTCCCGGTTGGACGCGGTGCCGCTGCCCTCGGCCTTGGTGCCCAGTTCCCCGGCCTTCTGGAACGAGATGATCGTCTCGATCCGGTCCCGCGCGATGCCCAGGTCCACGGCCAGCTGCACGTACTCGGGCCCGAACAGGTCGATGAACGCGTCGATCCCGTCCGGCGCCGCCGCGGCCAGGTCCTCGGCCAGGCGCGGGCCGTAGGGCACGTGGGTCGCGCCGTGCTCGGTGAGCCAGCCGGCGTTCTCGGCCGAGGCGATGCCCAGCACCCGCACGCCTTTGCTGACCAGCAGCTGGACGACGACCGTGCCCACGCCCCCGGCCGCGGCCGAGACGGCCACGGTCTCCCCGGGCTGGGGGTCCACGGCGTGCACCGCGGCCCACGCGGTGCACCCGACCACGTACAGGGCCCCGGCGACCGGCCAGCTCAGGTCGGCGGGCTTCGCGATGAGCTGCTCGGCCGGGACGCCGGCGTGGGTGGCGTGACTGGACCGGGTCCAGGAGTAGCCGAGCACCTCGTCGCCGACGGCGAACTCGGTCACGCCCGGGCCGACCGCGGCCACGACGCCGGCCAGGTCGCTGCCCTGCCCGGACGGGAAGGTGGCCGGGAACGCCTCGCGCAGCGCGCCGGAGCGGATGCCGATCTCGCCCGGGTTGATCCCGGCCGCCCGGATTTCCACCAGGACTTCGCCGGTCTGCGGGACGGGCAGGGGGATGTCGACGACGTGCAGGACGTCGCGGTCGCCGTAGTCGTCGAAGCGTACGGCGCGCGCCTGGGTGGTGGCGGTCATGGTGTCTCCCTGGGTCTGTGTGAGGGGTGGTGTCGGGATGGTCTGGGCTTCGTTGGCGGGGCGGCGTTGTGCGTTGCGCGGTGGCCGCCGGGTGTGGGTCACGCGGGGTCGGCGGGTGGCGGTGGCGGTTGGTGCGCGGTCGCGGCGCGCAGGGTGGCGAGCGCTGAGGCGAGGGCGGCGAGCGGTTCGTCGGTCAGCGGGCCGCCGATCCGGCGGGCCAGTTCCTGGTCGAAGACCGGTTCGGCGGCGGCGACCAGGTCCCGGCCCGCGTCGGTCAGGCCGACGCTGGAGGAGCGCCGGTCGGCCGGGTGCGGGCGCCGGGCGCACAGGGCGCGTTTCTCCAGCCGGTCCACGGCCTGGCTGGCGCCGCCGACGGTGATGGACAGGGCCGCGGCGATGTCGTTGACCCGGCAGTCGCCGGTGCGGGCTATCACCCGCAGCACGTCCAGGCTGCCCAGCGGCACGCCGCACTCCCGGCGCAGCCGCGCGTCGATCTCGTTCCACAGGTCGGTCTCGAAGCGCACCAGGTCGTCGAACACCTGTCGCAGGTCCACGGACACGGCCCTCCCCTCACGAAGTCCATCAGCTCTCACTAGGATAGCACTAATTATATTAGAGCTAATGGAGTTTGTGTGCCGGAGCCGGGCTCAGCGGCCGGAGGGGTGCGTCAGCGGTGGGCGCCGAGCAGCGGCCGCAGGCCTCCGGCCAGCAGGTCGAAGCCCTGTTCGGCGGCGGCGAGCGCGTCGGGGTAGGCCTCGTCGGCGCCGGCTCCGTCGGCGATGCGCTGCTGGTTGTCCATCGACAACCGCCACTGCACCGCGACGATCTGCGCGGCGGCCAGGCGCGCGGCCGACTCCGGGAGGCCGCCGGGCCCGTGCGGGCCGGCCAGGGCGCGCAGTTCGGCGGCGAGGGACAGTTCGTTGTTCTCCCGGAACCGCAGCATCCCGGCCGCCAGGCTCGGGGTGCCCACGATCAGCCGGAACAGCGCGAGCACCCGCGGCACGTCGCACAGTCCGGTGGACGGTTCGCGGCGGAGCAGGCCGCCGAGGAAGTGCGTGCGCAACGCGGCCAGCGGCGCCTGCGGGTGGGCGCGCACGACCCGCGAGTTCTCCGTCTCGTGGTCGGCGATCCGGTGCAGGACCAGGTCTTCCTTGGTCGGGAAGTAGGCGAACAGGGTGCGCCGGGAGACCTCCACGGCCTCGGCGACCCGGGAGATGGACACCTGGTCGTAGCCCTCGGCCAGGAACAGGGCGATCGCCGCGTTCGAGATCGCCTCGCGCGTGCGCTGCTTCTTGCGTTCCCGCAGGCCGGTCGGTTCGTCCACAGCCCAAGCCTAGCGGGCGACTGCACCAGGAGCTATATTGCACTGAGTCTACTTTTGCACTAAGGAGAGATTATGGGCGTGGACGTGATCGTGGTGGGCGCCGGGCCGACCGGGCTGATGCTGGCGCACGAACTGGCGTCGGGCGGCGCGCGGGTGACCGTGCTGGAACAGGCGACCGTACGGGTACAGCAGACCAAGGGCGGCGCGATCCAGCCGCGCACCGCCGAACTGCTCGACGCCCGCGGCCTGCTCGACCCGCTCAAGGACCGGATGCTGACCCGGCCCCCGGTCGGCGGGCACTTCGCCGGACTGCCGGTGGAACTGGACTGCACCCCGTGGCGCACCCGCCAGCCCTACCCGCTGTCCGTCGCGCAGTGGACGATCGAGGAGGTGTTCGAGACTGCCGCGACGGCTCTCGGCGCGCAGGTCCTGCGCGGCCGGCGGGTCGCGGCGGTGGAGGTGGACGATGTAGGCGTCCTGGTCACAGCGGATATCGCGGGCACTGCCGATACGGCGCAATTCCGGGCCCGGTACGTCGTGGCCTGCGACGGCGCGCACAGCACGGCGCGCAAAGCACTGGGGCTGCCGTTTCCCGGGCGTCCCGGCACGTATCGGGCGGTGCTCGCCGATGTCCGACTGTCGGCCGTCTCGGACCTCGTACCCGCCAGCACCGGTCATATGAGCACGTTGACCAGGTCGACCCGGGACTATTGGGGGATGCTTGTGCCGATCGGCGGGGACCGGTACCGCTTCACGTACGGCAAGATCGGCGCTCCCGGCGCTCCCGGCGACGCCACCGCGCCGGTGTCCGCGGAAGCGGTGCAGCACGCGCTCGAGGCGGTGCTGATCCGCCCGGACGGCTCGGTGTGCTGGCGCGCCGAGTCCGGAACCCCGCTGGAGGACGCGCTGCGCAGCACCTTCGGAGCCCCGGCCGCCGCTGTCGCCGCCACTGGCGCGCGGGTGCCGGCCTGGTAGGCACCGGGGCGAAGGCCGGTGCCGCCAAGACGGACGCCTCACACGACGATCCGCCCGTCACGCCAGACCAGCGGACCGCACCTGCCACGGACTTCGCGCACGGTACCCAGGTCGGCGAAGTAGCCGGAGTAGAACGGCGACGGATACGCCGTGAACGGGTCCGGATCGTAGAGCGCGACCGCTATCCGGCGGCCGGCCGGCGGTCGTTCGGGGCGGCGAACAGGGCGGCCAGGTCGTCGCCGAGCGGCTGGTTCAGGCTGATCCCCTTCGGCGGGACGGGCTGCTCGAACCACCGCGCGTGGATCTTCGCGGCCAGGCCGCCGGTCTGCGCGGCGGCGATCGCGCCGTCCACGAGCCGCTTGAACTCCGGGTCGCCGGGCGGCAGGGCGAAGGCGAGGTGGTCGGCGGCCTTCGGTGTGCCGGTCACCATCCAGTTGGCCGGGCTCTTGGCCCGCAGCCGCTGCCCGTCCAGCACGGCGTCATCGTCCGCATACGCCACGACCCGCCCGGCCTCCAAAGCCTGCAGCGCCTGCGCGGTGTCCTTGGCCGCGACCAGGGTCATCCCCATCGGCTTCTCGTCGTTCATCCTGGCCAGGAGCTGTTCGGCGCTCGTGCCCGCGACGGCGACCACGCTCTGCCCGCGCAGGTCGGACCAGTCGTCGACATCCGAGCCGCGCCGGGTCAGCAGGCGCGGGCGCGCGAGGAACACCGTGGTCGAAAAGGCGACCTGGCCGGCCGCCGCCACGGTGTTCGCGGTGGTTCCGCACTCGATCGCGACTTCGCCGGACTGGATCCGGGCCGCGAGGGTCTGCGGGGTGACCGGGACCATCTGGACCGTCAGCTGCGCCAGGCCCAGCCGCCGCGTGATCGCGTCGACGACGGGTTCGAGGTAGGCGACGCTATAGCCCACGACGGTCCGGGTGTGGTCGTAGTACGAGAACGGCAGGGACCGCTCCCGGTGCCCGACCGGCAGCACGCCCGTGCTCCCGATCCTCGCCAGAGTGCCGGAAACCTCCGCCATGTCATCGCTCCTTACAACCTACGTACGGTACCGCGGGCAAGATCATCCCCACTGTAACCGCTACACACCATTGCACCCGGTAACCCCGGGCGACGATTCACCCGCGCCGGTCAGCGCTTGCGGGCCAGGGTCAGGCCGTCGGCGATCGGGAGCATCACCACGTCCACCCGGTCGTCGGCGACCAGGGACTCGTTGAACTCGTGGATCGCCAGCGTGTCGGTCCACCCCTCGGCCACGGCCCGGGCCCGCTCGGACTGGACCACCGAACCCTTCTGGAACACGTTGTCGATCGCGATCAACCCGCCCGGGCGCATCCGGGCGACCAGCTCCCGGTAGTACGACGGGTAACTCTCCTTGTCCGCGTCGATGAACGCGAAGTCCAGGTACTCCTCCTGCGGCAGCGCGCGCAGGGTCTCGATCGCCGGGGCGATCCGCAACTCGATCCGGTCCGCCACCCCGGACGCCGCCCACGCCTGCCGGGCCCGGGCCGTCCACTCCTCGCTGATGTCGCAGCACACCAACGACCCGCCGGGCGCCAGGCCGCGGGCGATCGCCAGGGACGACAGACCGGTGAACGTACCCACCTCCACCACCCGGCGCGCGCCGAGCGACTGCACCAGCATGGTCAGCAGCAGACCCTGCTCGGGGGCGATCTGCATGGACGCGACCGACCCGAGGTCCTGGGTGTAGTCGATCAGGTCACGTTCGACCGCGTCCGGCTGATTCGAGTGGGCCAGCAGGTAGGCGTGCAACTCCGGCGTGACCGGAACGGGAGTCGATGTCATGGTACGAAGTCTAATCCAGCCGCCGCGCGCCGAGCGGGAACAGCGCCCTGACCCGACCGCGCGGGCACCCTGTTCGCAGCTCACGCGTTGAGCAGCAGCACCCCGGCCAGGGCGGCGATCACGCCGAGGTTCTGCACCGACCGCAACCGCTCCTTGAGCAGCCCGCGGGCCAGCAGCGTCGTCATCACCGGGTACAGCGACGCCAGGACCGTGACCACGGCCAGGTCCGCGCCCGGCAGGCTGGTGGACACGCCGTAGATCCCGTTGGCCGACACGTCGAACAGTCCGCCGACCATCAACAACGCCAGGTACTTGCGCGGCATCCTCTCCCGCAGCCCGCTCAGCGCACTGGCGCCGGACCGCCACCCGCGCAGCGCCGGAACCGCCAGGAACAACACCCCGGCCGCGCGCTGGCCCAGCAGGGTGCTGAGCACGCTGGTCTGCGACCCGGCGGCCACGAAGATGAAGTACAGGCCGAACCCGATCGCGGCGACCAGGGTGAAGAGCAGGGTGGAGCGGGCCGTGTCCGGGGACCGGCGCCACTCCGGGCCCCCGGCCAGGATCACCCCGGCGAACGCGAGCAGCATCCCGGCGCCCTGCACCGCGTTCGCCGACGCGCCGTTCGCCAGGTCCCACAGGACCGGGATCGCGGTGCCGGTGGCGCTGAGCGGGGCCACCACCGACATCGGCCCGGTCGCCATCGCCCGGTAGAAGCAGACCAGCCCCACGGCCCCGGCCACCCCGGCCGCGGCACCATCCAGCAGGTTCAGGCCCAGCGGCGGGCGCACCACCACCGCCAGGGCACCGACCGCGACCAGGGCCGTGCACATACCGAGGAAGACCACGGCCAGGGAGCTGATCCGGCGCGACAGCAGGCCCCCGACATAGTCACCGGTCCCCCACAACGCGGAGGCCACGATGGCGAGCAGTGCAGGCATGGACGCGGGCTCCTGTGACCGGTGGCGACAACGGTACGACGCCCCGGGAGCACAGATCGGTACGACGATCCGACGAATCCCGGGATCCTCACCCTACCGCCTTGATCGCCGCGCCTTCGCACCCGTCCCGCACCAGGTCACACCCGGCCCTCGGCCTCGCCTGCCGGCGCCGCGCACCGGGCCGGCACCGCTACGGCCGCCGTGGTCACTGCGGCCGGTCCGCTCGCAACGGTCCGGCCGGCCGCGCGCCCGGCCCGGGGGTGTCCAAGCCCCGGGCATGTCGGGCGGGCGCAACCCCGCGACGGCGCTCCCGTGGTTCCACGGGTTCTGCGGTCCTGTTCCGCCGGGCCCGCGGGCCCGGCCCGGGCGGGGACACACCGCGGCCGCGAGCCTCGCGCAGGGTGCTGCGCGAGACGGCGCGGCCGCGGGTGGTTCGCCCGGATCTGCTTACAGCAGGCCGCCGAGCAGGTGGCCGAGCCCGCCGAGCAGGCCGTCGAGCAGGCCGGTCAGGCCGCCCTCCTGCCAGATGTAGCCGAACGGGCCGAGGATCCAGTCCGAGGCGTTCAGGTGGGCGACGGTGGTGGTGCCCACCATGGCGGTGGCGGCGGGCAGGGCGGCGGCCGAAGCCGGTCCGGCCGCGGCCAGCATGCCGAGACCGGCGAGCATCCCGGTGCCGACAATCGCGGCGGTCCGACGAACGACAGTGGAACGAGCCATTATTACTACCTCCAGTAAGCGGTGGTGCGGCGGGCGCCGCACGCAACCCGGTTGATCGCTGGGGTTCCTTCCACCCGCCCCCGGGCGGCCAAACGGCCAGTGCACCGAAAGAGTGATGGAAAGTAATCGTGTGACTACTAGGAGTATGTGGATCTTCGCACGTCAGATGCAGGATGAGGCCTACCCGTCGCACACACGGACGGGCTAACGCACCACAGCGGTCCGACCAGCCGTTTCTGAGACGGCGCCACCTCGGATGGATGCCGTGAGGCCTGACGCGGTGTGGTGATCGGACAATGCGATCAGTCTGCTGGTATTGCCGTGTAGGAACAGTGCCCTGTCGGCTGTCGGCCGCCGCGACCGCTCAGAATCGCCGACGGTCGCCCGGGGCCGCTCGGCCCGCAACCGGGATCAGGCGTCTGCCGGGTCGGGGCGCTCCTCGTCGACCACCAGGCTCGACGAGTCCAACGCCCCGGACCGGCGGGCCACCCGCGCGACCATGTGCGCAGCCACCGGGACCGTCCAGGTCTGGAACAACGCCACCACGATCAGGCTGGTCACGTCATTCGCATCCCCCAACCGCAGGGCCGTGCCGACCGCCACCAGCAGCAGGCCGAGGATCTGCGGCTTGGTGGCCGCATGCATCCGGCTGAGCAGATCCGGGAACCGCAGCAGGCCGATCCCCGCGATCAGCGAGAGCACCGCGCCGACCAGGACCAGCACGTCCGACCCGGTCTGCTGGAACCCCGACCACGTCATCGCGCACCGCCATGGGCGCCGGGCTCGGCGTCACCGGCAGGCGGGACGGGATCATTGCCGGAACCGCGGTTGCTGCCGCCGCTCGCGCTCTCGGCGTCCCGGGCCTGCTGGGCATCCTGCCCCTCGGCGGCGCCCGCGCTGTCGTCCTCGGCACTGACCTCCAGGCCGTCGCGCCCGGCCGCGAACCGGGCCACGCTCACCGACCCGGTGAACCCGACCAACGAGACCACCAACAGCACCGGCAGCAACGCCCCACTGCGCTGCACGCACGCCACCAACGCCACCGCGATCAGGCACAGCGACGTCAACGTGTCCAGCGCGATCGACCGGTCCAGCACGCTCGGCCCGGCCACCAGCCGCCACAACACCAACGCGCCCGCCACGATCAACACCACCCCACTGGCCACCTGGGCCACGTCCGGACCCCCGAACCCCGCCGCCGCGCTCATCCCCGCACCCCCGGACCGCCGCGCCCGCCCGCGTCTGCTGAGCCCGTTCCCGCCGCCGACGAACCCGCCCCGGCGCCCTCCAGCGCCACGACCTGCGCGCGCGTGCCGAACGCGCGCACGATCAACCGCTCCAACCGCCACACGTCCGCCCGGACCGTGTCCAGGTCGTTCTCGTCCACATCCAACACGTGCAGGATCATCGTCCAGTCCTCCCGGCGCACATCGATCACCGTCGTCCCCGGCACCGCCGACACCGCGATCGCCGTCAAAGCCGTCATCACATCCCCACGACACCGCATCGGCACCACCAACACCGCCGACCGCGGCCGCCCCGGACGCACGATCTGCCACGTCACCTCGGCACTGGACCGCAACAGATCCCACCCGACGTACACCACCAACCACACCACCGCCACCGGCCGCGCCCGCAACGCATCCACCAACTGCGGCAACGGCGCCATCACACACAACACCACCCCCAGCACCACCCCCGACAGCACCACCGGCACATCCGCCCGACCCCACAGGAACACCCACACCACGGTCAGCCACACCACCGCCAACACATCCACCCGCCGCCCGATCACCGCGCACCAACCGAACCCGACACACTCGCCGCATCCGCCGGCTCCCCCGACGCCCTCTGTACCGCCGTCACGTACACCGCCCGGTTCTCCAACTGCTCCGCCGCCCGCTCGCAGAACGCCGTCACCGGACCGGCCCACACCGTGAACCCCAACGTCACCAGCACCAACGCGCACGTGGCCAGCAACATCCCCGGCGGATACGACTCACTGCGCGCCAACTGCCGCCCGCTGATCCCCACCGACCCGCGCGACCCGCGCCGCACCACCGCCGCCACCCCGGCCCCGCCCGGCAGCGCGAACTGCAACTCCCCCGGCGCCAACTCCTCGTCCGGACCACGCCAGAACGCCCGCGACCACACCTTCGCCATCGCGTACAACGTCAACAGACTCGTCACCAACGCCGCCGCCAACAACACCGACGCCGCCGCCCGCCCGTCCGCGGCCGCCGCCTGCAACAGGGCCAGCTTGGCCAGGAACCCGGAGAACGGCGGAATCCCGGCCAGGTTCATCGCCGGCAGGAAGAACAACACCGCCAGCAACGGCGCCGACCGGGCCAGCCCGGAGATCCGCCCGATGTCCCCGGTCCCCTCCCGCCGCTCGATCAACCCGGTCACCAGGAACAGGCACGTCTGCACCGTGATGTGGTGCGCCGCGTAGAACAACGTCCCGGCCAGCGCGCGCGTCCCACCCAACCCGATCCCGAGGAACAGGTACCCGACATGACTGACCAGCGTGAACGACAGCAGACGTTTCAAGTCCGCCTGCGCCACCGCCCCGGCGATCCCCACCAGCATCGACAACGCCGCCACCGCCAACAACACCCCGCGCACCTGCTGGCCCGGAAACAACAACGTCTGCGTGCGGATCACGCAGTAAACCCCGACCTTCGTCAGCAGGCCCGCGAACACGGCCGTGACCGGCGCCGGCGCGGTCGGATACGAATCCGGCAGCCACGCCGACAACGGAAACGCCGCAGCCTTCACCGCGAACACCACCAACAACAACAGGTTGATCGCCAACCGGACGTCACCGGGCAGCAACGCCAGACGCCCGGCCAACTGCGCCAGGTTCACCGTCCCGGCCGCCGCATACGCCACCGCGATCGCCGCCATGAACAACAACGACGACGCGATCCCGACCATGATGTACACCGCCCCGGCCCGGATCCGATCCCGCGTCCCACCCACGGTCATCAGCACATAACTGGCCGCCAACATGATCTCGAACCCGACGTACATGGTGAACAGATCCCCGGCCAGGAACGTGTCCGCAACCCCCGCCACCATGATCAGATACGCCGGGTAGAACACCGCCAACGGCGTGTCCGCATCCTCGTCCGACCCCTGCGACTGGGAGTAGAACAACACCGCCAACGTCACCACCGACGACACCGCGATCATCAGACCGCTCAACCGGTCCACCACCAGGCTGATCCCCAGCGGCGCACCGTACCCGCCGATCTGCACCACCAGCGGCCCGTCCCGGTCCGCACCGACCAGCAGCACGATCGAGATCACAGTGTCCGCGATCAGCACCAACGTCGAGATGACGCCCTGCAACTGCGGACGCTTGGGCCCGATGATGAACTTCGCGCCGACCGCGAACAACGGCAACAGCACAGGCAGGGGTACGAGCTCGTCCATCCGCAGGAGTCCCTCTCGTCCTTACTCGTCCCCGGACCGGGGCGCCGGCCGGAAGTCGCTGTCGGACTGGTCCACGTCCTGAACGAACTCGAAATCCTCCGCGCGCGCCGCCACCATCCGCGCGATCCGCGCCCGGGCCCGCAACTCCGCCCGCGCCTGCGCCACCGCCTCGCGCAACTCCCGGCGCCGGGCCCGGGACCGCGCCAACGCCTCCCGCCGGCCCTGCCGGTACTGCGCCTTCTGCACCCGCAGATCCCCGCGCAGGTCCGCCCGCCGCGCCTTGAGCACGATCCGCCGGTCCTCCACGTCGTCCTGCACCTGGTCGTCCCCGGTGACCTGCCAGGTCCGATACGCCAACGCCAACAAGAACGCCGTCATCGACAAGGTGATCACGATCGCGGTCAGGATCATCGCCTGCGGCAACGGATCAGCCACCGCCACCACCCGCCCGTCCGCCGACCGCACCCCCGGTTCCAGCAACGCCGCCCCGGCCGGCCCGCCGTCCGCGAGCAGCAGCAGATTCACCCCGTTGCCCGCCAGGATCATCCCGAGCACCAACCGGGTCAACCGCTGCCCCAGCAGCAGGTACACCCCGCACGCCACCAGGAACCCGCCGATCGCCACCAACGTCACACTCGCCCCGACCCCCGGGCCGTAGAGCGCCGGCGCCGCCGGATTCGCTGCCACCGCCACTCCCAACACCGCCGCGGCCCCCGTCACCGCGGGTCCCCCGGCCCGCGGCTGGCGAACTCCGCCGCCCGGTCCGCCGCGATGTGCCGGTCGACCTCCGACCCGAGCGACCGCAGAATGTCCAACACCAACCCGACCACCAGCACATACACCCCGAGATCGAAGAACAGGGTACTGCTGACGTGCACCTCGCCGAGCACCGGCACATGCCACGACCAGGACCGGTCGTCCAACGCCCCGCCGAACAGGTACCCGGTCAAAGCCGTACCCGCCGACAGGAACATCCCGATCCCCAGCAGGAACCCGGCGTCCACCGGCGCGGCCTCGGCCAACTCGTACCGCCCGCCGGCCAGATACCGCAGCGTCAACGCCAACCCGGCCAGCAACCCCGCGACGAACCCGCCACCGAGACCATCCTCCCCGTGCACCAGCACGTACACCGACACGAGCAGCACCGTGTGATACGTCAGCCGCGCCAACACCTCCAACACCAGCGACCGCCGCTGCCCCGGCGCCCGCACCGCCGTCGCCAACCAGATCAACGGCCCCAACC
The DNA here is from genome assembly GCA_035943635.1 of Actinocrinis sp. Taxonomy (GTDB): domain Bacteria; phylum Actinomycetota; class Actinomycetes; order Streptomycetales; family Catenulisporaceae; genus DASZBX01. The sequence continues at coordinate 71,397 of DASZBX010000087.1, read as the reverse complement.
GCCGCGCCTCCGCCACACCACCCGCCGCCGCCCCCGCCGACGCCGCAACTCCAGCCGACGCCACCACCGGGGTATCCCCACCCACCCGACCAGGACCGCCACCAACCGACCCCGCCCCCACCACACCACCCGCACCCAAATCCAGCACCGACGGCCGCGGCAACGCCGCCGCAGACCGCCGCAGGAACACCAGACTCGTCACCCCGGCCGCCGCAACCGCCACCACACTGCTCTCCCCGAGCGTGTCCCACGCCCGGTAGTCCAACACGATCGCCGACACCACATTGCCCAGATGATCCCGCTGCGCCGCCTGCAGATACGCCGACGAAATGGCCGGCTGCACCCGACTGGCCGCCGACAGATACGTCAACGCCGCCAAACTCCCCCCGGTCGCCACCGCGATCACCGTATGCAACACCCGCCGCCCGGGCCGCGAACCGTCCCGCAACACCGGCCCAAGCCGCCGCAGCACCAACACGAACACCACCAGGCTGACGATCTCCGCCGTCAACTGCGTGAACGACAGATCCAACGCGCCCTGCAACAGGAACAGCAACGCCGTGCCCAGGCCGGTGACCCCGACCAGCATCGCCCCGGCCAATCGCGGCCGCGCGAACACCGCCCCGAGCGCCGCCACCGCGATGAGCACCGCCAGCGGCACCTGGAACGGGTTGTCCCACCAGCGCACCGACGCCAACGACGGCCACGGCGCCCCGTACCCGATCGCGAACAACCCCAACGCCGCGAACGCCCCGAACGTCGTGCTCACGTAGATCGGCAGCGACCCGCGCTGGATCGCCCCGGTGATCTGCGTCGCCGCCCGATCCGTGGCCAGCACCAGGGCCGTGACCACGTTCTCCGCCTCCGGCAGCACATGCCGCCGGTGAAACCGGTACAGCGGCTCCCGCGCCGCGAACACCACCGCGCCGACCAGCCACGCCACCGCCGACAACCCCAACGCCTGCCCGAACCCGTGCCACGCAGCCAGATGCTCACCGTGCTCCCCGGGCACCGTGTTCGCGTACTCGCTCAACAGCGGGTCCAGCACCCTCGCCCCGACACCCAGCACCAGCCCGGCCACCGCGAGAATCCCGGCCGGCACCAGCATCAACATCGCCGCCGGGCGCGCCGGCCGGTCCGGCACACCCGCCTTGTCCCCGAACGCACCCCACCACACCCGCAGCGTGTACGCGACCGTCAACCCGGACCCGCCCGTGAACACCGCCAGCAGCACGCCGTCCCCCGTCGACCCGCCGTGCTCCGCGTCCACGAACGCCGAGAACACCGATTCCTTCGCGGCGAACCCGAGGAACAACGGCACCGCCGCCATCGACAGACACGCCAACGCGCACACCGACGCCACCCACGGCAGCTCCCGCCGCAACCCGGACAGTTTGCGCAGGTCACGCGTCCCCGCACACCGGTCGATGATCCCGACCGACAAGAACAGCGGCGCCTTGAACAACGCGTGCGCCACCAACAACGCCAGACCCGCATACACGGCGTCCCGGGTACCGGACCCGAGCACCGCGGTCAGGAACCCGAGCTGACTGACCGTCCCGAACGCCAGCACCCGCTTCAAGTCGTGCTCCCGCAACGCCCGCACCCCGCCGAGCAGCATGGTCGCCGCCCCCAGGCTCGTCGTCACCGCCCGCCAGGTCGGATCCCCGCCGTACGCCGGCGCCAACCGCGCCACCAGATACACCCCGGCCTTGACCATCGCGGCCGCGTGCAGGTACGCACTGACCGGCGTCGGCGCAGCCATCGCCCCCGGCAGCCACTCACTGAACGGGAACACCGCCGACTTCGACAACGCCCCGACCAGCACCAGCACCAACGCCACAGTGACCACCCGGCCATGCGGCGGCGAGGCGAGCAACGCCGAGATCCGGTACGTCCCACCTGCATGCCCGAGCAGCACCACCCCACCAAGCATGGCCAGCCCACCGAACGTGGTGACCAACACCGCCTGCATCGCCGCCCGCCGCGCCTCGGCCCGCTGCGCATAGTGCCCGATCAGCAAGAACGACAGGATCGTGGTCAGCTCCCAGAACACGAACAGCACGATCAGGTCGTCGGCCAGCACCAGCCCGATCATCGCCCCCGCGAACGCCGTCAACGCCCCCGCGAACAACCCCAGGCCCGGCTCGCTGTCGTCGAAGTACCGCGCACAGAACACCAGGACCAACGTCCCGATCCCGGCCGCGAGGTACAGCAACAGCAGGCTGAGCGCATCCAACCGGAACGCCAGGTACACCCCGAAGGTCGGCATCCACGAGTACACCTGCGTCGGCGTGCCCCCGCCGATGACCCCCGGCGTCTGCGCCACCGCCCACCCGAACGCCGCAGCCGGCGCCGCAGCCAGCACCAGGAACGCCGACCGCCCCCACCGCGCAACCAGCGGCGCCGCCCCGGCAGCCGCCAGCCCGTGCAGCACCACCAGCCAGATCACCTCGTGATTCTGCCGAATCCCCCCGCCCGCCCTCATGTGCCACGCCACCAAGCCCGAGACACAGAACCCGAACGGCCTCGCCCATGCCCACCTGCGGCTCGCACCCCACCCTCACCGCCAGACACGAGCACCCGCACCACGGCCTCAGCCAGATCATCTATATGAGCCGACGACATACCCGCCCACCCCACCGGAGCAGCAAGCATCCCCACCCGGCCGCATGACTAACCCCCCTCCCTCGCCGCGCCTTTCGCCCGTCCCTTCCTCCCAACCCACCCCATTCCCCAACCCCGCACGAACCGTCACCCTCCCTCCCCACCCACCCCTCAACCCAACCACCCACGCAGGGCGACCCAGCAAAAAACCGTGGTGATTTTCTCGCGTCTACAAACCCGCCCACCACCTGACCCAGCGCGGAAAATTGCCACGGGCCGCCTTTGACTTAAACCCAACCCCCGTCACCCACCACCCAACCCCCACCTATCAACCCCACGCAACAACACGCCCCCAACCACCCACGCACCGCAACGTCCACACCCCCACACTTCCAACTCCCCCGCTGCTCGCCCACGCCCCGACCAACAGCTAAGCGACCCAGGTCCGGGAACAGTCCCCGCGAGGTCCGCCCGACGCTACGGGCCGGTGACAATCAGTCGAACACGGGTCGGCTTATCCTAAAAACTGCGCCAACCCTCGAAACCGTGTTCGAGCAACCGTTACGCTTGCCTTCCCACGGAACGAAATCCGCGCCCCACCCGAGCGAAGTGAATGGACGCCGAGCGTTGACCACCGAGCACCACACCCCCGCCGCCCCCCAGCGGGTACTGGGCGATTCCCGGGGCGAACGCAGAATCGTCGCCCTGATCGGCACCAGTGTCCTCGCCCTCGCGCTGACCGGCATGTACGTATCCTTCCGGACCGTCTACGCCTACGTACTGCCGTACTTCCACGGCACCGCCTGGGCTGTGCCCTCGGGCGTGGACCTGGCCATCCTGGTCTTCTCCGCGGCCGACCTGATGCTGATGTACTGGGACATCCCGATGCCGGGGCTGCGCCTGGTGCCGTGGGCGTTCACCGCGGCCACGATCGCGCTGAACTGGCAGTCCGGCGGTCCGCTGCCGATCCGGATCGCGCACGCGGCCATGCCCTCGCTGTGGGTGGTGTTCTGCGAGTACGCCCGGCACGTGATCCGGCACCGGGTCGGCCTGGTCGCCGGCACCCGGATGGAGAAGATCCGCAAGTCCCGCTGGCTGCTGGCCCCATGGTCCACCGCGCGGATGTGGCGGCGGATGATCCTGTGGGAGATCACCAACTACCGGGCCGGACTCGACATGGAGGCCGACCGGCTCACCCGCCGGGCGCTGCTGGAGCTGGAGTACGGCCGCCGGTGGAAGCGCAAGGCCCCGGCCACCAAGCTGCTGCCGCTCAGGCTCGGCGCGCTGGCCCCGGCCGACTCGATCGGCGAGCTGACCCGCACCGGCCTGCTGGACCTGGACCTCGGCGGGCTCGGCGGCGTCCGCAAGGACGTGCCGGTGCAGGTCGAGCCGGCCGCGGCGACCGAGCAGCTGGAGCAGTCCGACCAGTCCGGCCGGCGGGCGATCGAGGCCCAGGCGCCGGCCCCGGCCGCCCTGCCCGCGCCGCCGGCCAACCACGCGGCGAACAATTCGGTGAACAATCACGCAACACCCGTCTACAACGGTCACCGGTTCAACGGTTTCGCCGGTGTGGTCAACGGGAGCGTGAACGGCAGCAGCGTCAACGGCTCGGCGGCGTCCATATCCGGCCCGGAGTACGACGGCGACCCCGACGAGCAGGTCCCCCGGTTCGACCCGCGCGAGGTCCGCGGCGCCCGCGAACGGATCGACGCGTACGACGAGCAGGACGAGCGCCAAGACCGCGACATCCGCGATCCGCGAAACGCTCGCGCCAGCCGCGACGAGCGCGACCGCGACGGCTACGAATCGCACCGTGATCCGCGGGATCCCCGCGACCCGCTCTACGCCCGCGACCCCCAGCAGTTCGCCGAGTACGGCGACGACGCGCAGGGACCCGTGGCCCAGGTGCCCGACCAGCGCCGCCCGCCGAGCGGCTACCCGGCCGCGCCCCGGCCGGAACGGACCCGGCACGACCTGGAGGTGCGCTTCGCCGCCCCGCCGGCCCGGGAGCATCCGGACCATGAGGAGCCCGAGGACGACCAGGACGGCGATTTCGACGAGTTCATCCCGGTGGAGACCCCGCCCGAGCCGACCGTGATCATCGGCAAGCAGCGCCAGCAGTTCGAGGACGCGCTCGACCGGATGGTCCGGGAGGGCGACATGCGGATCCTGTCCGCCGACATGCGCGAGAGCAGCGCCGCCGCCTGGGAGGCGGCCGCGACCCTGGACCTGGCCCTGGCCACCGAGCGGGCCTTCCGCTACGGCGCGGAGTACCGGGACCGGATCATCGCCAAAGGGCTGACCATGGAGATGGCCGACGCCATGGGCATCGAGTACAACGGCGACCAGTAGGAGTCGGCGAGAGCAGGATCGGGCGCGGCTCACGGCGGCGCGCCGTCACGTCCGACTGCGCCCGGCCTTCGCGGCTCCCGCAACACCCAGGCGGCGAAAACCGGACAAAAGCGGGCGGGGCCGGGATGCCCGCCTGGAACACCCCGGCCCTGCTGGATACAGTGTGGCATCCCTCCGGCCTGCACGGGGAATCGGAGAGCAGTTCCGGAACCGAATGAGTCGATCATCACGTGGCGCGTTCCGCGGCCGGCGCGCGGATCCGGACCGGACCTGAACCGGACGGCTTTTCACCCACAGGAGTGATCCTGATCAGTAGGTCTGGCGCGGCCGCCCGGCCAGGCGTTCTGATGGGAACACCGGGCGCGACCGCACCCGGACCGTGTTGAGACTGAGGCTCCCCCGATAGCAGCTGGACAACACACTGGTGAACAAGCCCGCGCCCCCGTGGCGCGAGGACCCCTCCGCCTACCGCACATAGACGGTCGTCTTCGCGTGGCGCGGGCTTGAACACTCTTCTTTGCGGTCTGTACGCCGGACGTCCCGCGAGCCGTCCCGGGGCGTTCGCCTGGGGGTTTACTCCTCTGCGGACGCCGCCGGAGCCGGGACCGCGGTCAGCCGCGCGGTCAGGTCCAGCAGCCGCGAGGTCAGCTCGTCCGCCCGCACCCGGGACGCGCCGTGCGCCGAGATCTCCGCGTCCAGCCGGGACCGGGTCTGGGCCAACTCCCGCTCGGCCGCCGCCAACCGCCCTTCCAGGTCCGCCTCCCGGGTCTGCGCCTGGGCCAGCGCCGCGTCCCGCTCCCCTTCGGCCCGGCGGGCCGCCTCCGTCGCCCGCTCCCGTCCCGCCTCGGCCTCGGCGAGCTTCGCCGCGGCCTGCGCGGCCGCGGCTTCGGACCGTTCCCGCTCGGCTTCGACCTGGGCCTGCGCCGCCCGGGCCCGCCCGGCCGCGCGTTCCGCCTCGACCAGGGCTTGGGCCCGTTCCGCGTCCGCGGCCTGCACCTGGGTTTGGGCCTTGTCCCGGGCGGCCTGCGCCTGGGTGGCTTCGTCCCGGGCCCGCCCGGTTTCCCGTTCCGCCTGCGCTGCCCGGATCATCGCCGCGTCCCGCGAGCGTTCGGCCTGTTCCCGCTCCGCGGACTGCTGCTGTTCCCGGGCGGCCGCGGCGTCGCGCTCGGCGACGGCCTCGACCTCGCGGCGCGCCGCTTCCACCGCAGCGGCGGTGGCGTCTGCCGCGGCCTGGTGGGCCTGGGTTTCGCGCTCGTCGGCCTCGCGCTGCGCGGTCTGCGCCGCGAGGGTGGCCTGCTGCGCGGCCAGGGCCTCGGCGCGGGCGGAGGCGGCGCCGCTGCGGGCGGTCTCCGCCTCGGCCAGGGCGGCCTGCCGGTCCGCCTCCGCGGCCGCGCTCTGCGCGGCGGCCTCGGCCCGGACCGCGGCGACCCGGCTCTCCACGCCCGCCGCGGACAGTTCGCCGGACAGCGAGGAGGACAGCACCCCGGCGACCTGGTCCAGCCGCTCGACCAGTTCCCAGGTCTGGGCCAGCTGCCCGGGCAGCCCGGGCGCGTTGCGGTCCCGGGCCCGGGAGTTGCGCGCGGCCTTGACGCACTCGTCGTTGTTGTCGCGGCAGTACTGGAACGGACGCCCGGCCCCGACCCGTTGCGGCACCGGCCGGCCGCAGTACAGGCACGGGCGGGTGAACGGGGCTTCGGTGGGGTTCTGCACGGCGACGTCCATGTCCATGACCCCCCACAATAGCGGCCGCGGGCCTGCGCCCGGGCGACCGGCGGGCTCGGCGGCTGTCGTGACCGGTGGATAAACTGGTCGTGGGCGAGGAGAAGACATGGCGGACGAACCACAGCACCGGCCGGTGCGCGAATCACTCGTCCGCCGTATCCCGCTGACCGCGCTGGCCGAGTTCTGGGCCGGACTCGGCGCCCCGGACCTGGTCGCCGTCCCCGATGCCGGGCTGATGGCGAACATCGCCCGGGCCGGACTGCCGATCCTGCTGGGTCGGACCCTGATCAGGGCGGAGAAGATATCCGGCCGGTGGCAGGTCAGCAAGGACGACCTGCAGGCCGCCGCCCGCGATCTCACGGCCCTGGCCTCGATCGACGCGGCCGGCGCCGGTCCACGGCAGATGGTCACCATCCGCACGACCGACGAACTGTGGGCCGGAAAACTGGCCCGGATGCTCCGCGACAACCACCCGAACCCGGAGTCTGGCCGCGAACCGGTCGTGTGGACCGGTCCGTGGTGGAAGAAGCACTGGTACTGGGACTGCCAGTGGGGATGCCTGGACTTCGCGAAGATCGCGGAGCCTGCCGCGGGTGCCGTCAACGGCGACGCCTGGGTCATCCCGCAGCTGTACGCCGAGTTCGCCGCCGACGCCGCCGCCCAGGTCGAGAGGTTCTCCGCCGACCGCAGGCGGTGCTCCCGCTGCGGCGAGACGGCGGCCCGGCGCCGCGGCTGGGCCGACGTGGACACCTCCGGCGGCTGGGAGAGCCTCTGCGCGAACTGCCTGGCCTCGCACGACAGCCAGCTCCGCGACTATCAAGGCCAACTACGGGACATCCCCTACGCCCGGGCCCGCTACCGGCGCGAGAACCCGCCGACCTGGTACCGCTGCGTGCTCTGCGGGCTCCCGGCGGTCGTGTGGGACCACTGCCACGAGCACGGATACATCCGCGGACCGCTCTGCCGCACCTGCAACACCAATGACAACTGGCTTTTCCGGGCGCCCTATCGGAACGCGGAGCACCCGATCGACCATGTCGAGCAGTGCAAGGGCTGCGCGGGGGCGGGGCCCGGGATCGGCGTCGTGGCTGTCGCGCTCCAGTACTGGATCGGCACCCTCGCCGCCGCGCCCGAGGAGCACGAACACCCGGAAGGAGTCCGGCTGTCGGCGTTCCCCGGGCGGCTGGCGATCCAGAGCGCTGTGAAGGACCACAGTTTCGCCGTCGAGCCGATCGCGTGGAAGTGCAAGGACTGCGAGGAACACTGGGAGCGTTCCATCGACCCGGACCAGATGCTCACCGTGTCCTCGCAGGTCCTTGTTTATCTACGCACCGGGGATCTGTCCCGGCTGGTCGTCGCCTGACCGCCGGTCAGCCTTCGACGTGTGCGGCGAGGTTGGCCAGCAGCTGGTCGTGGATCCGGTTGATGCCCTTGGGCGCGAAGGTCTTCTCGAAGAAGCCGCCGACGCCGCCGGCCCCGTTCCAGCGGGTGTCGACCGTCACCAGCGACCCGGTCGGCGACGGCGCGACCGACCAGGTGACCACCATGGACGAGTTGGCGTCGGTCTCCACGATCGTGGACGGGTCCGGCTGGGTGACCGTGGCCAGCACGTCGCGCGAGCGCTTCTCGGTGGCCTGCAGGTGCCACGCCGCGACGGTGCCCGCGCCCTGGCCGCCGCTGCGCACGGTGAACTGGCTGTACGGCGCGGGCAGCAGCTTCGGCCGCACCTCCGCGTAGTCGGCGATCGCCGCGACCACCGCGTCCGGGGCCGCGCCGACCTGCCGACTCGTCACAGCTTGCACTTGTGCCATGTCTCCGTCTCACTATCCTTCTTCGGGACCGCCCGGCCGGGAACTGCCGGGGCCGGGCCAGTCGGGTTCGGTGCCTGCCTGTGGTCAGCCCGCCGCGATGGCACCGGGCAGCACCGCCGCGAGCTTCTCGTAGTCTTCCATGCCGTTGTACAGCTGAGCCGACAGGCGCAGCAGAGTACGTCCGCCCCACGCGTTGATCGCGGTCTCGAAGCCGTACTCCCGGGCCAGCCGGTCCCGCAGTTCGTCCGCCGCGCCCTGGCTCGCCGGGACCCCGGCCAGCGGGACCAGGCGCATCGGCAGATCCGGCTCCACCGGCATGTCCGCGAGCCCGGCGTCCACGGCCTCGGCGACCACCTGCTGGCCGTACGACGCCATCGCCGCGTTCGTCCGGCGGGTCCTGTCCCAGCCGTGGCGCTGGTAGAAGGCCAGTCCGGCCGGGGTGGCCAGCCAGCCGGTGCAGTCGGCCGTGCCGATGTCGCTGAAACTGCGCGGGAACCCGGCGGCGGCGTGCCAGGACACCGGGATCGCCTCGATCTGGTCGCGCCAGCGCGGGGCGACGTACAGCGCGGCGCTGCCCCGGGGCGCACCGGCCCACTTGTGGAAGTTCCCGACCCAGAAGTCCGGGCCGAGCGAGGTCAGGTCGACGCCGAGCGCACCCGGGACGTGCGCGGCGTCGACGAGCACGGGCAGGCCGCGTTCCTGGAGTGCGGGCACGAGCAGGTCGAGCGGGAACCGGCGGGCCGTGACCGAGGTGATCTGGTCCAGCACGACGAGCCGGGTGCGGTCGGTCACCGCGGCCAGGACCAGGGCGGTGATCTCGTCGGCGGCCGCGTTCAGCGGGACGGCCGCCTGGGCGATGGTCAGGCCGGAGCGGCGGGCCCGGGCCTGGACGGCGTAGCTGACGGCGCCGTAGATGTGGTCCGTGGTCAGGATCTCGTCGCCGGGGGCGAACGGGAAGGAGCCCAGGACGACGCCGACCCCCGAGGTGGAGTTCTGCACGAAGGCGATCCCGTCCGGATCCGCCCCGAGGAACGCCGCGCCGACCAGGCGGGCCTCTTCGAGGGCGGACTGCAGCACGTGACGGTAGAAGTGAGTCGGGTTCGCCTCCCGCCGGTCGTGCCACTGCTGCTGGTGCGCCGACACCTCGCGCGGCACCGCGCCGAACCCGCCGTGGTTCAGGTACGTGCAGGCGGGGTCGAACGCCCACAGGTCGCGCAGCGGCTGGAGGTCGGCCGGGGCGTTGGTCGAGGTCGTGGAATCAGTCGACGTCATATCGGCTGACACTACAAGACTCGGACGTGCGAACCGATCCGTCCGGTCTGTTCGAAGGTGTGGCGGCCCTCGTGGCTGGCCGGGAGCCGGCATACTCGGCCCCAGCGGCCGTACTGGGCCGTGGAACCGGTGACCGGGCACGGGTCGAGCTGGGTGATCTGGCGGGTGGACGGGGTCCACAGCAACCAGTGCTGGTCGTCGCCGTACGCGTGGCTCAGCACGAGGTGCGGGCCGAGGTGGTCGGAGTCGAGCGCGCACTTCAGGGTGATCGGGGGCGCGGGGATCGGTGCGGGGTCTGGGTCGGGGACGGACGGCAGCGGGGAGGGCAGGGCGGATGAGCCGACCGTCCACGGCGCCGGGGTCGAGGGTGTGGGCGCGACCGAGCTTCCGTATCCGGTGCCGAAACTGGTGCCGAGGCCGTCTGTTCCGGTTCCCGGGCCGGGCAGGGCGTCGACGATCGCGATCTCCTTCGCAGTCAGCCGGGTGCTGGCCGTGCACCAGGCCAGGACACCGGCTGCCGACTCCGCGGCTCTACGCCGGCGCCGCTGCCGGACCGACCAGGCGAACCCGGCCACGCCGAGAGCCGCCGCGCCCACGGCGGCGCCGATCAGGGTCTGGCGGGGAGTCGGGGTCGGCAGAGTGGGTCTGGTGCTGCCGGCTTTGGGCACGGATCGGGCTCCGGGTCCCGTCGGCCACAGCGCCCGCGGGCGGGAGAGGTGGGGGCGAGACGGCTCCGCGTCCACACGTTCCGAGTGCATAGCAACACCATTGCACATCGGGGCGGGCGGCCACGCCACCCGGGACTCGAGGAGGCCGACCGCCGTGAAGGCCGGTGCGAGCGCGAGTGCGGGCAGAGCCGGTCGGACGAACGGGAGACGTGCGCGGAGACGGCCGTTCTGCAGCGGAAGCGGCCGCTGACGCCGCCGGACCGGAACCGCCGGCGCACCCTGCCACTTCGCAGGGCTCCCAGGTGTTGCCACGGTAGGTTCTCCCGAATCGTTCCGGGCGGCAGCTGCGGCGGAACCGCGCGTAGGGCGCCGAAGAACGGGTGACCATCGGGTGGCACGTGTCGCTTGCTGGGCCGCTTCCATGTGTAGCACTAGTCTTACTTAGGTGGGGCCCGGTGTCACCCCTGTCGGGATAAAACGGGCCGCCGCCGTGAGCGGCCCACTCCCCCGGCGCGCCCCGTCTTGCGCCTTCTCACCACGGGTGCAGTGGTTCGGAGGTGGGCGTCCCCACTTGTCTCCATGTCGTCCCACGAACGGGCCAATCCCCCATCCGTCGCCAACACTGCCGACTTGCCTCAGTACGGGCCACCACCGTCAATTCGGCCGAAGCGCTGCCTTGTGTTGAGCCTTTGGCCGATTGTTTTAGATCGTACGGTTGAGGACTGGTTGGGGAAGGAAAGCTCAGGTAAGTTGGGCCTGTTAGTATTTTGTGGGAAAAGGTCCTTCCGCCCTCGCTCCCCCATAGCGCCACCCACCCTCCTCGAGGGCTTCGGGCCGTACGCACCCCGCAACAAATCAGGGTACGGTTACGATGCGACGCCGCCTGCCTGTAAGACCTCAGATTCCCTGGGGTAGCGGGCCGGCGGTATTACCGTGAGAAAGGCCCATCCACAGTGAGTCTGGTCCCCTTGAGGCCCCTGCGCACGATTGTCACCGCCGCCATGGCGCTCGCGATGTCCCTGACCGCACTTCTGGGCACGGGTATCGGGTCGGCCAGCGCCGATACCGGCACGGGTCACGTGACGAGAGTCAGCCTGAACATTCCGTTGAGCGGCCCCAGGACTGCCAACGGTGCGGCGTACAGCTCGTTCCTCACGGCTCTGCGCGCGGCCGCCGGGCATCTCTACCGCGGCTCCACCTACGTGAACCAGAGCAGCGCGGGTGGTCTGATCCGAGCCGACGTGACCATGACCGGCGACGACGGCAACGACCCGATCACCCTGTGGATCAACCCGGAGAACTTGTATGTGCTGGGCTTCTCCAACGGGTTCGGCGAGACGATGTACTTCAACGACATCGACCAGACCGACCTGACCGCCCTGAACCGGGCCGCGACCGCCGCGGGCTTCAACGGCGGCGGCGCGATACTCCCGTTCGCCAGTAACTACGACAATCTCAGCGGAGCGGCCGGGCGTGGGCGCGAGGCCACGCCGATCTCCTGGAACGCCATCAGCGGCGCGGTCGGGACCCTGTCCAACACCCGCCTCGGCGCGGTGACCGGGACGGCCGCCACCAACGCCGCCCGCGGGCTCATGCTCATGATCCAGCTCACCTCGGAGTCGGCCCGCTTCACCGGGGTTTCCAGTCTCTTCTCCACTGCACTCACCACGTCGACGTCCCTCGGCGGCCTGCCGTTGCAGCAGCAGTACCAAGAGAATTCCTGGGCTGCGATGTCACTCTTCGGGACCAACATCACCAACCAGGGCAGCACGCCTCCCGTCACCATCACCGGGGCCGGGCCCGGCGCGAGCAATCTTGTGCTGTCGACGTGGAGCCAGGTGGCCGCTTACCTGGGCATCCTGCTCGGCAACTTCAACCTGCCGACCGAAGGCTCCGGCGGCAACTGGGCACACACCGAGCTCTGATCGATACCGATCAACCGTCGGCCCGACGCACATTGCCGAGAATCCTTTCCGCTCAGGCACTGACAGTCCGGTCCGGGGCTTGGAGCAACTCCTGAAGCTGGCCGGTGAGTTGCCCTGGTCCCTGGTCGGTCAGCCACCGCGGTTCGCTCATGATCGAGCCGAAGAGGTGGTCCGCGATCGACGGCTCCGGAAACGACGGCTCTCCGGCTCGGGCCGGCGCTGCCAGAACTAGTCGCAGTCCGTACACATCCTGACGCTCTAGAAGAGCGTCGGCCGTCTGCTGGCACAACCGGGAACGTCTGAGGCCGCAGCGAGGCGCCGCCCGGCCGCGGATCTGATCGACCACGACTCCGCGCCGGCATCACGGACAGCCGCCGTCAGGTCGCACCCGTCATCAACTTCGGTGAACTCCATAACCCCCACCCTCAGTACCACTGCATCACAGAGACCAGCCCGGACCTGGTCTCACGTGCACGGTTTACCAGGCGCAACGGGCCGTCGAGTAGTTCGAGCGGGTCGAGATCCGGCTGGTCCCCCATCACTGTGAGCCACTGGGACACTCTGTCCGTGAAACGCACGCGCTCGGGTGCCGAGACGTCGAGCAGGTGCATGAGTTCGGCCAGGTCCGCCTGGGCATGGGAGTGCACGAGGAAGCAACCGCCGCGCCCGGGCACGCGTTGGGCTGCGGCGGAGCCGAGTCCGTAGAACAGGGCCGCGATCGGGTCGCCCTTGCGCACTGCCACCACGAACCTGTCCGCCTCGGTGACCTCGCCGATCGCGGCGACGCAGACATCGAGTACATCCGGGTCCGGGCGGAGGCCGGACAGCTCCTCCTGAAACAGGACTGCGGGATCCGAGGGGTAGGTCGGGCCGTAGCCGAGATGGGCCGGCGCGGCGACGTCGACATCGTCCATGGCATGCCACCAGCCCACATCGAGGTCGCTGGGCAGCTGCTCGAAGGCCGACGCACCGATTCGTTCCAGCAGCGCATCAAGGGCTTCCTGCCCGAGCGCACCGATGATCCAATATCCGGTCCGGCTCAATCAACGCTCCTGGAAGCTATCGTCTTCAGTGCCGCCGCGCATGCGCACAGCGCGAGGTACCCGTCGCCGTCGCAGCTCACTGCGGCTCCTCGTTCTGCGTCTCCTGGCGGTGGGTGAACGCCAGGATACTGCCGACCAGGCCGATCAGGACCAGGGCGACCGCGATGCTCACTCCCCCGGCATGCTGCCAGTACACGTCCTTGAGATCGATCAGGTTCCCGGTCTCGTCGATGACCAGCGCCATCGCGATGCCGTACACCAACCCCAGCCAGGCGTGCCAGCGCGGTGAACGCTCGACCAGCCCGCACGCGCCCACGATCATCAACAGCAGGATGCCCCACACGTAGTGATGCAGGTGCACCCCGCCGGCCTGGACGTTGCCGACCCCCGAGGCGTCGATGTGGATCAGCCAGGTCAGCAGACGCAGCCCGCCGAACATCACCGTGAAGCCCCACCACGCCAGCACCAGGCCGTGACGGGTCGGGGAGACCTCCCGCCACCGGCGCGGGCGACGGGTGGATGGTGCTGGGGGATTCTGGTCGTCGTGCGCTGGTCCGCTCATCGCCACATCCTAAAGCTACCTTGGCCGCAGCACCGGAACGTGCCGAGCATTATGGGCTGGGCGGTGGAAGCGGTGGCCGATTGTGTGGTCGACTTACCGCCGCGTCGAACGTCCCCATCGCCCGCAGACGACAAACCGCCGCAACCCGATGAGAGGACCAGCCCATGGGCATCTACGTCTCGATCAGAGGCTGGCTGGAGTGCGACGAACAGCAACTCTCCGCCATGAACGCGATCATCGCAGCCCACGATGACGGGCACTACTCCGGCGGCTGGGCGACACCCCGCCGACCCACCGCCTGGACCAACTACGTCTTCTACGGCGCCGACATCCGTGAGTCCGCGGTCGACTGGTTCCTCGAAGGGCTGCGGGAAATCGCACAGATCCCCGCCTCAGACGAGGACAACGACCGCGTCACAGGACTGTTCCTCGCCAGCCACGAGATCAACGGCACAAGCGAATGGCAGGTCCACGACGGCCAAGTCGTCATCACGCCCGGCGACGACCGCTGGTCGCGCTGATCTCCTCGCTCCCGGACTTCGAGGTGGTCGGCGCCGCCGGCGACGGCGCGGGCGCCCTGGAACTGGTCGGCCGAGTGGCCCCCGACGCGGTGCTGATGGACCTGCGGATGCCGGGCGTCGACGGGATCGAGGCCACCGGGCGGCTGGCCCGGAGTTATCCGGACGTCGCAGTGGTCGTCCTGACCACCTTCGCCGACAACGAGTCCGTGCTCGCCGCGCTCCAGGCCGGCGCGCGCAGCTACCTGACCAAGAGAACGCCACCCGGGCCGACATCGCCCGGGCTCTGCATGCCGCGGTCGCCAACCAGGTCGTGCTGGACCCGCAGGTGCAGCGCACGCTCTTGTCCGCGGCGCTGCGCGGGCAGCAGGCCGCCGACCGGTCGCCGAAGCCGTCGCAGGGGCCCTGGCCGGACGGGCTGACCGACCGGGCGATCTCCGACCGGCTGTTCCTCAGCAACTCCACGGTCAAGACCCATATCAACCGGATCTTCGCCAAGATCGGCGCGGCGGGCCGCGAGGATGCGGTCGCCTATGTTCGATGGTTGACGTGACATTTATGCAGCGGTTCCTATAATGGGGCTCGCACGACATGCGCGGCGCTTCGTATCGCCGGGCGTGGTTCGAGTGTGGGGGGTTGTCCGGCAGTGCTCTGATGAGCCGTGCCTGGTGGCCATGTGGTTCGGCAGCACTTCATCACGAGTCGTCATGTCCCGACGGCGCGCCTCACCTGGGGTTGCGCTGTGGGATGGGCGCAATACCAGGGGGTTTTCCCATGTCGAAGATCAAGTCGGCAGCGGTTCTCGCTGCCTGCGCGGCGTCGGTCCTGACGTCGGCCGGGACCGGTTCGGCGGCGACGGTCTCGCCGTACGTGACCAACGCGTACGCGCTCGGCCCGTCCCAGAACTACGTCGCACAGTTCACGCTCGCGACGAAGACCTGGTCCGTCATCGGCGGGGCCGCGTCGCAGCTCTACGTCGGTCCGGCCGGGCTGTTCGAGACCCTGCCCGACGGCAGCGGGGTCTACCAGTACGGCGGCAAGCCGAACTCCTGGAGCCAGGTCGGCGGGCCCGGCGTGCAGTTCGCGGTCGGCGGGTCGCACCTGTTCGGCGTCGGCCTGCAGGACGCCTACGTGGCGCAGTGGAACGGCTCCGGCACCGGCTGGACCGAGGTCGGCGGCCCGACCAGCGAGATCTTCGCCGGCGGGGCCGGGCTGTTCGCGGTCAACCCGGCCGGGAACTCGCTGTTCCACTACGACGGCACGCCGGGTCAGTGGACGTACATCGGCGGCGCCAACGGGCTGTTCGCGGTGAACGACACGACCATCTACTGGCTCAACGCGGCCACCCAGAACGTCGAGCAGTGGAACGCGTCGTCGAACACGTGGTCGGTCATCGGCGGGCCCGCGGCCGACCTGTTCGCGGGCGGCACCGGGGTCTACTTCACCGACTTCACCGCGAACGAGGAGAAGTACAGCGGCACGCCGGGACAGTGGAGCGTCATCGCCGGCCCGACGGCGCAGTTCGCGGCCAGCTCGACCAGTCTCTACGGCCTCGGCCCGAACAACGCGTACGTGGCGCTGTACTCGGGCTCGGGCAACGTGTGGTCGGGGATCGGCGGCCCGGCCTACCAGATCGTCGCCGGGGGCTGACCGCCGCGGGAACAAGGGACTTGCCCGGTACTCGGTGGCACCGTATAGTGGTACTCGTTGCTACAGAGTACCGGGCAGAACCGCGGAGGACCTGTGATGGAAGACCTGACGGAGATGCTCAAAGGCACCCTCGAGGGCTGTGTGCTCGAGATCATCGGCACCGAGGAGACGTACGGCTACGCGATCACGCGCCGGCTGAACGAGCTCGGCTTCACCGACGTCATCGAGGGGACCGTGTACACGATCCTGCTGCGGCTGGAACGCAACGGGCTCGTCCAGGTGGCCAAGCGGCCGTCCGGGATGGGACCGCCGCGCAAGTTCTACGCGCTCAACGACGCGGGGCGGGCGGAGCTGGAGCGGTTCTGGGCGAAGTGGGACTACGTGTCGACGCGCATCAACGAACTCAAGGAGGGAGCGAGATGAACTTCTGGGAAACCATCACCGGCAGCGACATCACCAGGGAGTTCAAGGCCTTCGACCGCAGGGCCCAGGCCCTGCCGGCCGATTACCGGGCGGCCTGGGCGCAGATCAAGACCCAGATGTACCCGCACGCGGACTTCACCGGCCGCAACCTGATGCCGATCCTGGACAGCGCCCTCGGGCTGCTCGAGGAGACGGCGGCGGACGGACAGAGCGCCCAGGAGGTCCTGGGCGAGGACATCGCAGGCTTCTGCTCGGCGCTGACCGGCGGGCAGTCGGCCCGGACCTACCGGGACCGCTGGCGCGAGCAGCTCAACCAGAACGTCGCACGCAAACTCGCCCGGTTAGGAGACTGAGATGGGCATCGGGGACATCATCGAGGGCAAGAAGCAGTGGCGGGCGCACGTGGCGCGCGTCAAGGCGCTGCCGCCGGACTACCGGATCGCCTACCAGGAGATGCAGGGCTATCTTTTCAAGGTCGGGCCGGTCGACCTGGCCGAAGGGAACGTGCTGTCCGGGATCGTGGACTTCTTCGAGGAGGGTGCCGCGGCCGGCAAGGGTGTGCTGGAGGTCACCGGGACCGACGTCGCCGCGTTCTGCGACGGCCTGATCCAGGACTCGCGCACGTACGCGGAGATCTATCAGGAGTCGATCAGCAGGAAGCAATCCGGTCCGGACGGGCAGTGATCTGAGTCGGCGCCGACGCGGCACCCGCAATTCTGCGGACGAGAAGGAGCAGGAACTGGACCGGGCCGAGCTGGCCTCGGCGAACGAGACCGCGGTCTACTCGCTGGACCTGGAGCGGCGGGTGCACGAGCAGAAGGGCGAGATGGCCGTGCTGCGCCTGGAGCAGGAGCAGCGGCTCAAGCGCCAGGCGCAGGAGGCCGAGCTGGCCCTGGCCAAGGCGGCCAAGCAGAGCGAGCACGAGCGGGCTCTGCTGACCCTGGACATCGACCGGGCCAAGGCCGCGATCGACAACGACAGCTCCCCCGCGAGCATCCAGCGCCAGCTGATCGCCTCGCTGCCGGGCATCGTGGAGCGGATGCCGACGCCGACCGAGTACCGGTCCGTGAACCTCAGCGGCAACGACTCCGGCACGCTGACCGGCCTGATCGCGGAGTTGAGCGCGATCGTCGGCGCGTTGAAGGGCGGCTCCGCGCGGGAGTGAGGGCGCTTCGGGGGTCGGTCGTGGGCGGGGGTTGTGAGGGGACGGATTCCCGCGCGGCCGGTTCCCGGTCACGGCCGCGATCACCGCCGCGTCCACGCTTTCGCCCCTGCCGTCCCCTGTTTTCGGCGCCTGGCGCCGAGCCCGCCCCTGCTCTGGATCTTCCTGGATAAGGTGAAGACATGACGATGCCCAAGCTGCCCGACGCCGAACCGCTGGACGAGGAGAACCTGGCCCGGGCCCTGGTCGGGGGCCCGTTCGAGTTCGACGGACGGGTTCTGATCGAGGACTACGACCCGGCCTGGCCGGCCCTGTACGAGCGGGAGGTGGAGCGGATCCGGGTCGTCCTCGGGGCGGCCGCGCTGAGCCTGGAGCACGTGGGTTCCACCTCGGTGCCGGGCCTGGCTGCGAAGCCGATCATCGACATCGACCTGCTCGTCGCGGACACGACCGACGAGGACGCGTACGTGCCCGCGCTGGAGGCGGGCGGGTACGTGCTGCGGCTGCGGGAGCCGGAGTGGTACGAGCACCGGATGTTCAAGGGGCCCGACACGGACGTGAACCTGCACGTGTTCAGCCCGGGCGCGGAGGAGCCGGAGCGGCACAAGGTGCTGCGGGACTGGCTGCGTTCACACCCGCAGGACCGGGACCTGTACGCGCGCACCAAGCGCGAACTGGCCGAGCGGGACTGGGAATTCATGTATCAGTACACCGATGCGAAGGGACAGGTGCTGCGCGAGATCCTCACCCGGGCCGGCTGCCGCTGAGCCAGGCGCCGAGCCGGGCGTGAGTGCGGGTCACCGCCTCGAGGGCCCGGCCGTCACCGGCCGATCGGGGCGGTGGCCGCGCCGGTGAGCGCGACCAGGTCGGCCGGGGCCAGTTCCACTTCCAGGCCGCGGCGCCCGGCCGAGCAGAACACCGTCTCGTGCCCGAGCGCGGTGGCGTCGACCACCGTGGGCAGCTTCTTGCGCTGGCCGAGCGGGGAGATGCCGCCGAGCACGTAGCCGGTGGTGCGTTCGGCCAGCTTCGGGTCGGCCATCGCGGCCCGCTTGCCGCCGACCGCCGCGGCCAGGGCCTTGAGGTCCAGCTGCCCGGCCACCGGCACCACCGCGACGACGAGTTTGCCGTCCACGTCGGCCAGCAGGGTCTTGAACACCCGCTGCGGCTCGACCCCCATCAGCCGGGCGGCCTCGGCGCCGTAGGAGTCGGCCGAGGGGTCGTGGTCGTATGCGTGCACGGTGAAGGCGACCCGGGCCTGGGTCAGCGCCACGGTCGCCGGGGTGCCGGAGCCGGCCTGGTCCTTCTTCGTCATGACCGCTGATCTTAGCGGGCCCGGCCGGGCACGCTGACCATGGCCCGGACCGGGTACGAGGCGGCGCAGGAGGCTGAAGCGGCGTGGGCGCAGGAGGGGCCGTGGGCTGAACCGGCACCAGCTCCAGAACCACAGTCGGCCCCGGAGGCGAGACCGGCGCGTCTGCCGCCACCAGTCCCGGGACCGAAGGCACGTCCGCAGTCCCAGCCGCAGACCTCGCCGAAGCCCCGGCCGAAAACCCCGCAGAGGACCCAGCCGAAGGCCCGACCGAAAGCACAGCCGAAAGCCCCCTCGAAGATCGCAGCAAAGGCACAGCCGAAGACCCAGCCGAAAGCCCGACCGAAGGCCGGGCCCAAGGCTGCACCAAAAGCTGGACCAAATTCTCGGCCGAAGACCCGGCCGAAAACTCGCCCGAAGTCCCGATCGAAGGCGAAGGCGCGCTCGGTTGCGCCGAAGCAGCGCGCCAAACGGACCTCGCACACGGCCCGCCTGCACTTCTTCTCCGCCACGGCGATGGCGGCCGTCCTGGTGCTCATCGGAGCTACCGCCATCGTGCAGGGCAGGGCGCAGGACGCTGCCGCCACCGCTGCTCTCGGCTGGGAGAACACGGTCTTCCCGGGCGACGCGCAGGGCGACGGCGTCCAGCAGGTCGCGTTCAGCCCGGATGACAAGACCCTCGCCGCAGTGAGCGACGCGGGCACAGCGGTCTTCTGGGACCCGGCCACCGGGCAGACCGTGGACCCGGCGCTCACCGCCGCGGTGAACCAGTCCGCGGCCGACAGCGTGGCCGTCAGCCCGGACGGCGCGACGATCGCCGTCGGCTACTCCGGCGGCACGGTCCAGCTGTGGAACCAGGCCACCGCCCGGCCCGTCGGCCAGCCGCTCGCCCTCGCCGACCGGCAGCGCAACGACCTCGTCACCAGCATGGACTTCACCCCGGACGGCAAGACCCTGGCCGCCGGCAGCTCCATGGGCGCGGTGCAGATCTGGGTCCTGGCCGACCAGGCCGGGATCAGTCCGCAGGTACCGCGCCGCGGCCGATCCGGATGACCGGCATGGGCCGGGCCCGGGTGATCCACCACTCCTCGAAGCCGTTCAGGCCGAGCAGCACGAGCACCAGCAGGCCCAGCGTGGCCAGTTGCGGCAGCAACGGGCTGACCGCGGCCACCGCGAGGGCGAGCAGTCCGGCGACCAGGCGCGGTACGCCGGCGCCGCCGAACATCCGGATCCTGGTGTAGCAGAAGGTCAGGACGTACAGCGCGGTGCCGAAGCCGAGGAAGTAGACGTGCACGCCCCGGATCGTCCGGGTCGGCTCCTCGGCGGCCTGGGCGGTGCCGGCCGCGATCAGGATCAGGCCCAGGGCCATGGCCAGGTGGCCGTCGGTGAACACCGAGCGGACCAGTCCGGCCTGGATCCGGGCCTCGCGCAGGGCGTGTTCGAGGGCGGAGGCGGCGAAGTGGAAGTAGGTCCACCACAGGCCGCAGGCCAGGGTGAAGGCCAGGACCAGCGCGGTCAGGCCGGGCCAGGTCAGCCCGGACCGGGATTCCGGGGCGCCGGCGCTGACCAGGGCCTCGCCGAGGGCGATCAGGATGAACAGGCCGAAGCGTTCGGGCAGGTGGCCCGGGTCGAAGCGCAGGCCGGACAGGCGGCGGCCGAGGACGACCGGGGTGCTCAGCTCGGCCAGGCCGGCGGCCAGCCAGACCCAGGCCCGGGCGGGCATCGGGCACAGGCCGCCGGCCACGAACAGCGGCGCGCCGACCAGGACCGAGACCAGGTACGGGTTGGCCAGGCCGACGAACCGGCCGCGCCGGGCGCGCACGACCGCGGTGAACAGCAGCAGTCGCACCGCCAGGTAGGCGCAGCCGAACAGCAATCCGTAGCGCGTGTACGCGGACGGGACGCACACGCTCATCACGAAGGCGCCCAGCCCGACCGCGAAGATCATCAGGTGGCGGCGGACCGAGGACAGTTCCAGCCCGTTGATCAGCAGCACGGTGCCGACCCAGGCCCACCAGAACGGGACGAACAGTTCCAGCGTCCGGCCCACGTCGGTCCAGCCCGGCGCGGACTGCGCGGCCGCGGCGACCTGGGTGACCGCGAAGGCGAAGACCAGGTCGAAGAACGCCTCGGCCCAGGAGACCCGCTGGCCGTGTTCCGCCCGGGCCGGACCCAGGTCGGCCACCGGCGCGGGCACGGGATCGAGGTCGAGGTCCGGGTCCAGATCCAGGTCGCCGCCGGAGCCGGGATCGGCGTCCGGTTCGGGTGGCGGTAAGTCCGTGGACCCGGGAACGGGAACGGCTGTGAACTCCACCGCTGACTCCGGCGTCACAGCGGACGTAGAAGCGCCGTCGTTGATCGAAGTCTCACTCACCGTCCCAGATTAGTAGGCCGGGCAAGGACAATTGCGTGCCCGCGTACCGCTCCTCCGCAGGTCATAGCACCCCGCTGCACCTTACACATGACGTCTGCACTACAATTGGATGACGTGACGGTGCTGGCGGCGGGAACAGTAGGCGGCGGACCGAGCGGCGGGCTCATCGTGGTGGGGGTGGTGCTCCTCTCGGCCGTGCTGCACGCGACCTGGAACGCGCTGACCCATTCGGCCCGGGACCGGGTCGCCGCGATCGCGTTGATCGGGGTGGCCGCGGCCGGCTGCGCGGGCGTCGGGGTGCTGTTCGCGCCGATTCCGGACCGGGCCGCGTGGCCGTTCATCGCCGCGTCCTTCCTGCTCCAGGTCGGGTACTCGTACGCCCTCGTGCTGGCCTACCGGCTCGGGGAGTTCAGCAGCATGTACCCGCTCGCCCGCGGCACCTCGCCGCTGGTGGTGGCGCTGGTCGGCACGTTCGTGGTCGGGCAGCCGATGTCCGGGCTGGAGGCGGTCGGCGTGCTCACCGTCTCCGGCGGGCTGCTCGCGCTGGCCTTCGCCGACGGGCGCCCGCGCCGGGCCGACCTGCCGGCGATCGGCGCGGCCGTCGGCACCGGGTGCTTCATCGCCGCGTACACGGTGGTCGACGGGATCGGGGTGCGGCGTTCGGGCTCGGTGTTCGGGTACGCCTCGTGGACGTTCCTGTTCCAGGGGGTGCTGATCGTCCTGGTCGCGGTGGCGCTGCGGCGGCGGGCGCTGCTGGCCAGCCTCCGCCCGGACTGGGCCCGCGGGCTGGCCGGCGGGGTGGTGTCGGTCGCGGCGTACAGCATGGTGCTGTGGGCGCAGACCAAGGGCACCCTGGCCGGGATCGCGACGCTGCGGGAGACCTCGATCCTGATCGGGTGCGTGATCGGCTCGGTGGTGTTCCACGAACGGTTCGGGCGCAACCGCCTGATCGCTTCGGCCGGCGTGGTGACCGGGATCCTGCTGATCGCCCGGCCGTGACGGCGGACGGATGGCGGCCGGGCGACCGTGGGTGCCGCGGCGAGCAGGTGCGGCCCCAGCGGGCCCGGGCCTGGGCTCGGGTTCCGATCAGATCATGAACATCCTGCGCAGGATGCGCCAGGAGTGGCCGGTCACCACGTAGCGGACGTTGGTCGCGCCGATCAGCGCGCCGGCGGCGAACGCCGACGCCAGCAGGATGAGCCCGTGGCCCTCTTCGTAGTTTGTCAACCGCAGCGCCAGGGCGGCCAGCAGGGCGCCGTTGAGCACCGCGGCGAACAGCCGGGCAACCCAGAGGTGAGCGGTGAAGTACCGCGCACCTCCTGCCAGGACCACGGCCGTGAGCACGCCGCACAACATTCCGAACAGGAGGCCGCCCACCACGCCGATGACGACTCCGAACACCAGCAGGGCGAAGCGGTCCGAATGGTTCCTGTCCGCGCTCACGGCGGGCAAGGCGCAGCCGCAGGCGATACCGGTGAGAATCCCCGCGGTCATGCTGCGTTGTGCGGCGCGCCAAAAGATCTGCGAGTCGGTCGAATCCGGCGAATCCACTGTCCTGGCCCCCCATTCCCGTGAGCGGCGAGTCTACCGGGTTTCGCAGGGTTCGGATGGTGGAATCGGCGCACGGCCGCGGCGGGCGAGCCGGACGTCACCGGCCGCCGGGACCGCCAGACCCGCCGGGGTCGCCGAGCGTATCGAGCAGTTTCTGCTCCTTGGCCGGGTCCACGCCCAGCGGCGGCTGGCCGGGGCGGGCTTGCGGGTAGCCCTCGGCTTTCAGCCAGGCCCGGGTGTCGGCGAGCGTCTCGCGGATCGGGCGGCAGGTCAGGCCCTGGGCGTAGGCCGCGCTGACGTCGCCGTGGTGCAGGCCGATCAGCTCGCCGTCCGGCGGGAGCCAGATCGGCAGTTCGGTCCACGGGCTGATCTGCGCCTGCGCGATCTGCGCGGGCGTGGCCCAGACCAGGTCGGCCTCGGCGCCGCTGATCTCGACCGCCGTTTCCAGCAACTCCCCCATCGTCGTGTGCCCGGGCCGGCTGACCGTGT
Organism: Actinocrinis sp.; assembly: GCA_035943635.1. Taxonomy (GTDB): domain Bacteria; phylum Actinomycetota; class Actinomycetes; order Streptomycetales; family Catenulisporaceae; genus DASZBX01. The sequence goes on along the minus strand of DASZBX010000087.1, from coordinate 47,959 downwards.
TGTACCCGCCGCCGAGTCCGCGCTGCGCGGCCGAGAGCAGCCACAGCGCGAGGTCGCGGCAGTCGATGTACTGCAGCGGCTGGTCGGCCGGGCCCGGGGCCAGGATCCGGCCGCCGCGTTCGATCCGGCCGAACCACCACGGCATCCGGCCGACGAGCTCGTACGGGCCGAGGATGAGGCCGGGCCGGGCCAGCAGCGCGGCCGGGCCGAACGTCTGGGCCGCGGCCAGCTCCCCGCCGCGTTTGGTCGCGGCGTAGTCCTCGCTGTCCTCGGCGTCCGGGTCCGCGTCCACGGCCGGATAGTCCTCGGCCACGCCCGGTGGGACCGGGGAGCGGTAGACCGAGCGGCTGGAGACGTATGTGTAGTGCCCGACCCGGCCGTCGAGCAGTCGGCAGGCGTCGCGCACGACCCGCGGGGCCTGGCTCCAGGTGTCGACCACGGCGTCCCACTCGCCGCCGGCCAGCGCCGCGCGCAGCGCCCGCGGGTCGGTCCGGTCGGCGGTCAGGGCGCGCACGTCCGGCGCCGGGGCCCGGGTCCGGCCGCGGTTGAGCGTGGTCACCTCGTCGCCCCGCCCGATCGCGGCCTCGACGACGGCGCGGCCCACGTGCCGGGTTCCACCCAATACCAGGAGTCTCATTCTCCGATTGTGCCCCGGTTCGGGGCCCGGCCGGGAGATCCACACGGCACTTGGCGCGGGGACGCGCCAACCGGCACCTCGGTCCGGGCGCCGAGTTCCCGGCCGAGCTGATCTTCGTGCCGCTCGGGATAGTCCGGACCACGTCCGGGCGCTTCCCGGGCGGGCCGCAAGCGGGCGTGAAGGTTGCGGCACGCGACGGTCACACCGCGGGCAGGCCGACCGCCGCAGTCCCCGGCCCCCGGGCCCGGCCGCGACCGACCCGACGTTGCGCTTCGACGGCTACCGTTGTGGGTACTACCTGGTCACCGTGGGCGGGCACCCGGGTTACTGCCTCACCGGCGACAACCCCGGGCCAGGTCTTTTCCCGACTGCCTGCCCGACCAGGACGTCTGCGTCGCCGTGCTCGCCGGCGACGAGGCGGCCGACCTCGGCCGGATCGTGCGGCACCTGCTCCCCTGATGATCCGCTGCCGTGCGGAAGGCCCGGACGGCCGTACCGCGCGGACCTGCCGGTTGTCCCCGACGGGTGCGCAGGCTGTAGCAAAACAGTAATTTGATCTTCGTATTTCGTCGTATCAACGCCTGAAACACAGGATGGCGTCGGAGAAACGGAAGTTTTCTTGCGCTTACCTCTTGTCTCACCCCGCCCCGGGTGATCTACTCCTGTCCTGCGCTCAAGGCGTGAAGAATCAGGAGGCTCGATGGACAACGAAAGCTCGGACCACAGCTTGCACCGCGGCGCACTGGGCGCCGCGGACTCGATCGTGATGGCCGTGGCCGGCAGCGCCCCGGCGTACTCCCTGACCGCGACCACCGCCTCGCTGGTCGCGGCGGTCGGCCTGGCCGGTCCGGGTGCGCTGCTGTGGTGCGGCATACCCATGCTCGGGATAGCCCTGGCCTTCTCCTATCTCGGCAAGGCGGACGTGAACGCCGGCGCCGCCTACTCCTGGGTGCGCCGGGCCATCCACCCGTCCCTCGGCTTCTTCGCCGGGTGGGCCCTGGTCGTGTCCGCCACCATCTTCATGGTGGCCGCCTGCCTGCCCGCCGGACAGGCCACGATCTCCCTGTTCACCAGTTCGACCCCGTCCACCGGGGAGGTCACCGGCATCGGTGCGGTGTGGTTCCTGGTCATGGTCGGCCTGGTCGTGGCCGGGGTGAAGCTGACCACCAAGGCGCAGTGGATCATGTCCAGCGTGGAGATCCTGATCCTGCTGGTCGTGCTCGTGATCGCCCTGTTCCACACCTCGGCCGGCCGGCACGGCACCCCGTTCACCTGGTCCTGGTTCTCCCCCTCCCAGTTCCACTCGGTCTCCGGCTTCGCGGCCGGCGCCCTGGTGGCGGCGTTCTACTACTGGGGCTGGGACGTGACCTCGAACCTGAACGAGGAGTCCAAGCAGTCCAGGCTCAACGCGCTCGGCGGCATCATCGGCGTGGTCATCGTGTTCCTGCTGTTCGAGGTCTACACGATCATCACGAACGTGACCCTGCCCGCCTCGACCGTGAACGGCGACACCAACGTGCTCAGCGACCTGGGCGTCGCGGTCGGCGGCAGCGGCCTGGGCAAGGTCATGGTCATCGCGGTCATGCTCTCGACCATCGCGACCCTGGAGACCACCCTGATCCAGGTCTCGCGCTCGCTGTTCGCCATGGGCCGGGACAACTCCATGCCCAAGGTCTTCGGCTCGATCCACAAGACCCGCCGCACCCCGGCGTTCGCGACGCTCGTGGTCGCGGTGGTCTCCCTGGCCCTGTTCGTCGGCTCGAACCTGATCCAGGGCTCGGTCGGCACGATCATGAACGACGCGATCCTCGCGATCGGCGTCCAGATCGCGGTGTACTACTCGCTGGCCGCGCTGTCAGTGGTGATCGCCTACCGGGCGGAGGTGTTCAAGAGCGCGCAGAACGTGATCTGCATCGGGCTGCTGCCGCTGATCGGCGCGCTCTTCATGCTCTTCACCCTGGAGCAGAACCTGGTCGGCACGAACCTGGACACCGAGACGAAGGTCATCGCCCTGGTGGCCCTGGGCATCGGCCTGATCCCGCTGGGGTTCTACTGGGCCAAGAAGGTGCCGTACTACGTCAAGGGCGCGACCCTGGCCTCGGAGACCGAGCTGGCCACGCTCGTGGAGCCGGACGACCTGCTCGTCGTGGAGCCGACCGCCTGACCTGGGCCGCATGATCCGCAGCACTTGATCCAGAACACTTGATCCGCAGCGCACCCGCGTTCCCCGCCCGATTCTTCCCGGGCGGGGAACGCGGGTGCGTCGGTGTGTGGGACCGGCCGGATCACTCCTGCCAGTCGGCCGGGGCGGCCTCGCGGGCGACGAACTTCAGCCCGCTGTCGACGATGACCGTGACGGACGCGAACCCGAGCGTCGGCAGGCGGGTGAGCAAGGAGCCCGGCCGCTGCGGGCGAGGCGCGGTAGGCGCACGTCTCTCGCGGCGGCCGGGCTAAACGAACTGTTCCGGATTCCGGCGCCTGGGCCCGGTTACCGGTTGGCGAGTTCACCGGGCGGGTGAGCGCGCACGGTGAAACGGCTCAGCGGCCGCGGCACTCGCAGGCGTCGTCGGCCGCGTCGGTCGGGACCGGGGCGGCGGCCACGGCGGCGAGTTCGGCCATGGCGCGGGCCCGGGCGAACTCGGCCGGGGTGAACGGCAGTCCCGCGCGGGTGACCCGGACCGTGCCGCGGCCGGGGACGGCCAGCAGCAGCGTGTCGCAGTCGGGGCCCTCGCCGAAGCCGGAGGCGCAGGTGACGTCGGCCTTCCGCGGGCCGTCCGGGGCGCTGCCGGGCCCGTGCGGCGCGTCGGGGCCGCCGGTGTGCCAGCGGGCCTCCTCGGCGCCCAGCAGCTCGGCCAGCAGGGCCGGGAGGCGGTCGGCCGCGGCGGGCCGGCCGGCGGCGTCGGCCTCGCCGGAGGCCGCGGCGTGGCCGGGGCCCGTTCCGGCGGCGGCCGGGTCGAACCGGCCCGGTTCGGTGACCAGGCGGCGGGCGAGCACCAGGGCCTGCGCGGTCGGGTCGGCCAGGGCCCGGACCTCGGCCCGGCCGACCCACGGCTCGCCGCCGCCGGCCGCCCGGACCGCGGCGGTGAGGGTGTCGGCGGCGGTGCCCGGCGGGGTGCGCACGAGGAATTCGTCGGTCGCGCCGGTGCCGGTCGGGTGGACCTGGAGGGTCAGGATGTTGGCTCCGGCGGCGGCCAGCGCGCCGGCCAGCACGGCCAGGCGGCCGGGGGTGTCCTCCACGCTGGTGCGGATCCGCCAGAGCGCGCCGACCTCGGCCGGTTCGTCCTGGTCGGCGTCGGCGCCCGCTTCCTCGTCGCCCGCGCACACGTGGTCCTCGCCCTGGGCGGAGCGCCGGCGCGGCGGGGAGGTGCTGTGCCGGTTCCACGCGTGGTGCACGACCACCACGGCGAACAGCACCACGCTCAGGCACCCGAGCACTCCCGGGCCTTCGCTGCCGTGGCCGAGCACGTCCACAAGCAGGTCCGCGATCGCCGCGGTGCCGAACAGGACGGCCATCTCGATCATTTCGTAGCGGCGGCCGGGGCGCTGCGACGGCCGGTGGCCGTCGCGGGTGCCGCGGTCGGCGGAAGAGTATTTAGACATGGTATTAGTGTGATCACTACGTGTTGCAAGATCGGGTACCTGCTGTGACAGGCGGGTTAATCTCGGACGGATACGCCCTGCCTGAACCCGGACGACCAAGCGGCGGAGGTGGCCCGGCTCGAAGCGCTCGGCGCGCGGCGGGTGGACGTCGGGCAGGGCGAAAGCCGCTGGGTGGTGCTGGCCGATCCGGAGGGCAACGAGTTCTGTGTCCTGACCGCCCGCCCGCAGGACTGAGCCGGGCGATCGGCCCGGCGCCGGAGTTCGGAGATCGCTCGCCTGAGCGGCCCCGCCCCGGCCGGGGCCGCGCCCGTAGAATCGGCCGGGTGGCTCGCGAAATCGTCTTCCTGGTGTTCCCGGACTTCCAGATCCTCGACCTGACCGGCCCGCTGGAGGTCTTCTCCCAGGCCGAGCGGGCCGACCCGGGCTCCTACCGGCTGCGGACCGTGGCGCTGGACCCCGGGCAGGTGGTGGCCAGCTGCGGCCTGCCGGTGGTGGCCGAGGCCGTTGAGCCGTTCGCCGGGGCGGACACGCTGGTCGTGGTCGGCGGGCGGGGCACCCAGCGGGCCCGGGCCGATCCGGCCACGGCCCGGTGGATACAGGCCGCGTACTCGCGCAGCCGGCGCACGGCATCGGTCTGTTCCGGCGCGTTCCTGCTGGCCGAGGCCGGGTTGCTGGACGGGCGGCGGGCGACCACGCACTGGCAGCAGACGGACCGGCTCGCGGCCGCCTACCCCCGGGTCACGGTCGAGTCGGACCCGATCTTCGTCCGGGACGGGAACGTGTCCACCTCGGCCGGGGTCACCGCCGGGATAGACCTGGCTCTGGCGCTGGTGGAGGAGGACCTGGACCCGGCCGCGGCCCGGGCGGTGGCCCGGCAGCTGGTGGTGTTCGTCCAGCGGCCCGGCGGCCAGCGCCAGTTCTCGGCCCAGCTGGCCGCCCAGCGCCCGGCCCGGGGGCCGCTGCGCGACGTGCAGTCGTTCATCTCCGCGGCGGTCGGCGCGGGCGGCAGCCCGGCCGAGCTGTCCGTGCCGGCCCTCGCGGCCCGCGCGGGCCTGAGCGAGCGGCACTTCACCCGGCTGTTCCGGGCCGCGACCGGGGAGAGCCCGGCGGTGTACGTGGAGACGGTCCGGGTCGAGTCGGCCCGCCGGCTGCTGGAGACCACCGGCCAGGGCCTGGACGCGATAGCGCGCAGCTGCGGGTTCGGCACCGTCGCGACGATGCACCGGGCGTTCCGGCGCATGGTCCAGGTCACGCCGGGCGAGTACCGGGAGCGGTTCGCGGCCCGCAGCGGCTGATCCGCTGATCCGGCCCGGGCCCGGTGGGTGGTCGGTCCGGCGGCTGGCGGCCGGTCACCGTCGCCCCCGGCCCGAGCCGGATCAGCGAGTCAGCGAGTCAGCGAGTGGCGACGACGAACAGCCGGTCCGTGGTCCGGCGCCCGACCCCGGGCTCGATCTCGACATTGCGGAACCCGGCCACGGCCAGCCGGGTATGAATCTCCGACTCGGTCCACGGCCGCATGGCGAACGCGTACTCGGACCGTTCCACCGGCGCGCCCGAGTCCAGCGGCGGGTGCAGCTCGTACTGCTCGGTCACCCGGAGCAGGCCGTCCTGCCAGGTCGAGGTGCTGGTGAACTCCAGGCGTCCGCGCGGGCCCAGGTCCGCGGTGCGGCGCCGGGGTTCGCCGTCCGCGCGCCGGCGCGAAGCCTCCTGCTCGCGCACGTCCAGGAACAGCAGGCCGTCGGCGTACAGCGCCTCGGCGAACGAGCGCAGCACGGCGTCGCGTTCGGCGTCGGTGGTCATGTCGTTGAGCACGCCGCGGCAGGTCACCGCCTGGTAGATCGGCCCGAGTTCGAGCGCGCACAGGTCGACCCGCATGGCCCGGGCGCCGGGAATACGGTCGGCCGCCTGCACCAGCAGTTCCGGGGCGGCGTCGGCCAGGTCGACCCGGTGCCCCTTGGCGGCCAGCGCGGCGGCGTGCCGTCCGGTCCCACACCCGGCGTCCAGGACCGCGGCCGCCCGCCAGCCCGCCTTGGCCAGCCGTTCCTGCACGGCTTGGACCCAGGGTTCGACCGGATCATCGAGCAGCTGGTCGTATGCCTGGGCGTGATCGGCGTAGAAGGGTCTGGTGCGACTGACCTGAGCAGAATTCGATGCCACAGCGAACATCCTGTCCGCCTCGGCCTCAGATCACAATCCGCGGCGGCGGTATTTTTTCACGCAGGGTCACTGGCTGCGCACGGCTCCGTGGTCGGTCACGTCGGTCGCGGTGTGGGCGGTGCCCGCTTCGGTGCCTTCGACGGTGACCGAGTCGCCGACCTGAACCGCGTCGAGCGAACCGTCGGCGGCGGTGGCCTGGGCAGTCCCGTCCGCGCCGCCGGTGGCCACCCGGGCGGTCGCGCTGACGGTCCACTCCCAGGTCACGCCGGTCACGTCGGTGACTTTCAGCTCCCCGGCGCCGACCGCTTCCACCGTGCCGGTCTGCCACACCTGTTCGACCCACTGGCCGGTCGCGTCCTTGACCGTCTGGTCGCCGTGCGGACCGAGGCCGTAGCCGGATCCGGTCCCGGCGCCGGTGCTGTCCGCGCCGCCGTACGCCGCGCCGTCGTGCGAGAACTGGTCGACGGTCCGGCTCTTCGGGGCGGAGTGGTTAGCCGTGGCCGCGAACGCCGCCGTGGCGCCGAACACCAGCACCGTCGCGGCCGCGAGGCCCGCGGTGGCCAGGTTCTTGTCGCGTTTCGCCAAGCTCACGGCGCAGCTCCCTCCGGTCGGCCCTGGAGTCCTCTATCCGACATCCCGGTCGCCCAAACGGGTGACCGCCGGGCGATTCGGCGGCCGGTCCGCCGGAAGGGGCCGGTCACCGCCGCATTGCCGGGACCGCACACGCAGGGCTGGGGCAGATCATGCCGCCCGGGCCGGGTTTTGTACACCGCCCACGCCACTGCGGCTAGGCGTTCACCGGAACGGGTTGCTCCCAGTCGATCCGGTAGTCGAACTGCCAGGCCATCTTCTCCGGCCGCACCATCCGCATCAGCAGCGGCATCAGCAGGTCGCGGGCCACCCGGCCGACCGGTCCGGCCGCCTTGTTCCGGTTGGCCCGCGCCCCGGACTTGATGATCCGCTCGACCCGGTCCCGGCGCAGGGCCTCGTAGGCGGCGAAGGCCTGCGGGTGCGGCTGTTCGCGCAGGCACCGGGCCAGCTGGACCGCGCTCTCGATCGCCAGCGAGGCGCCCTGGCCGGAACTGGGCGAGGTCGGGTGCGCGGCGTCGCCGACCAGCACGACCCGGCCCCGGCTCCACACCGGCACGCTCGGGATGTCCTCCATCGGCCCGATCACCAGCAGCCGGGCCGGGTCGGTGCGGGCGATCAGGTCGGCGGCCGGGACCCGGTCGGCCCGGAAGTCCTCGCCCAGGGACCGCAGCCACTCCCGGGCCGGGACCGCCCGCATCTCGGCCAGGGTGGTCGGCGTCTTCTGCGGGAGGTTGACGAACCAGCCGCCGCTGCCGTCCTCGCGGACCTGGTAGCCGAAGAAGGCGCGCCGGCCGAAGACCATGTGCATCTTGTCGTGCGTGGACGGCAGGCCGGTGTCGTCGACCGTGCCGGCGAGACTGACCAGGCCGCTGTAGCGCGGCGCGGGCGACTGCGGGTCGATCAGGCCGCGGACCGTGGACCGGATCCCGTCCGCGCCGACCAGGATGTCGGCGGACGCCTCGGTGCCGTCGGCGAAGCGGGCGGTGACCCGGTCGGGGCCGTCCGTCAGGCCCACGACCTTCTTGCCGTGCTCGAACGCGATGCCGCGGGAGACCGCCTCGTCGCGCAGGACCCGGTACAGGTCCGGGCGCCAGACGAACTGCATCGGCGGCAGGCCGGGCAGGCCGCCGAACTCGGCCAGCACCTTGCCGCCGCCGTTCTGCATGACCATGCCGACCATGGGTTCCCCGATGCCCAGGACCGCGTCCCGGGCATCGATCACCCCGAGGGCGTTCAGTCCGTTGGGGGCGATGCTCAGCCCGCCGCCGACGCCGTCCGCGGAGCTGGGGTAGGCCTCGTACACGGTGGCCCGGATCCCGGCCTTGAGCAGGGCCATCGCGGCCACCGGGCCGGCTATGCCGCCGCCGGCGACGATCGCGGTCTTCGTCTCAGGTGTCTGTGTCTGTGTCTGTGTCTGTGTCTTCTGGGTCATGGTCGTCGGCGCTTTCTCGGTCGGCGGGGAGGGGGGCGTGGTGGAAGGCGGCCCACATGCGCACCCAGTCGGTGGACAGGTCGGTCAGCCGGCCGACGAGCTGCTCGACGAAGGAGGTCTCGGCACCGAGCAGGGCGAGCCGGTACTCCTCTTCGAGCATGAACAGCGCGGGCACGCCCTGGGCGACCGTACCGGCGATCAGCGAACTGATCTCTTCGCGGACCGGGGCGAGCAGCTCCAGCCGGCGGCGCAGCAGGGCGAGCACCTGGTCGGGCGGCAGGGCCGCGATGAGGGAGAGGGCTGAGAGGAACTGCGGGTATTCGTGCTGGGGTTCGGCGACCAGTTCGCGCAGCCAGTCGCCGAGTTCGGCGCGGCCGGCGTCGGTCAGGGCGTAGACGGTGCGTTCCGGGCGCTGGCCCTCGCGGTCGGTACCCTCGGCGACGATGAAGCCGGCCTTCTCGAGCTGGCCGACCACCATGTAGAGCGAGCCGTGGTTGAACTTGATGCTGCGCTCGTCGCCGTGTTCGCGCAGGGTGCGGCCCAGTTCGTACGGGTGCATGGGCCGCTCGGTCAGGTAGGACAGGACCGCCAACGCGAGCAGGTTGCTGACTTTGCGCTTCTCGGGCATCTTCATCCTCGGGCCGGGCGGGAACGGGTTCGGTGGCGCGGCCGCCGCGGGACGGGGTTGGTTCCGTTCGCCGGACGGGCCGCTGGCAGCATCTTGGCCGCCGGGGCGGCGCGGATCGAATCCGGGGTCGGGCCGGGAGTGTCGAGTCTGGTCGGTCAGGCCGTGTGGGCCGGGTCGGCGACGGACGGCTGGACGCCTGCCTTGTGCGAGGCGCGCAGGTCGGCGAGGAACTCGCGGGAGCAGATCGCGGAGAGCACCGCCACGCCGCTGCGGTGCACCCGGATCTCGGCCCCGGCCATCTGGCCGGAGAGCACTATCCGGCGGGCGCCCGGCTCGTGCGGGGGCCGGCCGTCCTTGACCTGGCAGTGGCCGGTGCGGTGCAGGTCCCAGTCGTCGAGCGGGGCGTCGTCGGGCAGGAGCAGCTTGAGCAGGCAGTGGTCGAGCTCGACCGCCACGGTGATCTCGCCCTCGGAGATCTGCGGCGAGCGCAGGTCGAGCACGACGGTGCCGCGGTGGGCGCGCACCTCGAACCGGCGTTCGCCGGTCCAGTTGCCGAGCCGCTTGGTGACGGTGCCGAACGCGGCGATCCGGACCGCGGGGGCGGTCTCGGCGGCGGTCTCGGTGCTGGTCATGGTGCTGCCAATGCTGGTCACAGCATTTTCCTTTCGGTTCGGGGCGGCCGGTCGGCCTCCCTGCATTCAAGTATTCAGGATTGACTAGTCAGAGTCAACTATTTAGAACTGGCTACTTCTGCAGGGCGGCAAAAAGGCCCCGACCGCGCAGGGTCGGGGCCAAGCTGTGGATCAGGACCGTTCAGACCGGAGAACCGGTCCGCGGCCGGGGCGTCGGCGCGGTCGGCGCGATTACTGCGTGGGGCCGCCGTACTGCTGCTGGACCGGCGCCGTCGCCGGATACTGCGGGGCGGGCGGGCCGACCGGCGGGAACTGCTGCATGCTCCCGTACGGCATCTGGCCCTGCGCCGGGAATGCGGCGGCCATCGGCTCGAACTCGGTGTGCTCCCAGATCCAGCGGAGCAGCCGCGGAACGACCCAGAACGAGTAGATGCCGAGCGTGATGATGCACAGCAGCAGCCACTTGATCCAGTTGCCCCACAGGCCGATCGCCGAGCCGGTGAAAACCAGCCGGCGGCCGTCGATGTAGGAGTGCTTGGCCTTCCAGCGCTGCATCAGCACGATCGCGAACGGGTAGCAGATCGTGAGCGTCACCGCCGTGATCAGCCCGGCGAGCAGGGCGGTGCCGACATACGTCGCGGCGCCTCCGTCGAACGTGAACCGCTTCGGGGTCTGAGCCTGGACCTGAGCCATCGATTCCCTCCCCAGAGAATCCGGCGGCCGCTCGGCCGCCTCGGATACCGCGAAGGTAAACCGACCGCCCCTGCTGGCGTGGGCGAATACAGCGAAGTCCGGTGGAAGTCCGCATTCGGGGCGCGGACCCAGCCCCGCCCGCCGGGCGCCGTGGCTGGATTCGTCATAAGCATGTCCTTGCGGCCATGACCCGGGCTCGGCGATGCTCGGTGCATGACCACGAAGACACTCTCCATCGTGATTCCGATCTTTCCCGGCTTCACCGCGCTGGACGCGGTCGGCCCCTACGAGGTGCTGCGGATGCTGCCTGGCGCCCGGGTGGTGTTCGCCGGGCCCGAACGCGGGGTGACCCGCACCGACAGCGGCGTGATCGGCCTGCACGCCGACGCCGCGTACTCCGAGATCGAGTCCGCCGACCTCCTGGTGTTCCCGGGCGGCCAGGGCACCCGGCCGCTGTTGAAGGACGAGCCGGTGCTCGAGTGGGTGCGGGCGATCCACGAGACCACGCAGTGGACCACGTCCGTGTGCACCGGTTCGCTGGTGCTGGCCGCGGCCGGGCTGCTCGACGGCCTCGACGCGACCACACACTGGGGCCAGGTCGCCCTGCTGGAGAAGTACGGGGCCCGCTACACCGCCGAGCGGGTGGTGCGCCGGGGCAAGATCGTAACCGCAGCGGGGGTATCCTCCGGCATCGACATGGCGCTGACCCTGGCGGCCGCGCTGGCCGGCGACGACGTGGCCAAGGCGATCCAGCTGGCCATCGAGTACGACCCGCAGCCGCCGTTCGACACCGGGTCCCCGGCCAAGGCCGGCCAGCGGATCATCGAGATTTGCGACACCGTGTTGCAGTAGGCGGCTGAGCCTTGGGCTTCCCTGCGCCCGGACTCCCTGCGCCGCGAAATTCCGCGCCCCGAATTCACGCGCCCGGTTCCTGCGGGCTCGGATACGTTGATCGGCGGCCGAATCGAGGAGTAAGGGCAGCAATGGTCTGGTCGGGCGGGAACAGCGGATCCGGGCCGCAGGATCCCGACTTCGAGTTCTTCTCCGCGGACCAGGGCGCCCGGTTCCGCGCCCTGGTCCGCACCGCGTTCGCCGAGCAGGGGATCGAGACCACGGTCATCCGCTCCCTGGCGACCCTCGACGCTCCGGAGCGCCTGACCGGCGAGCAGCTGCGCCGGCAGATCCGGCTCCAGCTGTTGTCGACCGCCGGGCCGCAGTCCTGGTCCCGGTCGGCCGTGGAGATCGCGCCGAATCTGACCTTGGTCTGGCCCGGCCGGCCCACGTGGGGTGCGGCGGGCCCGGCCTCATTCGGTCCGCAGGCCGTCCGGGCGCATCATCCGCCACAGGGCCGGCAGGCTGAGCAGCGTGGTCACCGCGACCGCCCCGGCCCCGGCGCCCAGCAACGCGAGGATCACCGGCCAGTCGAAGGTGATCGGCGCGGCGGCGATCCGCAGCAGCAGCGCGCCCAATCCGAGCCCCGCGCCCAGGGCCAGGATCAGGCCGAAGACCACCGGGACAGCGCTCTGCCACAGCACCGACCAGGCCAGGGTCGAGCGCCGGGTGCCGAACGCGACCAGGACCGACAACAGTTTGCGCCGCTCGCGCAGCTGTTCGATCGTGCTCACGGCCAGGCTCAGGGCGATCAGCAGCAGGGTGACGGCCGCACCGGCGGTCAGGCCGTGCTCGATCGCGGTGTACCTCGGTGACACGCTGGTCGGCACGAGCGGATAGACCATGCTGAGCGGGTCGACGGCGGCCGCGGCGTTCTGCACGTACTCGATCGCGTCCGGGACGGCCGGGTCCAGCGCCACCAGCGCGTCCGCCGAGGGCGCGTCGAGGGCGCCGGCCGGCAGCGCCTGCGGGGTCGCGAAGATGCCGGTGGGGATGTTGGCGTTCGGGCTGGGCACCGCGGTCGTGCCCTGGACGCCGGCCGGGACGGTCCACAGGTGCGCGCCTACGGGCCCTGCGACGAAGTCGCCCGAGACGTCCAGGTCGAACACCGTCCCCGGCCCGGCTCCGCCCGCGGCGGTCAGCTTGGCGGCGCCCGCGGCGCCGGTCGCGGCCGGGCCGAAGCTCAGCGAACCGTCCTGCGGCACCTCATAGACGCTGCCTGCCTTGCAGTCGGGGGCCTTGATGAACTGGGCCAGGTCGGCGCAGTCGGCGACCGTGACCGACACGCCCGCCGCGTAGCCGGCCGCGTCGGCGCCGGCGGCGTGGCCGGCCGGGAGGGCGGAGCCCTGGACTTCGGTGGTCACCGATTTGACGCCGCGGGTCACCCGCATCTCGGCGGCGAGCTGGTCGGCTTGGGCCTGGGAGTCGATCTGGCGCAGGACGGAGACCTGGGCCCGCAGCTGGGTCGGCGCGATGCTCGCCGTGAACTGGTACACCACCCCGCCGAACAGGGTCTGCGCGGCGATGGCCCCGGCGACCGCGACCGTGATGCCGCCCACGGCCCGGGAAGCGGCGGCGCCGGACATCTGCAGGCGGCGGCTGCCGAGTTGGATCGGCAGGGGGCCGCGGCCGAGCCGGGAGACCGTGCGTTCCAGGCCCCAGGGCAGCAGCACGGCCAGACCGGTCAGGACCAGCGCGACGCCCGCCGACAGCTGCACCTCGGTCGGGTGCATGTGCAGGGCGTCGGTCACCGCCGGGGTCAGGATCGCCACGCCGACGGCCGGGGGCAGCAGCCGCCACCACAGCCGGCGCCGGACCAGGGCGGTGCGGCGCACGACGCCGAGCGGTTCGACCGCCACCGAGCGCAGCGCGAACGAAGTCACCGCGACCGCGACCACCGGGACAGCGAGCACGATCACCAGCGCGGCCAGCGGGTTCGGGTTCAGGTCGGCCGGGAACACGCTGCTGCCGCCGATCGCGAACCGTCCGGCCAGTTGCCGCCCGAGGAAGAAGGCACCGATCCCGCCGACCAGGCCGAGCAGTGCGCCGGCCAGCGCCTCCCCGGCCGCGATCCGGTGGGTGCCGCGGATGTCCGTGCCGACCAGGCGCAGCGCGGCCAGCCGCCGGTCGCGCCGCTCGCCGCCGAACCGGACCGCGGCGGCGATGAACACGGCCACCGGGATCAGCAGGAACACGAAGCTGAGGATGGTCAGCAGGATCAGCACCGGGCTGGTCGGGGCCTGTGCGGTCGGGCTGCTCGCGGAGGTGCCTATCCGGTCGACCCGGTACACGAAGTCGGTGTCCGCCCGCATCGACGCGTTCCCGGCGAAGTACACCAGGTCCTGCGGGCCGAGCAGTCCGGCGTCGCCGACGGTGCCGACGGTCCGGTACGGCAGCCGGGGCCGCAGCAGCGCGCCCTGCGGCGAGGCCAGCAGGCGGCCGAGCGCCGGGGAGACGTCCATCTCGCCGTCGCCCGGCAGGGAGCCGAGCCCGGGCGGTATCGGCGGGCGCGACCCCTCGGCCTTGAGGATCGTGCCGCTCAGCGTGGCGCCGCGGTAGGTGGTGAAGCTCTGCGAGACGAGCAGCGTGCCCGGCCCGGCCGGCGCTGACAGGGAGGTGAAGTCCAGAGTGCGGGCCTGGGTGCGGGCGGTCCGGTCGTGGACCAGGCCCGGGACGGATGCGGCGAGGAACAGCAGGGCCACGGCCAGTCCGGTGCCCAGCGCGGTCAGCAGGGTGCGCGCCCAGCCCTCGCGCCCGGAGCAGGCGAAGCGCAACCCGAGGCGCAGGTCTCGGATCCAGGCGGCGGTCATCCGGCCACCGCCGGTGTCGCGGCCCGGCCGTCACGCACGACGACCTCCCGGTCGCTGTACGCCGCGATCCGCACCTCATGCGTCACCAACATCACCGCAGCCCCGGACTCGCGGGCCGCGCCGGTCAGCAGTTGCATCACCCGGTCCCCGGTCAGGGTGTCCAGGGCGCCGGTCGGCTCATCCGCGAAGATCACCCGCGGTTCGGTGACCAGAGCCCGGGCCACCGCAACCCGCTGACCCTGCCCACCGGACACCTCCCCCGGCCGTTTACCCGCGACCGCCCCCACTTCGAGCCGGTCCAACCAGCCGCGGGCCGTCGCCTCCGCACTCGAACGCCCGACCCCGGTCAACCGCAGCGGTAAAGCGACGTTCTCCAGGCAGGTCAATTCAGGTACCAGCTGGCCGAACTGGAACACGAACCCGAAATCACTGCGCCGCAGCGCGCTGCGCTCAGCATCCTTGGCCGCCGTCAGATCCCGGCCCTGGTAGCGCACAGTGCCCGAATCCGGTTGAACGATCCCGGCCAGGCAGTGCAGAAGAGTGGATTTACCCGACCCGGACGGGCCCATCACCGCCACAATCTCCCCCGCGTCTATCGCGAACCCGGCACCGTCCAGGGCCGTGGTCCGGCCGTAGGACTTGCGCAGCCCGGACGCCGACAGGAGCGGCCGGTTGGTTGCCCCGCTGCTCGACCGGCTGCTCATCGGGCCACCGCCTGGGACAGTTCGTCCAGCCGGGTCGCGGTCAGTTCCAGCCAGCGGATGTCGGCCTCCAGATGGAACAGGGCGTGGTCGCAGATCAACTGGTCAGCCAAGTCGCCACCGGTTTTCCGGCGGGTCAGCTCGCGCATCATCCGCAGGTGCTCGGACCGTTGGGCGTCCAGGACCTGCTGACCGCTACGGCCGGTCAGCAGGGCCAGGACGACCTTGGTGTACAGCGTGTTCTGCAGGTAAGGCTCCGGTTTCTCCGGCTGGGCGAGCCAGTCCTCCACATCCGTCACGCCCGCCTCGGTGATCGCATACCGCTTACGATCCGGCCCCTCCCCCGCCCCGATCCCGTCGATCACGACCAGACCGCCCTTCAGCAGCCGCGCCATCGTCGCGTAAACCTGCCCGTAGTGCAGCGGCCGGTCCTGTCCGAACCGTTCGTCGAACGCGCGTTTGAGGTCGTAGCCGTGACTCGGACCCGCTTCGAGCAGCCCGAGGAGAGCATGTTTGATCGTCATGACGGCGACTATACATGATGTGTATAGCGTGTGTGTATAGTCCGTAAGCAGTTCATTCTCCAGAGTGAAGAAATCAACTAGCTTTCATCCACAGAGCGCTCGCGCTGAGCTACTCCACGTCCCACAGTCCGGCGCTCCGCAGCCCGATGAGATCGCTGATACGTGCCGGGAACTCGTTGACAGGCAACGGATCCAACCGCCGCCCGTCCCGCAGCCGCACGGCGACCTCGTCCCCGGCGGCCTCCTTCGCGCCGATCACCGCCTGGTACGGCACCAGCCGCTGGGCACGGACGCGGGCGCCGAGGGTACCCTGCTCGGGCCCGACGACCAGCGAGCGCAGATCCAGATCGAGACAACGCTGGGCGAACGCCGCAGCCTGCGGCATTTCATCATCGGTGATCGGCAACACAACCACCTGGGTCGGCGCGAGCCAGGCCGGAAACGCGCCGCCGTGCTGCTCGATCAGGTGCGCGACGGCCCGTTCGATACTGCCGATGATGCTGCGGTGCACCATCACCGGCCGGTGCGCCGCCCCGTCCAGGCCGATATAGCTCAGGTCGAACTGGCGCGGCTGGTAGAAGTCGACCTGGACGGTGGACAAGGTCGCCTCGCGGTCCGCGTAGTCGGCGATCTGGACGTCGATCTTCGGCCCGTAGAACGCCGCCTCGCCCTCCACCGCCTCGTAGTCGACACCCGAATCGTCCAGCACGTCGACCAGCACCTGCCCGGCCCGCCTCCACATCTGCGGTTCAGCCACGTACTTCCCGCCCGCCCCGGGCAGCGACAACCGGTACCGGACCGCCCGGATCCCGAGGTCCGCGTAGGCTTTCCGGATCAGGCCCAGGGCCGCGCGCGCCTCCTCGGCGACCTGGTCGGGAGTGCAGAAGATGTGGGCGTCGTTGAGCTGGATCGAGCGGACCCGGGTCAGTCCGCCGAGCGCGCCGGACAGTTCGGCCCGGTACATCCCGCCGATCTCGGCCATCCGCAGCGGCAGCTCGCGGTAGCTGCGGGCGCGGGAGCGGAAGATCAGCGCGTGGTGCGGGCACAGGCTCGGGCGCAGCAGCATCTGCTCGCCGCCGAGGTCCATCGGCGGGTACATGTCCTGGCCGTAGTGGGACCAGTGTCCTGAGATCTCGTACAGTTCCCGCTTGGCCAGCACCGGCGAGTAGACGTGCTGGTAGCCCGCGCGGCGTTCGAGTCCGCGGACGTACTCCTCCAGGGTGTGCCGGACGGTCGCGCCGTCGGGCAGCCAGTACGGCAGTCCGGCGCCGATCAGCGGGTCGGTGCCGAACAGGCCGAGTTCGCGGCCGAGCTTGCGGTGGTCGTGCATGGTGGTCTCCTCACGGGGTGAGGCGGGTGACCACAGCGAAGCCCCGGGACACCCGCCCCGGGGCTTCGACTGAGAGCAACTGTCAGCGTGCCGGGACCGTCTCCGGCGTCGTCGTCAGGCCTGCGCGCTTCATGCCGGAAACGGTAGCAGCCACGGCCCTTTGCCGCCGGTGAATTTCCCGCGGCGGTTCGGCCGGGGGTGGCGCGGCACCGGCCCGGACGGGACCTCGGCCGCGTCGTTGGCCTTGACGATGAGGTCGACGAAGCTGTGCGCGGCCCGGTTAACCTTCGCCGGCCAGGCCCGCTGCCCGCCGTACCCGGCCGGTGCGGACGTGTCGCGGGCCGCGCCGGCCATGGCGCGCAGCTGGTCGTGGCCGGCCTGGGAGCGGATCAGCAGCAGAGTGGCGTGCGAGCCCCGGGGCCGCGGTCCGGCCGGGACCGCGGCCGGGTCGGTCGTGCCCGGGCCGAGCACCGGGACGCAGGTCAGACCGGTCGGCAGGGCGCGGCAGTAGACGCTGGCGGTCACGGCGGACTCCTTCGAAGAGTTCTGATGACTCGCTGACCGTCGGGGTCAACGGACCAGGACACCAGAAGCCCGCGGCCGTGTCGATACGCCACGGAGCAAGCCCGGGTAAAATCCTGATGTCCCCGGGGGTTGCGCGGGCGCGCGCGCTCGCGGCTGCGCGCCCGTTCGCACCGGGTGCGACCGGCGGCTCAGGCCTTCGCAGCAGGCGTACTCTCCGGCCGTTTCGGGGCCGGTCGGCGCGGGATGAACGAGCTGGTCCGGCGCACGTAATCGGCGTAACCGGGCCGGGATTCGGCCATGTGCGCCTCCATCAGGGGCTTGCCGGTCTTGCCCGCGAGCAGGTAGGTCATCAGCAGCGGCGAGAGGATCGTGGCGGCGCCGGGCCAGCCGCCGCAGGCCGGCAGGTACAGGCCCCACCACACGCACGCGTCGCCGAAGTAGTTCGGGTGCCGGGTGTAGCGCCACAGGCCGTAGTCCAGCACGGCTTTGGGTTCGCCGGGGGCGACCGGGCGGGCTCGGAAGGCGGCGAGCTGGTGGTCGCCGACCGTCTCGAAGCAGAATCCGGTCAGCCACAGCGCCGCGCCCAGGCCCAGGCGCACGCCGGTCCATCCGGCCGAGGTCGCGGGCAGGTACTGGCCGACCTGGACCGGCAGGGAGACGAACCACATCACGACGGCCTGCGGCAGGTAGATCAGCCGCAGGGCGCGTGCGGCCGGGCTGCCCTTGCCGCCGGCGAGCAGTTGGACGTACCGGGGGTCTTCGCCGTGGCCGCGGCTGCGCCGGCCGATGTGCACGGCCAGGCGCCCGCCCCAGATCACGGTCAGCGCGGTGATCAGAATCCGGGTGGTCAGGTCGCCCGGGCCGGCCGGGTCCGTGATCGGGGCCCGGCTGCCCGAGCCGGTCGGCATGAGCCCTTCGGCCACGCCGAACGTGCACAGGGCGACCAGGGCGAAGCCCAGGCCCCACACGGTGTCGATGACCGAGTGCTTCCGCAGGCGCAGGGCCAGCAGGAACGTCACGGCCATGACGCACGCGATCAGCCCGGCGGTCACCGCGAGGTTCACCCCGAGGGCGGCGCCGTCGATCGCGGCGCCGGCGCGCACGTCGCCCCCGGCCGCCGGAGCCGCCATCACTCCCAGGTCTTACTGGTGCCGGCCATGGCGGGCACCTCCGGCGGCGGGGACGGGTTCGGGGGCGGGTGTGGCGGTTTCGGCGGGTGTCGGGGGCGCGGGGGCGACCGGTCCGCGGTGGCCGGGCTGGATCCGCAGGCCGCGCAGCAGCATCTTGATCGCGTGGTAGCGGATGCCCAGCGGCACGCGGTAGCTGGCGAACGGGTCGCGGGCCAGGGTGCGCAGGATCTGGGCGGTGCCGGGCGGCTGCCGGTCGCCGCGCACGGTGGCCACGAACGGGGTCGAGCCGTCCGGAAGCGTGAGCGTGATGGCGACGTGCAGACGGTCTGCGGGGGTCGGCACGGTCATCCGGTAGCCGCCGTCGACTGCGAAGAACGGTGAGACGTAGAACTGCTTGTCGATCGGGGTCGGGCCGTCGTCGCGCGGGACGAAGAGGTAGCAGTGCCGGGCGCCGTAGGTGTTGTGCACCTCGGCGATCACGTGCCGGGCGGCGCCGTCCGGGCCGAGACACCAGAACACGGTCAGCGGATTGAAGACGTACCCGAGCGAGCGAGCCGCGGTGAGCATCAGGATCCGGCAGCCGGACACGTCCACGCCCTGCTGCGCGCACCAGCGGATCAGGTCCGCCTTGATCTCGGCCGGGCCGCCGTCGCGCGCGGTGTCGTCGCCCGCGGTCTCGGTGGGCGGCGCCTCGCCGGAAGCCGCATCGGGCCGACCGCAGGTACCGGAAGCAGAACCAGCCGTTCGGCCCAATCGGCCGCTGCCGTTGGCGCGCCACGAGCCGGGCCCGAGATGGTCCGCCGACCGGAATCCGGCCAGCAGCCCGAGGGCGCCCGGCAGCCGCGGCGGGTCGTCGAGATCGACCAGCCACAGGTGCGTGCGGTAGGTGAAGCCGTAGCGCAGCGGCGCCGTGCGCTGGTGCTTGATCCGGCAGCGGTACAGCGCCGACGCCCCGGGCGTCGGCGCTGTGGTCGGCTTCGGATGGTGCGCGGTCACCAGATCGCCCCGAATTCGGCCGCCGCCCGCACTCCGGAGGCGCATCCGTCCTCGTGGAAACCCCAGCCGTGGTATGCCCCGGCGAACGCGGTGCGCGGGCCGGCCAGCTCGGGCAGCCGGGCCCGGGCGGCGAGCGACTCGGGTGTGTACACCGGGTGGTGGTACGTCATCCGGGCCAGCACGGCCTGCGGGTCGATCCGGTCCGGGCAGTTGAGCGACACCAGGTAGTCCATCGGCTCGGTCAAGCCCTGCAACCGGTTCATGTGGTAGCTGACCAGGGCTTTGGACCCGGCCGCGAAGGGGTCCCCGCCGGACCGGCGGCACTGCGGCAGCAGGTAGTTCCAGCTCGCCCACGCGCCGGGGGCCTCGGGCAGCACGGAGCTGTCGGTGTGCAGGATCGTCTCGTTCGTCTCGTAGGGCAGCGCGCCCAGGAGTTCGCGTTCCAGCGGGGTCGGGTCGGCGAGCAGGTCGAGCGCCTGGTCCGAGTGGGTGGCGATGACCACGCGGTCGAACTCGTGCTGTTCGTCGGACTCGTCGCGCACGATCACGCCGCCCTCGTGCCGGTGCACGGCGCGGACCGGTGTGGACATGAGCGTCGCGGGCAGTTCCTTGAGGATCAGGTCCACGTAGGTGCGCGAGCCGCCTTCCACGGTGCGCCAGGTCGGCGAGCCGGTCACCGAGAGCATCCCGTGGTGGTCCAGGAACGCGAACAGGTACCGGGCCGGGTAGCGCATGCTCAGTGCGGTCCCGGAGGACCAGACCGCCGAGATCAGCGGCACGACGAAGTGGTCGGTGAAGTACGCGGAGAAGCCGCCGCGGCGCAGGAACCCGCCCACGGTCTCGTCCCCGGGCGCGCCGGGCGGCGGCCCGGCCTGGGCCGCCGCGGCCGTCTGGGTCTCGGCCAGCAATCGGCGGGCCATCGTGTGGAACCGGCGCACCTCGCCGAGCATCTTCAGGTACCGGGGCCGCAGGGCCGCGCCGGGCTGAGCGAACACCCCGCGCGGGCCGCGGGCCCCGGCGTACTCCAGGCCGCAGCCCTCGCAGCGCACGGACATCGACATCTGGGTCGGCCGGGTGGTCACGCCGAGTTCGGCGAAGAGCCGGATCAGGTTCGGGTAGGTCCGCTCGTTGTGCACGATGAAGCCGCTGTCGACGAACACCGAGCGGCCGTCGGCGGCGGCGAGTTCGTGGGTGTGGCTGTGGCCGCCGAACCGGTCGTCGGCCTCGTAGAGGGTGACCCGGTACTGGTGGCGCAGCACGTACGCGGCGGTCAGTCCGGCCACGCCCGAGCCGATCACCGCGACGGCCGGCTTCCTGGCCTCCTCGGCGGCCTGCTGGCGCAGCCGGGCGGCGGCGGACTGGCGCTGGTCGGCCGTGGGCGGCTGCTGCGCGCTTAGCACGGCAGCGGGCGGCGGGTCGAGGGGCGGGTGAGCAGGAACTGGTGCACGTCGAGCCGTTTGGCCCGGAACCCGGCCTCGCAGTAGGCCAGGTAGAGCTCCCAGGTGCGGCGGAACGTGCTGTCGAAGCCGAGGCCGGAGAGCTGTCCGGCGTGCGCGGTGAACCGCTCGCGCCACAGTCGCAGGGTGTGCGCGTAGTGCTCGCCGAAGGCCAGGTCGGAGTAGATCCGCAGCCGGGTGTGCCGGGCCAGGGTCTGTTCGATCGCGGTCACCGAGGGGATCAGGCCGCCGGGGAAGATGTACTTGTGGATCCAGGTGTAGGTGTCCGCGCTGGCGAGCATGTGCGGGTGCGGCATCGTGATGGTCTGCAGGCCGATCCGGCCGCCGGGGGCCAGCAGCCGGTCCAGCCGGGCGAAGTACTCCGGCCAGAAGTCCCGGCCGACGGCTTCGAGCATCTCCACGCTGACGATCGCGTCGTACCGGCCGTCGTGCACGCGCGGCTCCAGTTCGCGGTAGTCGCGCAGGTCCAGGGTGACCCGGTCCTCCAGTCCGGCCCGGGCCACCCGGTCGGCGGCGTAGGTGAACTGGTTCTTGGAGATGGTGACCGAGTGCACGTGCGCGCCGCGGGCGGCGGCCCGGATGGCCAGTTCGCCCCAGCCGGTGCCGATCTCCAGCAGCCGGGTGCCCGGGCCGACCCCGGTCAGGTCCAGCAGCCGGTCGATCTTGCGCCGCTGGGCCAGGGCGAGCAGGCCGGTGCAGGCCACCGGGGCCTCCTGCTCGTCCAGGTCGAACAGGGCCGAGGAGTAGCTCATGGTCGCGTCCAGGAACAGTTCGAACAGCTGGTCGGACAGGTCGTAGTGCCGGGAGATGTTCGAGCGCGACCCGGTCAGGGTGTTGGTCTCGGCGGCCGGGCGGCGGCGGCCGTGCACGTGCCGCAGCTTCTGGAACACCGGCGGCACGATCGTCTCGATCCGGGAGGCGAAGGTCTCCAGCACCCCGGCCAGGTCCTCGGCGTCCCAGTCCCCGGCCTGGTAGGCCTCGCCGAACCCGATCAGCCCGCCGACCCCGACCCGGCGGTAGAACTCCCCCGGCCGGCGCAGCGCCAGCACCGGGTCCTCGGGCCCGCCGCCGCCGAAGGACCGGCCGTCCGGCAGCCGGACCCGCAGCGGCAGCTGGCCGGCCAGCCGCCGGACCACCAGTTCGGCCAACCGGGAGCGGGCCGAGGAGCGCGGGGACCCGGCGACGTCCGGCCAGCGCCGGGCGTCGGCGCGGTCCGGGTCGCCGCCGGGGTCCGCGGGCGCCGGGCGGTTCGGTACGGGGGTGGTGAGCGAAGAGGTCAACGTGTGGTCCCTATTCACGACGACAGTGTGGGACCGGTATTCGGCGCGCCCGCGCGAGCGGATTGGTCCTCCGGCGGATCTTGTCCGCGAATTTTGCCCGCGGCCGCGCGCCGGGCGGCGGCGGGGACGCGTGCGCCCACCGGCGGGCCGGCGGGCGCAGAAGCCAGGTCACGTGGTCGAGTCTAGACGAGTTGTTCCGGATTCTGGCGCCTGAGTCGAGTTGCTGGTAGGTGCGTTGACCTGCCGGGTGAGTGTGCACGGCGAAACGGCTCAGCGGTGGTGGCTGGGCGTGCGCCACGGTCGACCGCATACTCTGTCGTCTGCGGTTGGCCGCGGCGTGCGGCCAGGCGCCGCCGATCAGCCGTTTCGCCGCGCCAGAATCCGGAACAACTCGTCTAAGCCGGTGCTGGTCACGGCGCCGTCCGGCGCTGCGCCGGTTGGGCCGACCGGGTCAGTTCCCGTCCACGATGGACAGGATCGGCTGGATGAAGTGCCAGGCGGTCGCGACGATCATCGCCACCGAGGCGGATGCTCCGACCACGCCGAACAGCAGCCAGAAGACGGAGTCGCGCTTGCGTTCGCGCCGTTCCCGGCGCAGGGTCTGGTGGAAGCGCTCGGCCCGCTCCGGGGCCTGGGCCTGTTGCCGCGCGGCGGCCGGACGCGCCGTGGCCGCCGGGCGCGGCCGGAATGCGCCGGTGCCCGGGCCCGCGAGCGGCCCGGGAGTGTGGGTCCTGATCGAGAAGATGCTCATGTCCGACGGCTATTCCGCGCGACCGGCGCCGTCGTCATGGACGTCGACCCGGGTACCTCTGTCAGTCATCTGTCGCTCCATACACGGTGAAATCGACACTCTTGGTACGCCTTCGGATAATGGGGACGGCCGCACGAGCTTCCACTCCCCACCGGCCGCCGTCCCAGACGGGGCGCACGGGAGCATTATGCGGTGGTGCGAATAACTGTGCACCACGTTTGCCCCAACATTGACCGATCATGTGAGGAACCTGGTCAACGGCCCAGGATGGCACCAAATCGTTACCGGACAATAAGATCGGGATCAGGCGGGGATCAGCCTGCGATCAGGTGACCGGACCCGGACCGCGCCCTGACGGACAGTCACCGGCCCGGGGACCGGCGGATCGCGGCGCGGACGAGACAGGCCTCGATCCTGATCCGGTCAGGGGTCTGTCCGGGCCCGGACCGAGGCCGGGGCGAAGGCTGATCCGAGGGCTGGCCTCAGGGCCGGAACAGGCGCCGGGACCAGGGCCCGGTCCGCTGCGGCGGGTACACCAGTTCGCCGACGCTCAGATGGCCATCGGGGCCTGCACGCGGTGTCCGTGTTCGAGGTAGGCGGTCTGCGCGGCGGACCGGGCGCTGAGCGCGGCCAGGATCCGGCGGGCCAGCCGCGGGACCAGCAGCAGGCCGAGCAGGTCGGGGTCGTGGAAGGCCCAGCCGGCGATCTCCACCGGGTCCGGCCGGATCAGGCCCAGGTGGCTCGGGTCCAGCGGGCCGCCGTCGAAGACGAACAGGATCTTGTCCCCCTCGGCCGGGTGCGGGGCCCAGTCGGCCACCAGCAGGCGGCCGATCGGCGGCCGGATCCCGAGTTCCTCGGCCACCTCGCGGTGCACCGCCTCGGTCGGGGTCTCGCCCGGCCGCAGGTATCCGCCCGGGATCTCCCAGCCGGACTTGTACGTCGGCCGGACCAGGAGCACCCGTCCGGTCTCGTTGAAGAACAGCGCTCCCGCCGCGGCCCTGGCCTCGGCTATGGATTCGACGCGCTCAGACTCGATCACCCCTTGAGGGTAACCAATTCATGGGGTGGGCGCGCGCCTCAGCGGATCACCCGCAGCCGCCGGGCCAGCTCGGTCAGGGTGTAGTTGGGCCGGCCGCGCTGGAGCCGGACCCACTTGGTCACCAGCTGGCGGCTGACGAAGTGGTACCGGACCTGCTCGGGGGCCAGTTCCTCGGCGTCCAGGACCAGGGCCAGGGCCTCGTCCAGCTGGTTGCGGGCGGCGTAGGCCCGGGCCACCTCCAGGGTGTGCCGGACCCGGCGCTCGATCGGCAGCGCGGAGGTGTCGATCCGGGGGCCCTGGTCCAGGGCGACCTGCACGTCGCCGAGCTCCATCGCGGTGCTCACCCGGTGGATGGCCACGTTGGTCGGGCCGAACGCGGTCCACATGTGGTTCGCGTCGTGGCCCAGCCGCCGGGCGGTCTCGGCCGCCTCCTTGAGGAACTCCTGCGCGCTGGCCCGGTCCTCGGCCCGGGCCGCGGCCATCGCGCCGGTCAGGAACAGGGTGCCGTACACCGACAGGTAGTCCGGGGAGGCGTCGGCCAGGCCGGACTGCAGCCAGCCGCCGGCGTCCGCGGTGACCTGCCGGGCCGCGGCGAACCGGCCGTTGGCCAGCAGGCAGTGGGTGACCGAGCGGAACAGCGAGCCGACCACGACCGGGTCCCCGGACTCGTGCGCCGCGGAGAGCCCGCGGTCCGCGGCCAGCCAGGCCAGGTCGGCCTCGCCGATCTTGGTCAGCACCATCGCGGCGCCCTGGTAGGCCATCGCCAGCGAGGCCTGGGCCCGCTGGCGGTCGTCCCCGGTGTAGCAGCGCACGGCCCGCTGGGCGTCGGCCAGGATGGCCGGGATCAGCCGCGTGGCCCGGGCGTAGCGCGAGTCCTGGTAGGCCGACCAGGTGGAGCCGACCTGGCTGCGCAGGATGTCCAGGTCCGGCGGCTGCTCGCCCTGGACCTGGCTGATCAGCGGGGAGACCTGGCGGTAGTCCATCAGGGCCTCGCGCAGGGCCGGGACCGTGCCGCCCTTGGCGTCCGCGGTCCAGTCCAGCAGGACCGGCCGGTCGATCAGGTCGCCGATCTGGACGTCGAGCTGGTCGGCCAGGGCCTTGATGACCGACAACCGGTCGAGTACGATGCGCCCGTTCTCCACCTTGCTCAACCAGTCGGTGGTGCGCCCGACCAGGCCGGCCAGGACCTCCTGGGACAGCCCGCGCCGCCGCCGGTAGAAGGCCACCCTCTCCCCGGTGGTCAGCGAATCCGTCATACCTCGCATGACTCAAAGCCTTACATCAGTCTTCGCAAACACCCCGGAAAGATTTTCCGGGTTCGGCCTTCGCACTGCTCTTACCTTGAGGGACATGTTCTCACGTGTCGAGGGTCCGGCCCGATTTCGTTGTACGGGAAGCGAAATCGCCGAGGGCGCCGGCCTCGCGCTGCCGCCGCGCGGGGGCGTGCGGACGGTGGTCCGGTGACCGGGCAGGCGTCCGCGTGGCCCGAGGCCGGCGAGGTCGACCGGGCCCGGCGCGGCGCGCGCCCGGCCGAGGCGAGCCGGCCCGGCGAGACCGCCAAGGCGGTCGACGACGGCCTGGACGGCCCGGCCTGGTCCCCCTGGCTGGCCGAGTACGCCCGCCGCACCGGCCCGCGCCGGCGCGCCCACCTGGCGGTGCACCCGACCTCCCCGCGCAACGGCCGGCACTTCGTCGGCGCGGCGCTGGCCGACTGGCGGTTGTGGCAGCTGGCCGACCACGCGATGACCTGCACCTCCGAACTGGTGACGAACGCGGTCCGGCACGCGATCTGGCCGCTGGACAGCGGATTGCGCCGCGTGGTCACGGTCACCATCGCGGTCTTCGGCCAGGGCGTGCTGGTCGAGGTGCACGACCTGGACCCGCGGCTGCCGGTGGTCAAACCGCGGCCCGACTTCGCGAACCTGAGCGAGGACCTGTCCGAACTGGCCGAGGGCGGCGAGGGCCTGCGGGTGGTGTCCGGGCTGTCCGACCGGTTCGGCGTGCGCTCGCTCGGCACCGGCAAATCCATCTGGTTCCTGCTGACCGACCGAGGCGCCCCGGGCAACGCGTAGGGGCGCCTTCGCCTTGTCGGCGGGTTTGGCCGGCCGAGCTCATTCGTGAGACCGGGCTCATTGATGGGACCGGGATCGCTCGGCCGAGCGGGTGCGCCGGGTGATGGCGCCGTCAGCGCGTCCGGCGCTGGTGTTCACGGCCGATCTGCGTCATGGCGAGTCAGGTGAACGGATCGCGGCGTGCAGTGCGGCGGAGGCGTCGGACGTGACCGGTGCGCCGTGGCCGAAGCAGGCGATCTCGACGTCCAGGGCGGCCAACCGCCGCAGAGTCCGGTCGGCCAGTTCGGGATCGGTGTTGAATACGCCGAGCATCGCCGCGCCGTCGCGGCCGGCGACCGCGTCCCCGGTGAACAGCACCCGGTGGCGCGGCAGGAAGATCGCGACACTGCCCGCGGTGTGCCCGGGCGCGGCGATGACCTGGGCGCCGCCGCCGAAGTCGAGCACGTCTCCGTCCTCGAGTTCGCGGTCGACCCGCGAGACCCGGGCCTGCGGCACCGACGGGGTGATCTGGTCGTAGAGGGTGCGCTCCCATTCGGAGAGCACCGGCGAGGGCGCGGCCGCCTCGCCACGCACCAGCGCCGCATCGAGCCGGTGGACCAGTACCTGCGCCCCCTGATCGGCGAGGTCGGCGGCCGAACCGCTGTGGTCGGGGTGGCCGTGGGTGAGCACCACGCTGCGCAGATCCTGCGGACTGCGGCCCACAGCACGGATCGCCGAGGCGATCTGCGACGCGCCACCGGCCTCACCGGTGTCGATCAACGTCAGCCCGTCGGGATCGACCCACAGGTAGGCCTGCCCCACGCCGAAGCGCAGAAGGTACAGACCATCGGTCACCTCGACGAGTTCCATGCCGCGAGCCTACGAGCCGACATGGCACCCGGCGAGCGACTTCGCTTTCAGCGAAGAGCGAAGTGCGCCGCAGCCGATCGCCGCCGCAGACAGGGCGAACTCTGACTGCCACGGCCCTGGCAACCGGTCTCGGCCGCTGTTCCTGACGGCCCGTCTCCCCCGGCCCGGAAACCCGGACCAATCCGCCGGGCCGGGTAGCCGCGAATGCCGCGCTACCAAGGCCCGCGACCGCGGGCCGCCGCCCAGCAGACGCGGGAGCATCCCATCTTGGCCAGGACGTCCCCCAAAAGCGCCGCGGCCCTGCTCGCCGCCCTCGCCCTGTGCGGGTCGCTCTGCGCGTGCTCCGGGCCCGGCGGCGCGGGCGCGGCGGCGGCCTCGGCGCCCGCGGCCGCCGTCCCGGCCGGGTCCCCGGCCCCGGCGCTGTCCCCGGCCGCCGGGCCGGCCGGACCGCCGGACGACTTCGGCTCGGTCTGCACGGCCGTCCCGCGCTCCGGCGCCGGCAGCTTCGGCGCGATGGTCTCGGCCCCGGTGGCCACCGCGGCCGAGGGCAACCCGGTGCTGGCCACCCTGGACGCCGCGGTCCGGGCCGCCGGCCTGGTCGACACGCTCGACGACGCGCCCGGCGTGACCGTGTTCGCCCCGGACAACGCCGCGTTCGCCAAGATCCCGCCCGCCCTGCTGGACGGGGCGATGGCGAACCAGCCCGCAATGACCAGGATCCTGATGTACCACGTCGTCCCCGGCCGGCTGAGCCCGGACCAGCTCGACGGCACGCACACCACCCTTGAAGGCGGCACGATCACCGTGGCCGGTGCGGGCGACCGGTTCACCGTCACCGGCGCGGGCACCGGTGACACCGCGAACGTGGTCTGCGGCAACGTGCAGACCGCCAACGCGACCATCTACATCATCGACTCGGTCCTGACCCCACAGGAATGACCCGGCGAAGCCGCAGTCACCATCCTGTGGCGATACATCGGCAAAGAAAGCCGACCGGCCGACCGGGGCGGCCGGCAGGCATGTGTCGGAACGCGGCGTTAGGATGTGCACGGCTCGCAGGGAGCCTCCGGTCCGCGGGAAGAGCCGAGTTCACCTGAGCAGGACAGTCGCACCCCCAGCCGCCGTATCTCCTTTCGGCCTGACGACGCGGACCGCAGGCTAGCGAAAGGAGTCGCCATGCCGACCGTCCCCCTTCCCGAGCAGCCCAGCCTCGCCCAGATCCGCAAGCAGGCCCGGGAGCTGCAACGCCGGATCCGGGCCGCCGCGCCGGACGCGCTGGCCGAAGCCGCCGAGTTCCACCCGTCCGGGACCCCGGACGAGGCCCGCCGCCCGGCCTACCCGCTCAGCTCCGCACAGCTGATCGTGGCCCGCCGCTACGGTTTCGCCAGGTGGGCGCGGCTCAAGCACCACGTCGACGTGGTCGAACGGTACGGCCGGACCCCCGCAGCCCTGGACCAGGAGCCGACCGCCACCCCGGCCGACGAATTCCTCCGCCTGGCCTGCCTGACCTTCGAGGAGGACCGGCCCGAGCGCCGGGCCGAAGCCCGCCGGGTCCTGGCCGAACACCCGGAACTGACCCGGGCGAGCGCGCACGCCGCCGCCGCGACCGCCGACGTGTCCGCGCTGCGCGCCCTGCTGGCCGAGAACCCGGCCGCGGCCCGCACCGAAGGCGGGCCCTACCGCTGGGAGCCGCTGCTCTACCTCGCCTACGCGCGCCACGACCCGGCGATGGCCGAAGCGCCCGTGCTCGACACGGCCCGGCTTCTGCTCGGCCACGGCGCGGACCCGAACGCCGGGTACCTCTGGCACGGCCGGTACCCGTTCACCGCGCTGACCGGGGTGTTCGGCGAGGGCGAACGCGGCCCGGTGGACCAGCCGCGCCACCCGCACTCCCTCGCCCTGGCCAGGGTGCTGCTCGAGGCCGGGGCCGACCCCGACGACGGCCAGGCCCTGTACAACCGGATGTTCGGCCGGGACGACGACCACCTGGAGTTGCTGTTCGAGTTCGGCCTCGGCACGGACGCCGGCGGCGTCTGGCGGGCCCGGCTGGGCGGGTCCGACTCGATCGTGGAGACCCCGGCGCAGATGGTCCGCGGCCAGCTGCGCTGGGCGATCGCCCACGGGATGGCCGACCGGGTGCGGTTGCTGGCCGAGCACGGCGCGGACATCCGCGAACCGTTCCACGACGGCGTCACCCCCGGGCAGTACGCGGCCACGACCGGGCACCCCGAACTCGTCGGCCTGCTGGTCTCGCTCGGCGCCGACGCCCCGCAGCTCGACCCGGCCGACGCCTTCATCGCCGCCGCACTGGCCGCCGACCGGACCGAGACGGCCAGGCTCCGGGCCGACCGCCCCGACCTGGTCGCCGCGGCCCGGGCCAAGCGGCCGGGACTGGTCGTGTGGGCGGCCGCGCACGGCCGGCCCGGATCGGTGGAACTGCTGGTCGAAGCGGGTTTCCGGGTGAACGCCAAGGCCCGGCGGGACGTGCCGTTGAACGGCCGCTGGGAGACCGCGCTGCACGTCGCCGCGATGAACGGGGACCCGGACCTGACCCGCACGCTGCTCGCCCTGGGCGCCGACCCGGACATCCGGGACAAGCGCTTCAATGCCACCGCGCTCGGCTGGGCGCGGCACTTCGGGCAGGCCGAGATCGCGGAGATCCTCGAACCGGTCACCGCACCGGAACCGGCCACCGAGGAGGACGGCGCGACAGACTGACGGCAGAGGGCCGTCACCATGCACGGCCGGTCCTGGGCGACGCACCTGAACTCGCACCCAGGACCGGTCACAATGGTCAGGACCGGTGACGATGCAGACCTGCTCAGTGCCAGCGCCGACGCCAGTCCCGGGACAGCGGCATGTCCAGTCCGGCGAGTTCGATCCGCTCCTTCGCCTCCGCTCCAGCCGCCTCCGCGGACTCTGCGGAGGCGGCCGGCTCTGCGCTCTCGGCAGACTGCACGGACATTGCGGCCTCGGCAGCGACATCAGCCTCACTGTCACCGCCAGCATCGACATCGGCGTCGGCATCGGCCACGGTGTCAGCTACGGCATCGGTGTCGGTGTCGGGCTCGACATCGACATCGACATCGACATCGGCGCCAACGCCAAGGGCGAAATCGGCATCGACATCGGCGCGAAGCCCAGCCGCGCTCTCGGCGTCCGCAGCCTGCGCCGCCTGGGCCCCCACCGACTCGCCCGACTCCGCCGACTCAGCCCCGACCACCGCCACCGCCGCCGCCAAAGCCGCCTCCTGCTCCGCGAACGCCGCGACCACCGGCTCCGGCAGCGGCTTCGCGCCGACCATGGCCAGGGCGAACTCCGCGGCCAGGATGTTCCAGTCGGCCAGCCGGCCGAGCATCGCGTGCCCGCCGCCCTCCACCCGCAGCCGGCAGACCTGCACCCCGGCCTGCCGGGCCCGGCGGGCGAAGGCCAGCGACTCGGCCGGGCTCACGGTCCGGTCCAGGTCGCCGTGCGCGATCATCACCGTCCGGCCCACCAGGTGCTCCACCGGATCGTCCGGCACCCACGGCGCCATGGCGGCGATCCCGGTCACCGACGGATGCCCGCCGACCCGCAGCGCGGCCCGCCCGCCCATCGAGTGGCCGATCACCGCCACCGGCACCGGGCCGTACCGGTCGGCGATCTGCTCCAGGGCCCACTGCGCGTCGGCTGCGGCGTCCGCGGCCTCGCCGTTCCAGCCCTGCAGCCGGTCGCGCAGCAGCGCCACCGCGACGCCCTTGCCGGCCGACCTGGTCAGCAGCGGCGAGATGAACATCCGCATCCGGGCCACCGCCAGGCTCCACGGCGGCACCGGCTCGAACGAGTCGTCCTGGCCGCCGTGCAACAGCAGCACCACCCCGGTGACCGCCGCGCCGCCGGGGGTGCGCATCGTCAGATTCGGTTCGGCCGGGCCCGGCGTCCGCCCGGCCACCGGCGCGGTCGGGCCGTCCTCGATCGTGCGTGCCATGGGCGTCTCACCTGTTCCTCGCCGCCGGGGCGGCTCCCGCTGCCGTCCCGTCCACGGCCTGATGATTGCCGCTGGCGCCGGGTTTGTCGACCCGGACATGGTCGAGCACGTGGACCAATCCGGTCCGCGGCCGGCTCCGAAGGGGCTAGCATGACGCGCATGCAGCCCGCCACGGCCGGCGCCCACGGCGGCCGGATCCCGCTCGTGTGGAACACCGCCGATCCCTCCCGGGGCGCCCAGCCCCGCTCCTGGGACTCAGGACCGCGCAGCCTGGGCCGGACCATCCGGGTCGGCCGCCCCCCGCAGGACGAGGACGCCGGCCCCGGCCGCGGCCCGGCCGCGGGCGGCGAGGCGGACCGGCTCGAGGACCTGATCGCCCAGGTCGCCCGGGGCGACCGGGACGCCTTCGAGGCGGTCTACCGGCAGCTGGCCGCGCCGGTGTACGGCCTGATCCGGCGGGTCCTGCGCGACCCGGCACAGTCCGAAGAGGTCACCCAGGAGGTGATGGTCGAGCTGTGGCGCACCGCCACCCGGTTCGACCCGGCCCGCGGCTCCGTGCGCACCTGGGCCCTGACCCTGGCACACCGGCGGGCGGTGGACCGGGTCCGGTCCGCCCAGGCCGCCACCGACCGGGAGCTGCGGCTGGCCCGGCAGGCTCCGGTGGCCGGAGCCGAGGACGACGTGGCCGAGGTGGTGGAGGCCCGGCTCGACCAGCAGCGGGTCCGGCACTGCCTGGGCGCGCTGACCGAGCTGCAGCGCGAGTCCGTCCGGCTGGCGTACTACGGCGGCTACACCTACCGGGAGGTCGCCGAACTGCTCGGCGCCCCGCTGGGCACCGTCAAGACCCGGCTGAGGGACGGCCTGATCCGTCTGCGCGACTGCCTCGGAGCAACCCGATGAGCGCCGACATCCATGTACTGACCGGCGCGTACGCTTGTGACGCGCTGGACCTCGGCGAGCAGGACGCGTTCGAGGAGCACCTGGCCGGCTGCGAGTCGTGCGCCCTGGAGGTGGCCGAACTGCGGGCCACCACCGCCGCGCTGGCCGCGGCCGAGGCGGTCGAGCCGCCGGAGGCGCTGCGCGAGCGGGTGCTGGCGCAGATCGCGGTGACCCGGCAGCTGCCGCCGATCGTCCCGCCGACCGAACCGGCCGCGGCGGCCGACGGCGAGCGTGGCGCCGGGCGGCGCGGATCGCACTCCGGCCGTCCGGCGAACGAGGGACAGGAACCCGCGGCGGGCGGGCCGACGCACCGCCGTCCGGGCGGGACGGCCCGGCCCGGGGGGCCGGGCCGTCGCTGGACCCGGGTCACCGCCTGGGCCTCGTCGACCGCGCTGGTCGTCGGCATCCTGTTCCTCGGCGGCGTGGTCTGGCACCAGCAGGGCGAGATCGACTCGCTGCACGGCCAGGCCCAGTCGGTCACCCAGCTGCTGGCCGAGCCGGACGCCCACGCGGTGGCCGGGCACGTGCAGACCGGCGGAACGATCACCGTGATCAGCTCCAGCACGGACAACGGCATGGTGTTCAGCGCGAGCGACCTGCCCGCGCTGCCGGCCGGCAAGGCCTACCAGGTGTGGATGATCAACGGCAGCGGGGTGCGCCCCGGGCCGGTGGTCGAGCCGGTGGACGGCCGGATCACGGCCACCTTCACCGGGAACCTGGACGGCGCCAAGACGATCGCGATGAGTGTGGAGCCGAGCACCGGCAGCGCCCAGCCGACGACCACGCCGATCGCCGCGGTGACGCTGGCCTCCTGAGCAGGCGGACGACGGACGGGACGGCAGGCGTGCGAATCGCCTGCCGTCCCGTCCTCGGTTCTGCCGTCGGCTGTCGGGCAGTTCAGCTGCCGCTGATTGCGGCCTGCAGCGCCGTCCGGAGGTCCGACCCGCTTCCGGTCGGCGAGGTGAACTCCTTGCCGTTGATCGCGTAGTACGGCACGTACGCGCTCGCGCCGAGCACGCTGATCAGGCTGGTGTAGTTCTTCGCGACCCATCCGTCGTGCCGGCCGGAGATGACGCAGGCCTCGAAGGTCGGGCTGCCGAGCCCGGGGACCTGCTTGGCCAGGGCGATCAGTTCCGCGGCCGAGCCGTACAGGTCGCTGGTCTCGTCGGGCTGGTCGGCGAACAGGAGGGTGTGGTAGCCGGTGAACTTCCCGGCGTCCTGCGCGCAGGCGAGGGCGTTGCCCGCGTCCAGGGAGCCGGTGCTGCCGCGGTCGGTCTGGTCGACCAGGTCGACGAGGTGGTACTGCACCTCGATCTGGCCGGAGTCGGCCATCGGCTGGTAGACCGGCGTGTCGGCGGCCTCGGCGTTGGCGCAGAATGAGCAGCGCAGGTCTTCGTAGATGGTCAGGACCACTTTGGCCGACGGGTTGGTGCCGTAGGGTATCGCCAGCTGGTCGGTGCCGACCGCGCCGGACGGCGGGACGACCGTTCCCATGTTGTGCGTCTCGGCTATCGTGGCGGCCACGGAGGGCGGGGCCGCCGCGGTCTGGCCGGGCAGCGGCGCGGACGGGGTCGCGACCGGCGCCGGGCCGGCCGGAAGCGTGGCCGAGCCGCTCGTCGACCCGGGCTTGCCGTTGCCGTTGCCAGCTGTCACGAAGTAGCCGCCGATACCGAGGCAGAGCACGAGGACGGCGACCACGATCAGGATCGGCGCCCGGTTGGACTTGCCGCCGCCCGGCGGGGGCGTCGGCGGGCCGAAGTAGGGCGGCGTCTGCGGCGGGCCCTGGTATCCGCCCTGATATCGCGGCGGATACGGCTGCTGATAACCCTGCTGCTGGTCGGGGCCCTGATACGGAGCCTGGTACGGGTTTTGATACTGCCCTTGATTCGGATCCTGGTATGCCGGTTGTTCCAACAACGGCTGGCCGGACTGCGGCTGACCGAACAACGGCTGGTCAGAGGGCTCGAACTGCCCGGCCGGAGGGTAAGGATCCTGTCCAGGACAAGCATCCTGCGGCGGCCATCCGCCGGGCTGGTTCGGGTCCTGCGCAGTGGCCATGGCAGTCGTCCCCCAGACGAGAAAGTCGGTCGACCGGCCGCCGAGGGCCGGGCGCACCAAGGGCGCGCCACCCCGGACGAGCGGATCAGTCGCCTTCTATCCGGCTGTCGGTGGAGAGAATACACCGCTGGCGGTACACACATTCGACGTATTCGATCGGTCGTCCCTCCCGTTCCGCGCGCAGCGAGACCACCGCCATCACCGGCGCGCCCTCGGCCACCTCCAGCAGCAGGGACTCGCGGATGTCGGCGCCCCGGGCCATGAAGTGGTTCTGCGACTGCCCGACCGCGGCCCCGGCCGCCCGGGCGGCCGCGATCGTGCCCTGGGTGATCGGATCCGGGCCGATCAGCCCGGGGACCAGGTCGACCACCCAGCGCGGGTGCCAGGACACGATCAGGCTGCTCTTGCGCCGGTCGTACTCGGTCACCGCCTCCCGGCGGGCGACCGGGTCGCCCTCGGGCACTTCGAGCACGTCGTACACGTAGGACGGCACCGGGTCGGCCCAGCCGGCCGAGCAGATCCGGATGGTCTCGCCCGGGCGCAGCGGCCCGAGCCCGGCCAGGGAGCGGTCCAGCCGCTCGGTCGGGGTCGGCACGGACAGCTTCGGGCTGACCACCGTGCCGCCCTGACGGGAGGTCACCAGGCCGCGGGCCTGCAGTTCCCGGACGGCCGCGTGCGCGGTCTTGGTGCTCACCCCGTTGCTCTGGGCGAGATCGCGGACCGGGGCCAGCCGCTGGCCCGGTTGGTGCTCCCCGCTGAGGATGCTTTCGGCGATGGTGTCGGCAATCTCCCGATACGAGGTCATACTCACGTATCCTCCCGGCTCCAGGGGTGGCGCAAATAGCTGTTCAGGGTAAAAAATCGGTCAAATCGATTCATGATTGTGGTACTACACGCCGTTGCGTAACACACTTGCAGTACCACACATCCGGCAGCTGCACCATCGCGCGTCAGCTGGGCTGTAGGGGGCGGTATGAGCGCAGCGGCTTTGAGTCAACCCCACCGTCGACCGCAACGCGGGTCCTGTCGGCACCGGCCGGCCTGCCCCGCGGCCGGCGAGGGCGACGCGGACGCGGCCCTGGTGGTCGACGCCCGGCCGGAGCTCGGCTGGTTCCTGCTGTGCAACGGGACAGTCCGGCGGACGGACGGCCTGGCCGCAGCCCCGCACCCGGTCCGGATCGGGGACGTCGCATGAGGGCCGGGCGGCCGACCGGCTGCGGCATCCGGCTGCGGGTGTACGGCGTGCGGCTGGCCACGGTCCCCTCCGACCAGGGATACCAGCTGGTCACGGACGAGGAGGGCCATCTCGTGCCGACCGGCGAGCAGTACCGGATCCCGAAGGCCCCGGCAGCGCTGTTCGCCCGCTCCCCCGGCTGCCGGATCCCCGGCTGCGGCTGCGCCGACCCCGGACACGAGCCCGCGGCCTCGTCCTCGGCCGAACAGACCGGCGCCGACCGCCTCGGTTAGCCTCCGGCGCGCCGGAGAGCTTCAGCCGGAGCTCTCTGGCCGCCGATCGCCGACCGCCAAACTTTTCGGCGATCGCTGATCGCCACCAACCACCCCGCCGACCCGCCGCGCGGACCGTCGCAACGGTCTGCCTCACGCCGCCCGGACCGCCGCACCCCGCCCCGACATCGGGCTTTGCCCCCATGTCGTGCCGTGACAAGATCGTGACACGCTGGTGGCCCGATCGGCAAGGCCAGGGGGAAGCATGGAGGAGACGGTGCGTGCACGTCGGCGCGCCGACAGATCCGAAGGGTGAGGGTGGGGGATCATGAGCGAGGAGTGGACTCAGCGTCTGACCGTACCGGTGATACCGCGGCCACCGGGCCGCCGCCGCAGGGTGTTGAAATGGACCGCCCTGGTCCTGGCGGTGATCCTGGCCGTGGTGTTCGGCTACGGCATATACGTGTACGAAAGCACGATCGGGTCGTTGAAGCACTCGCCGCTGCTGCCGGTCGGCGCGTCCGAGCCGGTCCTGCCGACCAGTCCGGGCGGCGGGACCGCGATGAACATCCTGCTGATGGGGTCGGACTCCCGGGCCGACGCCCAAGACTGCAAGATCGGCGGGGACTGCGGGCCCGGCGCCCGGGCCGACTCGGAAATGATCCTGCACGTGTCGGGCGACCGCACCAACGCCACGATCCTGTCGATACCGCGCGACACGGTCACCAAGATCCCCGAGTGCTCGACCGACGGTTCGGGCCGCACGACCGTGACCGGCAGCACCACCGGCATGATCAACTCGGTGCTGCAGGACGGCCCGGCCTGCCAGGTGCTGGCCGACGACCAGTTCACCGGCATCACGATCACCGGGTTCATCATGTTCGACTTCAGCGGCGTGGTGGACATGTCCCAGGACCTCGGCGGCGTGCCGGTCTGCGTGACCGCGGCGGTCAACGACAAGAACTCCGGCCTGGTCCTGCCGGCCGGGGACAGCCAGGTCCAGGGCATGCAGGCGCTGGAGTTCCTGCGCACCCGGGACTCGTTCTTCGACGGTTCGGACCTCGGCCGGGAGGAGGCGACCCACTACTTCCTGTCCCAGCTGATCAACACCACGCGCAAGAACATGAACTTCGGCGACATCTTCACCCTGGTGTCCCTGGCCCAGGACGCGACCTCGGCCACCACGGTCAGCGACAACTTCGCCAGCTTCACCGGCCTGGAGGACCTGGCCAGCGGGCTGTCGAGCGTGCCGAACAAGAACATCACGTTCCTGACCTCGCCCTGGGAGCCGGACCCGGACAACACCAACCGGGTGATCGCGCTCCAGCCGCAGGCCACCCAGGTGTGGAGCGAGATCCAGGACGACAAGTCGTTCTCCGCCCCGTCCGGCGGTTCGGCCGGCGCGGCCCCGGCGGCGCCGGGCGGTCAGGTCGACGCCGCGAGCGTGCCGGTGCAGGTGTTCAACGCGAACGGGGTCGGCGGCCGGGCCTCGGCGATCGTCGGCGCGCTGAAGTCGGACGGCTTCACCGAGTCCCGGTCCGGCGGCGACGCCCCCTCGGCCCAGACCAGCGAGGTCTACTATCCCGCGGGCGACCAGAACCAGGCCGAGGCCGTGGCCGCCGCGCTCAAACTGCCCGCCGCGCAGGTGCAGCAGTCGAGTACCTATCAGCAGGTGAGCGTGGTCATCGGCGCTGATTTCAAGTCCGGCAGCACGTATTCCGCCCCTGCGGCGCCCAGCAGCGGGAGTGGGAGCGGGTCCGGCGGCGGCGTGGCCACCGCGCCCGCCGACTCGCACGTGTCGAACGCGACCGACAGCACGAACGAGTGCATCCCGGTCCGCTCCGGCAGCCTGTCCATCGCGCACCGATGACGGCTCAGCCCCGGCCGGATTCGGCCGGGGCTGCCAGGCGCACTGGGGCTAAGGGTCTGACCTCGGAAGATTGATGCCGACCCGGGCGCGGGCTGCCGCGCCCGGGGTGGCTTGTTTCCATAATTGGTGTAGACCAGTCGACTGTCAAGAGTCTTTACATATCACCGGGGTTAACTCTTCCGGAGCCGGCCCCCCGCCATCGCGCCCGGCTCGGTGGCGGGCGGCGGACGGCGCCGAGCGTGTCGCCGGAATCGCGAGCGGGCCGAGGGTGAACCCACGCTCGATCCCCGGCGCGCCCGGGTAGGCGCCGGAACCTCCTCTGGCACTCTGTCGCGGTGCTCCGCCTGTGGAATTACCCCTCCGACCAACCGGCCGCCCTCGACGACCCCCGCGTGCCGCACGCCGCCCCCGACCCGCCGCCCGCGACGACCCCGCCGACACCGCGCACACCGCCGCAGCACCGCCTTCGGAGCCGCCCGGAGCCGCGGCACCATCCGGCCCGGATCGCGGCGTTCGACGGGATCCGGGCGCTGGCCACCAGCGCGGTGCTGTGCTACCACGCCGACTTATCCTGGGCCGGGGGCGGCTTCTTCGGCCTGGACGTGTTCTTCGTCCTGTCCGGCTATCTGATCACCGGACTACTGCTGACCGAGTACCTGCGCGAGGGCCGGATCAGCCTGCGCCGGTTCTACCACCGCCGGGCCAAGCGGCTGCTGCCGACCCTGTTCGCCGTGCTGACGACCGTCTGCCTCTACGTCGTCGTCTTCCTGCCGCGCGAGGCGGCGAACCTGCGCGGGGACGTCACGGCCGCGCTGCTGTACGTCACCAACTGGTGGTACATCGCCCGCGGCCAGTCGTACTTCGGCGGGACCGGGCGCCCGTCGCTGCTGCTGCACCTGTGGTCGCTCGCAGTCGAGGAGCAGTTCTACCTGCTGTGGCCGCCGCTGCTCATCGTGATGCTGCGGTCGACCGTGGTCCGGCGCCGGCAGAACCGGCCGGACGCGCTGTGGCCGGTGGTCGGCTGGATCGCGGCGCTGGCCGCCGGGTCGGCCCTGCTGATGGCGAGGTTCTACTCGCCGTGGACGGATCCGTCCCGGGTGTACTACGGCACCGACACCCGCGCGTTCGAGCTGTTCATCGGCGCCGCGCTGGCCGTCGGCGCCGTCGCCCGCCGCGGTCGGGCCCGTGATAGTGATCGAGACCGAGGTCACGGGCTCACGCAGCTGCGCGGCGGCGATCCCGTCACCCCACTCAACCGTAAGAGCGCACCGGCCAAGAGCCCGCTTCCGCCCTGGCGTCGTACGCTCCTCAACGACCTCGCCGCCGCCGCCATGCTGCTCCTGTTCGGCTTCGGGGTGGTGCTCGTCCCGGCGACCACGCCCTGGGTCTATCCGCTGGGCATGCTCGGCGCCTGCTTCGCCGCCGCGATCCTGATCCGGGCGGTCGAAGGCGGCGGGATCGTGGCCCGCACGCTCTCCTTGCGCCCGCTGGTCTGGTTCGGTGAGCGCTCCTACGCGGTCTACCTGTGGCACTGGCCGATCTTCGACGTGACCAGGCCGGGCGTGGACGTCGCGTGGCCCGCGCCCGCGGTCTGGGCGGTGCGCTTCCTCACCCCGTTCGTCCTGGCCGAACTGACCTACCGTTATGTGGAGCGGCCGGTCCGCGCCGGGGGCATCGGCCGGCTCGCGGCACGCTGCCGGACCGCCGTCCGCGAGCGCCGCCTGGTCCTCCCGCTCGGCGCCGCCACGGCCGCCCTCGCCCTGGGCATGGGCGCGGTCGGCCTGGCCGGCGGCCTGTCCCGGGCCGCGACCCGTTTCCCGGCCGACACCCAGGCCATCGCGGTCGACGACGGCCCGGCCCTGACCATCGGCGGCAAGGGCACCACAGCCGGCGCCGCGGCGGCCAGGGCCCGGGCCACCGTCGCCGCCACGCCGGCTCCCGGGGCGCCCGCCGTTCCGGCCGTGGCCGCGACCGTCCCGGCCGGCCAGGTCCTGCCGCCGATTCCGACCGCCATGCCGGCCCCGGCCGCCGTGCCGCCGACGGTCGCGTTCTACGGCGACTCGCAGGGCATGACGATACTGCTGAACCGGCCCGCGAACGCCGCGACCTACCTGAACCTGGTCGACGGCACCACCGAGGGCTGCGGGTTCCTCGGCGGCCGGATCACCAGCCGCAGCGGCGAGCGGCGCGACCTGGGCGCCGGGTGCTCGGGCTCGCCGCAGACCTGGGCCGCCCGGGCCGCGCAGGAACGCCCGGACATCGGAGTCCTGATGATCGGCGGCTGGGACGAGTTCGACATCCAGCCGGACTCCGGCCCCACGCTCACCTTCGGCACCCCGGCCTGGGACCAGTACTACAACTCGCGGCTGGCCTACTCGGTCGGGCTGTTGCAGGCCGCCGGGGTCCCGCGGCTGGAGTTGGCCCTGCTGCCGTGCTACCGGCCGGTCCCGGAACCCGGCTCGGGGTACTGGCCCGAACGCGGCGACGACTGGCGCACCCGGCATATCAACACCCTGCTCACGGCTTACGTCCAGGCCCACCCGGCCGGGATGGGACTGCTCCAGCCGCCGCCCGGGTTCTGCACCGACGAGTCCTTGGCCACGAACCGCGACTACCGCTGGGACGGGCTGCACTACTACAAGCCCGGTTCACTGCTGTACCTGATGACCGCGATCCCCCAGCTGTACGCGCCGCCGGTGACATGACGACGAGCCACCGTCACTGCTCGAAGTAGTGGCCCTCTTCCAGGTCGGGGATGAGTCCGGGTCGCACCGGGCTCCATCCGAGCACCTTGCGGGTCAGCTCGCTGGAGGTCGGGTTGTCGACCGCCGCGAAGTGGGCGAACCAGCCGAAGTAGTCCGGCGCCTGCTCGGCCGAGACGGAGACCACCGGCAGGTCCAGGCGGCGGCCGATCACCTCGGCGATCTCGCGGAACGGCACGCCCTGCTCGTCGGCGGCGTGCAGCCGGGTCCCGGTCGGGGCCGACTCCAGAGACAGCCGGTACAGCCGGGCGGCGTCGAACCGGTGCACGCCCGGCCACCGGTTGGCGCCGTCGCCGACGTACGCCGACGCGCCCTTCTCCCGGGCCATGGCGATGATCGACGGGATGAAGCCGCGCTTGTCGGCGTCGCTGTGCACCGATGGCGCGAGCCGCACGACCGAGACGCGCACGCCGCGTTCGGCGTACGAGAGCGCCGCCGTCTCCGAGGCGCCGCGCAGCACCGCGAACGGCGACTCGGTGTCGCAGGCGTCCAGTGCGGATCGACCCGCGCCCGGACGGCAGCCGCGCCCCGGACGGCCCCCTGGTCGCCGCGGGCGAGGACAAGCTCGAACTGATCGCCGCCGGGCAGGCCGTGGCCATCGTCCCGGCCGGGCTGACCGGCGCGAGCCTGCGCCCGGACCTGGTCGCCGTCCCGCTGGCCGACGTCGAGCCCTGCCACGTCGTCCTGGCCACCCGGGCCGGGGACAACGGCCGCCTGGTGGCGGCCTTCCGCAAGTGCGCCCAGGCCCATCTGACCGGCCCCGGCTCGGGCACCGGTTTCGGACCCGAGGCCTGGCAGCCGTAGTCCGCGGGCCGCCGCCGAAGCGTCCCGGACCAGCCGGACGCGACGACGACGGCCGGGCCG
Source organism: Actinocrinis sp. (assembly GCA_035943635.1). GTDB lineage: Bacteria > Actinomycetota > Actinomycetes > Streptomycetales > Catenulisporaceae > DASZBX01. Next base: position 7,328 of record DASZBX010000087.1, on the reverse strand, counting down.
CGGACCACCGCCGCCCTGCCCGGCCTGCCAGATCGTCCCTTAAGGGATCAGGCCCGCACCAGTTCGAAGACCGGGATGACCCGGGTGGTGTTGGCCGCGTAGTCGCCGAAGCCCGGCATCACCTCGACCTGCTTGGCGTAGTACTCGTCGCGCTCGGCGCCGGCCAGTTCCCGGGCGGTGACCTCGAAGGTCTCGGTGCCGACCTCGACCTTGACCTGCGGGTTCGCGACCAGGTTGTGGTACCAGGCCGGGTTCTCCGGGGCGCCGCCCTTGCTGGCGTAGATGAAGATCCGGTCGCCCTCGCCGAAGTAGACCAGCGGGGTCTCGCGCACCTTGCCGGACTTCGCGCCGATGGCGTGCACGATGATCATCGTGGCGCCCTCGAACATGCCGCCGACCTTGCCGCCGTTCTCGCGGAACTCCTTGATGACGCCGTTGTTCCAGTCGTTCGCTTCGCTCATGTCAGGCCTTTCGAAATTCAGCACGTCGCATGGTTATCGGGCACAAGACTATCCGTCGCTCCTGCACCACAGCCGACAACATGCGGCGCGTCCGCTGTGTTCCGCACGGCCGCGGCCGCTTCGGCAGAGCCTTGACCCGGGCCGCTGAAACTGCGTAGCATACTGAGTATGCTACGAGAGATCCTGAGGGGGCGGCGATGAGTTTCCGGCACGCCCTGCTCGCCCTCCTGAGCGAGGGACCCAAGTACGGCCTGCAACTGCGCCAGGAGTTCGAGGCCAGGACCGGCGAGGTCTGGCCGGTGAACGTCGGGCAGGTGTACACCACCCTGCAACGGCTGGAGCGCGACGGCCTGGTCGAATCGGACGACAGCGGCGAGCAGGGCCCGCAGAAAGGCTTCCGGATCACCCCGGACGGCCGGACCGAGCTGGCCCACTGGCTGCGCACCCCGCCCGACCTGAGCCTGCCGCCGCGCGACGAACTGGTCGTGAAGATCCTGGTCGCGCTGCGCCTGCCCGGCGTCGACGTGCCCGACCTGATCCAGGTGCACCGGCGCTACCTGGTCGAGCTGATGCAGCAGTGGACCCGACTGAAGGAGGACGAGGACGGCGAGGACCTCGGCTTCGTCCTGGCCGTGGACGCCGAACTGTTCCGGCTGGACTCGGTCGTGCGCTGGCTGGACGCCGCCGACGGCCGGATCCGCCGGGCCGCCGCCGCGCCCCCGCCCCCGCCGCCCGCGCCCGGCGCCCTGCCGAAGCTGCGCCGCCGCGTGGGAGCCCGCCGATGAGCCACCTGGAACTGCGCGAGGTGTCGAAGGTCTACGGCAAGGGCTCGACCGAGGTCCGCGCACTCAAAGACGTCACCCTGACCGTCGAGGCCGGGACCATGGTCGCGGTGATGGGGCCGAGCGGCTCGGGCAAGAGCACCCTGCTGACCATCGCCGGCAGCCTGGAGGAACCCTCCACCGGCGACGTGCTGATCGCCGGCGCCTCGCTCGGCGGGATGTCCCGCGGCGCCAAGGCCCGGCTGCGCCGCCGCTCGCTCGGCTACGTGTTCCAGGACTACAACCTGCTGGCCGGGCTGACCGCGGCCGAGAACGTGTGCCTGCCGCTGGAACTGGACGGCCTGTCCGCCCGCCGGGCCCGGGCGGCCGGGATGGCGGCGCTGGACCAGCTCGGCCTGGCCGACCGGGCCGACCACTTCCCGGACCAGCTCTCCGGCGGCGAGCGCCAACGGGTCTCGATCGCCCGGGCCGTGGTCGGCGACCGGCACCTGCTGCTGGCCGACGAACCGTCCGGCGCGCTGGACTCGGCCAACGGCGAGGCGGTGATGCGGCTGATGCTGGCCGCCTGCCGCCGCGGGGTGGCCGCGGTGATCGTGACCCACGACGCGCAGCTGGCCTCCTGGGCCGACCGGGTGGTGTTCCTGCGCGACGGCCGGGTGGTCGACCAGACCAGCCCGCCGTCGGCCGAGAGCCTGCTGGAAGCCGGCCCGCGGCAAGGACCGACCCGATGAACCGGGGATCGGGCCAGCACGACGGGGACGTTCCGGACCCGAGCACGCCCGATTCGGGCTGGGACGCGCAGCCGGGTTCGGGGGCGCGCTCAGGTTTCCGCCGCGGGCCGGCCCGCCGGGCGATGATCCGCTGGGCCTGGCGGCTGTTCCGGCGCGAATGGCGTCAGCAGCTGCTCGTGCTCAGCCTGATCACCGTCTCGGTCGCGGCGACCGTGATCGGCGCCGCGGTGGCCACCAACACCGGTAAGCCGTCCGGCGCGGCCTGGGGAACGGCCGACTACCTGACCACTCTTCCGGGCGACGACCCGCACCTGGCCGCCGACCTCGCCGCGATCCGCCGCGGCTTCGGCAGCACCGACGTGATCGAGGAGCAGACCCTGAACACCGGGTTCGCCCAGGGCGCCGAACTGCGCGCCCAGGACCCGCACGGCCCCTACGGGTCGACCATGCTCGCCCTCGTCTCCGGCCGCTACCCGCAAGGGTCCGGCGAGGTCGCGATGACCAGTCGGCTGGCCGCCACGCTCGGCGTGCACCTCGGCGGCACCTGGATCGAGAACGGCCGGGCCCTGAGCGTGGTCGGTGTGGTGCAGAACCCGCTGAACTTCACCGAGGACTTCGCCCTCGTCCCGCCCGGGCAGCTGGCCGCGCCGGACGCCGTCACGGTCCTGTTCGACGCAAAGCCGCTGGCCGTGGCCGAGTTCACCTTCCCCGCGGCCGCCTCGCCGCCCGCCCCGCCGCCTCCGTCCACCGACCTGGCGCTGCAGCTGATCGTGCTCGCGGTCGGCATGTTCGGGCTCATCTTCATCGGCTTGGTCGCCACCGCCGGGTTCACCGTGCTCGCCCAGCGCCGGCTGCGCGCGATCGGCCTGCTCAGCTCGCTCGGCGCGACGGACCGCAACGTGCGCCTGGTCATGGTCGCCAACGGGCTCGTCGTCGGCGCGATCGGCGCGCTGGCCGGGGCCGTGCTCGGGGTGGCCGGGTGGATCGCGTACGTGCCGACCTTCCAGGCCGGCGCCGGGCACCGGGTCTCCTGGACCACGATGCCGTGGTGGTTGGTCGCCGCCTCGATGCTGCTGGCGGTGGCGACCGCGGGGCTCGCCGCCCGCCGGCCGGCCCGGGCGGTGGCCCGGGTGCCGATCGTGGCCGCGCTGGCCGGCCGGCCCGGACCGCCGCGCCCGGCCCGCCGCTCGGTCCGCCCGGCCCTGGCCTGCCTGGCCGTCGGCCTGGTGCTGGTGCTGGTCTCCGGCGGCCGGCAGGCCTTCGGCGGCTCGAACCAGATCGACCTGCTGGCCGGGGTGGCCGTGATCGCGGTCGGGCTGCTGCTGGCCGGCCCGATCGCCATCGCCGGCCTGGCCGCGGCCGGCCGCGGCGCCCCGATCGCGGTCCGGATCGCCCTGCGCGACCTGGCCCGCTACCGGGCCCGGTCCGGCCCGACCCTGGCGGCCGGCAGCTTCGCGGTCTTCATCGCGGTGGTCGTCTGCCTGCTGGCGACCAGCCGCTACTCGGACCCGATCGACTACGTCGGGCCGAACCTGCCGGCCAACCAGGTCCTGGTCGCCGCGGCCGGCCCGACGATCCACGTGGACACCGCGGCCGGCGGCCCGAGCGCGCCGCCCGGCGCGGCCACCCCGGCCCAGCAGGCGGCCCGGCTGCGCACCGGCGCCGCCGCCATCGCCGCGGACCTGGGCACCGAGAACCTGCTGGAACTGGACGCGGCCGGGGCCGACCTGGCCAGGACCGGCGGCGGCACCAGCGAGGGCGACCCCGGGACGGTCTACGTCGCGACCCCGGCCCTGCTCGCCCACTACGGGATCTCCCCCGGCTCCATCGCGCCGGGCACCCTGATGCTCACCTCGCGCCCGGACCTGGCCGGCCTGTCCGGCCTGTCCATCCAGTACGGGAACTTCGACGACCCGAACGCCGACATCAGAACCCTGCCGGACCCGCGGATCCAGACCCTCACCGCCCTGCCCACCGGCACCGCGGACCCGAACCTCCTGGTCACCACGACCGCCGTGTCCGAACTCAAGCTGACCACGACCGCCGCCGCCTGGCTGGTCCAGACCGCGCGGCCGCTGACCGGCGAGAAGCTCTCCACGATCCGGCGGGTGGCCGAGTCGGCCGGACTGACCGTCCAGACCACCAACGACCTGCCGTCCCTGGGCGAGGTCCGCAACGACGCGACCGCCGCAGGCATCCTGCTCGCCCTGGGCGTGCTGGCCATGACGGTCGGCCTGATCCGCAGCGAGACGGCCGACGACCTGCGGATCCTGAGCGCCGCCGGAGCGGCCCGGCGCACCCGGCGCCCGGATATCCGCCCGGTCCAAAGCCGACAGCCAGGCGAGGCGCGAGCAGCGCAAAGACGATCGCCACCGGGCGAAGAGCGGATAGTCAGCCGGCAAGCCGACCGGCCGACCGGCTCAGAGCCAGTCGCGCCGACGGAACGCGGTGTACAGCACCGCGGAGACCCCGATCATCACCACGATCGAGACCCAGAATCCGGCCGTCGACCCGAACCCCGGATACGGCACGTTCTGCCCGTAGAACCCGGTGACGGCCGTCGGCACCGCGATGATCGCGGCCCAGCTGGTCACCTTCTTCATGATCAGGTTCATCCGGTTGCCCTGCAAAGCCAGGTGCGTCTCCCGGATCGTGCCGATCATGTCGCGCAGGGTGTCGGTCATCTCGGCCGCGCGCAGAGCGTGGTCGTAGACATCCTGGTAGTACGGCAGCAGATCCGAGTTCAGGACGTGCAGGTCGCGGCGCATCATCGTGTTCAGCACCTCGCGCATGGGCGTGACCACCCGGCGCGCGGTCAGCAGCGAGCGGCGCAGGTCGAACGTCCGGCGCAGCGCGGCGTCGGCCTCGCGCCCGTTCAGCTCGAAGATCTCGTCGCTGAGCGCGTCCACTATGTCGTCGAAGTTCAGCAGCGCGCTGAAGTACGAGTCGACGATGTAGTCGATCAGGCCGTAGAAGAGGAATCCGACGCCGTGCACGGCCAGGTCCGAGGAGTCGTCCCAGCGCGTGACCACCTCGGCGATGTCGAAGTCGGTCCCCCGGTGCACGGTCGCCAGGACGTTGGGCGTGAGGAACGCGGTGACCTCGTGCGCCTCCAGGATCCCGGAGCCCTCCTCGCTCGACACCGAGTAGGCGTTGAAGAACAGGTGCCCGCTGTAACGGTCGAGCTTGGGCCGCTGGTTCTTCTGCACCGCGTCCTCGACCGCCAGCGAGTGCAGGCCGAGCTCGTCGCCGAGCTGTTCGAGGTCCCGTGAGGTCGGGTCGAGCAGGTCCAGCCAGATCGTGGCGCCTTCACGGTCGCACCAGTCGGACACGTCCTCGATCGGGAAGTCCTCGGCGACCACCTTGCCGCCCACGTACACCCGCGTCCGCGTCGTCACTGTCGTGCCTTCCGTCGTGGCCTGCCCGATCGACCGGCCAACCTGGCGCCCGGCGCAGGGAGCATAGCACCGCGTGCGTGAACATCGCTGCCCCGACCAGGGTGAACACCCGCAAACAGCCGGACCGGACGAATCACAGTGCGGTACACAGGTTGTCGATCGCCGACCCGTTCGCCGGCAGCTGGCCGGCGGCGACCATCGCCTCCATGCTCTTACTCGAGTCGTCGACCTCCAGCGCCTCGTATCCGGCCAGGACGATCCCGACGTTCTGGTCCATCGCGGAGATCGCGTCGCGGACCGTCGCGTGCCGGGACACGGAGACCGCATGGTCCAGGTCGCTCTGATACGTCTTCAGGTCACTGACATACGCGCCGATCGCCGCGGTGACGGCGGTCGGGACGACCGTGGTCGCGTTCTCCACCTTCGACAGGGCGTTGTCGTCGTGCACCAGCCCGGCCAGGTGGGCGGAGACAGCGCTCGACTCCACGGCCGCACACCCCGGGTCCGCGGCGGTCGACGTCACCACGTGGTCGATGACGACGCCCGTCCCCACGGCGAAGACCACTGAGACGGCCAGCCCGAAGTACGCGAACATCCGCCCGGCCCCGCCGAGCCCGCGCGACTTGACCAGCCCGATGATCGACAGGACCAACCCGGCCGGCCAGAACAACACCGCGAGCACGAACCCGGCGAACGCCAGCCGGTTCGACTGCCGCGGCCCGGGCCCGCCGGAGGTCTCGTCGTACACCTCCTCGCCGCGCGCGAACGCCCCCTGCCCGAGCCCGCCCGGCCACGGTCCGGCGGCGCTCTCCGCGCCGTCTTCGCCGTCGCCCTCGTCGCCGTCCAGGTCGTCGTCCACATCCATGCCGTCCACGTCGTCGGCGTGATCCAGGCCGACCTCTTCGGCGTCCTGCCCGGGCATCTGCAACTGGTCCGACATGGATTTCCTCAATCTAGTCCTGCCTTCAAGCCGAAATCCTAGGGGCAACCAGTACCGCCCCGAGACCACATCGCCAAATTGTGATCAAGAGCGGCCGTCCCACCCGTCTCACACCCCTCATTCACTCGCGCACCTTCTCAGCCGCCTGCCTCACTCCTGCGCCAGCGCCGCGCGCACCTGGCCCCGGAACCAGCGGTGGGCCGGGTCGGCCTCGTACCGCGGATGCCAGGCCATCGAGATCTCGACCGGCGGCACCGGCACCGGGAGCTCGACCGCGACCACCCCGATCGCCCCGATCAGGGCCTTGCCGAGCCGCTCCGTGATCACCCCGACCAGGTCGCTGCCGAGCACCAGCAGCGCCGTCCCGGCATGCGTCGGCAACGCCGCGACCACCCGCCGGCGCACCCCCCTCGTCCAGCGGCCCGCGCAGCCGGCCCCGGCGGGACGTGGTCCTGTGCGCCATCCCAACCGTCCGCTGGACCAAATAGCCCCATTCGGCTTCTGCGCTGATGCCTGGGCGAATGTTCCCCGGCACCAGTGTCAGTTCCACCCGGCATGATGAAAGACATGCGCATCGCGGTGGTGGTCGACGAGGGCGACCCCGACCAGTTCAACGCCGCCCACCCGATCCTGACCGGCCGCCTCCAACCCCTGGCCCCCGACGGCACCCCACTGGGCCCACCCGAACAGGTCCCAGACCTGATCACCGCCATGGCCGCCCGCGAACAAGCCGACCACCCCCGCTGGGTCTGGGCCACCGGCCAGCAGTTGTACCCCTGGCTTCTACGCTCGGGAGTCCGCGTCGCCACCTGCCATGACGTAGCCCTGGTCGAAGCCCTGCTGCTGGCCCGAGACGGCCATTTCAACCACCCCCGCTCGGCCCTGGCCGCCTGGTCGAGGCTGAACGGCCTCCCGGTCCCCCCAGACCCGCCCCCACACGAGCCCCAACCAGCCTCCCGAACAGGCCACCAACAATCCCTCTTCGACCCCACCCCCACCACCAAACCCACCCCCGC
>DASZBX010000086.1:0-40720 GCA_035943635.1 Actinocrinis sp. | reverse complement strand
CGTCTCCTCCGACAAACGCCCAGCCCGCTCCGCATCCAACGCACGCTCCCGCAGCGCAGGCCCGAGCGCCCGGACCTTCTCCAGAACCGTCCTGAGCTTCTCGGACACCTCATCAGTCGCCACCATCGTCGTCATCTCCTGCATGAGACCTCCCTCAGTCCTCTTGTCCGCTGCCGGAGCCCGGGGTCGGACCGGCGCTCCCACCGACTGCGGCCGCGGCCGGTTGCCGGGCCGGGAACCGCAGCCGGGCCAGGCGATCCGGCTTGCCCGTGGTGGGCGTTCTGCGCCACATGGCCAGGCCGACCGCGGCCAGCAGGGCGACGCCGTTGAACATGTCGGGGATCCAGACCGGCAGGCCGGCCAGTTGCAGACCCTTGACTCCGACCGCGAGGGTGTAGGCGGCGACCACGGTGCCCCACACGTTGAACCGGCCGCCGCGGAACTGGGTGGAGCCGAGGAAGACCGCGGCGATCACGGGCAGCAGGTATCCGGGCCCGACCGTGGGGTCGCCGGTGGACAGCTGGGAGGTCAGCAGGACTCCGGCCAGTCCGGCGATCATGCCGGAGGCCGCCAGCGCGAACAGGATGATCCGGGAGATCCGCACCCCGGCCAGCGTCGCGGCCTCGTTGCTGTTGCCGGTGGCGTAGACGCGCCGGCCGACCGCGGTGCACTCGAGCAGATACCAGAGCAGCAACGCGACGGCGACCATGATGTACACCGGGTAGGTGATGCCGAACAGCTGGCCGTTGCCCAGCTTGGAGAAGCCGGCCGGCAGGTTGACGATCTGCTGGCTCCCGGAGACCCAGTCGGTCAGCGCGGCCAGCAGGGAGCTGACGGCCAGGGTCGCGATGAACGACGGGATCCGGAAACGGGTGATCATCAGCCAGGAGAACACCCCCACCGCCGCGCCGGCCAGCACCGACAGCACGATCGCGGCCGGGGCGGGCATGGTGCCGATCAGCAGCCGGGCGACCAGGACCGTGCCCAGGCCGACCTCCGCACCGATCGCCAGGTCGATCACGCCGGCCGCGGTCGGGATCACCATGCCGACCGCGACCAGGCAGGTGACCGCCTGGTCGGACAGCAGCGAGCGCCACGTGCCGGTGGTCAGGAACGTGTCCGGGAGCCAGATCGAGAACACCACGACCATGAGGAGGAGCAGGTACAGCGCGGAGACGTTGCGGAACGCCAACGCCTGCCCCCATCGTGATCTGCGCACCTCGGGCGGCGCCACCGGCGCCGTGTGCTCGCCGAGGCCGCCAGGGCCGGGGGCGATGTCGACCGTCTGCATCTTCCTCACTCCGTTCCGTTCGGGCCGACCACGGGCCCGGCCGCCTGAAGGCCCAGCTCGTCGCGGACCAGTCGTTCTTCGGTCAGCCCGGCCCGCGGGACCTCGCTGACCACCCGGCCCTCGCGCAGCACCAGCACGCGGTCGCACAGGGTCACGAGTTCCTTGGGGTCCGAGGAGCAGACCAGGATTCCGGCGCCCTCGCGCCGCGCGGCCAGGACCAGGTCGTAGATGGCCGCCTTGGCGCCCACGTCGACGCCCTGGGTGGGCTCGTCGAGCAGCAGCACCCGGGGCCGGACCCGGAGCCACTTGGCCAGTACGACCTTCTGCTGGTTGCCGCCGCTGAACTGCTTGAGCGGCTGCTCCGGGTCGGGCGGGCGCAGCCCGACGGTCTGCATCCAGGTGCGGGTCTCGGCCCGTTCGGCCCGCCGGTCCAGCCGGCCCAGCCGGCGGCGCAGCGGGCGCAGCAGCGGCAGGGTCAGGTTCTCCCGGACGGTCATCTCCATCACCACCCCGTCCCGGCGGCGGTCGGCCGGCACGTACGCCATCCCGCTGCGGATCGCCGCCGGGACGTCGCCGGGCGCCAGCCGCTGCCCGGCGACCTCGACCAGGCCGCCGGAGCGGTGCCGGGCGCCGAACAGCATCGGCCCGATCTGCTCCCGGCCGGAGCCGAGGATCCCGCCGACCCCGACGATCTCGCCGGCCCGCAGGGTCAGCGAGAAGTCGCGGATCTCGGCGCCGTCGATCCCGGTCACGGTCAGCACCGGCTCGCCGCCGGCGTCCCGCTCGGACACGGCCGTCTCGGCGATCTCGCGGCCGGCGATGAGCGTGACGATCATGTCGTGGTCCAGCCGGCTCGCCGCCTCCTCGGCCACGACCCGTCCGTCGCGCAGCACCACGACGCGGTCGGCGAGGTCGAGCACCTCGTCCAGCCGGTGCGAGATGAACACGATTCCGGCCCCGGACGCGGCCACCCGCCGGATCGCCTCGAACAGGACCCGCACCTCGTCGCCGTGCAGGGCCGCCGTGGGCTCGTCGAGCACGAGCACGTTGTCCGGCCGGCTCCAGCCGTCCAGGGCCCGGGCGATCGCGACGATCGTGCGCTGGGCCGGGGAGAGCCGGCCGACCGGGACGGTCACGTCCAGGTCGGCGCCGAAGCCGGCCAGCAGCCGCCGGGCGTGCAGCCGCTCGGCCGCCCCGCGGGCCGGGGCCAGGCCCCGGCCGCGGCCCGAGCGGGTCAGCCCGAGGTTCTCCACCGTGCTCAGGATGTCGGCCAGGCCGAGATCCTGGTGGATGAAGTGCAGTCCCTCCCGGGCGGCCGGGCCGGCCGCCAGGGCGCCGTCGGCGCCGCGGACCTCGACCAGCGCCCCGGGGTCGGCCTGGTGCACCCCGGCCAGGATCTTGACCAGGGTCGACTTGCCGGAGCCATTGTGCCCCAGCACCGCGAGGACCTCCCCGGACCGGACCTCCAGCGACACGTCGTCCAGTGCTTTGAGGCCCGGGAACGTCTTGGACATTCCCGTGATCCGCAGCAGTGGTGTCCCGACGGTCACTACGACACCTGCCACAGCTGGGCGAACCGCTGGGCGAAGTCGGGGAACGCGGACCAGCCGATGGTCGGGTTGAAGGTGATGTCCTTCTGTCCGAGGAACTGCTCGGGCACGGCGCCGCTCTGCTCGCCGGCCGTGGGCTGGCCGCCTTCGATCAGGCGGGCGGCCGCGTCCACGGCGGTCCAGGTGGAGACCGGGAAGTCGATGTCCAGGGCGGCGGTCAGGTTGCCGTCCTTGATGTCCTGGAGGTTTCCGGCCGTCGGCCCGAAGCCCACGGTGGTGACCGACAGGCCGGCCGCCTTCAGCGCCGCCGGCAGGCCGGTGGCCGCCGACAGGCTCACGAAGACCGCCACGTTGGTGTCCGGGTGCGCCTGCAGATCGGTCACGATCGTGCTCGGTGCCTTAGTTCCGATGGTGCTCACGTCGATCGGCACCACGCGCACCTTGCACGCCGGGCACAGTGTCTTCATGGTGGCCTGGAATGCCTGCTGGACGGGGGCGGATATGTCCAGGGCGGGCAGGGTGTAGAGCACCGCGTCGGCCTTCGCGCCCTTGTTCGCGACCACCCAGTCGGCCAGGAGCGAGCCGTTCTGCTGGCTCAGGTTCGTGCCGAGGTAGTTGAAGGTGATGCCGTACGGCGTCACGTCCTTGTCGATCTGCAGGGAGATCACCTTGGCGCCGCCCGCGGAGAGCGTCTTGAGGCCGGTGCCGAACAGGGCCGGGTCGATCGCGCCGAGGATCACGGCGTCCGGCTTCAGCGCCGCCGCACTGGACGCGGCGGCCTGCGCGGTCTGCGCCGTCGCACCGGCGTTGACCACGGTCATCGTCCCGCCGACCTCCTTGACGGCCGGCGCCAGCAGCTGGCCCACCTCGGCGCAGATCGGGGTCGAGCACTGCAGATAGACGAATTTCTTGCCGGCCGGTAGCCGTTGCGGCAGCTGGCCGGTCACCGGGAAGGCGGTCGGCGCGGTGGTGTAGGGCGCCAGGGCCTTCTGCGCCGCCGAGACGTCGGCGGTCTGCGCCGGGCCCGGCGCGGCGGCCGATCCGGACGAGGAACTGCACGCGGCGAGCGTCGCGGCGGCGATCACCGAGACGACCGCCAGGCCCGCGCGCCGGACGGTGCGGCGGTTCGGGGTCGCCCGACGGACGGCGCCGACGCGGCCGGGGGCACCAGATTCTGCTGTCACTTTCCACACTCCTATGTATGGCCGGACAAGGTAGAACACGAAGTTGCACACTGGTTCGCCCGGGTTTCCGGCGCGTCCTGCACTGGGCCCGCGACTTATCTCCGACCTAAATGGACCGAACCAATAGGCCTAACCCTGCATGGGGTCGACAGGCGTGTCAAGAGATCGGCGGCGGCGCGGAAGGCACGGTTAGGACACGGACAACAGGAATAATGGTTAGGCCTGATTATGCGGCGGCTGCGCCTGGCGCGACAGCGCCGGCATCCGGGGACGGGCGCGCGGAATCACCCGGCGCACGGCACGCGGCCCGGCCGGCAACACCGGGACCGGGCGCAGAACGCGCCGGGATATCGGTCGTGGCGGAATTCGCGCGTGGCCGAGGCGGGATGCCGGGTCTCGGCGGTGACCGGACTCAGTCCGAGTGGCGGTGCACTTCCGCGGCCTGCCGGGCGGCGGCGACGTCGCCGGCCAGGATGGCGGCGACCAGGTCGCTGTGCACTTCCAGCCGCTGCATCAGATACGCGTGGTCCCGAGGCTGGGGATTGACCAGCGAGACCTGGTTGACGAACTCGTAGAGCCCGATGTAGGCGCCCCTGAGCACGGCGTTCGGCGAGATGGCGGCGATCCGGACGTGCAGGTCCCAGTTGAGCGAGACGAACTGGGACACGCTGCCCAGGCTCTTGTTCATCGCGGCGATCAACGACCGCAGCTCGCGGCCGTCTTTGGCCGACCGGTGCAGGGCGGCGTGCGCGGCGACGAGCGGCTCGAGCTGCTCGCGGACTTCGATGGCCTCGGACACCGCCAGCGGCTCGCCGTGCACGGTGAGCAGCGTGCGCCCGAGCCGGACCACCGGGTCGCTGGCCGCGACGAACAGTCCCCCGCCCGGGCCGGGCCGCAGCACGATCCGCTGCCGTTCCTGCAGCAGCCGGATCGCCTCGTTGACGGTGGCCCTGGCCACACCGGTTTCGTCGCGCAGGTCGGCCCGGGTGCCGATGTGGTCGCCGGGACGCAGTCCGCGCTTGTCGATCGCGTTCTCGACGTAGACGACGACTTCCTCGGCGCGGGTCCGGTGGGCAGGTAGGGCCATGGATGGAGCCTAACGGATATCGCCGATACCAATCGATGGCCGGGTGCGGTGAACGGTCGCGCGCGGCCCGGCCGGACCGGCGCCGTCACGCAGCCGCGGAGTGCGCGCGCAGAGCGTCGAGCTCTCTTTGCGCGAACTGCTTGAAGGTGGTCGGCGCCCGGCCGAGCAACCAGGCGAGGATGTTGGGGTTGCCGACGAAATCATGGCTGCTGTAGCGCGCGCTGATCGCCCGTGCCAGTGGGCACGTCACACCGACACCCTCGGCGCAGCCATCGCCGACGAGTTCGGCGTGGTAGGCCGGGTGCGTACGCCGATCAGACCTGTCGTGCGGTCAGTTCGACCACGAATGCTTGCTCGGGTCGGTCCATCAGGTGTGGTGGTGCGACGCCGACCTGGGAGAGGAGGCTGCCGGGCAGGGACAGAGGTTCGTGGTTTGCCCAGGTCGGCCAGGTGTCGGCCGCGGCGGACAGCTGGGGGATGACGTCGAGCTGGTAGTGACGCCGGGGGTCGAGGCCGGCGAAACGCATGGCAGCGCCGGTCGCGGTGGCCGATGTCTCGAGCTGGACGTAGGCGAACACGGCGTGAGCCCGGTCCTGGGAGACGACGCCGTGGACCCAGGCGGACGGATCAGGATGGTCCATCCGAACCACCGCTCCGGTGTGTAGCAGCGGACGCAGCCGTTTGTAGGTCTGCACGGCGGCGCGCACGGCGGCGAGGTCATCCTGCGGCCACGCCGTGAGGTCGGCTTCGATGCCGGTGTGGCCGAACAGCGCGGTGGCGCATCGGAACGCGATACCGGTGGCGCGGCCGCTGATGTGCGATGGCGCGGAGCCGACATGCGTGCCGATGAGCTCGTACGGGATGAGCAGGCTCGTCCAGCGTTGAACGGACTGACGCACCAGCGGATCGAGATTGTCCGACGCCCAGATCCGGTCGGTGTGCTCAAGGATCCCGAGGTCCACCCGGGCGCCGCCGGAAGAACAGGACTCGATCTCCAGGCCCGGGTGACGGGAGCGCAGTTCGCCCAGCAGCCGGTAGACGGCCTGCGTCTGCACGTGGACGCCCGGGCGGCCGTCGTGGACCGCGGCGGCGAGGTCCCGGTTGTGATCCCACTTGAGGTAGTCGATCCCGATCTCGCCGATCAGCGAGCTGATGCGTTCGAGGACGTACGCGTACGCCTCAGGCCGGGCGATGTCCAGGACGTGCTGGTGCCGGATCTCCAGCGGCAGGCGGTCCGGGTCGCTCAACAACCAGTCCGGGTGCGCCCGCACGAGGTCGGAGTCGGGGTTGGCCATCTCGGGCTCGAACCAGAGGCCGAACTGCATGCCCAGGCCGTGGATCTGCTCGGCCAGCGAGGCCAGGCCCTGGGGCCATACGTCCTTGTCCACGTACCAGTCGCCCAGCCCGGCCCGGTCGTTGCGGCGCCCGCGGAACCAGCCGTCGTCGACCACGAACCGCTCGGCGCCGACGGCCGCAGCAGCCTCGGCCAGGGCGAGCACGCGCTGCGGAGTCTGGGCGAAGTACATCCCCTCCCAGGTGTTGACCGTGACCGGCCGCGGGGTGCGCGGGTGATGCGGGCGGGATCGCAGTGCCTCGTGGAAGCCCTGGCTGAAGCCGTCCAGTCCAGCGTCCGAGGTGTGGAAGTAGACCCAGGGCGTCTGGTAGGACTCGCCGAGGGCCAGGCGTATCTCGCCGGCCTCCAGCAGTTCCCCGCCGCCCAAGACGCTCGTGCCGTCCGCGAGCTGCTCGGCGTAGTGAACGTGATTGCCGCTCCAGGCGACGTGGGCGCCCCACACCTGGCCATGGCGGAACGCGAAGCCCGCCGAACCGGCGATCAGCGCACCGGCGTCGAATCCGGTCCGGCCGCGGCGATTCTCCCGGGACCACACGCCGTGGCGAAGCGGCGCCCGCTGCGGGAAGCGTTCTCGCGCCCAGCGCCCGGTGAAGTCGAGCAGTTCGACAGCCGTCGCCGGGAGCGGCAGCACGCACATGAACTGGTCGAGAGTGTAGGTGGACTGGGCGGTGTTGGTCAGCCGGTGCCGCAGGCGTATCACGCCGTGCTGCGTCATCTCGATCCGGCAGACGAGTTCGAGGCCGCCGACCGTGTCGGCCGCGCGTATCTCGATGCTTCCGCCGTCCGCGCCCGGACCCTCTCCCGCCGCCACGGTTGGCGGCGCGGTCAGGTCGAACCGTGGCGGCCGGACGTTCCCGGCCCGGTGCCCGGCAAGCACCGGACGGCCGAACCAGCCCTCGCCCTGGAACGGCACCAGCCCGGCCGGGTTCGGGGGCCGGTCGGTGGCCAGCGCCATCCGCACGGCGGGCCCGTCGTCCTCGCCCAGTCCGGGATCGGCGCCCCAGTGCAGGAGACGAGGCAGCGCGCGGTCGGTGACGTCCAGGAGGAGCGCGACGCCCCGCGCCGAGAGCGAGACGAGGTTCGAGTCAGTCAATGTCAGTCCTCTGAACGCGGCGCAGTCGCGATGGAGTTGAAGGTGGTGCCCGGTCAGGCTACGTCTACCACTACCACGTGCTCGGCAATACGTCGTGCCGCATCGGCTGGTGAGATGGCACTCACATCGATCTTCACAGTATCAAGCGCATCATATAGGGGTATCCGGGCTGTGCTACGCCCGATAATGTCATCGCTTCGCTTACCTGCCGCTACATCATGACTCCGCCTTTCGGATAAGGCCTGTTTGTTGCTGACAAGTGAAAAGCTATATGGTGCGCAGTCGCCGAGGTCAATACCGGCCAAAAGTTTGTCCAATATCCTCTGCTCATGCAGCACCCAGCAGAAGATGACGTTCTCAAATTCCGAGCAAGCCAGGAAACTGTTGACCAGGTGGGTGATGTTGCCCTCGACCATTGATACGGTTTCGCTTGTCACCACAAATGGCTGCATATCCCAGCACCAGTCGCCATCGAGAAAAACATTTCGTGGGAGTATTTTCTGTAACTCACGGCACGTTGTGGTCTTTCCGACGCCCATTGTGCCGCCTACGATGATGAGGTTCTTCATACTCTTAGTTTCTCATGGCGTCGCGTTTGGGCAGATGCGGTGCGGTAATCCGGCAGCCATGGCCGCCCCTCGCGCACTGCGCAGATTCGACGAGTTCCAGCAGCGCCACGCGGCGCTCGGATTTCCGCTGGCAGTGTGGAAGAAGTTCAGCGACGACCAGGCCGGGAACCTCGCCGCGCAGATCACCTACTACGGCTTCCTCTCGACCTTTCCGCTGCTGCTGGTCATGGTGACCGTGCTGGGGATGTTGCTCTCCCACAATCCCCATCTCCAGCAGCAGGTGCTCAACTCGGCGCTGACGCAATTCCCGGTCATCGGACCGCAGCTGACCGCCAACGTGCACGCGCTCGACCGCAGCGGCGTCGGGTTGGCGGCCGGACTGGTCGGCACGTTCCTGGGCGCGCGCGGGGTGGCCGGGGCGATCCAGAACACGATGAACCGGATCTGGGAGGTACCGCGGCACAAACGGCCCGGTTTCCCGTTCAACTGGCTGCGCAACTTCGGGGTGATCGGTCTGTTCGGCGTCGGGGCGCTGGCGACGACCGGACTGTCCGGCATCGCCACCTGGGGCGCCGGCGTCGCCGGGCCCTGGTCCCGGGTGGCCGTGCTGGCCGTGTCCCTGGTTCTGAACATCCTGTTGTTCTGGGTGGGGCTGCGGCTGGCCACGGCGCCGGAGGTCTCGTTCCGCGACCTGCGGCTCGGTGCGGTCCTCGCCGCGATCGTCTGGCAGGTGCTCCAGGCCGTCGGCGGATACGTCGTCGCCCACGACCTGCGGCACTCCTCGTCCGTCTACGGCACGTTCGGCCTGGTCCTCGGCCTGATCGCGTGGCTGTACCTCCAGGCCCAGCTCACCTTGTACGCCGTGGAGGCCGACGTGGTCCGCCGCCGTGACCTGTGGCCGCGAAGCCTGTTCCCGCCGCCGCTGACCGAAGAGGACCGCGAGGCCTACGACGCCTACGCCAAGGCCGAACAACGCCGGCCCGAGACCCAGATCGAAATGCACATCCAGGACGACGCCGACACGTCGCCCGAAGCCGAAACCGAGCCAGAGAAACCGTCGGCTGACGCACATCGGCCGTGAATGGATGGAAACAGTCGGCACCGACAAGGCTCTGATGCCGGGTTCAGGCTTGTGTACCTGAGGTGGTGAGGCTGTCGAGGCGGGCTTGGACGCGCTCGGTGTCCGCGCGCATGCCGAGGCGCTGGTAGATCTCCAGTGCCTGCCTCAGGTGCTCGGCGCCCTGGGCGGGATCGCCGGTGGTCAGGTGGTGTTCGCCGATGCCTTCGAGGGAGATGGCTTCGTCGTCGGGTTTGTTCAGCTCGCGGTTCATGTCCAGGGCTTGCCGATAGAGCGCGAGGGCACGAAGGCGCTGGCCGCCGGCGGCGAGGGTGGCGGCGTAGAAGTTGAGCGCCACAGCCTCGTCGCCGCGGCTGCCGAGTACGCGGTAGAGCTCCAGCGCCCGCGTCAGGTCGTCGACGGCCCCGGTGAAATCCCCGGCCAGGTACCGGGCGCGCCCCAGGTCGGTCAGGGAGTTGGCCTCGCCGCGGCGGTTGCCCAGTGCCTGGGAGATCTCCAGCGACCGAGCGAGGTCGTCGACGGCCCCGGTGAAATCCCCGGTCAGGTACCGAACGCGCCCCAGTTCGTTGAGGGCGTTAGCCTCGTTGAGGCGGTTGCCCAGTTCCCGGGAGATCTCCAGCGCCTGCGTGAGGACGTCCACAGCCCCGGGGAAATCCCCGGTCAGGTTTCGAACCCGTCCCAGATCGTCCAGAGCGTTGGCCTCGCCGAGGCGGTCGCCCAGCGCCCGGGAGATCTCCAGCGCCCGCGTGAAGACGTCCACAGCCCCGGGGAAATCCCCGGTCAGGTACTGCACGCGCCCCAGCTCGTGCAGGGCGGTGGCCTCGCCGTGGCGGTCGCCGAGCACGCGGGAGATCTCCAGCGCCCGCGTGTGCGCGTTGGCCGCCCCGGGAAATTCGTCGGTCATATACCGCACGCGCCCCAGGTCGTTCAGGGAGCTGGCCTCGCGCCGGCGGTCACCGAGTGCGCGGGAGATCTCCAGCGCCCGCGTGTGCGCGTCCACGGCCCCGGGATAGTCCCCGGTCAGGAATCGCACGCGTCCCAGGTCGGTCAGGGCGGTGGCGTGGTCGGCGGGCAGCCCCAGGTGTTCGGCGGTCTGCGCGGCGGCGTGTTGCACATGCAGGGCGCGGTTCCAGGGGCCGTCGACTCGCTGGATTTCGGCCAGTCCTGCGGCCAGGTCGATCGCGTACTGGTCGAGACCGCGGATGCCCGCGAGGGTGAAGGCGGCGTCCAGGTTGGGGTATTCGGTGCGCAGCCATGCTCGGGCCGCGTCCGGATGCGTGAGGTCGGGGGTATGGGCCGGGGCAGGACCGCCGGGTGCCGGCCGAGGCCAGCGGGCGATGGGCACCGAGGCGCTCTGGGCCGTGTGGGCGTAGTAGTGCAGCAGCCGGTCTTGGGCGGCGTCGCGTTCGGATTCGGGGTCCTGCGTCGCGGCCAGGGTGCTTGCGTGGGCGCGGATCAGGTCGTGGACGCGGTAGCGCCCCGGGGACGCGCCGATCAGCAAGCTGTGGTCAGCCAGTCGCTGGACCAGCAGATCGGCCGCTCCCAAGTCGACCTCCAACAACGCTGCGGCGGCATACCCGTCGATCTCGGATCCCGGCAGCAGACCCAGGCGGCGAAACAGCAATTGCCCCGATTCCGGCAGGCTCCGGTAGGACAGGTCGAACACCGCTGCCAGGTTGCGCGTGTCATCGGTGTACCCGGCCAGTTCGTCCCCGGGCCGGCGCGGGGTGAGCCGGTCGATCAGCCGGGTGAGGTTCCAGGCTCTGCCGCCGGTGCGCAGCAGGGCTCCGGCGATCACCAGGGCCAGGGGCAGACGCCCGCACAGTTCGGCGGCCTGCTCCCACCGGGCGTCCTCGGCATCCGTCGGATCGTCGCGCACGCGGGCGGCCTGGCGCAGCAGCGCCACCGCCTCCTCCAGGGCCAGCACGTCCAGCGCCAGGGGCACCGCGTCGTCCAGGGCCTTCAGCCGCCGTCGGCTGGTGACCAGCACCAGGCAGCCGGACGACGCGGGCAGCAGCGGGCTCACCTGGGCCTCGTCCAAGGCGTTGTCCAACACCACCAGGGTGCGCGTGCCGGCCAGGCGTTCGCGGTAGAGCGCGGCGCGGGCCTCCACCTGCGCGGGGACCTGTCCGGGCGGCACTCCGAGCGCGCCGAGCAGCGCGGCCAGCGCGTCACCCGGATCACGTGGCGCGGCGTCCTGGGCGAAGCCGTACAGGTCCAGGAAGAGCTGCCCGTCCGGGAAGAACACGGCCAGGCGGTGTCCGGCATGCACCGCCAGCGCGCTCTTACCCACCCCGCCCATCCCGTCGATCGCACAGATCACCACCGCGCCCGGCGCCGTCCCGGCCACGGTACGCTCGGCCACGTCCAGCAGATGCCCGAGCTCCTGCTCGCGGCCGGTGAACAAGGCGGTGTCCGCGGGCAACTGCCTCGGTACCACCACCGCGGGACCCGAGGCAGCGGGAGACAGTGCGTCAGACCCGGCCGGGCGGCGCTTCTTGGCCTGGCGCTGGTTCTCCTCGGCCCGGTCGCGGGCATCGGCCAACGCGCGCAGTTCGCCCGGGGCGGCGCCGAGAACCTCGATCAGGGCGTCGAACCGATCGGTCGGCGGCAGGGTGCGGGCGGTGAAGTACTCCGCGATCGCGGCCTGCGACCACCCGGTGCGCGCCGCCAACTCCCGGTAGGTCAGGCTGCTGTCCCGCTGGGCACGCGCATGCCGACGCCGCAGAGTCCGCAGCAACTCGGCCACGTCCTCCAGCGACCAAGCCCCGGCCGCGGCCTCGGCCAACGCGTCGGCGGGCTCCGGGGACTGCCGCGAATCGGTTCCCATCGGCGTATTCCTCCCCGAAAACCACGACCATGAACAAGAGCGACCGCAGCGTAACATCCGCCCCGGCGCCCGCGACGGACCCAGGTCGTTTTCTGCCCGATTTCGCCGACCTCCGGAATCCGCGACGCCTCCCGCACCCGGCAGCCACCATGGGTTCACGCACCAACCCGCCGAAGCGGCGAAACGCCCGGCGGGCATTTCCCGGACAACCGCGCAGCGAGTTCTCGGACCATGACCGCAGCCGTCCTGCAAGGAGCCAGCCATGCCTGTGGAATACCGTCTCCATCTGGAGGCCTACGCCTGAACCCATGCCGCTCAGCGCCGTCCGATCATGCAGGGACTGGTCAGATGGCGGCGAAGACGAAGCCGCGGTCGAGTAGTTCCGGTATGAAGATCCGCAGGGCCGCGACGGTGTTGGAACGGTCGCCGCCGCCGTCGTGTTCGAGGATGATGTCGTGCGCGTTGGTCGTCTGCAGGACGTTGTCGACGATGTCCTGGGTGCTCACGTGGTCGGTGTCCCAGTCCTGCGGGTCGACCGACCAGCCCAGCGGAGTCAGCTCGCGGGCGGCGCAGGCCTGGAAGACCGCGGGGGTCCAGTAGCCGTAGGGCGCGCGGAAGATCGTCGGGGTCTGTCCGGCGTCGGCGAGGGCGTCGTTGCACTGGTCGATCTCGGAGATGACCTGCGCCGCACTGTACTTGCGCATGTCGGCGTGGTCCCAGGTGTGGTTCGTGATCGTGTGCCCGGCCGCGGCGACCTCGCGCACCAGGGAGAGGTTGTCGTCGATCTGCTCGCCGATCATGTTGAACGTCGCCTGGATGCCGTAGCTCTCGAGGATCGCCAGCACCTGCGGGGTGTAGTGCGGGTCGGGACCGTCGTCCAGCGTCAGCGCGATCGCCACCGGACCGGCGTCGTCGATGTAGTACTGCGGGGCCATGGCCACCCGTGGCTGCGGAGCCGAGGTCGTCGGGGCGGCGTCGGCCGCGCTGGGGGCCGGCGAGGCGGGCGGGGTGGCGGACGGCCCGACAGTCGGCGCGACGGACGCACGCACCCCACCGGCCGTGGTGCGGCCGCGTGCCGCGCGTACCGTCGCGGCCCCAATCCCGGCGTGTCCGACCGAAGCGGCGGTGCTCAGGCCCAGTAGGATGATCCCGCCAGTGGACAGCAGCAGGCGACGCCGGGGTATCTGCGATTTCTCGGCCGGTTCACCGCTTGCGGGCTCGGTGTGGCGTTGTGATTCAGAGCTCACGACATGTCCTCCCGGTGCGCCGCAGGCCGGCGCTATCTGAAGGATCGTTCCCGGATAGCCGGCCGAATGATCATGTCCGGCCGCCGAGTGGATGAAATGACCGGCGCAATTCACACGTTCGGGCTCAGCTCCCCTCCCTGGCCGTTGTGGCTGCCCACGGTGGAGGGACTGCTCGGGTAAGCCGTGGCGGCATGGTCGCCGAGGCCTTGGACGAGCCGCCGAGGGCCACGGTACGGTGAATCGTGGCTAATGACGAGCAGCGTGACGCGGGCGTACGGCCCCTGTTGAACCGGGCGTTGAGCTCGATGGGGACGACCATCTTCGCCGAGATGTCGGCCCTGGCGGTGCGGACCGGCGCGGTGAATCTGGGGCAGGGATTCCCGGACACCGACGGCCCGGCCTCGGTCGCCCAGGCGGCGGCGGACGCGGTGCTGGCCGGGCGGGGCAACCAGTACCCGCCGGGCGCCGGAATCCCGCAACTGCGCCTGGCCGTGGCCGCGCACCAGCGGCGGTTCTACGGCCTGGAGTGGGATCCGGACACCGAAGTGCTGGTCACGGCCGGAGCCACAGAGGCGATCGCGGCGGCGCTGCTCGCGTTGTCGGAGCCGGGCGACGAGGTGATCGCGTTCGAGCCATACTACGACTCCTACGCCGCCGGGATCGCGATGGCCGGAGCCACCCGCGTACCGGTGACGCTGCACCCGCCCACATTCCGCCCCGACCTCGACGCGCTGCGGGCGGCCGTGACCCCGCGCACCCGGCTGCTGCTGCTCAACTCACCGCACAACCCGACCGGGATGGTGCTCAGCCACGACGAGCTCGCCGCGATCGCGCAGCTGGCCTGCGAGCGGGATCTGCTCGTGGTCACGGACGAGGTGTACGAGCACCTCGTCTACGAGGGCGTGCACGAGCCGCTCGTCTCGTTCCCCGGCATGCGGGAACGGACCGTGTCCATCGGGTCGGCGGGCAAGACCTTCTCCTTCACCGGGTGGAAGGTCGGGTGGGTCACCGGGTCCGCCGCACTGGTCGCGGCGGTGCGCACCACGAAGCAGTTCCTCACCTACGTCAGCAGCGGCCCGTTCCAGTACGCCGTCGCCGAGGCGCTCGCGCTGCCCGACGCCTTCTACACCGACCTGGCCGACGACCTGCGACGCAAACGCGACCTGCTCGCCTCGGGGCTGGCCTCGGCCGGGTTCCGGGTCTACCAGCCGCACGGCTCCTACTTCATCACCACCGACATCACCGCGCTCGGGGAGACGGACGGGCTCGCCTTCTGCCGGTCGCTGCCCGAGCGCTGCGGGGTGGTGGCCATCCCCAACGTCGTGTTCTACGACGACCAGGACGCCGGGCGCAGCCTGGTCCGGTTCGCGTTCTGCAAGCAGGAACACGTGCTGAAGGAGGCCGTGGAACGGCTGCGCGGCCTGGCCTAGGAGTCCGCTGGAGATCTTGGAATGGCCTGGGCGGCCGGATCCGGCCGCCCAGGCCATTCCAAGATCTCCAGCGCACCAACCGGCAGCTCACCTCAGGCGCCAGAGTTCGGAATTACCCGTCTAGTCAGGATCCTTACCCAGCGCACGGTATTCGCCTGGCGCCGCAGTGGATCTCACTGCTATTGTCCCTACTCATTGGTCACATGATCTGGACGACTGAACGACCGGACGTGCAGACACACCAGAACGCTGATTTCTCGGGATCGAGGGGGTACCGCCGGTGGCAACGAAGCTGAACCAGATCATCGCCGTCGAGAAGGGCGTCAAGTCGAAGTCCTTCCAGGAGTTGACCGAGGCCCATCACGCCGTGCAGAAGGCGGCCCTGCTGTCCGGGATCTCGCGCACCTACCAGCCCAAGGACGAGGAGGGCGAGCAGCTGCCGCCCGAGTCGACCCGGGTGCAGGTGAAGGTCGAGGAGGTGCTGCGGCAGACCACTGCGACGCTGACCCGCCTGCTGGACGTGACCGCGACGAAGGACTGGGCCAACTGCACCGCGCGGGCCGACGTGGTGGTCGACGGGCGCACCGTCGTGGCGGACGTCCCGGTCAGCTACCTGTTGTTCCTGGAGAAGCAGCTGACCGACCTGCACACCTTCGTCAAGAAGCTGCCGGTGCTGGACGCCGCGGAGTCCTGGGTGCACGACGCCTCGATCGACGCGTGGAAGACCGAGCCGGTGCGGACCATCAAGACCAAGAAGATCCCGCGCAACCACGTCAAGGCCGAGGCCACGGAGAAGCACCCGGCGCAGGTCGAGGTGTACTACGAGGACGTGCCGGTCGGGTACTGGACGACCGTGAAGTTCTCCGGCGCGCTGCCCGCCCAGCGGGTCAACGAGCTGCTGGAGCGGGTCGAGCGGCTGCAGACCGCGGTGAAGTTCGCCCGCGAGGAGGCCAACGGCGCGGAGGTCGCGGACCATCCGGTCGGCGCGGCCGTGTTCGGCTACCTGTTCGGGTAGCCCCATGATCTCCCCTTCGCCGCTCGAGGCGGAGGGGATGCGCGGGAGCGCAAGCTGAAGCTGAAGCCTAAGCTGACCAACGCGGTGACAGTGGGGGTTCGAATCCCTCCCCCGGCACACCAGGCCGGGGTAGCCCAACTGGTAGAGGCAGCCTCGATGAATCTCAGATTATCGCCCCAAGCTAAAGCGTCCGCCGCTGCACGCCGAATCGACCGGGAGTGGGCTTAGTTTCTTGAGGTTGCGGGTTCGAGCCCCGCTCGCTGCTCTCCCTGCGGCGATAGCTCAATAGGAAGAGCGCAAGAACATGAAGATGACCCGTTCTCTTAAACGTGTCGGCGAGATGAAATCAGCGGCAGAAGGGGGCCGGGGGCTGGACATGCCTCCGGCCCCGCTCCATGTCCGGAACCTGTCGGGGCGCGGGTCAGCCGGCGGCCAGGTCCGAGCTGCTCGCGGCCGGGCGCCAGAGCGGGGTGATCGAGCGGTCGACCTGGTCCAGGTGGGCCAGGAAGTCGCCGACCTTCGCCATCCGCAGGCTGGGGTCCGGGTGGGTGGCCTTGGCGACCAGGTCGGCCAGCGGTTCGGGGATGGTCTCGCCGGTGCTGGGCACGGCGTCGGGCACGCGCAGCCCGTCCTCGCGGCTGCGGGCGCCGAACGCGCGGTGCGGGACCTGGCCGACCAGCAGCAGGTAGGACAGGGCGCCGAGGCCGAACAGGTCCAGGGTGGCCGGTTCGCCGCCGGAGGACTGGCCGAACTCGGGGGCCAGGTACGGGATCCGGGGCTGGTCCACGCGGGCGATGGACAGGTCGGTCATGGACGTGGTCTGGCCGTTGCGGGCGCCGTCGACCGCGCCGCCGGGCGACCCGCCGGACGCCGCGCCGAGCGAACCGTCGAGTGAACTGCCGAGCGAGCCGTCCCGGGAACCGGCGCCGGAGCTGTCGACGGTCTGGTCGAGCGCGCCGCCGCCGCGGCCCCGACTGTGGGAGCCGCTGGAACCGGCGCCGTCCCCGGAAGCGCCGGACGCAGTCCCCCGGGAACCCCCGCGGGCCCCGCCGAGCGATCCGCCCAGCGAGCCGCTGAGCGACATGGCCATCGGGTCCATCGGCCGGGCGGCGACCTGCCAGTCCGTGATCCTGGGCACGGGGTTGGACCCGTCCGGCCGGGCGGAGACATACACGCTGTGCGCGGACAGGGCCCGGTGGAACAGCTGGCGTTCGTGCGCATAGAACAGCGCCTGGGCCATCTGTCTGATCACCGACAGGCGGATCACCAGGTTCAGGTGCTCGCCGTGAGTGTCCACGTACCGGTCCAGCAGCTGGTCCTCGTACCAGTGCCCGAACAGGATCGCGGCGCCCTGGTCCAGCTGCTGGTAGTCCAGCGCCTGCGCGATCCCGGGGTGGGACATCGCGCGCAGCACCAGGTACTCGCGCTCCGCGGCCCGGGCCACGCGCATGCGTTCCTCGGTGGTCGCCTGCATGCGGGTGTAGTAGATCCGGATACGGCGCGGGTCGGTGGGCAGGTTCGGGTCCACGCCGATGAAGTCCTGCCAGGTCGGGCCGTCGACCAGGAGCTTGTTGTGCAGTTCGAACCGGCCGACGGTCAGCCGCTGCTCGACCGGCTGGGCGCCGATCGCGCGCATCAGGTTGGGCAGGTGCGGGGCGCAGGCGGCGACCTGGGCGGCCAGGTTCTCGTCGGCCGGCGGGCGGCCGAGCAGGCCCTGCCAGATCCCGGGCAGCCGGGTCTGCCCGGTCAGGTCGTCGGCGCCGTACACGTTCAGCGCCTGCTGCTCGTCCAGCTCGCTGACCAGGCGTTCGCCGGTGAGCAGGACGGCCGCGGTGATCCGGGGCACGGTGATGTTCAGCCGGGCCTGGTCCGCGGCCCACTGCAGCCGGCTGCGCAGGGCGGTGGCCTCGGTGGTGGCCGAGTGCAGCGGGTTGTCGATCGGGCGGGGCCGGCGCAGCTCCGGGTCGTGGAAGAACCAGCGCCGGCCCTTGTTGCGCACCGTGCCCGGGTGCGCCTTCAGCTCCAGCAGGTGCAGGCCGCTCGGGGTGGCCACCAGCAGGTCGATCTCGTGCACCCGGCCGTTCTTCGCGGTGAAGGTGAACGTGGCGAACGCCCGGTACGGCTCCGCATCAGGAAGCAGATATCTGACATAGTCCAGGCCGCGCTGTTCCCAGGGATAGACCGAGGGTCGCTCCTGGTACCACCGCCGCTGCCCGGCCACAACTCAGTCCTCCGATCCTGGCTACTCGGCGCTGCCCGTACATCACCCAGGGCACTCTACATTCAACCGGCGCGCTCTGGGCAGCGGGTGGTCACCGGCCGGCGGCGGACGGCGCCGCCGGTCAGAAGTCCTCGGTAAAGGCTACCGTGCCGGTCAGACTGACCTGGTAGGCGGAAACCCGGCGCTCGAAAAAGTTTGCCAGCTCCTGAACGTCCTGGAGTTCGAGGAAGGCGAACGGGTTGGCCGAGCCGTACCGGACCGGCATGCCGAGCTGGACCAGGCGCCGGTCGGCCACGTGTTCCAGGTACGCGCGCATGTCGGCGACCATCATCCCGGGCACGCCCGCGCCGAGCAGGTCCTCGGCGAACGCGGTCTCGGCGGCCACCGCCTCCTCCAGCATCCGGGTCACCTGCCCGGTCAGCTCCGCGTCGAACAGTTCCGGCTCCTCGCGCCGGATCGTCTCGACCACGTCGAACGCGAACGCCATGTGCATCGACTCGTCCCGGAACACCCAGTTCGTGCCCGAGGCCAGGCCGTTGAGCAGGCCGCGGGAACGCAGGAAGTAGACGTACGCGAACGCGCCGTAGAAGAACAGTCCCTCGATGCACGCGGCGAAGCAGATCAGGTTCAGCAGGAACGCGCGCCGGTCGGCCGCGGTCTCCAGCCGGCGCAGCTCGTGCAGGGAGTCGATCCAGCGGAAGCAGAACTCGGCCTTGGTCCGGATCGAGGGGATGTTCTCGACCGCGGCGAACGCCTTGACCCGCTCCTCGTGGTCGGGCAGGTAGGTGTCCAGGAGGGTGAGGTAGAACTGTACGTGCACCGCCTCCTCGAACAGCTGGCGGGACAGGTACAGCCGGGCCTCGGGCGCGTTGACGTGCTGGTACAGGTTCAGCACGAGGTTGTTGGCGACGATCGTGTCCCCGGTGGCGAAGAAGGCGACCAGGCGGTTGACCAGGTGCCGTTCGGCGTCGGTGAGCTTGGCCAGGTCGGCCAGGTCCGAGTGCAGGTCGATCTCCTCCACGCTCCACGTGTTCGCGATCGCGTCGCGGAACCGGTCGTAGAACTCGGGGTAGCGCATCGGGCGCAGGGTCAGGTCCATCCCGGGGTCGAGCAGGCGGGCGGTGGCCTCGGCGGCGTCGTTCATTACTGGCAGGCCTCGCACGATTCGGGGTTTTCGAGGGAACAGGCGATGATCGCGGACTCGTCGTAATACTCTTCATCGTCCGCGGCGCCCGGCGCAACTGAGGAAACGGCCGGCACTGCGGAAACCGGGGAGACCACGGGTGAGGGCGCCTGCGCCGGAACGCCCACGGTGGCCTGCTGGATCCGCGTGGCCGGGCGCGACCGCAGGTAGTACGTGGTCTTCAGGCCCGCCTTCCACGCGTACAGATACATCGAGGAGACCTTGCCCAGGGTTGGGGCGGCCATGAAAAGGTTCAGCGACTGGCTCTGGTCCACGTACGGGGTCCGGGCCGCGGCCAGGTCGATCAGGGCGCGCTGGGGCAGTTCCCACGCGGTGCGGAACAGGGTGCGCACGTCCTCGGGCAGCTCGGTCAGCGACTGGACCGAGCCCTCGGCCTGCTTGATCCGGTCCCGGATCCGCCCGGTCCACAGCCCGCGCTGCTTGAGCTCGGTGACCAGGGCGTTGTTGATCTGCAGGAACTCCCCGGACAGGGTCTCGCGCTTGAACAGGTTCGACACCTGCGGCTCGATGCACTCGCAGCAGCCGGCGATGGAGGCGATGGTCGCGGTCGGGGCGATCGCGATCAGCAGCGAGTTGCGCACGCCGGTGCGGGCGATCTTGGCTCGCAGCGCGGTCCAGCGCTCGGCCAGCTCGGGCGCGGCGGACGCGCCTGCGAAGTGGTCCTGGTGCAGCGTTCCCCCGGCCACGCGGGTCTCGGCGAACGCCGGGTGCGGACCGTACTCCACGGCCAGGTCGGCGGAGACCTCCAGGGCGGTGAGGTAGATCTCCTCGCTGATCCGGGTGGACAGCGCGAGCGCCTCGGCGGAGTCGAACGGCAGGCGCAGGGCGAAGAACACGTCCTGCAGGCCCATCAGGCCCAGGCCGACCGGGCGCCAGCGCGGGTTGCCGCCGGCGGTCTGCTCGGTCGGGTAGTAGGTCAGGTCGATCACCCGGTCCAGGAACGGCAGCGCGGTGCGGATCGTGGCCCGCAGCTTCGGCCAGTCCATGCCGGCGCCGTCGGCGGCCACGTGCGCGCCGAGGTTGATCGAGCCGAGGTTGCACACCGCGCTCTCCTGCGCGGTGGTCACTTCGAGGATCTCGGTGCACAGGTTCGACAGGTGCACGGTGTTCTCGGGCCGGGCGGTCTGGTTGCAGGAGCGGTTGGCGGCGTCCTTGAAGGTCATCCAGCCGTTGCCGGTGGTCGCCAGGGTGCGCATCATCGCGCCGTACAGGTCGCGCGCCTTGACCTGCTTGGTGTAGCGGCCCTCGGCCTCGGCCCGGCGGTACGCCTCGTCGAAGCGCTCGCCCCACAGGTCGGGCAGCTCGGGCACCTGGTCCGGGTCGAACAGGGACCACACCCCGTCGGCCTCGACCCGGCGCATGAACTCGTCCGGGATCCAGTTGGCCAGGTTCAGGTTGTGCGTGCGCCGGGCCTCCTCGCCGGTGTTGTCGCGCAGCTCGAGGAACTCCTCGACGTCGGCGTGCCAGGGCTCCAGATACGCGCAGCACGCGCCCTTGCGCCGGCCGCCCTGGTTGACCGCGGCCACCGAGGCGTCCAGGATCCGCAGCCAGGGCACGATGCCGTTGGACTTGCCGTTGGTGGACCGGATCAGGGCCCCGCGCGAACGCACCCGGGACCAGGACACCCCGATCCCGCCGGAGAACTTCGACAGCTGGGCGATCTGGCCGTAGGCGTCGAAGATCGACCCGAGGTCGTCCGGCGGGGAGTCGAGCAGGAAGCAGGAGGACAGCTGCGGGTGCCGGGTGCCGGCGTTGAACAGGGTCGGGGAGGACGGCAGGTAGGCCAGGGAGGAGGTGAGCCGGTAGAACTCGACCGCCTCGGCCGGGGTGCGGGCCAGGCCGCAGGCGACCCGGAGCAGGAAGAACTGCGGGGTCTCGATCACGGCCCGGGTCTCGGGGTGGCGCAGCAGGTAGCGGTCGTACACGGTGCGCAGGCCGAAGTACTCGAACCGGTGGTCGGCGCCCGCGGCCAGGGCGCCGGCGACCTCCCGGTCGAACTGCGCGGCGTGCGCGGCGACCAGGTCCGCGGTCGCCTCGCCGATCAGGCCGAGCTCACTGCCCAGGGCGATGCTGGCGCTGAACACGGCCGTCTCGGTCCCGCAGGCTCCGGCGACCTCCGCGGTGATCCGCTCGGCCAGCAGCCGGGCGGCGAGCTTGGAGTAGGCCGGGTCCTGCCCGATCAGCTCGGCCGCGGTGCGCACGGCCAGGTCGGCCGCCTCGGCCGCGGTGGCCCGCTCGGGCAATGAGGCCCGGACCCGGGCCAGGACCAGCTCCAGGTCGGCGCCGTCGGCGCCGGGAAGGTCGGCGAGCCGGACCACGTCGGCGATCTCCACGGCCGGCGCGCTCTCGCGGACGCCGGCGATACCGGTGCTGCTGCTGCTCATGCTCTCGTGCTCCTCATGCGTCCTGCCCGTCCCGTCGACGAGCCCCGGCCGCGGACCGCCGCGGAAGGAGGGCAGGGCGCAGCGCCCGGCGCTGCGCCTGCCGGTCCTCCCGCGAAGACCCGCATGGACAAAAACCGAGCGGGCAGGTCTTCGGACTCGCGGGCCCGGACGCGAGCGGGCGCTCGCCTCCTCCTACTGGCCGTCGCTTCCCAGGCGCGAAAGCGCCCAGTGCCGATGACGGCGGTCGTTCCCGGATACCGCTGCGGGGCAGTCCCGGACTCACACCGGGTTCCCTGTTGCCGCACGCCGCGGACCGGCTCCGCGGTCCCCCGCAGGTCCGGCCGTGGTGTGCACCAGCTCAGGCGCCAAGCATACATGTAGTGGCGCATCTCGCAAGCCACCACTAGGTATTGTGGCTGTGGCATTATTCTACGAAGCGGTCAACCCGCAGGTGCGCGCCGAGAAGACCTTGATCAGCCCTCGTATCCGGCCGACCCGGACCCGGGCGCGGCGCCGTTGGACCCGGGCCGGGCGCCGGTCCCGAGGGACCCGTCCGGCCCGAGCGGCGCGCGGTAGGCGGCCGGCGCCGAGGAACCCGGCTGCGGGCGGGTCACCGGGACCTGCAGGCACTCCTGGTCCGAGGGGACCGGGGCGAACGCCGCGCCGGCCGCCACCAGCGCCGCCGCGGCCTCGGCGGCCGCCCTGGCCCGGGCCTCGGTCTCGGCCTGGGCCTGGATCCGGTCCCGGGCCACCGAGGGCTGGCGGTCCTTGGGCGAACGCACCGCCATCCGCTGCCCGGGCCGCCGGCGCGGACCGGACCAGGGCGCGGGCACGGCGTCGATCTGGTAGGCCAGCGCGTACACGGTCGACTCGTAGTTGACCCGCCAGCCGCGGAAGTGCGGCCAGGCGTCCTGCGCGGAGCGCTCCATCGGGTAGCTCGAGTAGCGCAGCAGGTCGATGCCCTGGCAGAACTCGGCGTAGGTCAGGTCCAGTTCGCCGTCCGGGTCCGGGTCCTCGTCGTACGGGATCCGCTCGCTGGCCGCGATCTCCCGCACGCAGGTGAAGCCGGAGCGGATGGCCAGGCGGATCTGCCCGTCCGCCCGGGTCGGGTTCAGGGCCAGTTCCAGCGCGGCCGCGTCCATGATCGCCAGCAGCGCGATCAGCCAGTTGCGGCTGGCCCGGGGCGAGCGGAAGTCCAGCAGCACCGGGTAGCTGGTGTGGCTCTCGGAGACCTCCGCGGACCAGCGCTCCCAGTTGCGAAACAGCTCCGGCACGGTGTCGATCAGGCCGGCCACCTGCCAGTGCCGGGAGAGGATCTCCGGGCCCCAGGCCGGGCTGCCGCCGCGGGCCACCAGCAGGGTCACCTCGGTCTCCCGGCGCGCGTAGGCGCCGTAGAGCGCGGGCAGGTAGCCGACCAGCAGGCCGACGATCACCGGGCCGGTGGCCGCGGCGGCGAAGTCGAGCAGGACCAGGCGGCCCTCGGCGGACCACACCACGCCGAGGGTGAACACCGAGGACCCGGCCTCCTTGAGCCCGCGCAGCGCCGGCACCCTGCCGAACCCGGCCACCAGCAGGCCGAACCCGGCCACGAACAGCACCAGCCAGCTGAGCAGGGTGGCCAGGATGGACAGCGGCGCGGCCCAGGCCAGCACCCGGTCCTTGGTGTCGTAGGACCGGCAGTGGTCGGCGACGAACTGGAACGGCCAGCGCACCATGATCCGGACCATCGTGGCGTGCCGGGACCGCAGTCCGCGCGGCACGACCAGGGTCGCCAGCACCGATATCCACGTGCTGAGCACCAGCAGGGCGCCGACGACCGCCTCTAAGATCCGCATGACCGCTATCTTGCCCAACCCGACCGCCCGCTGGCGAGCCCGCCGCGGACCGGACGGCCCGACGACGCTGAAACGGCCGGTCGCGCGCGGGCGCGCAGGCGCTGCAGGCGGCCGTGGTGCGGGCCCTGTGCGACCGGCGGACCGGCGCGCGCAGCGGGCCCGGAACGACCGCGCAAGACTCTTGGCCCCGGGCGCACGGGCGCCGAAAGTTGAACCTGCTCGCGATCAGGTCAAGGTAGCGGTCGCGCGCGGGCGCAGGCTGGCGGGCTTGGCCGGGTCGGTTCAGGCGGAGGCGGCCGGGGCCGTCTCGGCCACCGCCGGCTGTCCGGGCGCCGGGATCAGGTCGCGGCGCAGCAGCACGGCCGCGAGCAGCGCGCACGCGGCCCCGGCGGCGCTGAGCGTGTAGGCGCCGCGGGCGCCGAAGTCGTCGACCAGCGGCCCGGCCAGGCCCGAGCCGAGGGTCAGCCCGAAGGCCAGGCCGGTGGTCACGGTGGCCAGGCCCTCGTTCAGCCGGTCGGCCGGGACCAGCAGTTCGACCAGGGTGAAGCCGGTGATCAGGGACGGGGAGATGGAGAACCCGGCCAGGAACAGGATCAGCGCGAGCAGCCAGATGGTGACCGACAAGCGGCATCATCGCGGCGGTCAGCGCCATCGCGCCGAGCAGGAACGGGAAGCGGCGCTGGGGGGTGCCGGGCCAGTGCACGGCGCCGAAGACCAGCCCGGCGATCAGCGAGCCGCCGGCGTACCCGGCCAGCAGCAGCCCGGCCGCGGCCTGGTGGCGGCGTTCACCCGTGTAGGCGACGGTGCTGACCTCGACCGAGCCGAACAGGCAGCCGATGCCGACGAAGACGACCAGCAGCGCCCGGATCCCCGGGATCCGGACGGCGGCCGCGGTCCGCGGGCGCCGGGCCCGGCCGCCGGTGGCGTCCCGGGGCGGGGCCGGGCTCGGGACCGGCTGGGTCCCGCGTTGCAGGCACAGCGCGAACGTCCCGACCAGCAGGCAGGCCAGCGCCGCGCCGAGCCCGGCCAGCGGGTACGCGCTAGTGGTCAGCGTGGTGACCAGGACCGGCCCGATCACGAACACCACCTCGTCGAGCACCGACTCGAAGGAGTAGGCGGTGTGCAGCCGCGGGCTGCCGGAGTGCAGCGCGGCCCAGCGGGCCCGGACCAGGGAGCCGATGTTCGGCATGGACACGCCGATCACCACCGCGCACAGGTACAGGGTCCAGTGCGGGGCCCGGGTGTGGATGCTCAGCAGCAGTCCGGCCAGGCCGCTGCCGCAGACCAGGGCCGCCGGGATGCCGACCCGGGCCTGGCCGCGGCGGTCCACCAGCCGGGCCAGGAACGGCGCGGAGCACGCCAGGACCAGGGCGATCGTGGCCGACACGGTGCCGGCCACGGCGTAGCTGCCGGTTTCCCGGCGCACCAGCAGCACGGTGCCGACGCCGAGCATCGACTCGGGCATCCGGGCCAGGAATCCGGCCGCACTGAAGCCCCGGGTCCCGGGCGTGCGCAACAGCAGGCGGTAGCTTCGCAGGCCGCCGGGCGGGTTCGACATGTCCCCCATCCTGGCTTACCGAGGTGACCGGCGGCGGCGCCGGGATCCGGATGGGCGCGGACGGGCGCGGCAGATGGCAGGATTCGATGAGGCGCGTTCTGCGTTGCACCTCGTGGTGCACGTCATGTGTCGTACTGCGTTCCCGGTGCGGCCGGCGCGCGCCGCACCATCCGTACCCTGCCGTTTTTCATTGCGAAAGGTCATCTTCCATGCCGACCACTCCCGTGCCCGCCGAGATCGCCGAGTTCCTGTCCAAGCCGAACCCGGCGGTGATGGCCTCGAACCGGCCGGACGGCCAGCCCGTGTCCGTGGCCACCTGGTACCTCTACGACGAGGGCCGGATCCTGGTGAACCTGTCCGACTTCCGCAAGCGCCTGGACTACCTGCGCGCGGACCCGCGCGTGTCGCTGACCGTGCTGGCCAGCGAGACCTGGTACTCGCACGTGAGCGTGCAGGGCCGGATCGTGTCCCTGGAGAAGGACCCGGACACCGCCGCGATCGACCGGATCGCCCGGCACTACACCGGCGCGGACTACCCGGTCCGGGACCAGGGCCGGGTCAGCGCGTGGATCGAGATCGACCGCTGGCACGCCTGGGGCGACCTGGTCAAGGTCAAGGCCGACGACGAGCAGTAGCCCGCCGCCGCCCAGTCCGCTCAGTCCGTTCAGTCCCAGACCGGTTCGGTCACCTCGCGCACCACGCCGTCGCCGCCCAGGTGCAGGAACCGATCGAACCCGCGGGTGAACCACCGGTCGTGGGTGACCGCGATCACCGTGCCCTGGAAGCCGGCCAGCCCGGCCTCCAGGGCCTCGGCGCTGGCCAGGTCCAGGTTGTCGGTCGGCTCGTCCAGCAGCAGCATGGTCACCCCGGACAGTTCCAGCAGCACCACCAGGAACCGGGCCTGCTGGCCGCCCGAGAGCTGGTCGAACCGCACGTCCCCGCGGGAGGCCAGTTCGTACCGGCTCAGGATGCTCTTGGCCGGGCCCAGCGGCAGGCTCGGCCGCCGGTCGTCGCCGTCCCACAGGATCTCCACCAGGGTGCGCCCGGCCAGTTCCGGCCGGTCGTGGGTCTGGGAGAAGTGCCCGGGCACCACCCGCGCGCCCAGGCGGGCCGTGCCGGTGTGCACCACCGGGGTCAGGTCGTTGCGGGCCGGCAGCACCAGGGACGGGTCCGGGTCGGTGCCGCCGCGGCCGAGCAGCCGCAGCAGGTGCGACTTGCCGGTGCCGTTGGCGCCGAGCACCGCCACCCGGTCGCCGAACCAGACCTCGAAGTCGAACGGATAGGTCAGCCCGTCCAGCTCCAGCTGCTCGCAGACCAGGGCCCGCTTACCGGTCCGGCCGCCGGACAGCCGCATGCTGATCTGCTGGTCGCGCGGCGGGACCTCCGGCGGCCCGGCCTCCTCGAACTTCGCCAGCCGGGTCCGGGCGGCCTGCAGCCGGGTGGCCATGTCCGGGTTGTGCGAGGCCTTGACCTGGTACATCCGGACCAGTTCGATCAGTTTGGCGTGCTCCTCGTCCCAGCGCCGGCGCACCTCCTCCATCCGCTCGTGCCGGTCGGCCCGGGCCTGGTGCCAGCTGGCGAAGGAGCCGACGTGGGTCCAGGCCGAGCCGCCCTCGACCGCGACGATCCGGTCCGCGGTGTTCGACAGCAGCTCCCGGTCGTGCGAGACGTACAGGATGGTCTTGGCGCTCTCCCGGATCCGGCCCTCCAGCCAGCGCTTGCCGGGCACGTCCAGGAAGTTGTCCGGCTCGTCCAGCAGCAGCACCTCGTCCGGGCCGGACAGCAGCAGCTCCAGGGCGAAGCGTTTCTGCTGCCCGCCGGACAGGGTGCGCACCGGCCGGTGCCGGGCCTCGTCCCAGGACTTGCCCAGGACCGCCACGGACACCGTGTCGAAGACCACCTCGGTGTCGTAGCCGCCGGCGTCTCCCCACGCGGTGAGCGCGTTGGCGTAGCGCAGCTGGGTCTTCTCGTCCTCGGCCTGCTCGGCCAGGGCCGCCTCGGCCCGCTCCAGCCGCTGCCCGGCCTCGCGCACCGCGGGCGGGCCGAGCGAGAGGGCGAGTTCGGCCAGGGTGGTCTCGTCCCCGACCATGCCGATGAACTGGCGCATCACGCCCAGCCCGCCGACCCGGGCGATCGCGCCGGCCTGGGTGGGCAGGTCCCCGGCGATCAGCCGCAGCAGGGTGGTCTTGCCCGCGCCGTTCGGGCCGACCAGGGCCACCTTGGCGCCCTCGCCGACCCGGAAGGACACGTCGTCGAAGAGCACCCGCCCGTCCGGTAGCACGAACTGCAGGTCGGCGACGTCCACATAGCCCATGGGCTGGATTGTGGCCGACCGGCCAGGGCTTTGTCACGCCGGTTTCCGCCCCTGGTCAATCCGAGGGGGCCGGCCGGTAGATCCCGAAGGCCGCGCCCTGCGGGTCCTGCAGCACGCAGATCCGCGGGCCGCCGCCGGGCACGTCGTCCGGCGGCATCAGCACCGCGGCGCCCGCGCCGGTCGCCGCGGCGGCGGTCGCGTCCACGTCCTCGACCACGAAGTACGGCTTCCAGTGCGGCGGGACCCCGGCCGAGCCCTCGCCCATCAGGCCCAGGTCCGCCATCCCGCCGAAGTGCGGCCCCTCCCCGACGCTCCACTCGGTGTAGAACTCGCTCGGGTGCGCGGTCCAGGTGAACACGTGCCGGTAGAACTCCCCGGCCTGCTTCACGTCCCGGGTGGACAGCTCCACCCAGCCGAGCGAGTTGGGCACGCCCAGCAGTTCGGCGCCGGCGAACTCGCGCGGCTGCCAGACCGTGAACACCGCGCCGCCCGGGTCGGTGAACACGGCGAACCGGCCGGAGTCGAACACGTCCATCGGCGGCATCAGGGCCTTGCCGCCGCCGATCTCCACACTGGCCGCGATCGCGTCCGCGTCCCGGACCTTGAGCGACACGGACCAGGAGGTCGGCTGGCCGGGCGCGTACTGCGGGGTGATCGCGGCCACCGGCGCGTCCCCGATCTGCATCATCGTGTACCCGCCGGCCTCCGGCCGCGGATCGGTGTGCGCGCTCCAGCCGAACAGCGCCCGGTAGAAGGCCTGGGACGCCTCCGGCTCGGTCGAGCCCAGCTCGGTCCAGCAGGGCGTGTGAACGGGCGCCATACCAGTGTCCATGACCTCACCTCTCCATCCGGATCAGGGCGTTCCGGCCCAGTCGGTACGATATCGGACACCACCGACAGCCGCCCGCCGCGACCGGAGCGGCCCGGCCCGGTTCACGCCTTCGGCCCGCGCCGGGGCAGCAGCTGGACCAGTCCCGCGGTGGCCAGGCAGATGCCGGCCAGCACGTCCAGCACCCCGCCGAACCCGCGGTCGAACGTGGCCGGGGTCGGCGCCGTGCCGACCAGGGCGAAGAACACCATCCCGACCACGGCCACCCCGAGCGCGCCGCCGACCTGCTGCATCGTGGCCAGCAGGCCGGCCGCCGCGGCCGCGTTGCGCGGCTCGACCCCGGCCAGCACCGTGCCGCTCATCGGCGCGAGGGTCAGGCCCATCCCGCCGCCGATCACGATCATCGCCGGGAGCAGGCACAGCACCGAGTGCCCGTGGCCGAACCAGTGCACGGACACGCTCAGCACCGCGTACCCGGCCCCCTGCACACATGTCCCGAGCGCCAGCACCTGCCGCCCGAGCCGCGCCGCCCACCGGCCGGAGACCAGCGACGTGGCCAGGTACGCGCCGCCCACCCCGGTGAACAGCACCCCCGAGGACAGCGGCGTCATCCCGCGGCCCGACTGCAGGTAGAGCGCCAGGACGAAGAAGTACGAGGCCATCGCCTGCGAGTAGACCAGCGCCACCGACAGTCCGGCGCTGAACGCCCGGTCGCCGAACAGCGCCGGATCCAGCAGCGGGGCCCCGCCGTGCGCGGCCAGCCGCCGCTGGTAGCCGAAGAAGACCGCGAGCAGCACCGGCACCGCGGCCAGGGAGCACCAGGTCCACACCGGCCAGCCCGCCTGGCGCCCGTCGACCAGCGGCAGGATCAGCGCCACCAGTGCGGCGCTCAGCAGCCCGGCCCCGGCCAGGTCCAGCCGGACCCGGGGGTGGCGCTCCGGCACCGG
The DNA here is from genome assembly GCA_035943635.1 of Actinocrinis sp. Taxonomy (GTDB): domain Bacteria; phylum Actinomycetota; class Actinomycetes; order Streptomycetales; family Catenulisporaceae; genus DASZBX01. Next base: position 11,700 of record DASZBX010000086.1, on the reverse strand, counting down.
TACCGCGCGCACGGCCAGCAGCAGGGTGACCAGGCCGATCGGGACGTTGATCCAGTAGATCGAGCGCCACCCGAGCCCGGCCACGTTCGCCTGGATCAGCGCGCCCCCGATCAGCTGCCCGAACACCGCGGCCAGCCCCAGCGCCAGGCCGTACCCGGTGTACGCGCGGACCCGGTGCGCACCGGTGAACGCGACGTTGATCAGGGCGAGCACCTGCGGCATGAGCAGCGCAGCGGAGAGGCCCTGGGCCAGGCGGGCCGCGATCAGCGCGGCGGCGTCCGGGGCCAGCCCGCAGGCGGCCGAGGCCAGCGTGAACAGCGCCAGCCCGAGCAGGTACACCCGCTTGCGGCCGACCAGGTCGCCGATCCGCCCGCCGGTGACCAGGCCCGCGGCCAGCGCGATGCCGTACCCGGCCACGATCCACTGCACGGTCGCGGAACCGGTGTGCAGGTCGTGCTGCGTCGCCGGGAGCGCGACGTTGACGATGAAGAAGTCCAGGATCGCGATGAAGATCCCGGCGAGCAGGACCAGGAGCGTGAGCGTGCTGTTCTCGCCGGGGCCGGAGGCCTTCCGGGCCCGGCCCGCCGGGAGCGTCGGACCGGCCGCCGCGGCCGGTGTCGTCGTATTCGTAGTCATGCCGGTGAAACTACGTTCGTCCCGGCCGGGGCGAATCTGTCACGGATAGGTATTCCGACGGGTAGCCGACGTAAGTAAGGGCGTAAGCGGACACCGGTACGGGCGTGAGTGGGGCGTGAGTAGGGGCCGTGTTTTTGCCGACCCGGCGACGGTCGTCCCGCGCGCGCAGGGGCGCCCGATCAAGGTCGCGCGCCCGCGTCCCGCGCCCGCCGGCGAACTCCGACTACAGCCAGCCCACCAGCACGAACTCTGCGCAACCGACCCCAGCCGGCCCCGCACGCGCCGCCGCGACCGGGTAATCCCCCGGTACGGCGCAGGCCAAGGGTGGTAAAAGACCTGCGGCCCCTGATCCGCACGCCCTACCGTTGCCCCCATGTCGACCCAGCTCCTGCTTTCCTGCTCCGACCCGCTCGACGGACGACGGCCCGACCCGCACTTCCTGCCCGAGACCCGCGCCGCCCGGGACCTGGGCGCGTCGGTCGGACTGGTCGACCACGACGCGCTGCTGGCCGGCTACCCGGGCGACGCCGTGCGCCGCGTCCCGGCCGACGCCGGACCGGCCTGGTACCGCGGCTGGATGATCCCCGCGAACCGGTACGCCGCCCTGGAAACCGCCCTGGCCGCCCGCGGCACCCCGCTGCGGATCACCGCCGGGCAGTACCGCAGCGCCCACGAACTGCCGAGCTGGTACGGACCGTTCGCCGACGTCACCCCGCGCAGCCGCTGGATCGCCCACGAACCCTGCCAGCCGGTCCCCGCCGCCGACCTCGGCGCCCTCGCCGACGACCTGCTCGCCAACGGCGCGACCGGCGCCATCGTGAAGGACTACGTGAAATCCGCCAAACACCGCTGGGCCACAGCCTGTCATGTCCCGGACCTGGCCGACCGCGAGAACCTCGAACGCATCGTCGCGGCCTTCGTCGCCGAACAGGACGAGTCCCTGGCCGGCGGCATCGTGCTGCGCGCCTACGAGGACTTCACCGGCCCCGACGACGCCCCCGCCCCGCAGTCCCGGGTCTGGTGGCTGGACGGCCGGCCGGTCCTGGTCACCGCGCACCCGGACAACCCCCGGGCCGCCGTCGCCCCCGACCTGACCGGCCTGGCCCGCCGGGTCCAGGCCCTGCCGGCCCGGTTCCTGACCACCGACCTGGTGCTGCGCCGGGACCGGGTCTGGCGCGTCGTCGAGGTCGGCGACGGACAGGTCAGCGGCCTGCCGGCCGGCAGCGACCCGTCCGCCCTGGTCACCGTCCTGCTCGGCGCCCGCCACCCGGACCCGGCGGCCTGACCGGCCCGCACGGCCCGGCCCGCTGTCCGAGCCGCTCGGTACAATGGCCGCCATGCTCACCGGGCGGGAAGAAGAACAGCGGATCATCGGGGACCTGCTCGCCCGCGCCCGGGCCGGCGCGGGCGGCGGACTGCTCGTGCTCGGCCAACCCGGGATCGGCAAGTCGGCCCTGCTGGCCGAGGCGGCCGCCGCCGCGGACGGGATGCGGGTGCTGCGGGCCACCGGGATCGAGGCCGAGGCCGGCCTGCCCTACGCCGGCCTGCACCTGTTGCTGCGCCCGGTGATCAAACGCCTCCCGGCCCTGCCCGAGGCCCAGCGGGCCGCGCTCGGCGCCGTGTTCGGCCTGACCCCGGCCGGCCCGGACCGCCCGGAACCGGCCGACCGGCTGCTGATCGGCCTGGCCGTGCTCACCCTGCTGGCCGACCTGACCGAGCACGGCCCGGTGCTGTGCCTGGTCGACGACGCGCACTGGATGGACGCCTCCTCGCTCGCCGCCCTGGTCTTCGCCGCCCGGCGGCTGCAGGACGAGAGCGTCGCGGTCCTGTTCGGCGCCCGGGACGGCCACGGCCCGCTCGACGCCGGCGGCCTGCCGATCCTGCGCCCGGCCGCCCTGACCGAGGCCGCCGCGGCCCGCCTGCTCGACCAGCGCCGCACCGCCCTGAGCCGGGCCGACCGGACCCGGATCCTGGCCCAGGCGCACGGAAACCCGCTCGCCCTGCTCGAACTCCCGCTGCGCCCGGCCACCCCGGCCGACGAGACCCTCCCGGCCCCCGCCGCTGCGGCCACCAGCTACGACTGCTCGGCCGACCTGCCCCTGCCCGACCGCATCCAGGCCGCGTTCCACGCCCAGATGCGCGTGCTCCCGGACGACACCCAGACCCTGCTCAAGATCGCCGCCCTGGCCACCAGCGAGGAACTCGACGTCCTGCTGCGCGCCGCCGCGGTGCTCGGCATCCCCCCGGACGCGGTCAGCCCGGCCCAACAAGCCGACATCCTGCTGCTGCACCAGGACACCTACTCCTTCCGGCACCCGCTGATGCGCGCCGGGATCGCCCAGGGCGCCGCCCTGCCCAAACGCCTGAACGCACACCGCGCCCTGGCCGCCGCCCTGACCGGCCCCGAGGACGCGGACCGGCGCACCTGGCACCTGGCCGCGGCCGCCACCGGCCCGGACGAGGCGATCGCGGGCGAGCTGGAACGCACCGCCGAACGCGCCGCCCGCCGCGCCGGACCCCACGCGTCCGTGGTCGCGCTCGAACGCGCCGCCCAGCTGTCCGGCGACCCCGGCGCCCGGCTGCGCCGCTGGATCCTGGCCGCCGAGGCCGCCGCCGACCTCGGCGACGGCGACCGCGCCCTGGCCTTCGCCGCCAACGCCGACCTCGTGCTGACCGAGTCCGCCCTGCCCGCGGACGCGGTCGACGCCCAACTGCTGGCCACCCTGGCCCTGGCCAAGGCCGGATCCGCCTTCGGCCGCGGCGACCTGCGCACCGCGCACCGGCTCGCCTTCGACGGCGCCACCGCCCTGGCCGCCGCCGCACCCCGGCAGGCCGCCTGGCTGCTGCTGGAAACCGTGCACTTCGCCTGGTACCTCGGCGACCGCGAAGTGACCGAGATGGCCAACCTGTTCATGACCCTGCCCCTGTCCCGGGACGACCCGCTGTTCACCGTCTCCCTGTACATCGAAACCGGCCTGATGCTCACCCTGCGCTGGCCGCTCGGCTTCGAACCGGTCCGGCTCGCCGCCGCCGTCGACCACGCCGCCGCCGCCGACTACGCCGGCCCCCAGGCCAGGATCATGCTCGCCACCATCGCCCCGATCATGGCCCAGGACACCGAGTCGCACGCCGTCTTCGCCGACCTGGCAGCCGACTGCCGCGCCCAGGGCCGGCTGGCCTGGCTGGCCCCGGCCCTGGGCGGACGCTCCCGCGCCCTGGCCTACCTCGGCCGCCTGCCCGAAGCCGCCGACGCCGCCGCCGAGGCCGCCGCCGTGGCCCAGGCAGCCGGCCAGACCCAGTGGCTGAGCCAGGCCGAGGGCGTCCTGGCCTACCTCGCCGCCGCCCGGGGCGAGGAGGACACCTGCCGCCGCCACGCCCGGGCCGCGCTGACCGACCTGTCCCCGACCGTGATGTCCCTCGGCGCCGCCTGGGGCTGGTGGGCCCTGGGCCTGCTCGAACTCGGCCTCGGCCGCCCGGCCCGGGCCCTGGAGCACTTCCACGCACTGGGCCGCGGCCCGTCCGTGCACCAGATCGCCGCCCTGCGCTGCCTGCCGGACCTGCTCGAAGCCGCCCTGCGGGCCGGCGACCGGGACCAGGCCGAAGCCGCACAGGCCACCCTGGCGCACTGGGCCGAGGAGGTCGGCCAGGACTGCGCCCGGGCCGTGGCCCTGCGCGGCCGGGCCCTGCTCGCCGACGACGGCACCGCCGGAGACCTGTTCGAAGCCGCCCTCAGCCACTACGAGCGCGAGGACCGCCCGTTCGACCGTGCCCGCACCCAGCTGTTGTGGGGCGAATGGCTGCGCCGCGAACGCCGCCGCACCGAGGCCCGGATCCCGCTGCGCGCCGCCCTGGACACCTTCGACCAACTCGGCGCGGCCCCCTGGGCCCGGCGGGCCCGCCAGGAACTGGCCGCCTCCGGCTCCGCCCCCGGCGAACCGGCGGCCACGGCGGCCGGCACCGCGGCCCTGTCCGCCCTGACCTCCCAGGAAGCACACATCGTCCGCCTGGCCGCGCAGGGCCTGTCCAACCGGGACATCGCCGCCCAACTGGTCCTGAGCCCGCGAACCGTGGGCCACCACCTGTACAAGGCGTACCCGAAACTCGGCGTGCTGTCCCGCGGCGAACTGCCCGCCCTGCTCAACCGCTAGACAGGCCCACCCCGAACAACCCACCCACCGCGATCAAGGCGTCAACCCGATGGGATAATGGACGCATGACACGATTCAAGGTTGGCGTGCAGATCCGCCCGCAGCACTGCGAGATGGCGGACCTGCGCAAGGCATGGAAGGCGGCCGACGAGCTCGGCGTCGACACCATCTGGACCTGGGACCACTTCTACCCCCTGTTCGGTCCGGAAGACGGGGCCCACTTCGAGTGCTGGACCATGCTGGCGGCCATCGCGGCCGACACCAGCCACGCCCAGTTCGGCGCCCTGGTCACCTGCAACAGCTACCGCAACCCCGACCTGCTCGCCGACATGGCCCGCACCGTGGACCAGATCAGCGGCGGCCGGCTGATCCTGGGCATCGGCTCCGGCTGGTTCGAGCGGGACTACACCGAGTACGGCTACGAGTTCGGCACCGCCCCCGAGCGCCTGCGCGCCCTGCGCGCCGCCCTGCCCCGGATCGAGAGCCGCCTGGCCAAGCTGAACCCGGCCGGCCAGGAGATCCCGGTGATGATCGGCGGCAGCGGCGAGAAGGTCACCCTCAAACTGGTCGCCAAGCACGCCCAGCTGTGGAACGCCTTCGGCCCGCCGGAGAACTTCGCCCGCAAGAACCAGATCCTGAACGACTGGTGCGCCGAACTGGGCCGCGACCCGCTGGAGATCGACCGCACCTGCATGATCAACACGGCCGACGTGGACAACGTGGAGGCCTTCCTGGAGGCCGGGGCCACCCACATCATCTACGGCCTGGACACCCCCTTCGATCTCAAGCCGGTCGAGAAGCTGCTGGAAGCGGCCCGGGGCTAGCCCCACTGAGCACCACACGTCGGCCGGGCCCCGCCCTCCGGGCACCGGGCCCGGCCGACGCCCCAATCCCCCACTCAGCACCCCAACCCTTCACATCAGCTCACTCCAGAACGGCACAGCAAGCCGCAACTCCCCACCACCCGCACCACCGACAACCTCCCGCAACTCCGCTCCACCGAACTCCTTCACCACGTATTCAGCAAGGTCAGAGCCGTAACTGACAATATCCGTCTGATACATCGACAGCACCGGATGCCCGTACGTCCCACGACCGGGCGGCAGGTACCGATGCCCGTACACCGGCACCATCTGCGGCACCAACGCCAGCCGCTCCCGAGCAACCTCAACCGCGTCGCTCACCTCTCAGCACCCGGCCACGGTAGCGCTCACCCGCCCATCGCGTCGACGAACCCCTCCGGATCCACCAGACTCACGATCAAGGCACTGACCTCCCGCCGTAGAAACAGACTGCTGAGGCACCGCTCGGTATGACAAGGCGGCTCGACCACGATCTCGATGAGCCCGTTAGCAGAACCATTCACCAGCCAACGCCCGCTCTTGGCATGCACACCGACAGTCCCCCGCGTCCGATGCGAAGACAGCCCGACCCGCTGCACCGACCCACGCGGCACATCCACCTTGAAATCGGCCATCCGCACCCGCACCCGCTCCGCATCAACCTCCACCCGCCCACCATCCGGCCCACCCCCGAGCAAGGTATCCGCCCAGGCCGAAACCCGATCCATCCCGTCGTACCGGATCGCAAACCGCCTGACCCCCGCCGCACCCGCACCCGCACCCACCGACCCCGCACCCGACGCCCCCTCGCCAGCCCCTTCCACAACCTTCCGCCGAGCAGTGGCATAAGACTCCCCCGTCAGCGCCATCCGCCGACGAGCCGCTGCTTTAATCCGATCGTGCGACACCGCGCCCTCATCCCGGTAGCCCAGCCCCGGCGCCCGGCCACCGCAGAGTGAACACGATGAAGTAGGCCGCTATCCACACGAGGGCCGAGCCGCTCTTGTCCTCAGACGCCACCACCGGCGCCGGGCCGGGGCAACTCGGAATCAGGCAGGTGTGACTGCCGTTCCGAGCGTACCCCGCCCCACCCCCTCCTGTCAGCCCAAAGCCCAGGTGGGCCCGTTAGTATGATTATCTACATTCCACTCAGTTCCGGGTCAGCGCCCGGGTGGCCCCCGACGCGATCGCGATACCGAGCGTCCACCCCAACAAGGTCAACACCACACCCACCACAGCCGCCATCCCATGGAACTGCCACACCTCCGGCTGCCCGAACCGCACCACCGGAATCAGCTGGTCAGCGGTATACAGCACCGGGTTGAACACTGACGTGTCCTGGTCGTCCACCCGAGTCGGACTCACTGTGCTGTAGTAAGCGCTCGCCCCCACGAGCAGCCCCAACGCCCACGCGATCGCCCGCGACGGCCGAAACCCGTACCCGACCAACCCATCCAGGAAGTACCCCGGAAACCGCCGATACCAGACCCGGGCCCCACGCCCGGCCCGAGCCTTGGCCAACAACGCGGTCCGCGCCTCGCCGTCGTTGCCCAACTCCCGATAGTGCGCCGCCAGCTGCTCGAACGGCTGAGCCCGATAAGCGCCAATCCGCCGCCCGTCCGAACTGACCTGCCGCCGCAGCAGTTGCAACCGATCCCGCACCGGCCGATACGGATCGAACTGCCCGTACGTCAACCCGTCCAAATCCACCCGCCCCGGCCAGTCCACACACGGATCGCACCGCCGCCCCCACTCGTCCACCACGGTCGCATCCCGAATCCCGCCGGCCACGTGCGCGCCGTACAGCGTCAGCGACCCGTCCGGACTCTTCATCCCGGTCAAGTCCAAGTCGCCGCCGATCTTCGCCCCGGTGAACCGCAGCACACCCCGAGTCCGCAGCCCCTTGTCCAGCTTGACGTCCCCCGCCACCGAGATCCGCCGAGCATGCAACGCGGCCGACCCCCGCCCATAAAGCCGCGCGCCGCAGAAGTACAGATTCCCGCCGAACTGCGAACCGGGAATCGACACCGGCCCCAGCGCCCGGAAGTACTTCCCCGCCCCGGGAAGCTCCCGCCGAAACGACGCGTCCCCGGCAACCGTCATCGACGTAGCACTCAACGCATCCCGCCCAGCGCCGTAAAGCCACGCCCCATCGAAGATCAACGCGCTGCCAACCGACGCACCAGGCAGCCGCAACTCCCCGACCGACACCATGTTCGTACAGATCAAACTGCGCCCGACATGCATGCCACCCGCGTGCAACGAGTTGCCAGTCGGATTGACGATCCGCGCCCCACCCAGATCCACCTGCCCGTGCACATTCGCCCCCACCAAACTGACCGGCCCGCTCACCCTCATATGCCGCCCTCGCAGGTCACCCTCCACAGTGACCGCGTCCGCATAGAGCGCCATTTCCGCAGTCCCGGCGATCACCGCGTCGTTCAACGCCAGAACCCCACGTATCCGAGCGTGATACGCCGACAACGACCGCATGTGCGACCCGCGCAGGTACACCGAACTGGTCTCGGCCCCCTCCATGTCCACATGCCCATCGATCCGGCACTCCTCCAACAACCACGAAGCGGCAATCCGCCCGTGCGACAGCAACAACGAACCGGTGATCAACGCCCCGCGCAGCCGCAACGCCGCAATCCGCCCCGGAACCTGCGACTCGGCCCCGAGCAACAACGCCGTGAGCACCTCGGCCCGCACCACCCGCTCCGCCGCCCACGCCGCCGAGTTCGCCGGATCGTCCGCCGCCACATCCCCGCTGCGCAGATCAACCTCGTTCCCGAACGGAAACGCCGCACAGATCCGCCGCTCGACCTCCGTCAACGCCCCGATCCCACGCCACGCCCCCGCATCCACCCGAGCCGCCTGCTGCGGAATCGGCTGCACCAGCCCCGCCAAACGTCGAACCCCAGTTCCCGGTCTCATGCCCACCATCATCGCGCAAACACCCACCACGCCGAACGCGTCACGGGAGGCAGAGCACTGCAGTTGCCGCTATCGTGCATAGGTGACTGAATCCGGGGATCGTCCACTGCTGTTTCTCGACGTAGACGGCCCACTCATCCCCTTCGGCTCCGACCACGGCTACCCGGCCACGTTCAAGACCCACGAGATGCGCCCCGAGCCCTGGTGGGTAGCCGAGAACCCCCTCCTGGTCCGCCTCAATCCGGCCCACGGCCCACGCCTCCTGGCCCTGCCCTGCGATCTGGTCTGGGCCACCGCCTGGGGTTCCGACGCCAACGACCTGATCGGCCCCCTGATCGGCCTACCCGAACTACCGGTGGTCATAGGCCCCGACGACGACCAGGACCAAGACCAGAACCAGAACGACGCCCCCGCCCATGCCTCCCCTGACGCCAACGACTCCGGCCTGCACTGGAAAACCCCCCTCCTCCTCGATTGGGCCGCAGGCCGACCCTTCATCTGGGTAGACGACGAAATCACCGACGCCGACCGCACCTGGGTAACCCAAAACCACCCCCACCCAACCCTCTTACACCACGTCAACCATCGCATCGGCCTCACCGAAGCCGACTTCGCCACCCTGACCACCTGGCTCCAAGCCCCACAAGCCCCCCAAGGCCGATAAGCAAATCCGACCACTATCGCCCCTGCTACCGCAGCCGGTCCTCAGCCCGCTTGATCGCCTCAGCCTCCAGCTGATCACGCACACGCGCCGCAGCGTCACGAACCTCGGCCCGCTTGGCCGCCAGAGCCGGCATATCAACGACGACACTGCGATGATCCTCAGGATCGAACCGAGTCGGGACAGTATCACCGACATGCGGTTCCAGCACGAGCAGTTGCTTCCTCAGCCCGTCCTGAAGCGTGTGGAACACAGCCTCGACATCGACCGTAGCCCCATCGTCGAAGTGGGCCCGCACGGTGACGTTGTAACTCGGCGGAACAACGGCGCCTTTCCTGGACTCAACGGCCAGAATGACACCCTTCCCTCGCGCACCGTCACGAAGCACCTTCTCATGCCCACCAAACATGCCAGGACGCTACTACCACCCCTGCCCCCACACAAGCGCCCCCGAACGGCACACGACTCATCGCCCACTAAGCCCCCAGCCACTCGTAATAAGACCGCACAGCCGCCTGCCCGGTATACCCAGCCCCCACAGCATCATCAGCGCCCAAGTACCTCCCCCCAAACTCCAGCACCCGAGCCCCAGTACACGAAATCCGATGCCGCCGCCGGTCATACTCCACCCCAGCCCGCCGCAACGCACCCAAAACCCGACGAGCAGCCGACCTCCCGCCAACCTCCCACACCAACTCAACATCAAAATCCGCGACAAACAACCCATCCACCCCCAACAAAGCCACCAACCGCCCGATCAACCCCAGCTTGTCCCCGACGTAGTGCAACCCATGCACACAAGTCACAAGATCAAAATCCCGCTCCGCCCGAAACTCCCCAGCAGACTGCGCAACCAACGACAACCGCCCCGACCGAGCCGAAGCGCCGAAGTAATCAACCAAATCCACCCCCACCAAGGCAACGTCCACCTCCGGAGCCTCCTCCACAAACCGCCGCTCAGCCTCCAACAACGCAAGCCCCGCCCCACAACACACGTCCAACCACCCAACCCCGCCATCCACTCCCAAACCCCGCCCCCGCCCCACCAACCACTCAAACGGCTCAAACCCCAACTCCCTCGCGTAGCTGTTGACCCCGGACAACCCCCGAACCCGATTCATAGCAACATTCGCAACAACCGCCGACCGCTCCAACGCCGCATCATCAAGCAACCGCACCAGCTCCACCACAAAAACCACCCCTCATCAGGCACTACACCGCCACCCGCCAACCCACCCGAACACCCGCCGCAAGAGTTGCGGCCGTTCAGGGGCCAGCGCGCGCCCGCGCAAAATCCTATCCGTCGGATCGGGATCCTCGGTGGCCCAGGCGGTTCGCAGACTGTCGCGCCGGGCAGGTCCTGTCAACTCCCGTACTCACGTATCGACTACTGCCGGCGGACAGCCCGAGGTGATGATCCCGGGAGTTGATAGGGCCTGTCCGGTGTGGCCGGCTCCGGGCCGTCTGGGCCACCGAGGATCCCGGTCCGACACCCCACGTAACCCCCACCAAACCTACGCTGACCAGCGGACCCTTGGATCCTTGGAGTCCGGCCCGCCAGAGGCACAGCAGTAAACCGCACGCCAGAAACCCCAACGCTACCCACCCCACCCCCGAACCTCCCGACTCCCCCACACCCCCCGCCGAGGAAACATCATCCGCAAAACCCGATCCGCACCACCACCCCCCACATCAACCCGGTAATAGCTATAAGAAACCCCAGCAGCCTTAGCCACAGCAACAGCCTGAGACCAGTTCGCCTCAAAAGGCCGCACAGTCAAAACCCGCCGGCCCCGAGCATCCACAAAAACAAGCCGAGTAACCCGCCCGCGCCCAGCCGCCCCAAGCCTCCCCGCGCCCCGATCCCGAGCATCAAAACTCACCATCTCCGCCACAACCCCCCGCCCCACCCGCCCACGCGTCCCCGCCCCCACAACCGGATAAGCCACACCCTTCCCTCGGCGCCCTCTCACGATCCCCACCCCACCACTCACAACCAAACACCTCCCATCCCAAACGACCTCAACCCCGAGCCCAGCTCCGCCCCCAACTCCGCCCCCACTACGCATCCCCACCTTCTCCCCACTCACCCGCACCCCACTCACCCGCACATGTTCAACAAACGCCTTAGGCCGCCCAGAAGCCCCCACCCCCGCTTCAAACTCCTCAGCCAACCGCCCCCGCTCCACCCCAACCCGACCCCCAACCCCCGCAGCCTTATCAATCTCCGCCACCAACCGAGAAGTCCGCTCAACCCGCCGCACCCCGCCCGGAAACACCGCCCACAAAACCGGCTCCAAAACCGGCAAAACCAAAGCCCCCACCACCAACCATCCCCCCACAACCCCCACCGCATGCCCCACGCCCACCTCCCCCCGCCCACAGAAATACCGAAACCCCACCAAACACCCCACAGCCCCCACCGCCAACCCCACACTCACCCGCCGCAATCCCCGCCGCAAAACCTCCCGCCACC
>DASZBX010000085.1:0-156746 GCA_035943635.1 Actinocrinis sp. | reverse complement strand
GTGTCGGATCGGGATCCTCGGTGGCCCAGGCGGATCGTAGTCTGCCGCGCCGGGCAGGTCCTGTCAACTCCCGAACATAACCCACCAGCCACAGCAAGTAGATCAACCAGGGTATGCAGCCCGGGAGTTGATAGGGCCTGTTCGGTGTGGCAGGCTCCGGGTCGACTGGGGCGCCGAGGAGCCCGATCCGACACACCGCAAAAAGTAACTAACATCCCAGCGCAAGAGACCTACGGGCCGGTGGATCCTTGGAGTCCGGCCCGCCGGAGGCACAGTAGTAGACGCATGCTGATTCGGCGGCGCAACCCCCAACAACCCCAACAACCCCGCGAACGGCACAACCACCTCCGCGCACCCCCAACCACCCAATGGCCCAACCCGGCGCACCCAACCGCCAACCTCAACCTAAGACCAACCCAAACCCCGGGCCATCCCAGAGCCCTTCGACCTAACCGCCAACAGACGCAGGCGAATACCCGTTGTGAACAATCAACTTCGGAGCGCCAGTACCATCCGCAGGCACTTCCCAAATATCATCGCCAGGCCCCTGCGCCTGCGGCACGGTGTACATAACAGTGTCATTCCCCAGCCAGGCAGCCTGATCGTCGATGCTGCGAGTCTCGGCAAGCGGCGTTTCCTTCAGCGTCGCGAGATCCAGCACATACAACCGCCAAGGACTGGTAAGGCTGGTGGCGATCCGTTTCTTGAACGCGATCTTGGTGCCATCCGGCGACAGGGACGGGCACTCGACATTCTCGACCACCGACGTAAGGGTCTTCGTCTTCAAGTCGCCGCGCATCAGCCAGGTCTTGCCGGCCGAGCCCATGGTCGCGTAAAAATGGTCGTCGTCCGAGGTGAACGTCACACCCCAATAGTTGATGTCCACCGCGTGATAGGGCGATCCGTCAACATAGGAGGTGAAGGTCTCGAGGTTGGACATCACCGAATTGCCGCGTAGGTCAAGGATCCCAGTGCGGGTGGAGAACTCGGGCCCGTTGTAGGAGTCACCACTGACGAACACGGTCCACGAGACCATCTTCCCGTCAGCGGAAACTCGCGCGCGGCTGGGGACTCCTTGCAGTTGCACGCTATCGAGTTGGTGCAACGTACCCGAGCCGGCGTTGAGGTTGTAGACATTCGCGTACTCGCCGCCGACTAGCGAACTGCCCTGTTGCAGGCATACGAGCGTCCCGCCGGCGGAGTATGAGCGCTGGCAGGTGTTCGGCGTGATCGAGGGCGTGGCGCTCGGATTGGCGGCCGGAACCTCGGCTAGGTGGTCGTATCCGGCGCCTACTGCTGTGGAGATGTACAGCAGGTCAGGGGATCCGGTCAGCGACAGGCTTGCCTTGGGCGCCGGAGAGGCGGCGACTTGCGCGGTGTGCCGATGCGCTGCGTATGCGACGTAGATACCTGCGGTGATCAACAGGACTACGGTTCCGGCAACGAAGCTCCAGATCCGCCAAGGGGCTATTCGCGTAGCAGGCGCGTCGTGAGTGCTGCCACTGCTTCTGCCACCACTACGAGCAGCGCTACTGCGGCCAGTGCGGTCGGGGGTGCGTGAGCTCACAGCGCGGGCCTCGTCGGGGAATTGGTTGACTCTCGTCGCGATTCGGGACGGACCAGCAGCACAGCGCCGATCAAGGCGATGACAAGCGCGACGATGAATCCATATATTACAGTACGGGAGCTTACCTGCGCCCACGCGAACCCGAACACGAGCGACGACACCAGCGCACCAAGCGCCCGCAGGCTTTGCAACACGGCCATCCCCGCAGTGCGCAGTTCACGCGGCAGCATCGGTCCAGCGTGTGCCATGAGTACACCGTCGGTCATGGCGTAGTACAGCCCGTGGATCGGAAGCGTAACCAGGACGAGCGTGATCCCAGCGATCGGTGACGCGAGCAGCAGATACTCAACCAGCAGGCATATGTGCCCGCCGAGAAATATGCGCCAGCGGCCCACCCGGTCAGCGATACGGCCAAGCGGCATGGCGAAGAGCAGATAACTACCCGACGTGACCACCGCGAGCAGCGCGTATTCGATCGCGGTAAGACCAAGCCGCTGCTGCAAGACAAGATAAATAAATGTGTCGCTGATCCAAGCAACCGACAGCAGCGTCGCGGCGATGCAGACGCGGCGGAATTCCTTGCCGCGCAACAACCGGAACCCGGCGCGCAGCGACACAGTGGACCGCTTCGGCATCGGCTCGCGACGGTCGGTGACGAACAGCACCAACGCGAGCAGCCCGATCATGGCGACGCAGAAGCTGGTGACGAACACCGCATCGAACGCGACGGCCGTAACCGCCAGCGACAGCGCGACGATCGCGATCAGCGGTCCCAGGAACGCGCCGATCGTGTCCATCATCCGGTGCACGCCGAAGGCCCGACCATGGATCTCCGGCGGCGTGGACAGGGAAATCAGCGAGTCGCGCGGCGCGGTGCGCAGCCCCTTGCCGAGACGATCGGAGCCCTGGACCAGCCCGAGTCCACCAACTGACGCGCCGACGATCGGGAACCCGAGCTTGCTGATCGCTGACAGTCCGTACCCGACTCCAGCCAGTAGTTTGCGCCGCTGGTATCGGTCGGCCAGGTACGCGGCGTAGATCGCGAACAAGACCGGGACGGCCGAATAGAACCCATCCAGAAATCCAACCGTGATCGTCGAAACCTGGAGATAAACGAGCAGGTAGTACCCGACAACGGACGTGATCATCTCCGAAGAGATGTCCGTGAGCAGGCTGACCGCGCCCAGCGCGATGACATTGCGCGGCACTCGGATCGTGGATGAGTCCGTGGCCGAGCCTGAGCCAGTGACCGAGCCAGTGCCCGAGCCCGAACTCACAAGTGCGTCGCCCTCGGCGCCCGCGGTCATGACGGGCCCCGGCGCGTTCCCGCCCTCCGGGTGCGCCTGGTCTTGACCGGTCGGCGCCTCCTCGGCTATGGCCGCAGGTTTGCGCGAAACGTACATCTACCCCTCCGGGGCTCATCATACGTCCCGTTCCGCGCGGTGGCCGGTGAATCGCGAACTTCCGAGGCCCGAACAGTGCAAGTACTGAACGTCACAGCTTCATCACATCCTCCCGCTCGACCGGCCTGGCGCAGCGAGGGCCAATACGTTCTACCAGGGGCGTATCCGGATTCGTGCGCGCCACATCTGTGATACTTGTCCCGCGACGCCCGCCCACCCGCCTGCCCGTGCGGCCGGTCGGCAATATCCGAGGAGCTCCCTGTGCCATCCATCGACCCGACCCAGCCGGCCGGTGCAGGCCGTGACGCGGCCGCGCGGCCCGGAGCGGTCATCGTCGTGCTGAACCTGCCGGTGCCGGACGACCACCGGGTCTGGGCCCAGGCGCAGACGCTCAAGGCCGCCGGTGCGCAGGTAGCCGTCGTCTGCCCGGCGATCCGCAGCGCGCTGCCGGGAACGCGGGACGTGGACGGGATCACCGTCACCTACTTCCGTTCCTTCGAGGGCAAAGGCATTCTCGGCACCGTGGTGGAGGGGCTGTGGACCACGTTCATCTCATCGCGCGGCGCCCGGCGCGCGCTGTCGGGGATGTCGGGTGCGCCCGCGCGCAGCATCCAGGTCTGCAACCCGCCGGACTCGCTGTTCCGCCTGCTGCGCTGGGCTCGGCGCCGCGGCGTGAAGACGATCTACGACCAGCATGACGTCGTCCCGGTGCTCGCGGCCTCGAAGGCCTCGTTCCAGCGGCTGGCCGGGATATTCCAGTCCTTCGAGCGCCGCACGGTCGAAGCGGCGGACGAGATCCTGACCCCGAGCGAGGAGCAGGTCGCGCGGATACAGAAGGTGTACGGCCGCACCGCGACCGTCGTACGCACGGCTGCCGTCCCGGCGCAGGGCGGTCCGCGCCGGGCGCGTGCGGACGGCGAGCAGACGGTGATCGGCTACCTCGGGGTCATCGGCGAGCAGGACGGCCTCGGCGACCTCGTGGAGGCGGTGAATTCCCTGCGCGGCAACAGGATCACCGGGTTCCGGGTCGAGATCGCGGGCGACGGACCGGCGTTGCCCGGCATCCGGCGCCGGGTGGACGAACTCGGGCTCGGGGAGCTGATCACCCTGCGCGGGTGGGTCGGCCGCGGCGAGGTGTCCGGGTTCCTGGACGGCATCGACGTGATGGTGGTTCCGGACCCTGACATCGAGTTCAACCACTACTGTGCGATGAACAAGGTCACGCACGCGATGGCGCGCGGCATCCCGGTCGTGCTGCGGCCGTTGCGGGAGAACGCGCGCGTCGCGGGCGAGGGCGGGATCCTGGCCAAGGACATGAGCCTTCCGGCGTTCGTGGACGCGATCGCGTCGTTCCTGGACATGCCGGCCGACGAGCGTTCCGCGCACGGCGCGCAGTTGTATGCGGACTTTGACAAGCGGCTGTCGTGGGACGGGTCATCGCCCGGGTATCTCGCGGCTTTCGGCCTGGCGGAGGCGCGTTCTGCGGAGCAGGTCTCAGGATGAGCGCAGAAGCGGAGGCATCGCCCGTGAATCCCTTGTCCAGGGACGGAATGCGCCTGGTGGCCGAGTTTGCCCTGCGGGCGATCGCGATGGCTGTCAGCGTCATGATCCTGCCGGCGATCGTGTTCGGCGCCGACGATGTGCTGACCAAGGGCTCCGTGCCGTACCAGTCCATCAGTGTCCTGTTTGTTGTGGGACTGCTCTGGTATCTCGTGGACATTCCGGTGCACTGGTTCAAAGTGCGCAAGAAGGATGCCGGGTACTGCGCCGCGGATCTCGGCCGCAGGCCCCGGCGCAGCGTAGAGATTCAGGGCTCGGATTCGATGGAGATCGGACCGGTGGAGAGCGCCGTCCGGAAAATGCCCATGGTCAGGACTGTGACCAGAATCGACGAGCAGGCTCTGTCGGTCCGGCCGAGGCGCTACAGTAGCCGCCCGGTGACGATCACCGGGTTCGCGGGTGCGGGTACGACAGCCGGGGATTGTACGTTGACTGTTACGGGTGACACCGGCTGGGTGGTGCAGAGGGACCGGGGGCGGAGTATGGGCCACGTCGTGGACATCGCCGCCTTCCTCGCACAGTCCGCGCAGTCAACGCGCGACCAGCCCACAGTCAGCCCATAGCAAGCACCAGCCCCGAATCGGCCTATTCGGGCTCGAACGGCACCGTCAGCGTGCGAAGCAGCCCGGCCAGCTCCGCCAGACCATCCGGCGACAGCGCGGCGAGCAGGTCGCGTTCGTTCTGCAGCAGTCCGGTGAATGCCGCGTCGGTGCGTTCGCGTCCTGAGTCGGTCAGCTGGACCAGCACGCCGCGCCGGTCGACCGGGTCGGGGCCGCGGGTGACCAGGCCCTTGGCGGCCAGGCGGTCGATCCGGTTGGTCATCGTGCCGGAGGTGACCATGGTCTGGGTCAGCAGCGCGCCGGGGGACAGGCGGTACGGCGCCCCGGCGCGGCGCAGCGCGGACAGCACGTCGAACTCCCAGGACTCCAGGCCGTGTTCGGCGAACGCGGTGCGCCGGGCCCGGTCGAGGTGGCGGGCCAGGCGGGTGACCCGGCTGAGCACCTCCAGCGGGCTGACGTCCAGATCGGGCCGTTCCCGGCGCCAGGCGACGACCAGGCGGTCCACCTCGTCCTGCGCTGCGGCCATGTGCTCTCCCGGGAAGCGTCCGAGTGCCGGTGCACTCGGGGCTCAAGTGTATCAAGAGACTCGACGGCAAGTATCTTGATGTGGAGATAAATCCGGCCGGACCGGCAACTTCGCCTCCGCATGGTGATCAAACGTTGACGGTGAGTCAGTGCTCGTCTAGCATCCACCCCGCCCTGCCGACCGGCCGGTCCGGCCTGATCGAGGACTGCCGCACCACCCCACGGCCGGCGACGGGGCGCGAACGGACCACCCACCCCTTCGGCCACCTTTCGGAAGGTGCACCTCTATGACCCCCGCCACTCCGCGGCAGCACGGCCGCCACAGCCGCTACCGCTACCCGGCCCTGGCCGCGCTCGCCCTGGCCGCCGCCCTCGCGCCGTCGGCCGCCTTCGCCACCACGCCGGTGCAGGACCCGCTGCCGATCGGCCCGAACCAGTCGTTCGTCGGCGTGGTCAACGGCAAGGCCGCCAACGCCGTGATCACCATGGTCTGCCCCGGCCCGATCACCCCCGGCGAGACCGGCCACCCGCTGGCCGGCCAGTACGTCGAGGTGGAGACCGTCGTCCCGGTCGCCGCCGCGGACGGCTTCACCGGCAGCTCGGCCACGCACATCGACGCGAACTTCGCCACCCCCAGCGCCGCGAGCGTCAACCCGCCGGTGGTGTTCACGTCGTACTTCGTCAAGGAGGCGATCCCGACCACGGACGTCTTCCCCTGCTCCGGCTCCGGCGCCGTCACCTTCGTGCCGCTGCCCACGAGCACGACCGCGCGCAGCTTCACCGTGTCGGTGGCCTTCGCCGACGTCGCCACCGGCGGCTGACGGCCGACGGCCGATGGCTGACCGCTGAGACGGCGGCCGGGGCCCGCTGAGGGCGGTTCCCGAGCCGCAGCCCGGCGCCGCCGCGAGGGGCGCAGCCCGCCCCCGCGACGGCGCCGGGCGCCGCAGCGTCAGCCCTCTGCTTCCGCCGGCTCCCAGAGCTCCTCGAACCGGTTCGGCAGGAGCTTGGCGACGAGCCTGGCCCGCTGCCAGTCGTGCGGGATCTCCTCGAACCTGCGGCCGGCCGCGCGCACATGCTGCTCCGTCATCCCGAGCAGGGCGAGCTGCGCGACGGTCGGCTTGTCCCGCAGCCGCTTCGGGCCGGTCTCGGTCTCCGACCCGGTGGACGCCGGGGCCAGGCCGCTGAGCAGGATCCTCGCCTCCGGCTCGGTCAACCGGTCGGTCTGCATGAGCTGCGGGATGCGGTCGGCCCGCCACGGCGCGGGCCCCCGGTCGCGCACGGTCCGGCAGAACTCGGCGATACCGCCGGCCGGGGTCCACGGGATCGCGTTGCTCCGCTTGAGGATCTCGAAGCCGGGCAGGTCCGAGAACTGCCCGTCCCGGCTGAGCTCGACCAGCTCGCAGGTGTTCGCCACCTGCTCGCCGGCCGGATACCGGCGCACTCGCCGGCCGATGACCACGACGGCCCGGCCGTGCGGGGTCTCGACCGTCCGCCCGCGATCCGCGTGCTCGGCGGTGTCGGGGCCTGCGGCCGCGGTGACGACCCGCAACGCGGTGCCCGGCGCTCGCAGGCCGCTCGCGTCGACGGCGTCCAGGAAGGCCAGCAACGCGATCCGGTCCTCGTCGCGGGTGGCCGGGCTGGCCGCCCGATACGCGAGGGCGCGCGCGGCCAGGACGGCTTCGAGCAGTTCTCGGTACGCGTTGCCGTCCGCGAGCTGGCGGCCGTGTTCCCCCAACCGCAGGCCCTCTTCGGGCGCGGGCGGGGTTGGCGAGGTCAGCAGCCGCCCGAGCAGTCCGAGTGTCTGGGCCGGGTCCGGCACCCGAGCGAACTCGCTGCGGCACACGCCGCGCCTGGCCCGCTGGAACACCGCACCCGAGCGCAGCTCGGATTCTTGTTCTGCTGCGGCGGCAGCAGCGAGCAGGCCGTCACCGGTTGCAGCGCCGAGCAGCTGGAGGGTCGCACGCAGGCGGGCGATGTTCTGCTCGCATTGTCGGGCGGCTGCTTGATCGAGGACACGGGAGACATCGAGTTCGATCACTCGCTGGAAGGCTCCGGGATTGGTAACTAGATAGGTTCTCTGGCTCTGGGCATGGTTGATCGACCAGTGTCAGGTGTGTTGGTCAGGCGAAGGTTGGTGTCCAGGGGTCGCCGCGCATCGCGGCGATGAGGGCGTCGTAGGGGTTGATCCCGTGGCGGGTGGCGGTCGCGGTGTAGGTGCGGATGGCGGCGAAGTCTTGGGCGCCGGTCAGGGTGCGCATGCTGCCGGAGACCTTGATCCGGAGCTTGGGCATTCTGACCGTCCTTTCCGCGGCATTGTTGTCGAAGGGAGGGTGCAGGTCGTGGACCCACCTGGTGTAGTCGGCGAACCGGTCGCGCAGGCGGCGGAACAGGGCGTGGTGTTTGGCCTGGAGTTTCGAGGCCCGGCCCGCGGTGGTCTGGGCGCCGACCTGGGCGGCGGCCCCCAGGTAGCGCAGTCCGCGCTCTTTCGCGCGGGCACCGATGGCCGACTGCCCGGTAGCCCGGGCCAGGTCCGCGGCGTTCTTCAGGCCCATCAGGGCGTCAAGGGCCTGCTGGGCCATGGCCGTGGTCTTCTTCGCCGCCTCCCCGGTGGCGCTTTCGATGACCGCGACCAGCTCACGGAGCAGATGAGCAGCGCATAACAGGTGTGTGGCCTGCTCGTAGGTGTCGTACGGGGCCCAGGCATCGTGCACGGCGATCCCGGTGAAACCCGGCAGGATCCCGGCGGCGTCCATCGCCACCCGCCCACGCCGGCGATCCACGCTCAGGTGCACCGCGTCCGGCACCGACGCCGAGTGCAACCAGTGACAGGCCCCCGCGGTACGGAACCCCGTCTCGTCGAAGAACGCCAGCCCCGACCGGGCGATATGGCCGGCGATCTCGCGCCCGACCGGCTCGACCGTGGCCGCGCACTCGGCGACGGCCGAGGCGACGGTCCCCGGCGCCAGACCCACGCCGAACAGGTCCGCCATCGCCCCAGCAGTCCGATCCTTCGACAGGAACCGCTCATGCATCAGATACACCAGCGCCGCCCGTACCCGGGGGCCGTACTGTACGGGAGCGGCGACCTTCGCCGGCACCGGACCGCAGGTCACCGCCCCACACACAGCGGCGCGAGACGATCTGGTGCTCGGTGACCGTCAAGGCGACCTCGGGCAGGTCGAACACCTGACGGCGAACCACCCCGGCCACCACCGCACCGACCAGGTCCCCACCACACCCATCGCACACGGGCGGTTCGTGAACCTCGATCGCATCCGGAACTTCGACCTGAGAGAGCGTGACACCGGGCTGGCCGTCCGGACGACCGGGCCGACGCACCGACTTCCCCCGCAGCGACTTAGGCGCGGGCTTGACGAACGGAGAGTCCGAGGACGGCGGCCGCGAAGAGTTCTTCGAATTCTGGTTCAACCGCGCCTGCAATTCCGCGATCTGCACCAGCCCCTGTGCCAGCAGCGCCCCGACCTCGACCAGCTCCGCCTTCAACGCCGCATTCTCCGCCGCCAACTCTTCATACGAAGGCTGCGGCTCGGCGGACATGCCCCCGATGATCCCGCCATCACAGCACACGGTCAAGCCAGAGCCCGAAACAGCCACCTATCTAGTTACCGGGATTGATGCCCGCGATCGCTTCGTAGTCGAGGTTGACCCACGTATCCAAGGCCTGATTCAGTCCGGCCGGATCGGTCGAAACGGTCACTTCCGCAGTTGCGGCAAGCCATTCGCCGACGACGTCACGCAGCCCGGGCGCAGCCGCCACCCGCCGGACCAGCGGCCCGAGCTTGTCCCCGTCCGACGCAGTAGTCATGCGAACGAACTCGCGCAGCAGCGCCGGACGAATACGCGGATCCCCAGCGCTGGCCGTCAGATCCCGGCGGCTCTCCCGGCGCAGCCAGCCCGGGAGATCGACCTCGAAGTCGTCGGTCGGGTCGTCCAGGCGCAGGCCGAGCCCGAGCCACAGGTCGATCAATGCGACATCGGCGCCGCGGCGATCGCACAAGGTGAGTCTGGCCCCTGTGTCGCGTTCGGCCAGCAGGCGCGGGGCCATCCGCTCGACCAGGCCGGGCAGTTTCCGGCCGTGCAACCGGCCTTTCCGGAAGTACGTCTCGCCGTTGTCGTCAGCGTCATCGCCGCCGTCACGGCCGATGAACCGTTGCAGCCAGGCGGTCGCGTTCTCAACAGTTGTCTTACTCGCCGCCGGGCCGACGAGCGAATCCAGCGTGTCACAGTCTTCGAGGATATCGAGCCACAGGTCCTCGGAGGCCTCGAAAGCCAAGCCCGGCATCGCCGGCAGCATCTGCACCAGCACCGCGTTCAGGTCCGGATCGTGCTTGGCGGCACGTACCAGGGTCCTGCGGTACGCGTTCCAGAACGTCGACGGGGCCGCCGGCACGGCCGTCCGGACGAGCAGGTCCCGGGCGAACGCGGCGTCCTCGTCCGGGGTGTCCATCTTCGCCTCGGCCGCCAGCTGCCGCAGATCGCGAGGCATCGCAGTGTACGGAGGTATCCCGTTGGCCGTCCGCTCCAGGCAGGCGCTGCGGAAATTGCGGTACGCCACGATCGCCGGAGACCGCCACAGCAGATCCCTGCTGTACTCGCTCATCATCTTGGCATCCATCGCCATGATGAACGAGAGACGCAGCCCCGCCACCGTTCCCGGCTCCGGCCGTACTACACCGTCGTCGCTCATCTAGCCCGCCCGGCCCTCGTCGTCTGCGCTGTGCACCGGACCCTATCGGCCACCGCTGACATACCTCAGCAGCGCTTCGGCTCCTGTTGGGTGATGCAGTGGATACCGCCGCCGCGGGCGAAGATCGGGCGGGCGTCGACGATCTCGACCGCCCGCTCGGGCAGCAGCCGGGCGAAGATCTCGGCCGTGCGCTCGTCCTGCGGGTCGTCGAAGCCGCACAGCAGGGCCAAGCCGTTGGCCAGGTAGTGGTTGATGTACGAGTAATCCACCAACTCGCCGTCCTCGTCGAGCGTGACGGTCGGCGCGGGCAGTTCGACCACCTCCAACGACCGGCCGTGCGCATCCGTGGACGCGCGCAGGATCGCAGCGTTCTCCTTCCCGACCTCGTGGTCCGGGTGCGACGGGTCCGGCTGGGTGTGCACGACCGCCAGGCCCGGCTTCAGGAACGCCGCCACGATGTCGATGTGCCCGCGGGTACCGAACTCGTCGTAGTCCCGGGTCAGCCCGCGCGGCAGCCAGATCACCTTGCGCACGCCCAGGAACGCGGACAGCTCCGCCTCCACCTGCTCCTTCGTCCAGCCGGGATTGCGGCCCGGGTCCAGCTGCACGGTCTCGGTGAGCAGCACGGTGCCCTCGCCGTCGACGTGGATGCCGCCGCCCTCGTTCACCATCCGGGAGCCGAAACAGCGTGCTCCGGCCAGCCCGGCCACCGCCGCGCCGATCTTCGAGTCCTTACCCCACTGGGCCCAGTCCTGGCCGCCCCAGCCGTTGAACACCCAGTCGGCCGCGGCCAGGCCGCCGCGGCCGTCGGTCAGGAAGGTCGGGCCGATGTCGCGCATCCACGCGTCGTCCAAGGGCTGCTCGGCCAGCTCGACCGCGGGATCCAGCCACACCCGCGCGGACTCGGCCCCGGACGGGTCGACCACCATGGTCAGCGGCTCGTACCGGGCGATCGTGTTCGCGACCTGCGACCAGGCCTGGTACGCCTCGGCCGGGTTCTCGCCCAGGGTGTAGCCCTCGGTCGGCCAGGCCATCCAGGTCCGCTCGTGCGGCCGCCACTCCGCGGGCATGGCGAAGCCCAGACTGTCCGGGGTGGCGCTCGGGTCCGCCGCTATGGCGGCGTCCGGCCGGGTCGGCCCGGTCTCGGCGGGGGTGGTCATCGCGATCAGCTCTTCTGTGTCAGTGGTCTGTGGTCTGTGGTCAACGGTCAGAGGAAGTACAGCCGGGACAGGGACACCGTCTCGGCCGGGTTCGAGCGCACCGGCACGTCGTCCAGGGTGACCAGGCCGGTGCCCGGCTCGACCCGGACCGCGCCGATCCGGGAGTTGCGCACCATCGCCTTCGGGCCCAGGCCCCGGGTGCCGCGGACCGCGACCCGGCGGCGGCTGGACGGGAACAGGTCGCCGTTCGCCACCGCCGCGGCCGAGACGAAGGCCACCGACAGGTCCGCCGCGGTCGCCCCGTGCCCGCCGAACTGCGGCCCGTAGACCAGCGGCTCGCTGCGGTCGGTGGACGCGTTCGGGTCCCCGGTCACCCCGTAGGCCGGGAAACCGGCCTTGAGCACCAGATACGGCTTCGCGCCGAAGCTGACCGGGTTCCACAGCACGATGTCGGCCAGCTTGCCCGGCTCCAGCGACCCGACCTCGTGGGCCAGGCCGTGCGCGATCGCCGGGTTGATCGTCAGCTTGGCCAGGTAGCGCAGCACCCGGGCGTTGTCGTCCGGCTCCAGGCCGGCCGCCCGGGCCGCCCCGGCCGCCGCGGCCAGGTCGAACTCGCCGGCGTCGACCACGTCCGGGTCCGCCAGCCCGTCGATCGCCGCCGCCCGGGCCAGCTCCAGCTCGCCGGCCGGGTCGCCGCCGAACTCGGCCCGCATCTTGCCGGCCAGGGCGAACGTACGCCGGACGGTCTCCCCGGCCCGGCCCATGCCCTGCGCGTCCGAGGAGGTGATCGGGATGACCCCGAGGTCGTGCAGCACGTCCTCGGCGCCCATCGTGCCGGCCCGGATCCGGTCCCGGGCCAGCGCCGCGTCGCCCGGCAGGTCGGCCTTGAGCGCATGCACCGAGAAGATCATCCCGTAGTGCTCGGCCAGGGCGTCCCGGCCGAACGGCAGGGTCGGGTTGGTCGAGGAGCCGATCACGTTCGGCTCCCCGGCCAGCCGCAGCACGTCCGGCACGTGCCCGCCGCCGCAGCCCTCGATGTGGAACGCGTGGATCGTGCGCCCGTCCAGCACCGCCAGGGTGTCCTCCACCGACAGCGCCTCGTTCAGGCCGTCGGTGTGCAGCGCCACCTGCACGTCGTGCTCCTCGGCCACCCGCAGCGCGGTGTCCAGGGCGCGGGCGTGTGCGCCCATGTCCTCGTGCACCTTGAAACCGCTCGCCCCGCCCTCGGCCAGCGCCTCGATCAGCGGGGCCGGGTCGGAGGAGGAGCCGCGGGCCAGGAAGCCGATGTTCACCGGCCAGGCGTCGAAGGCGGCGAAGGCGTGCCGCAGCGCCCAGGGCGAGTTGACCCCGACCCCCCAGACCGGGCCGAACTCCTGCCCGATGATCGTGGTCACGCCCGAGGCCAGCGAGGCCTCCATGATCCGGGGCGAGAGCAGGTGCACGTGCGTGTCGATCGCCCCGGCGGTCGCGATCAGGCCCTCGCCGGAGACGATCGCCGTGCCGGTGCCGACCACCACGTCCACCCCGGCCAGGGTGTCCGGGTTGCCGGCCCGGCCGAGCGCGTGGATCCGCCCGTCCTTGATCCCGATGGACAGCTTGCGCACGCCCAGAATCGGGTCGATCACCACCACGTTGCTGATCACCAGGTCGCAGGTGTCGGCGACCGAGGCGGCTTTGAGGTGTATCCCGTCCCGGGCGGTCTTGCCGAACCCGGCCAGGAACTCGTCCCCGGGCCGCTGCGAGTCGGTCTCCACCCGGACCACCAGGCCGGTGTCGCCGAGCCGGACCCGGTCGCCCGCGCGCGGCCCGTGCACGGCGATGTAGTCGCGCGGGGTCAGGTCGGTCATCGTGCGCCTCCTTCGAAGGTCATCGCGTAGCCCTCGGCCTCGGCCCGGGCCAGGGCGGCCTCGCGCGCGCCGGGCGCGTCCAGCGGCCCGTCCACCAGGCCGGAGAAGCCGATCGCGATCCGGTCCCCGCCGACCGGGACCAGCCGGACCTTGACCGTGCCGCCCGGGTCGAAGCGGGTGGTGGAGCCGGCCGGGATGGCCAGCCGCAGCCCGTAGGCCGCGGCCCGGCGGAAGGCCAGCCGCCGGTTGACCTCGAAGAAGTGGAAGTGGCTGGTCACCGAGATGGGCACCCGGCCGGTGTTGCGGACCGGAATCGTTATGGCCGCCCCCTGGATCTTCACCGACCCGTCCTCGGCCTCGGCCCGCGGCAGCACCGCGCCGGGCGCGCCGTCGCCGAGCAGCCGCGCGCCGTCGAAGGGGTCGGTGACCACGGCCAGCCGGGTCCCGTCCTCGAAGACCGCCTCGACCTGCACCTCGGTCACGATGTCGGCCACCCCGGGCAGCACGTCGTCGCCGGTCAGCACCGACCGCCCGGCGGCGATCGCGTCGGCCAGGCGCACCCCGTCCCGGGCGGCCTCGCACACCGCGTCGGCGATCAGGGCGGTGGCTTCGGGCACGTTCAGCCGCAGGCCACGGGCCCGGCGTGCGCGGGCGAGCTCGGCGGCGGAGAAGATCAGGAGGCGGTCACGCTCGGTCGGGGTCAGGCGCATGGGGTCAACTTAACCCAGCCGGGGCCGACCGTCCCGGCACCATCGCCTTGCACCCTGTCGCCATTCGGCTAGGTGAGTGGTCAACCTGACGTGGTGATCATGTTCTTGTCGGAGCGCAAGTGCGGATCCCGAGGCCCGGATTCAGAAGATGCCGAGTTGCGGCAGGATCTTCTCCGCGGCGTCGACGATGCCGGTCGCGATCTGCACCGCCTCCTGCGCCTCTTCCCTGGAGGCCTCCTCATCCGGGTACTCCGGGTACTCGAGTTCGTTCCGTCGTTTGCGCAAGACCCCGAACTCGCGAAGGACCCGTCCGAACTGCGCCCGGACCGCCTCCTCGACAGCGTAGTGACCGCCGCGCGAGGTCGGCCGCAGTCCCTGCTGGGCGAGCAGGGCGGTGCACCCTTGGCGCGCGGCGTCGTACGCGAGGACGTATGCGCTGGCCGGGTCCTCGTCCAGGTCGCCTTGAGCAGTACGCAGGATCCTGCGGGCCCGCTTCAGCCAGGGCTCGCCGTCGGCCTTCGCTCCGATGACCTTCTCCAGATGGCGTTCCTGGAGCTGCCGTTCCACGATCGCCTCACCGGCGTTCCACCTCATGGTTTGTCCGCCTCCTGCGGCTCGGAGCCCACGACCCAGACCAGCGGGCGGGCGTGGACGGATTGGATGAGCGCGTCGGTCGCGGCGAACCATCTCTCCCGCGAGCAGTGCACAGGGTTCACCGGCATCCGATAGAGGCGTGCCTCCGCGCGTTCGGCTGCGTCGTAGATCTCGCTCCGGGTCGCCGTACCGACGATGAGCACGTCCACGTCCTGCGGCGTCGGACCGCTGGTACCGGTGTAGCGTGCGGCCCAGGAGCCGAAGACAGCCACGCTGGCGCCGAGGCCGAACCCGGCGAACTCTTCGGCGATGACGGTGGCGGGCCCGAAGCTGTGCGAGATCATTTCGGTGAGTGGTCTGATGTAAGGGTGGTCTTGGCTGGTGGTGAGGATCCGGGAGCGTCCGACCTGCCGTTCCGTCACCAGGCCGCTCTCTGCCAGCCGGTTGACGTCCCTGGTGACGGTGGATATCGAGTTGTTGGTGAGTTGTGCCAGTTCGCCCAGGGTGTACTCGTGTTCCGGATGCAGCAGGAAGGCCGCCAAGAGCTCGGCCACGAGTTGGGACCGGAGGATGGGAAGCAGCGGCGGCGCACTGGTACGCATAAGTGAATGATATCAGTCATCTATTGCATACATCCGAGCATTCTTCACTTCGGGCACAGAGAGTGACGGCTCAGGAGCGGCACTTGTCTTATGTCCTGCGCTGGAAACTGGGGAGTTGTCCTGAGGCGCATGGCAGATGACGACAATGCCACCGAGATGCACGGCGGCGAGAACGAAACGTCCGCCGATCCGCGGTCTCCACCGAACGGCGCCGCGATCATCGAGGCGTATCGCCATCACCAACCGCTGCCTGGGTTCGCCGATGATCTCGAGAAGATCCCTGAGGAACTCGACCGGCCGGCAGAGGTCGAGGACCCATGGGCCGCTACCTCGCACTACCCTTCAGATACGCCGCCGCCACCCGCTTCGGCGCGCGGCAGAGCCAGGCCTCGATGATCAGGTCGGACAGGTCCTGCGTCTTGATCTCCTCCAGCCGCACCAGCACAGCGGGATAGCCGTCGAAGTGCGGGATGGTGAAGTACACCTCGGGATCCTCGGCGATCAGCGCGTCCTTGGCCTCCAGGTTCGCAACCCGGGCGCCGAGGACGGGGCCGTCCGGCGCGGCGTCGCCGAGTGCTTCGGCGTCGGCCTTGCGCAGCGGACGGTCCCACACGAACATAACCCCGCGCACCTTCCACGCGTCGGTCCCGCGCACAATCGTCTCGGCCGACTCCGGCAGCGCCAGGGCGACCCGGCGCACATCCGCCCAGGTGGCCACGGGGATCAGCCCGCGTGCTCGGCCGGCCCGGATCCGGCCGCCGGTGCCAGGGTCAGGCTGACGGAGTTGATGCAGTACCGCTCGTCGGTCGGCGTGGGGAAGCCCTCGCCGCGGAACACGTGGCCGAGGTGGGAGCCGCAGCGGGCGCAGCGGACCTCGGTGCGGTGCATGCCGTGCGAGGTGTCCTCGATCAGTTCCACCGCGCTGGAGTCGGCCGGGTCGTAGAACGCCGGCCAGCCGCACTGCGCGTTGAACTTGGTGTCCGAGCGGAACAGTTCGTTGCCGCAGGCGCGGCAGTTGTAGACGCCCTCGGTCTCGGTCTCCTCGTACTCACCGCTGAACGCCGGCTCGGTGCCGGCCTGCCGCAGCACCCGGAACTCGGCCGGCTTGAGCTGGGTGCGCCACTCTGCGTCGGTCTTCTCGATCTCGTAGCCCATGGGAACGACTCTATCCGGCCCCGCGCGATCGGGCCATCGGCGTCACGGGGCCGTAAGATCTCCCGGCGAACACGCAGGGGGAGCGGCCGGTCGGTCTAGCAGGGGGCAACCCTGCGAGAGCCGACCGTCCGCCGTCCGCCTCATGGATTACTCGACCCGGGCCCCGCCGCCCTCGACCCGCACCGCCAGGTACCTCGCGAACAGGAACCCGTCCTGCGTCACCAGCGTGTGCAGGGTCAGCGGCACGGGCGGGTCGAACGGCGGCCCGCCGAGCACCCTCGGCCCGTCGCCGCCGATCAGCCTGGGCGAGACGGACAGACACAGCTCGTCCAGCCGCCCCGAGGCCGCGACCTCGGCCAGCAGCCGCGGCCCGCCCTCGCACAGGATCCGGCCTAGGCCGACCGCCGCGAGCGCGTCTATCGCCGCCGCCAGGTCCACCCGCCCGCGTCCGGCCTGGATCACCTCGCCGGCCGCGTGGGCCGCGGCCAGCCGGTCGGCCGGGGCGTCCTCGGTGGTCACCGTGATGGTCGGCGCGGCCGGGGCGCGGTAGAGGGCTGAGTCGAAGTCCAGGTCCAGGCTCGCGCTGACCACGGCCACCGCCGCGGCCGGGGTCTGGCCGGCCCGGGCCCGGGCCTCGGCGAACTGCTCACGGACCGTCACCGGTTTGGCGTAACCTTCGGCACGAACTGTTCCGCCGCCCACGAGCACGACGTCGGCCAGCCCGCGCAGCAGCCGGAAGATCCGTTTGTCGCCGGGCCCTGACAGGGCCGCGCTGCCTCCGTCCGCCGCGGCCGCGCCGTCCGCGGAGGAGACCATGGTGGCCCGGACCCAGCGTCCGGCGCCGCCCGGATACGCATACAGGGATTCGAGATCGGGATCGGCGTCCCGGATCGGTTTGGGTAGCAGTTGCCGCATGCTGCCACTTTCCCACGCCCGCCCGCACTGCGCCCGCGGCCGCGCGGACCGGCCGTGCCGGTGCACCCTGCCCGCATGCTGGACGGTCCGTCAACCACCGGCTCGGTCTACAGCGAGCAATCTTTTCCGAACGCAGAGTTTAACCTCAGGGCTCCGATGCCCATTGACCAGGGTACTTCCCGCGACTAACTTGCGCGTCAGCGGCCGGAACCTTATCAGCCCACACCCGGGATCCCACCGCCGCGGCGCCGAGTCGGGCGCCGCCAGGCTCGCACTGTACAAGAACACTGAATATTGCGGCAAGCCGCCCCGACCGCGGAAGATCCCACGTGCCGGGGTGGTGCACACCACACTCCAGTGAGCGACCCGCATCCACATGACGGGCCCGCCACTCCCGAGACAAGGGAAACCAGTGACCCAAATACCCCGACCGGGACGCAGCAGCCTGCGTCGTCGTTCCCTGGCCGCGCTGACCGGCGTGGCCATCGCGGCCGCCCTGTCCATGCAGACTGCCGTAGCCTCGTCCTCGGTCTCCGGCCCGGGCGCCACCGCCTCGGCGCACGACTACACCAACGCCTGCTCCGCGATGAGCACCGGCAAGCTCAGCTGTTTCGCCCTGAAGCGGACCGACGTCAAGCACGAGCTGCAGAGCCAGGTCGGCACGCCCGACGCGATCCCCTCCGGGGTCGGCTACGGCCCGTCCCAGCTGCAGGCCGCCTACAACCTGGCCTCGGCCTCGGCCAGCGACGGCTCCGGCGAGACGGTCGCCCTGGTGGACGCCTACGACGACCCGACCGCGGCCGCCGACCTGGCCACCTACCGGTCCGCCGCCGGCCTGCCCGCGGCCACCTTCAGCAAGGTCAACCAGAACGGCGCCGCCAGCCCGCTGCCGGCCACCGCGCCGAGCTCGGACGACTGGACCCTGGAGGAGTCGCTCGACCTGGACATGGTCTCCGCGATCTGCCCGCTGTGCAAGATCGTCCTGGTCGAGGCCACCGACGACAGCGGCACCGGCCTGTACGTCGCGGAGAACACCGCCGCCAGCCTGGCCGGCTACGTCTCGAACTCCTGGGGCGGGACCGAGGCCTCCTCGGACACCTCCCTGGACACCACCTACTTCAACCACCCCGGAGTCGTGATCACCGCCTCGGCCGGTGACTCGGACTACGGCGTGATCTACCCGGCCACCTCGCCGAACGTGGTCTCGGTCGGCGGCACCAACCTGACCACCGCGTCGAACTCGCGCGGCTGGACCGAGTCGGTCTGGAACACCACCACCGGCTCCGAGGGCACCGGCTCCGGCTGCTCGGCCTACGAGACCAAGCCCGCCTGGCAGGCCGCGCTCACCCTGCCGTCCGGCTGCTCCAAGCGGATCGACAACGACGTGTCGGCCGACGCCGACCCGGCGACCGGCCTGGCGGTGTACGACACCACCAACGGCAACGGCGGCTGGAACGAGGTCGGCGGCACCAGCGCCTCCTCTCCGATGATCGCCGCGGTCTACGCCCTGGCGAACAACGCCGGCAGCACCCCCGCCGACGACCTGTACACCCACACCGCCAACCTCTACGACGTGACCACGGGCAACGACGGCTCCTGCACCCCGGCCTACCTGTGCACCGCGGAGACCGGCTTCGACGGCCCGACCGGCCTGGGCACCCCGAACGGCCTGGCCGCCTTCTCCCAGGGCACGAGCACCGGCGGCAACACGGTGACCGTGACCAACCCGGGCAGCAAGACCGGCACCGTCGGCACCGCGGCCTCGCTGCAGATCTCGGCGTCCGACTCCGCGGCCGGCCAGACCCTGACCTACACCGCGACCGGTCTGCCGACCGGCCTGACCATCTCCTCCAGCGGCCTGATCTCGGGCACCCCGAGCGCCGCGGGCACGTACAACGTGACCGTGACGGCCAGGGACACCACCGGCGCCACCGGCTCGGCCTCGTTCACCTGGACGATCAGCACCACCGGCGGCGGTGGCGGCGGCTGCACCGCGGCCCAGCTGATCGGCAACCCGGGCTTCGAGACCGGCACCGCGTCGCCGTGGACCGCGTCCTCCGGCGTGATCAACAGCGACGTCGCGGACGAGCCGGCCCACAGCGGCAGCTGGAACGCCTGGCTGGACGGCTACGGCACCACGCACACCGACACGCTCTCGCAGTCGGTGACGATCCCGTCGACGTGCGTGAACGCGGCCTTCTCGTTCTACCTGCACATCGACACGGCCGAGACCACGACCAGCACGGCGTACGACACCCTGTCGGTCCAGGTCCTGAACTCCAGCGGCACCGTGCTCGGCACGCTCGCGACGTTCTCGAACCTGAACAAGAACTCGGGCTACACCGTGCACTCGTACAGCCTGGCGCCGTACATCGGCAAGACCGTCACCCTCAAGTTCACCGGCAAGGAGGACTCCTCCCTGCAGACGTCCTTCGTGATCGATGACAACGCGCTGAACGTCTCCTGAAACGAGTACGCGAGCAAACACGTCAGGCGTGACCGAGTGCCACGCCTGACCTGAAAGCCCGGCGGTGACCGCACCAGCGGTTGCCGCCGGGTTTCTTCGTGGTTTCCCCTGCTGACGTGAGTGAGATCACAAGCGGAAAGCCCAGGTCAGGACCAGTCTGAGAGCCAGATCACGTCCGGAATGGGGCAGGGCGCTGCGAGTGCGCGCTTAGCGTTGAAGAGTGAAGATCATGGCTGTGGCGACAGCGGGGGAGGGCGCCCCCGCCGAGTAT
The DNA here is from genome assembly GCA_035943635.1 of Actinocrinis sp. Taxonomy (GTDB): domain Bacteria; phylum Actinomycetota; class Actinomycetes; order Streptomycetales; family Catenulisporaceae; genus DASZBX01. The sequence continues at coordinate 136,702 of DASZBX010000085.1, read as the reverse complement.
CCGGCCCCGTCTGGTTCTGCCCTGTCCGGCACCGCCCTGTCCGGCCCCGCCGCGCGAGTCCCGGCCGCCCTGGCCGGCCGCAGCCCGCTCGTCCCGCCGGAACGGCTGATCGCCGAACTGGTGCCGCCGCCCAAGTTCGCCCGGGCCCGGTTCGACACCTACCTGCCCGATCCCGGCCAGCCCTCCCAGGCCGCCGCCCGCGACCTGCTCGCCGCCCGCGCCGCCGCCGGGCCCGCGAACTCCTCGGCCGGCCGCACCGGCCTGCTGCGCCGCTCCCGCCACCGCGCGGCGCCCGGCGGCCCGGACGGCAAGCCGGGGGTCTACCTCGACGGCGGCTACGGCGTCGGCAAGACCCACCTGCTCGCCTCGCTCTGGCACGCGACCGAGGGACCGAAGGCCTACGGCACCTTCGTCGAGTACACGAACCTGGTCGGCGCACTCGGGTTCGCCGGCTGCGTGGCCCGGCTGGCCACGGCCCGGCTGGTCTGCATCGACGAGTTCGAACTCGACGACCCGGGCGACACCGTGCTGATCTCCTCCCTGCTGGCCCGGCTGGCCGAGGCCGGGGTGCGGCTGGCGGCCACCTCCAACACCCTGCCGGACCGGCTCGGCGAGGGCCGCTTCGCCGCGGCCGACTTCCTGCGCGAGATCCAGGGCCTGTCCGCCCGGTTCACCACCCTGCGGATCGACGGCGCCGACTACCGCCGCCGCGAGGGCGTCCGCGCGCCGGACCCGCTGGCCCAGGCGCAACTGGACGACTACCTGGACCGCGCGGCGGGCACGCAGGCCGCCACCGACGACCGGTTCGACACCCTCATGGCCCACCTGGCCACCCTGCACCCGAGCCGCTACGGCGCGCTGCTGGACGGCGTCGGCGCGGCGGTCGTCCGCGGGGTCGAGCCGATCGACGACCAGAACGTCGCCCTGCGCTTCGTGGTCCTGGTCGACCGGCTCTACGACCGGTCCGTCCCGGTCCTGGCCTCCGGCGTCCCGGCCGACCGGGTGTTCACCCCGGACCTGCTGGCCGGCGGCTACCGGAAGAAGTACCTGCGCGCCACCTCGCGGCTGATCTCCTTGGCCCGCCAGGGATCCGCGCTCGCCGCGCAGCCGGTCATGAGCTGAAAGGGTCCGTTCATCCCGAGGGGATCAGCGGCCCCTGCGTGGTCGTGTGCCGGTGCGGCGCGTCCGGTTCGCCGTCGTGTTCGTCCCCGAAATAGCGGGCCAGCACCAGGCGGACCAGTTCCTCGGCCGGGCCGAGGCTCTCGCTGATCAGCGGCTCGGTGATCGGCACGCCCGCGGCGGCCGCCCGGGCCCGGGCCCGGTCCGGCAGTTCGCCCGGGGCCAGGAACCGGGCCAGCACCAGCCGGCGCCGGATCCCGGGCGGGTGCGGTGCGGCGAGCGCGGCCGGGTCCACCTCGGTCTGCCGGGTCGCCCCGGCCGGGACCAGTTCCAGCTCGGGATCGTCCGGCCAGCACCCGGCCTCGCGGATCCGCCGGTCGAAGGACTCGGCCAGCAGCGGGTCCGGGCCGAGCGCCGCGGCCACGGTCACCTCGTCGGCGAACGGGCAGGCCCGGCGCGCCTCGGCCACCGCCGCCGGAACGTCGTGCTGCACGTGGTAGCCCGCCCGCAGGAACAACGGCACGACCCGCACCGCCCGGCTCCCGCCCGGAACCCCGCCCACGCTCTCGACGGCCCCGCAGCCGTCGCCCCCGCCCGTCGCACTCATGGCGCCCGTTGTGCCCGCAACTTCCCCGCCACCCGCCCCGCCGAGCAACCGCCGGTAGGCCTCGCCCACCGACGGCTCGCTCAGGCTCAGGAACCCCGTCTGCACCGCGGTCCCGGGCAGGTTCGCCCGGACCGCCTCGGCCAGCACCGCGATGGCCCGGGCGTGCCGCCGGTCGCGCGAACCGTGCGCGATCAGCAGCAGTCCCGGGCCGCACTGGGCCCGCCCCCGCACCGGGGGGGGCAGGCCCGGCCGCGGCGCCGCGGTCACGGCCGGGCCAGCCCTCGGGTGCGCAGCAGGCGCCGCTCCAGCGGCGCGAAGAAGAGCATGTTGATGCCCACGCCGATCAGCAGGATCACGATGATCATGCCGAAGGCCAGCGCCATGTCGTTGAGCTGGGCGGCCTGGTCGAGTACCTGGCCGACGCCCGGACCCAGGGTCGGGGAGACCGCGATCAGCTCGGCCGCCATCAGCGAGCGCCAGGCGAACGCCCAGCCCTGCTTGAGCCCGGACACGTAGTTGGGCATCGCGGCCGGCAGCAGCACGAACCAGATCGCGTTCAGCCCGCGCGCGCCGAGGTTGCGCCCGACGTTCAGGTAGATCGTCGGCACCCGGTCGACCCCGTCCATCAGGCCGATCGCGATCGACGGGACCGCGCCGAGCAGGACCACCGCGTAGATCGTGCTCGGGCTGATCCCGAACCAGATGATCATCACCGGCACCCAGGCCACCGAGGGCAGCGACTGCATCCCGGACAGCAGCGGCCCGTAGGCCCGGCGCAGCAGCTTGGACTGGGCCAGGGCCAGGCCGAGCAGGCTGCCGATGACCAGGGAGGCGCCGAAGCCGATCGCGGCGCGGGAGATCGATCCCCAGATCGCCTGGCCGATCAGGTCGCTGGTCCACCGCGCGCTCAGCTCGTCCCACACGTCCGCGGGACCGGGCAGCAGGTAGCCCTGCTTCACATGGGCCAGGACCAGCACGTTCCAGATGACGACGACCAGCGCCAGCCCGCCGAGCGGGGGCAGCACGCCGGCCAGCGCGCTGCGCCACCACGGCCGGCCGGCCCGGGTGTCGTCCTCCAGGGCGTCGAGCCCGGCCTCGAGCTGCGAGATGTCGGTGCTGGTGTCACTTGCCATGGCGGCTGATCTCCCGGTGTAGTTCGCTGGTGATCTCCCGGGCCAGTTCGGCCACGGCCTGGTCCTCGATCCGGCGCGGCTGCTCGATCGTGATCCTCCACTCCCGCACGACCCGGCCGGGCCGGGAGGAGAGCAGGATCACCCGCTGGCCGAGCCGGACCGCCTCGCGCACGTTGTGGGTCACGAAGACCACCGCGAACCCGGTCCGCCGCCACAGGCTGGTCAGCTCCTCGTGCAGCACGTCCCGGGTGATCGCGTCCAGCGCGGCGAACGGCTCGTCCATCAGCAGCACCTGGGCCTGCTGGGCCAGCGCGCGGGCCAGGGCGACCCGCTGGCGCATCCCGCCGGACAGCTCGTGCACCCGCTTGCTGTACGCGCCGTTCAGCCGGACCAAATCCAGCAGCCGTTCGGCCTCGGCCCGCCGGTCGATCCGGGGCACCCCGGCCAGCCGCAGCGCGAGTTCGATGTTACGTCCCGCGGTCAGCCAGGGGAACAGGGCCGACTCCTGGAACATCAGCGCGGCCTTCCCGGCCGGCACCGATACCTGCCCGCTGGTCGGCTTGTCCAGGCCAGCGATCAGGTTCAACAGGGTGGACTTGCCGCAGCCGGAGGCGCCGAGCAGGCAGACGAACTCGCCCGTGGCGACCGACAGGTCGATCCCGTCGAGCACCGGGGCGCCCTGGTCCTTCGCGAAGTACTTGCCGACGCCGGCCAACCGCACTGCTTCGGCGGTCCCGGTGTCGGCGGTGGTGCCGGCAAGCGCTGTCATCTTCTCAGCTTTCTCACTGTGTCCGGATCGGCAGGGGTGGTGGGGCGGGGCGGTCCCGGGGGCGGCCGGCGCGCGGCCGGCCGCCCCGGGACTGCGGGTGCTACTGCGGGCCGAGGTTGTCCGAGGACACGGCCGGCTGTCCGGCGGCCTTGAGCGCCGTGTTCAGCGGGGTCAGGTCGAAGATGCCGTCGATCGAGCTGCTGCTCTCCAGGCCGTCCGATACCGCGTGGTCAAGCTCGGTGGACAGGGTGTCGGCGAGCGGGTCGTTGGTCACCGTCTCCTCGGTCCAGGACCGGGCGATCTCCGCGGGCTTGAGCGCCGACCCGCTGAGCTTGGGCAGCTGCGTGTTGACCACGGTCTGGGCCTGGTCCGGGTTGGCCAGGATCCAGGCGTTGGCCGCGATCTGGCCCTCCAGCAACTCGGTCACCGTCTGCGGGTGCGCGGTCAGGTAGGCGGAGTTGACCACCAGTTCGGTGGTGGTGAACTGGCCCTGCGGCCACAGCGACTTCTCGTCCACCAGCACGTGCCCGCCGCCCTCGGCGATCAGCCGGGAGGCCCAGGGCTCGGGCACCCAGGCGCCCTGGATCTTGCCCTGCTCGAACAGGCTCAGGGTGGTGGAGTTCGCCGTCGGCTCGATCTTCACGTCGCCGCCGCCCTGCTGGGTGGTGGTGTAGCCCTGCTGCTTGAGCCAGTAGCGCAGCGCCACGTCCTGGGTGTTGCCCAGCTGCGGGTCGGCGATGGTCTGGCCCTTGAGCTGCGCGGCGGTGGTGATCGAGGAGTTGACCACCAGTTCGGCGCCGCCGGACTCGGCGCCGGCGATGATCTTCAGGGCGGAGCCCTTGGACTGCAGGTACGCGGTCAGCGCGGAGGACGGGCCGACATACGCGGCGTCCAGCTTGCCGCCGAGCAGCGCGGTCATCTCCGGCGAGCCGGAGGCGAAGATCTGCGTGGTCAGCTTGGTCGAGTCGAGCTTCTGGGCGTAGAAGCCGTTGGCCACCCCGACGATCGGCGTGGTGTGGGTCACGTTCGCGAAGTAGCCCAGCCGCAGCGAGGTGGCCGCGGTCCCGGTCGAGCCGGAGCTGGGCGCCGCGGCGGTGCTGGTGGTCGCATGGGCGCAGGCGCTCGTGGTCAGAGCCAGGGCGGCCATGGCGATGCCTATAAGTGTCTTCTTGGCCTTCTTGCCCGAGACCGGGGTGCGCAGTAACATCTGAATCCTCTAATTGTTTTGGGAACCGAAATGCTTGGTAGGCACGGCGTTCCGAACGAGACGAGAGCACGACACGCGCGGGCGCGGCTGCGGGAACAGCCGCGCTGTGCGCATCAGCCATGGGACGACTACCGCAACGGTAGTGCGTTCGACGGCCTTGATACAGGTGAACGAGGGAAATACCGGTCCGCGCTCAGTGCGCGGCGGTGCCCGGCCGGGTACACCCGGACAGGCGCCCGGTCGCCCGGGGCGGGATGGACCCGCTGATCCCGGCGAGGATGAAAATCGGCATGGCCGACCGACCTTTCGACGAACGACGACATGGAGCCCGCGATGCGGATGGTGCGGAGTACTGCGCGCTGTGCCTCTGGCTGAGCCGAACCGTGCTGTACCTACCTGAGCTGACCTGCGCTGATCCGAGCGTTGTGGAGCGAAGAACAAGACTGTGCGGGGCGGGGGTCAGATCCGCAGCGGGGAACCGGCCATCGCCGCGGTGAGGGTGGCGCCGTCCTGCTCGTCGATCAACAGGAAGGACCCGGTCCGCCGGTTGTCGGCGTAGTCGTCCAGCGGCACCGGACTGGCCGTGCGCAACGTGATCCGGCCGATCTCGTTGACGTGCAGAGCCTCCGGAGCAGGCACTTCGCCCAGCGTATCGATATCCAGCCGATTGTCCAGACTGCGGACGACAGCCTTCACCGTCGACGTGCCGTGCCGCACCAGCACCCGGTCGCCCGCGCGCAGCGGCCGGTCGGCCACGTGGCACACGGTCGCGGTGATGTCCTGCGTGGTCGCCGGGGCCTGGGCCGACGGCGTGATCAGGTCCCCGCGCGCGACGTCGATGTCGTCGGCCAGCCGCAGCGTGACCGACTGCGGGGCGACCGCGAACGGCACGTCCTGCTCGCCGAGCCGGTCTATCCCGGAGATCACCGAGGTCCGCCCGGACGGCAGCACGGTGACCGGGTCGCCCGGCCGCAGCACGCCCGAGACCAGTTGGCCCGCGTAGCCGCGGTAGTCCCGGAAACCGTCCTGGGACTGCGGGCGCAGCACGTACTGCACCGGGAACCGGGCCGGCTGCGAGGTCAGGTCGTGGCTGACGTCGACCGTCTCCAGGTGCTCGAGCAGGGTCGGGCCGGCGTACCAGTCCATGTGGCTGCTCGGCTCGACCACGTTGTCCCCGGCCAGCGCGCTGATCGGGATGTCCACCACGTCCGTCAGGCCCAGCCGGCCCGCGTACGCGGTGAACTCGTCCGCGATCGCCGCGAACACGCCCTCGTCGTACCCGACCAGGTCCATCTTGTTCACCGCGAGCACCAGGTGCGGCACCTTGAGCAGCGCGGCCACGGCCGCGTGCCGCCGGGTCTGCTCGACCACGCCGTTGCGCGCGTCGATCAGCACCACCGCCAGCTGCGCGGTCGAGGCGCCGGTGACCATGTTGCGGGTGTACTGCACGTGGCCGGGGGTGTCGGCCAGGATGAAGCGGCGCCGGGCGGTGGCGAAGTAGCGGTACGCGACGTCGATCGTGATCCCCTGCTCCCGCTCGGCCCGCAGGCCGTCGGTCAGCAGGGCCAGGTCGGTGGCGTCCAGGCCGCGCTGGCGGGAGACCCGCTCGACCGCGTCCAGCTGGTCGGCGAACACCGCCTTGCAGTCGTGCAGCAGCCGGCCGACCAGGGTGGACTTGCCGTCGTCCACCGAGCCCGCGGTGGCCAGGCGCAACAGGGAGATCCCGGCCGTGGTGCTCGTGCTGGTCATGGTTAGAAATACCCCTCGCGCTTGCGGTCTTCCATCGCGGCCTCGGACATCTTGTCGTCGGCCCGGGTCGCGCCGCGCTCGGTCAGGGTGGAGACCATCAGCTCGCGGATCACCTCGTCGATCGTCCCGGCGGCCGAGTCCACCGCTCCGGTGCAGGACATGTCGCCGACCGTGCGGTAGCGCACGGTGCGCCGCTCGGTCTGCTCCGCGCCGCTCGGGCCGCCCCAGCCGCCGGCCGTCAGCCACATCCCGGAGCGCAGGAACACGTCCCGCTCGTGCGAGAAGTAGATGGACGGCAACTCGATGCCCTCGCGCTCGATGTACTGCCACACGTCGATCTCGGTCCAGTTCGACAGCGGGAAGACCCGCACGTGCTCGCCCGGACGGTGCCGGCCGTTGTACAGGTTCCACAGCTCCGGGCGCTGGCGGCGCGGGTCCCACTGGCCGAACTCGTCGCGCAGCGAGAACACCCGCTCCTTGGCCCGGGCCTTCTCCTCGTCCCGGCGGCCGCCGCCGAACACCGCGTCGAACTCGCCCGCGGTGATCGCGTCCAGCAGCGGGACGGTCTGCAACGGGTTGCGCACGCCGTCCGCCCGCTCGCGCAGCACGCCGCGGTCGATGTACTCCTGCACGCTGGCCACGGTCAGCTGCAGGTTGTACTGCTCGACCACGCGGTCGCGGTACTCGAGCACCTCGTCGAAGTTGTGGCCGGTGTCCACGTGCAGCAGGCCGAACGGCAGCGCGGCCGGCCAGAAGGCCTTGCGCGCCAGGTGCAGCATGAGGATGGAGTCCTTGCCGCCGGAGAACATCAGCACCGGCTTCTCGAACTCGGCCGCGGTCTCCCGGAAGATGTGCACGGCCTCGGACTCGAGCGCGTCCAGGTGGCTCAGCGGCAGGTCCGGGTCGGTCGCCCGGGTCGGTGCGTCGGCGGTGAGAGTCGTCACGATCGTCTCCGATGGCAGGGCTGGGGTGGCGGGGTTCGCGCTGTCGGCGGTGCCGGTGGGCAGGGCGCTCATGTATGCAGCCCGCACTCGGTCTTGGCGAACCCGGCCCAGCGCCCGGCCCGTGGATCCTCGCCGGGCAGCGGCCGCCGGGTGCACGGCTCGCAGCCGATCGAGGTGTAGCCGTCCTGGTAGAGCGGGTTGATCAGGACGCCGTTGGCCTCGATGTACTCGTCCAGTTCGGCCTGGGTCCACCCGGCGATCGGGGAGATCTTGACCATGTTGCGCTTGGCGTCGTAGTCGACCACCCGGATGTCCGAGCGGGTCGGGGCGTCCTCGCGGCGCATCCCGTTGATCCACGCGGTGTACGGGTTCAGGCCGCGCTCCAGCGGCTCGACCTTGCGCAGCGCACAGCACTGCTCGGGGTTGCGCGCGTGCAGCTGGGGGCCGAACTCGGCGTCCTGCTCGGCCACGGTCTGCCGGGGCAGGACGGTGATCAGGTTGACCTTGTAGACCTCGGCCACCGCGTCCCGGGTGCCGATGGTCTCGGCGAAGTGGTAGCCGGTGTCCAGGAAGATCACGTCCACGCCCGGGGCGGCCGCCTGGGCCAGGTGCACCAGGTGGGTGTCGGCCATCGAGGAGGCCACGACCAGGTCCGACCCGAAGGTGTCCTGGGCCCAGGCCACGATCTCGGCGGCGCCGGCCTCGGCGAACCGCTCGTTCGCCTCGTCGGCCAGGGCGCGCAGCTCGGTCTCGGTCCGCGGGGAGGTCATCGTTCCGCTCCTATGCTCGCAGGGGATTCGACGCCGCCCCGGCCGTCGGCCGGTTCGGTCTCGCTGTTCAGCCGCAGGCCCAGGAAGGCCAGCTCGAACGCCCGCGCGCAGGACCGGCAGTGCCAGGCCCGGTGGCTGTCGGGCTCCGGGCGCAGGTCCTCGTCGCCGCAGTAGGGGCAGTACTGCGGGGCGGCGCGCTCGCTCATGCCAGCTGCTCCTCGGTCGCCCGGGTGGTCCACTCGGCGAAGGACTCGTCCTCGGCCCGGTCCGCCTCGAACCCGCGCAGCACCCGCTCGACGTAGTCCGGCAGGTCCGCGGCGGTGACCTTGTGCCCGCGCAGCTTGCGGCCGAACGCGCCCTGGTCGTTCTGGTCGGCGCCGAGGTGGCCGCCGAGGTGCACCTGGAAGCCCTCGACCTGCTCGCCGGCCGCGTTGCGCACCAGCTGGCCCTTCAGTCCGATGTCCGCGGTCTGCACCCGGGCGCAGGAGTTGGGGCAGCCGTTGACGTTGATCGTCACCGGGACGGCGAACTCCGGCAGCCGCTTGTCCAGCTCGTCGATCGTGCGCGAGGCCAGGGCCTTGGTCTCGACGATGGCCAGCTTGCAGAACTCGATCCCGGTGCAGGCCATGGTGTGCCGGCGGAAGATCGAGGGGCTGGTCGGCAGGTCCAGGTCGGCCAGGCCGGCCACCAGGGCCTGGACCCGGTCGCCGGGCACGTCCAGGATCAGCATCTTCTGGTCGGTGGTGGTGCGCACCTGGTCGGATCCGGCGGCCTCGGCCAGGTCGGCGATCGCAGCCAGGGTGACCCCGTCCACCCGGCCGACCCGCGGGGCGAAGCCGACGTAGTGGTTGCCGTCCTTCTGCTCGTGCACGCCGATGTGGTCGCGCTGCTGGGCCGGGACGAACGCGGGCGCCGGGCCGTCGAGCAGCGGGCGCTTGAGGTACTCGGTCTCCAGCACCTCGCGGAAGCGGACCGGGCCCCAGTCGGCCATCAGGAACTTCAGCCGGGCCCGGGTGCGCAGCCGGCGGTAGCCGTAGTCGCGGAAGATCCCGCAGACCCCGGCCCACACCTCGGGCACCTCGGCCAGCGGGACGAAGGCGCCGAGCCGCTTGGCGAACTGCGGGTTGGTGGACAGGCCGCCGCCGACCCACAGGTCGAACCCGGCGCCGTGCTCCGGGTGCAGGACCCCGACGAAGGAGATGTCGTTGATCTCGTGCACCACGTCCTGCAGCCCGGAGACCGCGGTCTTGAACTTGCGCGGCAGGTTGGAGAACTCCTTGCTGCCGATGTACTTGTCCTTGAGCTCCTCGATCGCCGGGGTGGCGTCGATGACCTCGTCCCGGGCCACGCCGGCCACCGGGGAGCCGAGGATCACCCGGGGGGTGTCGCCGCAGGCCTCGGCGGTGCTCAGGCCCACGGCCTCGAGCTCGCGCCAGATCGCCGGGACGTCCTCGATCCGGATCCAGTGCAGCTGGATGTTCTGCCGGTCGGTGATGTCGGCGGTGTTGCGGCCGTAGGTGCTCGAGACGTGCGCGATGGCGCGCAGCTGGGCCACGGTGAGCCGGCCGCCGTCGATCCGCACCCGCAGCATGAAGTACTCGTCGTCGAGCTCCTCGGGCTCCAGGATCGCGGTCTTGCCGCCGTCGATCCCGGGCCGGCGCTGGGTGTACAGGCCCCACCAGCGCATCCGGCCGCGCAGGTCGGCCGCGTCGATCGAGGCGAACCCGCGCACGGAGTAGATGTTCTCGATCCGGGCGCGCACGTTCAGCCCGTCGTCGTCCTTCTTGAACTGCTCGTTCGGGTTCAGCGGGGTGAAGTGGCCCTTGGCCCACTGTCCCTCGCCGCGGAAGCGCTTGACCTGGTGGGTGCGCACGTTGGCAGTATTGAGCGACTCACTCATGGGGGAATGGTGTCCTTCGGTGGCGGGAAACGAGCGGAGGAGCGGTCAGCCGACCGGAAGACACAGAGCGCTGGAGGCACGGCCGAAGTCGATGTGACGTCGACTGATCAGGCGGGTGCGGAGGGCGCTGGACATGGTTCGAGAGTGACACCCGCAGGAGTGAATAGTCCAGTGCGTCCAGCATGTGGACGCGTAAATGAGACGATCGGCACCTACGGATGATCTTGAAAAGGCTGTGAGCAGGGCGGTCGCGGAGGGGGTGGCGAGCCCTCAAGATCATTTACAGGGTGCCTCTGACAAGGAGATATTCTGGTTGCCGACCTTCTTGCCTCCCGTTCGATCTTGGTCGGCGGGCATGGCCGGGGGTGGGCGCGAACCGGTTCCGGTGCGCTCCGGGAAGGCCGAAAACTCGAATGTACGTGCATTTGGTCAAGAATGTACGTGCATTTGGTCGTGCGCCGGGATCCGCCCTCGCGGCCATGATCGGACGGTGACAGACCGTGCGGATCGAGCGGCCCGGTGAAGGGTTTCGGCATCGGTAGTGGGCCGCCGCCGGTCATCGTCTGCCCGATCTGCCGGTAGACCCGCTCGGGGTCTGACTCGACCTCGCGGTGTGAGCGTGGCCTGCGCGCCCCCGCGCCTCCCCTCCGTCCTCGCTCAGCTGACCGCGAGGGTGCCCAGCGTCACGTCGACCGTGGCCTCGGCGCCGTCCTGGTGGGTCACCTTGACCGTCACCTTCTGGCCGGGGGACATTCCGGCCAGCAACTGGGTGAGGGTGTCGGCGGTCGGGGTGGGGGTGCCGTTCAGTGCGGTGATCACGTCGCCGGCCTTGAGCCCGGCGTTCGCGGCCGCGCCGTTCGGGCTGACCGCCGCCACGCCGACGCCGACCGGCTGGCCGGATGCATCCGTCACGGTCTGCACGGTCACGTCCAGCGCGGCCAGGCCGGAGTCGGTCACCTTGCCCGAGCCGACGATCTGGTCGGCGATCCGCTTGGCGGTGTTCGACGAGATGGCGAAGCCGATCCCGGGCGCCGCGCCGCCGAGTTCCTGGTCGGTGGCGGCCAGGGTCGGGATGCCGATCACCGAGCCGCTCAGATCCACCAGCGCGCCGCCGCTGTTGCCGGGGTTGATCGCGGCCGAGGTCTGGATCATGTCGGTCAGGGTGGCCTGGGGCGCCTCGGCGGTCTTGGGCTCGGACACGGTCCGGCCGGTGGCCGACACGATCCCCTGGGTGGCCGAGCTGGACAGGCCCAGCGGGTTGCCCATCGCGATCGCGATCTGGCCGACCTTGAGCTTGGAGGAGTCGGCGAACGTGGCCGGGCGCAGGTTCGCCGGCGGCGAGTCCAGCTTGATCACCGCGAGGTCGCCCTGCGGGAAGGAGGCGAGCAGGGTCGCGTTCAGCGCCGCGCCGCCGGTGGACAGGCTCACGCTGAACGTCTTCGCCGTGCCGACCACGTGCGCGTTGGTGACGATGTCGCCCTTGCTGTCGAGCACGATCCCCGAGCCGAGCCCGGTGCTCGTGTTGATCTGCACGATCGACGGCAGGGTGCTGCTGATCACGGTCTCGTAAGCGGTCTGGAGTTCGGCCGCGCCGTTGGGCGTGTCGACCGACCCGGAACTGCTCGCACTACTTCCGGCCGCCGCTCCGCCGCTCGAACTCGATGCGCAGCCCGCCGCCGACGCCGCCACGGCCGCCGCCACCGCCAAACCCGCCGCTGCCGCCGGCCAGCCAACTCGCCTGCGCTCCATGCCGCACCACCTCGTGTGTCCTGTGCCTCGTCGGGCCTGGTGCGATCAGTCAACCCGGGGCGGTCGGGCGGCGCACCCGGGACTGCGCCGCCCGGGGAGGCGGGCGGCGGGACGGACCGCGGCCGGTGCGGCGTAAAAAAGCACGGACTCCCGCGGCCGGTGAGGGCGACGGGAGTCCGTGTCGGAGGAGGCAGGGCCGGGCGTGGATCCCGGCCCTGGCGGTCAGTCGTTGATGATCCGCCGGATCGACGAGATCGCCATCATGTTCCAGGGTGCGTAGTCGACGAACTGCCCGGTGGTCGGGCTCTGGATCACCAGACCGTTGCCGACGTACGTCGCCACGTGGTCCCAGTGGTTGTAGAAGACCAGGTCGCCGGGCTTCATCTGGGACAGGTCGGCCGGGATGGTGGTGCCGAAGTTCTCGTCCTCGTAGTCGAACGTGGTCCGCGGGACGGCGATGCCGGCGGATTTGTACGCCGCCTGGACCAGCCCGGAGCAGTCGTAGAGCGGTCCGGTGCCGCCGTACAGGTAGGGCAGGCCGAGCTTGGACCGTTCGAACGCGATCACCTGGGCGACCCGGCCGGTGTAGGTCGGCAGGGCCTGGATCTCGGCCACCGTGACGCCGTTGACGGCCAGCGACTGCATCTGCACGTACGTCAGCTGCGAGTACAGGTTGCGCTGCTGGGTCAGGGCCGACTGGACCGACTTCAGGTCCGCCGCGGCGGTGCTCTGCACCTGCTGCAGCTGGACGAGCCGCGAGCCGGCCGCCGCCTGGAGGGAGGCGACCTGGGCCTTGTCCACCTTCAGCTCGTTGAGCTGGACGACGGTGTTCTGGTTCGTCTCGTCGATGCTGGACGCTTCCTGGAGGTACTGCTCCGGGTTCTGCGAGAGCATCAGTTCCAGGGTCGGGTTCACCGAGCCGGCCTCGTACTGGGACGCGGCGAGCGGCCCGAGCGCCTGGCTGAGCTTGTTGTAGGTCTGCTGCGCCGTCGCGGCCTGGCCTTGAAGGTCGTCGACCTGCTGCTGCAGGGTCGAGAGCTGGTTCTCGGCCTGGTCGTAGCGTTGGGTGGCCGCGTCGGCCTGGTTCTCCAGGGTCAGGACCTCGGCCTTGACCTGGTCGATGGTTGCCGCCTGGCTGGTCACCGGAGTGAGCACCACTACTCCGGCCGCAGCGACGGCACTGGAGGCGGTGAACGCCATGACGGAGCGAGTCTGGGGTTTGACCCGTCTGTGGGACGCCATCTGCCGTGCACTCCCTTACAGGTACATCACTTTCCTGGCACCTACCGGGTGAGCTGACGGGTTCGGGCTGGAAAGTAATGGCCTGGGCGACACTGCCGCAGGTCACGAAAGCGCCCTACGGCCGAAGGTGTGGGCCCTCGGCCGATTCACCCCGGGCCGCGGGCCGGACCGCGCCTGGCGGCGACGGGCGTCCTGCGGCCATTGGGTCCCCGGTTCCGGCTGTCGCCAGCCGGATTCGGTGTGAGCCACGGTCGCTTCCGGACCGGGGATGGGCCGGGTGTCGACTGTGTCTGATGGGCAAACATATGCCTAGCGCCGTATGACAAATCGGACTGCCGCGCTGATTTTTGCCGGATCTTTACTCCGATCGGAGTATTTCGCCATCACTTGTCCGAATTTTACCGCCACGGCATGGTAGATGACTGATAGCGCACTGATCGGACCGCTTTCCGGGTGCTCGGAGGACGGTTGAGCCCGGTGGCGAGCCGCGGCACGGCCGCAGGCGCGACGCAGGGCGAGCCGACGCTCCGGTCGCCTACCCGGCGCGGTCGCGCGGCTCGCGATAAATCGGCAGCCGACCGCCGCCCGTTCGCCTAAAATCGGCAGCGGAGCCACCGGTCGACCAACGTCGGTCGGGTCCCGCCCGGAACGCGAGGACGCGCCCGGTCCGGGGCGGGGAACCCGGCGGCTCGCGGCGGGCCTACTGGTGGTCTTCGTGAACACGCTCTACCATCTGGCCTAATCGGATCGTTCGCGCGGGCCCACCGGCCGGCCGGACGGACCGGGTGCGCCGGGGGGCCTGAACCATGGGTCCGACCCTGCCGCGGCGGCGCCCGCGGACCGCCCCGAGCGGGCCGCCCGCCCCGCCCCCGACCGGCGCGCACACCGCGGTGCGGCCGATCGCCGAGCACGCCGCGCGGACCGGGAGGACCGGGTCCGTGAGCGGGCCGGGGGACGGCGTACGGCGGTCGACGCGCACGTCGGCGCCGGGGCCGCGGCCCGATAACGACGCGACAGGCGGCGAGGGCATCGCTTAAGATGACCCGATCACCGCAATAGCGGATATTTGACAACGCACGAGACATCCCGGGACCTGGTCCCGGGCGAGCCCCACGACAACGGCAATGGAGAGAGACGATGCAGGCAGCAGCGGCGACCGGCGAACCCGCGCCCGTGGGCGACGTGCCACCGCCCCGTCGGCCCGCCGCCGGTCCGAGCTCCACCCGGGCCGCCCGACGCCGACACCGGCTGACCGACCCCCTCGCCCCGCTGGTGGGCGTCCCGATAGACGGGCTCGGCTGGAGCGCGGCCGAGCTGACCGACCTGCGCACCACCGCGCCGGGCCTGGAGCCCGGCCGGATAATGGCCTGCGACGAGGCCGGGGCGCTGGTGCTGACCACGACCGGCGCGGCCCGGGCCACGTTCTGCGCCCCGCTGCTGTTGTCCAGCGCCCGGGCCCGGGCGGCCGGACGGTCCTGGCCCCGGCCCGGAGACCGGGTCGCCCTGAGGTACTGGCCGGACGGACCGGTCACCGTGGAAGGTGTCGTCGCCGTCTGACCGGCCGCGCACCGCAGCACCCGTTCCCACCCGGCGTCGAAGCGTGACGCACCGCTCCGCCGGCCGCATCACCCAGGTCTGGCATCCGACCACCTCCCGACCGATGGCAGGACGTCTGCGCAGCCTGCCCTGGCTGCGACGACGACGAGGCCTGCTCGGGGAATCAGAGATCTCCAAGCAGCAGAGATCCGGAGATCAGAGCCAGAGAAATCAGATCCCTCGATATCAGAGCCGGGTCATCAGCACCCGAGGGCCTAAGACAGCTGGGCCAGATCAGAGGCCACCCGCTCGCCGTTGGACTGCCGGGCGTAGCGGACGTGGTCCCAGCAGGGCCCGCACAGGCGCCGCCACTCCAGCCCCTGCGCGGTCTCGAACTCCGCACTGACCGGCTGCTGGGCGTTGTCCTGCTCGCAGACCCGGTACAGGGCGTGGGCCCACAGGTCGCACCGGCACTCGCAGCGCTCGGGGCGCGCCGGCCCGTCGGTATCCGGTCCCGCGCTCACCGCCGCCCGCCCAAGCCGCCCAGGGCGTCCGTACAGCCCGGCCCGGACTCGGCCGCACTGCCGGCCCCGGCCCCGGCCGCACCGCGCGCCATGTGCCCGCTCCCGGCCCGCTGGGACCACGGGTGCGGCTGCTCGTCCCAGCCCGGGTACTTCGAGAACCCGCCGCCGTCCGACCGGCCGGGGTCCCCGGCCGCGTACCGGTCGCCCAGCGGCTCGCACAACCGGGCCAGGCCGGCCCCGGGCGCGAGCAGCCGTTCGGTGATCGACCCGCCGGGGACGAGGGCCGCGCGGTCAGAGTCTGGCTGAGGCATAGAGCGCTCCTTCGAACGGCGCCTGGTGCAGCGCCTGGCAGAAGTTGGTGGTGGTGCTGCGCAGATCGTGGTTCTCGAACCACTTGTTCGACGGCCACGCCCCGCCGCAGCCGGCCGCGTACTCGCAGCCGGCCCGGCAGGCCGCGACCCCCTCCAGGGTCTGCCGGACCCAGGGCACCCGGGGCGCCCGGGCCAGCAGCCGGTCCAGCGGGGTGCGCCGGACGTTGCCGACGCTGAACGGGCCGAGCTCGGGATGGTCGAACCCGGACAGGTCCGGCGAGATCACGGTCACCTCGCCGTCGTACTGCACGGTCGGGAACGGGTCCACCGGCCGGGCCAGCAGCTCGCGCACCCGCTCCCCGGCCGGGCCGGGTCCGCGGCCGACCTGGGCCACGTACCCGGCCACCTGGTTCAGCTCCCGCAGGTCGACCGCCGGGTCGGCCCGCCAGGCCAGGAACAGGGCCTCGAAGTAGCGGGCCCACTGCTCCCGGGCCGCGGTGGAGCCGCTGGCGAACACCCCGATCGTCTCCACCGGCAGCACGCCCAGGCTGCGCGCGCCGAGGTCCCGGGCGTAGCGGTAGAGCTCGGCGGCCTCCTGTGGGGCCGGGTCGTGCGCGACCGACAGCAGGTCGAACGGGATGCCGCGCCCGCGCAGCGCGCCGATCCCGGCCTCGATCCGGCCGTGCGCCGGGCGGCCGGCCCGGGTCACCCGGTGCCGGTTCATCCGGGCCGGGCCGTCCACGGACACCCCGATCTCCGGGCCGAGCTGCTCGAACAGGTCGCACCAGGCCTGGTCGACCAGGGTCGCGTTGGTCTGGATCCGGTGCACGGTGCCGGGCGGCCAGGGCGCGCCGAGCAGCTCGCGGAACCGGGCCGGGCCGACGGTCAGCGGTTCGCCGGAGTGCCAGAGGATCCCGACCGTGCGCCCCTGGTCGGCCCAGCGGCGCACCGCGTCCACCACCGCGGCCAGGACGTCGTCGCCGAGCAGGCGGCGTTCGGACTTGTGCGGCAGGTAACAGTAGGTGCAGGCGATGTTGCAGAGGCTGGTCGGCTGGACGACGACTGTGGAAGGGACCGTGGCGAGAGTCGCCGATGGTGCGTCCATAGCGGTCAGTGTAGGTGCCTGGGACCGGCTTGTCCGGCAAACCGCGCTTTGGTCCGGATGAATGACACCGAGGAGTGAACTGCGCCGAAAACGCTTGCGTTCACAGCGTTTCCGCGCTTTCGCTGATTCCCGCGGACCGGGTCGCCGGAGGCGCCGGACGCGGCTACCCGAGGGTCCAGACGGCCCGGGCGCCGGCGTCGCCGACCAGGATCACCCAGTAGATGCACACCGCGCTGGCGGCGATGCTCAGGCTGGCCAGAACGACCATGGGCGCGTGGTGGTCCGCGAAGCCGCTGCGGTCGGCCAGCACGAGCAGGACCGCGAGGACCGCGACCAGGAGCACGAACCAGACCATGTCGTCGCCGAGGTTCTTGTGGTGCACCACGAGCGCGTCCCCGGAGAACCCGCGGTTGTTGAACAGCTGGTCCCCGGCCAGCTGGGTGGCGTACGTGACCGGCACCATGACCACTGCCAGCGCCGCGACCTTGAGGCCGTGCGCTTTGCGCCACCGAGGCCGCGCGGCGATCGCGATCACCGACAGGCAGGCGGCCGGGATCCCGACGACCACCGCGTGGATTAGCAGGATGTGGGTCGGCAGTCCGAAGATCTCATAAGGCATGTCGGGTGCTCCTTCAGCGGGATCCGGTGGGCGCGGGGACGGAGGAGGGGCCGGGTGCTTTGCCCTCGCGCCGGAGCATATGCGCGGAGGTTACGCTTTCGCGGCGCTCACGCCTCGACCGAGCCGCCGGACCGCCAGTACAGCCCCTCGGAGCGGCTCAGGAACGAGGCGTCGATCAGGTAGCGGCGCAGGGCCGCGTAGTCGTCGTGGAACCGGCGCAGGATCTCGTTGACCTCGCGCTCGGGGTAGCGCACCCCGGGCTCGAAGGACTGGGCCAGTTCGTCGAGCACGACCAGGCGCTTGGACAGCTTGGCCGGTACCCCGGTCAGCCGTCCGTCGGCGAAGAACGCGGTCAGGATCTTCGTGCGGGCCGGGTCCGGGAAGGTGCGGGTTTGATGCTCGGCAGACATGTCGCCGATCGTAGCCAGTCCGCGCCGGAATCGCACGAGTGTTCCGGACGGTTCCGGCCTGTTTCGGACCGGTTTCCGACCCCGGACGGCAGGTATCGCGCTGGTGGTCGGCGCCGCGGCGCCGTTTCGGCCGGACCGCGGCGCACTGCTCTCTTCAGGCTGCGCTCAGCCGAACCGCTCGGCCCCGAGCACCCGCAGCAGGGCCAGCCGTTCGTGGCTCTCGCTGCCCGGCCGCGCGGTGAAGACGACCAGGCGCTGGTCGCCCGGATCGTTCAGCAGGGTCTCGCAGTCCAGGTCGAGCCGGCCGACCACCGGGTGCACGAAGGTCTTGCTGCTGGAGCGCAGCACCGCGACGTCGTGCTGGTCCCACAGTTCGGCGAACTGCGCGCTGGCCTCCCGCAGCTCCCGGACCAGGCTCACCACCCGCTGGTCCTGCGGCCGCCGGGCCAGGACCGCGCGCAGGTTGGCCACGTGCACCCGGGACTGGCGCTCCCAGTCCGCGGCCGGGAACATCGACGCGTCCCGGGGCTGGGTGAACCGCCAGAGCAGGATGTTGCCGCCGACCCCCGGCCCGGTGGCCGGGTCGGTGCCGAACAGGGCGTGCGCCATCGCGTTGCGGGCCAGGATCCGGCCGAAGTCGGTGGAGACCTGCGCCGGGGTGTCGTAGAGCCGGTCCAGGATCAGCAGCAGGCCGGGGCGCACGTGCTCGCTCGGCCGGAACACCGGGTCCGGCTGCTGCCCGGCCAGCCGGTACAGGTGCTCGCTCTCGTCGTCGGTCAGCCGCAGCGCCCGGGCCAGCGCGCCGAGCACCTGCTCGGACGGGTTGGGCCCGCGGGCCTGCTCCAGCCGGGCGTAGTAGTCCACCGAGATCCCGGCCAGCTGGGCGATGTCCTCCCGGCGCAGCCCGGGCGTGCGCACCCGGGCCCGGGGCGCCAGGCCCACGTCGGCCGGGGCGACCCGTTCGCGCGCCCGGCGCAGGAAGTCGGCCAGTTCGAGGCGGTCCACGGTCACCGTCCCATCTTCGCCCACCGGCGCGCCCGCAGCCAGGGACTCTCGATCCCTGGTTGAACCGGTCTCTTCCGCCCGGGCCGGTGCTGCGGAAGGGTCAGGAATGTCGGGCGGCGGCGATCACCGCCCGGAACCGAACGAAGGAGACGCCCATGTCCACGATCCTGGTCACCGGAGCCACCGGCAAGGTCGGCTCGCGCCTGGTCCCCCGGCTGCTCGGCAACCTCGAGGCCGGCGAACGGGTCCGGGTGCTGGTGCGCCGGGCCGAGGCCGGCCGGCCGTTCGCCGACCTCGGCGCCGAGGTGGTGCTCGGCGACCTGACCGAGCCGGCCGGCCGGGCCGCCGCCCTGGCCGGGGCCGACGTGGTGGTCAACGGCGCGGCCACCTTCCGCGGCGGCGTCGGGCAGGCCGAGATGGACGCGGTCAACCGGGACGCCGCGGTGGCCCTGGGCCGGGACGCGGCCGTCGCGGGAGTGCGCCGGTTCGTGCAGCTGAGCACCAACCTGGTCTACGGCCCGGGCCGCGGCCGCCCGGCCCGCGAGGACGACGACCTGCGCGCGGTCGGCAGCTACCCGGGCTCCAAGCGCGAGGCGGAGGAGCAGTTGGTCGGGATCAGCCAGGCCACGGGTCTCGGCCTGGTCCGGCTGCGGCTGTCGTTCGTCTACGGCGACGGCGACCCGCACCTGCAGGAGTACCTGCCGCGGACCGCGCACCTGGCCGCGCACCAGCGGCTGTCCATGATCCATCACGCCGACGTCGGCCAGGCGGTGCTGCGCGCCTTGCGGGCCAACGGAATCGAGGGCCGGGCGTACAACGTCGCCGACGAGGGCCCGATCACGGCCTGGGACGCGCACGCGCTGTGCGGCTCGGTGCTGGACACGAGTCAGCCTGCTGCGACGGCGGCGGTGGAAGACCCCTGGGCCGGCGTGGTCGACAGCTCCCTGATCCGGTCCGAGCTGGGCTTCCGGCCGTTCTACCCGACCGCGTGGTCCGCCCAGTCGGCCGGGGCCCTGTAGCCCCGGCCGGGTCGCAGGCCGGTCAGCCCCGGGCGGCGAACTGGGTCAGCGAGAGCGTGTGCCCGTCCGGGTCGGCGAACCAGGCGACCAGGTCGCCGCCGGGCGTGGCCCAGACGTCGTCCTCGTCCTGGCCCATGCCCTCGTAGCGGTGGAACGCCACGCCGGCCGCCTTGAGCCCGCGTACCGACTCGCGCAGGTCGGCTACCTGCCAGCCGAGTACGGTGTACCCGGCCCGTACGACCTCGGGCACGGCCGTGACCCGCAGCATCGTGCCGTGCGCGTCGAAGACGTGGGCGAAGTCGTTCTGCTCTACCGGGGTCAGGCCCAGGACGTCCCGGTAGAACGCCCCCGACCGCTCCAGGTCGCTCGACGCGACGAACGCGACCAACTCGGCGGTTCCCAGCACGCGGGCCTCCTCAAGACGAATGGTGCCGGACGGTGACCGCCCGGCACCACAAGTGTCACATCGCCGCTCTCATGTCGCACAGCTCACACGGTTCACCGTGCTCCCGGCACGGCGGACGTGAGACATGTCACACTGCCCGGACCGTCTAGACGAGTTGTTCCGAATTCTGGCGCGGCGAAACGCCTGATCGGCGGCGCCTGGCCGCACGCCCAGCCACCACCGCTGAGCCGTTTCGCCGTGCGCACTCACCCGGCAGGTCAGCGCACCTACCAGCAACTCGGCTCAGGCGCCAGAATTCGGAACAACTCGTCTAGGCGGGCCGCCGCGACTGCACCCGGCGGAACCGGGACGCCACGAACGCAGCATCCGTATACGCCGCGTTCGCCGCCGGGTTCACGCCCGTGCCGTGGTAGTCCGAGAATCCGGCCGACTGGTTCATGTAGACCGCGCCGGTCAGGTTCACCGACAGGTTCGCGCCGGCCTCCCAGGTGGCCTCCTCGGCCGCGTCGATCACGGCCTCGTCGGTGGAGTAGACCGCGGCGGTCAGCGCGCCGTGCGCGCCGACCGTGACCCGGTACAGCTCGATCGAGTGGGTGGTCGAGTCGGTGCCGATCAGGAAGGACACCGGGCCGAACCACTCGTGCGTGTAGACCTGCGCGTCCTCGGCGTCGACGGCCGCGATCAGCGGGGTGCGCACCGTGGCCTCGGGGAAGTCCGGCAGCTCGATCGCGCGCGAGGCCAGCACCGTCTTGCCGACGGACCCGGCCTCGGCCAGCCGCTCGGTGATGAACGGGTTGACCACCGCGCCCAGGATCGCGCCGGCCTTGGCCGGGTCGCCGAGCAGCCGGTCCACCGCGCCGGCCAGGTCCGCGCCGAACCCCTCGAAGGACTTCGACTCCCCGCCGACCCGGATCCCGTCCCGGGGCACCAGGATGTTCTGCGGCGAGGTGCACATCTGCGCGGTGTAGAGCGAGAGCGAGAAGGCCAGGTGGCCGAGCGCGGCCTGGTACTCCTCGGCCGCGAACGAGTCCACGATGATGGTGTTGACGCCGGCCTTCTCGGTGTAGACCTGCGCCTGCTGGGCGTTGCGCTCCAGCCAGTCGCCGAACTCGGTCGACCCGGTGTAGTCGATGATCTTCACCTCGGGCCGCAGGGCCAGGGTCTTGGCCAGGCCCTCGCCTTGGTTCTCCACGGCCAGGGCGACCAGGTTCGGGTCGAAGCCGTGCTCGGCCAGCACCGCGCGGGCCGCCTCGACGGTGACCGCCAGCGGCAGGACCGCGCCCGGGTGCGGCTTGACCAGCACCGCGTTGCCGGTGGCCAGGGAGGCGAACAGGCCCGGGTAGCCGTTCCAGGTCGGGAAGGTGTTGCAGCCGATCACCAGGGCGACCCCGCGCGGCACGGTCCGCCACTTCTTGGCCAGCCGGATCGGCGGGCGCGAGCCCTGCGGCTTCTCCCAGAGTGCGGACTCGACGTGGTCGGTCTGCGCCCGGTACGCGTAGACCACCGCCTCCAGGCCGCGGTCCTGGGCGTGCGGCCCGGCCGCCTGGAACGCCATCGGGAACGCCTGCCCCGAGGTGTGCATGGCCGCGAACGCGATGTCGAACGAGCGCTGGTTCAGCCGGGTCAGGATCTCGATGCACACCGCCGCCCGGACCTGTGCGCCGGCGTCCCGCCACGGCGCGATCGCCGCGCAGGCCGCGCTCAGCAGCTCGTCCGGATCGGCGTGCGGGTAGTCGATGCCCAGGTCGAAGCCGTACGGCGACCGCTCGGCCCCGGCCCGCCCGTCCGTTCCGGCCTGCTCCAACGGATAGCCGGTGCCGAGGACCGAGTCGAACCACGCCTTGCCCCCGGCCGGGCCCTGCTCGGGGTAGGCCTTGGCATGCTCGGGGAAATGGGTGAAGAATTCGCGCGAGCCGACCGCGGCCAGCGCCGCGTCCAGCGTCGGGCGGTGGCGGGCCACCAGGTCGGCGGCGTTGCCGGTCCCAGACATGAGCGTTCCTCTCGTGCTTGGTTTCTACACGTCCTCGTCCTCAGTACATTAACCGAACGTTCGTTAGTCTCAAGTCCGAAAGAGGAGAACGGGTAGTGCCCAAGCGAGACACGTACACCACCGAATCCCTGCTGAGCGTCGCGGTCGGGGTGTTCAACCTGCGCGGGTATGACGGCACGTCCATGGAAGACCTGGCCAAGGCGGCCGGGATCAGCAAATCCTCGATCTACCACCACGTGGCCGGCAAGGAGGAGTTGCTCCGTCTGGCCGTCACCCGGGCGCTGGACGGCCTGTTCGCCGTGCTCGACGAGCCGACCCTGACCGACCTCGGCGCGGCCGGGCAGCTGGCCCACGTGCTCGAGCACACCTGCCAGGAGCTGGTGCGCAACCTGCCCTACGTCACGTTGCTGCTGCGCGTGCGCGGCAACAGCGAGACCGAGCGGGCCGCGCTGGCCCGCCGGCGCGAGTTCGACCACCGGGTGGCCGAACTGGTCCGCGCCGCGGTCGAGGAGGGCGACCTGCGCCCGGACCTGGACCCGCGGCTGACCGCCCGGCTGATCTTCGGCCTGGTGAACTCGGTGTCCGAGTGGTACCGCCCGGACCAGGACGACCCCGGCGCGGACGGCGCGCCCAGCGGCGGCAAGGAGATCGCCGACGCACTGAGCACCCTGGTCTTCGAGGGGCTGCGCCGGCGGGACTGAGACCAGGGTTTATGCAGACGCCAGCCTGGCGGCTTCCGTCAGAAGGTCGGAAGCCGCCATGGTCGGCACGGTGGCCGCGGGTCAGCGCAGCAGCCGCGTTGTGGTGTGGCCTGAGAGGGCTTTCTGGCTGCCTCCTCAGGCGGCCATGAGCTCCTGCGTGGTCTTGAAATAGCGGGTGTGGGTCTGCTCCAGCATCTCGCGCGAGGCGCTGCTGAGCACGACGACCTCGATATCATGATCAGCACGGTTCGCGCGCTCGGCGGCGAACCTGGCTCGGATGGCCACGTGCTCCGGCCCGGCGAGAAACTCCTGAACGCTCTGCTCGCCGGTACGACGGTTGCAGATGATCAGGAAGTTCGGCATATCTCCAGCTCAGCTCAGGTTTGTTGGTCTCTGCGTGACGGCGACGGCCGTGATCTCCGGGCACGCGGCGTCGGAGTCGGCGTCGCCCTCCGGCAGTGCCCGCGGGGGCTCGCGGGGATTGATCCGGCTGTCGTCCGGGAAGGGCACCCAGGAACCGAAGTACGCCGGAGTGAACCAGGGGTCGCATACAATACCCGCGGCCGCGTCGATCAGCATGCCCGCGTGGCCGAGGGAAGTTATGCGCACCTTTTCCGCTCCTCAAGCTTCTCGCGCCGCCCGTGCCCGCCCGCACGCCAGGCCCCGCGCCGGGTCCGGTCGCCGTCCGAGCCCGCGCCGCGGGCCAGGGCCGGTCGCGGCGGGTCCGGGCGCGTGATCGTTCGGTTGCGACCGATTTACCCGGTGCGGACAGCTCGCCGGACGCTTGGTCTTTCGCGGGCGGGGTCTATGCCGATACGTTTTGCCGAAACGCCGCCGTCGACAGGGGGAGGATGAGCATGGGGGTCGACCCGCCGGGACGCGCCGCCGGCCCGTCGCCGCCGTCGACCGCGGAGTGGGGCGTGCTGGTGGGGATCCGCACCGACGCGGACCCGGCCCGGTCGCTGGAGCTCGCGATCCTGGCCGACCTGCTCGGCTACCGCGAGGTGATGATCGGCGAGGCGACCGGCCACGACGCGTTCGCGCTGGCCACCGCGATGGGCCGGGGCCAGGCCCGGATCACGGTCGGCCCGCTGCCGGCCGCCGTGCGCGACCCGGTCACCATCGCCCGCGGCGCGGCCTCGGTGGCCGCGCTGACCGGCCGCCGGGTGGACGTGGCGCTGTCCGCGTCGACCTCGACCGTGGTGGAGGACTGGCACGGCCGGTCCCGCGGGGAGTCGGCGACCGTGCTGGCCGAGTCCGCGCTGGTGCTGCGCGGCTCCTGGGCCCCGGGCCCGGGGCCGAGCGCGGCCGGACCCGGCCGGGTGGTCGGCCCGGCCCGGGCGAACGGGTCGCGCGGGCACTTCGGCGCGCCGGGCGGTTCCGGGCCGGCCGGGCGCCCGGGCAGCCGGATCGAGGACCCCGCGCCGGGGACCGGCGCCGAACCGGCCGCCGGGCCCGGCTCCGGCTCCGGGCCGGACGGCACGCCCGGCGCCGAGAACGGCTCCGGAACAACCGCCGACCAAGCCTCCGACCAGAACCCCACCCCCGAACTCGGCCCCGGCACCGGCCTGCTGGCCGGGCACCCGGTCGAGTTCGCCGGCTCGGTGGTGCGCACCCGCGGCTTCACCGGCTCGCTGCCGCCGTCCCACGGCGCGGTCTCGATCCTGGCCTTCGACGCGGAGCTGACCGAGGTGGCGGTGACCCGGGCGGACCGGATCATCGTCCCGATCGGCACGGTCGAACACATGGCCCGACTGCGCGGCCGGGTGCAGCTGGCGGCGGAACGGACCGGGCGCCCGACGCCCCGGCTGGCCCTGTGGATCCCGGTCGCGCTCGACCCGGACGAGACCGCGCGGCGCGACCTGCTGCGCTCCCTGGTGCCGTACCTGCGCGCGCCGGGCTTCGCGGGCATGTTCTCCGAGGCCGGGTTCGGCGAGCTGATCCGGCTGGCCCGGTCCGGCGCGCACATCCGCTCGGTGGTGGCCGCCGCGCCGGACGACCTGCTCGGCGCGATCGGCGGGATCGGGTCGGTGGCCGTGATCCGCGCGGCCCTGGCCGAGTACCGGGCGGTCGGCGTGGACGACCTGCTGCTCGTGCCGGACCGGCCGGAGACCCTCGAAGCCCTGGCCGGAGTGCCGTCGCCCACCATCGTCGCGTGACCGGGCCCGGAGTCCGCGGTTTGCAACGGTCCGTGGCCAAACGATCCGGGGCGATTGCCGCATTCGTCCGCGCTGCGCACACTCGGCCGCAGGGAGTGTCGGCATTTCGGGAGGGAGCCTGAAAATGCACGAAGGCGGCGGAGGGGAATCGAACTGGTCCGGCGGAGGCGGCGGCGGACATCATCACTCGTCGGAAGGATCCGGACGGGACCAGTACCGCGGGAACAGCCTCGCCTGGCCGGCGTCCCCGATCCGGATCTTCCTCGTCGGGGTGCTGGTCGGTGCGGGACTCGTCACGACCGTCGTGGTGCACCTACATCTGCACCGTTAGACGGTCATACAGTACCCTGATCCACTGGTGCGGGCCCTGATTCGCTGCGCTGCCGCAGGCCCTCGGCTTCGAGGGCCAGGTAGCGCCGGATCAGGCCGCCCGCAAACAATCCGACGAACGCGGACAGCAGTCCCGACTGCTCCAGGACGAGCCGCACGGCCGACCGTCCGTCCTCGCCCGGCTCGATGTAGTGCCCTGCGACGGTCTTCACCCCCGGCGCTTTGGCGGCCCAGGTGAACGACTTCCCCGGCTCGCACGCGGTCACGGTGTACACGGCCGGCCGCAGCCTGGGCTGGACGACCCGCGCCGTGCTGCCCACGGCCAGCGGGCCGGTTTCCAGCCGCGTGACAGAGGTCGTCGACGACGTCCACTCCGGCCACTTCTCCACGTCCGCCAACGTGGCCCAGACCGCCTCGGGCTCGGCCGCGACCTGGACGTCGACCTCGTATCTCATCTCGTCAGTCCTCGGTCGGGTCCCACGGCGCGGTCGGCACCCCGACCGGGCCGTTCGGCCGGTGCCCGTTGGTCTGGGCCCGGCCGTGCTGCTCGTCCTGCGCCGGCACCCGGTACGGCCGGGAGTACGGCCCGTGCGAGGTGGGCTCGTGGGCCGAGTAGGGCTGCGGGGGATAGGCGTCGACCTTGGCGGTCTTCACCCCGGCCCCGGCGCCCGCGCCGCTGCGGCCGCCGCGGGTCCGGATCCGGGTGCGGGCGCGACCCGGGCGGGCCTGCGCGGCCTGCGCCTGGCCGGCCGCCGCCCGCCCGGCCCGGTTGGACACCCGGGCCGCCCGGATGGTCAGCGCCAGCACCAGGACGAACGAACCGCCGCCGCCGAGCGCGACGATCAGGCCGGTGGCGGTCGTGTCCGCCATCGCCACCACGCTGCCGTGCGCTTCCCGGGCCAGTCCCGCCGCCGCGACCGTCACCACTGCCGACCTCATCCGACCCCCATCGAGTCACCCAGCCGAGCCGCCACACCCTCCGGCCTGCGCCGTACCGAGATGGTTCCCAGCCCGCCGCGCGCCTACTCCGACGGTGCGGCCGAAGTGTGGATCGGGCGCCGAACGGTTAGCGTCGAGCTGACCCTCATTCTTCGACAAGGGCGGTCCGGTCATGGCCTCGATGGCGAACAACCCGCTGATCCTGCTGGTCAGCCCGGACGCGGTGGACCGGGACGAGTTGGTGGACCGCTTCCGGGCGCACTGCGCCGGCTACCGGGTGATGGGCGCGGCGAGTCTGAACGAGGCCGCCGACGTGCTCGGCCACGTGGTCGCCACCGGCACCGGGATCGCCCTGGTGATCAGCGTGCACCAGTTGCCGGACGGCTCCGCGACCGAGCTGCTGGTCCAGCTCAAGGCCACCGCGCCCGGGGCCCGCCGGATCCTGCTGACCACGCTGGACCAGGCCGACGCCGCACTGCAGGCGATCAGCCAGGCCCTGGTCGACCGCTACCTGGTGCTGCCGGCCGAGTGCCTGGCCGAGCGGCTGCTGCCGATCGTGGACGACCTGCTGGAGGACTGGGCCACCCAGTACCGGGCCGTGCCGGTCGGGGTGACCGTGCTCGGGCACCGGTTCGCGGCCGGATCGCACCTGATCAAGGACTACCTGACCCGCAGCCTGATCCCGTTCACCTGGCTCGACCTGGCCGAGGACGCCGAGGCGATGACCATGGCCCGGGACCTGAACCTGCCGGTCCCCCCGCCCACCACGGTCCTGTTCGACGACGGCCGGGCGCTGTACGACCCGTCCATCAACGACCTCGCGGTGACCCTCGGCCTGACCGAGGAGGCCACCCTGGACCGGTACGACCTGATCGTGGTCGGCGGCGGCCCGGCCGGGCTGGCCGCCGCGGTCAACGCGGCCACCGACGGACTGTCGGTGTGCGTGGTCGAGGACGACTGCCCGGGCGGCCAGGCCACGGCGGCGATCTCCCGGCTGGAGGACCACGCCGGGCTGCCGACCGGGCTGACCGGCGCGGACTTCGCGCACCGGGCCCTGGCCCAGGCCCGCCGGCTCGGCGTGCAGTGGTGCAGCGCGCGGGTCGCCGAGCACCTGCTGCCGCTGCGCGGCTCGCACCGGGTGGTGCTGGCCGGCGGGGACGTGCTGGCCGGCAAGACCGTGCTGATCGCCACCGGGATGAGCTGGCGCCGGCTGGAGTCGCCCGGCGTCGCGGAGCTGACCAACGCGGGCGTGTACTACGGCATCCCGCTCGCCGAGGTGGGCCTGACCTCGGGCGAGGACGTGGTCGTGTCCGGCTCCGGCGACGCCGCCGCGAAGGCCGCGCTGAACCTGGCCGAGCACGCCCGGGCGGTCGTGCTGAGCGTGGCCGAACCGAGCCTGCGCCGGGCACCGCTGTCCGCCGAACTGGCCGACCTGCTCAGCGCGCACGAACGGATCACGGTGCACTGCGGCACCCACATCGGCGAGGTGCGCGGCTACGGCCGGCTGGAGAAGGTCGTGTTGATGGATCACGCCGGCGAGACGACCCAGGTGTTCAACGCGTCGAGCCTGTACGTGCTGACCGGCATGGTGCCCAGCAGCCAGTGGGTGCGCGACGTGGTCGCGCTGGACGAACTCGGCTTCGTGCTCACCGGCGTCGACGTCGCCCGCCGCCCCGAGCTGCTGCCGCAGACCTGGGACCAGGACCGTCCGCCGCTGCCGATGGAGACCTCGGTCCCCGGGGTGTTCGCGGCCGGGGACGTGCGGGCCGGCTCGATCAAGCGGATCGGCGGCGCGATCGGCCAGGGCGGCACCTGCGTCGCCGCGATCGGGCAGTACCTGGAGGAGCACTCGCTGGACTGAGCCGGGACCAGTTCATCCAGAGCGACATCGGCGAATACGGCGACTACAACGGTTTCAACGTCGACAACACCGGCCTGGTGACAGAACTCGACGAGTCCTTCCACCCCTGACCGATGCCCGCTACTGCTGGCAGGGCGATCCGGCGGTGACGTTCGGGCCGGCGAAGTCCGGCAGCCGGCGCGGGTCGCCGACCGGGGCGTAGCGGCCGTCGACGAGCTCGTACGCCCACCCGGGACCCTCGGCCAGCAGCCGGTCGAGCGCGCCGAGCAGCCGGTCCACGTCGGCGGCGCAGGAGCCCACGCCGAAGGACGCGCGCAGCGCCCCGGACCGCTCCAGGCCGAGCCGGGCGGCCAGCGGGTGGGCGCAGAACCGCCCGTCGCGCAGGCCCACGCCGTACTCCGCGGACAGGATCGCCGCGACCAGGCCGGAGTCCTGGCCGGCCACGGTGAACGCGACCACGCCGATCGACTCGGCCGAGTCCGGCCAGATCCGCAGCACCTCGATCTGCGGGTGCCGGGCCAGTCCGGCCAGCAGCCGCCGGCGCAGCGCCTCCTCGTGCTCGCGCAGCGCCTCGGCGCCGGGGCCCAGCTCGAGCTCGGCCAGGGTCTCGCAGGCCTTGGCCAGGGCCGCGGCGCCGAGCACGTTCGGCGTGCCGCCCTCGTGCCGGGCCGGGGCCGGGGCCCACTCGGTGCCCGCGGACGCGGTCACCTCCCGCACCGCGCCGCCGCCGGCCAGGTAGGCCGGGGCCGCGTCCAGCCAGTCGCGCCGGCCGATCAGCACCCCGGCGCCGTACGGCGCGTAGAGCTTGTGCCCGGACAGGGCCAGGTAGTCCACGCCGGTCCGGGTCAGCGAGATCCGCCGGTGCGGGGCCAGCTGGGCCGCGTCGACCACGATCCGGGCCCCGTGCCGATGGGCCAGACGGGCGATCTTGCGGATCGGCAGCAGCTCGCCGGTGACGTTCGAGGCGCCGGTCACCGCGACCAGCGCGGTCGGGGTGGCCTTCAGCGCGGCGTCCAGGTCCGCCAGGGTCTCGCGCAGGGTCGGCCCGGCCTCCAGCACCACGTCCCCGCGCCGCTGCCAGGGCAGCAGGTTCGCGTGGTGCTCCAGGTCCAGGTAGAGCACGCTGCCGCCCTCGGGCACCGCGCCGGCCAGCAGGTTCAGTGCGTCGGTGGTGTTGCGGGTGAAGATCGCGACGTCGTCCGGGCGGGCGTCGAGGAACCGGGCCACGCACGCCCGGGCGTTCTCCAGCAGCGCGGTCGAGACCTGGGAGGCGTACCCGGCGCCGCGGTGCACCGAGGCGTAGTACGGCAGCGCGGTCGCGATGTGGTCGGCCACGGTCCGCAGCGCGGGCGCCGAGGCGGCGTAGTCCAGGTTCGCGTACCGGACCGACTCGCCGGTCACCAGCGGAACGGTCAGGTCCGCGCCGACCACCGGCAGCAGCGCCGCCGCAGTACAGTCGGCGGCCTCCACGGCGGTGTCAGTGGTCGGAATCTCGGTGGCGACGGCAGTGGCTGTCATGGCAATGCACCCCTTCACGGGTCCGGGGGACCGGCGAGGGATGGTAGAGCTCGCAGATCCGCGCTTGCCCTGCGCGGACGGTTCCGGCGCACGGCCAGGTCCTCACCCGGGGCACCCCATCGCGGTGGAAGGGTTGCCGATCAGCAAGCCGGGGCTTAACGCTGGATACTCATGACCTCGGAATGAACATAACACGCGGCCCGCCGCCCGGCGCAACCCGCAATCGCGAAGGTCTCGGATGGCGGAACGAAGCCTTGGCAGGCGAAGGAATCAGCGCGGACGTTTCGCAGGTCTCTGCGTAGGCCGTCGGCACTCCCGCCGGACCGGCTGCTAAGAGACCTGATCTGGAATGAGGGCGCACAGCAAATTGCAGACGCTCTCGGATATTGTCCGCCACGAATTCCGCTCGCCCAGATAGACGACGCCCGGCTCGGTTGCGGAATCACCGTAATTCAGCGCGATGAGCATGTCCGGGAGCGTCAGTTCTCGCAGATGTGCCGTAATAGCAACGGAGTGTTTCCTCGTCCAGGCCCTCGCGCCACCACCTTGTCGTCCCCGTCATGGTGGGCAATGAAAAGAAAGAAGGGCGGACCGGGCGCTCGCCGAATACCTCTTCCAGCTTGGGTGAGACGGAAAGTCGCGCCCAGCTGCCGTCGCGGACCGCTTCGCTCAGGCACGTGGGGAGAGGCAATCCGAAAACTGATTCAACGAGCTCACCATCGCCACTCATCCAGATCCCGCCGGCATCCAAGAAGAATCGGCTTTCGACCCATGACCAGAATCCCGCTGCGAAGCCGGGACGGCCGACCGGCCGGGCGCGACGTTCGCCGCGCCCGGCCGGACCGGTTCAGAACTCTGCTTCCATCGGCCGATGCTCAGCGCGGGAAGTCCGCCGGGTCCAGCCCGATCACGGACTCGTCGCCCTCGACCGCGATGACCAGCTCGGACGGGCGCAGGCTGGTCCGGATCGCGGCGTTGACCTCGTCCAGGGACACTTCGAGCAGGTGCGCGTGGTCGGTCGTGACGAAGTCGTCCGCCAGACCCTGCCGGACGATGTCCACCAGGTAGTGGCCGACCGAACCGACCGTCTGCAGCTCGATCGGGATCGCCCCGGCCAGGTGCGAGCGGGTCTTCTCCAGCTCCTCCCGGGTGGCGCCGCCGTCCAGGAACTCGTCGATCACCCGCAGCGTGTCCTTGATCGACTCGCCGGTCGCGTCGGTGCGCACCTCGGCCGAGAACTGGTACGTGCCCACCGGGCGGCCCAGGTCGAAGGTGCCCCGGGCGCCGTAGGTGACCCCCTTGACCTCGCGCAGCTCGTGGTTGAGCCGGGAGGTGAACGAGCCGCCCAGGATGGAGGAGGCCATCCGCAGCGCGACCCGGTCCAGGCCCGCGGCGTCCGCCTCGGCCATGGTCGGGGCGGTGTGCCCGATCCGCAGGGTCGACTGCACCGCGCCGGGCCGGTCCACCACGACCAGCCGGGCCGGGTCCGCGGCCAGGGCCGGCTTGGGCAGGGCCAGCCAGCCGGGCCGGGCGTCCGGGCGGTGCGCCGGGCCGACCGCGCCGGCGAACACCGCGCGGCCCAGGGCGTCCAGGTCCACCTGGTCCAGGTCGCCGACCACCAGCAGGGTGCCGGCCTCGCGCATCCACTCGGCGTGGAACGCCCGGACCGCCCCGGCGGTCAGCGCCGCCGCGGTGTCCGGGTCGCCCCCGGCCAGCCGGCCGAACCGGGTCTCGGCGCCGAACAGCGCGCCGCG
The DNA here is from genome assembly GCA_035943635.1 of Actinocrinis sp. GTDB lineage: Bacteria > Actinomycetota > Actinomycetes > Streptomycetales > Catenulisporaceae > DASZBX01. Next base: position 105,326 of record DASZBX010000085.1, on the reverse strand, counting down.
GAAGGCGGCCTGGGCCCGCGGGCCGGGCCGGGCGAAGGACTCGCGCTTGCCGGCCACCAGGTCGGCCAGGTAGCGCGCCACGTCGTGGTCGGTGAAGGCCGGGCGGCGGGCCGCCTCGGCCAGCATCCGGGCCCCGCCCTCGGCCTCGCCGACCGGCAGGTCGATCGAGAGCCGCGCGGTCTCCCAGCTGGTGTCCACCGACCACTGTCCGCCGAGCGACTCGACCGCGGTGCCGAACTCGTCCGCGGACCGGTCCAGGGTGCCCTCGTCCAACAGGCCGGCGGTGGCCCGGGCCAGGCCGTCCAGGCCGGCCGGCTCGCGCAGCGCCCCGCCGCCGAGCAGCAGGGAGAGCCAGATGATCGGCTGCCCGGGCAGGTGCGCGGCCAGGATGTGCCCGGCCCCGACCCGGCTGCGCCGGACCGCCGGGAACACGTAGGGGCGCGGGGCGGCGACCGCCGGGCGGGGTGCGAGCTGCGCTGACTGGGTGCTCACGGCGTCTCAGGCCTCCGTGGTCGGGATGTAGGCGAGGGTGATCCGGTTGTCCGGGGCGAAGACCCGCTTGGCCGCGGCCTGGATCTCCTCCGGGGTGACCTCCAGCAGCTCCGGCAGCCGCCGGCCCAGGGTGGCCGCGTCGCCGAACAGGGTCGCGTGCCGGCCCAGCTGGTCGGCCCGGGCGTTGACCGTGGCCAGCTCGCGGGACCAGTCGGCGGCCAGCATGGACTGGGCCCGGGACAGCTCGGCCTCGGTCACCGGCTCGGCCGCCAGCTGCTCGCAGACCTCGAAGAAGGCCGACTCCAGGGTCTCCAGCGCCACCCCGTCCAGCGGGGTGGCCATGCCGGTCAGCTGGGACGCGTGCCAGGCCCGCTGCCAGGAGCCGAGGTAGCCGCCCTCGGCCTGGGCCAGCCGGCGCTCGGTGACCAGCTCCCGGTACAGCCGGCTGCCCCGGCCGCGGCCGAGCAGCACGCTGAGCACGTCCTCGGCGGCCGAGCCGGGCTCGGCGAACCGGGTGGCCCGGAAGGTGAAGAACAACCGGGGCAGCGGCACGTCCTCGCGCAGGTCCACCCGCTGGGCGCCGCCGAAGGTGGGCGGCAGCTCGGCCGGGTCGGCCAGCTGCGGGCGCGGGCGCGCGGCCAGGGCGCCGAAGTAGGTCTCGGCCAGCGCCCGGACCTCCTCGGCGGTGGTGTCCCCGACCACGGTCAGCACCGCGTTGTCCGGCGAGTAGTAGGACTCGTAGAAGGCGGTGAAGTCTTCCAGCTTGGCGTCGTTGAGCTCGGCCATCGACCCGATGGTGGAGTGGTGGTACGGGTGCCCCTCCGGGTAGGCCAGCTCGCCGATCACCTCGTGCCAGCGGCCGTAGGGCACGTTGTCGTACCGCTGCCGGCGCTCGTTCTTGACCACCTCGCGCTGGTTGTCCAGGGTCTCCTGGGTCAGCGCCAGCGCGCCCATCCGGTCCGCCTCCAGCCACAGGGCGGTGCCCAGCGCGGCGGAGGGCACGGTCTGGTAGTAGTTCGTCCGGTCCGAGCTGGTGGTGGCGTTGATCGAGCTGCCGCCGACCTCCTGCAGCACCTCGAAGTGCTCGCCCTTGCCGACCTGGGCCGAGCCCTCGAACATCAGGTGCTCGAACAGGTGGGCGAAACCGTGCTTGCCGGCCGGCTCGTGCCGGGAGCCGACGTTGTACCAGATGTTCGTCGCGGCGATCGGGGCGCTGTGGTCCGGGCACACGACGACGCGCAGGCCGTTGGACAGGGAGAACTGCTCGATCGGCCAGTCGAACCCCGGCGTCTTGGCTGTTTGTGGCACCCGTAATCCCCTTAGATAGCCGTCGCGGCGCGAAACGCCCTGCCTTGTCGAAGCATAATGGTTACCGCTGGCGGTATGGGAGATTGCCGGAAACCTCGGCGGGGAACATCGAACTGTGTCAGGAAGCGAGGTGACCGTGCCGGACTCGAGGGCTGGATCAGGGGCGACCGGGCCGGCCGGACCGGGCGGCGGGCCGGTGGGCGCGTCGCTGACCGAGGCGGTCTCCCCGCGCCGGCTGGTGCCCAAGTGGATCGCCGTGTTCTTCGTCGGCTGCGCGGTGGTGCTGGTGCCGTGGACCGTGATCATCTTCGGCTCGCTCAAGAACCGGGCCCTGGCCGAGCACTGGCGGCTGGTCTGGGGCGGCTTCGACTGCTTCCTGGTGCTGGCCTTCGCGCTGACCGCCTACCGGCTGATCACCAGGTCCCCGCGCGGCGCGATCGCGGCCACCGCGACCGGCACCATGCTGCTGATCGACGCCTGGTTCGACGTGCTGACCGCGCGCGGCACGAAGAACTTCCTGACCTCGCTCACCATGGCGGTGTTCGCCGAGATCCCGTGCGCGATCATCAGCTTCTACGTGGCCCGGCGGATCGTGGGCCTGTTCGAGCAGGCCACGCCGTACCTGCAGGCGGCCGGGTTCCGGATCGTGGCCGGCCGGCTGGTCCCGCCGCCGGACCTGGCCTCGCCCAACGCCCAGCCGGCCTACGCCGAGGGCGCGCGGGCCCCGCGCTCGGGCTGACGGCCGACCGCTACCGCCCGCGCGGGGCGGGAAAACGGCGCGCGGACCGGATCCGCCCCTGAGACGGACCCGGCCCGCGGGTGCCCGGCGGCCGCGCCGGCGTTTCGGCCGGCTGCTGCGCCGCGTGGTCGGAACGCGACTCTTGTCAGAACACGGTCTTGGTGGACCAGTACGTGACCAGCGACGAGTCGCCGAAGGTGAGGAACGACGGGTCCGCGGCCGGCTTGCGGCCGTAGATGAACAGCAGCAGGTCGGCCACCGGCCCGCGGACCGCCGCGGCGCCCTTGACGTGCGCGTGCGACCACCGGTAGCCGTGCGGCTCCAGCGTGATCAGCCATTCGCCGACCACCCCGCCGTCCTCCAGGTCGGTGGCGTGCAGGTGGATGGTCTCGCCGTCGCCGTGCAGGTCGCGGGCCGGCAGGCGGTGGGCCAGGAACGGCAGGTTCTCCAGGAACTCGTCGATCCCGTCGACCGCGACCGCCGGGTCCACCGGCTCGACCCGGTGCGCGGCCCGCTCGGCGTCCAGCCGGTGCACGGTCACCTCGTGCAGCGCCCGGCGGATCCAGAAGGACACCCTGGGCGTGTCGGCGTACGAGTACATCGGCGCCTCGGGGTCGGCCTCGCGCAGGACCTGCAACAGGCGCGCGGCGCCGGCCGTGAACCACTCGCCGTACTCCTCGGCCCGGGCCGGGGCCTGGATCTCGGGGAACGGCAGCGGCTGCTGGGACAGCCGCTCGACCATGTCGGCGGTCCGGACGTTGAACCGGTGGACGTGTCGCACCACGTCGGCCAGGGTCCAGTCGGGGCAGCCGGGTACCGGGGCGGCCAGGTCGGCGGTGACCGCCAGTTGCGCGATACGCTGGAGCCCGGCCTCCAGGAAGCCGAGTGCGGCGTGGGGGTCGAGGACGTGGCTGGGAGTGGATTTGCACGGGGACGACTGGGCGAGGGTGGGCACCGGTCAGACTCCTAGGGGTATGAGAGGGGTGGAGCAAACGCGCGGGCGGTAAGGCTGTTTGTCCCCCGCGAGGACCAGAATCATGCCTTCCTGAACCGTTCATCTCATATTCTTGCCAGGGCCGCCTGAGAGCGCTACGTGATATCGGTCTCCCGGTCCCGTACTGTTGTCACACCGATTCCGCCCGCGATGGCCGCCGCCGAGGCGGGCGCCGGGCGCCGCGGGACGAGAAGGAGCGAGTGTGGGCTGGGGTCTGGCGGCCGCCGCGGTCGCCTGTGTCTGCTACGGCGTGGCCTCGGTGTTCCAGGCGGTCGGGGCCCGGCGGGTGGACCGGGCCGAGGGGGTGGACCCGCGGCTGCTGATGCGGCTGGTGCGCTCGCTGCCCTTCGTCGGCGGCACCATGCTGGACGCGCTCGGCCTGGCCTTCAACCTCTACGCGCTGCGCACCCTGCCGCTGTTCACGGTCCAGGCGATCGTGAACACCAACCTCGCGGTGACCGCGCTGGCCGCGGTGGTGATGCTCAAGCTGACCCTGTCCGGCCGGGACAAGGCGGCCATCGGCGCGGTGATCGGCGGCCTGGTGCTGCTGGCGATCTCCTCCGGCCGCGAGGGCACCAAGTCCTTCTCCGGGATCGAACGCTACGACCTGCTCGGCGTGGCGATCGTCCTGGCCGCGATCGCGGTGCTGGTCGGCAACGTGTACCGCCGGGCCCACTCGGCCATACTCGGCGCGCTGGCCGGCCTGCTGTTCGGGGTGTTCGGCATCTCGATCCGGGTGCTGCCCTCGCTCAGCATCGGGCACCTGGTGACCGACCCGGCCACCTACGCCGCGATCATCTCCTCGGCCACCGGCTTCATGTTCTTCACCGCCGCGCTGCAACGCGGCTCGGTCACCGCGGCCACCTCCGCGCTGGTGGTCGGCGAGACGACCATCCCGGCCCTGGTCGGGCTGCTCCTGCTCGGCGACAGCACCCGGCACGGCTTCGTGGCGGTCGGCCTGGTCGGCTTCCTGCTCGCGGTCGGCGGCGCGCTCGCCCTGTCCCGGTACGGCGAACCGACCTGATCTGGCGCGGGCCGATTCGGCGCTGCCCGAGTCCGACGACCGCTGCCCGAGTCCGATAACCGTCGCGCGGATCTGCCCTGCGGCCCGTCCGCTCGACTTGGCCGGCTCGCCCGGCTTGGTCCGGGCGACGGATTCCGCCGTGATTTCTCAGTCGGTCCCGGTCGCCGACTGCGCCGGCTCGGCGGCGGCTCCGTCCGGATCCGCTTCCTCGGACTCACCCTCACTGCTCGCCGCGGACTGCCGTCCCGCACCGGACCCGTCGGCTTCGGTCTCTTCTTCGGCCTCTTCCTCGATCTCCGCCTCGGTCTCGGCGTCCTTCTCGGCCTGGCTGCGCCGCCGGAACACCACGATCGCGGCGACGATCAGGACCACCACGCCCAGCAGGATGTAACTGACCACCGAGCTGTAGTGCTCCACCCGCTGCCACGCCGACCCGGTGAGGTATCCGACCAGGGTGTACGCGGTGGCCCAGGTCAGGCCGCCGAGCGCGTTCCAGGTCAGGAAGGTCCCGTACTCCATGTCCGAGGTGCCGCACAGGCCCGGCACCAGCGCGCGCAGCGCGGCCACCCAGCGTCCGGCGAACACCGCGCGCCCGCCGAGCCGGTTGATCGTCTCCTTGCCCTGGGCCACGTGCACGGGTTTGATCAGCTTGGCCGGGATCCGGGTGAGCAGCGCGTCGCCCCACCGGCGGCCGACCTCGAAGCCGACCGAGTCCCCCACGATCGCGCCGGCCACCGCGGCGATCAGCACGCCGACCAGGCTGACCTTGTGCTGGTAGGCCAGCACGCCGCCGATCACCACCGCGGTCTCCCCGGGCAGCACGAAGCCGAGGAAGATCGCCGACTCCAGCGCCGGGAGCAGGAAGACCACGGCCAGCGCGGCCCAACCGCTCAGGACCAGGATGTGGTCGTTGATCCAGCTCACCATGCTCCGGCCGCCCTCCGCTCGACGCACCGGCCCGAGCCGGTACCGGTCGAGCTTAACCGCTCGGCCCGCCCCCGGGGCTTTTCTGCCTGTTCACTGGTCCCATGGGTCACTCGGGCAAGGGCCGGGGTGGGCGGCTACTCGGCGAGGTGCTCCGGGGAGACCGCGGCGGCGCCCAGGTGCGAGAGCAGCACGTCGTGCAGCAGGCCGTTGGAGGTGCAGCCGGATCCGGCGCCGGGCCACGGGTCGCCGTCCACGGACGTGAACGTCCCGCCGGCCTCCCGGACGATCACCGCGATCGCGGCCATGTCCCAGAGCGAGACCTCCGGCTCGGCCGCCATGTCCACCGCGCCCTCGGCCACCAGCAGGTGCGACCAGAAGTCCCCGTACGCGCGGGTGCGCCAGCAGGAGCGGGCCAGGCTCAGGAAGCCGTCGAGCTTGCCGTGGTCCTCCCAGGAGATCACCGAGGAGAAGGCGAACGAGGCGTCCTGCACCTTGCGCACCTGGGAGACCGCGAGCCGGGTGGCCGAGGAGGCGGACCGGCCGGTGTACGCGCCGACGCCCTTGGCCGCCCACCAGCGCCGGCCCAGCGCCGGGGCCGAGACCATGCCCACCACCGGCTCCCGGCCGTCGGTCAGCGCGATCAGGGTGGCCCAGACCGGGACCCCGCGCACGTAGTTCTTGGTCCCGTCGATCGGGTCGATCACCCAGCGCCGGCTGGAGTAGCCGGCGTTGCCCGCGCTGTCGCCGAACTCCTCGCCCAGCACCGCGTCCCGCGGCCGGGTCCGGCCGAGCGTGGTGCGCAGCAGCTCCTCCACCGCCCGGTCGGCGTCGCTGACCGGGGTCAGGTCGGGTTTGGTCTCGACCTTCAGGTCCAGCGCCTTGAACCGCTGCATGGTCACCGCGTCAGCCTGGTTGGCGAGTGCGTGCGCAACGCCCAGGTCGTCCTCGTAGCCAGTCATGATCCGCCAGACTACCGGGTGCCCGGCGGCGATGGTCGGAGCATCCGGCCCGCGGTCGGGCGCGGCGCCGGCCGGGCATGTGCGTGGACACGGAAACGGGGCCGCTCGAAGCCGGGCGGGCCCGTGGCCGAACCTGATGTTAGTTCACTGCGATGTCGTCGGCGTAGTACGCGGGCTGGCCGTACCAGCCGTGCACGTACACGGTGACAGAGCTCGTCGACGCCCCGGTGGTGAAGCTGTCGCCGAGCGACTGGTAGCCGGTGGTGCCGGGCGTCCAGGACGAGGTGTCGGTCGTGCCGGTGCCGCTGACGCCCAGGTAGACGTAGATGCCGTCGACCCAGCCGGTCAGCGTGTAGGTGTGGCTCGGCAGCACGGTCACCGTCTCGCTGCACTGGGCGTCCGCGGTCGACGAGGGCGTGCCTTCGAGGGCGTGGCTACCGGGGTGCACCGGCGTGCCGACCACCGCCGCGGTCCCGGTGCAGGTCCACGGCGACAGTGCGCCGCTCTCGAATCCGCCGTTCACCACCGGGTTCCCGGACGGCGGCGCGGTCGTCGGTGCAGCCGTGGTGGGCGGCGTGGTGGTCCGGGGGCGCGGTCGGCGGCTTGGTCGTGGGCGCAGCCGTGGTTGGCGGAACGGTCGGCGGCGCGGTCGTCGGGGCGGTCGTCGGGGCGGCCGTCGTGGGCGCGGCGGTGGCCGGCGAGGCCGAGGTACCGCCGCACGGGCCGTCGTCCGTCCACGGGCCGCCCGAACTGCCCGGGGTGTTGCCCTCGGTCCACTACTGCGCGGTCCAGTCGTGGCCGTTGTACGAGGCGATGTTCCCGCCGGTGTAGACGGTCGTGGCGCTCCACGCCGCGGCGCAGCCGCCCGCGCTCGGCGGCGGCGGGGCCACCGGGAGCGTGGTCGGCGCCCACTGCGCGAACACGCCGCGGCGGTCCCGGCGGCCGTGCCGCACTCCTGGCCGAGCTTGGTGCCGCTGGCCCCGCCGGCCGAGACCGAGACGTCCCCGCCGTCCGCGCGCACCTCGCTGATCAGCGCGGCGACCTGGGTGTCGGAGTTGGTCGGGTCGGTGCCGTCCCAGGTCGGGGTGCAGCCGCCGCCGTTCGGGGCCAGGACGAAGGCCAGCTCGTATGCCTTCTCCCCGGTCGCCGTGATCACCTGGCCCAGGTCCGGCGCGGCCGAGTCGAGTGCAAGTCACCGGAGTGCGAGTGGAGCGGTCGGAGCACACGGTGTCGGTGGACGTGATCGTCCAAATTCACGACGCGCGATAAAGGCTCGTGAGCAGTTCCACCGCCGCGGGCGTCGCCGGGTGCGGGTCGTCGCGCCACCAGATCAGCCGGACCGGGATGGGCGCGGCGTCGCGGACCGGTCGGAAGACGATGCCCGGCCTCGGATACTGGGTCACCGTGGACTCGGCGGTGATGCCGACGCACCGCCCGGTCGCGATGACGGCCAGCCAGTCGTCGACGTCCTGGGTGTACTCGACCGCGAGCTGCTCCGGCGCCGGCCACAGATCAGTGCTCGTAGTCCCGGTGCGCCGGTCGATGACGAGCGTGCGCCCGCCGATCTCGGCCAGCCGCAGCGAGCGGCGCCGGGCCCACGGGTCGTCGGCGGCCATCGCGCAGAACCGCGGTTCGAGCCCGACCACCACGCTCTCGAACCGCCGCTCGTCCGGCGCCGTGCGCACCACCGCGAGGTCGCACGCGCCCTCGGCCAGGCCGCCGGTGGCCGAGTTGGTCCGCACCAGCTGCAGCTCGGTGTCCGGGCGCAGCGCGGGCCAGCGGCGCTGGAAGGCCAGCGTGTGCCGGCCCATCGCGGACCAGGCGTAGCCCAGACGCAGCAGCGAGTGGCCGGTGGTGGCCTCGCGGACCAGCTCGTCCGCCTCGGCCAGGACCCGGCGGGCGTGCCCGAGCACCCGCGCGCCGATCGCGGTCGGCGCCACCTCGCGGGTGGTGCGCCGCAGCAGCCGGACGCCGAGCTGCGCCTCCAGCGCGGCCAGGGTGCGGGAGACGGCGGCCTGGGAGACGCCGAGCTCGATCGCCGCGTCGGTGAACGTGCCCGAGTCGGCGATCGCCACCAGGCAGCGCAGCTGGCGCAGCTCCACATTCATAACCACATCGTATAGGTGTGGCAGTTCATGCATTTTGGGAAAGAGTGGGGCAGGCGCACGCTCGCCATATGCAGACGCCGATGCACAGAGAACTGCCCGCCCCCGAGTACTCCCGCCAATCGACCGTGGCACCGATCGGCGGCCAAGCCGACCGCCGCAGCCAACGCAGCCGCCCCAGCCGCCCCGGCATCGCCGCGATGCTGACCGGCGCGCTGGCCAACCAGGTCGGCGCGGCCACCGGATCCCTGGCCTTCCCGGTGATCGGCCCGGTCGGCGTGGTCGCGGTGCGCCAGTGGGTCGCCGGGCTCGTGCTGCTCGCCGTCGGCCGGCCGCGAATACGCTCCTTCAGCTGGCCGCAGTGGTGGCCGGTACTGCTGCTGACCGCGGTCTACGGCACCATGAACCTCTCCCTCTACACCGCGATCGAGCGGCTCGGCCTCGGCCTGGCGGTGACCCTGGAGTTCCTCGGCCCGCTGGCCGTGGCCCTGGCCGGGTCGCGCCGCCGGACCGACCTCGGCTGCGCGGCCGTCGCGGGCGCCGGCGTGGTGGTCCTGGCCCGCCCGCAGCCGACCACGGACTACGCCGGGATCGCGCTGGGCCTGCTGGCCGCCGCCTGCTGGGCCTCGTACATCCTGCTCAACCGCACGATCGGCCGCCGGCTGCCCGGCGCCGAGGGTTCCGCGTGCGCGGCCGGGATGTCCGCGTTGCTGTTCATCCCGATCGGCATCGCGGCGTTCCTGCGGCACCCGCCGACCGCCGCCTCGGTGCTGTGCGCCGCCGCGGCCGGGATCCTGTCCTCGGCGGTGCCGTTCCTGGCCGACCTGTTCGCGCTGCGCCGGGTCCCGGCCGACCTGTTCGGGCTCTTCATGAGCGTCAACCCGGTGCTGGCGGCGGTCGTCGGCCTGATCGTGCTGCACCAGTCGCTGCGCTGGAGCGAATGGCTGGCGATTGCGGCGATCGTCGCGGCCAATTCGGCGGGCGTCCGGACACGTCCGCGGGCGGATGCGGGGAATGGGGACGGCAGCGGACGCGGTTGACTGTTCCGAGCAGCCGGTAGGACACTTAACCGAACGTTCGGTCGGTATCAAGGGAGCGGACACCATGGAAGCCCAGACGGCGCCGCGCACGCCGGTCCGCCCGCGCGCCCCGACACCCGGCTCCGCCGCCCAGACCCCCGAGGACCTGTTCGAGGCCCTGCTCGCCGCGGACGAGCGGATCGAGCCGCGCGACCGGATGCCGGAGGACTACCGCAGATCCCTGATCCGGCAGATCGCCCAGCACGCGCACTCCGAGATCATCGGCATGCAGCCCGAGGGCAACTGGCTCACCCGCGCCCCCTCGCTCCAGCGCAAGGCGATCCTGCTGGCCAAGGTCCAGGACGAGGCCGGGCACGGACTCTACCTCTACGCCGCGGCCGAAACCCTCGGCGTGGACCGGTCCGAACTGCTCGACGCCCTGCACGCCGGCCGCCAGCGCTACTCCTCGATCTTCAACTACCCCGCCCTGACCTGGGCCGACGTCGGCGCGATCGGCTGGCTGGTGGACGGGGCCGCGATCGTCAACCAGATCCCGCTGACCCGCTGCTCCTACGGCCCGTACGCGCGCGCCATGGTCCGGATCTGCAAAGAAGAGTCCTTCCACCAGCGCCAGGGCTACGAGTCGCTGCACCTGCTGGCCCGCGGCACCGAGCGGCAGCGCGCGATGGCCCAGGACGCGGTCGACCGCTGGTGGTGGCCCGCGCTGATGATGTTCGGCCCGCCGGACGGGGAATCCGTGCACGGCTCGAAGTCGGCCCACTGGAAGATCAAACGCCACTCCAACGACGAGTTGCGCCAGCGTTTCGTCGATATCACCGTCCCGCAGGCCGAAATTCTCGGCCTGAGCCTTCCCGATCCGCGGCTGCGCTGGAATCCTGAACGCAGGCACTACGATGTCGGGCCGATCGACTGGTCCGAGTTCCAAGCCGTGCTGGCCGGGGAAGGACCCTGTAACCGGCAGCGGCTGGCCCACCGCACCGGCGCGCACCGCGACGGGGAGTGGGTCCGGGCCGCGGCGCAGGCCCACGCCGCGAAGCGGAGCACCGCACCAGACGACCGGGCGAGGGAAGTCGAGCTGCCATGACACCGACCGTGACGAGCGCCCTGTTCGAGGTCTTCGTCCGACCCAAGCGCGGCCTGGCCCACCAGCACGTCGGCTCCGTGCACGCCGCCGACCCGCAGCAGGCGCTGCAACGGGCCCGCGACCTCTACTCCCGGCGCGGCGAGGGCGTGTCGCTGTGGGTCGTGCCCAGCGGGCAGATCCTGGCGTCCAGCCCGGAGGAGAAGGACCCCTACTTCGCCCCCGCGGGCGACAAGGTGTTCCGGCACCCGACCTTCTACCCGCTGCCGGAGGGGGTGCGCAACCTGTGACCAGGACGAGTACGCCGACGAAGGCCAAGCCGAAGCCGAAGCCCAAGGCGGCCACCGCGCCGAGCCCTTCCACGTCGACCAACGCAGCCGCATCGGCGAGCGCCTCCGCTCCCGCATCGGCGAGCGCGTCGGCCAAGCCGCTGGAGGAGTTCGCTCTGCGCCTCGGCGACGACGCGCTGATCATGTCGCACCGGCTGACCCAGTGGATCACCCGCGCGCCCGAGCTGGAAGACGAGGTCGCCCTCGCGAACATCGCCCTGGACCTGCTCGGCCAGGCCCGGGCGATGCTCGCCGTGGCCGGGCGCAGCAGCGGGCGCACCGAGGACGAGCTGGCCTTCGAGCGCACCGACGACGAGTACCGCAACGCGCTGCTGACCGAACTGCCGACCGTCGACTTCGCCGACACCGTGGTCCGCCTGCTGTTCTTCGCCACCTACCAGTGCCTCTGGTACGCCGAACTGGCCGGATGCGCCGACCAGGAACTGGCCGCGCTGGCCGCCAAGGCCGGCACCGAGGTCGCCTACCACCGGCAGTACGCCGAGACCTGGGCCATACGCCTGGGCGACGGAACCGAGGAGAGCCACGAGCGGATGGCCCGGGCGCTGGCCGACCTGTGGCCCTACACCGGCGAACTGTTCGCCCAGGACGACCTGATCGACCAGCTGACGGCTGAGGGCCTGGCCCCCGACCCCGCGCCGGTGTACGGCCGCTGGCTGGAACAGGTGACCGAGACCCTGATCGCCGCGACCCTCGGCCCGCCGCCGAGCGGAACCTGGCGCCCGGCCGGCGGGCGGTACGGCGTGCACACCGAGGCCCTGGCATATCTGCTGGCCGAGATGCAGTCGGTCTACCGTGCCCACCCCGGCGCGGCGTGGTGAGTTCCGCCGCGGACCGGGCCCTCGCGCTCGCCCGCGCGACGGCCGGAGCGGTCGTCGACCCCGAACTGCCGTGTCTGACCCTCGACGACCTCGGCGTGCTCGGCGGCGTGGACGTGTCCGCGGCCGGCCGGGTCCGGGTGACCATCACCCCGACCTTCCTCGGCTGCCCGGCGACCGCGGTGATCCGGCGCGACGTCGACGCCGCCCTGCCTACTCGATCTGCCAGCCGCCGCCGGAACACGGACTGCCCACCCGGATCAGCATCGCGGTCAAACGCCAGGGCCCCGGCGGCTTCGGCGACCACGCGGTGCGCAAACTCGCCGTCGGCGACGACCTCAGACGTACTCGCGGTGGATTTCGACGGCTGAGGACCCGGCCGCGGGCAGGACCGGGGCGGCCGCCCGGACGGTCAGGGCGAGGCGGTCCGCGTCCTGCTGCTGCCGTTTGGCCTCGACGAATATCTGCGACTGGTCCGAGAAGGCGTCGAACCGGACCCGGCTGAGCGGCACCCCGCCGCGCAGCAGCTGGGACAGGGTGGCCCGGGCCATCGCGGCCGACCCGGCCACCAGCACCTCGTGCCCGCGCCAGTTGTCCGCGGCGACCCCGTCGCGCGCGACGATCTGCGGCAGCAGGCCCCGGTCGCCGCGGAACCGGGAGTCCTCCGAGACGCAGTACACCACGTTCAGCCAGGGGTAGCGGTCGGCCAGCTCGTCCAGTTCCGGCTTCGCGTACAGCTCCTCGATCCGCTTGGCCCCGTAGAACACGCTGACCCGGCGGCTGGTGTTCCACCGGCCCATGTCCTGCGCTATCGCCAGCAGCGGGGCGATCCCGGTGCCGCCGCCGATCATCAGCACATTGCGGTCCGACTCCGGCTGCACGGTCATCGCGCCGACCGCCGGGCCCATCCGGACCACGTCGCCGACCTCGGTGTGGTGCACCAGCGCGGAGGAGACCCAGCCGCCGTCGATCGCCCGCACGTGCAGCGAGACCGTGCCGTCGGCGCGCGGCGCGTTGGCGATCGAGTACGGCCGCCAGACCCGCGGCCAGCGCAGCGTCTCGATCGCGGCGTACTGCCCGGGCCGGTAGGGGAACGGGCTGTCCGGCCGCAGGGTGACCACGGCCAGCGAGCTGGTCTTGCGCTCGTGCGCGACCACCCGGCCCTGCCACCAGGCCGGGGTGGTCAGCGCGGCCTGCGCCGCGGCCTCGGTCATCGTGCTCGCGATCATCTGGAAGGCGGCCGCCCAGGCCGCGTCCATCGCCGGGGTCCAGCCCGGCCGGGCGAACCGTTTGAACGTGCTCAGCAGGCAGCGCCAGAAGATCTGGTAGTGCTCGGCCCGCACCCCGAACTTGCGGTGGTCCCGGCCCAGCTGGCGCAGATACTCCGTCAGCGCCGCCGGGTCCTCGCACTGGTGCACCACCTTGACCAGGGCCGACATCAGCCGGTCGCGGTGGTTGTCCATCATCGGCGGGAACAGGTCGCGCAGCCCGGGTTCCTCCAGGAACAGCAGGGCGTAGAAATGGCTGGCGACCCGGTCGGCGTCGGCGTCGACCAGGGCGAAGGACTGCTGGATGAGGCGCGGTTCAAGAGCCATACCGGGTGAACCCCTCGTGGCTGGGGGTGTGAAAGCGGGCGTCGTTCGCGGGTGCATCCTTCGTCGGACGCCTGACCGTTCCCTAACGCTAGGCCATGGCATGGTGACGCACGGCGAAAGTCCGGCAAAGGTCCGGGTCGCGCCACGCGACGCCACCGGGGTGCGTGCCCCTCCCGCGCCGGTGGCCGGCCGGGCCGCCCGGGCCGCGCCGGTGCCTCCGGCCGCGTGCCCTTGTGCGCCCTTGACCTGGGACCTCTCTCACCTGGGAGAACGCCGCGCGCAGGGCTTTGATTCGGGTTCGGGCGGCCCCGGAACGCTTCGCCGCAGAGGTCGCCGACGGTCCGGCCGGATCCGGTTTCCGGCCGCTGAAAGCCGCTCGGGCGCCGCTCGGCCGCTGCCGACGGCCGGTTTCCGGCCGCCGCCCGCCGGGCGCGTGAGAGCAGGATCCGGCGCGCACGGCGCCCATACGCAAGCGCCCGGTCCCGCGCAGAGGCGCCGGTCGCGGCGGCGCACTAGACGACTGGATCCGGGTCCTGCTGCGCGCGCTCCTTGTCGCGGTCCGCGGTGGGGGTGGCCCCAAACTGCCGGCGGTATTCGCGGCTGAACTGCGACGGGCTCTCGTACCCGACCAGGTGCCCGACCTGCGCGACGTCCCGGTCGGTGGACAGCAGCAGCGCCCGGGCCTCCAGGAGCCGGATCCGCTTCCGGTACTGCAGCGGCCTCATCGCGGTCGCGGCCCGGAAGTGCCGGTGCAGCGAAGACAGGCTCACCCCGGCCAGCGCAGCGAGGTGGTCGAGCCGCATCGGCTGGTCGTAGTGCGCCCGGACCTGGATCCGGCCGACAACCACTACGACGACCCGCTGTCCCTGACCGACAAGCGGCTGCGCCGGTCCTGATCGCGCCGGGCGGCGCGGCTCAGTCCGATGCCGCCCCGATCGGTTGCGGGTTGAGCGCGGACAGCAGCCGGCGGATCGAGTCCACCCGCGCCTTGGCCGTGGCGTACTGCGCCGCGAGCAGGGCGGCCACCTCCGCGGCGTCCTCGGCCTGCTCCGGCTTGCCGGCCGCGGCGCCGAGGTCGGCCAGCCAGGAGTCGAGCATGCAGTCCGACGCGTCGGCGGCGTGGGTGCAGCCGCGCGGGCACTCGGCGGTGACCGCGGCCAGGTCCGGGAACGCGGCGATCACGCCGTTCGGGCCGATGTGCGCCAGGCCGAAGGAACGGATGCCCGGGGTGTCGATCACCCAGCCCTCGGCCAGCGCCTGAATGGAGCCCTCGCTCTCGTCCGGTTCGACTGAGACCTCCGCCGAGAGATCTTCCGCAGCCGCAGCCGCAGCCGAGGTCGCGGCCGCAGCGCGGGCGGGGGAGAGGACCACCGGCGGCAGCCGCAACGCGACCGCCGAGGTGGAGGTGTGCCGGCCTCGGCCGGTGACGTCGTTCACGTGCCCGACCGCCCGATCGGCCGCCGGGACCAGGGCGTTGACCAGGGTCGACTTGCCCACGCCGGAGTGGCCGACCAGCACGCTGACCTTCCCGGCCAGGATCTCGCGCAACTCGTCCAGTCCGTCCCCGGGGCCCGGCGCGTCCGGCCCGCCCGCGACCCGCCCGGCCCGGGTGGCCACCGCGGTGATGCCCAGCGGCAGATAGCTGGCCAGCAGCTCGGCCGGATCGGCCAGGTCGGACTTGGTCAGGCACAGTACCGGCGCCAACCCGGCCTCGAACGCCGCGACCAGGCACCGGTCGATCATCCGCGGGCGCGGCTCCGGATCGGCCAGCGCGGTCACGATCACCAGCTGGTCCGCGTTCGCCACGATGATCCGTTCCACCGGATCCGTGTCGTCGGCGGTCCGGCGCAGCACCCGCTCGCGCGGATGCACCCGGACCACCCGGGCCAACGCGTCCGGCCCGCCCTGCAGGTCGCCGACCAGGCTGACCTTGTCGCCCACGACCACGCCCTTGCGGCCGAGCTCGCGGGCCTTCATCGCGGTCACCAACCGCCGCTCGACCGGCGCCGGGGCGGCCGCCTTGGCCTTGCCCTTCCCGGTCTTGCCGGTCCGGCCGGAGCGGTCCGGCTTGGCCGGCTCGAACGGGTCGCGCTCCAGCAGACAGGTGTACCGGCCCCGGTCCACCGCGATCACCATCGCGTCCGCGGCGTCCTCGTGCTCCGGGCGCTGCCGGGTCCGCGGCCGGGAGCCGCGCGGGTTGGCCCGGATCCGGACGTCTTCCTCGTCGTAGTCGCTCGTCCGCTTCACCATGATGACGTCACTCCGCCGCCTCGCCGCGGCTCACGCCGCACTCCCCGGTCCGGCGCCGAACTCCCGGCCCGCGAGCAGCGCGGCCCAGCGCTCGGTGAACTGCGGCAGCGTCTTCTCCGTGGTCGCCACGTTCTCCACCTCGATCCCCGGCACCACCAGGCCCAGCACCGCGGCGGCGGTGGCCAGCCGGTGGTCCTCGTAGGTCGCGAACAGGCCGCCGTGCAGCGGACGCGGGGTGATCACCAGCGCCTCCGGCTCCTCGGCCACCTCGCCGCCCAGATTGCCCAGCTCCTTGGCCAGCGCGGCCAGCCGGTCCGTCTCGTGCAGGCGCAGGTGCCCGATCCCGCTGAGCCGGGACGGGGAGTCGGCCAACGCGGCCACCGCGGCCAGCGTCGGGGCGAGCTCGCCCTCGTCGCCTAGGTCCACCTCGATCCCGTGCACCGCGCCGCTCCCGGTCAGGGTCAATCCGTCCGGGCCGACCTCGCACCGGGCACCCATCCGGGTGAACAGCTCGCGCAGCCGGTCGCCCGGCTGGGTGGTGTGCTCCGGCCAGTCCGGCACGGTCACCCGCCCGCCGGTCACCAGCGCCGCGGCCAGGAACGGGCCCGCGTTCGACAGGTCCGGCTCGATCGTGGACTCGGACCCGGCGATCGGGCCCGGCGCGACCGACCAGTGCTCCGGCCCGGCGTCCTGAACCTCGACCCCGCGCTCGCGCAGCATCTGCACCGTCATCGCGATGTGCGGCTGCGAAGGCAGTCGCTCGCCGATGTTGCGGACCGTCACGCCCTGCCCGAACCGGGCCCCGGCCAGCAGCAGGGCCGAGACGAACTGGGAGGAGGCCGAGGAGTCGATCTCGACCACACCGCCCGGCAGCGCGCCCGAGCCGTGCACGTCCAACGGGAAGTGCCCCGGCTTCGCCAGCTCCCGCACCTCCGCGCCGAGCGCACGCAGACCGCCGATCAGGGCGCCGATCGGGCGCTCGTGCGAACGCGGGTCCCCGTCGAACCGGACCGGGCCGTCCGCCAGCGCCGCCAGCGGCAGCAGGAACCGCATCACCGTGCCCGCGTTGCCCACGTCCACCGCGCCGCCGCCGCGCAGCACCGGCGGCGGGGTGACCGACCAGGAGCCGTCCGGCCCGTCCTGCACCAGCACGCCCATCGCCCGCAGGCCGTCCGCCATCAGCAGGGTGTCCCGGCTGCGCAGCGGCCGGCGCAGCACGGACGGCCGGTCGGCCAGCGCGGCCAGCACCAGGGCCCGGTTGGTCGCGGACTTGGAACCCGGGACCGGGACCACGGCGCCGACCGGCCCGGCGGCCGTCGGAGCAGGCCACGGCGTCGCGGAACGCTTCGCGGAGTCAGTCATGAGGCAAGCCTACCGGTGGCACCCGCCACATTTGTCGGCCGCGCGTGCGAGGCTGTGGACAACCTTTCCCGTCCCGCCCGGAGGAACCCAGACGATGTGCGGACGCTACGTGGTCGCCACCCACCCCGGCCAGCTCGCCCTGGACTTCGGCGCGGCCGAGCTGATCAACCTGGACCGGTTCCAGCCGGACTACAACGTGGCCCCGACCAAGCCGATCCCGACCGTGCTGACCCTCGGCAGCGCCCGGGTACTGCTGGAGATGGGCTGGGGGATGGTGCCGTCCTGGGCCAAGGACCCGGCGATCGGCTCCCGGATGATCAACGCCCGGGTGGAGACCGTGGCCGAGAAGCCCACCTTCCGCCGCGCGCTGGTCCGCCGCCGCTGCATCCTGCCCGCCGACGGCTACTACGAATGGCGCAAGCCGGCCGGCGCCGGCGGACGCAAGCAGCCGTTCTACATCCACCGCACCGACGGCGGCCTGCTCGCCTTCGCCGGCCTGTTCGACCACTGGCTGGGCGCCGACGGCAGCGAGCTGTGGACCGCGACCATCATCACCGGCGCGGCGGTCGGCGACCTGGCCGCCATCCACGACCGGATGCCGCTGACCGTCGGCCCCGGCGAACGCGACGCCTGGCTGGACCCGGACCTGCAGGACAAGGACGAGATCACCGCCCTGCTGGACCGCGACCCCGAATGGACCGCCCGGCCGGTGTCCACCCTGGTGAACAGCGTGCGCAACAACGGCCCAGAACTGATCGCCGAGGAGCCCGAAGCGCCGCAGGAACCCGCCGAGACCGCCGCGATCGGCCGGAGAACACGTTCGGCCGCACAGGCCACGCCGGCCACATCCGCGCCGGAAGCGGGAATGGACGAACCGGACACGCTGTTCTGAGGAGTGTGACAGTAACCACTTCCTCCACCCAGACCCGCCGGGACGACCTGTCCGAACTGCTGTCGGGCGGCCGAGTCGGCGCGCACGTCCCCCAACGGCTATTCTCTGGTGATGTCCGGCTGGACCTGGTGATCGACCGCCCGGGTCCGGGACCGATCATGGAGGTAGGTACTACGGTGGGCACTGCCGCCGACGAAGAGCTACAGGTGGCCGGCGAACTGCCGGCCGAGACCGGAGCGCAGCGGGAGGCCAGGTTCGAGCGCGACGCGATGCCGCTGCTCGACGCCATGTACTCCGCCGCGCTGCGGATGACCCGTAACCCCGCCGACGCCGAGGACCTGGTCCAGGAGACCTTCGCCAAGGCCTACGGTTCGTTCCACCAGTTCCGGCCCGGGACCAACCTGAAGGCCTGGATGTACCGCATCCTGACCAACACCTTCATCAACGGGTACCGGAAGAAGCAGCGCGAGCCGCTGGCCTCCGGCACCGACGAGATCGAGGACTGGCAGCTGCACCGGGCCGAGTCGCACAGCTCCACCGGGCTGCGCTCGGCCGAGATCGAGGCGCTGGACCACCTGCCGGACTCGGACGTCAAGGAGGCTCTGCAGGCGATCGGCGAGGATTTCCGGCTCGCCGTGTATCTCGCCGACGTCGAGGGCTTCCCCTACAAGGAAATCGCGGAGATCATGGGTACTCCCATCGGCACCGTGATGTCCCGGCTGCACCGGGGGCGCCGCCAACTGAAGGACCTGCTCGCCGATTATGCAGCCCAGCGGGGCTTCGGCTCCGCCGGGCAGGACGTCTGAGAAACCACACACACACAGGAGAGGAGGCAACGGCCGTGAGCTGCGGGCACCCCCATGAGACCGATTGTTCGTCGGTGCTGGAACGTGTTTACGAGTACATCGACAACGAGATGGCGGACGACGACTGCGCCACCGTGAAACAGCACCTTGACGAATGCGCTCCCTGCCTTGCCGAGTTCGGACTCGAACAGGCGGTGAAGTCGCTGGTACAGCGCTCGTGCGGCTGCGACCTGGCACCGGAGCAGCTGCGGTCCAAGGTTCTGTCCAAGATCAGGCAGGTCCAGGCGGACCTGGCCGCGGACGCGACGGCCCCGCCGGCCGAGTCCGAACTGACCCGCTCCTGACCATCCCGGCGGTCGACCGCCGGTGCGGGAGCGGTGGGGGACGAGGTGCGGTCGGCCCGGGCGCCGACCGACGCCGACAGGCTCATCTCATCTGCTTGCGATACTCACACTCATCCTGACTGTGGATCACGACGTGGTCCGCGCGTTTGCGGTCAGGTGTGTCCACCGCACGGACTGGGATCCGCCACTCGGGCGAGTGGTCGACAGCCGTCAGGCGGAGTCGACCCGACCGTCAGGCGGATCCGAGTCCGATGGCCAGGCCGCTGCCGGGGGTGTACCGCAGTCCGGTCGCCGCCGCCGATCCGAACGCGCCGAACGAGGCCGCGGGTGACGCCGCCGGCTCCGGCCGCTCGATCGGCGCATCCCGGCCACCCGAACGGGTGGACTCGTCGGTGAGGCCCTGTCCGCCGCCCGGCCCGGCCGCGCGCGCGGAACCGGGCTGCTCTTGCGCGGCGTTGAGGTTGTTCTGGCTGTGTTCAGCCGAGTGAGCAGGGTTCTCGTGCCCGCTCGGCTCGTCGTGGGCATCCGTCTGCCCGGGAACGTGGTGCCTGCGCGGCTCGCCGTATCCGCCGCGCGCCAGCTCTGCCTGCCCGATCGCATCAGCCGACTGATCCATCCCGCTCGGTCCGGCAGCCGTATTCGTCATCGGCTCGATTGCCGGAGCGGCAGCCTGCTCCGGCACAGCAGGACTCTGTTCCCGGCCCTGTCCGGGGACCTGCGCACCCTGAGCCCTCTGCTGCACCTCCGCAGCCCCCGAAGACTCCATCGCCTGCCCGGCCACTCGTTCGCGGTTCGTCGCGGCCTGGGCCAGCCCGGCCTCCGCGGCCCGGGTGTACCAGGCCAGTGATTCCTGCCGGTTCCCGCGGGTCTCCTCCAGGCCGCCGAGCATGTTCATCGCCTGCGGGCTGCCCAGATCCGCGGCCCGGCGGGTCGCGGTCTCGGCCCGGTCGAAGTCGCCCTGGTCGGCCAGCGCCAGGCCGAGGCCGTAGAACCCGGCCGCCTCGCCCGACTCGGCCGAGACCGTGTACCAGTACTCCGCCTCCACCAGGTCCCCGCCGGCCCGGGCCAGGTCGCCGAGCGCCGCGCTCGCCCCGGCCTGCTTCACCGTCGCCGCCCGCAGCAGGTACGGGCGGGCCTGGGTGGCCTGGCCGAGCTGTTCGAGCACCCGGCCGTGCAGGTACATCGCCTCGGGGTCGGCCGGGCCGGCCGCGAAGGCCCGGTTGTGCCAGGCGGCCGACTGCTCGTACTCGCCCCGCCCGGCCAGCAGGGCGGCCAGCGCGGCCATCGCCTCCGGCTGCCCGGCCTGCGCGGCCAGGCCGTACCACTGCTCGGCCTCGGCCGGGCTGCCGGCGTTCTGCGCGCGGGCGCCCAGATTGAACGCCGCCTTGGTGCTGCCGGCCTCGGCGGCCTGGCGCAGCCAGGCGTCCGCGATCTCCTCCTGGCCGTTCTCGGCCGCGCTCACGCCCAGGTTGAACATGGCGTCCGCGTCGCCCGCCTGCGCGGCCCGGACGTACCAGCCGATCCCGGCCTCGGCGTTGCCGGCCGACTCCTCGACCACGCCGCGGACGAACAACGCGCCGGTGTGGCCGAGCTCGGCCGAGCGGTCCAGCAGGGTCCGGGCGGCGGCCAGGTCCCCGTCCTTCGCCAGGGCGATCGCGCTCTCGACCATGGCCTGCGGGTCCCCGGCGGCGACCCGCGCGTCAAGCTCGGTCATGAGGCTCCTCGCGTGAAGATCGTTGTGGTTCGAGTGTAGTCAGGTCCGTCGAGGTGATGATAGCGACGTTCGGACTGGCCGTCAGACGGGGTGAACGGGTGGTTTCCCGGGCGTTTCGGCGGCATGAAACCTCCGTTCCGGAGGTGACTTTCGCAACCCCCGGTCACGCTTGCGGTGGTATACGCCGCGCGCCCCGGCCGGGTGTTCCCGACACCGGCGCCGGTACCCGCGCCGGGCCCGGGCTCGGCGCAGGCGTCGAAGAGCCCGGCCGTCCGGCGGCCCGGCCAGCCGGGGCCGTACCCCGGCGGATCGCCACCCCTGTGGATCAGCCTTCTGTCGTTCCGGGCGGCGGCCGACCGGGCGCGCGACCCGGATGCGCCGTCCTGACGACCCGTCGAACCGGCCCACGAAGGGCCCTTACCATGCTTCTGAACTGGCCATACGCCAGCCCGGCGGGTGGCCGCCGGGGCCCGTGCAATTGCATCCCGGCTCACTCTTAAGAGTCGAGAAAATCGCCAAAGGCTAGGTAACTCGGCATCCTGCTCCATAAGATGGAGCGGTGCCGACACGTGCGAGGCTCTATGTCGCCGCCGTGACTGCCGCGGCGGTGCTCACCGCTGTCCTGGTCCTGCCCGGGCTGGCCTGGGGCGCGGTCGATCCGTACTGTTTCAGCCTGCTGATCGTCTTCGCCGCGGCCCTGGTCTTCACCACCAAGGTCCCGGTGCTGGACGAGAACCCGGCCACCCCCGCGCTGGTCGCGGTGCTGCTGTGCGCGGCCATACTGCTGCCCGGCCCGGCCGCCGCGCTGGTCGGCGTGCTCGGCGTGGTCGGCCTGCTGCTGCGCGGCGTCCCGGTCAGCCGGGTCCTGTTCGGCATGTCCTGCGCCTGGCTGAGCACCATCGCGGCCTGCCTGGCCTACCGCGGCCTCGGTGGCACCTACGCGCTCCAGGCCCAGGACTTCCCGCGCTCCTTCCTGCCGATAGAGACCGCCGCGGTGATCCTCTCGGTCGTGGCGGCCGTGCTGGTCGCCCTGCTGCCGTTCTCCGGCGGGCGCAGCTCGGCCCGGACCGCGCTGCTGGTCGGCTCCCGGCTGGTGCCGCGCAACGTCGCGTACAGCTTCGTCGGCCTGCTCGCCGCGGTGCTGTGGGACAACGGCTACAACGCGATGGCCGCGCTCGTCCTGCTCGGCCCGCTCCTGGTCACCCGCTGGGCCACCGAGCAGCACGACGAGCAGCGCAAGGCCCACGACGCCACTGTGCGCACCCTGGTCCAGGCGGTGGAGATCAAGGACCTCTACACCCGCGGCCACAGCGAGCGGGTCGCCGAGGCCAGCGAACTGATCGCCCGGCAGCTGCGGATGGCCCCGGAGCGCACCGCGGTGCTGCGGCACGCCGCGATCCTGCACGACGTCGGCAAGCTCGGCGTGCCCACCCGGCTGCTGCGCAAGACCGGGCAGCTGGACTCGGCCGAGTTCGCCGCGATCCGGCTGCATCCGACCCGCGGGGTGGACGTGGTGCGCGACATCGCCTTCCTGGACGAGGCCTACTCGGCGATCCTGCACCACCACGAGCGGATGGACGGCAACGGCTACCCCAGCGGCCTGGCCGGCTCGCAGATCCCCCGGTTCGCCCGGATCATCGCGGTCGCCGACGCCTTCGACTCGATGACCTCCACCCGCTCCTACCGCGGCGCCCGCTCGGTGCCGGCCGCGCTGACCGAGCTGCGCCGGTGCGCCGGGGCCCAGTTCGACCCGGAGATGGTGGCCGCGATGGAGCGGGCGATGGCCGAACTGGCCCAGTCCGGCCGCGGCTGGCTCGGCGACGGCACCGTGCCGCAGTCCGACGAGGCCGGGGAGCCGTCCGCCGGCCCGGGCACCCTGGCCGAGGCGCTGGCCGACCGGCTGGCCGGCCCCGGCGGGCCGCAGGAGCGGGTCGAACTGGACCACGACGACCCGGCGTTCACGGTGCTCCCGGCCCGGGACCAGGGGCAGCGCCGAGACCGGGAGGGCTCTGCCGACCGTGCGGACGCGTCGGTGAGGCAGGGGCAGGGATCAGTTCAGTCTCAGACACCGGAAGCAGCAGCGAAACGGCCCGAGTCGGACCATGACGATCCCGCCTTCACCGCCCGGCTGGCCCGGGCCTCGGGCCGTGCGGCCGATCGGACGGCCGACCACCCTGCCACCCGTACCGGCGACCCGAGCGAGCGAACCGTCACTCGCCCCGGGGACTCGACTGAGCGATCCGCCGCCCGCTCTGCCGACCACCCGGCCGAGCGATCCGCCGACCGGACGCCCGACCGCCCTGCCGACCGCTCCGAAGACCCCGGCCGGTCCGCCGGGTCCCTGCCGCCCCAGTCCCGCCGATCGTCCCCGAAGCCGTGAGCCCGCCCGGAGCCGGCCGGGCCCGGGTGCTGCCCCCGCTCACCCTGGCCGTGCTGATCGCCACCCTCGCCCTGCTGTGCGCCGTCGCCGCGATGGCCGAGGTGGCCGAGCGCGGCCTGGAACAGCCCACGATCGCCGCCGCCTTCGGCCTGACCATCGTGGCCGGCGAGTCGATGCGGCTGACCCTGCCCGGCGGCCGGGACGCCGCACCGCTGGCCGCCACGGCCGGCCTGGGCTACGCGCTGACCATCTACGCCGCGGGCAAGCCCACGACCTACAGCGCCGCCCAGGTGGTCGCGGTGACCGCCGTGTGCACCACGCTCGGCACGCTCGCCCCGGCCCTCGGCGGGCGCCCGCCGCAGACCGGCTACCTGGCCCGCCGGATCCTGGTGGTCGGCTTCGCCGCCGCGCTCTGCCGCGGCCTGCTGCTCCAGCACCCGCTGGACTGGTCCGTGCGGATGCACCGGCCGCACCTGGAGATCGCCGTGCTGGTGCTGATCGCCGGCGGGTCGGTGTGCGTCGAGAACGTCCTGGTGGTCCTGTTCAACCCGCCCGGCCCGGCCGGCCCGCTGTCCGGCCCGGCCACCGGGGTGGTGCGCAGCCGGGCCCGCGCGGTGGTGGCCGAGTGCCGCACCTCGATCCGGATCTGCCCGGCCGTGGTGGCACTGGCCGTGGCCGTGGCGCTCGGCGCGAACCCGCTCGGCGTCTGGGCGCTGCCGATAGCGGTCGCCCCGATCCTGGTGATGCAGCGCTCCCTGCGCCGGTACGCCGCCGTACGGGCCACGTACCAGCAGACCATCCGCGCCCTGTCCCGGGTGACCGACCTGGCCGGCTACACCGAGCCCGAACACGCCCAGCGGGTGTGCCGGCTCTCCCTGGCGATCGGCCGCGAGCTGTCGCTGTCCGAGGCCGCGCTGCTCGACCTGGAGTACGCCGCGCTGCTGCACGACATCGGCCAGCTGTCCCTGACCGACCCGATCCCCGGCGGCGCGACCGTGCTGCTGGAGGCGGAGCAGGCGGCCCGGATCGCTGCGCTCGGGGCCGACGTGGTCCGGCAGACCCGGGTGCTCGGCCGGGCCGCGGACATCATAGAGTGCCAGACCTTCTCCTACTGCCCGCCCTCGCCCGCGGCCGCGCCCGGGGTGGACGTGATCCGGCTGTCCGGCTCGATCATCCGGGTGGCCAACGCCTACGACGACCTGGTCGGCGGCAGCAACGACCCGGACCGGCAGCTGGCCGCGGTGAACCGGATCCGGGTGGGCCTGGCCACCGAGTACGACCCGAAGGCGGTCGAGGCGCTGACCCGGCTGATCGCCGCCCGGCAGCCCGCGCTCAGCCTCGGCTGACCGGCCGAGGATGCGCCGACCCGCGCGTGTGCGAGGATTGCGGGCACCACAGGGTAGGCACGGCTTGACGATCAGGAAGGCCCACACATGTCCGAGGTGATCCGTGCGGAGATGGTGGCCAACGTCGCCGAGGTGAACGTCAAGGTCGGCGACAAGGTGGCCGCGGGCGCCGAACTCGTGCTGCTGGAGTCGATGAAGATGGAGATCCCGGTCCTGTGCGAGGGCGCGGGCACCGTCTCCGACGTCCAGGTCGTGCCCGGGGATGTCATCCAAGAGGGCGACATCATCGTCGTACTCGACTAGAGCCTGTCCGGTCTTGCCGTTTGCGGTCCAGGTGATCACCTGGACCGCAAACGGCAAGTTCAGAGGCGGTCTACGATCTCCTCGTCTATCAGAGCCGTTATCGAGGTTCGCCGGGAGCCACCCCCTTCCACGTGGGCGGTTACGGTCACCACCGCTTCCTTGTCCGGGCAGATTATGCAGAGCTGGCCGTAGAAGCCTGCCATTTTGTACGTCTTCTCCCCGGAGGTGCACCAGACGCCGAGGCCGTAACTGTCCGAGAGGCGGAAGCCCCCGTCTGTGGAGTCCTGCATGGTCGGGACGGTCTCTGTCGCGATTCGTGCGCAGTATTCGGCGGGGATCAGCTGGCGGCCTTCGTGGCGGCCCTCGTCGAGCAGGAGGCGGCCGAAGCGGGCCAGTTCGGACGTCCTGAGGTAGAGGGCGGTCTCCGCTGCCGTGTGGCCGAGGGGACAGGTGTGCCACTGGGGGTTGTCGATGGCCAGCGGGGTGAAGAGGCGGGGCAGCAGGTAGTCGCGGACGTTGGCGCCGGTCGCGGCGCGCAGGGCGCGGGCCGCTACGTACGGGCCGATGCCGGTGTAGCTGAAATACTTGCCGGGCTCGTGCACGAGCGGGGTCGCGAAGAAGTCAGCGGCCAGGTCCGGGACCACGACGCGGTCGTAGGCGGACCAGGAGTACGGGCTGCCGGACGTCATCGTGAGCAAGTGCCGGAGCGTGACCTGGTCCAGGCCGGGCGCGGCAGAGCCGGCCAGCTCGGGGTAGTACTTCAGGGCGGGGTCGTCCAGGGCGAGGCGGCCTTCGGCTTCGGCGATGCCAAGCGCCACGGACGTGAAGGTCTTGGAGACCGACCGCACGTCCTCTCGGTCGTCCGCGCGGAGCCTGCGTTCGACCGGCTCGGCACCGCGGCGGTAGACGTGCACTCCGTAGAGTTCCATGCCCTCTCGTTCGGCGGACAGGACCAGGGCGTCAATGAGTTCTCGCATGGCAGGGAGCCTAATAGCGAGGTCTGACATTCGCGGCTGTCTGCGCCGCGTCACCATGGCCCCGGGGCCCCGGAGTGATCAGGCCTCTGCCGCGCTGCCTTCCGGGCCGCTTTCCACGCTGCCGTCCGAGTTCACCACGCCGTGCCGCGAGCAGCGTGCCGACCAGCCCGTGGGCGTGATCTGAACCACCATCCGGCGGCGGCACCGGCTGCAGTACCGCGGCGGCTCGAACTCCGCGTTTCCGACGCAGCGGTGCTCGCCGGCCGCGGCGGTCGGCGCCAGTTCGCTCCCGCACTGCCCGCAGTAGCGGATATCCGTGGTGCTCACTGGAAATCCATCACGTACGCGTACAGCTCGATCTCCGGACTCGGGCTCCAGTCCCGCTCGGTCGCGCGGCGGAAGCCCATCCGCTCGTACAGCCGGTGCGCGGCCGTCATCTCCGGGCCGGTCGACAGCACGATCCGCGGCAGCTCGTCCCGCTTCGCCTGGGCGATGCACGCCTGCACCAGCGTCTCGCCGACCCCGCGGCCGCGTGCGGCGGGCGTGACCGCCAGCATCCGGAACTCGGCCTCGGCCCCGGACGCGAGGTCCTGCAACGGCGAGCCGGGCCGGGCGTAGACGACCGTGCCGAGCAGGCCGTCCGTCCCGTCGTCCAGCGCGACCAGCAGGATCGTCTCCGGCGCGGTCCAGCGCGCGCGGGCGTCGCGCAGCGTCTCCAGGTATTCCGGGCTGACCAGGCTCTCGGTCGCGAAGACCTCGACGGTCATCTCGCTGATCTCGCCCAGTTCCGCTTCTCGCGCCTCGCGCACCACGACGTCCATGCGCACATTGTGCCACTGCGGCCGCGGCCGGGAGCGCGGGCGCCGGGATCAGGCGGTCGGCTCGGGGTCGTGCAGGAGCGCGGCCGCCGGGGTCGGGTCCACCTGCGCGGGGTCCGGGTCGTGCAGGTAGTCGGACGGTTCGGTCACGTCCACCCCGGCCGGCGCCTTGAGCAGCTTGACCGCGACGTTCGCGACGACCGTGACCACGAGGTTGAGCACGAGCGCGATCACCGCGATGTAGGCCTTGGTCTGGGTGCCCGGGATCAGCGCGGTCTGCGCTGCGAAGTGGTGCTGGGTCGGCGAGGACTGCTGCCAGGCCAGCACCGCGCCGTAGCCGATCCCGGCGGCCCAGCCGAGCAGCAGCGCCCAGCGGTGGAAGTAGCGGGTGTAGAGCCCGAACACGATCGCCGGGAAGGTCTGCAGGATCAGCACGCCGCCGAGCAGCTGGAAGTTGATCGCGCTGGTCGCGTCCAGGCCGAGCACGAACGCCAGCGCGCCGAACTTCACCAGCAGCGAGACCCACTGGGACACCGTGGTCTGCTGCTGCGGGGTCGCGTTCGGGCGCACGTACTCGACCCACACGTTGCGGGTGAACAGGTTCGCCGCCGCGATCGACATGATCGCCGCCGGGACCAGCGCGCCGATCGCGATCGCGGAGAAGGCCACCCCGGCGAACCAGGACGGGAACTCGTAGTTGAACAGCGCCGGGACCGCGTTCTGGGCGTTGCCGTTGAGCGACTTGGCGGTGAAGCCCGCAGCCACGGCCATGTACCCGAGCAGGGCGATGAAGCCGAGCATCAGCGAGTAGGCGGTCAGCGCGGCCACGTTGCGGCGCACGGTGTTGCGGCTGCGGGTCGCGAAGACCGAGATCTGCGCGTGCGGGTACATGAACAGCGCCATCGCCGAGCCGATCGCGAGCGTGGCGTACGGGACGGCGTTGCCCTTGGCCAGCAGGATGCTGCCGGCCGGCTTGCCCGTGGCCGGGTTCGGGGTGGTCAGCTTCGCCTGGGTGGCGTCGAAGATGTGCGTCCAGCCGCCGCCGATCCGGGTCGGGATGTAGAAGATCGCGACGGCGATGGTCAGGTAGATCAGGATGTCCTTGACGAACGCGATCAGCGCCGGGGCGCGCAGCCCGGAGACGAAGGTGTAGGCGGCCAGCACGGCGAAGGCGATGAAGAGCGGGAGGTCCTTGGAGAAGGTCGACTTGCCGTTGCTCAGGCCGATCACGTTCAGGCAGGCCTGGATCCCGACCAGTTGCAGCGCCACGTACGGCATCGTCGCCACGATCCCGGTGACGGCCACGGCCAGGGCGAGCGAGCGCGAACCGTGCCGTCCCTTGACGAAGTCGGCCGGGGTGACGAAGTCGTGCTTGCGGGCCACCGACCACAGCCGGGGCAGGAAGACGAAGACCAGCGGCCAGACCATGATGGTGTAGGGCACGGCGAAGAAGCTCAGCGCGCCCGCCCCGAACAGCGCGGCCGGCACGGCGACGAAGGTGTAGGCGGTGTACAGGTCGCCGCCGAGCAGGAACCAGGTGACGAACCCGCCGAAGGACCGGCCGCCGAGGCCCCACTCGTGGATGTGCCGGTGGTCGCCGGACCTGCGCCAGCGCGCCGCGACGAAGCCGATCACGGTGACCAGGACGAAGAAGAACAGCAGGACGCCGAGTTCGACCCCGTTGACGCCCTTGTTCATGATGGTGTGGGCGGCCTGCGGGCTGCTCGCGGCCGCGTTCGCCAGGGTGCTCATCGGCCCGCTCCGGCCCGGCCGCGGCGGGCGGCCTCGTCTCGGCGGACCGCGTGGAAGGCCACGATCATGGCTATCGCGGTCAGCACGACCCACATGAGCTGGTACCAGTAGAAGAACGGGAATCCGAGCACCCGCGGGGTGAGCCGGTTGAACCAGGGCACCCAGAGCACTGCGATGATCGGTACCAGGACGCACACGGCGGCGACGATGCGCAGCGGGCTCAGGATCCCCGGGGAGCCGGGCGACTCGGCGACGGCGGCGGTCGGCCCGGCGGCGGGCGGTTCGGGTGGCGGGGAGCCCGGCGCGGCCGGGCTGGGGGTGGATTCCACGGTGGCCTCCGTATCGTGGTCGGCGTCGTCGGCGACGCCTTCTCGGAGGTTTATAGCAAAAAGTTATCAGCTGGTTACAGTCCGGAGCATTACGGTTCGGTCACGGTGATCGACGGCGGGCCGGTGATCACCCGTAGGCTTGCGGCGGGTCGCGAGGTGTGGGTGGTGGTCAGTGGTGCGCGGTGGCCTGGTCGCGCACCTTGAGCCCGGCCAGGCCGAGCACGAGGGCCAGGGTCAGCCCGTTGGCCGCGACCACGGCCGGCGCCGCGGCGATGAAGCCGTAGACCAGCCAGACCCCGACCCCGGTGCCGAACATGGCGAACCAGCTCCAGGCGAAGTCCTCGGTGGACCGGGTCTTGAAGGCCCGGAACACCTGCGGCAGCCAGGAGAAGGTGGTCAGTGCGCCTGCGAGCAGGCCGATGAATGTAGCGTCAGACATCCTTGCGTGTCCCCCAACGGATGCGTTGTCAGCGTTAGCTTGTGCACTCATATTCTATCTGCTGTTTTTACCCCGGCTTTGCGGGCGGGGCGATCGCCGCGGGGAATGGTCTAGACCTCTCAGGGGGTCGGGAACGGGGACGACAGTGGCTCCACGGCAGGGTTTCCGGCGGCTCGGATCGCTCGGAATCGCAGCGTCTGCGCTTGTCGCGACGGGCTGCGCGGCTCCGGCCCAGCCCGTCCCGGCGGTCTCGGCCGCGCCGGTCCGGATGGCGGCGCAGATCGTCCCGGAGCCGGTATTGGTCAAACCTTCGGCCGGGGTTTCCTACACCATCACCTCCGGTACGGCCGTCCTGACCCAGCCCGGGTCGGCCGCCGCCGCACAGGTCGGCGGGTACCTGGCCGGGCTGCTCCGGCCGTCGACCGGGTATGCGCTGCCGGTGCGTTCTGCTCCTGAGCCGGATGCCGGCGGTTCCGGTTCCGCGGCCGATTCCGGAATCAGCCTTCTGCTCGCCGGTGCCCCTGCGACGGTCGGCGCGCAGGGATACGAGCTCGACGTCACGTCGACCGGCGTCACGATCCGGGCCCAGCAGCCCGCCGGCCTGTTCGCCGGAGTCCAGACCCTGCGCCAGCTCCTGCCCGCCGCGAGCGCGCGGACCACGGTCCAACCCGGCCCGTGGCCCGTCCCCGGCGGCCACGTCCTCGACTACCCGCGCTACGCCTACCGCGGGGCGATGCTGGACGTGGCCCGGCACTTCTTCTCGGTGGCCGACGTCGAGCGGTACATCGACGAGATCTCGCTGTACAAGGTCGACTACCTGCACCTGCATCTGTCCGACGACCAGGGCTGGCGGATCGCGATCAACGGCTGGCCCCAGCTGACCACCGTCGGCGGGGCCACCGGCGCTGATGGTTCTCCGGGCGGGTACTTCACCCAGGCGGACTACAAGGCGATCGTCGCGTACGCCCAATCGAGGTACGTCACCATCGTGCCCGAGATCGACATGCCCAGCCACGTCGAGGCCGCGCTGGCCGCGTACCCGCAACTCGGCTGCCTGGCCACCGCCCCGCCGGTGCAGACGTCGACCGGCGGCACAGCCAGCACCCTGTGCGACGGCGCGCCGACCAAGCAGTTCGTCAGCGACGTGATCAGCCAGCTCGTCGCGCTCACGCCCGGCCCGTACCTGCAGATCGGCGGCGACGAGGCAGCCAAGACCCCGCCGGCGACCTACTCAGCCGTGATCGGCCAAGCCCAGGACGACGTGCTCGCCGCGGGCAAGACCCCGATCGGCTGGGACGCGATCGCCGACGCCCCGCTCGACGCGAAGACGGTTCTGGAGTACTGGCACCTGCCGAGCCAACCCGCCGACCAGAACTACTTCGCCGCGACGGCCAAGGGCCAGCCGGTCATCCTGGCGCCGGCCGACCACGCCTACCTCGATCAGATGTACGTGCCGGGGCTGCCGCTCGGCCTGCACTGGGCCGGCTATGTGGAGGTCCGCAACGCCTACGACTGGGACCCGACGACCGTCGTCCCGGGGCTCAAGGCGAACGCCGTGACGGGGGTCGAGGCGCCGCTGTGGACCGAGACGCTGAGCACGATGAGCGACCTGGAGTACATGGCCTTCCCGCGCCTGCCCGCCATCGCCGAGATCGGCTGGTCTCCGCAGTCCACCCATGACTGGGTCGGCTTCTCGGTCCGGCTGGGCGCGCAGGCGCCGCTGTGGGCTGCTCTCGGGATCAACTACTACAAGTCCATCCAGGTGCCTTGGGAGCAGTCCCGCTAGTGCTGTGGCCGGGAAGGGGCAAACGTTCCCGGCCACAGCACTGGCGGCGTTGCCTCAGAGCGTCGCGCCGAGCGCCTTGACCGGCATTTCCAGGCGCTCCAGCAGCTCCAGGTCCGCGGTGGCCGGGCGGCCGAGCGTGGTCAGGTAGTTCCCGACGATGACCGCGTTGATCCCGCCCAGCAGGCCCTGTTCCGTGCCCAGGTCGCCGAGCGTGATCTCCCGGCCGCCCGCGTACCGCAGCACGGTCTTCGGCAGCGCCAGCCGGAACGCCGCGATCGTGCGCAGCGCGTCCCGCCCGGCCAGCGGCTCCCGGTCGCCGAACGGGGTGCCCGGGCGCGGGTTGAGGAAGTTCAGCGGGACCTCGTGCGGTTCGAGCTCGGCCAGCTCGGCGGCGAACTCGGCCCGCTGCTCCACGGTCTCGCCCATCCCGACGATGCCGCCGCAGCACACCTCCATGCCCGCGTCCCGCACCATCCGCAGCGTGTCCCAACGCTCCTCCCACGTGTGCGTGGTGACCACGCTCGGGAAGTAGGAGCGCGCGGTCTCCAGGTTGTGGTTGTAGCGGTGTACGCCCATCGCCGCGAGGTCGTCCACCTGCTCCTGCGTGAGCATCCCGAGCGAGGCGGCGACGTTGATGTCCACCGCGGCCTTGATCGCTGCCACGCCCTCGCGCATCTGGTCCATCAGGCGCTTGTCCGGGCCGCGGACCGCCGCCACGATGCAGAACTCGCTCGCGCCGGTCGCCGCTGTTTCTACCGCGGCTTCCACGAGCGACGGGATGTCCAGCCACGCCGCACGCACCGGGGTCGGGAACAGGCCCGACTGGGAGCAGAAGTGGCAGTCTTCCGGGCATCCGCCCGTCTTGACCGACACGATTCCTTCGACTTCCACCTCCGGGCCGCACCACTGCTGGCGCACTTCGTGGGCCAATGCCAGCAGTTCTTCCAGGCGCTCGTCCGGCAGGTTCAGGACTGCCAGGACTTCGTCCCGGTTCAGGCCTCGGCCTTCGGCCAGCACTTTCTTTCGTGCCACTTCCAGGACGTCTTCGGTTGGCTGCGCCAGGGTGCCTGCGGCGGGCAGGCCTGCTGCGTCGGTGCCGGTGCCGGTGCCGGTGCCGGTGCCGGTGCCGGTGCCGGTGCCGGTGCCGGTGTGGCCCGCGGGTGCGCCCACGGCCGGGTTCGCGGCGGGGGCGACGGACGGACTGGACTCGGCCTGGGCCTGATCGGCGGTGTCGATGCTCATGTGGCTCTTCCTGTGGGCTTGAATTCGTCGCGGAACGCGGCGGCGTCGAAGACGCCGCCGAGCGCCGGGCCGAGACCGGCCCGCGCGGTGAGCAGGAACTCCGCCGGATCCAGGGCCCCGGCCCCGGCCCGCAGCGCCCCGGCGAGCGGCCTGGCGGCGAGGGTCTCCAGATCGCGGATGTTGCAGCGCATGGCCAGGTCCGGTTCCTGCGGCCAACTGCCGAGCACCACCCCGGCCGGCTCCAGCCCGCGCCGGGCCATCGCCTCCAGTGTCAGGGCGGTCTGGTTCAACGTACCGAGCGCCGGGTCGGCTACGACCAGCACCGGCGCGTGCAGGTCGTGGGCCAGGTCCGCCAATGTGGCGCCGTCCTCGTCGAACCGGACCAGCAGGCCTCCGGCGCCTTCGACCAGGACCAGGCGGCGCGTTTCGGCCAGGTCGCGGATGCGTTTGGCTGCGTCGGCCAGGTCCAGCGGCGCTCGCCCGCTGATCCGCGCGGCGGCGGCGGGGGAGAGGGGGTCGTCGTAGCGGACGTATTCATGCAGATCGGTCACCCCGGCCAGACGTCCGGCCTCGGCCAGGTCGCCTGGCTCTCCTTCGATGACTCCTGTCTGGGCCGGTTTGACCACCGCCACGGTGCTGCCCCGGGCGGCCGCCAGCGATGCCACGGCGGCCGTGACCACTGTCTTGCCTACGCCCGTCCCGGTTCCGGTGACCACGAGAACACTCACCCCGAAATCCTAACTGGCTTCGGGTGCTGGTCGGACGTGTTTTGAGGCACAGGCGGGCGGGGTTGACGTGTGGGGGCGGGTGGCGGCGGGGGTGGGGGGTGGTGGGGTTGCGTGGGTTGGGGGGTGGTGGTTTGCGGGTGGGGCGGGGTTTGGGTGCGATGTGGCGTGATGGTTTGCAGGGCGGGGCGGGTGCCGTGCCGTGCCCCGTGCGATGCGATGTGTTGTGTGGGTTGCGCCGCCATATCAGCTTACGTCTACTGCTGTGCCTCCGGCGGGCCAGGAACCCCCAAGGATCCTCATGGACAAGTCTATTTGGGTGGTGGGTTACTTTTTGGGTGTGTCGGATCGGGATCCTCGGCGCCCCAGTCGGCCCGGAG
The DNA here is from genome assembly GCA_035943635.1 of Actinocrinis sp. GTDB lineage: Bacteria > Actinomycetota > Actinomycetes > Streptomycetales > Catenulisporaceae > DASZBX01. Next base: position 72,052 of record DASZBX010000085.1, on the reverse strand, counting down.
CCTGCCACACCGGACAGGCCCTATCAACTCCCGGGCCAGGTACTTTGGGCGGTCTGCTCGCGGTGGTTGTGGGTTGGGTGCGGGAGTTGACAGGACCTGCCCGGCGCGGCAGTCCACGAACCGCCTGGGCCACCGAGGATCCCGATCCGACACAGCCCCAGCCTTGCGCGAGAGTCGCGCAGGCCCCTTCAACTACCGCAGCAGCCGAGCAAACCATACTGCTGATACGGCGAGCAGCGGTTGCGCTGGACAAGTGCCCGCGCAAGTGCGCTGCTTCGGCGCTCTGGTACGTGCGGCGCGCGGACCGAAGGCGATGTGATACCCCTGCCTGCCGGCCTGCCTGCTATGGCTACGGTCATGGCAGCGGCAGCAATTTGCGGTCTGCGCGGCGCGGCGCCGGTTGTTTGGTGAGCGGCTGTGCGGTATCCAGGCTGTAGCTGTAGCTGTAGCTGTAGCTGTAGCTGTAGCTGTAGCTGTAGCTGTAGCTGTAGCTATTGTCTGCTATGGCGTGGCTATTGTTGTGGTGTCGAATGGCCCGCAATGCAGCAGTCAGCTGTTGTTTGCCGCATGTATCAGAGTGCCGAAGCAGCGCACTTGCGCGGGCACTTGTCCAGCGCAACCGCTGCTCGCCGTATCAGTTGTATGGTTCGCCTGGCTGCTGCGGTAGTTGAGGGGATTGTGCGGACTCCGCGCAGGGCTGGGGCTGTGTCGGATCGGGATCCTCGGTGGCCCAGGCGGAACGAAGACAGCCACGCCGGGCAGGTCCTGTCAACTCCCGCACCCGACCCACACCGACCGCGAGCAGCCTGCCCAAAGCACGCAGCCCGGGAGTTGATAGGGCCTGTCCGGTGTGGCAGGCTCCGGGCCGACTGGGGCACCGAGGAGCCCGATCCGACACACCCAAAAAGTAACCCACCACCCAAATAGACTTGTCCATGAGGATCCTTGGGGGTTCCTGGCCCGCCGGAGGCACAGCAGTAGACGTAAGCTGATATGGCGGCGCAACCCAAAGCCAAACCGAACTGCGGCAGTCGCCACCACGGCCCTCACCGGCACCGGTATCGCCAGCGGCGAGACCGCACGTACCGCTGTCGCAGCACCCGCTGGCTACATGCGACCAGGACTGAGGCTACGACGACTGCGACCGTCGCAACTACCGCTGCGACTGACCGCCACCGCCACCCGTCACCGCCGCCAGCGCCATGCTCACCGGCGCCGCGCCCGCCAACGCCGCGCCCGCCACCACCATGCCCACCAGCGCCGCGCCCAAGAGCACCGCGCCAGCCGCCCACCACCAGCCCCGCGAAGCCCCTACCGCGCAGGCCGGGTCAACCGAGCCAGGAACTTATACCGATCCCCACGATAAACCGACCGCACCCACTCGATCGGCTCACCGTTGTCGTCCTTCGAATGCCGCGACAGCAGCAACATCGGCAGCCCAGTATCGGTACCCAGAATGGCTGCTTCACGCGGGGTCGCCAGGGCGGTTTCGATGGTCTCCTCAGCCTCGGCAAGGTGAACGTCATACTCCTCACCCAGCGCCGTATACAGCGAGTTGTACTTAGCCAAATGACGCCGCAACCCCGGGAACCGCTTAGCAGACAAATGGCTGGTCTCAATCGCCATCGGTTCCCCGTTGGCCAAACGCAAGCGCTCGATCCGCAGCACCCGCACCCCAGGCCGGATCAGCAGCCTTCCGGCGAGATCGTCATCGGCGAGCACATACCCCATCTCCAGCAGCCTGGAGGTCGGCTCCAGGCCCTGGGCGCGCATGTCCTCGGTGTACGACGTCAGCTGGAGCGCCTGGGCCACCTTCGGCTTGGCGACGAAGGTCCCCTTTCCCTGGATCCGTTCGAGCCTGCCCTCCACGACCAGCTCCGCCAGCGCCTGCCGGACGGTCGTGCGCGACGTGTCGAAGTCCAGAGCCAGCGTCCGCTCCGGCGGCACGGGGGTGCCGGGCGGGACGGTCTGGGTCAGTTCCAGAAGGTGTCGCTTGAGCCGGTAGTACTTCGGGACGCGCGCGGTCGGCTCGCCCAGCGGAGTACTGGCCTCCAGCAATTCGTCCGCTGCTTCCACTGGTCCGCTCTCTTGGACGTGTGATTCGACTGTCACGGCACCTCCCTTACTCGTTGGCGACAAGGTGCCATGGTGGCACGCCGATGTAAAGGACCACCAGGGCTTACCTTAATTCTCTCTTGACCTTCACCGCCGGGCAGAGCCCCGGGCCGTCGCAGTACAAGTAGTCCCGGGCCCCCTCCGGGCGTGCCGAAAGACCGGACCGGGTCCTGTTTTCCGCGGGAAAGCCCTGGTGGCCGACTAGGTGGTCTAGACCAGTCGGGACCACTCTGGTGCTTTTCGCGGCGCCGGGTCAAGCGTTGATAACGAGTTAGGGTACCGGGTTCCCGAACCCTTGACGGTCCACATTGGTCTATGCCACTCTCCGAACTGGTCTAAACCAATCAGGCCGCTCGAACGATCACCCAGCCGACCCGCTGGGTCTGGTGCGGGCGCCGAGTTCCACCGCAGTGATCCAGTACCGAAAAAAAGTCTTACGTCCCACCCACACCAGACCCTCAAGTGTGCGGCACCGGACGAGTCGGCAGTGCTCAGGGTTGCCGGATCGACACCGAACCGCCGCCACACCGCAGGTGAATCGTGAACGCATCGTCATCCTTGGAGGATGTTTTGAAGCGCAAGATAGCGGCCGCCGTCGCGGTTGCCTCCGTTTTCGGCCTCGCGGCCTGTTCCAGCTCCTCGTCCGGCAGCGCGGCCTCTCCCTCGGGGGTGTTCAGCACCGCGGGCACCGGCAAGACCATCACGGTCTGGCTGATGACCGGCGACGACACCGGCATGAAGGCGCAGATCGCGGCCGCCAACGCCGCCTTCACCAAGGCCACCGGCGCCAAGGTGAACATCGAGATCCAGGCCTGGCCGAACTACACCACCAAGCTCGACGCGGCCCTGCTCTCCGGCAACGCCCCGGACGCGCTGGAGATCGGCAACACCCAGACCGCCAAGTACATCGCGGCCAACTCGTTCGTGAACCTGACCAGCGTCAAGAGCCAGTTCGCCAACTCCGGCTCCTGGCTGACCTCGCTGGCCCAGTCCGGCCAGGACGCCACCCAGACCAAGACCTACGCCATCCCGTTCTACGCCGGCGCCCGGGTCGTCATCTACCGCAAGGACCAGTGGGCCCAGGCCGGCATCACCACCGCGCCGACCACGATCGCCGAGCTGCAGACGGACCTGGCCGCGGTCAAGGCCAAGTTCGGCGCCAGCGTCCCGAACTACTCCGCCATGTACCTGCCCGGCGGCGACTGGTACACCGCCTCGTCCTTCGGCGTCGGCGGCCTCGGCTCGACCTCGGGCGTCATCGCCAAGAGCACCGACGGCACCACCTGGTCCGGCACCCTGACCAACCCGGGCTTCGAGTCCGGCATCAAGACCTGGCAGACCCTGCAGTCCGACTTCTCGGTCGGCGGCGCCAACGACCTCGGCTCGGACCAGGACACCATCATGGCCAAGGGCCAGGCCTCGGCGATCATCGGCAACGGCTGGGAGATCGGCTCGGTCGACGCTCCGGTCGCCAAGGGCGGCAACCCGGACCTGACCGCGGACCTGGCCACCTTCCCGATCCCCGGCACCGCGGCCGGCGACCCGACCCCCGGCTTCCTCGGCGGTTCGGACCTCGCGGTCCCGACCAACGCCAAGAACGCGGGCCTGGGCGCCGAGTGGCTCCAGTTCTTCACCAGCTCGGCCAACGAGACCGGCTTCGCCCAGGGCGGCTTCATCCCGAACAGCACCACGCTGATGTCGGCCTACGAGTCCTCCAGCCAGGCCAACCAGTCCGAGGGCCAGGCCGCCTCCGGCAAGACCTGGTTCATCCCGAACTCGCTGTTCTGGACCGGCACCGACGAGACCGACCTGTCCACCGCCTACGAGGCCATCGCGGCCGGCCAGGCCGTGGACGCGTCGCTCAGCACGGCGCAGACCGCCATCCTCGGCGACCTGAACCCCTCGGCCCAGTAACAACGGCCCTGTCCGACCAGAGCACTCCCGGCGTCTCGTTTCGCCGCGGCGCACCCCCGGTAGCCGGTCTGCGGCCGGCCGCCGGGAGTCGCGCATACCATCAGCGGGCAGTCCACCGGGGAGAACCCCGGCGGCTGCCCGCCTTGACGACACGATCACAGCGGGACTTGAGGAAGGACCTGAGGGATGAGTGCAATCCAATCTGAGCGGCGCCGGCCGCCGGCCAGCCTGGGGGAGCCGCCGTCGACGCCCGCCCGGCGCCGGGGGGTCTCCATCGGGGACCGCTTCTTCCCCTATCTCCTGATCCTGCCCGCGCTCGCCGTGCTCTTCGGCGTGATGCTCTACCCGCTGTGGCAGGTCATCGAGCTGTCGATGCAGAACGTGAACAACTACATCCTGTTCGCCAACCCGGCGCTGGACAAGTACATCGGTCTGCAGCAGTTCACCAAGACGCTGACCACGCCGTTCTTCTGGCAGTCGGTCCTGCGCACGGTCTTGTTCACGGTCGAGGTGGTCGCCCTGTCGGTCGGCATCGGCCTGGGCGTGGCGATCCTGCTCAACCGGGTGTCGAACTGGGCCAAGATCTTCGTGGTGACCGTGTTGATGTTCGTCTGGGCCGTCCCGGCGGTCGTCACCGGCGTGGTGTTCCGGTGGATCTTCTCGGACACCTCCGGCGTGGTGGACTACATCCTGTACAAGCTCGGCGGCAGCGGCATGCGCGGCTACGACTGGATCGGCCATCCGACCCAGGGCCTGTACCTCGTGGTCGCCGGCATGGTCGTCTGGGGCGCGCTGCCGTTCCTGGTGCTCGGCCTGAACGCGGCGATCACCCAGGTGCCCAAGGAGCTGACCGAGGCGGCCAAGGTGGACGGCGCCAGCCCGTGGGAGAACTTCCGCCACGTGGTGCTGCCGATCATCCGCCCGTTCCTGCTGATGGTGCTCTCGCTGAGCTTCATCTGGGACTTCCAGGTGTTCAACCAGATCTGGGTGTGGACGGACGGCGTCCCCTCGGACGGGTACAAGACCATCGGCGTCTACCTGTACGAGTCGGCCTTCTCGGCGGACAAGTACAGCCTCGGCTCGGTGCTCTCCCTGATCATGATCCTGCTCATTCTGAGCGTGATGATCGTCTACATCCGCCAGGTACTCAAGATCGGATCGGAGAAGTAGCCATGGCCACGAGCGAACTGTCCAACGTCGTGAAGGTCTCCTCGAAGCGCACCCGGCTGCCCGGCGAACGGGCCGGGATGACGAAGCTGTGGAACACCGTCGCCGTCCTGTTCGGCCTGATCATGGCCTTCCCGATCTACTGGATGTTCATCTCCACGATCGAGAACGGCCGGGACCTGCTGTCGATCACGCCGCACTTCGTGCCGACCGGCCTGTCCTTCTCCAGCTACACCTCGGTGTTCAAGGACCCGTTCTTCTTCGAGGACGTGCGCAACACCGCGATCATCACCGTCTCCTCGGTGCTGCTCGGCCTGTTCATCGGGTTCCTCGCCGCGGTCGGCGTGGCCCGGTTCCGGTTCCACGGCCGCAACGTGTTCATCATCGCGATGATGTTCGTGCAGATGGTCCCGCTGCTGGCGATCACCATCCCGCTGTACTTCGTGGCCAACGACTTCGGGCTGGTCGACCAGCTGCTCGGCGTCATCCTGATCTACCTGATCACGACCGTGCCGTACTGCGTCTGGGTGCTGCGCTCGTTCATCGTGAACATCCCGGTCGAGCTGGACGAGGCCGCGATGGTCGACGGCTGCACCCGCTTCGGCGCGTTCGTCCGGATCATCCTGCCGCTGACCGTGCCCGGCCTGGTCACCGCGGGCGTGTTCATCTGGATCCAGACCTGGAACGAGTTCATCCTGGCCAACACGATCCTGAGCAGCAACGACAAGCAGACCTCGCTGGTGTGGCTGGAGGGCTTCTCGTCCAACCCGCTGCACAGCGCGAACTACGGCGAGCAGATGGCGGGCGCGTTCCTGATCTCGCTGCCGGTCATCGTGCTGTTCGTCATCTTCCAGAAGAAGGTGACCGCCGGCCTGACCGCCGGCTCGGTCAAGGGCTGAACCGCCGGCCCGGCCAAGAACCCCACGATCGCCCGCGAGTCGCGTGGCCCGCACCCGGGCCGCGGCCCGTGGGCGTCCGTATGTCCGTCTGCGTGTACGCCTCACCGTCCCGCAGCCCTACCGAAGGAAACGCACCATGACGAAGCCCGGCCCCGAGGCCTCCCAGCTGCTGCGCGACGCCGGCGCGGTGATCCAGACCGGATTCGAGGGGCTGACCGCGCCGGACTGGATGCTGCGCGGGCTGGCGGCCGGTGAGATCGGCGGCGCGGTGCTGTTCTACCGCAACATCGCCGACCCCGGGCAGCTGGCCGCGCTGAACGGCTCGCTGGCCGAGGCCAACCCGGACGTGCTGGTCGCGATCGACGAGGAGGGCGGGGACGTCACCCGGCTGGAGATCGCCGAGGGCTCCTCGTACCCGGGCAACCTGGCTCTGGGCCAGGCCGGGGACCCGGAGCTGACCGCGGCCGTGGCCCGCGCGATCGGCCTGGACCTGGCGGCGGCGGGCGTGAACCTGAACTACGCGCCGGTGGCCGACGTGAACGCGAACCCGGACAACCCGGTGATCGGCGTGCGCTCCTTCGGCGCGCAGAGCGAGTCGGTGTCGGCGCACACGGCCGCGTACGTGCGCGGGCTGCAGTCCACCGGCGTGATCGGCTGCGCCAAGCACTTCCCCGGCCACGGCGACACGAACGGCGACTCGCACCTGGGCCTGCCCCGGATCGACTTCGACGACGAGACCCTGGCCCTGCACCTGGCCCCGTTCCGGGCGGCGATCGCGGCGGGCGTCAAGGCGATCATGACCGCGCACATCCTGGTCCCGCGCTACAACGGCGCCGTGCCGGCCACGATGGCCCCCGAGGTGATGACCGGCCTGCTGCGCACCGAACTCGGCTTCGACGGCCTGATCGTGACCGACGGCATCGACATGGGTGCGATCTCCGCGTACTACGGGATCGCCGAGGGCACCGTCAAGGCCGTGGCGGCGGGCGTGGACGCGATCTGCGCCGGCGGCAGCCTGTGCACCGAGGAGGCGTTCCTGTACCTGCGCAACGCCCTCGTCTGGGCGGTGCGCGAGCGCCGGCTGCCCGAGGAGCGCCTGCACGAGGCCGCCGAACGCAACCGGGCCGCGGCCCGCTGGTCCGCCGCCGAGCGCGCCCGGGCCCGGGCCGCGGCCGAACCGGCCGACCTGGACGGCCGGTGCCGCGCGGTCGGCCTCACGGCGGCCCGCCGCGCGCTGCGGCTCTCCGGTGACCTCAAGCCGCTGCCCGGCGCGGCCCACGTGGTCGAGTTCTCGTCCATCGCCAGCATCGCCGTCGACGCGGTGACCCCGTGGGGCGTCGCGGGCGCCCTGACGGCCCTGCTGCCCGGCACGACGGCCACCACCATCGCCCCGCCGATCGCGCACGTGGAGACGGTCGGCCTGATGAGCGTCCCGGTGGTGGACCAGAATGCCGCGATCGACCTGAAGCCGCTGCTGGCCGCCGCGACCGGCCGCCCGCTGGTCCTCGCGGTCCGCGACCTGCACCGCAACGCCTGGGTCGCCCGCGCGGTCACCGGGCTGCTGGCCGAACGCCCCGACGCGATCCTGGTCGAGATGGGCGTCCCGCATGGGCTTGTCGACGAACTCGCGGATCGTGGTACGACGGTCCTGGCCACGCATGGTTCGGCGCGGGTCTGCGGCCAGGCGGCTGCGGAGCTGATCAGCGGGCGGGTCGGGTAGTAGGGGTTTTGGCGGGCACGTGATTCATCGATTCATCGTCGGCGTCTGCGTGCCCGCTCTTGTACGACCGCTGGATCGCCGCGAGTAGGGAGTCGTCATCCTGGCCCGCAGTCGCAGTCGCAGTCGCAGTCGTGGTCCGCTCTGCATTGCGCGCTTGGAGTTCACGCAGTCGCTCCGCACGGGCCAGTGATTCCATCACGGGAAGCGCGGCGCTGAGGAACGCCGAATGATCGTCGCCCGCGAAATCCCGAACCAGGGGTTCGAGCCGCTCGCGGTCTTCGCTGGTGACAGCAATCCTGATGGTGGATGTGGCCATGCACCCACGCTAGGTGGGTTGCTCTTCCAGATGTAACCAGTGCATCCAGTTCGGTAGGGGCTTCGAACTCAGTCGGATGTGTACATCCGGTCGAGGTCGATCAGTTCGACGTCGTCGCGGGCCTCGGCGATCCTTCTCAGCTGGTCGTTGAAGGAGTTGCCGCTGAACAGCAGCAGCCGGACGTTCTCGCTCGCGCGTTCGTCGCGGTCGATCAGCAGGGCGCGGAGGCGTTCGAGGCGTTGGAGGTGGCCGCGGCCGACGATGTCGTTGCTCTTCGCCTCGCCGATCGCCAGCAGGATCTCCCGGCCGGTGTCGTCGCGGCCGAACACGACCACGTCGAGTACGTGGCTGGTCTTGTTCGCGGGGTCGGGGATCGTGCCGTGGGCGACTGTCGTGCGCAGGCCGCCGAGAGTCCGGGCTGAGGCGTACCACCGGGTCCAGGTCCGGGCCAGGTGTTCGAAGTGCGGGCCGAGCACCTTGCCGCGGAAGGTGGCCTGGGCACGGGCCCAGACCTGGTCCGCGTAGCCGGGGCGCTCCAGGCCGGACCACTCGGGCCGCATGACCGCGTAGTAGAAGGCGAGCACCGGCTCGACGATCCGGTAGGCCGAGCGCTTACCGTGGAAGGCGTCGGTCTCCCGGGTGATCATGCCGAGGTCTTCTAGGACCGTCAGCGCGTGGCCCAGGTCGGTGGACTTGCGTTCCAGGTAGCTCGCGATTCCGCCGCGGGTGTGGTTGCCGTCGGCGATCGCGGACAGGACACCGTGACGCGCCATGCCCCGGACCCCCCGAAATAGCAGAACCGCAGGCGGCGGGGGAGGGACCCTCAGCCCTCCACCGCGCCTGCGGCTGTGTCGGCCGGCCTGTCCCCTCGGGACGAGTGGTGCGGGCACTCGTCATCGTGCGGGGGTTCGGGCCGGCGGTGCGCCGGGGATCGGCGGCGGGTCGTTCTAGGGCGACACCGCCAGGGATTCCCGGGGCGCAGTCAGGTCGCGGGACGAGCCGGCGACCTCTCTGCCGTCCACCCACGTGCGGAGCGGGTGGAAGTCTTCGGACCACAGCACGAGGTCGGCGCGGGCGCCCACCCCGATCCGGCCGAGGTCGGGGCGGCCGATCGCGTCGGCCGGGACCCGGGAGGCGGCGTCCACGACCTCGGCCTCGGGCAGGCCGAGCGAGATCATGTTGCGCACGGCCTGGTCCAGGGTCAGCGCGGAGCCGGCCAGGGTGCCGTCCGCGTTGCGCGGCACGCCGTCGGCGCCGACGGTGACCGGGATGCCGGACAGCTCGTAGTCGCCCGCGGGCATGCCGGCCGCGGCGATGGCGTCGGTGACCAGGACCACCCGGCCGCGCGCGCCGCGCCAGACCAGGGTGCAGATCTCCGGGACCACGTGTATCAGGTCGGCGATCAGGCCGCAGTGGTAGCGCCGGTCGGCCATCGCCTGGCCGGGCACGCCCGGCTCCCGGTGGGCCAGGCCGCGCTGGGCGTTGAAGATGTGGGTGACCAGGGTCGCCCCCGCGTCGGCGGCGGCCTTGATCTGGGCGGCGGTCGCGTCGGTGTGGCCGACCGAGACCCGCACGCCCGCGCCGGTCAGCCGCTGAATCGCCTCGAACGCGCCGGGCAGTTCGGGGGCCAGGGTGAGCATGGTGACCAACTCGCGCCCCTCGGCGCCGAGCAGCTGGTCCACGGCGGCCGGGCTCGGCTCGATCAGGTACTTGGCCTCGTGCACCCCGTGCTTGGCCGGAGACAGGAACGGGCCCTCCAGGTGGATCCCGAGGATCCGGGCGACGCCGGTCCCGGCCTGGCGCCGCTGGGCCGCGCCGGCGGTGGGCAGCCGGCCGAGCAGCAGCCCGAGCGGCGCGGTTATGTACGTCGGCTGATAGGAGGTGACCCCGGTGGCCGGCAGCGAGCGGGAGACGTGGTCCCAGTCCTCGTCGGTCGCGGTGCTGAAGTCCACCCCGAAGGCGCCGTTGATCTGGATGTCGACCAGGCCGGCGGTCAGGATGCCCTGCTCCAGCACCACGTCGGCGTCCGCGGGATCCTGGCCGAAGGCCAGCGCGGTGATCGTGGTGTCGGTCACGGTGAGGGTGACCGGGCCGGTCAGCTGTCCGTCGATGACCGCGCGTGGCGCGAAGATCGTGGGCACGCGGCTCCTCCTGCTGGACCTGGGCGACTGGTCGGCCTGCCTGACGGTGGGTGGTGAACCTGACCCTCCAGTCAAGCGGATGCCGGGCCGAGACTGATTGTGGACTAGACCAATCCTCATTGTCCAGACCTCTGGCCAAAATGGTCTGGACCACTTTCGGCACACTTTGGCGTCGTTTCGGTCAAGGCCGCCGCCCGCCAGGAGGCTTCGGCCGGACGATGAGAGCCCGGATATGCGACCCGCACGCAGGGTTTGTCCGGGAATCGCGCGGAGCACAACGAGAACGGCTGGAACAGGGCGCAGCGAAGCGGGCACGGTGAGCGAGAGCCCGGCCCCGACGGCAGGCTTCAGCGAGACGCGGTACTCAAGTTACTCAAGGCCTGCTACGCCCCCTCCGGCGCTCAAGCCTGCTTGGCCACCGCGGTCAGCGCGGCGTGCACCGTCTCGAAGTCCTCGGCGGCCAGGTCCGCCCGCGCGGTCAGGCGCAGCCGGGAACGGCCGTCGGGCACCGAGGGCGGGCGGAAACAGCCGACCCGGACTCCGAGGTCCGCGCAGCACGCCGCGGCCGCCACGGCGGCCTGTGGGCTGCTCATCACGACCGAGGTGACGGCGCCGACCGGGCGCGAGGCCTCCAGGCCCAGATCGGTCGCCAAGCCGTAGAGCGCGGTGGCGTTGCGCCGGACCCGTTCCGGCAGGTCCGGCTCGGCCCGCAGGACCGCGAGCGCCTCGGCGGCCGCGCCGACGCAGGCCGGGGCCAGACCGGTGTCGAAGATGAAGCTGCGCGCGGTGTCGATGAGGTGGTCGACCACCGCCTGCGAGCCGACCACGGCCCCGCCCTGCGAGCCGAGCGCCTTGGACAGGGTCGCGGTCCGGATGACGTGCGGCGCCCCGGCCAGTCCGGCCGCCGCGGCCACCCCGCGCCCGCCCTCGCCGTACACGCCGAGGCCGTGCGCCTCGTCGGCGATCAGCACGGCGCCGGACCGGGCGCAGATCTCGGCCAGCTCGGCCAACGGTGCGGCGTCGCCGTCCACCGAGAACACCGCGTCGGTCACCACGTACGCGCACTCCTCGGTCCGCTCGGCCAGCGCCGCGGCGACCGCCTCCGGGCGGTTGTGCGCGACCACCTGTGTCCGGGCCCGGGCCAGGCGGCAGCCGTCGATCAGGGAGGCGTGGTTCAGCGCGTCCGACACGATCAGGTCGCCCGGGCGGGCCAGCGCGGTCAGCACGCCCACGTTCGCCAGGTAGCCGGAGGAGAAGACCAGCGCGGCCTCGGCGCCGAGGAACCCGGCCAGGTCGGCCTCCAGCTGCGCGTGCGCGGTCGTGGTGCCGGTGACCAGGCGGGACGCGGCCGCCCCGCCGCCCCACAACCGGGCCGCGGCCGCGGCGGCCGCGGTGATCCGCGGGTCGCGGTTCAGGCCCAGGTAGTCGTTGCCGGCCAGGTCCACATGCCCGGACTGCGGGCCGCGGGGGTCGAGCCGCCGGCGCAGTCCGTCCGCTTCCCGCTGCGCCGCGTGCCCGGCCAGCCAATCGAGAGTGCTCACCCCCGTAGCATGGCATGGTGCCCTCGATGAATGACCTCGTGCGTGACCACACCGCCCTCGACCCGGCCGACCTGGACTGGCTGCACCTGATCGTGGCCGACTGGCAGATGGTGGCCGACCTGTCCTTCGCCGACCTCGTGCTGTGGGTGCCCACCGCCGACGAGACCCGGTACGTCGCGGTGGCCCAGATGCGCCCGAACACCGGGCCCACCTCCTACCCGGACGACCTGGTCGGGCACGTGGTGCCGCGGGGCAAGCGGCCGCTGCTGGACCAGGCCCTGGACGAGGGCCGGATCATCCGGGACGGGGACCCGGAGTGGCGCGAGGCGGTGCCGGTGCGGGTGGAGTCGATCCCGGTGCGCCGGGCCGGCCGGGTGATCGCGGTGATCGCCCGCAACACCAACCTGCTGACCGCGCGCACGCCGAGCCGGCTGGAGCTGACCTACCTGCAGACCGCCTCGGACCTGGCCCAGATGATCGCCTCCGGCCGGTTCCCGCACCACAACGCGCGCAGCGGCCTGGACGCGATGCCCCGGGTCGGCGACGGCATGATGCGGCTGGACGCGGACGGCGTGGTCACCTACGCCAGCCCGAACGCGGTCTCCGGCTTCCACCGGCTGGGCCTGGCCGCCGACCTGATCGGCGCGCACCTGGGCCGGCTGTGCGCGGACCTGGCCAGCCCGGCCCGGCAGGACGGGCCGACCGACGAGGCGATCGCCTCCACCGCCAGCGGCCGGGAGCCGCGGGACACCGAGTTCGAGTCCAACGGCGCGACCATGCGGCTGCGCGCGATCCCGCTGAACCCGCAGGGCGAGCGGATCGGCGCGCTGGTGCTGGTGCGGGACGTGACCGAGCTGCGCCGCCGGGACCGGGAGCTGGTGACCAAGGACGCGACCATCCGGGAGATCCACCACCGGGTGAAGAACAACCTGCAGACCGTCGCGGCCCTGCTGCGGCTGCAGGCGCGCCGGCTGGACGAGCCGGGCGGCAAGGCGGCGCTGCACGAGGCGGTCCGCCGGGTCGGCTCGATCGCGATCGTGCACGAGACCCTGTCGCAGACCCTGGACGAACGGGTGGAGTTCGACGAGATCGCCGACCGGGTGCTGGCGATGGTGGTGGACTTCTCGATGGCCGGCAGCGGCAGCGGCAGCGGGGGAGCGGGCGCGGGACCGAGTGCGAATACGGCTGCGAATACCGGTGCGAAGGAGAGTGCGGATTCGGGTGCGGCCGCGGACCCCGGAGCCGAAGCGGCGGCGATGGCGGGTGCGGCGGCCGGACCTGGCGAAGCGTCAGATGCCGAGAGCCGTGCCGCGGGCGCCGAAGGGGGCGACGACAGCGACCGGAACAAGGCGGAAAACGACGCCTCCGACGCCCCCGACGGCGCCGGAGCGGACGCGGGCGGCGAGGGCGCGGGCCACAGGGCGCCCGGTCCGGGCGGCGCGACCGGCGCGAACGGTGGTGTGAACGGCGCGGGCGGTGGCATCGGCGCGGGCCCGGGCGCTGGTTCCGCGGGCCGGGAGATCAGCGCGCGGCGGGTGGGCAGCTTCGGCGAGCTGGCCGCGCAGATCGCCACCCCGCTGGCGATGGTGCTGACCGAGTTGCTGCAGAACGCCTTCGAGCACGGCCTGACCGGCGCGGGCAGCTCGCTGGAGGTGACCGCGGTGCGCGAGGACGGGCGGCTGAGGATTCTGGTGGTCGACGACGGACACGGTCTGCCGGCGGGTTTTGACCCGCAGTCGGCTGGGAATCTTGGCTTGCAGATCGTGCGCGCGATGGTGCAGGGCGATCTTGGCGGTGATTTCGATATGGCCGATCGCGACGGGGGTGGTACCGTCGTAACGGTATCCGTACCGGTACGGGGCTAGGTTGTTACACAACTGGCGGCAGGGCGCATGGGAAGGGCGGCGAGATCATTGGTTCCTCGACCAGGCTCCAGCGCCCGGACGCCCGTCCCTGGTCAGATCTTCCCCGGCAGGGGGCCAAGAAAAGGCAAAAGGACCCGTTATGCCGACAGGTGGTCGGCACGGGTCCCTTTTGAGTCCGGTACTGCTACCGGACGAGCCGTGGGCGGAAGGCTAGGCCATCCGCGAGCGGGCGCGGGCTGCGCGGCGCTTGAGAGCGCGGCGTTCGTCCTCGCTCATCCCGCCCCACACACCGGCGTCCTGGCCGGATTCCAGCGCCCACTGCAGGCACTGGTCGATGACGTCACAACGGCGGCATACCGCCTTGGCGTCCTCAATCTGAAGCAGTGCCGGCCCGGTGTTCCCGATCGGGAAGAAAAGCTCCGGGTCCTCGTCGCGGCACGCGGCGCGGTGGCGCCAGTCCATGGTCCAACTCCTCATCAGCTTGTGGTCGCCGTCCCCGCCGGATGCGCTGGTGGCCATCCGGTCCGGTCCGACGTGCGGAAACGACTTTGTGAGATTGTGCCTGACCGCTGCGGTCGCAGCGTCGCCGCGTGGTCGGGTAACCACAGGCGGCCTTTGTCAAACGCAGACGCCGGGCCAGCTGTTCCCACATCCGGCGATCTTGCGAATGTGAAAGCTTTCACGAGCGTCTTCGATGGACACCGGCGAAACGGGAAGACCCGATCGCTGCCGGTTTGGTTCCTGGTTTACGTCACTGCACGGTGGATCAAAACAAGGGTGGGCCTGAACTGCAACGCGCCGACAAATCCCTGGACTCGCCGCACCGCGCCGCCGAAGCGGCGCCAGAGTCGCCGGACCTGGGTGTGGCTGGACCGCTCTGCATTGAGCGGCCGGTCGCCGTGTTTCAGGGCCGTGAACAAGCCTGGCAGACCTGAGCTTTGAGTACAAGGGTTAAGGTGCGAGATTTTGGAATTCTCAGGTGTCTGCTGGATCACACCTTGCCTTCGAAGGTCACAGCGGAAGGCGAGAGCGTGAGTCCAGGTCACCCGCGGTCCGGCCGCCGGGGCCGACGCTTTTCGCGGGTGCACGTCCGCGGCGGCGTCGGGGGTCCGGCTTCCTCGACCGGGACAAGTACATCACGCATAGACGCGGAGCGCATCGGGAACACTGCGGAAAGTCACACGTTCGCGTGGTCCTAGATAATCCCCGTCCACCTGGAAGGCCACCGGGCGCTGCGCCAGAAGGGTGATTTCGGGCAGGTCGTGCCGCAGCAGCTCGCCCCGGCCCCGGCCGAGCCTGGCCGAGCCGGACAGCAGCCGGCCTATCGTGATCCAGGTCGGCACGGCGGCGAAGGTGGAGACCCCGAACAGGTCCAGGCCCGAGTCGAACCCGGCCTGCGGGGTGGCCACGATCGGGCGGTTGCCCAGGTAGGTCCACGGGCTGGTGTTGGCCAGCACCGCCATGAACAGCGGGGCGAGCTCGGAGCCGTCGGCCAGCTTGGCCTGGATCGGGGCGGTGCGCCGGTCGGTGCGCCGCCAGTACTCCGTCAGGGCGGACCGGACGTAGAGCGAATGGGTGGACTTGCGCCCGGCCGCCCGCTGCCGTTCCACCGCGCCGACCACGGCGGCGTCGAAACCGTAGCCGGCCGAGAAGGTGAAGTACCGGTCCGCGCTCTCGTCGTCCGAGCGCGAGGCACCCATCGACACCAGCCGGGTCTGCCCGCTGCGCAGCAGCCGCAGCAGCGCGCCGGTGGCCTCGACCGCGTGGTTGGGCAGCCCGAGCGCCCGGGCGAAGACGTTGGTCGAGCCGCCCGGGACGATCGCCAGGGCCGGCCCGCCGGGCCGGGGGCCCTCGGCCAGCAGGCCGGTGACCACCTCGTTCACGGTCCCGTCGCCGCCGAACGCGATCACCACGTCGGTCCCGTCGGCCCCGGCCTGCCGGGCCAGCTCGGCCGCGTGGCCGCGGTGCTCGGTCTGCACCGTGCGCAGGTTCAGCTGCGAACTCAGCGCGCCGACCAGCACGTCGTACGTGCGCGCGGTGGCGGTGGTCGCCTTCGGATTCATCACCAGCAGACCGCTCAGCTCACCCCGGTTCTCTGACATGCAGACAAGCGTACCCAGCGGTCCGCGGTCCATGGCGGCCGAGGGGCGCCGTCCGGGGTGGTCGGGCGGCCGGGCGCGATGGCGGTCCGGTGCGCGGGCGGCGCGTACGGCGGTCGCCTGGGCGGCCGGGCCTGCGGCCGCGAGGGCTTGCGAAACCTGGCGCGGACCACCCCGAAGGCCGGTCCGCGGCCGCCGCCGGAACCGATCATGGCCAGGTCACGGGGGTCGTCCCGGCCGCCGCGGGGCCGAGTTGTATCCTGCCGGGTGTGACCTCTGCAACCGTTGACTCCGCGCCCGCCGCCGACCGCCCGGGCACGGTGACCGCCGCCGCGGTGCTGACCGCGGCCTTCTCGCTGGCGCTGGTCGCCTACGGGATCTTCCTCGTGGTCGGCGGCGCGACCGGCAAGCCGGTGCTGGCGGCCCGGGCCGAGTGGGCCGGGGCGATCTTCGTGGTCTTCGGGCTGGGCATCGCGGCGGTCGCCCGCGGCCTGCTGCGGGTCCGGCCCTGGGCGCGCACGCCGGCGATGCTGGCGCACTTCTTCATCGTGGTCTTCTCCTACCCGCTGTGGCTGCAGGACGGCGCGTACGTCCAGGGCGTCCCGCTGGCGCTGTACGGCCTGGCCGGCCTGGTCCTGCTGTTCGTGCCGAGTTCGCATGCGGTGCTCTCCCGCGCTACCCGGTAGCCGCCCCGCAGTGATCCTTCTACCGGCCGTGGCGGCCGGGTCCGGGCCCCGGCCGCGGACCGGGCCCGCCGGGCCGCGACAGGGGCCTTAGAGCCGCTCCGGCCGGGACGCGACGAGAGCCGGCCCGGTCTGACAGATCATCAGACCGGGCCGGCTCTCGTGCGTCGGGCCGCGGGGCGGGGGAGCGCCGCCCCGCCGGGTCACTCGTCGACCAGCAGCTTCTCGCGCAGCTGGGCCAGGGTGCGGGCCAGCAGCCGGGAGACGTGCATCTGGGAGATGCCGATCTCGTCCGCGATCTGCGACTGGGTCATGTTGCCGAAGAAGCGCAGCAGCAGGATCCGCTTCTCCCGGGGGCTCAGCTGCTCCAGCAGCGGCTTGAGCGACTCGCGGTACTCCACGCCCTCCAGCGCCTCGTCCTCGCTGCCGAGCGAGTCGGCCACCGCGGGGGACTCGTCGTCGCCGGACTCGGGCACGTCCAGGGACAGGGTGGAGTAGGCGTTGGCCGACTCCAGGCCCTCGAGCACCTCCTCCTCGCTGATCCCGAGCTGCACGGCGAGCTCGGCCACGGTGGGCGAGCGGCCGTTGCGCTGGGACAGCTCCGCGGTGGCGGCGGTCAGGGACAGGCGCAGCTCCTGCAGCCGGCGCGGCACCCGCACGGCCCAGCCCTTGTCCCGGAAGTGCCGCTTGATCTCGCCGATCACGGTCGGGGTGGCGTAGGTGGAGAACTCCACCCCGCGCTGCGGGTCGAACCGGTCCACCGACTTGATCAGGCCGATCGTGGCCACCTGGGTCAGGTCGTCCAGCGGCTCGCCGCGGTTGCGGAAGCGCCGGGCCAGGTGCTCGACCAGCGGCAGGTGCATCCGGACCAGCCGGTCCCGGATGTCCTTGCGGGCCGGGTCGTCGGTGTCCAGCTCGGCCATCCGGCGGAACAGCTCGCGGGCCTCGGCGTGCGCGGCCGCGTGCGCGCTGTTGGTCTGCCGCGGGGTGCGGATCACCGGCAGCTGCTCGGGCAGCTCGATCACGTCCCCGTCGGCCGGTCCGGCGGCCTGCGCGTCCGCGTCGTTCTCGACCTCCGGCGGGATCGGGGGTCCCGGAATCTGTGTCATCGTCACGCGCCCGTCTCCGCCTCGTCGCGCCGCTTGACCATGCTGATCGACACCGTCTGGCCGTCCGGGTGCGCCACCGCGTCCACCTCGCCGGCCAGCGCGGTCAGCACGGTCCAGGCGAAGGTGTCCCGGGCCGGGGTGCGCCCGTCCAGGGTGGTCGCGGAGACCGAGATCGCCAGGGCGTCCCCGGCCAGGTCGAACCGGCAGTTCAGGCTGGAGTCCGGGACGGCCTTCTGCAGCAGCATCGCGCAGGCCTCGTCCACCGCGATGCGCAGGTCCTCGATCTCGTCGAGGGTGAAGTCGAGCCGGGCCGCCAGCCCGGCGGTGGCGGTCCGCAGGACGGACAGATAGGCCCCGACCGCGGGAATGGTGACCTCCACGAAGTCCCGGACCCCGATCACCGCCGCGCCGCTCGAGCCGGCCGCCGTTGTGGATTGGTGCTCCACGTCCTGCCTCCCTGATCCGCACAATTAGGGCGAAGTGCACATCGCTCCCGGGTGCACGACATTCGCATGGCGAACGCACGCATCGTACGCAGCTAATGGCCTTCGGTGAGAAGAAAGTACCTCGAACGGGTGACAAAAGCAGCAAGGATTCGCGCACGGATCGGGCGCGGTACCGCCGACCTGCGCCGGTGCCGCGCCCGATCCGCCCGCGCCGCCCGGCTCAGGCGGCCTTGGTCTCCCAGAAGATCTTGTCGATCTCGGCGATCAGGTCCAGCAGCTGCTGGCCGGTGGCCGGGTCGACCGAGCCCTTGACCCCGCCCGCGCCGGCGGCCTTGACCGCGTCGTTGAACAGGGTGTGCAGCTGCGGGTACTTCTCGAAGTGCGGCGCCTTGAAGTAGTCGCTCCACAGCACGTCGAGGTGGTGCTTGACCAGCTCGGCCCGCTGCTCCTTGATCCCGATCGCCCGGGCGCGGAACGCCGGGTCCTCGTTGGCCTGGTACTTCTCCTGGATCGCCTTCACCGACTCGGCCTCGATGCGGGCCTGGGCCGGATCGTAGACGCCGCACGGCAGGTCGCAGTGCGCCGCGGCGATCATCTTCGGGGCGAGAATACGCATGGGATGGAATCTCCTTCATCAGCTGGAGGATTGTGCCGTTGGAAAGCCTACTGCGCCGCCGGATCGCTCGCGCGAGGCCCGCCCGGGGATTGGGCGGTCCGTGCGACGGCGCCGGGCCGCGGATCAGCCGGGCGGCGCAGGCCGCGGCGGTTTCCGGCCGCCCCGGCGGGCCCGGTCCGGGCGCGTGGGAAGATCGATCGGTGAGCCTGCTCCCGTACGGCCTGGCCCGGGTGGCCGGGGCCTCGATGGTGCCGTCCTACTACGACGGGGACCTCCTGCTGGTGCGCTACGGCGCGGCCGCGGTGGCCCGGCTGCGGGCCGGAGCGGTGGTGCTGGCCCGCGACCCGCGGCAGCCGGACCTGGTCATCGTCAAGCGCGCGGTCCGGCGCGAGGGCGCGGCCGGCTGGTGGCTGCTGGCCGACAACGAGTTCGCGCTAGGCGACTCGCGTCAGTTCGGCCCCGTCCCGGCGGAGCTGATCCTCGGCCGCGTGCTCGGCCGGCTGCGGCCGGGCCGGCGCCGCCGCTGAGGCCGCCTCGCGCCGCCGGGCCCGGTAGGCCGCCACGTTCGCCCGGGTCGCGCAGCGCTCGGAGCAGTAGCGTCGGGACCGGTTGGTGGATGTGTCGATGAACACATCCCGGCACGGCGCGGCCTGGCACACCCCGAGCCGGTCCAGCCCTATCTCGGTGGCCTGGACGGCCAGGCCCATGCAGGCCTTGGAGCCGTAGGCCGCGGCGGTGGACGGCGCGTTCTCGGCCAGGTGCAGGTGCCAGTCGGAGTCGTCGTGCCCGGAGACCTGCGGCCGGATCGGGTAGCGCTCGAGCAGCTGGTTGAGCAGGTCCACGGCCCGCTGCTGGACGCCGGCGTCGACGGACTCGAACAGGGTGCGCAGGCAGTCGCGCATCGCGCGCAGTTCGAGCAGGTCGCCGGGACCGACCGCGCCGCACGCGCCCTGCCGGTCGAGCAGCGTGCGCACCTGGTCCACGGTGGTCAGGTAGTCCTGGCCGCGATAGGGGTCGAAGGTGTTGACGAGCTGGACAGCGCGATCCGCGTAGGAGGCTAGTTCCATGGCGGTTCCCCCGGAGAGGTAGACAATACGGTCGGTTTTTGCTTGTCGCTAACCGTACGCCTCCCGATGTCAGAAGCAAGGCGCCTCGGTGGTCCGAACGCTGAGAAGACGGTGAAAAGGGTCCCGTCCGGCCTCGCTAGGGGTAAATCACACCGCAATAGTGCTGACGCCCCCGCCGCTGCTGGCGTAGGGTTACGTCTCAGATGGCGGGACCACCCTCCCCCGCCGAGTGCGCGTTCATGTAACAATTTCGTACCGACCGAACACCCTCGGTCGCCAAGCCCGGCCGTCAACGCCCCCGGTACCCCTCCCCGGTGGCGCGGCGGGCTTCCCCCACCCGTCCAGCCGGACGGTCGTGTACCCGGGCGCCCGAGCCCGGACGACGACCGGTCGGCGGATCGGCCGTTCCACCTGATCCGCCCAGATCAGCCCGGTAGTACGAAGGCCTCCCTCCGGCCTTCCGCCAGCCATCCAACCTGCGGTGCCTCGACGTGAAGCGGGGACACCGGTGCGACCGAAGGATGTTTTCGCGATGACCGCGATCGATGAGATCCGCCAACCCGCCGTGCTGTCCGGTGCCGCCGCCGTCGCCGACGTCGACCAGCACCCGACTCAGGCTTCGACTCCGGTGCTCGACCCGCCGCGGCCGCAGCCGGCTCCACCCCCGTTCGGCTCAGGGCCGGACGGCGCCGCCGAGACGCCCGTGTTCGCCCTGCACCGCGGCGGCAAGATGCAGATCGCCGCGACCGTGCCGCTGCGCAGCCGGGAGGACCTGTCCCTGGCCTACACCCCCGGCGTGGCCGAGGTGTGCACCGCGATCGCGAAGAACCCGGACCTGGGCTACGAGTACACCTGGAAGTCCAACACGGTCGCCGTGGTCACCGACGGCACCGCCGTGCTGGGCCTGGGCGACATCGGCCCGCTGGCCGCCCTGCCGGTGATGGAGGGCAAGGCGGTGCTGTTCAAGGAGTTCGGCGGGGTCGACGCCGTGCCGATCTGCCTGGACTGCACCGACGTGGACGAGTTGGTCGAGACGATCGTCCGGCTGGCCCCGGCCTTCGGCGGGATCAACCTGGAGGACATCTCCGCCCCGCGCTGCTTCGAGGTCGAGGCCCGGCTGCGCGAGCGGCTGGACATCCCGGTCTTCCACGACGACCAGCACGGCACCGCGATCGTGCTGCTGGCCGCCCTGCGCAACGCGGCCACGGTGACCGGCCGGACCCTGGGCGACCTGCGCGCGGTGATCTCCGGGGCCGGCGCGGCCGGCGTGGCGATCGCCAAGATCCTGGTCGAGGCCGGGATCGGGGACGTGGCGGTGGCCGACTCCAAGGGCGTGGTCGAGTCCGGCCGGACCGACCTGAACGCGGTCAAGCGCGAGCTGTGCCTGTACACCAACAAGACCGGGCTGTCCGGCTCGCTGGAGTCGGCGCTGGCCGGGGCGGACGTGTACATCGGCGTGTCGGCCGGGACCGTGCCGGAGTCCGCGGTGGCCACGATGGCCCCGGGCTGCATCATCGCGGCGATGGCGAATCCGAACCCGGAGATCCACCCGGACGTGGCGCACAAGTACGCCGCCGTGGTGGCCACCGGCCGCTCGGACTTCCCGAACCAGGTCAACAACGTGCTGGCCTTCCCGGGCGTGTTCGCCGGGGCGATGTCGGTGCGGGCGACCACGGTGACCGAGTCGATGAAGCTGGCCGCGGCCGAGGCGCTGGCCGCGGTGGTGGCCGACGAGCTGACCCCCGAGCACGTGATCCCCTCGCCGTTCGACCCCCGGGTGGCCCCGGCGGTCGCGGCCGCCGTCGCCGCCGCGGCCCGCGCGGCCGGCGTGGCCCGGCGCTAGACGAGTTGTTCCGAATTCTGGCGCCTGAGCCGAGTTGCTGGTAGGTGCGCTGACCTGCCGGGTGGGTGTTCGCCGCGCCAGAATTCGGAACAACTCGTCTAGTGCCGGAACCAGACTCCTGAGGATAGGGTGACTTCCATGTTCGCCGTATACGCCGCCGCGATCGATCCGAACGAGCCGCTCAAGGGCCTGGCCTCGGGCGAGCTGCCCGAGCCGGTGCTCACCGACGGGCAGGTCTCCCGGGGCTGGACCACGGTCACCCTCCGGGCCGCCTCGCTCAACCACCACGACCTGTGGTCGCTGCGCGGGGTCGGCCTGCCGGCCGGCCGGCTGCCGATGATCCTGGGCTGCGACGGCGCGGGCGTGGACGAGGACGGCAACGAGGTGGTGATCCACTCGGTGATCGGCGAGCAGGGCAACGCGCTGGCCGACGGCGAGCGCCCGAGCATCCTGACCGAGCGCTACGCCGGCACCTTCGCCGAGCGGGTCGCCGTGCCGCGGTGGAACCTGCTGCCCAAGCCGCCGGAGCTGTCTTTCGAGCAGGCCGCCTGCCTGCCCACCGCCTGGCTGACCGCGTACCGGATGCTGTTCGTCCGCTCGGGTCTGCGCCCGGGCGACTCGGTGCTGGTCCAGGGCGCGGGCGGCGGCGTGGCCAGCGCGCTGATCGTGCTGGCCCGGGCCGCCGGGTACCGGGTGTTCGCCACCTCCCGGACCGAGGCCAAGCGGGCCCGGGCCCGGGAGCTGGGCGCGCACGAGGTGTTCGAGAGCGGGGCCCGGCTGCCGCAGCGGGTGGACGCGGTGATGGAGACCGTGGGGGCGGCCACCTGGGAGCACTCGGTGGCCTCGGTCCGCGAGGAGGGCACGATCGTGATCTCCGGCGCCACCTCCGGCCCGAACCCGCCGGCCGCCCTGACCCGGATCTTCTTCCACCAGCTGCGGGTGG
Organism: Actinocrinis sp.; assembly: GCA_035943635.1. Classification (GTDB taxonomy): domain Bacteria; phylum Actinomycetota; class Actinomycetes; order Streptomycetales; family Catenulisporaceae; genus DASZBX01. The sequence continues at coordinate 49,568 of DASZBX010000085.1, read as the reverse complement.
TCGGCTCGACCATGGGTTCGCGCTCGGAGCTGGCCGCGCTGCTGGAGTTCTGCACGGTCACCGGGGTGCGTCCGATCATCGACTCGGTCCGTCCGCTGGCCCGGGCGGCCGAGGGCTTCGCCCAGATGGAGTCCGGGGACCTGATCGGGAAGATCGTCTTCGCCGGCTGAGCCGGGGTGCCGGTCCGCAACGGCCCGGGTCGCTTCGGCGGCCCGGGCCGTCGTGCTCTTCCGGGCGTTGTCTTGGCGAGGAGATCCTGTGCCGGCTGTGTTCGGCCTGCGGTGCCAGAACTGGGGGGGAGAGTCCGGGCACCGCAGGCCGCGCCGAGGCAGGTGGCCGGGCTCTCGGGCGAAACCCCGCACCACACCTCTTCGGCCCGCGCGACCGGAACAAGGGGGGAGAGTCCGGTGAGGCGGGCCAGTCGAGGACGTCCGCCGGGTTCTCGGGCGAAACCCCGCCGACCGTTCCTCAGTAGAAGAGGCGCGCGGGGGCCGCAATGCGTTACACCCCCTGCTCGAAGCCGGGGTGACCATGCCCGGACCAGGCGCGATGCGGTTCAGCGGGTTTTCGAGTCGTCGTTCTTCTTGGTCGCCATCGTCTTCGGGGTAGCCTTCGGCGCCGGCGGCTCGGTCGCCTTGGTGGTCCGCCGGGGGAAGTCGGTCGAGCCGGGGGTCGGTTCGGCGGACCAGGACGCGTGGCCGGTCGGCAGGTACCCGCCCGGAGAGGCGGACTCCAGCAGCGCGGCGCAGTACGCGGGGATGTTCTCGGCGTCGCCCGCGTCCGCGGTCAGCTGGGCCAGGTCGGCCGGGGTCAGCGCGCCGGGGGTGGCCAGGCTCTGCGCCGCGGTCTCGCACAGGGCCGTCGGCGGGAGGGCGGCCGGGGCCTGGGACGGGCCGTCCGAGGTCGGCGGCCCGGCGGTCGGGCTGAGCCGGGCGTCCGGGGCCATCTTCTGGGCCGGGCCGGTGCCGGCCGGCCGGCCCGCGGCGGGCTGGGTCTTCGGGTCCGCGCCGGGCGAGGGAGGCTCGGACGGCGGGGGGACGCCGAGGTCGCCGAAGACGTCGTAGACCAGGGACTGGACCGGAGCGGGCAGCGCGTCGGCCGCCGCGGCCGTGCCCGCCCCGAAGACCAGGGCCAGCGCCACGGCGCAGCGCAGCGCGAGCCGGCGGGTCCAGGCGGGGGCGCGCAGCGGTAGTTGGCGGTGTCCGGTGCGGTTCTTCGCGGCGGGGGTCGGCGAGCCGGTGGTGTTGCTGTTTCCGCTGGTCGTGGTCACGTTGGCCGGTGCGGCGGCTTCGTCTGTCGGCGCCGCCTCGGCGAACGCCGCGAGGACGGCCGCCAGGCCGCGGGCCGCCGGCGCCTGGTCCCGGTCGGGCGCCGCGGCGTCGGCCAGCAGGCGTTCGAGCCCGAGGTTGCGTCCGTCCCGGACCGGGTCCCCGGCCAGCAGCCGGCCCGCCTCGGCCCGGCCCGGGCGCGCGGGACGCGGGACGTCCGGCGCGGTCCGGGTGTGCTCGCCCGCTCTGCGGCTCACTGCGCCACCTCTTTCGCTGTCTGCTCGGCCGCGGCGGAGGGCGCCTTCTGGTCGGCCAGGGTGGCGGCCAGCCGGCGCAGTCCGCGCATCGCGGCCACCCGGACCGCGCCCGGCCGCTTGCCCAGCACCTCGGCGGTCTGCGCCACGTCCAGCCCGGCCACGGCGCGCAGCAGCACCGCCTCGGCCTGGTCCGGCGGCAGTCCGGCGATCAGCCGCAGCGCCCGCCGGGTGGCCAGCCGTTCGATCGCCTCGCCGGCCGGGTCGTCCGGGGCGACCAGGTCCTCGGCGGTGGCCAGCCCGGCCGGGTCCTCCAGCCGGGTGCCGCGGCGGCGCAGCTCGTCCAGGGCCCGGTGCCGGGCCACCCGGAACAGCCAGACCCGGAACCCGGCCGCGTCGCCGCGGAAGCCGCGCACGTCCCGGGCGGCCTGCAGCCAGGCCTCGGAGGCGACGTCCTCGGCAGACTGGCCGACCGCCACCCACAGGTACCGCAGCACCATCGGGTTCAGCGCATGCCACAGCTCGGCCATGCCCGACTCGCAGCCGAGCCGGGCCTGCTCCAGGGCGTGGTCCAGATCACGGTCGGGCACACGCACCGGCCTTCGCGGATCGGCTCCGGACAAGGGGGGTCGTCGGGCGGTGAGTATCGGCGCGGTGGGCCGAGTGCGTACGTGCCGCGACGCAGAGTGGCAGGGGTGGAATTCGGGTGGCCGCCGCGGCAGAGTCCGATCGGCGGGGGCTGTTCACATCGTCGGATTATGCCATATGAAGTGCTTGAGGTCACCGGCGATCGGGGGCGTCGCGGGGGTCGCGGCCGGGGTCGGCGGGAGGTGATCCGCAGGGTTCTGCCCCGAAACGGGCAGGGGCCCGGGACGCGGAGATCGTGCTCCGCATCCCGAGCCCCACGGTCGGCTCTGCCCGGTCGTCTCGTGACCGGGGTTCGCCGTCCCGTGCACCGGCCCCCCGCACCGGTGAAAGGTCCGTCCTCGGCCGGTCAGCCTTCGGAGTGGTCCGGGTTCGGCGGGACCTCGTCCGCCGGTTCCGGGGCGTCGTCCTCGTCCACGTCGACGGTGATCGCGTCCTGCACCGGCACGCTCTGGTCCGGCGCCCGGTCCTGCGGGGCCCGGCCGGCCGGCTCCCCGGCGCCGAGCAGGTCGCGCAGCCCGGACAGCACCCCGTCGATGATCGAGCGGGCCTGGCCCATCTGCGACTCGGACAGCGGGCCGTGCTGGCGGGCGGAGTCCACCAGCGGCCCGGCCTCCCGGCGCAGGTACCCGAACAGGTCCCTCAGCTGCGGGCCGAACTGCTCCCAGTCGTTGTGGTGCCGGGCCCAGTCGTGGCGGGCGCCCTCCTCGCGGCCGGGCTCGTCAGGGGAACCGGTATCCTCGGGCCCGGCACCAGATCCAGTCCACCAGGCCCAGGGCGGGGGCGTGTTCGACCACTGGCGCGCCTGCTCCTGCCACTGCTCCTTCCACTGCCGGGCCCACTGGTCCTTCCAGGCGCGCTGAGCGTCGCGCCACTGGCCGCGCTGCTCGTGCTGGCTCTGCTGCCAGTCCCGCCGCCAGTCCCGCCATTGCTCGCGCTGCTGCTGCTTCCACTCTCGCCACTCCTCCTTCGACCAGTCCACGGACTCCGGCGGGGGTGAGACCAGACCGGGGCCGCCGGAGGGCCCCTCGCCGAACGGGCCGTTCGGGCCGAGCGGACCCAGCGGTCCCTTCGGGCCCAGCGGGCCCTTGCGGCCGAGCGGTCCGTCCGGGCCGAGCAGGCCGCCGGGGCCCAGCGGGCCGCCCGGGCCCAGCGGTCCGCCGGGACCGAACGGTCCGCCCGGGCCGAAGGGCCCGCCGGGGCCGAACGGGAACGGCGCCCCGGACTGCCCGGAGCCCGCGCGCGGCCCGCCGCGGTCGGCCTGCTGCGCCTCGCGGGCGGCGTTGGCCAGCTCCTCCTGGACCGTCCGGGCGCTCTCCCGGACCTCCTCGCGGATGCCCTCGGCCAGGTCGCGGACCGAGTTGCGGATCTCCGTCTCCAGCTCCGCCAGCTCGCTCGCCTTGGCGGCCAGCTCGGCCCGGCCGGAGTCGGTGATGTGGTAGATCTTGCGGCCGCCGTCGGTCTCGTGCCGGACCAGGCCCTCGGACTCCAGCCGGGCCAGCCGGGGGTAGACCGTGCCGGCGCTGGGCGCGTAGAGCCCGGCGAACCGCTCCTTGAGCTGCTGGATGATCTCGTAGCCGTGCCGGGGGCTCTCGTCCAGCAGTTTCAGCAGGTAGAGCCGGAGCCGGCCGTGGCCGAACACGGGTGTCATCGGGATTCCTCGCCATTCTGGTCGTCCGCCGGCTTTTCGGCTTGCCCGAAGGCCGGGATGTCGTCCTCGAAGTCGCTGCGGTAGTCGTCCTCGGCGCTGCGCCGCAGCAGGGTGACCGCGCCGGACACGGTCGAGCCGCGCAGCCGGGACTGGCCGGTGCCGATCTGCCCGGTCAGCTGGCGGGTGTTGTGCCAGCCGCGCTCGGTCAGGTCCGGGAAGGAGGTGGCCACCCGGCCGTGCGCCGTGCTCAGGTCCACCTTGACGTCCGGCTCGTACGGCAGCCGGATGGTCAGCGCGCCGGAGACGCACTGCAGGCTGACCTCCGAGGGCATCGGGTCCTCGAGGTCGACCGTGACCGCGCCGGAGACGGTGTTCAGGTCGATCCGCCCGCCCGCGCCGGCGATCACCGTGATCGCGCCGGAGATCGCGTTGACCTTGATGTCGCCGGTCACCTGCTCCGCGGTGATCGAGCCGGACACGGTGTTCACCCGGGCGCTGCCGTGCACCCCGGCCAGGGTGATCTCCCCGGACACCCCGCGCACGGCGACCTGCTCGTGGAAGTTGGAGACGACCACGGCGCCGGAGACCACGTTCAGCTCGACCAGCGCGTCCGGCGGCAGGGCCAGGGACAGGTCCACCTCCTGCCGGCGCCCGGAGAAGAGCCAGCCCAGGATGTTCGGTTTGCCCTCCTCGCCGTGCACCACCTTCAGCTGCCCGTCGGTCAGCTGCACGTTCAGCGGCTGCCCGGTGATCCGGGTGACCTCCAGCGTGGGCGGCCCGTCGGTGCCGATCACGTTGATCCGCCCCTGCCCCACGGCGAGCTTGAGCCCGCGCACCGGCCCGTCGAAGCCGAGTTGGTCCGGCTGGTCGACGGTCCAGCGGCCGGGTTGCGAACTGTCCATTGCCCTGACTCCCCATGCACTCGCGGATTCGCGATGTATCGCGTCTGTCGAGATCCACGATATATCGCGTCTGTGGAAAGTCAAGAGCGCGGTCGGGATTGAAGGATATATCGCGTTCGGCGCCGCCGCAGGCACTTCAGAGCAGTCCGCTGTCCGGGGGTTTCCGGCTCCGGTAGCGTGGCAGTTCGTCAGTCTTCGAATGCAGGGGGCGGTCATGGCACGGGAACTGAGCTACGCGGACGCGGTCAAGCTGCTCGGCGGGACGGACAGCCGGGTGGTGGCCGCGCTGGACCGGCTGACCGGCGGGTTGCTGCTGACCGCGACCGGGGGCGGCAGCGTGCTCGCACTGAACCTGTTCGACGCCGAGGGCGAGTTCGCGAAGCTGAGCGGGGAGGAGGTCCTGCTGCGCCGCCTGGCCGCCGACTTCCTGTACGAACGGCTGCTGGTCAGCTTCGTGGAGCGCGAGGTCCGCAAATCCCGGCCGGAGCTGGCCGGGGAGCCGTTGGCGGCCTACTGCGCCAACCTGCTGCTCCTGATAGTCCTGAGCGGCGGCCGCAGATCACGGCCGGCTCTCCGCCGGGTTCCGGCGCGAGGCCAGAGACACGTACTTCAGGTCCCTCCTGCGCGAGGATCATCCGGAGAACACCGTGCTGCTTCGCTCCTGGGCGGCCGAAGTCTTCGCAGATCTCGATGACGCCGGACCGGGTGACGGCGCCGGCGCCGACACAGTGTACGGATAGCGCCGACCGCCGACTCAGCCCTCGAACGCCTCGTCGTCCTCGTCGTCCAGCCGGGCCAGCCAGGTGGCCAGCCGCTCGACCGGGGTCTCGAACTCCGGGTTCAGGTCGACGAACTCGCGCAGCCGCTCGGCCAGCCAGGCCAGCGAGACCTGCTCCTCGCCGCGGCGCGAATCGAGCTCCTCGATCCCGCGGTCGGTGAAGTACATCGGTGACGGCTCCTTCAGATAGCCAGGCCGCATGCCTGGACAGCCGGGCCGGATGCCCCGGCCGGCGACGGGAAGCGCTCGGGCCCGGCGCAGGGTGCGCGCCGGGCCCGAGCACGGGACTCGTGGAACTCTCCGCCTGGATCAGGCGGCGCCGAAGACCTGCTCGATCAGGGCCTGCTGCTCCACCTCGTGCCGCTTGGCCGAACCGACCGCGGGCGAGGAGGACGGCGGGCGGGAGACGCAGGTGATCGCGCGACCATTCAGGTGCGCGGGCAGGTTCATCGCGATGAACGGCCAGGCACCCTGGTTGGTCGGCTCCTCCTGCACCCAGACCAGCTTCGCCGCCGCCGGGTACTTGGCCAGCTCGGCCTGCAGTTCGTCGGCCGGCAGCGGGTAGTACCGCTCGGCCCGCAGGACCGCGGTGTCGGTCGAGCCCTGCTTGGCCCGGCGGGCCACCAGGTCCCAGTAGATCTTGCCCGAGCACAGCACGATCTGCTGGACCCCGGCCGGGTCGACCGTCGTGTCGCCGATCACCGGCTCGAACCGGCCGGAGGTGAACTCGTCGATCGACGAGGCCGCCGCCTTGAGCCGGAGCATCGACTTCGGCGTGAACACCACCAGCGGCTTGTGCGCCGGGTTCAGCGCCTGCCAGCGCAGCAGGTGGAAGTAGGACGCCGGGGTCGACGGGGTCGCCACGGTCATGTTGTTCTGCGCGCACATGGCCAGGTAGCGCTCGATCCGGGCCGAGGAGTGGTCCGGGCCCTGGCCCTCGTAGCCGTGCGGCAGCAGCAGCACGATGCCCGAGTGCTGGCCCCACTTCTGCTCGCCGGAGGAGATGAACTCGTCCACGATCGTCTGCGCGCCGTTGCCGAAGTCGCCGAACTGCGCCTCCCACAGCACCAGCGCGTTCGGGCGGGCCACCGAGTAGCCGTACTCGAAGCCCATCGCGGCGAACTCCGAGAGCATCGAGTCGTAGACCGTGTACGTGGCCTGGTTCTCGGCCAGGTAGGACAGCGGGGTGTACTCCTCGGCGGTGATCCGGTCCACGATCACGTGCTGCCGGGTCACGAACGTGCCGCGGCGCGAGTCCTGGCCGGTCAGCCGGACCGGCACGCCCTCCATCAGGAGCGAGCCGAAGGCCAGGGTCTCGCCCATGGCCCAGTCGATGGTGCCGTCGGCGACCATCTGGGCCCGGCGCTGGAGCTGCGGGACCACCCGCGGGTGGGTCTCGAAGCCCTCCGGCATGTTCACGTGCACCTCGACGATCCGCTTGACCTCTTCATCCGAGATCGCGGTGTCCAGCACGGCCGGGAAGGTGCTGTCGGCGTCGTTGTGCGGGTGCACCAGCTCGACCGTGGCGCCGGTCGGGGCCGCGGCCTCCTTGGTCTCGGCGAACACCTGCTCGAGCCGGGCCTGGTAGTCCTTCAGGGCCTGCTCGGCCTCGTCCAGGGTGATGTCGCCGCGGCCGATCAGCGCCTCGGTGTAGAGCTTGCGCACCGAGCGCTTGGCCTCGATCAGCTGGTACATCAGCGGCTGGGTCATCGAGGGGTCGTCGCCCTCGTTGTGGCCCCGGCGCCGGTAGCAGACCATGTCGATCACGACGTCCTTGTTGAACTCCTGCCGGAACTCGAACGCCAGCTGGGCCACCCGCACGCAGGCCTCGGGGTCGTCGCCGTTCACGTGGAAGATCGGCGCCTCGACCATCCGGGCCACGTCGGTCGCGTAGACCGAGGAGCGGGAGGAGACCGGCGGGGTGGTGAAGCCGACCTGGTTGTTGATCACCAGGTGGATCGTGCCGCCGGTGCGGAAGCCGCGCAGCTGCGACATGTTCAGCACCTCGGCCACCACGCCCTGGCCGGCGAACGCGGCGTCGCCGTGCATCAGGATCGGCAGCACGGTGAACGCCGAACCGGCCTTGTTGATGATGTCCTGCTTGGCCCGGGCGATCCCCTGCAGGACCGGGTCCACCGCCTCCAGGTGCGAGGGGTTGGCGGCCAGGGAGACCTTGATCTGCTTGCCGGACAGCGAGGTGAACACGCCCTCGGAGCCGAGGTGGTACTTCACGTCGCCGGAGCCGTGCATCGACTTCGGGTCCAGGTTGCCCTCGAACTCGGCGAACACCTTGCCGTAGGCCTTGCCCACGATGTTGGTCAGCACGTTCAGCCGGCCGCGGTGCGGCATCCCGATCGCGGCCTCGTCCAGCCCGGACTCGGCCGCGGCCGAGATCAGCTGGTCCAGCAGCGGGATCGCGGTCTCCCCGCCCTCGAGCGAGAAGCGCTTCTGGCCGACGTACTTGACCTGCAGGAAGGTCTCGAAGGCCTCGGCCGCGTTGAGCCGGTTCAGGATCCGCAGCTGCTCCTCGCGGCTGGGCTTGCCGTTGCCGTGCTCGACCTTGGCCTGGATCCAGCGGCGCTGCTCCGGGTTCTGGATGTGCATGTACTCGATGCCGACGGTCCGGCAGTACGAGTCGCGCAGCACGCCGAGCACGTCCCGCAGCTTCATCAGCGGCCTGCCGCCGAAGCCGCCGGTGGCGAACTCCCGCTCCAGGTCCCACAGGGTCAGCCCGTGCGAGACCACGTCCAGGTCCGGGTGCCGGCGCTGCTTGTACTCCAGCGGGTCGGTGTCGGCCATCAGGTGCCCGCGGGTGCGGTAGGAGTCGATCAGCTCCTGCACCCGGGCGGTCTTGTTCACGTCGTTCTCGTGCGAGGCGGAGATGTCCTGGATCCAGCGGACCGGCTCGTACGGGATCCGCAGCGACTCGAAGACCTTGTCGTAGAACTCGTCCTCGCCCAGCAGCAGCTGGTGGATGGTCCGCAGGAACTCCCCGGACTGCGCGCCCTGGATGATCCGGTGGTCGTAGGTCGAGGTCAGCGTCATGATCTTGCTGACCGCCAGTCGCGCCATGGTCTCCGCGGAGGCGCCCTGGTACTCGGCCGGGTACTCCATCGAGCCGACGCCCAGGATGGTGCCCTGCCCCTTGACCAGGCGGGGCACCGAGTGCACGGTGCCGAGGCCGCCGGGGTTGGTCAGCGAGATCGTGGTGCCGGCGAAGTCGTCCGCGGTGAGCTTGTTGGTCCGGGCCTTGCGGACCATGTCCTCGTAGGCCTGCCAGAACTCGCGGAAGTCCATCAGCTCGCCGGCCTTGATCGACGGCACCAGCAGGCTGCGCGATCCGTCCGGCTTGACGATGTCGATCGCCAGGCCGAGGTTGATGTGCTCCGGGGTCACCACGGCCGGCTTGCCGTCGACCTGGGTGTACGAGGCGTTCATGGCCGGGGTCAGCTTGGCCGCCTGGATCAGCGCGTAGCCGATCAGGTGGGTGAAGGAGACCTTCCCGCCGCGGGCCCGCTTGAGGTGGTTGTTGATGACCACCCGGTTGTCGATCAAAAGCTTGGCCGGGATGGCCCGGACCGAGGTGGCGGTCGGGACCTCGAGCGAGGCCTCCATGTTGATCACCACCCGGGCGGCCGGGCCCTTGAGCACGGTGGTGGCGCTGCCGCCGCCGGACGGGGTGGAGGCGGCCGGGGGAGCGGTGATCGCGGCGTCCCGGGGCACCCCGGAGACCGGGGCGACGGCGACCGGGACCGGCTTGGCGCTGAGCGCGGAGTGGTCCCCGGCGAGGGTGGGCGCCGGGACCGGCCGGGACGGCACGGTGACCTCGGACTCGACCGCCGGCACGGCGATCGGGGCCACCTGGGGGGCCGGCAGCACCGGGGCGGCGGCGTTCGCAGCGCTCCCGGTGGTGTCGGAAGGCTGATAGTCGGCGAAGAAATCCCACCACGCCTTGTCCACCGACCCCGGGTCGCGTAGATACTGCTGGTAGATTTCGTCGACCAGCCACTCGTTGGGCCCGAACTCGGCAGCCGTGTGCGGGGGTTGTGCCTCCGGTCCGGCTGTTGGTGATGACGACGCTGACGTGGACTGTGGGGACACGGCGGGTTCCGCCCTCTTCCGCTTCGTAGATCCGTGTTTCGGGGAGCCTGACGATGCCCGAAGGAGGGCATGCGCGGTTGCGAGCCCGCGCTACTCCCCAACCAGGCAGCGGTTCTCAAGGTTACGCCTATTCATGGGTAAATCGCAGTTGAGCATCGCAAAGCGACGAGCGTCACACCGGCCGTATGTGTTTACCACCCGTTTTGATGGTATCGGTATGGCCCTATCCGACTACGGCCGGTTGATCGGCGACTATATTTACGACGGTATGATTATAATTGTGCGACTATTCCCGGATGATTGACGGCCGGGATACGGCCGTCCGGCGGCCTCCCGGCCGCGGCCGCCGCGGGAACGTCACGGCGGGTGTCCCGGCTGGCTACGGCGGGTGTCGGCGCCGTACGGGCGGGGAGCACGACAGTATCGGTCGCCCACATTGCCCGGCTATCGTTTTTTCGGCCTAACGCATTGTCGGCCCGCCGGGGCCGGAGTTCGCCCGTCCGCGGGCCCCGCCGATTTGTGCGCCTAACAGCTTGCCGGGCCGATAGCCGGATGGATTGTCCGGCTATCGGAATGGCCGATAGTCGCCCTACGGCAGGTCCACCCGGATCAGCGCGCCGGCCGCCGAGGGCGCCACCTCGATCTTTCCCCCGTGCAGGTCCACGGCCCAGCGGGCGATCGCCAGACCGAGCCCGGTACCGCCGCTGGAGTTGCCGGTTTCACTCGCCCGGGTGAACCGTTCGAACACCTTGGTCCGCTCCGCCTCCGGAATCCCGGGCCCCTGGTCGGCCACCTCGATCCGGATGCCGCAGGGCGGGCCGGCCGGGCTCTCCGGGTCGGACTCGGGCGCGGGGGCCTCGGTCCGCGGGCCGGCGCCGGGACCCGGGCCGCCGTCCCGCGCGACGGCCTCGCGCGGCGGGCGGGCCCACGCCGAGACCTGCACCACGCCGTCCCGGGGCGAGTGCTTGGCCGCGTTGTCCACCAGGTTCGCCACCACCTGGTGCAGCCGCGCCTGGTCCGCCTGCACGGTCAGGTCCGGCGGGCTGACCGCGAGCTCGAACCGGACCGGGCGCCCGGCCCCGGCCGCCTCGTCGATCACCCGCTCCAGGAACGGGCCGACCCGGAACCGGGACAGGTCCAGCGGGATCGCCCCGGCCTCCAGCCGGGACAGGTCCAGCAGCTCCTCGACCAGCCGGCCGAGCCGCTCGGTCTGGGTCAGCGCCGCGGTCACGGTCGCGTCGGTCGGCTCGGTCACCCCGTCCACCACGTTCTCCAGCACCGCCCGGAGCACCGAGATCGGGGTGCGCAGCTCGTGCGAGACGTTCGCGATCAGCTCCCGGCGCTGGCGGTCGGCCGCCTCCAGGTCCGCCGCCATCTGGTTGAACGCCGCGGCCAGCTCGCCGACCTCGTCCTGGGTGGTGGCCCGGATCCGGCGGGTGTAGTCCCCGTTCGCCATCGCCCGGGCGGCGGCCGTCATCCGGCGCAGCGGCGAGGTCATCCCGTGCGCCAGCACCTGGGTGACGATCAGCGAGAGCACGACCGCGACCAGCACCACGTACCGGGCCCGGATGCCGATGGTGACCCCGATGGCGGTGAACGACCCGGCGAAGGTGACGCTGACCACGACCAGGATGCCGAACTTGGCCTTGATCGACCGGATCGGGTCCAGCGGCCGCAGGTTGTTCCACAGCGGCCGGGCCCACGGGAAACGCTCCAGTATCCGCCGGGCCAGCGAGCCGATCCCGGGCAGCCAGGGGATGTCCAGCGGCGCGTCGAGCGGAGGGTGCCGGGTGTAGAGGTGGTGGAAGAACCTCGGCCGGTCGGGGGCGTTGGGCCGTTCGGCGGTCGTGGGTGTGGGGGCCGTTGCGGGCTTGGCCGGTTCCGTGGGTTCCGCCGGGTCCGCGGGCTCCGTGCGTTCCACCGGCCGGCTGCGGTGCGGGATCACGAAGCGCGGTCCGGTGTGGGGCCGGGCGCGTCGGCGTGCAGCTGCCCGGGCACGTGCGCCGGGGCCGGGCCGGCCTCCAGCGCGTAGCCGATCCCGTGCACCGTGCGGATCCACTCCGCGCCGATCTTCTTGCGCAGGGCCTTGATGTGCGAGTCGACCGTGCGGGTGCCCGAGGCGTCGGCCCAGTCCCACACGTCGGCCAGCAGCTGCTCCCGCGAGGCCACCACGCCCGGCTTGCGGGCCAGGCAGTCCAGCAGGTCGAACTCGATCGGGGTCAGGTGCACGTCCGCCGACTCGACCCGGACCCGGCGGGCGGCGTGGTCCAGTTCGAGCGTCCGGCCGTCCGCGTGCAGCTGGATCGCCGGCGCGGTCTGCCGGCTCGCCTGCAGGGTCTGCTGGCGCACCACGTCCACCCGGCGCAGCAGCGCGTGCACCCGGGCGATCAGCTCGCGCATCGAGAACGGCTTGGTCAGGTAGTCGTCCGCGCCCGCGCCGAGCCCGGCCAGCAGGTCCGGCTCGGCGTCCCGGGCGGTGAGCATCAGCACCGGGACCGGCCGCTCGCGCTGGATCCGGCGGCACACCTCCAGGCCGTCGAAGCCCGGCAGCATCACGTCCAGCACGATCACGTCCGGCTGGTGCTCGCGGGCCGCGGCCACCGCGCCCGGGCCGTCGCCCGCGTGCACGGTGTCGAAGCCGGCCGCGTCGAACCGGGCCATCACGGCGTCCGCCAAGGTGGGCTCGTCCTCGACCACGAGGACCAGGTGGCGCTCGCCGGGCCGGCCCGGATCAGATGCTGACATGCGGGAAAGCGTAGTACCACTGGGAGACGGCGGGACGGCGGGCGACGGTGTTAGCGTTTGGGCAAGAGCAGGACGGCCGAAAAAAACAGGAGTCAGCGAGATGGCGGAGCAGTTGACGAGTACGGCGCAGTGGCAGGCGCTGGCCGAGCACCGGGAGAAGTTCGGCGCGACCCACCTGCGGGAGCTGTTCGCCGACGCCCCGCAGCGCGCCGGGGAGCTGACCTTCCAGGTCGGGGACCTGACCGTGGACCTGTCCAAGAACCTGGTCACCGCCGAGACGGTCGAGCTGCTGCTCGCCCTCGCGGCCGGGCGCGGGGTCCAGGCGCTGCGGGACGCGATGTTCGCCGGCGAGAAGATCAACGTGACCGAGGACCGGGCGGTGCTGCACACGGCGCTGCGCGCGCCGCGCTCGGCCTCGATCGTGGTGGACGGGTCCGACGTGGTGCCGGGCGTGCACGAGGTGCTGGACCGGATGAGCGCGTTCGCCAGCCGGGTGCGCTCGGGCGCGTGGACCGGGCACACCGGCCAGCCGATCAAGAACGTGGTCAACATCGGCATCGGCGGCAGCGACCTGGGCCCGGCGATGGCCTACGAGGCGCTCAAGCAGTACTCCGACCGGGCGATGGCGTTCCGCTTCGTGTCGAACGTGGACGGCGCGGACCTGTACGAGGCGACCCGGGACCTGGACCCGGCCGAGACCCTGTTCGTCATCTCCTCCAAGACCTTCACCACCGTGGAGACGATCACCAACGCCACCTCGGCCCGGGCCTGGCTGCTGGACGGCCTCGGCGGCGACGACGCGGCGGTGGCCAAGCACTTCGTGGCCGTGTCCACGAACGCCGCCGAGGTGTCGAAGTTCGGCATCGACACCTCGAACATGTTCGGCTTCTGGGACTGGGTCGGCGGGCGCTACTCCTACGACTCGGCGATCGGCCTGTCCCTGATGGTGGCGATCGGCCCGGACGCGTTCCGCGAGATGCTGGCCGGCTTCCGGCTCGTGGACGAGCACTTCCGGACCACGCCGCTCGAGCGCAACGTCCCGGCCCTGCTCGGCCTGCTCGGCGTCTGGTACGGCGGCTTCTTCGGCGCGCAGACGCACGCGGTGCTGCCGTACTCGCACTACCTGTCCAAGTTCTCCGCCTACCTGCAGCAGCTGGACATGGAGTCCAACGGCAAGTCCGTCCAGCGCGACGGCGAGCCGGTGGCCTGGCAGACCGGCCCGATCGTCTGGGGCACCCCCGGCACGAACGGCCAGCACGCCTACTACCAGCTGATCCACCAGGGCACCAAGGTGATCCCGGCCGACTTCATCGGCTTCGCCCAGCCGGTCACCCCCGCGGCCGACCCGCGGGGCGCGCACCAGGACATGCTGACCGCGAACTTCCTGGCCCAGACCGAGGCGCTGGCCTTCGGCAAGACCCGCGAGCAGGTCGAAGCCGAGGGCACCGCGGCCGCGATCGTCCCGCACCGGGTGTTCAAGGGCAACCACCCGACCACGACCATCCTGGCGCCGAAGCTGACGCCGTCGGTGCTCGGGCAGTTGGTCGCGCTGTATGAGCACAAGGTGTTCACGCAGGGGGCTATTTGGAACATCAACTCGTTCGACCAGTGGGGCGTCGAGCTCGGCAAGGTGCTGGCGAAGAAGATCGAGCCGGAGCTGCAGAACGGGCTGGCCGAGGGCGTGCATGATTCGTCGACTGGTGCGTTGGTGACCAAGTACCGGAGTCTGCGGGCCAAGTAGGCGGGCAGTTTCTATCGGGGCGGGTGCCTGGCTGAGTTGTATGCCGGGCGCCCGTTTTGATCTTGCAGTTACGGTTCCGGCAACGCTTGGAACGCGCCCTCGTCGGCGAGCGCGACCAGTTCGCGGATGGGCTCGGTGCCCTGGAGCGCACGCGTGCCGTTCAGGAACTGCTCCCGCCGATGGTCGGTGCTCGGCGGAACGGCGCGCCCCTGGGCGACCAAGCGATCGAGGAGAGAGTCTGCGGGCTTCACCGGAACCATGCGGAAGATTGCTTCACCGCGATCAGTGATCTCGATCGTTTCGCCTCGTCGCACCCGTTTGACGATCTCGGCGGTGTGGCGGCTGAGCTCGCGCAGCCCGATTTGCGGAAGGACCTCATGTTCCCCCATGCGGTGACAATAGACCTTTCCGGACCACGTGCAGTACGGAATGTCGCACTGGCGCCTGATGTCGTACACGATCACACCGTTCCGGCGGGGACTACCCAATGGGTCGGCTGCTCGGTGAAGGCCGCGATGGTGTCGAAGTCGTTGTCGTAGTGCAGGACGGTTAAGCCCGTGGCCCGGCCGGTGGCGGCAACGATGAGGTCGGGGACCGACGCGGCGCGGTGTTGGCCCTTCTCGGTCAGTGCCTCCTGGATCTCGGAGGCCATCGTCCAGAGGCCGTCTGGTTCGTGGGCCAGGGTGAACGACGCGTCGATCTGCTGCTTCACGCGGCTGCGCTCCTGGATGTTGCGCGCCGAGAAGAGCAGTTCCAACTCGGTGACGCCACAGATGGAGATGAGTCCCCGCTCCATCAGTGGCACGAGGACATCGCGCACCGGAGGCAGGTGCAGCCGGGCCAGGGCGCTCTTGTCGGCGAGATATTCGGTCACCCCCACAGGTGCTCCTCGGCGTCCGGTTCGAGCAGCGCCTGGAACGCCCCCTCTTCGGCGAGCGCGACCAGATCCCTTACTGCCGCGACTCTTATCACCTCGCGGAACGCCGCGTCGATGGTGTCGCGGATCGAGTCGGTGCCCAGGATTTCGCGGGTGCGATTGAACTTGTCCAAGTCGATCTCGACGCTTGTCTTTGCCATGGCAGCCTCCAAGATGTTTGCGGGGACTCTCGAAGGATATCACTTTGACCCTAGCGGAGATATCCATCCACATGGATCCTGGATATCCAGGAAGAGGTGAATCGGGCATCCTCCGCGGACGTCCATTCGTGGATCCGCCCGTCCGGCCCTGCCTCCGATCGATGGGACAATGGCTCCATGAGCGAGCAGCCCCGCAAGTCGACAGAGCCTAAGCAGCGGCCCAAGGCCGGTCAGAACGCCGCGCGCAACAGCGCGCACCGGCGGGCCGAGGAGCAGAAGGCGACGGACCAGCGCAAGGCGCGTTCGATCCGGCAGGCGGAGCGGCGGACCACGGCGGCGAACGTGCGGATGTCCGAGCCGGCGCCGACCGCGGCCGGGCGGGCCACGGTGGTCGACTCGCCGACGCCGGCCTCCTACCTGGACCTGCCGGACGGGTACCGGGCCGGGTTCGCCTGCTTCGTCGGGCGGCCCAACGCGGGCAAGTCGACCCTGACCAACGCGGTGGTCGGGGCCAAGATCGCGATTACCTCGGGGCGGCCGCAGACCACCCGGCACACCGTGCGCGGGATCGTGCACCGGGCCGACGCGCAGCTGATCCTGGTGGACACCCCCGGGCTGCACCGGCCCCGGACGCTGCTCGGCGAGCGGCTGAACGACCAGGTCCGGGCGACCTGGGCCGAGGTGGACGTGATCGGCTTCTGCATCCCGGCGGACCAGCCGATCGGGACGGGCGACACGTACATCGCCAAGCAGCTGGCCGAGGTGCGGCGCACGCCGAAGGTCGCGATCGTGACCAAGACCGACACCATGTCCAAGCAGGACGTGGCCAGGCAGCTGCTGGCCGTGGTGGAGCTGGGCCGGCAGACCGGGCTGGAGTGGGCCGAGATCGTGCCGGTCACCGCGGTGCGGGACGAGGGGTCGATCAAGATCCTGGCCGACGTGCTGGTCACCCAGCTGCCGGAGTCCCCGCCGCTGTACCCGGGCGGCGAGCTGACCGACGAGCCGGAGCAGGTGATGGTGGCCGAGCTGATCCGCGAGGCGGCGCTGGAGGGCGTGCGCGACGAACTGCCGCACTCGCTGGCCGTGGTGGTCGAGGAGATGCTGCCGCGCGCGGACCGGCCGTCGGACAAGCCGCTGCTGGACATCCACGCGCTGGTGTACGTCGAGCGGCCGAGCCAGAAGGCCATCATCATCGGCAGCGGCGGTTCGCGGCTGCGGGACGTCGGCACCCGGGCCCGCAAGCAGATCGAGGCCCTGCTCGGCACCCCGGTGTTCCTCGAACTGCACGTGAAGGTGGCCAAGGACTGGCAGCGCGACCCGAAGCAGCTGCGCCGGCTCGGCTTCTGATCTCTTTTCCAGGCATGGGGGCGTGATGCTGTTCTTCTGGAGCACCAAGACCAGGACGAAGAAGCTGGGCGCGGGCGTGTTCCGCTGCGCCCGGTGCGGCGGCGACCGGCCGTACGGCCACTTCGTCGCCAGGCGGTGGCTGCACCTCTACGGAGTGCCGCTCTTCCCGGTCAGCGGGCCGAAGGGGGAGTACGTGCGCTGCGACACATGCCAGGGTACGTACAACACCTCGGTCATCGGCCTGGTCCCGGCGGCCGAGTAGGCGACGGGCGGCTGGGACTGCCGGGCCGGGAGTGCCGGCCGTCGACCCCCGGCCCCCGGCTAGAGCCGCAGCGTCCAGGCGCCGTGGGTGTCCAGCGGCTGGAAGCCGAGCCGCTGGTTGACCGCGAGCATCCGGGTGTTGTCCACCGCGTTGTGCGTGTCGAGCATGGCCAGTCCCGGTTCGGCTGCGCGCAGGTCCCGGATCAGCTGGGTCTTGACCCGCAGGGCCAGCCCGCGGCCGCGGAACTCCGGGACCACCACGGTCTCGTTCTGCTCGCCGCGCAGCCCGTCCGCGGTGTGCGCGGTGGACAGCGCCGCGATCCGGCCGGACTGCGGCGCGATCAGGCAGGCGGTGTACTCGCGCAGCCCGGCCGCCGCCGCGGTCAGCTCCCGGTGGCGCACCTCGGCCCGGGTGAACGGGTCCTCCTGCGCGCCCGGGCCGGGTTTCGCCGAGGCGGCCTGCAGGGCGTCCAGGGCTTGCAGGTAGCTCGGCACGTACGCCTCCGGGCACGGGCCGCTCCAGCGCAGCGCGACGAGGTCCTGCCGGCGGTGCACGCCGCTGCCGGGGGAGCCCCAGCGCGACCGCCACTGCGCGCACAGCTCGGCCAGCTGCGGGTTGTCCAGGTCGAGCCGGGAGCGCAGCTCGCGGCCGGTCAGTTCCAGGCCGTGGCGTTCGGCGAAGCGTTCGGTGGCCAGCCGGCGCGGGCCGTCGAGCACCAGCCGGCGCCGGCCGTGCCGGTGGGTGGCCAGGGTCAGCGCGGTCAGCAGGGCCGTGCCCGCGCCGCGGCGCCGGGCGGCCGGGCGGACCACGATCGCGGCGTGCGCCAGCTCCTGCTGGAACGCGGTGTACAGGCCGAGCCGGGCCCACCCGGCCAGGTTGCCGGACGGGTCGTGCAGCAGGTAGAGCAGCCGGTAGCCGCGGTAGGGCGGGGTGAGCAGGGAGCGCAGCTCGGCCGCGGCGGTCGGCGGGTCGCCCGGCCGGTCGGCCAGGTCGGCCGCGTGCTGGCAGGCGAGCAGGGCGTGCACCAGCTGCGGGTCCGGTCCGCCCGGACCCGGCTGCACCGTACTGGCCCGCCAGGGTCTGGCGGCGGGCGGAGTGGGGGCGAGGCGGCTGCGCACTGGTCCATCAGACCCTGTTCGGGCGGGATTGGGCAGCTGAAACGCGAGATTGTGACCTTCACGCGATCCGACAGCCGGGTCTTGGCCTGCTCTTGGCCGGGCCATGACCGGATCGCGGTCGTGTCTGGTTCGCGCCGGTTCATCCGGTAACGTACGCTTTACTCGCGTGACCGTGACACGTGAGTGGCGTGCTGCCCACATCGTGGGACGGGTTGCCTGTGGTGTGCCTGCTCCGTTACCGTGAAGGAACTATGTACGCATCGTGGCTGCTTCTTACCAGCCGCGGCGGGGGTCTGTAAACTTACAGACCGGCACCCCTGCCGCGGGGTCGGGTGCTGCACCTTTGCTTTTCGCCGGTCGTGAGTTACTCCGACTATCAGGCGAGGACCGCATCCCATGAGCACCGATTACCCCCATTCAGCCCAGCAGCCGACGACTCTGCCGATCACCAAGTATGCCGCGTTCACCCCGGTCGGCCTGACCGACCGGACCTGGCCGGACCAGGTCATCACCGAGGCGCCGCGCTGGTGCGCGGTGGACCTGCGCGACGGCAACCAGGCGCTGATCGACCCGATGTCCCCGGCCCGCAAGCTGAAGATGTTCGAGCTGTTGGTCCGGATGGGCTACAAGGAGATCGAGGTCGGATTCCCCTCCGCCTCGCAGACCGACTTCGACTTCGTCCGCCAGATCATCGAAGAGGGCCGGGTACCGGACGACGTGGTCATCCAGGTGCTGACCCAGGCCCGCGAGCACCTGATCGAGCGCACCTTCGAGTCGATCCGGGGCGCGAAGCAGGCCATCGTGCACCTGTACAACTCCACCTCCACGCTGCAGCGCCGGGTCGTGTTCGGCCAGGACCGGGACGGGATCAAGGAGATCGCGGTCGAGGGCGCCCGGCTGTGCCGCAAGTACGCCGAGCAGGTACCCGAGACCGAGGTGTACTTCGAGTACTCGCCCGAGTCCTACACCGGCACCGAGCTGGACTTCGCGGTCGAGGTCTGCGACGCGGTCAACGACGTCTGGCAGCCGACCCCCGACCGCAAGGTCGTGATCAACCTGCCGGCCACGGTCGAGATGGCCACCCCGAACGTCTACGCCGACTCGATCGAGTGGATGCACCGGAACCTCAAGCGCCGGGACTCGATCGTGCTGTCCCTGCACCCGCACAACGACCGCGGCACCGCGGTGGCCGCGGCCGAGCTGGGCTACCAGGCCGGGGCCGACCGGATCGAGGGCTGCCTGTTCGGCAACGGTGAGCGCACCGGCAACGTCTGCCTGGTCACCCTGGGCCTGAACCTGTTCTCCCAGGGGATCGACCCGCAGATCGACTTCTCCGACATCGACGAGATCCGCCGGACCGTGGAGTACTGCAACCAGCTGCCGGTGCACCCGCGCCACCCCTACGGCGGCGACCTGGTCTACACCGCGTTCTCCGGCTCGCACCAGGACGCGATCAAGAAGGGCTTCGAGTGGCTGCACCGGGACGCGGCCGCCGCGGGCCGGACCGTGGACGAGATCCCGTGGGCCGTGCCCTACCTGCCGATCGACCCGAAGGACGTCGGGCGCACCTATGAGGCCGTGATCCGGGTCAACTCGCAGTCCGGCAAGGGCGGCGTGGCGTACGTGATGAAGACGGACCGCCAGCTGGACCTGCCGCGCCGCCTGCAGATCGAGTTCTCGCAGGTCATCCAGGGCAAGACCGAGATCGACGGCGGTGAGGTGACCCCGGCCGAGATCTGGCGCGCGTTCGCCGACGAGTACCTGCCGGTGCACGAGGTCCAGGTCGGCGCCGAGAGCGAGTACCCCGAGCCGTGGGGCCGGTTCCGGCTGACCGCGCACCGCAACGACGCGCGGGTGGACGAGAAGGACGCGCTCTCGGTCGACCTGTCGGTGGACGGCGAGCTGCGCACCATCGACGCGGTCGGCAACGGCCCGATCGACGCCTTCCTGATCGCCCTGGCCGAACTGGGCGTGGATCTGCGGGTGCTGGACTATGCCGAGCACGCCATGTCCGCCGGCGGCAACGCCAAGGCCGCGGCGTACGTCGAGTGCGCGATCGGCGGCCAGATTCTGTGGGGCGTGGGCATCGACCGCAACATCGTCACCGCCTCGCTGAAGGCCATCGTCTCGGCCGCGAACCGCGCCCAGCGCGGCGCCGAGTGAGCTGAGCCCCGGGGCTGCGTTCGCCGGTAGTCGGCGGACGCGGCCCCGAGTGGCACAATGAACGGGTGAGCCTCCACCGTGACGAGGGAATCGTGCTGCGCACCCAGAAACTCGGGGAGGCGGACCGGATCATCACCATCCTCACCCGCGACCGGGGGCGGCTGCGGCTGGTCGCCAAGGGGGTGCGGCGGACCAGTTCGAAGTTCGGGGCCCGGCTGGAGCCGTTCGCGCACGTGGACGTGCAGATATTCGAGAAGCCCAACCGTTCGCTGAACTTCATCACGCAGGCCGAGACGCTCTTCCCGTACGGCCGCGACATCGTGGACGACTACGGCCGGTACACCGCGGGCACCGCGATGCTGGAGACCGCCGAGCGGTTCACCGACGCGGAGGACGAGCCGTTCCTCCAGCAGTACCTGCTCCTGCTCGGCGGCCTGCGCGCGCTGACCGGCGGGTCGCACTCGCCGGGGCTGGTGCTCGACGCGTTCATCCTGCGCTCCCTGGCCATCGCCGGGTACGCGCCCTCGTTCGAGGACTGCGCGATCTGCGGCAGCGAGCCGCCGGAGGAGTCGGCCTGGCGGTTCTTCAACGTGGCCTCCGGCGGCGTGGTCTGCCCGACCTGCAAGCCGCCCGGCTGCGCGGTCCCGCAGCGGGCCAGCCTGGATCTGCTCGGCTGGCTGCTGGCCGGGGAGTGGGAGCCGGCCGACGCGTCCGAACCGCAGCACCGGCGCGAGGCCAGCGGCCTGGTCGCGGCCTACCTGCAGTGGCACATAGAGCGCGGGCTCAGGTCGCTACGCTTGGTGGAGCGCTGAACCGTCCGGCCGGTGCGGGGGAAGTGTGAAGATTCACCGTTCGACGGGCCGGTGCCCGGCCGCCGACCGTACAGTGAGCGGACATCCGCCGATCCGCCGCGCGGCGCCCGGCCCGGCGCCAGGCCGCGGCCGACCACCCGGAACGAACAGGTAGAGGAACAGTGCGACGCAGACTCCAGCCCGCCCCGGCCACCCCGCGCGGCCCCCGCGCCTACCGCGACCCCAAGCCGCACAAGGACGGCGCGCTGCCCCCGGCGATTCCGGCCGAGCTGGTGCCCAAGCACGTGGCGATCGTGATGGACGGCAACGGCCGCTGGGCCAAGCAGCGCGGCCTGTCCCGGGTGCAGGGGCACGAGCAGGGCGAGAAGTCGCTGTTCGACGTGGTCGAGGGCGCGGTGCAGATCGGGGTCACGCACATCTCGGCCTACGCGTTCTCCACCGAGAACTGGCGCCGCTCGCCGGACGAGGTGCGCTGGCTGATGGGCTTCAACCGGCTGACCATCCGGCGCCGGATCGACGAGATGGACGAGCTCGGCGTGCGGATCCGCTGGGCCGGGCGCCGGCCCCGGCTGTGGAAGTCGGTGATCGACGAGCTGGAGATGGCCGAGGAGCGGACCCGGCCGAACGACCGGCTGACCCTGACCATGTGCGTCAACTACGGCGGCCGGGCCGAACTGGCCGACGCGGCCGCCGCGATCGCCCGGGACGCGGTCGCCGGGAAGATCAATCCGGACCGGATCGACGAGCGCACGATCCAGCGCTACCTGGACGAGGCCGACCTGCCGGACGTGGACCTGTTCCTGCGCTCCTCCGGCGAGCAGCGCACGTCGAACTTCATGCTCTGGCAGTCCGCGTACGCGGAGATGGTGTTCCTGGACACGCTCTGGCCGGACTTCGACCGCCGGGAGCTGTGGCGGGCGATCCAGATCTACGCCGAGCGGGACCGGCGGTTCGGCGGGGCGATCCCGAACGAGGTCGCGGCGGCGGCCGCGGCGGCCGAGGAGGCGGCCGAGGTGGCCACGTTCGCCGAGGCGGCCAAGGCCGCGCAGGCCGCGGAGGGCGTCGAGGAGTCTGAAGAGACCGAAGACGCCGAGGGCGCCGTCACCGCCGGCACGCGAGGCTGAGCAGCCTAGGCGGTGTTGGGGAATGTCTCAAGGCGCGAATCCGGTGATCGCCGTCGCCTGGCCGCACCGCACGCAACGGCACAGACGACCGAGTATGAGCCGTCCCGTGCGGCGCGCCCATGCTCGGCGCCGACCAGATCCGCCTCACCTACCAGCACAAACCGGCGGTCATGCCGTGGCCTTGACACATTCCCAAACACCGCCTAGCTATCGCGCCTGCGCCTTGGCCTGCTTCACGCACTCGGCGCAGGTGCCGAAGATCTCCAGCGTGTGCGAGACCTCGGTGAAACCGTGCTCGGCCGCTATGGCCGTGGTCCAGGACTCGACCGCCGGGCCGTCCACCTCGACCGTCTTGCCGCAGCTGCGGCAGACCAGGTGGTGGTGGTGCTCGGTCGACGCGCAGCGGCGGTACACCGACTCGCCCTCGGTCGTGCGCACCATGTCGACCACGCCCGCCTCGGCCAGCGACTGCAGCGTGCGGTAGACCGTGGTCAGGCCCACGTTGTCGCCGCGGTGGCGCAGCCGGTCGTGCAGCTGCTGGGCGGAGAGGAAGTCGTCGGTCTCGCCCAGCAGGGCCGCCACGGCCGCCCGCTGACGGGTCGACCGGCCCGTTCCGGCCCCCGCGGCGCCCGCCGCCGGGCCGCCGGCGTGCCGGTGCGGCTGGGTCTGCGACATCTCCACGCTGCTCCTCTTCGGTCCGTCCGCGGCCGGGTGCGCGCCGGGCCCTCGCGGTCCGCGCCGCGCCCGCGCCGCCCTGTCCTCGCGGGCCATTCTGCCACTGTTGGACCTGGCGTGCCGGGCATCCGGCAGCCGGTACCCTGGGGGCCTGCGCGGAACCGAGCAGTCGAGCCGCGCCCACTCCAGCCGCGCACCAGCCGGGTGTGATGGCGAAAGAAGCAGACGAGAGAGTACCGTCAGTGCCCGCCAACAAGCCGAACAAGATCGATACCATCGTCCGCCTGGCCAAGGCCCGCGGCATCGTCTTCCCCTCCAGTGAGATCTACGGCGGCACCCGCGCCGCCTACGACTACGGTCCCCTGGGGGTCGAGCTGAAGGAGAACGTCAAGCGCCAGTGGTGGCAGGCGATGGTCCGGGGCCGCGAGGACGTGGTCGGCCTGGACTCCTCCGTGATCCTGGCCCGGGAGGTGTGGGAGGCGTCCGGGCACGTGAAGGAGTTCACCGACCCGCTGACCGAGTGCCTGTCCTGCCACAAGCGGTTCCGGGCGGACCACCTGGAGGAGGCGTACGAGGCCAAGCACCACCACCCGGCCGAGCCCGGGCTGGCCGACCTCAACTGCCCCAACTGCGGGGTCAAGGGCCAGTTCACCGAGCCGCGGATGTTCAACGGCATGCTCACCACGCACCTGGGCGCGGTGGCCGACGGCTCCGGGCTGGCCTACCTGCGGCCGGAGACCGCGCAGGGCATCTTCGTGTCCTACAAGAACGTGCTGGAGTCCTCCCGGCGCAAGATCCCGTTCGGGATCGGCCAGATCGGCAAGTCCTTCCGCAACGAGATCACCCCGGGCAACTTCATCTTCCGCACCCGCGAGTTCGAGCAGATGGAGATGGAGTTCTTCGTCAAGCCCGGCGAGGACGAGAAGTGGTTCCAGTACTGGCTGGACTACCGGATGGACTGGTACACCGACCTCGGGATCAGCCCGGAGAACCTGCGATTGTTCGAGCACCCGAAGGAGAAGCTCTCGCACTACTCCAAGCGGACCGTGGACATCGAGTACCGGTTCAACGTCGGCGGCAGCGAGTTCTCCGAGCTCGAGGGGGTGGCCAACCGGACCGACTTCGACCTGGGCACCCACTCCAAGCACTCCGGGGTGGACCTGTCCTACTTCGACCAGGGCGCGAACGAGCGGTTCACCCCGTACGTGGTCGAGCCGGCGGTCGGGGTCAACCGGGCGATGCTGGCGTTCCTGATGGAGGCGTACACGGTCGACCAGGCCCCGAACGCCAAGGGCGAGATGGAGGAGCGCACCCTGCTGCGGCTGGACCGGCGGCTGGCCCCGGTGAAGGTCGCGGTGCTCCCGCTCTCGCGCAACACCGACCTCTCGCCCAAGGCCCGCGGCCTGGCCCAGGCGCTGCGCCGGCACTGGAACGTGGACTTCGACGACGCCCAGGCGATCGGCCGCCGCTACCGCCGGCAGGACGAGATCGGCACGCCGTTCTGCGTGACAGTGGACTTCGACACCCTGGAGGACAACGCGGTGACCGTGCGGGAGCGCGACACCATGGCCCAGAACCGGGTCTCGCTGGACCAGGTCGAGTCCTACCTCGCCGCGCGGCTGATCGGCTGCTGAGCAGGCTCTGCACGAGTTCTGCGCAGGTTCCGGGCCGGCCGGCCGGTCGCCGGCCCGCCGGAACACCCGTATGACAGGAACCCGAGACACCGCGAGAGAGACTCGGGCTCCTGTCATCCGGGCGGACCGGCGGACCGGCGGGCTTTCCAGCGCCGCCGACCCGATGGATCAGCCCGCTACATCGGTGGTCCATTTAGCCTTGTCGGCGCCCAGCAGTTGCAGCTGGTCGAAGACCGCCGCGGCCGCTCCGGGGACGGCCAGCGCGGCGGCCTGCGCCCCGGTGCCCTGGATCTCGATCGTGCCGAAACCCTTGGCGTTGTCGACGGTGAGCAGGGTGTACCCGGGCGAGGTGATCAGCGTGGCCGGGAAGCCCGCCACGGTCGTGTTCGCCGTCTCCTGCGTTCCGCCGAGGTCGTCGGTGAAGCCCGCGTCGGCCGCCGGGAGCTCGGCCGCGGTCACCCCGATCTCCAGCGAGGAGTAGCCCGAATCCGCCGCGTCGCCGCCGGTCGGCCGTGGCCCGTTCGCGAAGCACAGGGTCTCCGCCCAGGTCGCGTCCGCGATGATCCCCGGATTCAGCTCCACCTCGCCGGCCGTGACCGTGGTCAGGCCCGCGGGCCCGGTCACGTGCCGGAACGGCAGCGCGATCGCCAGCGAACCGCCGAACTGCACCTCCTGCGCCATGTGCAGCGCGACGTCCTGCGTCTGGGCCGGCGACGCGGCGGCGCCGGAGCCCAGGGTCAGGCTCAGCTCGGCCCACGTGCTCGTCCCGTACTGCCAGTCCAGGATCACCTCGCCCGCGCTCGGCGCCTGGTCGGCCGGCGCGGTCTGCCAGTACGCCGCGCCGCCGCCGACCGCCGGGGCCGGGCTCGCCCCGACCGTGTCCGCGGAGACCGGGGTCAGCCCGGCCGGCAGCACGGCCAGGCTCGCCTTCTGCTCGCCGTCCGGCGTCTGGGCACTGATTTCGTAGACGGACCGGTAGGTCCCGGCGCCCGGCCCGATGTCCCCGGCCGGCTGGGCCGGGTCGTCGTTGTAGCCGTTGACCGTGAACCCGGCCGGCAGCCAGCCGAACACGGCCGGGGCGACCAGCGGATCGCTGCCGGCCGCGGGGTTCGACCGGCCGGGCGCGGTGCCGGGCGGCCCGCCGGACGCGGGCACGTCCCCCGGGCCGGTCCGGGTCGCGGCCGGAGCGGTCAGGGCGTCGGCGGGACCGGACTGCAGCCCGGTCCCGCCGCCTCCGGCCCGGCCGTGCACCGGCAGCAGGAGGACGGCCAGGAGCAGCGCCAGCCCGCTCGCCCCGATTCCTCCGGTGGTGCCGATCACACGGCGGCGGCGCAGGATCCGGTGCCCCTCGGCAAGGGCCCGCTGCGCGCTCACCCCCCGTCCGAGCCGGGTCTCCTCGGCCATCGTCTCCAGTTCGGCCGTGAGCAGTTCGTTGTCGGTCGGCATGGCGGTCAGATACTCCCGTTGTTCAGCGAGGGGCGCGCCTCGAGCACCAGGCGCAGGGCGTCCAGGCCCCGGGCGGTCTGGCTCTTGATGGTCCCGGGCGCGCAGTCGAGCGCTTCCGCGGCCTCCTCGACGGACAGGTCGCAGTAGTACCGCAGCACGATCGCGGCCCGCTGGCGCGGTGCGATCTCGGCCAGGGCGGCGCGGACGGTCAGCGCGTCGTCCAGGTCGGCCGCGGGGGCGGCGGCGTCCGGCTCGTCCCGGTGCAGCACGACGCGTTTCCACCAGCCCGAGCGCTGCTCGGTCAGGAAGGTGTTGACCAGGATGGCCCGGGCGTAGGCGTCCAGGTGGCTCACCTGGCGGGCCCGGCGCCAGTTCACGAACAGTTTGGTGATCGAGGTCTGCACGAGGTCGTCGGCTCGGTGGGGGTCCTGGCACAGGAGGTAGGCGATCTTGCACAGCCACTGGGATCTGCTTCGTACGTACTCTGTGAACTCCTCGTCGAAGCTTTGTTGCGCCACATGCTTCCCTCTCGACCGCCGAACGGTGTGACACCGACACTCGCTTAAACACCACCGGGAGGCGCGAGGTTGCGTCGGGAGGAGATAAATTTCGAAAATATGTGCCGAAGCGGGATCTGTGCGGCGCCCGGGGCGGCGGCGAGCGGCTACTGGTGCGTCGTCGTACTCGAACAGTTCGCCGAGTTCTTGCTGGCGGCGAGCGTCTGCACCTGCCAGTGGTGCTTGTCGACGCGCATCAGGGCCAGGGTGTTGTACGTTCCGAGGGTGCTGACGACCGGGACGGCGGCGGTCGTGCCGCGGGTGGCGTGCGTGCCGGACTTCTCAGCGGCCTGACCGGACCAGTTCGCGCAGTAGTCCACCACGGATTTCCCGGTCGCGTCGGGCGCGGTGTAGGCGGTGCCGGTGATGACGAGGACGCCGACCGGCTGCCGGCCCTTCTTGACCCAGGCCGTCATCTCGTTCTGCGCGGCCGCCAGCGCCGGGGCGGACCAGTAGAGCGAGAGCAGCGGATCAGCGCTCGAATTCGCTGCGGTGCCCGCGGTGTACGCGGAGTGCAGTTGGGCCCGGAGCGCCTGCTGCACGGTGGAGAGCACCTCGTGCTCGGTCCGGTCGGTCGACTTCACGCGCGGGAAGGACAGGCTGACGGTGCCCGGGAGGGTGATCCGGCTGTCGTGGTACCCCGGCCCGGTGCCCGCGGCGCCGCCGAGGACTCCGGCCCCGGCGTCGGCGCTGCTGATCGCGACGGCGCTGCCGCCGTTCGCGGCGCCGCGGCCCGCACTGCCGCTCTTGCCGCTGCCGGCGCTGCCGTGGACGCCGGAGCCGCCGCTGCCGACCGCCCTGCTCGGCCCGCTCGCCACCACAGCCGAGTCCGGGTTCGAAGCCGCAGCCGAGTCCGGTCCCGCGGACGTCGAGCACCCGCCGAGCACAGCGGCGAGCGCGGCGGCCGCCACCGCGCCGGTGGTCCAGGCCGCGACCGGCTTCACCCGTCCCCGCACGCCACTCACCGTCTCTCGGATCGGGCCCGGAGCCGCAGGCCACAGCTGACAGTACCGGTCTACTCAGCCTGCGTTCCGGTGGCCAGCGCCGCGCCGACGATGCCGGCGGTGTTCGCCAGGGTGGCCGCAACCACCGGCGCCCGCAGGGTGAGCAGGGGCAGGAACTTGTCCGGGTGCTTGGACACGCCGCCGCCGATGATCATCAGGTCGGGGGAGAACAGCGCGTCGACGTGGCTGAGGTACTCCTCGACCTTGCCGGCCCACTTGTGCCAGCTCATCTCCCCGTCCTCCTTGGCCCGGACCGAGGCCCTGACCTCGGCGTCCTTGCCCCGGATCTCCAGGTGGCCGAGCTCGGTGTTCGGCACCAGGCGCCCGTTCAGGAACAGGGCCGAGCCGATCCCGGTGCCGAAGGTCAGCAGCATCACCACGCCGGCCTGCCCGCGCCCGGCCCCGTGCGCCACCTCGGCCAGCCCGGCCGCGTCGGCGTCGTTGAGCACCCGCACCGGCCCGTGCCCGCCGACGTCCACCACCCGGCCGAACAGCTCCGCGGCGTCCACCTCGAGCCAGCCCTCGTCCAGGTTGGCCGCCGTGCGCACGACCCCGTGCGAGACCACGCCCGGGAACGTCACCCCGACCGGCCCGGACCAGGCGAAGTTCGCCGCGACCCGGCCGACCGTCTCGGCCACCGACTCGGGCACGGCCGGCCGGGGCGTGTCCAGCCGGAACCGTTCGCCGACCATGGCGCCGGTGGCGAGGTCCACCGGCGCGCCCTTGATCCCGGTGCCGCCGATGTCGATGCCCAGCGCGATTCCGGTCCTGTCCACAGCCTCCATGCCCCTCACCCTGGCACGGTTTGCCCTCCCCCGCCCGCCTGAACCGTCCGGGACTCCACGAACGGCCGAACCGGCGCGCCGCGCGGCCCAGGATCGGCCCAGGATCGGCCCCGGATCGGCCCCGGATCGCCGGGGCCCGGGCCGGCCGGGCGATGGGGGACAATGGAGGCAGTCCGTGTCGGTGTGAAGGGTCCCGAACTGTGAGTGTTGGAAGCGCGCAAACCGTCGAAGCCGGGCCGGCCGTGCAGGCGAAGCCGCTGGCCGTGGGCCCGTACCGGGTGTGGCCGCCGGTGGTGCTGGCCCCGATGGCCGGGATCACGAACCCGCCGTTCCGCAAGCTGTGCCGTGAGCAGTCGGCCGCGGGCCTGCCGCCGGAGCACCGGGCGATGCCCGAACGCCCGGCCGGGCTGTTCGTCTGCGAGATGATCACGACGGTCGGCCTCGTGCAGCGCAACCCCAAGACCCGCAAGATGATCCACTTCGAGCCGGAGGAGCAGCCCCGCTCGGTGCAGCTGTACGGCGTGGACCCGGCGATCGTCGGCGGCGCCGTCAAGATCATCGAGGCGGAGGGCCTGGCGGACCACATCGACTTCAACTTCGGCTGCCCGGTCCGCAAGGTGACCGTCCGCGGCGGCGGCTGCGCGCTGCCGTTCCGCCGCGTGCTGTTCCGCGACATCGTCCGCGCCGCGGTGGGCAACGCGGGCGCGCTGCCGGTGACCGTCAAGATGCGGATCGGCATCGACGCGGACCACCAGACCTACCTGGAGGCCGGCCGGATCGCCCGGGACGAGGGCGCCGCCGCGGTGGCCCTGCACGCCCGGACCGGCGCCCAGGGCTACAGCGGCACCGCCGACTGGGACAGCATCGCGAAACTCCGCGAGGCGCTGCCGGACATCCCGGTGCTCGGCAACGGCGACATCTGGGAGGGCGCCGACGCCGTGCGGATGATGGCCGAGACCGGCGTCGACGGCGTGGTCGTCGGCCGCGGCTGCCTCGGCCGGCCCTGGCTGTTCGCGGACCTGTCGGCCGCGTTCACCCGCCCCGGCCACCGCGTGCGCCCCACCCTCGGCCAGGTCGCGGTGATGATGCGCCGGCACGCCGGGGGCCTGTTCGCGATGCACGAGTCGGACCACGGCGTGCGCGAGTTCCGCAAGCACGTGGCGTGGTACCTCAAGGGCTTCCCGGTGGGCTCCGCGATCCGCGGCAAACTCGCCCAGGCCTCGACCCTGACCGAGTTGGACGCCCTGCTCGACCAGCTGGACTCCGATCTGGAATGGCCGGAGATCAACGACGGTTCCCCGCGCGGCCGCTCGCACGCCGCCGAGAAGCGGGTCGCCCTGCCCTACGGCTGGCTCGAGAACCCGGACGACCCGACCCCGCCGAGCGGCGCCGAGTCGGAGGATTCGGGCGGCTGAGCAGTGCCCGGGCTCTCGCCTAACGGCACCAGTGCACTTATATTGCGAATACCGTGCCCGACATGGAGAGGGAGCGCATGATGGAAGTTCGCCACGACACTGATGCAGACCTGACCACCACCGTCACCGACGTTCGCCGCACTCCGCTGATCCGGCTCGCCCAGCACTCGGCGGGCGCCGAGACGATCGGCCGCGTCCTCGCCGACCGGGTGGCGGCGCGGGCCACCCCGGCCACCTTCAACTCGGCGATCTGAGCGCCGCGGCCCGGCCGAGCGGGCGTCTGCCCTGACCTGTGCATACGCCCGTTCGTGCGGGGGCGAAGAAGAGCGCGGCGCCAGTACGGCGCCGGAGCTACACCTGCGAAAATTTCGCGGTTGTGTAACACGCTGTGTGATAGCGGGGTTGGTTAACACGAGTCCCAATAGAGTGCTCGGGTAATGCCCCGGCTCGGCAGTCGTCCATGCTGCGCCGTAGTGGGCTCCTCGGTACGAAGGGCAGCGTGGCGCGGCGTTGGTTACCCGGACTGTGTCTTCCAGGGATGGCCGGGAACTGACGGTGCAGGAGTGGGGCGACCTGCGCGGCACGCCGGTCTTCCTGCTGCACGGCACGCCGGGCAGCCGCCTGGGCCCGCGGCCGCGCGACACCCAGCTGTACCGCCAGGGCATCCGCCTGATCGGCTACGACCGGCCGGGTTACGGCAGTTCGACCCGGCTCAAGGACCGGCGGATCGAGCACGCCGCCGCGGACGTCGCGCGGATCGCGGACTGCCTGGGCATCGACGAGTTCACCGTGGTCGGCCGGTCCGGCGGCGCGCCGCACGCCCTGGCCTGCGGCGCCCTGCTGCCCGAGCGGGTGCGCCGGGTGGCCGCCCTGGTCAGCCTGGCCCCGCCGGACGCGGCCGGCCTGGACTGGTTCGCCGGGATGAGCCCGGGGAACGTGGCCGAGTACCGGGTGGCCCGGCGGGGCCCGGAGGAGCTGGCCCGGCGGCTGGAGCAGCGGGCCGCCGAGATCCGGGCCGACCCCAGGTCCCGGCTGCCGTTCGGGGACGACCGGCTGCCCGAGTCGGACCGGACCGTCATCTCGGACTACGGCATCAAGAACATGCTGGTGCACAACTTCACCGAAGGGCTGCGCACCTCGGGCCTGGGCTGGGTCGACGACTGCCTGTCCTTCATCGAACCCTGGGGTTTCGAGCCGGGCGGGATCACCGTGCCCGTGCTGTTGTGGCACGGCGCGCAGGACATCTTCTCCCCGGTCTCGCACACGCACTGGCTGGCCGAGCGGATCAAGCACGCCGAGGTGTCGGTGGTGCCGGGGGCGGCGCACTTCGGTGCCATCGCCGTGCTGCCCGCGGTCCTGCGCTGGCTCAAGGCCGCCCCGGACGCCGCCGCCGTGCCCCTGACCGCCGCGGCCGCCGGCGGCTGACGCCCGAGCCTCGGCGGCCGCGGCGGCCGGGCCGCGGCGCGGCTACATCGGCTGGGGTTCGAGTTCGAAGTCGAGCCGCTCCCCGGCCCGGGCGCTCCGGGTGGCGCCGTGCTCCTCGCCGAACGTGCTCTCGCACAACGGCACCAGGTGCTGGCGCAGCTCCCGCGCCCGGTCCAGTTCGCCGACCTCGGTCAGCGAGTGTGCCAGGTTGACCCCTGCGGCCAGCACGGTCGGGTTCTCCTCGCGCAGCAGCTCGGCCAGCAGCTTGTATCCGGACTCCTCCAGGCGCAGCGCCTCCCGGTACTTCCCGCTCCTGGCCAGGCTGTCGGCCAGGGTGAGTTCCGCGGTCACCGTGTAGCGGTGCCGGTGGCCGAGCGCCGCGGTGAACTTCGCCGCGCACGGCCGGGCCACGTCCACTGCCTCCGCGGCCCGGTCGGACCGGACCAGGTACACCGCGAGGTTGTTCAGGGCCATCAGCGTGATCGGATGGTCCGGCCCGAGTGTCCGGGCGTAGGAATGGTGGACCTCGTTGATCAGTTCGATCGCCCGGGGCAGCTGCTCCTCGGTCGTGGCGTAGTCCGCCGCCATGTTGAGCCGGCAGGCGTAGGCGTCGATCGTGTCCCCGTTGAACTCGGCCTCGTAGCGCGAATAGGTCAGCTCGGTCAGCTCCCGGGCCCGTTCGAACTGCCCCACGCCGCGCAGCGAGGAGCTGAGCGAGACCGCCGAGCGCAGCGTGTCGGTGGCGCTCTCGGTCAGGACCTCGCGGAAGTTGTTGTACGTCGACTCGATGATGCCGATCGACTCGGTGTACTCGCCGGACTCCCGCAGGTCCCGGGCGACGTTCTGCGCCGAGGAGAGCGTGTACGGATGCGCCGGGCCGAGCACGGCGCGGCGGCGTTCGAGCACGTCCCGGTCGATCTCCAGCGCGGTCCAGCAGTCGCCCTGCAGCCGGTAGTCCACGCCGAGGTTGTTCGCGGCGACCAGGGTCCGCTCGTGGTCCTCGCCGAAGATCTGCTTGAGGCTGCCGTAGGTCTTCAGGTCCAGCTCCAGGGCTTCGGTGAACTGCCCGAGCGACCGCAGGTCGGCGGCCAGACCGCCGGCGGTGATCAGGGTGTGCAGGTCGTCGACCGGCAGCACCGCCCGCTGCTCGTCCAGCGTCGCCTGGTCCAGTTCCCTGGCCTGGGAGATCTCGCCCTGGGAGCGGTAGATGTTCGCCCGCTGGGACTGCAGGTACAGGACCTGGCGGTGCAGCAGTTCCCTCTCCTCGCGGGACATCTGCCGGCCGTCATCGGCCAGGCTCGCCTTCCACGACTCCTCCAGTTGCAGCGCGAGCAAGAGGCCGAAGCTGTAGTCGCCGGTCCGCCACAGGTAGCGCGTCCGGTCGATCAGCAGCTGCCGGACCGATTCCCCGGAGCAGTCGGCCGCCTCGGACGGGCCGAGGTGCGGCCAGATGATCTGGTACTGCGGCCAGTTCTTCGGGTCGTCGGTGTCGCCGCGCTGAGGCCGGGCGGCGGTCAGGATCCGGTGCACCTCGTGCTTGAGCTCGTCCTGCTTCGCACTGCCCATCTGGTCGCGCAGGAAGGACTGCACCAGGCGGTGGATCTGGATCAGGTTGCCCTGCCGGTTGATCTTCGCCAGGGCCAGCCGGCTGATCTCCTGGAGCACCCGGCCGAGCATCATCGGCACGCGCAGCGAGCTGTCCAGCGGAAGCAGCGCCTCGATGGTCTGCGGGCCGTAGATCAGCTCGATCGAGATCTCGGGGCCGAAGAACGCGCACAGCTCCAGCAGCCGCAGCGCCGCCGGCGAGCGGGCCGAGAGCCGGTCCAGGGAGATCTTCCAGGTCGCCTCCAGGCTGCGCGGATAGTCGGTGGGCTGGGACATGGACAGCACGTTGGTACTGCCCTCCCGGGTGAGCGAGGCGATGTACTCCTCGACCGGCAATCCCGAGTCGGCCAGCCAGGCGCTGGCCACCTCCACCGCCAGCGGGAGGTCCCCGAGCACCTGGGCCAGGTCCTGGGCCTGGTCCACGGTCAGCGTGGGCACCCTGCGGTGCAGCAGGGTGGTGCTCTCGGCCCGGTCGAACACGTCCACCTCGAGCGGATCGGCGACCTGGGTCCAGGACTGGTTCCGGGAGGTGATCAGGACGTGCCCGGGACCGTCGGGCAGGAAGCGGCGCAGGTCCGTGGGATCGTCCGCGTTGTCGAAGATCAGCAGCCAGCGGCTGTACGGATCGCCCAGGCGCAGCTTCTCCAGCGCCTCCCGGGCCGCCTCCCGGTAGTTCTCCCTGACCTGGACGTCCAGCCCCTCGGCCAGGCGGGCCAGGGAGCGGTTGACCTGGTCCGGTTGTTCCGCGTCCACCCACCAGACCAGGTCGTAGTCCGCCTTGAACCGGTGCGCGTACTCGAGCGCCACCTGGGTCTTGCCGATGCCGCCCAGGCCGTGCAGCGTCACCGGCAGCACCACGGACAGGGACTTGTCCGCCAACTGGTTGCGCAGGTGTTCCAGGATGCGGTTGCGCCCGGTGAAGGTCGCGTTGCGCGGCTGGACGTTCCACACCCGCGGGATCGAACCGGGGAACCGTACCGTGCCGGTGTGGTTGCCGGCCGGCGCCGACAGCGGGTCCGGGTAGTCCAGGGCCTCGGACAGGGCGGCCAGGGCCGTCGCCTCGCCGATGCCGACCAGGTCGGCGCCGGGACGGTCGGTCAGCCCGACGATCGGCCGGATCTCCCCGACGACCACCGGCACGAGCTGGCGCCGGCCGCCCGAGGGATCCGTCGCGGCGACCGTGCGGACGAAGTCCACGGCCCCGCGGGAACGGGCGAAGGAGGGCGAGACCACGGCCATCGTCCGGAACCGGCTCGGATCCTGCACCTGCGTCGACCCGCTGGTCACGTCCACCGGCAGCACGGCGAACGAGGCGGCCTTGAGCACCGCGGTGATCCAGTCCGCCCACATCCGGTCCTCCGGGACGTACGCCACCAGCACGCCCGACAGGACCGGGGTGTGCTTGCGGGTGAACGAATCGAGCACCCGTTTGCGTTCGGCCTCGTCCATCGGCGGCAGGGCGGTGACTTCCTCCCGGGTGATCCAGCCGGTCAGCCGCTCCATCGCGGACAGGATGGAGCTGGCCAGGCCGGGCGGGTCGCCGAACGTGGCCAGGGTCTCCTCGTAGGCGTAGAACGGCCGGTACGGGATCTCCATGCTTCCCCAGTAGCGGGCCGCCTCGGCCGGGCCCAGCCCGGCCGGGAAGCCCTCGAACCGGGCCCGGGCCATCGCCCGGCCGGCGTCCACCTTCTCCTTCTCGCCCTCGTCGATCCGCATCGGGACCGGCAGGATCCGGATGCCGCGCTCGGCGTAGTTGTCGGCGATGGTGCGCGCGATCGTCGCCGCGCCCTCGATGCCCTGGTCGCTCAGGGTGAAACAGTCCACCAGGATGTCGGGCAGGTGGACGGTGCAGATGTCGGCGATGTCGCTCAGCCCGGTCCGGCTGTCGATCAGGGTGTAGTCGTAGTTGCGGCGCATGTCCTCGCCCAGCGCGTCGAAGAACAGGCCGCCGCCGTGCTCGGTGTAGAACTCGTCCCAGTTGATCGAGGCGACCGTGCTGGAGTAGTCCCGGTTCTGCCGGCCCGCGGACAGGAAGTCGAGCCGGCCGCCGTTCGGGAACTCCCAGTCCAGCGAGATCGCGTACCGCTGCACCCGGGCGAACTCGAGGTGGAAGTCGACCGACCGCGGTTCCAGCCTGGAGGTGGCCCACTGGTACTCGCGGATCAGGTCGATCACGCCGTGGGTGGCCGAGATCGCGTCCGGGTCCAGGAAGGGCCGGAAGAACCGGTGCAGGCCCGGGGACTCCAGGTCCCAGTCGGTGACCAGGACCCGCTTGCCGTTCGCGGCCAGGATCCAGGCGGTGTTCGCCAGCGCCATCGTGCGCCCGGTGCCGCCCTTGTACGAGTAGAACGTGACGACCTTGCCGTACTCGGTGTCGCTCATCAGTGTTTCCTTCGTCATCCTGATCGTTCGCCCGGTTCCGGCGGTTCGTCGTGGTCGTCCCGGCCGAACAGCGCACCCATGCCGACCGGCCCCTTGAGCCGGGGTTTGGCGGGATACGGTCCGGCCGGAAGGTACTTCGCGGACTGTCTCAGGTACTGCGCGAGGGCGGCCCGCAGCTCTTCGCCGACCGCGAGGTCCAGGCCCGTGCCGTCGCCGGGCCCGGGCCGGGCGCGCCGCGGCGGGATCCGGCCCTGCGCCCGGGCCCGGCCGAGCCGGGCGTCGATCCCGCCGTGCAGCAGCGGTGCGTTGGCGGCGGTCTCCGGGTCCCGGGTGTTCCAGGGCACGATGATCCGGATCCAGGGCTTGGCCCGGCAG
The DNA here is from genome assembly GCA_035943635.1 of Actinocrinis sp. Taxonomy (GTDB): domain Bacteria; phylum Actinomycetota; class Actinomycetes; order Streptomycetales; family Catenulisporaceae; genus DASZBX01. The sequence continues at coordinate 14,277 of DASZBX010000085.1, read as the reverse complement.
ACCCGGTCCAGCTCGTCCAGGACCGCCCGGTGGCCCGGGTCCAGGGTCGCCCAGGGGTCGACCAGGACGATGGTCGGGCCGCCGGGATCGGTGTCGGCGAGCTCCTCGGACGCGCGACTGAGTTCGGTGACCTCGGCGACGTGGTTGCGCCGCCGGGCGATCGAAGCGGCCTGGAGAGCCACGGGAGTGCGCTGCGTCGAGCCGGCGCCTTCTGCCGCGCGGTACGGCGACCAGTCCAGGGCGCTCTCGCCGTACCAGCGGGTGCTGCGGTTCAGCGGCGCGGCCGAGCGGTCGTTCAGCGCGGCGACGACCACCCGGACCCGGTCGGGCCCGGTGTCGGACCCGGTATGGGCGGGGAACTCGTTCGGCAGCCGGCCGAGGTCGGCGGTCTCGGGCAACGGGAGCAGGCGTTCGGGCGCGGTCGCCACCGCGACGACCTGCCGGGCCAGGAACCGCACGGCCTGCCGGTAGTCGGGCTCGTGGTCGCGAACCCGTAAGAGTTCTGCCAGGCCGTAGGCGTGGTAGGCGCGGCCGAGCTCATCGTGGGCGTACTGGGCGGCCTCGGGCCAGACCGGGACGTCCTGCGGGCGCATCGGCTCCCACAGCACCGGAACGACGGCGTTCGGGTGCGTCCCGGTCACAGAGTCCTGAAGCTCCTGCCGCTTCCTGATCACCGACCATTCGCTTCCGCGATCCGGATTGCTGAAGTACCTGCGGGTGTAGAGCGGCATGAACACCGTGCAGGTCGCCAGTTTCGTCATGGCGTCCTGCGGGCGCTCGGCTCCGGCGGCCGGCTGCTTCTGCCCGGACGGCAGGTCGAGCAGCCGGGCGATCTCGGCGGACAGGTGGCCGCGGAACTTGCGGACCCAGAAGCCGTCGTCGCGCTGTTCGGCCGGCCGCTCCCGGTCGGCGCCGCCGAAGCTGAGGTAGAGGAAGGAGAAGCCGTCCGGATCCGGCGGCCCGGGGTCGGCCTGCCCGCGGCCGGCCTGGGCCGTGCAGGCTCTCCGGAGGCTGCCCCGGGGATCGAATGCGCCAGCCACAGTGCCGGTCTCCCGCGGGCGTGTCAGTCTTGCGCTTCGGCGGACGGCGCCCCGGCCGGCTGCGCGCCCCGGACGCCGACGAGACCGCACCGGGCCCGGACGACCGTCTCGTCAGACAGTTCGACCTCTGTCAGCTCGCGCACATCACGCTCCCGGTTTCCGTGCTTGCCCAGTCACTCATTGTGCCATACAACCGTGCGGATCATGGCGTTTTCGCGCACTTTGCGTCGCAGTCCGCGAGCACGCCGAAAGCGCCCCCGTACGGCGTTCGGTCCGACATGGTCCGAATGATGCATTGTGGCTTGGCCACTACCGATGCCGGGATTGCCTCAGTATGCTTCAACCAAACAGGGTTGCCGGGTCACGGTATGGTCGCTGACGGCGACGACAGGAGTCGGACCGGACCGCCCGTCCCGGCAGTCCCCGCTCATGCTGAATGAGGAGTTCACGATGGATGTCTCCGTCGACACCGGGTCCGACCTGGTCGCGGCCGTGGCCGATGTCCGGCGCACGCCGCTGGGCCGGATCGCCCGGGAGGGGCTGGACGGCGCGAGCCTGCGCCGCGTGCTGCCCGGCTGGACCGGCGGACGCCCGGCCCCGGCGACGTTCCAGTCCTCGATCTGACCTGGTCTGCATCGGTTCGTTCGGGCACGTGGCAGGACGACGGTCGGACCCTGTTCATGACACGAGATCTGGTGCCGTTCCGGCAGTTCGTCCTCAAGGTCCACAGCCGGTGCGATCTGGCCTGTGACCACTGCTACATCTATGAGCACACTGATCAGAGCTGGCGCGGCCGTCCCAAGGACGGCATGTCGCCGCAGACGGCCGGCCACGCGGCGCACCGGATCGCCGAACACGCGGCGGCGCACCGTCTGGCCGAGGTGAACGTCATCCTGCACGGGGGAGAGCCGCTGCTGCTGGGAGTACGCCGGACCCGCGGGATCCTGGAGACCCTGCGCCGCGAGATCGCCCCGGTGACCAGGCTCGTGCTCGGAATGCATACGAACGCTGTCTTACTGTCCGAGGACTACCTCGACCTCTTCGCCGAGTACGACCTGCACGTCGGCGTCTCGCTGGACGGCGACCGGACCGCGAACGACCTGCATCGCGTCGACCGCCGGGGGCGCAGCAGCTACGACAAGGTGATCGGCGCGCTGGAACTGCTGCGCAGGCCCGCCTACCGGCACCTCTACTCCGGCCTGCTGTGCACGATCGACCTGCGCAACGACCCGGTCGACGCCTACCGGGCGCTGGCGGCCCAGCAACCGCCGCGGATCGACTTCCTGCTCCCGCACGCGACCTGGGAACACCAGCCGTTCGGGCTGCCGGCCCGGCGCGACCCGGCCACCGCCACCCGGGGCCCGGCGCCGTACGCGCAGTGGCTCGGCGCCGTCTTCGACGCCTGGGACCAGGCCGGCCGGCCGGTGCCGATCCGGACCTTCGACTCGGTGCTGGCCGCGCTCTACGGCCGGCCCAGCGGCACCGAGTCGCTCGGCCTGGTCCCGGCCGACCTGCTCGTGATCGAGACCGACGGCGCGTTGGAACAGGCCGACTGGCTCAAGACCACGTTCGACGGGGCGGCGGCGACCGGGTTCGCCGTCGAGCACGACACCCTGGACCAGGCGGCCGCCCACGCCGGGATCAAGGCGCGCCAGCACGGCCTGGACGACCTGTGCGACACCTGCCGGGCCTGCCCGGTGGTCGAAGTCTGCGGCGGCGGCCTCTACGCCCATCGGTACGACCCGGCTTCGGGCTTCGACAACCCCTCGGTGTTCTGTCCCGATCTGCTGGGCCTGATCGGCCGGATCAGCCGGGTCGAGGGCGGCCGGATCCCGCCCCGGGCCGCGGCCGCCGGCGCCGTGTCACAGGACCCGAAGAAGCACTCGCTCAGCCGGGCCGACTTCGACGATCTGGCCGCCGGCCACGGAACCGGCGACGCGATCCGTGGTATGACCGACGCGCAGAACTCGATCCGGCGCGAGCTGCTCGCCGCGCTGGCCGGTGCCGGACCGCAGGAGGACCGGCTCTTCACCGACGCCTGGGACCGCCTCGCCGCGCTCGACGAGGTGAGCATGGAATCGGTCGACTGGGCCCTGGCGCACCCCTACGTACGAGTCTGGGCGGCCCGCTGCCTGCAAGATCCGGGCGCCGGCCGGGGAATCGGCCACTTCTCGCACCTCGCGTCCGTCGTGGCGAGTGCCTACCTGGCCGGAGACCACACCTCGAACCTGACTCTGCCCGTACACGAAGGGCTCTTACACATCGCCGGAACGGGCGCACTGCGCGCGGCGCACGGCGAGCGCGAGTCAGTGGTCGAACTCAGGTCCGGGTCGCTGGTGGTCGCCTCGGCCGACGGGCGGCCCCGGGAGATCGCCCTGACCGAGGAGGGCGGCGACCGGCTCTGGCAACCGGTCCGCTGGCTCGAAGCCGAGGACATGATCGTCACCTTCGACGACCTGGATCCCTATCGGGACTGCCACGGCGATCCGGCCGCGCGTCTGAGCTCTGCTGCCTTCGATCGCTGGCGGGAGGCGTTTCCCCAGGCGATCGCCTTCATCGACGAGCAGATGCCGCGTTACGCCCCGGCTCTGCGCGCCGGCTTGGCGACGGTCGTCCCGCTGGAACTCGGCTTAGACGGCAGCCATCGCGGCACCACGGACCGCCATGCGTTCGGCGCGGTCGGGGCGACCCTGCCCGACGATCCGGCGCTGCTCGCGCTGCTTCTGGTGCGCGGCTTCCAGCAGGTGAAGCTCGGCGCGCTGTTCGACCTGTACGACTTCTACGACACTGCCGACACCGATCGGCGGTACTCCGTTTTCGGCCGTCCCGACCCGGTTTCCCTTTCGGATCTCCTCTTCGATGCGTACACGAATACCGCGGTGGCAGACTTCTGGCTCGCTCGGCGACGCACGCTGTCCGGCGAGGCGGCGGTGGCTGCCGAGCAGAACTTCATCCGTCGGCGTTTGCACATGTCCGCGGCCGTGGCCCGGCTGCTCGACTCCAGATCGCTCACCACGCTGGGCGAGCGCTTCGTGCGGGGCATCGGGGAGACTCTGGACACGACGATCAAGGCCACGACGTGAGAATCCGGCCCACGGCCGACCGCTTCTCCCATCCGGGCAACGACTTCGAGCACCTGCGCGCCGATCTGGACCGACTGGGCGTGCGCAGGGGGTCGGTGCTGGTCGTCCAAGCCTCTCTCCGATCGGTGGCTCCGGTTTCGGAAGATCCTGAGATTGTGGTGCGGGCCCTGTCGGACGTCCTGGGGCCCGACGGGACTCTCGTCGTACCGACCTTCACCACGTTGAACTCGACCACCTCGCGCGCGCACAAAGACGCGGTTCTCGGCATGTCATTGAGCCAGGTGGAGTCCTACCTCGGTGCTCGGCCGCCCTTCGACCCGGCCACGACTCCGTCCGAGCTGATGGGCGCACTGGCCGAGTGCGTCCGGACCTGGCCGGGCGCGGTCCGCAGCGTTCATCCGCACACGTCGTTCGCGGCCGTCGGCCCGCAGGCCGCCGACCTGATGGCAGTACACGAACTCGCCTGCCATCTCGGCCCGCAGTCGCCTGTGGGCAGGCTCCATGACCTCGCGGCGGACTCCCTGCTGCTGGGACTGGACTACCATCAGGGCTGTACCATGATCCATCTCGCCGAATATCTGGTCGCTGCCCGGCGGGCGGCGAGAGGGCTGCCGGTGACCCGCCGGAACTACCAGGCCCGGATGGCTGGCTTCGGGGCGCCGGGCGAGTGGATCCTGTTCCAGGACCTCGATCTGGACGACGGCGACTTCAGCCTGATCGGCGCCGCCTACGAGGCGGCAGTCGGCGACGGCCCGGGACTGCGCCGCGGGATGGTCGGCTCGGCGCCCTCGCGCCTGGTCGCGTCCCGGCAGATCATCCGGTTCGCCGCGGAGTGGATGCTCTCGCACCGCAGCTTCGGCGAGGAGCGGGCGTCGGCGTCAGAACTTGCCGCCGAGCACGACCGCGCTGGACGGTTCGGGCAGTCCGTCCATCGAGCCGTCGTGCATGGCGACGCCGGCCGGGAAGACGATGAAGCTGCCCGGCGGAAGGGTGACGACCAGACAGAGGACTGATTCGATCTCGTTCGGGTTCGTATTCAGGTAGGTCAGCAGCTGGCGCGAGTCGGGGATGTGTTCTCCGTCGCCGGGCCGCACCTTCTCGGCCAGGTGGACGGCGGTCACGGTCAACGCCACGACGAGCCGTCGGGATCCCGGGCCGATGTTGTACAGGACTCGACGATCCGCCTCGGCGACCCGCATCGCGGCCGGAAAGCGTTCCCCCTCGCCGGATGTGGTCAGTGCATTGTCGTAGTGCATGCCCACCCAGGTGGCGGTACGGGTCTCCGAGTAGCGCGGGATCCGCGGGTCGAGCTTCGTCGTCGTCAGGGTATTGGGTTGTGCGGTCAGGACGTCGATCAGCCGCCCCTTGTACGGTCCCACCGCATAGGTCGAGCCGTAGTGCGGCTGGAAGTCAGGGTTCTGTGCTTCTTCGAGGATCTGAGCCAGAGTGCCGCCGGGCAACCGGGCCTCGCCGAACTCCAGACGCAGGCCGGTCGGCGTGTCCGCGTCGGCCAGGAAAGCCCTGAGCAGGTCGAGATCGGCCGGCGTGAGCGACTCGGCGAACTGCGGAATGACGGCGCCCTCCAGATAGCCCGCGGTCGACACGTCGTGCTCCGTGGCGAGCCGGACTCCGCAGACGGAGAAACGCTGCCGGTGCTCCGAAAGCCACTGCGCAGTACAGTCGAGCCTGATCGTGTACTCGTCTACGTGCCGATCCGTCATGCCGCCATCGCAGCTGGACCGTCGGCGACCAGTCTGCGCAACATCCCGGGCAGGACGGCGACCGAGCCGAAGTGGGCCGCGCCGGATTCGATCGACACGTCCGCATGGGGGATGTGCTTGGCGAGCCACTGGGTGTGCGAGACCGGCGAGAAGATGTCCTCTTCGCCGTGCCACAGCAGAACGGGCACGCAGATGTCGGCCAGGGAGAACCCCCAGGGCTCCAGGAACGACAGCGAGTCGTCCAGCCAGCCGGACGTCGACCTGCGCAGCCCCTCGTGGAAATTGCTGACCAGCATCTCCTTGATGCCGTAGTCGGCGATGACCATCCGGTCCGACTCCGGCAGGTCCTTGTCCTCGAACGGCATCCGGGCGGTCGGATCGGCCAGGACCAGGGCGGCGGTCTGTTCCAGCCGGTCGGCCATCTCCCCGGTGCCGCGCCTCGCCGCGGTGTACAGGTCGACGTTCGACGGCGTCATCCCGGCCATCCAGTCCAGGCCCTCGGCGTCGAACGGGGCCAGGCTGACCAGGGCGGCCGCCCGCCGGACCCGGGCCGGCAGCATGGCCGCGCAGGCCAGCGCGTGCGGCCCCCCGCCGGAGCGGCCGATCACCGAGAACCGGTCGATGCCGAAGAAGTCCGCGATGTCGGCGACGTCGTCGGCCGCGTGCGCGACCAGGCGGCCGGGCAGGCGGTCCGAATCGCCGTATCCCGGCCGGTCGTAGGTGATCAGGCGGATTCCCTGGCGGTAGAGCAGCGCGTCGCGCGGCTTGGGTCCCAGCCGGCTGCCGGGCGTGCCGTGCAGCAGGAAGACCACGGCGCCGGCTGGATTTCCCCACTGCTGAGTCCGCAGGCGGCGTCTGTCCCTGGTGGCCACAAGGTGTTCGCTCACGACGACTCCCAACGCCTGGGCTGGTCGCACCCGCCAGGCTGCGGACTTTCGGGCTCGGGCTGCGCCGGCGGTCCCGGCGGCGCACCAAAGCTTCAATATACTGCTTTCCTGCCGGGGCGAGAGCGGGCGTCGGGAACTTTCTTCAGGTTCGCCCACCCGGCCGCCTGACCAGCACAGGGGCGCCGCCGGGGGCGCACGGGCGGCGCCCGCGCAACAGAATACGATGTCTTATTCGCCGCTGGATCGCGCCCGATTCGGCCCTCGCCGCTCCGCCGGCCCCACAAAACCCCAGCTCACTGCCATGGTGGGGTTTGCCCTACCCCGGATACGCCTGCCTGGCCCATGTCGGCAGGGTGCGGATTCGCCATAGCTTCCTGGTATGGCCGGTAGCTGCTACTGGTCCCCGATGACCAGGGGGTATGACATGAGACAACGACGGAATCTGGCCGCCGCGCTGGGCGGCTGGAGCGCGCGGCACCGTAAGACCGCGATCATCAGCTGGTTGCTACTGGTGGTGGCCGCCGCGTTCATCGGCGGCGCACTCGGCCAGGTCGGCCTGACCGACGCCCAGGAGGGCACCGGCGACTCGGCCCGGGCCCTGCAGATCCTGGCCGGCGCCGGGATCACCGCCCCGGCCGGCGAGATGGTACTGGTGCACAGCGACGCGCAGACCAGCGGATCGGCCGCCTTCCACACGGCGGTCGCCTCGGTGATCTCCGGCGTGAAGGGAACCGGCCAGGTCGACGACATACTCGACCCGTACACCACCGGCCTGATCTCGAAGGACGGGCACGACGCACTGGTCCGGTTCGACATGACCGGGACCTCCGACTCGGCCGCGGACCGGGTCCAGCCGGTGCTCGACGCCGTGGCCAGAACCCAGGCCGGGCACCCCGGGTTCACGGTCGGCGAGTTCGGCGACGCGAGCGGGGAGGCCTGGTACAACAAGGCGATCGGGACGGACTTCGGCCGGGCCGAGTGGACGGCCGTGCCGCTGGCCCTGGGGATCCTGCTGGTCGCGTTCGGCGCCCTGGTCGCCGCCCTGCTGCCGGTGCTGCTCGCCCTGACCGCGATCTTCACCGCGACCGGGCTGCTGGCCATCGGCAGCCACCTGATGGGCGGCGTGGACAGTTCCGCCAACTCGGTGATGCTGCTGGTCGGTCTGGCCGTCGGCGTGGACTACTGCCTGTTCTACCTGCGCCGTGAGCGCGAGGAACGCCGGGCGGGCCGGGACCGGGAGACGGCGCTGCGGATCGCCGCGACCACCTCAGGCCGGTCGGTGCTGGTATCCGGGCTGACCGTGATGGTGGCCATGTCCGGGATGTTCCTGTCCGGGCTGCTGCTGTTCAAGGGCTTCGCGCTGGCCACGATCATCGTGGTGCTGATCGCCATGGTCGGGTCGGTCACCGTGCTGCCCGCGCTGCTCTCGCTGCTCGGCGACCGGGTCGACCGCGGCCGGCTGCCGTTCGTGGCCAAGCGCCGGGCCCGCCGGCAGTCCCGGCGCCAGGCCGCCCGGGCGGCCCAGCCCGCGACCGCGACCGGCTGGGTCCGGGCGCTGCAGCGCAGCCCGAAGCTGTTCGCCGCCTTCTCGGCCGGGTTCCTGCTCCTGCTGGCCCTGCCCGCGATCGGCATGCACACGGAGAAGCTCAGCACGGACCAGCAGGTCCCGGCCTCCATCCCGCTGATGCAGACCTACCGGCAGATCGTCGCCGCGTTCCCCGGCAGCCCGGCCCCGGCCCAGATCGTGGTCAAGGCCACGGACATCGGCTCGGCCAAAAACACCACCGCGATCGCGGACTTCCGCACCGCCGTGGCCTCGGCCGGGGTGGCCGGCGGCCCGCTCCAGGTGACCGTGTACCAGAAGGCCGGCGTGGCCGAGATCGATGTTCCGCTGGTCGGCAGCGGCTCCGACGCCACCTCGGTGCACGCCCTCGACCTGCTGCGCAGCCAGCTCGTCCCGCAGGCGTTCGGCCAGGTCCCGGGCGACCAGGCGGTGGTCGGCGGCAACCTCGCCTTCTCGCTCGACTTCAACAACCAGCTCAAGCACAGCATCCTGCCGGTGTTCCTGTTCGTGCTGGGGATCACCTTCCTGCTGATGCTGGTCGCGTTCCGGTCGGTCGTGGTCGCGGCCACGTCGATCGTGCTCAACCTGCTGTCGGTGGCCGCCTCGTACGGTGTGATGGTCGCGGTCTTCCAGCACGGCTGGGGCGCCAGCCTGGTCAACACCACCGCGCCCGGCGCGATCGAGTCCTGGCTGCCGCTGTTCGTCTTCGTGATCCTGTTCGGCCTGTCGATGGACTACCACGTGTTCGTGGTCTCCCGGATCCGCGAGGCCCGGCTGCGCGGCCTGAGCACGACCGACGCGGTGGCCCACGGCCTGCGCGGCACGGCCGGCGCGGTGACCAGCGCGGCGGCGATCATGGTGGCGGTGTTCGCGGTCTTCGGGACGCTCTCGATGCAGGACTTCAAGCAGCTCGGCGTCGGCCTCGCGGTCGCGGTCCTGCTGGACGCGACGATCGTGCGCTGCCTGCTCCTGCCCTCGGTGATGATCCTGCTGGGCGAGCGCAACTGGTACCTGCCGCGCTGGCTCGGCTGGCTGCCCAAGGCCCGGCTGACCGAGGCGGAGGAAGGGGTGGACGCCGGGTCACTGCCGGCACCGGGGGCGGCTGTGGCGGCGGGCGTCCAGCGGCCGCTGCAGGTGTCCTGAGCTGCGGCGGTGCACGAACGGCGCCCGCCGGGCGACGGAGGTTCCCTGGGGAGGGACCCTCGTCGGCCGGCGGGCGCATATGGTCGAACTCAGTCTCAGGCGGCCGGGCCCGAGCCGAGCGTGATGGTGCTCTGGTGGGTCTGGCCGGACTGGTCGGTCCAGCCGATCTCCACGCTCTGGCCCACCTTCAGCCCGGACATGATCGAGGTGAGCGTGCTGCTGGAGTCGACGGTCTTGCCGTTCAGCGAGGTGATCACGTCGCCGCCGGTCAGGCCCGCGCTCTGCGCGCTGCCGCCGTTGACCACGCTGCTGATCGTCGCGCCGCTCTGGCTGCCGCCGGAGCTGCCCGAGCCGCCGAGGCCGCCGGAGCCGGAACCGCTCTGGTCGCCCGAGCTGACCAGCACGCCGAGGAACGCGGTCGCGCCGACGTGCACCGTGGCCGAGCTCTGGCCGGAGGTGATCTGCTTGGCGATGGTCAGGGCCGAGTTGATCGGGATCGCGTAGCCCTGCCCGCCGGACGAGTCCAGCGAGTAGTTGCTGGACGCGGCCGTGTCCATCCCGATCACCTCGCCCGAGGCGTCGACCAGCGAACCGCCCGAGTCGCCCTCCTGCACGTCCGCGTTGACCTGGATCAGGCCGGCCAGCTGCTCGTTGATCCCGTCCAGCGAGTCCGAGGCGGTGATCGCCTGATTCAGCGCGGTGATCGACCCGCCCGAGGCGCTCGGCGTGCCGCCGGTACCCCCGGCGTTGCCGATCGCGACCACCGGGGTCCCGGTGGTGGCCTTCGAGGAGTCGCCGATCTTGGCGGTGGTCAGCCCGGAGGCGTTCTGCAACTGGAGCACGGCCACGTCGTTGCTGCTGCTGTAGCCGACCACGGTCGCGGTGTAGGTCTTGCCATTGCCTATGTCGGTCACGCTGACCGAGGTGGCCCCGTTGATCACGTGGTTGTTGGTCAGGATCTCCCCGGTCGAGGTCAGCACGATCCCGGTGCCGGCCCCCTCGGCGCTCTGGTCGCCGAAGACGCTGTTGACGTCCACCAGGCCCGGGTCCACCGCGGCCGCGATGGCACTCACGTTCGACGGCCCGCCGCTGCCCTCGGTGGTGCCGCTGTTGGTGCCGGATCCGGAGCCTGAGCCCGAACCGGAGCCGGTTCCGCCGCCGAACCCGTTGCCGTTGCCGAAGCCCTCGCCGCCGTTGCCGTTGCCGAGCCCGTTCTGCCCGGAGGAACCGGGGAACTGGCTCTGGTTGGACCCGCTCGCGGTCCCGGTGCTGGTGGAGCTGGACCGCCAGGCCACGTGCCCGATCCCGGCCCCCGCGGCCGCGGCGATCACGACCAGCGCGGCCGCAGCCGCGGCCGGCACCATCCGCCGCCGCTTGGCCGCGACCGGCGTGCCGAACGGCCCGAGCACCGGCCCGCCGAGCCCGACCCCCTGCGGCAGCGGCATCTGGTAGCTGTCCTGCGAGTAGCCCGTCTGGGGGTAGACCGGCTGCGGGTAACCCGAATAGGGGTAACCCGGCTGGGGGTACGCGCCCGCGGGGGCGCTCCCGGCACCGGCTTCGCCCTGCGGGTAGCCGGGCGGCACGTACGGCTGCGGGGGATAGCCCGGGGGCACGGCGGCCGGCGTCGCCGCCTGGCCCGGAACCGGTGCCTGGGCCGCCGACGTCAGCGTCTGCTCCGGCTCGGCCGAAGTCAGCTCGTCCTCGCCGGGCCGGGTGCTGTCAGGTGTCTCGCCCATGTCTCTCGTCCATCCTCTCGGCAGGCGGTAGTCGCCTCCTCGTGTTCCAGTACACGACGACTTGCTGAGGAGGGCATGAGACCTGGCTGAAACGTTCCGGTGGACTTGTCAAGGCATGCCGGGGGGAAACTCTCAGCCCTGGTGGTTCGGAGTTCGGTGCAGAGGCCAGAGCAAGGCGGCGGTGGGTGGTTAATCGTGGGCTGATATGGCGAAGGCGAGCGCGGATTGGAACTCGGGGGTGTGGGTGCGGATGTAGTCGGCTGTGGTGAGGTAGTGGGTGTCGTGGCCGTCGGCTTGGTGGGTGGCGAATGCTGCGTTTCCGGCGGCGGCTTGTTCTCGGATGTGGGTTGCTAGAGCGTGTAGGCGGGTTTGGGTAACTTCGGGGAGGTCGTGGCGTTCGCGGGCGGTCAGGCCGTAGGCGTCGGCGAGGATTTGGAGGCGGCGGTGGGTGTGGGTGTGGGTGTGGGTGTGGGGTTGGTCGGCGGTGAGTGGGATGAATCGGAAGGCGGCGTAGGCCACGTCCCATAGGCGTGGGGCCGGGTGGGCTGTGTCGAAGTCGATGAAGGCGATCGGGAGGCCGTCTTGGAAGACGGTGTTGTATGGCGCGATGTCGCCGTGGCAGATCACTTCGGCTGGTTCGCGGGCTGGGAGGTACCAGTGTGCGGGGGTGGGTGGGGTGAAGGTTGTGGTGGCGTCGTGGAATGCGCGGAGCATGGTGGCCAGGGTGTGGAGGGCTTTGTCGGAGCAGATGTAGGTGGAGTCGGGGACTTCGCCGGGGATGAAATCGAGGATTTCGCGGCCGTCTGGGGTTAGGCCGTGGGCTGTTGGGGCGGCGGTGAAGGGCGTGGTGGCGAGGTGGTTGAGGAGGGCGTGGATTGTTGGGGTCCATGGTCCGGATGGGCGTAGGACCTTGTCGGCTATGCGGGTTACTTGGTTGACGCCGCCGGTGAATTGTTCGGTGTCGGTGTCGGTGTCGGTGTCGGTGTCGGTGTCGGTGTCGGTGTTGATTGAGATGGAGGGTCCGAGTGGGGGCTGCATCGTGGTGTGGCTTTCGGAGAGTGGGTGGTTGGGTGGCGGTGATTGAGTTGAAGTCAAAGGCGGCCCGTGGCAATTTTCCGCGCAGGGTCAGGCGATCGGAGAGTTTCTATACGCGAGAAAATCACCACGGTTTTCTGCGACGGTCAACTTCCGTAGAGCTCATCCCGAGTGGTGCGTTGGGTGTACAGGCGACAGTCCTGCCGTGGTTGTCTTGATCGCGGGCAAGAAGGCCACCGGAGCAGGGGATGGTTGATTTGTTCTGGTGTCGTGCGATGGGCAGGGGGTCGGGTTTCAGGCGCGAGCCACCGGGGTAGGCCTGCTCAACTCAGGTCTCCTTGCCGGCTTGCGTTTCGGCAGGGTCGAGTTACAGGCGCGAGCCATCGGGGCGGGGCCCGCTCGACGTGGGTGCCGTTGCCGACCTACGTCCTGGCTGTGGCTGGGTTTTCAGGCGCGAGCCACGGGGCCGGGTCCGCTTAGGGCTTGCCGCTAAATAATCTTTACATGTCCTGATTGTCCTGGCAGGATTTTGGTATGGCTGTGGTCATGGAGATCGATGAGCGGGTTCTGGCGGCGAAGTTCGAGGCGGTCTTGCCGCACCTGGATGAGCGGCAGCGGCGCCTGGTGCTGGCCGCTGAGGCCAGATCGCTGGGGCACGGCGGGATCTCGCTGGTGGCGCGGGCTTCCGGGATCTCGCGGGTGACTATCACCGCCGGGGTCGGGGAGTTGGAGGCCGGCCGGGATCCGATGCCGGGCCGGGCCCGGCGTCCCGGCGGGGGGCGCAAGTCGCTGACCGAGGTTGATCCCGACCTGCTCGAAGCCCTCGACGCTTTGGTGGAGCCGGAAACGCGGGGAGATCCGATGAGCCGACTGCGCTGGACCACCAAATCAACCCGCAACCTGGCCGACGAGCTGTCCGAACAAGGCCACCGGATCTCCCACCACAGCGTGGGCCGACTGCTGTCCGAACAGTTGGACTACAGCCTGCAGGGCAACGCCAAGACCGTGGAGGGCAAGCAGCACCCCGACCGTGACGCCCAGTTCCGCTACGTCGACGAGGCGACCACGGCCCACATCACCGCCGGCGAACCGGTGATCAGCGTGGACGCCAAGAAGAAGGAGTTGATCGGAAACTACGCGAACAAGGGTAAGGGCTGGCGTCCGGCGGGTGACCCGATCCGCGTAGACGTGCACGACTTCCCCGGGGAGCAGGGCAAGGCCGTGCCCTACGGGGTCTACGACCTGGCCGCCGATGCCGGATGGGTGTCTGTGGGCTGCGACGGTGACACCGCGGCGTTCGCCGTGGCGACCATCCGGCGCTGGTGGCACATGGTCGGGGTCGGCGCCTACCCGAGGGCCGCAACACTGCTGATCACCGCCGACGCGGGCGGGTCCAACGGCTACCGGCTGCGATTGTGGAAGAAGGAGTTGGCCGCCCTGGCCACCGAGACCGGCCTGACGATCACGGTCTGCCACATGCCGCCGGGCACGAGCAAATGGAACAAGGTCGAGCACCGGCTTTTCAGCCACATCTCGATGAACTGGGCCGGCCGGCCCCTGACCAGCCACGAGGTCGCGGTCAACCTGATCGCCGGAACCACCACCCGCACCGGACTGGCCGTCCAGGCCGAACGCGACACCGGCACCTACCCTCGCGGCATCAAGATCAGCGACAAAGAAATGCGGCAACTTAAGGAACAGCACGTCAGACCACATGAGTTCCACGGCGAATGGAACTATGACGTCATCGCGTCCGAAACGCCCGAGTGAGCGTGTCGTTCAATTCCAGGCCCTTAGCTCGGGTGCCGTTGCCGACTGGCGTCCTGGCGTGGGGCTGGGTTAGCAGGCTAGGGCGAGTGGGCGGGTTGGTTCGGCAGTGGAGTGGTGTGTGGGCCTGGTCAGTGTGGCGAGGTGCTGTTGGTAGTGGGTGTCGGTGTGATGCCGTCGACAGAGCAGAACGAGGTTGTCCAGATCTGTCGCCCCGCCGTCGAGCCAGGAGACGACATGGTGGGCGTCGCACCATTGCGGGCCGATCCGGCATCCCGGATGCGTGCACCCGCCATCGCGT
>DASZBX010000084.1:0-4045 GCA_035943635.1 Actinocrinis sp. | reverse complement strand
CAGCGGCACCAACGCCCACCTCATCCTCGAAGAACCACCCCCCACACCACACACCACACCCATCCCCACAACGCACCACCCACTCCCCTACCTCCTCTCCGCCAAAACCCCCACCGCCCTACGCCACCAAGCCAACCGGCTCATCGAGCACATCGCGAGCTGGGGCGACGAATCGCTGTCAGACCTCGGATTCTCCCTGCTGACCACGCGGCCTCACCTCGACTACCGCGCAGCCGTGGTCGCCGACAGCATCGGTGAACTACGCCGGGGACTGGAGAGGGTCGCCCGCGGGGAAGCGGAAGCGGTCCGCAGGCACCCGTACGGGGCGGCCCCGGTCGCGTTCCTGTTCGCGGGCCAGGGCAGCCAACGCGCGGGAATGGGGCGTGAGCTCTACCGGAGCGTGCCGGAGTTCACCGCATCGGTGGACGCCATCTGCGCGCGGCTGGACGACCGTCTGCCGCGCCCCCTGTGCGAGGTGCTGTTCGCCGACGAGGACTCGGCTGAGGTGCGGCAGCTGGACCAGACTGTCTTCACGCAGACCGCTCTGTTCGCCCTCGAAGTCTCCCTCTATCGGATGCTGGCGGCTCGGGGCGTCGTTCCGGACTACCTTCTGGGACATTCCATCGGCGAGTTGGCGGCCGCCCATGTCGCGGGCGTCTTCGATCTGGATGACGCCTGCACCCTCGTCGCCGCGCGGGCCCGGCTCATGCAGCAGATGCCGACCGGGGGCGCGATGGCCGCGATCGAAGCGGCGGAGGCCGAAGTGGACGTGTCCTTGGCCCTGTCGGGGATCAGTACCGTGGCCATCGCCGCGGTGAACGGCCCCACCGCCACAGTCATCTCAGGGGACTCGGACGCGGTCGACCTCGTCGCAGCCCACTGGCGCGACCGCGGGCGCAAGGCCACGCCCTTGCCGGTGAGCCATGCCTTCCACTCCTCTCACATGGACGCCATGATCGACGAGTTCCGTCGGATCGCCGGCCGTCTTTCCTTCAGGCCGCCGTCCATTCCCTTGGTGGCAGGCCTTACCGGTGAGCTCGCGGGAAGCGAGGCGTGCACGCCCGAGTATTGGGCTGAGCAGCTGCGGCGCGCCGTCCGCTTCCACGACGGGATCCGCACACTCGACGCGCTCGGTATCGGCACCTACCTGGAGATCGGCCCCGGGCGCACGCTCACCGCGATGGCGCGGGCGAGCGTGCCTTCCGATGGCCGGGATGATGTCCCGGCTTTCGTCACCACGATGCGCAAGGGCCACCCCGAGGAGCGCACGGCCACGGTGGCCGCGGCGCGCGCGCGGCTGCACGACGCCGAGATCGGGTGGGACCCGGCCGCCTTCGGCGATCACGCGCGCCGCGTGGAGCTGCCGAGCTACGCATTCGAGCGCCGGCGGTTCTGGCTGGACGCTCCCTCGGCCACGGACACCCGTCGCCTGGGGCTCGACGAGACCGGCCATCCGCTGGCCAGCGTCCGGATCGACCTCGCGGACAGTGACCGCCTGGTGCTCACCGGGACGGTCTCCCTCGACGCCCAACCCTGGCTGGGCGAGCATGTCATCGACGGGCGCGCGCTGCTCCCTGGAAGCGCGCTGGTGGATCTGGCGCTTGTCGCGGGCGACCTGACCGACTGCGCCGCGCTGGACGAGCTGACCATTCTCGCGCCGGTCTCCCTGCCCGCCCACGCGCTGATCCGACTGCGCGTCACGGCGAGCGAGCCGGATGAGGCGGGGCACCGGAAGATCGACATCCACTCCCGCGTGGCCGAAGGCGATGGCGCGTGGGCTCGGAACGCCACCGGGATCCTCGCTCCAGCCGACGCGGCGCCAGCGGCCGAACCGGAGGCGACATGGCCTCCCGCGAGCGCCACCGCGATGCCGCTCGATGGTCACTACGAGACTCTCGCGAGCCGGGGATACGCTTACGGCCCCTCGTTTCGCGGGCTTCAGACCGCATGGCGTCGCGGCGACGAACTCTACGCCGAGGTTGCGCTGGCCGAGGGCCTGACCACGACGGGCCACACGATCCATCCGGCGCTGCTGGACGCGGTCCTCCACCTGGCCGTGGAGGACGCGACGGGACCGCTGCGCTTGCCCTATTCCTGGTCGGGGGTGCGCCTGGACCGGACGGGCGCCGACACCTTGCGGGTCCGGTTGACCCGGATCGGCGACGACTCCGTGGCGATCACACTCGCTGACGGAACGGGCGCACCGGTCGGCGCCGTCGCCCGGGTGGTGTTACGGGAAGTCCCGGCCGAACAGCCCGCCGATGTCGACGGCCTTCTTCACAGCCTGAACTGGACCCGACTGGCCCCGGCCATCCCAGCGCCGCGGATCACGGCGGTACCGCTGACGGATGCACTCACCACCGGGTTGTCGGCGGCGCAGGTCGCGTTCACCGTGCTGCCTTCCAGTGGCGCGACCGACGACGCCGTCGCCAGTGCCCATCAGGTCGCCGCACAGACTCTGTGTCTGGCGCAGACCTGGCTGTCAGACCCGCGATTCACCGACGCGCCCCTCATCGTCATCACCCCCCACGCGGTCATGACCTGGTCGGGCGACGCCCCGCCCGACCCCGCGAGCGCCGCCGGGCGGGGCCTGCTGCTGAGCGCGATGGCGGAGAATCCCGGGCGGTTCATCGTTTTCGACGCCGATCCGGGACTGGACCAGGCCGACGTGCTCCCGCGCGCGGTCGCCACGGGAGAACCGCAGCTCGCCTGGCGAAATGGCGCACTGTACGCGCCCCGCCTGCAATCGCGGACCGAGGTCCGGGAAGGCAGTCTCGGCTGGCACCCGGACGGCACAGTGCTGATCACGGGCGGTACGGGAACCCTGGGCCGGGCGGTCGCGCGGCATGTGGTCGCCCGGCACGGCGTCCGCCATCTGCTGATCGTCAGCCGCAGCGGCCCGGATGCCGACGGCGCCGCCGCACTCCTCGACGAACTTCGCAAATACGGAGCCGGCGTCACCATCAAGGCCTGTGATGTGGCCGACCGGGCGGCTCTGGGCGATGTGCTGGCCAGTATTCCGGCAGAGCACCCGTTGACTGCCGTCATCCACGCGGCCGGAGTCTCGGACGACAGCCTCATCGCCGACACGACTCCGGAGCAGGTCGCCAGAGTCATGCGCGCCAAGGTGGATGCCGCCTGGGCCCTGCACGAACTGACCGCCGACCGAGACTTGGCCGGGTTCGTGCTCTTCTCCTCCATCGCCGGCGTGCTCGGGAACCCCGGTCAGGGCGGCTATTCGGCGGCCAACGCGTTCCTGGACGCTCTCGCCCAGCGGCGCGCGGCGCAGGGGCTGGCGGCCGTCAGTCTCGCCTGGGGACGATGGGCGGAGCAGAGCACGATGACCGCCGGACTAGGCCCCGCCGCGCTGAGCAGGATGACCAGATCCGGCGTGGCTGCGCTGACGACCGATGCGGGACTGGCCGCCTTCGACTCCGCTTTATTCTCCGCTCTGCCGCTGGTGGTCCCGGTGCTCCTCGATCACCGAGCACTACGGGAGCGGCTTGCGGCAGGAGTCCTTCCGCCCATCCTGGGAAACCTCGTCACGTCCGCGCGGCCGGCCTCGGCCGGCCCGCCGCCGACGAGCCCCGCCGGGCCGGGCAAGCCGCGGCCGGAACAGTTGCCCGAGTTGGTGCGAAGCTTGGTGGCCCGCGTACTGGGACATTCCCACGCCGCCGACATCGCCTTCGACCAGTCCTTCAATGATCTGGGCTTCGACTCGCTGAGCGCGATCGAATTGCGCGACGCGCTCAGCGCCGCCACCCACCTCACGCTGCCGGCCACGCTGGTCTTCGACCACCCCACCCCCATGGCGGTCAACGAATACCTGCGGCGAAAACTGGCCAACGAGCAACTAAGCGCGGCGGCAGCCACGACGGTCACAGCATCCAGCATCGAGGAGCCCATCGCGGTGGTGGGTATCGCGTGTCGTTTTCCCGGCGGGGTCACCACACCCGAAGAACTCTGGCAACTGGTCGCCGACGGCACCGACGCGATCACCGGTTTCCCCACCAACCGCGGCTGGAACCTCGAGGAACTCTACAAC
>DASZBX010000083.1:0-75917 GCA_035943635.1 Actinocrinis sp. | reverse complement strand
TGCGGACTCGAGCGCACCAGCGCGACCGCGTCGCGCCGGAACTCCTCAGAGTGTTTGGGTGGGCGTGGCATCAACTGCCCCTTCCTGTGAATCGTGCGAGATCCACGTTAAGGGGTGTCTACTCTCCGGGGGACGGCCCACCCAGTACCACTCTGGCCGCGCAGGATCCCAGCACGACGCCAGCGCCCGACTCCTCTGCCACACCGACCGCGCCGGGCGCATGGCTGACCGCTGACCAGTTTCCTTTCGCGGCGACTATGCACTGGGAGCCGGACGGGTCGGGAGAGGTCCAGGTATTCACCGGGATAGAGGGGGCGGGGCTCTCGGTCCCATACTCATGCCAAGACACGGATGAGGCGGTGCACGGGGACGTGAAATTCGTCCTCGTCAACCAGTTCCGTGCAAACGGGCAGCCCGCAGAAGTCGGCGCATGGGTCATTCCAGGAGTATTCCAGTCCTACTTCTCGTATCCGAACAGCGCTGACGCACGTGCGTCATACAATGAGATCTTGCAGGATGTCTCCACGTGCTCCACGCCGGACGGCGATGCTGTCAGGAAGGCGACGAAGACCGAGAGCTTGGACAACGGCTTTGCCTATTTCGAGACGCTGCGCAACGCCGACGGTACCCCGGCCGAGTCGGTAGGCAACTACAGCAATGGGTCGGACTACCACAACTACGTCGTCATAGTGGGTGACGTCGTCGAGGTCGTGATGGTAACGGGCGGACCTTCCGTCGACAGCACATCGCAGGACAAAGCAACACTCGCGCTCATGACCTCCGCGCTCAGCTGAACGCCCACGCCACCATCAGTGGGAACTCCTGCCGCCAGAAATCCCCACCATGCGACCCGGTCCGCTCGGACATGACGACGTCGGCGCCCGCATCGCCCAGCGCCCGTGCCCACCTGGCCGCGTTCTCGCGGAAGAACGGCTCCTGCTCGCCGGCCACGAGGTACGCCCGAGGAAGCGGGTTCGGCATCACCTCGGGAGGCAGGTAACCCCCGCCCGGAGAGGCACAGAAGACCGCGCCATAAACATCGGGATGCCCGAGCCCCATGGCGAGCGCCAGTTCTCCGCCCGCCGAGACCCCGAACACGGCGGTCCGTGCGGCGGGCAGCGCGACTCCGAATCGTGAACTCGCCCACTGCCGGACGTCCTGGGCGAAGAACCTCTCGTGCGCCGCGAACCGCTCCGCGTCGAACCGGGCGGAGTACTCATGGAGCCGCAGCGTCTCATCGGCCGCCCGATGAGCACCGACGATCATCGTAGGCGGCACTTCGGCCGCCTCGAGGACTGTGCCCCAGCGCGCGATCAACTGTCCGTCACCGGCGAAGACGACCGCTTCGGGCGTACCGACCGGGAGGTAGGCCGTGACCTGCCGCCCGCCGTCATACTCGAACGCCTCGGTGACGAACTCGCCCGACACCGAGACCGAGTCCGAGACCGAGTCCGAGGCAGAAACCGCGCCGACCTCTACCTGATCATCCACAATCGGACCCTTCGCGTATACGTGAACCGGTACCTGCCGCTGCTCCGGTACCTACTACTGCTACCGTCTCGAAGCCGTACCGCAAGATCTGCAGCAACTGTCGTGCGTGGTCGGAGCCGGTACTGGCGATGGCGGCGGCGCTGGCCAGGGCGAGCAGGTCGCTGGCAGCCAGATCGGGTCGGACGGCTCCGGCGGCCTTCGCATGATCGAGCAGGCCGGCCGAGGTCGTCACCATCCGCTCGTGCCAACGCTCGAACAGCTCGGTACGGCGGCCGTCGGGACTCTCGGTGACGGCGAGAGCCAGGGCGCGCTTGGTCGCGACGTGGACCACGAACTCATCCAACCACTCGAACAGCGCCTCGCCCGCAGCGGACTTCTCACGCAGGAGATCATCGCCCCGCCGACACAGCGCGTCCACCTCGTCCGCGTAGACGGCGACGAGCAGATCGCTGCGGGTGGGGAAGTGCCGGTAGAGCGTGGCGTTGCCGAGACCGGCCCGGCGCGCCACGTCGTCCATCGCAACTTCGGGACCGTACTCGTCGAACAGGTCCCGGGCCGCCGCGAGCAGCAGCTCGGCGTTACGCGCGGCGTCCGCCCGGCGCGCTCGCGCGGGCGGTTCGCTCGGGCTACGGGCCATCCCCATCGCCATCCTCCTTCCCATCGTGGTCAGCTCTCCTGTTGTCAAGCGGGGAGTTCCCCACTACTGTAGCGAACCTAAATGGGGAGCTCCTCGGATAACAATCCCCTGCGGAGGCGTGCGCATGACCCTGACCGTTGAAGACCACACGGCAATCACCCAACTGCTATCCCTGCACGGCCACCTCACCGACGCCGGCGACCACGACCGGATGCACGAGGTATTCACCACCGGCGTCACCTACGACCTGACCGACTTCGGCATGGGCAAGATCGTGGGCCTGACGGCGCTCAAAGAGGCGGCGCTCGCGCTGGGCGAAGCCAATCCAGTCGGCCACCACATCACAAACATCGTCCTGACCGAGCTCACGCAGGACCAAGTGCAAGCCCTGTCAAAAGGACTCGGCATCATGGCAAACGGCACAAGCGGCAGCGTGACCTACGAGGACACGTTCTCCCGCGAAAACCAAGGCTGGCGCATCAGCTACCGCAAGGTCCAAGCCCGACGATCCCCGCCCGCGGCCACCTGACACCGAAGCTCGCACCGGCCACCCCCAAACCACCACACCCCCAACCCGAGCCCGCACCCCCACCAGCGCAACGCGCACACCCTCCCGAGGTCTTCGGGTGTCTCCGCGTCGGACACCCGACCCCACCACCCCGCC
This sequence comes from Actinocrinis sp., assembly GCA_035943635.1. Taxonomy (GTDB): domain Bacteria; phylum Actinomycetota; class Actinomycetes; order Streptomycetales; family Catenulisporaceae; genus DASZBX01. Next base: position 73,125 of record DASZBX010000083.1, on the reverse strand, counting down.
AACCGCCACCCTCCGCGAAAACCCGAGCTCCCCCTCTCTGCGGAGGGCCCGCCGGAGGCGCTTTTGATCTTTAAACCCAACCCCCCCACCTCAATCTCAATCCCCCCGAACCGGCAAAGACCGCAACCCCCGAATAAACGGCGAAACCCGCCGAACCACCTCCCCATCCCGCCGCAACCGAGGGAACCGCTCAGCCAACATCCGCAGAGCAACCTCCCCCTCCAACCGGGCCAAGGGCGCCCCCACACAGTAATGAATCCCACTGGAAAACGAAATATGCTCAGCCTCATCACGACGCCCAAGCCGAAATACCCCCGGATCCGCCCAAACCTCAGGATCCCGATTACAAGCCCCCGTCAGCATGACCAACTGAGCATCCTTCTTAACCCGCTTCCCAGCCAACTCGATATCCGAATGCGCATACCGAGACTGAATCTGCACCGAAGCATCAAACCGCAGAGTCTCCTCCACAGCACCAGCCGCCAAATCCACATCCCCACACAACAAATCCCACTGCTCCGGCGCATCCAACATCGCCAGCACCCCATTGCCGATCAAATGAACCGTAGTCTCAGTCCCGGCCAGCGAAAGCATCCCGCACATCGCGACCAGCTCATCCGCAGTCAGCAACTCCCCATCGACATCACCGATCAACCGACTGACCAGATCCTCCCCAGGCTCCCGCCGCCGCAACTCGATGATGTCGCGGAACAGCTCGTTCATCCCCGCAACGCCCTCCCGCATCGCATGCACCTCAGCTGGCTGCGCCACCCCCGCCAACACCAGAGCGACCTTCTCGGCAAGCCGACTGAACCGCTCCCGCCACTGCTCAGGAATCCCGAACACCGCCGCAATAACCGTCAACGGCACCTGCGCGGCAAAGTCCGTCATCACGTCAAACGACCCATCCCCACCAACCTTGTCCAGCAGATCCGTGCAAGCACGCTCCACCTCAGCCCGCAACCGACCAACCGCCCGAGGACTGAACAAAGGCATGGCCAACCGCCGCAACCGACCATGATCCGGCGGATCCATCGCCAGAAAGGAATTATCAAAGTCCGAATACCCAGCCGGCCACTCACCTTGCGTGGTACGCCGCCCGAACCGCCGATCCCGCAGCACCTCATCAGCAAGCGAACGCCCGGTGATGATCCACGTCCCCAACCGGCTCTGCTGCAACGGCCCCCGCCGCCGCAGCTTCTCATACACCGGATACGGATCGTCCTGCCCCAGCAACACAGTCGCATAGTGATCCCCCAGCGAACCGATGGACCGCAAAGCAGCCCGACTGGTACGCAACTGCGCCTCAAGCTCACTGTCAGACTGAACCACCGCAGCCACCCCGGACATACTCGCACCAGTAGTCATGAAACGTCGCCTCCGCGAATCCGGGATGAAATGAGTGCCGACCGGCCAACCCGCCACACGGCCTCCGGACCGACCTCCGACCCCACTGACCCGACATCGACTCACCCGGTCCGTGCGCGCGCGGCTGCCACCGAGAATACGATCCTTGGTTCCCCCCGCGGACCCCCCGATCGACCCCTGACTTGCCCCCGCAACGCCCCTACCCGCCGCCGCCCAAGCCTGTGACCAGCGACTCGACCAGACACACATTCCTTACATCGAGTGAATCAGGTTTCCGCAATCAAGGATCCGCCCCTAGGGTATAAGCAGCAATGGTGGAATCTGACCCCCGAGTTCGTGGAGGTTGCTGTGACAGTGTCGGTAGAAGCCAACGAAGGAGCCAGACCCCCTGTCAGCACCCAGACCGCGGCCCTGCGGTTCTCGGGGCTCCTGAAAGTGTTCGGCTCGCACCGGGCGGTGGACCACGTCGATCTGGCGATCCCGCGCGGCTCGTTCTACGGCCTGGTCGGCCCGAACGGCGCGGGCAAGACCACCTTGTTGTCGATGGCGGTGGGCCTGCTGCGGCCGACCGCCGGGACCTCGGAGATCTTCGGGGTGGACGTCTGGGCGGACCCGGTCAAGGCCAAGGGCCTGGTCGGCGTGCTGCCGGACGGGATGCAACTGCCCGAGCGGCTGACCGGGCGCGAACTGCTCACCTACCACGGCCTGATCCGCGGCCTGGCCGCCAACGAGGTCAAGGTCCGGGTGGACGAGCTGCTCCAGGTGCTCGAGCTCGACGAGGCCGAGCGCACCCTGGTGATCGACTACTCCACCGGCATGCGCAAGAAGATCGGCCTGGCCACGGCCCTGCTGCACGCGCCGAAGCTGCTGGTCCTGGACGAGCCGTTCGAGGCGGTCGACCCGGTCTCGGCCGCGACCATCCGCACCATCCTGCAGCGTTTCGTCGCCTCCGGCGGCTCGGTCGTCTTCTCCAGCCACGTGATGGCCCTGGTCGAGCTGTTGTGCGACCACGTCGCGGTGATCACGCGCGGCACCGTGGCCGCGAGCGGCACGGTCGAGCAGGTCCGCGGCACCCGAGGCCTCGAAGACGTCTTCGTGGACCTGGTCGGTGCCCGTACGGGCGGAGCGGACGGGTTGACATGGTTGGCTTCCTGACCTCGATGAAGTTGACCGTCCTGCGACGGTCGATGAGCGGCGCGCGCGCCGCGAGCCTGATCCTCGGCGGCCTGTTCGGCCTCGCGGCCGCGGTCGGCACCATCCTGCTCGGCCTGCTCACCCTGCCGCACTCGGCTGCCGTGCCGTTCTACGCGGTGCTCAGCCTGCTGTGGACCCTCGGCTGGCTGCTCGGCCCGATGCTGACCGGCGGCGACGCGATCCTGCGGCTGGAGTACTTCACCCTGTTCCCGGTGTCCCCGCGCCGCCTGGCGGTGGGGTTGTTCGGGGCCGCGTTCGCCGGCATCACCCCGGTGATCACCTTCCTGGCCTTCGGCGTGCTGCTGGTCTTCGGCATCCGCACCGGCCCGGCCGCCGCACTGATCGCCATCCCGGCGATCGTGCTGCAACTGGCCATGGTCGTGCTGCTGTCCCGGACCACGATGCAGGCCCTGGGCAGCGCGATGCGCTCCCGGGTCGGCTGGGAACTGTCCTCGCTGGTGGTCGGCCTCGTGATCGCCTTCCTCAACAGCGGCTGGTTCGCGCTCGGCTTCTTCGGCAAGCTCTTCACCGGCCACTGGGCCTCGCACGTGGCCACCACGGTCAAGTGGCTGCCGTCCGGCTGGGCGGTGGACGCGGTGGACGCGGCCGGCCGCTCGGACTGGGCGCTGGTCGCGGCCGCACTGGCCGGGATGGCCGCCCTGTGCGTCGTGCTCCTGCTCACCTGGGCTTCGCTGCTCGGCCGGCACATGGTCCGCGGCACGGTCACCACCCGGTCCGGGATCGCCCGGCCGACCACCAACCGCCACCTGCCCAGTTCGCCGTTCCGTGCCGTGGTCCGCAAGGAACTGCGGCTGTGGCAGCGCGACCCGCGCCGGTCCCGGTTCGTCCGGATCGCGTTCTGGATCGGCGTGTTCACCGGCCTGTTCCCGCTGCTCGACCACAGCCTGGTGCTGCTGCCGTGGGCCGGCGTGGTCGCAGTGCTCTTCTCCGGGGCGCTCGCGGCCAACCTCTACGGCATGGACGCCGGCGCCCTGTGGCTGACCATGGTCACCCCGGGGATCGAACGCACCGACGTGCGTGCCCGGCAGTACGCCTGGCTGCTGTTCGTCGTGCCCACCTCCCTGGTGCTCACCGGCGCGGCGGCCTTCTTCCGGGTCGACGACGCCCTGTGGCCCTGGGTGCTCGCCGCCCTGCCCGCGGTCATCGGCGCCGCGGCCGGCCTGATGCCGCTGGTCTCGCTGCTGAGCCCGGCCCCGTTCCCGGACCGGCCCGGCGGCAACCCGCTGGACGGCTTCAGCGACGAGAGCGGCGACCAGGTCCGCCTGCAGACCCTGATCGTGCTGTTCGCCGAACTGCTGCTGGCCATCCCGGCCGCCGCGCCGGTGCTGATCGGGCGGCTGACCCACGACACGACCGTGCAGTGGCTGGGCGTGCCGGCCGGCATCGTCACCGGTTTCCTGTTCGCCTGGCTGTTCGGCCGGATCGCGTACGTGCGGCTGCGGGCCAAGGGCCCGGAGATCCTGGACATCATGCGCAAGGGCCCGCAGCGCGAACCGGTCAAGCTGGAGACCGACGAGAAGGACGAGGCCGCCGCGGCCGAGGGCCAGGACCTGCCCTCCGGGATCGCCACGGTGGTCGGCCTGCTGATGACCCTCGGCATCCTGATGCTCGTCCCCCAGGGCATCGTCACGCTGGTCCTGGGCTTCACCCACGCGCCGGTCCGCGGCTGGTTCGTCGCGCTGCACTTCTCCTCGCCCGACCGGGTGCTGATCTCGATCGGGTTCATCCTGCTGGGCCTCGCGTCGATCAGCGGCGCGCTCGCCCTGGTCTGGACGACCAAGCGCAAGCAGCGCCGGGCCGCCGGGGACGCCGCGCAGGTGCTGGCCGGCAACGGCGCCGGGCCGGTGGGCGCCGGTGTCGGCGCGCCGGCCGGGTCGCCGGCCGCCGGGCGGCCCGAGGCCGAGCCGGCCGAGTGCTCCCCGGCCAGAGCCGCGGCTCCCTGACCGCAGGAGCAGGGTGGCGTAGGGGTGGGCCGGGCCCGAGGCCCGCTCCTAGCATGAGACTCATGGGCCGACCGTCGCTCGCCCGGACGGCCGGTATGCAGCGGAGGGAGATAGCAATGGTTGAATTCCCATGTCAACACCCCACGTCGCACGTGAGCCGGATCAGTGAGGGCACAACGGCCCGCGGCGGCAGAGCCGACGTCGTGGACCTGATCGACGCACTGATCGAGGAGGCGACGCCGGCCGGTCCGGCGGAGCTGCGCCGACGCAACGACGCGTCACAGGAGACGCTGCTGGCGGTCACTCACGTCAGCGGCTGCGAGCACAAAGAGCGAGTGGAGGCCGGCGCTACGAGCAGGCCGTCTTTCGTAGTGCGCCGGGCCGGCCGAAGCCGCTTCGCGGACTAGTGTCGTGGCCGGGAAGGGGCAAACACTCCCGGCCACGACACTAGCGGAGCGCAGGTGCGCAACGGCGCGCACCGACCGGTCCCGGACCTTCGGCGGCGCTGGCGCCGGAAAAGACTCGGCGGCGACCACGTCCATGGTCGCCGCCGAGTCTTGTCGTGCTATCCCGCCGAGGTCCTGCCGCGGAGCGTCAGCCCCGCGTGGTGTGGATGGTCAGCGACTGCGAGATCAGAGTCGACTTCGGCTCGTTGTCGCCGACCGCCCAGAGGGAGCTCGGGCCGCTCTTGGCGACGGCGTCGAGCAGGTTGCCGGAGGCGCCCAGCGCGGGCAGGGTGGCCATGGTCCAGCTGGTCCCGTCCCAGTGCTCGAGGATGGACTGGGAATCGTCCTGGCCCACGGCCCAGACGTCGTTCTCGGACACGGCCGCGACCGCGGTGAACGACATCGAGTCGTTGGTGATCGCCGGGGCGGGCGTGGGGAACGCGGTCCACTGGGTCCCGTCCCAGTGCTCGGCGAAGGGCTGCTGCGAGGTCACCTGGTCCGAGCCGGTGAAGTCGGCGTCGCCGACCGCCCAGACGTCGTTGCTCGCCGAGGCCGACACCGCGACCGGGAACGCGCGCGACTGCCCGGCGCCGATCATGGCCTCCTGGGTCACCAGCGTCCAGCTGGTGCCGTCGAAGTGCATCAGCAGCTGCTGCTGCCCGCCCGCGTCCCATTCGCCGACGGCCCAGATGTCGTTGGCCGAGACGGCCGTGACGGCGTGCAGGTCGTTGAAGTCCGAGACCTGCCGGGGCACGTTCGGCGTGATCGACCAGGCGGTGCCGTTCCAGTGCTCGATCAGGGGCAGGCCGAGCGAGTCGTCGGAGTACATCCCGACGGCCCACGCGTTGGTGGGCGACACGGCGGTCACCCCTTCGATCCGGATGTTGACCGCGTTGCTCGGCACCGGCATGGCGGCCGTGCTCCAGGCGGTGCCGTTCCAGTGCTCGGCCAGCAGCGCGGTGGCGTTCTCCACGTTGCCCACCGCCCAGGCGTCGGTCGCCGAGTCGGCGCTGATCCCGGTGAACTCGGCGTTCTGGGCGACCGTCGGCGAGACACTCCAGGCGGTGCCGTTCCAGTGCTCGATCAGCGGGGAGTCCCCGCTGTCGTCGGCACCGGACTTGTTGCTGAAGCCGGCGGCCCAGACGTTGGAGTCGGAGACCGCGGACACGCTCAGCAGGGCGTTGGTGGCGAAGGTGCCGGTGGTGACGTTCGGGCTCTTCACGACGGACCACACGCTCCCCGCGGCGGCCGCGTCGGCCGAGGAGGCAGCCATGACCGCCGCGGTGGCGACGGCCGCGAACGTGGCGAGGACGGAGGTCTTCCGGCCGGCAATGCGTCGAGACGACATGCGTTGTGCCTTTCTTGGTACCGGCAGAAGCGAACCGCTTCCGCAGTGTTCGTCTGGTCAGATCACCCGTGCGCAGGGGGAGCGGCTCGATCGCTGCTCGTCTTTCAATACCGGGGGGTGTTACAGAGCACGACGAAGCCCGCGTTTGCGCACTTGAGGAGATCCAAGTGAGGAAACGCGGGCTTCGTCGTGCTACAGCCGAACGGTCGGTCAGGTCAGGTCATGCGTACTCGAAGAAGCCGCGGCCGGACTTGCGGCCGAGCAGGCCGGCCTCGACCATGCGCAGCAGCAGCGAGGGCGAGGCGTGGTGCGGCGTGCGGAACTCCTCGTGCAGCGCCTTCGCCACGTCGTCGACCACGTCCAGCCCGATCAGGTCGCACAGCGCGAGCGGGCCCATCGGGTGGCCGCAGCCGAGCGTCATCCCGCGGTCGATGTCCTCGGCCGTGGCGAACCCGGCCTCCAGCATCCGGACCGCGCTCAGCAGGTACGGGATGAGCAGGGCGTTGACCACGAACCCGGCCCGGTCCTGGGAGCGCACCGCCTGCTTGCCGAGTTCGTCCTCGACGAAGCTGCGCGCGCGCCGGAGCGTGTCCGCGGAGGTGTGCAGGCCGCCGGTCACCTCGACCAGCGGCATCGCCGGGACCGGGTTGAAGAAGTGCAGGCCGACCACCCGCTCGGGGCGCACCGCGGCCCGGCCCAGCCGGGTGATCGGGATCGAGGAGGTGTTGGAGGCCAGCACCGCCGCGTCGTCCTGGACCACCTTGTCCAGCACGGCGAACACGTCCAGCTTCAGCTCCTCGATCTCCGGCACCGCCTCGATCACGAACCGGCGGTCGGCCAGCTCGGTCAGGTCGGCGGTGAACGAGATCCGTCCCAGGGTCTGCCCGCGCTGCTCCTCGGTCAGCTTGCCCCGGCGCACCGCGCCGGCCAGCGAGCGGGCCAGCCGGGCCTGGGCGGCGTCCACCGAGGTGGCCCGGGAGGCGACCACCAGCACGTCCAGCCCGGCCCGGGCGTAGGTCTCGGCCAGCCCGACGCCCATCACGCCGCTGCCCACGATGCCCACGCCCGCCCCGGCCGCGGCCGGGGCCGCGATCGGTTCGGTCAGGCTCTGCTCCACGACGCTCATGTCCGGCCGCCGATCCGCGGGTTGCGCGGCCGGGTCCAGTCGACCAGGCACGCGCCCACGGCCATCCCGCCGCCGAACGCGGTGATCAGGACCAGGTCCCCGTCCCGCAGGGCGCCGCTCGCGTTGGCCTCGTCCAGGGTGACCGCGACCGAGGCGCTGCCGATGTTGCCGTAGCGCTCCAGGGTCCGGTGCAGCTGCGCGGAGGTGAGACCCGCGCGGTCGACCAGCTGGTCCACCAGCACGCCGTTGGCCGAGTGGGGAACGAAGTGGGCCACCTCGTCGGCCTTGCTCCCGCAGCGCTCGAGCAGGCCGTCGATCACGCCGGGCACGTTGTCGAGCACGAACGAACTCACCGCGCGCCCCTGCATCCGGAAGTAGTGGCCGCCGTCGTCCACGGTCTGGTGCGAGGCCGGGAGCCGGGAGCCGCCGGCCACGACCTCGATCAGGTCGTGCGCCTCGCCCCGGGTCACCAGGTCGATGCCCAGGATCCCGCCGCGCGCGGCCGGGGCCGAGGCCAGCACCGCGGCCCCGGCCCCGTCGCCGAGCAGCACCGCGGTGCGCTTGTCGTCGAAGTCCAGGCTGCGCGAGTACAGGTCGGCCGCGATCACCAGGGCCTTGGCGGCCGGGTCGACCGCGAGCAGGCCGCGGGCGACCGCGAGGGCGTAGACGAAGCCGCTGCAGACCGCGTTCAGGTCGAAGCAGGCGGCCCGGTGCGCGCCGATCAGGTCCTGCACCAGGCAGGCGGTCGGCGGTTGCGGGCTGTCGGGGGTCGAGGTGGTGACCAGGAGGTAGTCGATGTCCTCGGCCCGCAGTCCGGCGTTGGCCAGGGCCCGGGCCGCGGCCCGGGCGGCCAGGTCCGAGGTGGCCTCCTCCTCGGCCGCGTAGCGCCGGGCCCGGATCTGGGTCTTGCGCTCGATCCACTCCATCTCGGCGCCGGTGCGCCGGGCGGTCTCCTCGTTGCCGACCACCCGCTGCGGCAGGTAGGACCCGGTGCCCAGGATGGTGACCGCGGGCGCCGGGGCGTTCGTCCCGATCCCGGTCACGGCGTGGCCAGGGGCGTGATCCGGGCCTGGCCGATCCGGGCGCGCAGCACCGGGTCGGTCACGCCGAGGCCCGGTTCCGGCGCCAGGCACAGCACCCCGACCTTGCCGACGTGGTCGTTGCGCTGGACCAGGCGGGTCGCCTCGGCCACTTCGGACAGCGGGTAGACCGAGGTCAGCGCCGTCCCGACCCGGCCGGAGGCGATCAACTTGTTGCACTCCCACATCTCCTGCAGGTTGGCCACGTGGCTGCCGACGATCCGCTTGAGCTTCATCCACAGGTACCGGTTGTCGAACTGGTGCTGGTAGCCGGTGCTCGAACCGCAGGTGACCACGGTGCCTCCGCGCCGGGCGACCAGCACGGACATGCCGAAGGTGGCCTGGCCGACGTAGTCGAACACGATGTGCGGGTCCTCGCCGGCCTCGCGCCGGATCACCGCGCCCAGCCGCTTGCCGGCCTCGTTGACCAGCTTCGGGTCGTGCCCGTCGCCGACCTCCAGGCCCACGTCCTCGCGGTTGATCACGACTTCGCAGCCCAGGTCCCGGGCCAGCTGGGCCTTGTGCGCGGAGCTGACCACGCCGACCGGGATCCCGCCGCCGTTCTTGACGAACTGCACCGCGTAGGAGCCCAGGCCGCCGGTGGCGCCCCAGATCAGCACCACGTCGCCCTGCTTCATCCGGGCGCCGCGGTCGCTGACCAGCATCCGGTAGGAGGTGCCCGCGCACAGGGTGTTGCACGCGGCCTCCTCCCAGGTCAGGTGGGCCGGCTTGGGCAGCACCTGGTTGGACCGGACCACCGTGTAGGTGGCCAGGCCGCCGAAGTTGGTCTCGAAACCCCAGGCGCGCTGCTCCACGCCGAGCATGCCGTCGGCGTGGCTGGCCGGCTCCTGGTCCTCCACGTACGCGGGGCTGAGCACCACGTGGTCCCCGGGCTTCCAGCGGCGCACGGCCGCGCCGACCCGGACCACCACGCCGGCCCCGTCCGAGCCGATCACCTGGTACGGCTGGTCGTGCCGGGTGGCCCAGCCGCCCTCGCGGGCGAAGTTCTTCAGGAACCGGAAGGTCGAGACCGGCTCGAACATCGCCGACCAGACCGTGTTGTAGTTGATCGAGCTGGCCATCACGGCCACCATGACCTCGTCCGGGGCCAGCTCCGGCAGCGGGACCGGGCCGACCCGCATGGATTTGCGCACATCCTTGTCGCCGACGCCGGCGAACATCTCGGCGTCCTCGGCGAGGATGTGCGCGGCGGTGAACTCGCGCGGCAGCGGAGCGGCGAGCAACTCCTGCGTCCCGGCCCCGGCGAGCACCGCCTCTGACAGTGTGTCCATGTCAACCTTCTTCCTACGACTGTTCGTGGGCGAACGACCAGATTCCCCAGGCGGTGCACACCGCGATCAGCCCGGCCGAGATGGCGGTGCCGACCAGGACGGTCTGCGAGGTGTAGTCGCCGGCGGCCGCCGCGCGGGCGGCGTCGACGACGTGCGAGAGCGGGTTGGCGCGGGACACGTCGTAGAGCCAGCGCGGGCCCAGCTGCATCGGCAGGAGCACGCCGGACAGCAGCATCAGCGGCACCAGGACCGCGCTGAGCACGGGGGCGAAGGCGTACTCGTGGCGCACCTTGAGCGCCAGCGTGTAGGACGCGATGCCGATCGCGATCCCGGTCAGGGTGACCAGGAGCAGCGAGATCACCACGCCGGGGATGGAGGCGCGGAAGCCGAACGCGGTGGACACGCCCAGGAACAGCACGGCCTGCACCAGCAGGATCGCCACGTCCTTGAGCACCCGGCCGATCAGCAGGGCCGGGCGGCTGATCGGGGAGACCCGCAGCCGGGCCATCACCCCCGAGCGCAGCTCGGGCAGCAGCGAGAACCCGGCGTAGGCGGTGCCGAACAGGGTCAGCTGGATCATCATCCCGGGCACGAACCACTGCCAGGAACTGGCCCCGGACGACCCGGAGATCCCGCGCAGCAACGGGCCGAACAGGCCCAGGTAGATCAGCGGCAGCGCGATCCCGACCAGTACCGACACGGGGTTGCGCAGCGGTGGCCGCAGCGAACGCATGAACACCAGGCGGGTGCCGAGTAGAAAGCCCATGGCCAGTTCTCCTAGGGGATTGGAGCCGGCCGCGGCCTACGCGTCGCGCAGGCTGCGGCCGGTCAGGGTGAGGAAGACGTCGTCGAGGGTGGGCCGGTGCGACTGGATCGAGCTGACCTTGACCCCGGCCAGGTCCAGTTCGCGCAGCAGCCCGGGCAGGACCTCGTCGCCGCGCGGCACCCGGAAGGAGACCGTCGCGCCGTCGACCGAGGTCTCGCTCGCGCCGTCGGACTTCTTCGCGATCGTCGCGGTGCTCTCCGAGTCGTCGGTGACCAGGACCACCAGGTCGCCGGAGACCCGCTGCTTGAGCTGGTCCGGGGTGCCCTCGGCGATGATCGTGCCGTGGTCGATGACCAGGATGCGGTCGCAGAGCACGTCGACCTCGTCCAGGTAGTGGGTGGTCAGGAACACCGTGGTGTCGTGCTCGTCCCGCAGGGCCGTGATGTGTTCCCACAGGTTGATCCGGCTCTGCGGGTCAAGGCCGGTGGACGGCTCGTCCAGGAACAAGAGCCCGGGGCGGTGCACGATCCCCATGGCGATGTCCAGCCGGCGGCGCTGGCCGCCGGACAGGGTGCCGGCCAGCCGGTTCCCGGCGTCGCCGAGGTCGAACTCCTCGAGCAGGGTCGCGGTGCGCTCCCGGGCGTCCTTGGCGGACATCCCGTAGATCCGGGCCTGCATCGTGACTTCTTCCGCGGCGCGCTGGTCCGGGCCGGCGCTGCCCTCCTGGCCGACGTAGCCGATCCGGCGGCGCACGCCGGCCGGGTCCGCGCTCAGGTCGCAGCCGGCCACCAGGGCCTCGCCCGAGGTCGGGCGCAGCAGGGTGGCCAGCATCCGCAGCGTGGTGGTCTTGCCGGCGCCGTTCGGGCCGAGGAAACCGACGATCTCGCCCGCCGCGACGTCGAAATCGACCCCGCGCACCGCGGGCAGCGACCGCCCCTTGACCTCGAACGTCTTGGTCAGGCTTCGTACCTTGATCATTGAACGCACCTCCTGACGAGTAAGTCCGGGTGATCCCCAATATCCGGTCCGGGCCGCACCCGGCCTACCCCTAGCGATCCCGAGTTCCGCGGTCCGGGCACCCGGGGCCGGGCCGGGCCGGGCGCCGCGGCCGGGCCGCCGAACACGGCCGTCGCGGCGCTGAGCTGCGGTCAGGGGCGAAAACGGGTACTGCTAGGGGTTCCGGCGATCTCCCCGCACTGCGTACCGTCCGATCTGGAAACGAGTTTCGGCGGCCGCTGCGCCGCCGGGTCAGGGAGGGTTCGATGCGCGCTGACGGCGAGATCGCGATCGCGGTCGTCGGACTGGCCTGCCGCCTGCCCGGGGCGCCGGATCCGGCCGCGTTCTGGGGGCTGCTGCGGGACGGCTCCGACGCGGTCGGCCGGCTGCCGGCCGGCCGCTGGGCGGACGGCTGGGACCGGGGCCTGGACGAGCGGACCGCCGAGACGGTGCGCCGCGGCGGCTTCCTGGACCGGGTGGACCGGTTCGACGCCGGCTTCTTCGGCATCTCCCCGCGCGAGGCCGCCGCGGTGGATCCGCAGCAGCGGCTGGTGCTGGAACTGGCCTGGGAGGCGCTGGAGGACGCCGGGTGGCCGGCCGGCCGGCTGGCCGACAGCCGCACCGGGGTGTTCGTCGGCGCGATCTGGGACGACTACGCCGCCCTGCAGCGCGGCCGGGACGCGATGGTGACTCAGCACTCTGTGGCCGGCCAGCAGCGCGGGGTGATCGCCAACCGGGTCTCGCACCTGCTGGGCCTGCGCGGCCCGAGCCTGACCGTGGACACCGGCCAGTCCTCCTCGCTGGCCGCGGTGCACCTGGCCGTGGCCAGCCTGCGCCGGGACGAGTCGGCGCTCGCGATCGCCGGCGGGGTGAACCTGGCCCTGGCCCCGGCCAGCGCGCTGGGCATGGCCCGGTTCGGCGGCCTGTCCCCGGACGGGCGGTGCCACACCTTCGACGCCGCCGCGAACGGCTACGTGCGCGGCGAGGGCGCCGGGCTGATCGTGCTCAAGCGGCTGGACGCCGCGCTGGCGGACGGGGACCGGGTGGTCTGCGTGATCCGCGGCAGCGCGCTCAACCACGCCGGGGCGACCGAGGTGCTGACCACCCCGGGCCGGGCCGGACAGGCCGAGGTGATCCGCCGGGCCCAGCAGGACGCCGGGGTCGGCGCGGACGAGGTCCAGTACGTGGAGCTGCACGGTACCGGCACCCCGGTCGGCGACCCGATCGAGGCGGCCGCGCTGGCCGAGGTGTTCGGCCGCGGCACTGGTCAGGGCCCTGAGCCGCTGCCGGTCGGCTCGGCCAAGACGAACGTGGGCCACCTGGAGGCCGCGGCCGGCATCGTCGGGCTGATCAAGACCGCCCTGGCGATCCGGCACCGCGAGCTGCCGCCGAGCCTGCACTTCCACACCCCGAACCCGCGGATCGCCTTGGCGGAGCTGGGTTTGCGGGTGCAGACCGACCGCGGCGACTGGCCGCGCCCGCAGGAGCCGCTGGTCGCGGGGGTCAGTTCGTTCGGCATGGGCGGGGCCAACTGCCACGTCGTGCTCGCCGAGGCGCCGCAGAGCATTGAAACAGAGAACGAATATCAGAACCCGGTAAGGCCGGGCGCCCGGCTGAGCCCGGTGCTCTGGCCGCTGTCCGCCTCCGGCGAGGCCCTGGCCGGGCAGGCCGGCCGGCTGACCGCCTGGCTGACCGGGCGTCCCGGCACCGACGCGGCCGACCTCGGCTGGTCGCTGGCCACCACCCGGGCCGCGCTGCGCCACCGCGCCGTGGTCCTGGCCGACGACCCGGACGCGGCCCGCGACGCCCTGGACGCCCTGGCCGCCGGCACCGACGCCCCGGCCGGGACCGCGATCGTGCGCGGCACGGCCGCCGCCGGCGCCCCCGCGCGGGCCACCGCGGTCCTGTTCACCGGCCAGGGCGCCCAGCGACCCGGCGCCGGGCGCGAACTGGCCGCGGCCTCACCGGTCTTCGCCGAGGCGCTGGAGCGCACGCTCGCCGCGCTCGACCCGCACCTCGGCCGCCCGCTGCGCGAGGTGATGTGGGCCGAGCCGGGCACGGACGCCGCCGCGCTGCTCGACCGCACCGAGTACACCCAGCCCGCGCTGTTCGCCTTGGAGACCGCGCTCTACCGCACCGCCGAGCACTACGGCCTGCGCCCTCGGGTGCTCGCCGGGCACTCGATCGGGGAGCTGACCGCCGCGCACGTCGCCGGGGTGCTCACCCTGCAGGACGCTGCGACCCTCGTCACCGCGCGCGGCCGGCTGATGGGCTCGCTGCCCTCCGGCGGCGCCATGGCCGCGGTCAACGCGCCCGAGGCCGAGCTGCTGCCGTTCCTGGGCGACGAGGTCTCCCTCGCCGCGGTGAACGGACCGGACAGCGTCGTGATCTCCGGCACCGAGCCGGCCGTGCTCGCGGTGGTCGAGCGGTTCGCCGCCCGCGGCGTGCGGACCCGGCAGCTCGTGGTGAGCCACGCGTTCCACAGTGCCCTGATGGATCCGGTCCTCGAAGAATTCCGTGCGGTGGCAACGGATCTGGACCTGCGCCCGCCGACGCTGCCGGTCATCTCGAACGAGACCGGCATGCTGGCCGGCGACGAGATCGCCACGCCGGACTACTGGGTGCGCCAGCTGCGCGGGACGGTCCGCTTCGCCGACGGCGTGCGCACGATGGCCGAGTCCGGAGCCGGCCGCTTCCTGGAGCTCGGCCCCGACGGGGTGCTGACCGCGACCGCCCGGGAGAGCCTGCCGGACCCGCAGCGGCGCGTGGTCGCGGTCTCGGCGCTGCGCCGGGACCGGCCGGAGCCGCGCACGTTCGCCGTCGCGCTGGCCACCCTGCACACCGCGGGTGAGCAGCTGGACTGGACCGCGGTCTTCGGCGGCGACGGCCGCCGGATCGACCTGCCCACCTACGCGTTCCAGCGCGAGCGGCACTGGTTCGCCGCGCCCGACGCGACAGCCGACGCCGGTGCACCGCAGCCCGTGCCCGGCGCACCGGCCGCGTCTGCGACTGACGCCGCCTCGCCGCAGTCCGTGCCCGGCCTCGCACCGGCCGCGCCCGGCTCTAACACCGCCTCCCCGCAGCCCGCGCTCGGCGCCGCACCGACCGCGCCCGCGCCCGCCGCGCAACCGCAACCCTCAGCCTTCGACGACCCGCGCGCCCTGCTCGACCTCGTCTGCACGCACGTCGCCGCAGTGCTCGACTACGCCGGACCCGGCTCCGTGGACCGCGACCTGACGTTCAAGGAGCTCGGCTTCGACTCGCTCACCTCGGTCGAGCTGCGCGACCGGCTGGCCGCCGCGACCGGGCTCACGCTCGGCGGCGGCCTGCTGTTCGACCACCCGACCCCGACCACCCTGGCCGCGCACCTGACCTCCCTGGTCGGCGGCACGGCGGCCGCGCCCGGCGGTCCGGTCCGGTCCGGGCGCCCGGCGGCCGACGAGCCGATCGCGATCATCGGCATGGGCTGCCGCTTCCCCGGCGGCGTCGGCTCGCCCGAGGACCTGTGGTCGCTGGTGCGCGAGGGCCACGACGCGATCGGCCCGTTCCCGACCGACCGCGGCTGGGACCTCGCCGGCCTCTTCGATCAGAACCCGGACACCTCCGGGACCAGCTACGTGCGCGAGGGCGGTTTCCTGCCCGACGCGGCCGAGTTCGACGCCGGATTCTTCGGCATCAGCCCGCGCGAAGCCCTGGCCATGGACCCGCAGCAACGGCTACTGCTGGAGACCTCGTGGGAGGCGTGCGAGCGCGCGGGCGTCGACCCGCACTCGCTGCGCGGCTCGGACACCGGCGTGTTCGTCGGCGCGATGTCCCAGGAGTACGGCCCGCGGCTCTACCAGGGCGCCGGGGAGAGCGACGGCTACCTGCTGACCGGGAACACGGCCAGCGTCGCCAGCGGCCGGATCTCCTACACCCTCGGCCTGGAAGGCCCGGCCGTCACGGTCGACACCGCCTGCTCGGCCTCGCTGGTCGCCCTGCACTGGGCCGCGGCCGCGCTCAACCGCGGCGAGTGCTCGCTCGCGCTGGCCGGGGGCGTCGCGGTGATGGCCAACCCGGGCATGTTCGCGGAGTTCTCCCGGCAGTCCGGGCTGGCCCCGGACGGGCGCTGCAAGCCCTTCGCCGCCGCGGCCGACGGCACCGCCTGGGCCGAGGGCGCGGGCATGCTGCTGCTCGAACGCCTCTCCGACGCCGAACGCAACGGCCACACCGTGCTCGCCGTGATCCGCGGCAGCGCGGTCAACCAGGACGGCGCCAGCAACGGCCTGACCGCCCCCAATGGCCCCTCGCAGCAACGCGTGATCCGCCAGGCCCTGGCCAACGCCGGACTGGTCCCGGCCGACATCGACGCGATCGAGGCCCACGGCACCGGCACCAGGCTCGGCGACCCGATCGAGGCCGAATCGCTGATGGCCGTGTTCGGCCCGGACCGCGACCCGGACCGCCCGCTCTACCTCGGCTCGCTCAAGTCCAACCTGGGCCACAGCCAGGCCGCGGCCGGGGTCGGCGGCGTGATCAAGATGGTGATGGCGCTGCGCGGCGCCCGCCTGCCGGCCACCCTGCACGTGGACGCACCGACCCCGCACGCGGCCTGGGCCGGCGGGGGAGTGCGGCTGCTGACCGAACCGGCCGACTGGCCCGCGGCCGGCCGCCCGCGCCGGGCCGGGGTCTCCTCCTTCGGCATCAGCGGCACGAACGCGCACGTCATCCTCGAACAGGCCCCTGATTCCGGCCCGGCCGCGCCCGCCGAGACCACGAACGACAGCGACCTCCAGACCTCGGCGTCCTGGGTCCTGTCCGCCCGCGACGACCGCGCCCTCGCGGCCGCGGCGGCCCGGCTGCGCGACTTCGCCCTGGCCCGCCCCGACTTGACCGCGGCCGACCTGGCCCGCGCGCTCACGCGGACCCGGGCCGTCCTCGAATCGCGCGCCGTGGTCAGCGCCACCGACCGCAGTGGCCTGATCTCAGGGCTCGATCTGCTCGCCCAAGACGACGAATTCCTGGCCGCCCCGGCCGGGATCGCCATCGTGCGCGGGAACGTCCGGCGGCGCACCGGCACGGTCCTGGTCTTCCCCGGCCAGGGATCGCAGTGGACCGGCATGGCCCTGGAACTGCTGGAACAGAACCCTGCCTTCTGCGCCCGGATGGACGAGTGCGCCCAAGCCCTGCGCGAATACGTGGACTGGGACCTGGCCGAGGTTCTGCACCGCGCCGCGGCCGAGCCGGAGAACTCCCCGTTCGAGCAGGTCGACATCGTGCAGCCGGTGCTCTTCGCGGTCATGGTGTCCCTCGCCGCCGCGTGGGAGGCGGCCGGGGTCCGCCCGGACGCCGTGATCGGCCACTCCCAGGGCGAGATCGCCGCCGCCTGCGTGGCCGGCGCGCTCTCGCTCCGGGACGCGGCTCGCGTGGTCGCCCTGCGCAGCCGCGCCATCCGCGCCTTGGCCGGCACCGGCGGCATGGCCTCGGTCCCGCGACCCGGCACCGAGGTGGAACGGTCCATCGCCCGCTGGGACGGCTCGCTCGCCGTGGCCGCGCTGAACGGCCCGGCCGCGACCGTGGTGTCCGGCGACAACGACGCCCTGGACGAATTCCTCCAGCAGTGCGCCCGGGGCGGTGTCGACGCCCGCCGGATCCGGGTGGACTACGCCTCGCATTCGCCGAACGTCGAACTGATCCGCGACGACGTGCTCGCCGCGCTCGACGGCATCGAGCCCGTGGCCCCGCGGATCCCGATGTACTCCACCCTCACCGGCGCGCTGCTCGGCCCGGACGACGTCCTGGACGCCGACTACTGGTACCGCAACCTGCGCAGCACCGTCCGCTTCGAACCGGCCGTGCGCGCGATGATCGAGGCCGGGCACGGCGTCTTCGTCGAGTCCAGCGCCCATCCGGTGCTGGCCAACTCGGTCGCCGAGATCCTGGCCGAGACCGGCGCGCCCGGCGGCGCGGTCGGCTCGCTGCGCCGGGACGCGGGCGGAGCCGACCGGCTGCGCGCGTCCATGGCCGCGGCCTTCGTGCACGGCGCGCCGGTCGACGTGCCCGCGGTGTTCGGCGGCCCCGGCCGCGCGGGCGCCGGGGTCAGCCCGGCCGACCTGCCGACCTATCCCTTCCAGCGGCAGCGCTACTGGCTCCCGGCCCCGACCGGCGCCGGAACCGGCCCGGCGCCGCACCCACTGCTCGACACGATCGTCGACCTGGCCGAAGGCGGCGTGCTCGCCGGCGGCCGGCTGTCCACCGCCGCGTACCCGTGGCTGGCCGACCACGCCGTGCTCGGCACCGTGCTCATCCCGGGGACCGCGTTCGTGGACCTGGCCCTGAGCACCGGGATCCGCGCGGGCTTCGACCGGCTCGACGAACTCACCCTCGAAGCGCCGCTGGTCCTGCCCGAGGGCGAGGCCGCGGACCTACAGGTCGTGATCGACCCGCCCGCGGACGGCCACGCCCGGATCGGCTTCCACTCCCGGCCGGCCCAGGCCGGGCCGGACGCGCCCTGGACCCGGCACGCAGTCGGCCTGCTGGCCCGAGCCGGAGCCGACCAGGCCGCGGCCGGACCGGCCGGCGAGCACCTGAGCGGCGAGCCGCTCGACGTCGACGAGCTCTACCACAGCCTGTCCCGGGCCGGTTTCGACTACGGGCCCGCCTTCCGCGGCCTGCGCGCGGTCCGCAGCGCCGGCCAGGAGATCCACGCCGAGGTCCGGCTGCCCGAGGCCGGCGCGGACGGCGCCGACCCGCGGCGGTTCAGCCTGCACCCGGCCGTCCTGGACGCCGTCCTGCACGCGGCCGGGCTGGACGTGCTGATCGTGCGTGAAGAATCCGGCGGCTGCCGCCTGCCCTTCGCCTGGCGCGGCGTGACCGTCCACGCCACCGGCGCGGCGGCCGTGCACGCCCGGATCACCGTGATCGGCCCGCAGGAGATCGCGCTGGAGCTCACCGACGAGGCGGGCCTGCCGGTCGCCTCCGTGCAGTCCCTCGCCCTGCGCCCGGTCTCCGCCGCCCGACTGGCCGCGGCCGGCGGCGGCGGCGGATCGCTCTACCACCTGAGCTGGAACCCGCTCGCCGTCGGCGCCGGCGCACCGGCCGGGGCGGACGTCGACTATGTCAGGGTCATGTCGGGCGGCGCCGGGAACGGCGGCGCGCTGACCAGCGGGCCGGCCGCAGCGTACGCCGCCACCGCGCACGCCCTGGACCTGCTGCAAGACCGGCTGGCCGACGAGGACCGGGCCGAGCGCACACTCGTCCTGGTCACCCGCGGCGCCATCGCCACGGCCCCCGGCGAAGACGTCCCGGACCTGGCCGCCGCCCCGATCTGGGGCCTGGTGCGCGCCGCGCAGTCCGAGTACCCGGGCCGCTTCGTCCTGGTCGACCTGGACGAGGCCCCCGAATCCGAGGCCGCACTCGAAGCCGCGGTCGCCACCGGCGAACCCCAACTCGCGATCCGAGCCGGCGCCGTCCGCATCCCGGTCCTGACCCGCACCGACGCCGCCCCGGCCGCCGCACCGGACCCGGCCACCCCGGCCCGCGCGCTCGACCCGGACGGCACGGTCCTGATCACCGGCGGCACCGGCGTGCTCGCCGGACTCTTCGCCCGACACCTCGTCGGCACCGCCGGCGCCCGGCGCCTGCTGCTGCTCAGCCGCCGCGGCCCGGACGCCCCCGGCGCGCTCGAACTCGTGACAGAGCTGGAAGAACTCGGCGCCGAGGTCACCATCGTGGCCTGCGACACCGCCGACCGGGCCGCGCTCGCCGCCGCCCTGGCCGCGGTGCCCGCCGAGCACCCGCTGACCGCGGTCATCCACACCGCGGGCGTGCTCGCCGACGCGGCGATCGCCTCGCTGACCGCGGACCGGCTCGACTCCGTGCTGCGGCCCAAGCTCGACACCGCCCTGCACCTGCACGAGCTGACCGCCGACCTGAACCTGGCCGAGTTCGTCCTGTTCTCCTCGGTCGCGGCCACCCTGGGCACCGCCGGCCAGGCGAACTACGCCGCCGCGAACGCCTTCCTGGACGCCCTGGCCGCCCACCGACGTGCCCACGGTCTCAGTGCCCTGTCGCTCGGCTGGGGATTCTGGGAGCAGCGCAGCGCAATGTCCGAGCACCTGGACCAGACCGCGATGCGCCGGATGGCGCTGGCCGGGGTCGACCCGATGCCGAGCGAGGAGGGCCTGGCCCTGTTCGACCGGGCCCGCGCCGACGCCCCCGCGCTGCGCCTGCCCGCGCTGCTCCCGGCCCGGCTCAACCTCGCCCTCGCCCACGACCCGGACCGCCCGGTCGCCCCGGTGCTGCGCGGCCTGGTCCGCCCCCGGCCCCGCCCGGCCGGCCCGGACGGCGCGGGCGCCGGCTCGGCCTCGGCCTCGGCCGCACAGCGGATCATCGCACTGCCCGAGGCCGAACGCGGCCCGGCCGTACTCGCCCTGGTCCGGGCCCAGGTCGCCGCGGTGCTCGGCTTCGGCGCCGACGGCGAGATCGCGGTCGACCTGCCGTTCAAGGAACTCGGCTTCGACTCGCTGACCTCGGTCGAACTGCGCAACCGGCTCAACACGGTGACCGGGCTGCGGCTGCCGGCCACCGCGATCTTCGACTACCCGACCCCGGCCGCCCTGGCCGCCTTCGTCACCCCGCACCTGGCCGGCCACGACCAGGCCGCGGCCCGCCCGGCCGCGCTCGACCTGCTGGCCAGGCTGCGCGAAACCCTGCTGGGCGCCGACGCCGACGGCGCGGCCGAGCCCGAGGCCGACCGGTCCCGGATCACCGCCCGTCTCGAGGCCCTCGTGACGGAATGGAACGCGCGCGGCGGCCCGTCCGCCGCCGCACAGCACGAGCCGGAGCTCGAAACGATCTCCGACGACGAGATGTTCGCCCTGATCGACAACGAGCTCGGGATCGCGTGACCGGGCCCACCCCGGGACGCGGATCGAAGGGATGACGCGATGGCCGACGAGGACAAGCTGCGCGACTATCTGAAGCGGGTGACCACCGAGCTTCGGCAGGTCAAGCGCCGGCTGCACGAGCTGGAGGACGAACGGCACGAGCCGGTCGCGATCGTCGCCACGGCCTGCCGCTTCCCCGGCGGGGTGGCCGGCCCCGAGGACCTGTGGCGGGTGGTCGGCGACGGCGCCGACCTGGTCACGCCGCTGCCCGCGGACCGCGGCTGGGACCTGGCCGCCCTGTTCGGCCCCGACCCGGACGCCCCGGGCACCAGCTACTCCCGGGCCGGCGGCTTCCTGCGCGACGCGGCCGGGTTCGACCCGGAGTTCTTCGGGATCAGCCCGCGCGAGGCCCTGGCCATGGACCCGCAGCAGCGCCTGCTGCTCGAAGTCGCCTGGGAGGCGTTCGAACGCGCCGGGATCGACCCGGCCACCCTGCGCGGCCGGCGCGCCGGGGTGTTCGTCGGGATGAGCGACCAGGACTACGACCCCCGGCCGCGCGCCGTGGACCCCGACATCGAGGGCTACCTCGTCACCGGCAACACCGGCAGCGTGATCTCCGGCCGGATCGCCTACACCTTCGGCTTCGAAGGCCCGGCGATCACCGTCGACACCGCCTGCTCGGCCTCCCTGGTCAGCCTGCACCTGGCCGTGGCCTCGCTGCGCAGCGGCGAGACCCCGCTGGCGCTGGCCGGCGGGGTGACCGTGATGTCGAGCACGAACATGTTCACCGAGTTCTCCCGGCAGCGCGGCCTGGCCGCGGACGGCCGGTGCAAGCCGTTCTCCGCCGACGCCGACGGCTTCGGCCTGTCCGAGGGCGTGGGCCTGGTCCTGCTGGAGCGACTGTCCGACGCCCGGCGCAACGGGCACCCGGTGCTCGCCGTGGTCCGCGGCACGGCCGTGAACCAGGACGGCGCGTCCAACGGGCTGACCGCCCCGAACGGCCCGGCCCAGCAGCGGATCATCGAGCAGGCGCTCGCCGACGCCCGGCTGACCGCGGACCAGGTCGACGTGGTCGAGGCGCACGGCACCGGGACCACGCTCGGCGACCCGATCGAGGCGAACGCGCTGATCGCCACCTACGGCCAGGACCGCCCGGCCGGCCGGCCGCTGCTGCTCGGCTCGGTCAAGTCCAACATCGGGCACACCCAGGCCGCGGCCGGGGTGGCCGGGGTGATCAAGATGGTCGAGGCGATCCGCCGCGGCGTCGCCCCGCGCACCCTGCACGCGGACACCCCCTCGCCCCGGATCGACTGGACCGCCGGCTCGGTCGCCCTGCTCACCGAGGCGCAGCCCTGGCCGGAGACCGGCCGGCCGCGCCGCGCCGCCGTCTCCTCCTTCGGCATCGGCGGCACCAACGCACACGCCATCCTGGAACAGGCCCCTGAGATCGAGGTCGTCGAGGCCGAGGTTGAGGCCGGGGCCGGTGTGGAAGCGGCGGAAACGGCACCGGTCAAGCGCCGGGAAGGCGCGCCGCTGCCATGGGTGCTTTCGGCCCGCTCCCATGCCGCCCTGAAAGACCAGGCCCGGCGCCTGGCCGAGCACCTCGAAACACACCCCGACGCGGACCTCGCCGATGTCGGATTCTCCTTGGCCACCACCCGATCCGTGTTCAGCCACCGCGCGGTCGTCGTCGGCGCCGACCGGCACCGGCTGCTCGGCGGCGTGCACGCGATCGCGGCCGGCGAGGACGCACTCGGCCTGGTCAGCGGAGTCGCCGCCGGTTCGTCCGTCGGCCCGGTGTTCGTGTTCCCGGGTCAGGGTTCGCAGTGGGTCGGGATGGCGCGGGATCTGGTCGCGTCGTCTGAGGCGTTCGCCACTCGACTGAGTGAGTGTGCTGCGGTTCTCGACGGCCTGGTCGGGTGGTCGTTGTGGGATGCGCTGGATGACGCGGATCTCCTTGCCCGGGTTGACGTTGTGCAGCCGGTGTTGTGTGCGGTGATGGTGTCGCTCGCGGCGGTCTGGCGCTCTGCCGGGGTTGTGCCGTCCGCAGTGGTCGGTCACTCGCAGGGCGAGATCGCAGCGGCCTGTGTTGCCGGTGCGTTGTCCCTGGAGGACGCGCTGCGGGTCGTCGTCTCACGGTCTCGTCTGCTGCGGGTGCTGTCCGGGTTGGGCGGCATGGTGTCGGTGGCTCTGCCGGTCGCCGAGGTCGAATCTCTGCTCGCGGATGTCGCAGACGTCTCCATCGCAGCGGTCAACGGCCCGTCCTCCACGGTGATCTCCGGCGCTCCGGCAGGCCTGGACGCGGTCATCGCAGCATGCGAACTCCGCGGCGACCGGGCTCGCCGGGTCGCGGTGGACTACGCCTCGCACTGCGGCCAGGTCGAGCAGGTTCGTGAGGAACTGCTCGCGGTCCTGGCCGGACTGTCTCCGGTCTCTTCATCGGTCGGCTTTCACTCGACGGTCAAGGGCGAGCTGATCGACACCGCGTCCCTCAACGCAGAGTACTGGTATGAGAATCTGCGTCAGCCGGTACAGTTCGAGTCCACGATCAGGGGCCTGCTGTCCTCCGGCCACACCCTGTTCATCGAGGTCAGCCCGCACCCGGTGCTGACCACGGGCGTTGCCGAGACCTTCGAGGACGCGGGCGTGGACGGCCGGGCCGTGACGATCGGCACCCTGCGCCGCCACAATGCGGGCCTGGACCGGATGATCGAGTCGATCGCCTCCGCCTACACCCACGGCGCCACGGTCGACCTGCCCGCCTTCTTCCCCGGCGCCCGGCGCACCGACCTGCCGACCTACGCCTTCCAGCACACGCAGTACCGACTCGAAGCCCGGATGCCGTCAACCGCCGCCGACCCGATCGACACCGCGTTCTGGGACCTGGTCTCCCGCGGCGACCTCGGCCGGCTGGCCGCGGAGCTCGTGCTCGACCCGGCCGCGCCGCTGGCCGAGGTGCTGCCCGCGCTCTCCCGCTGGCGCACGGCCGGCCGGGACCGGGCGACCGTGGAGTCCTGGTGCTACCGGGCCGGCTGGCAGCCGCTGCCCGAGCCGCCGCAGGACCCTGCGTCCGGTCCGGCGCCGGCCGGGACCTGGCTGGTCGTCGTCCCGGCCGGCGCGGCCCGGCACGACGCGGTCGCCGCGCTGTTCGGCGACGGCTCGTCCGTCTCCATCCTGGCCGTCGACCTGACCGCGGCGCCCGACCGGGCCCGCTACACCAAGATCCTGGCCGACGCGGTCGACGACCTCGGCGACCTGGCCGGGATCGTGGTCGCGCCGCAGTTCGCCGCGGCCGGACCGCAGCCGACCGCCGCGCTGTTCCAGGCCTTCGGCGCGCTGGACCGAGCGGACGTCCGCCTCTGGGTCCTGACCGCCGGGGCCGTCACGGTCGGCGCCGCGGACGGCCCGGCCGACCCGGACGCCGCGACCGTCTGGGGCCTGGGCCGGATCGCCGCACTGGAGGCGCCGGCCCGCTGGGGCGGCCTCGTGGACGTCCCGCACACCATCGACGAGCCCGACACCCACCGCCTCGGCGCCTGGCTGCGGGCAGCGGTCCGCGGCGAACTCGCCGACGCCGTCGGCGGCCCGGGCGAGGACCAGATCGCGATCCGGGCCGACGGAATCCACGGCCGCCGCCTGACCCGGGTCGCCGGCCCCGGCCCGGTCCCCGGCGAGGCGCTGTGGCGCGACAGCACGGTCCTGATCACCGGCGGCACCGGCGCGCTCGGCGCGCGGGTGGCCCGGCGCCTGGCAGCCGAGGGCGCCCGCAAGCTGGTGCTGCTCTCCCGCCGCGGGCCGGGCGCGCCGGGCGCCGCCGAGCTGCTGGCCGAGTTGGCCGCCGCCGGAACCGACGCCCAGCTGACCGCGTGCGACGTCGCCGACCGCGGCCACCTCGCCGAGATAGTCGCAGCCCACGAATTCGACGCCGTGGTGCACACGGCCGGAGTGCTCGACGACGGGCTGCTCGACAGCCTCACCCCCGACCGCTTCATCGAGGTGCTCAAGAACAAGGCCGGCGCGGCCCGGTGGCTGCACGAGCTGACCGCCGACCGCCGGCTGCGCGCCTTCGTGCTCTACTCCTCGCTGACCGGCACGATCGGCAACGCCGGCCAGGCGAACTACGCCGCCGCCAACGCCTACCTGGACGCCCTGGCCGAGCACCGCCACGCCGCAGGCCTCCCGGCCACCTCGGTCGCCTGGGGCCGCTGGGACGGCGGCGGCCTGGCCGACGACGACTCCGTGCGCGACGTCCGGCTGCGCCGCGACGGCCTGCGCCCGATGGACCCCGAGCTCGCCCTGGCCGCGCTGGACGGCGCGATCCGGTCCGGCGCGCCGACCACGGTCGTCGCCGACATCGACTGGAGCCGGTTCGCCGCCCAGTTCACCTCGGCCCGGCCCAGCGCCCTGTTCGCGGCCATTCCCGAGGCCGCAGCACCCGTACAAACCACGACCACCACGGACACCGCGGCCCCCGCAGTCTCCGATCTGGCCGCGCGGTTCGCCGGGCTCGGCGGCCGCGAGCTGGACCGGGCCCTGTCCGACCTGGTCCGCGAGCAGGTCGCCGGGGTGCTCGGGCACCGCGACGCCCAGCAGATCGCGCCCGGCCGGCCGTTCCGCGAACTCGGCTTCGACTCGCTCACCTCGGTCGAGCTGCGCAACCGGCTGGCCGCGGCCACCGGGCTGCGCCTGCCGGTCGGCCTGGTCTTCGACCACCCGACCGCGGACGCCGTGGCCGCGCACCTGCGGACCCTGGCCTTCGGCGAGTCGCTGCCCGCCGTAGCGCAGGCCGCCCCCGCGGCCGCAGCCGGCCAGGGCGCGCCCGGCCCGGCCGAGCCGATCGCGATCGTCGCGATGAGCTGCCGCTACCCCGGCGGGGTGCGCAACCCCGACGACCTGTGGCGGCTGCTGGCCGAAGGCCGGGACGCGGTCTCCGCGTTCCCGACCGACCGCGGCTGGGACCTGGACGCGCTCTACGACCCCTCGCCGGACCGCACCGGCACCACCTACACCCGCCAGGGCGGATTCCTCTACGACGCCGGGCAGTTCGACGCGGAGTTCTTCGGCATCAGCCCGCGCGAGGCGACCGCGATGGATCCGCAGCAGCGCCTGCTGCTGGAGACCTCCTGGGAACTGTTCGAGCAGGCCGGCCTGGACCCGCAGGATTTGCGCGGCAGCCGCACCGGCGTGTACATCGGCACCAACGGCCAGGACTACGTGGCCGGCCTGGACAACGCGCCGGAAGGCACCGAGGGCTACCTGCTGACCGGGAACGCCGCGTCGGTGGTCTGCGGCCGGGTCGCCTACACCTTCGGGCTCGAAGGCCCGGCCGTCACGGTCGACACCGCCTGCTCGGCCTCCCTGGTCGCCCTGCACCTCGCGGTCAAGGCGCTGCGCGGCGGGGAGTGCACGATGGCCCTGGCCGGCGGCGCGACCGTGATGGCCAAGCCGGGCGCGTTCGTCGAGTTCTCCCGGCAGCGCGGCCTGGCCCCGGACGGCCGGTGCAAGGCCTTCGCCGACGGCGCGGACGGCACCGGCTGGGGCGAGGGCGTCGGCCTGCTGCTGCTCGAACGCCTCTCCGACGCCGAACGCCACGGCCACCAGGTGCTCGGCCTGGTCCGCGGCACCGCGGTGAACCAGGACGGCGCCTCCAACGGCCTGACCGCGCCCAACGGCCCCTCCCAGCAGCGGGTCATCCGCGGCGCGCTCGCCGACGCCGGCCTGACCACGCTCGACGTGGACGCGGTCGAAGCGCACGGCACCGGCACCCCGCTCGGCGACCCGATCGAAGCCCAAGCCCTGCTGGCCACCTACGGCCAGGGCCGGCCCGAGGACCGGCCGCTGCTGCTCGGCTCGGTCAAATCCAACCTCGGCCACACCCAGGCCGCCGCGGGCGTGGCCGGCGTGATCAAGATGGTGCTTGCGCTGCGGCACGAGACGCTGCCGCCGACCCTGCACGTGGACCAGCCCTCCACCAAGGTGGACTGGGACGCCGGTGCGGTCCGGCTGCTCACCGAGGCCCACCCCTGGGCCCGGGACGAGCGCCCGCGCCGGGCCGGGATCTCCTCCTTCGGCATCGGCGGCACCAACGCGCACGTCGTGGTCGAACAGGCCCCTGACCCGCAGCCGGCCGCCCCGGCCGGGCCGGACCAGACGCCCGCCGGGTACGACGCGTTCCCGATCGTGCTCTCCGCCCGCGGCGAGACCGCGCTGCGCGAGCAGGCCGGGAAGCTGCTGCGCCTGGTCCAGGACCGGCCCGCGCTGCGCCCGGTCGACCTCGCCTACTCCCGCGCGACCACCCGCGCCGCGCTCGAACACCGGGCCGCCGTGCTGGCTGCCGACCGCGACGGCCTGATCGAGAGCCTGGACGCCCTGACCCAGGGCGCCGGCGCCGCGGGCCTGGTCCGCGGCATCGCCCCCGGCCGCGAGCACGCGCCGCGCACCGTCGCGTTCCTGTTCACCGGCCAGGGCTCCCAGCGACTGGGCATGGGTACCGATCTGCTGGCCGCACAGCCGGTGTTCGCCCGCGCCTACGAGGTCGTGTGCGCCGCGTTCGATCCGTACCTGGACCGGCCGCTCGCGCAGGTCGTGGCCGCGGACGCCGAGGCGCTCGAACGCACCGAGTACACCCAGGCCGCCCTGTTCGCCCTCGAAGTCGCCCTGTTCCGCCTGTTGGAGCACTGGGGCGTGACCCCGGACCACCTGCTCGGCCACTCGGTCGGCGAACTCGCCGCGGCGCACGTCGCCGGGGTGCTGAGCCTGGCCGACGCCGCGAAGGTGGTCGCCGCCCGCGGCCGGCTGATGCAGGCGCTGCCCGAGGGCGGCGCGATGGCCGCGGTCCAGGCCGCCGAGGAGGACGTCATCGCGCTGCTGACCGACGGCCTCGGCATCGCCGCGGTCAACGGCCCGATCGCGACCGTGGTCTCCGGCCCGGCCGAGCAGGTCGACGCCCTGGTCGAGCAGATCCGCGCCCAGGGCCGGCGGGTCAAGCGGCTCAACGTCAGCCACGCCTTCCACTCGCCGCTGATGGAACCGATGCTCGCCGAGTTCGCCCAGGTGCTCGCAACGGTCGAGTTCGCGGCGCCGCGGATCCCGATCGTCTCGAACGTCACCGGCCGCCCGGTCACCGCCGGCCAGCTGGCCGACCCGCAGTACTGGGTCCAGCACGTGCGCCAGGCGGTCCGGTTCCGCGACGGCGTCCGGACCCTCGATCAGAGCGGCGTGGACACCTACGTGGAACTCGGCCCGGACGGCATTCTGTCCGCGATGGTCCAGGACTGCGTCGCCGACCCCGACCAGGTGCGGTGCGTGCCGCTGCTGCGTGCCGACAAGCCCGAACCGCAGACGGCGCTGACCGCGCTCGGCCTGCTGCACACCGTCGGCGTCGGCATCGACTGGGCCGCGGTGTTCGCGGGCGCCGGAGCGCGCACCGTGCCGCTGCCGACCTACCCGTTCCAGCGCGAGCGGTTCTGGCTGGAACCGGCCGCCGCCCAGGCCCCGACCGCGGCGCAGGACGAACGGTTCTGGACCGCGGTCGAACACCGCGACCTGGACCTGCTCGGCGCCGAACTCGGCGTCGCCGGGGATTCGCGCAGCGCCCTGGACGCCCTGCTGCCCGCGCTCGGCGCGTGGCGCCGGCGCGGCCGGGCCGGGGCCGCGGCCTCCGCCTGGCGCTACCAGGTGCAGTGGCAGCCGCTGGAGGAGTTCCCGGCCCCGCAGGCCGTGGGCGTGTGGGCGGTCGCCATCCCGGACGGGCACGACGACTCGCCCGCGGTCCGCGACGTCCTCGCCGCGCTCGACCAGCACGCGGCCGAAGTGCGCCAGATCGTGGTCGACCGCACCGAGACCGACGCGCGCCTGCTGGGCAAGCGGATCACCCAGGACAGCGCCGTCGACGGCGTGCTCTCCCTGCTCGGCCTGGCCGAGGAGCCGCACCCGGACCACCCGGACACCCCGGTCGGCGTCGTGCTCACCCTCACCCTGCTCCAGGCCCTGGCCGGGACCGACGTGGTCGGCCCGCTGTGGGTGGCCACCCGCGGCGCGGTCGCCGCCGACCCGGCCGAACGCCTCGCCCGCCCGGTCCAGGCCCAGCTCTGGGGCCTCGGGCGCACCGCGGCGCTGGAGTACCCCGGCTGGTGGGGCGGCCTGATCGACCTGCCGGCCGTCCTGGACGACAACGCCGCCGCCCGGCTGCGCGCCGCCCTGCGCAGCCAGGGCGAGGACCAGCTCGCCATCCGCCCCTGGGGCACCCTGGGCCGGCGCCTGGTCCCGGCCGCCGCGCCGGCCCCGGCCGGCCCGGACTGGCAGCCGCTCGGCACGGTCCTGATCACCGGGGGAACCGGGGCCCTGGGCGCCGAGACCGCCCGTTCCCTGGCCGCCGCCGGCGCCGAGCACCTGCTGCTGGTCGGCCGCCGCGGCCCGGACGCGCCCGGCGCGGCCGAGCTGAAGGCCGACCTCGAACAGCTCGGCACCGAGGTCTCGATCGCGGCCTGCGACGTGGCCGACCGCGCGGCGCTGGCCGCGCTGCTGGCCGACCTGCCCTCCGACGCCCCGCTGACCGCGGTCGTGCACGCGGCCGGGATCCTGGACGACGGCCTGCTCGACGACCTGACCCCGGACCGGTTCGACCAGGTGCTGCGCACCAAGGTCCGGGCCGCCGACAACCTGGCCGCGCTCACCGCGGACCTGGACCTGCACGCGTTCGTCCTGTTCTCCTCGTTCGCCGGCGCGGTCGGCAACGCCGGCCAGGGCAACTACGCCGCGGCCAACGCGTACCTGGACGCCCTGGCCGAACAGCGCCGGGCCGACGGCCTGGCCGCCACCGCGGTGGCCTGGGGCCTGTGCGCCGGGCCGGGCATGGCCGCCGACCCGCAGATCGCGGCCCTGATCGAACGGACCGGGGTGCGCGCGATGGACCCGGCCCAGGCGGTCGGCGCCCTGCGCTCGGCGGTCGGCCGCGACCACGCGCTGATCCTCGCGGACGTGGACTGGGCCCGGTTCGTGCCCGCGTTCACCGCGACCCGGCCCAGCCGGCTGCTGGCCCGGCTGGCCCCGGCCGGACTGCCGGCCCGGGCCGAGCAGCCGCCGGCCGAGGACTTCTCCCGCCGGCTGGCCGCGGCCTCCGGGCACGACCGGGACCGGATCCTGGTGGACCTGGTCCAGCGCGCGGTCGCCACCGTGCTCGGCCACGCCGGGGCCGGCCCGGTCGCCCCGGACCGGGCGCTGAACGAACTCGGCCTGACCTCGCTCGGCGCGGTCGAGCTGCGCAACCTGCTCGGCGCGCAGACCGGGCTCAAACTGCCGCCGACCCTCGTGTTCGACTACCCCACCCCGCGGGCCGCGGCCGGCTACCTCGGCGAACTGCTGCGCGGGGACCGCAGCGCGGACCTGCTGGCCGAACTCGGCCGGCTGGAGAACGCGTTCGCCGCGGCCGGCGCCGGACCGGACCCGGCCGGACCGGACCAGGAGCTGCGCGGCCAGGTCGCCGAGCGCCTGGCCGCCCTGCTGGCCGGCTGGCAGGACGCGGCCGGCGCGTCCCCGGGCCCGGCCGGCCTCGGGGACGAGCTCGACACCGCCTCCGACGACGAGCTGTTCGACCTCATCGACCGCAAGTTCACAGGCTCCTGATCATCGACCCCGTACGGGCCGGGAACCGAAGAAGACTAGGTGGCAACGGATGTCCAACGAAGACAAGCTGCGGCAGTACCTCAGGCAGGTCACCCGGGAACTGGGCGAGACCAGGGACCGGCTGGCCGCCGCGGCCGAACGCGAGCAGGAGCCGATCGCGATCGTGTCGGTGGGCTGCCGGTTCCCCGGCGGGGTGCGCGGGCCCGAGGACCTGTGGCGCCTGGTGGCCGACGGGGTCGACGCGGTCGGCCCCTTCCCGGCCGACCGCGGCTGGGACCTGGACCGGCTCTACGACCCGGACCCGGACCGCCCGGGGCACACCTATGTGCGCGAGGGCGCGTTCGTCTACGACGCGGGCGAGTTCGACCCGGCGTTCTTCGGGATCAGCCCGCGCGAGGCCCTGGTGATGGATCCGCAGCAGCGGTTGCTGCTGGAGACCGCGTGGGAGGCGTTCGAGCGGGCCGGGATCGACCCGACCTCGGCCCGCGGCCCGCGCACCGGCGTGTACGTCGGCACCAACGGCCAGGACTACGCCAGCTCGACCGGGCAGGGCGACGCGGACATGGAGAGCTTCGCCGGCACCGGGACCTCGGCCGCGGTCGTCTCCGGCCGGCTGTCCTACGCGTTCGGCTTCGAGGGCCCGGCGGTCACGGTCGACACGGCGTGCTCCGCGTCCCTGGTGGCGCTGCACCTCGCGGTGCAGGCGCTGCGGGCCGAGGAGTGCTCCCTCGCCCTGGTCGGCGGGGTGACCGTGATGTCCACTCCGCGCCCGTTCATCGAGCTCAGCCGGCAGCGCGGGATGGACTCGCAGGGCCGGGTCCGCGCCTTCGCGGCCGCGGCGGCCGGCACCGGCTGGGGCGAGGGCGCCGGGGTGCTGCTGGTCGAGCGCCTGTCCGACGCCAAGCGCAACGGTCACCCGGTGCTCGCCCTGGTCCGCGGCAGCGCGATCAACCAGGACGGCGCGTCCAACGGCCTGACCGCCCCGAACGGCCCGGCCCAGCAGCGCGTCATCCGCGGCGCCCTGGCCAACGCCCGGCTGCGCACCGCGGATGTGGACGTGGTCGAGGCGCACGGCACCGGCACCGCCCTGGGCGACCCGATCGAAGCCCAGGCCCTGCTGTCCACCTACGGCGCGGGCCGGCCCGAGGACCAGCCGTTGTGGCTCGGCTCGGTCAAATCCAACCTCGGCCACACCCAGGCCGCGGCCGGCGTGGTCGGCGTGATCAAGATGGTGATGGCCCTGCGGCACGCCACCCTGCCGGCCACCCTGCACGTGGACGCGCCGACCCCGCACGTGGACTGGTCCGCGGGCGCGGTGCGGCTGCTGACCGAGACCCGGCCCTGGCCCGAGCTCGGCCGGCCGCGGCGCGCGGCGGTCTCCGCCTTCGGGGTCAGCGGCACGAACGTGCACACGATCCTGGAGCAGGCCCCCGAACCCGAGCCCGCCGAGGACACCGCATCACCGGACCCTGATTCCTCTGTCGAGCCCGCCGCCGAGTCCGCGGCCGGCTCCGGCGCCCTGCCGTGGCTGTTCTCGGCCCGCGGCGAGGCCGCGCTGCGCGCCCAGGCCGGGCAACTGGTCCAGCTCATCGACGAGCACCCCGAGCTCGACCCGGCCGCGGTCGCCGCCGGCCTGGCCCACGGCCGGGCCGCGCTCGAGCACCGGGCCGGGGTCGTCGCCGACGACCTGGCCGGGCTGCGCGCGGGCCTGGCCGAGCTGGCCGCGGGGGAGCAGCCGGCCGGCACCGCGGCCGGGCCGGCCCGGCCCGGCCGCCCGGTCTTCGTCTTCCCCGGCCAGGGCTCGCAGTGGGCCGGGATGGCCCCGGCCCTGCTGGAGTCCGAGCCCGCGTTCGCCGCCGCGGTGGCCGAGTGCGACGCGGCGCTGCGCGAGTTCGTGGACTGGTCCGTCCTGGACGTGCTGCGCGAGGCGCCCGGCGCGCCGTCGCTGGACCGGATCGACGTGGCCCAGCCGACCCTGTTCACGATGATGGTCTCGCTGGCCGCGCTCTGGCGCGCGCACGGCGTGGAGCCGGCCGCCGTGGTCGGCCACTCCCAGGGCGAGATCGCCGCGGCGTACGTGGCCGGCGGGTTGTCCCTGGCCGACGCCGCACGGATCGTGGCGCTGCGCAGCAAGCTGTGGCTGCAACTGTCCGGCTCCGGCGCGATGGCCTCGGTCCGGCTGCCCGCCGCCGAGCTCGCCCCCCGGCTGGAGGCCTGGTCCGGCGCCCTGTCGATCGCCGCGGTCAACAGCCCGAACACCACCACCGTGTCCGGCGCGGCCGAGGCCCTGGCCGAACTGGTCGAGCAGTGCAACGCCGAGGGCGTGTGGGCCCGGCGGATCCCGGGCGTGGACGCGCCCGGGCACTGCGCCCTGGTCGAGCGGCTGCGCGCGGACATGGCCGAGTGCCTGGCCCCGGTCACCGGCCGGCCGGGCACCGTGCCGTTCTACTCCACGGTCACCGGCGGGCTGCTGGACACCACCGCCCTGGATTCCGAGTACTGGTACCGCAACGCCCGCGAACCGGTCGAGTTCGAGCGGATCACCCGCGCCCTGCTGGCCGAGGGCCACCACCTGTTCCTCGAGTCCGCCCCGCACCCGGTGCTCACCGCGTCGCTGCAGGACACCTTCGAGGACGCGGCGTCGTCCGGCGCCCGGGTGATCGGCTCGATCAGCCGCGGGGACGGCTCGCAGCGAAGGTTCCGCACCTCGCTCGCGGCCGCCTGGGCGCACGGGGCCGAGGTGGACTGGCCGGCCGTGATCCCGGTACGGGACCCGGGCCTGGAGCTGCCGACCTACCCGTTCCAGCGCCAGCACTACTGGGTGCTGCCGCCCGCCGCGGCGCAGGCCCCGGCCGGCGCCACCGCGGCCGAGAGCGCCCTGTGGCAGGCGATCGAGGCCGGTGACCTGGACGCGGCCGCCCGCACCCTCGCGGTCGACCGCCCGCAGGACCTGGCCTCCCTGGACGCGCTGCTGCCCGCGCTCTCCGCCTGGCGCAGCCGGGAACAGGTCGGCAGCCGGGTCGACTCCTGGCGCTACACCGGGCAGTGGAAGCCGCTGGCGAACCGGACCGGCCGCCCGGTCGACGGCACCTGGCTGGTCGTCCTCCCGGGCGACGGCGCCGACGCCCAGATTGACGCCGACGCCCTGTTCGCCGCGCTCGCCCCGGCCTTCCAGACCCCGGTCCCGGTCCGGATCGGCGCGCTGGACCGCGCCGCCGCGGCCGCGGCCCTGACCGAGGCGATCGGCGAGGGCCCGGCGCCGTGCGGCATCCTCTCTCTGGCCGCGGCCGACAGCCTGGCCATCGGGGATGACTCCGCAGTGCCCCGCGGCCTGGCCCACACCCTCACCCTGCTCCAGGCCCTCGGCGACGGCGGCATCGAGGCCCCGCTGTGGGTCGCCACCCAAGGCGCCGTCTCGGTCGGCCGCTCCGACCTCCTGCACGACCCGCACCAGGCCCTGGTCTGGGGCCTGGGCCGGGTCGCGGCGATGGAGCACCCGGAACGCTGGGGCGGCCTGGTCGACCTGCCGGCCGACCTGGACGACCGCACCGCGGCCCGGCTCGCCGTCGTCCTGGCCGGCGAGGACGGCGAGGACCAGGTGGCCGTGCGGGCCACCGGCGCCTTCGCCCGGCGCCTGGTGCGCAGCCCGCGCCCGGCCGCCACCGGCGCGCCCTGGCAGCCGTCCGGCACCGTGCTGATCACCGGCGGCACCGGCGCCCTCGGCGCCCACGCGGCCCGCCACCTCGCCGCCCGCGGCCCGGCGCACCTGCTGCTCACCAGCCGCCGCGGCCCGGACGCGCCCGCCGCCGCCGAGCTGAAAGCAGAACTCGAACAGCTCGGCGCCGAGGTCTCGATCGAGGCCTGCGACGCCGCCGACCGCGGCGCCCTGGCCGCGCTGCTGGCCCGGATCCCGGCCGAGCGCCCGCTGACCGCCGTCGTGCACACCGCCGCAGTGCTCGACGACAACCTGATCGACGCGATCACCCTGGACCAGGTCGACAACGCCCTGCGGGTCAAGGTCAACGCCGCGGTCAACCTGGACGAGCTCACCCGCGGCCTGGACCTGTCCGCGTTCGTGCTCTTCTCCTCCTTCGCCGGCACCCTCGGCCTGGCCGGGCAGGGCAACTACGCGCCCGGCAACGCGTTCCTGGACGCGCTGGCCGAGCGCCGCCGCGGCCAGGGCCTGACCGCCACCTCGCTGGCCTGGGGCCACTGGTCCGGCGGCGGCATGGGCGGGCAGAGCGTGGCCGAGGCGCTGCGCCGGCGCGGCGGGGTGGACATGGAGCCCGAGCTCGCGATCACCCTGATGCAGCAGGCCCTGGACCACGACGAGACCTTCCTCGCCGTGGCCGACCTGGACTGGGAGCGGTTCGTCGCCGCGTTCACCGCGGCCCGCCCGCGCCCGCTGATCAGCGACATCCCCGAAGTGGCCCGGATCGTCGCGGCCGGCGCCACCGCCGCCGCCGCGGACACCGACTCACTCGCCGCCCGGCTGCGCGCCCTCACCAGGGCCGAACGCGCCGCGACCCTGCTCGACCTGGTCCGGACCAAGGCCGCCGGGGTGCTCGGCTACACCGCGGCCGAGGAGATCGACCCCGACCGGGCCTTCCGCGACCTGGGCCTGGACTCGCTCACCGCGGTCGAACTGCGCAACCGGATCAACGGCGCCACCGGCCTGCGCCTGCCGGCCACGCTCGTGTTCGACTACCCGAACGCCACCGCGCTGGCCGCGCACCTGGGCGCCGAACTGGCCGATGCCCTCGGCGACGCGCCCGCCGCGGCCGTCACCGCCGCCGCGACCGGCGCCCAGCAGAACGAACCGATCGCGATCATCGCGATGAGCTGCCGCTTCCCCGGCGGCGTGACCACCCCGGAACAGCTCTGGGACCTGGTCGCGGACGGCGTGGACGCCGTGGCCGGACTGCCCCAGGACCGCGGCTGGGACGCCGAGGCCCTGTTCGGCGCGGACCCGGACCAGGCCGGCCGCAGCTACGCCCGCGAAGGCGGCTACCTGCCCGAGGCCGCGCACTTCGACCCCGGGTTCTTCGGGATCAGCCCGCGCGAGGCGATGGCGATGGACCCGCAGCAGCGCCTGCTGCTGGAGACCTCCTGGGAGGCGTTCGAACGGGCCGGGATCGACCCGAACACCCTGCGCGGCTCCGACGCCGGGGTGTACGTCGGCATGAGCTACCACGACTACACCACCGCGCTGCACCTGTCCGACGAGGACATCGAAGGCCACCTGGGCACCGGCAACGCGCCGAGCGTGGCCAGCGGCCGGATCGCCTACACCTTCGGCCTGGAGGGCCCGGCGGTCACCCTGGACACCGCGTGCTCCTCCTCGCTGGTGACCCTGCACCTGGCCGCCCGGGCGCTGCGCTCCGGGGAGAGCTCGCTGGCCCTGGCCGGCGGCGTGGTGGTGATGTCCACCCCGGAGATGCTGGTCGAGTTCAGCCGGCAGCGCGGCCTGGCCCGGGACGGCCGGTGCAAGGCCTTCTCCGAGGACGCCGACGGGTTCGGCCCGGCCGAGGGCGTCGGCATGCTGCTGCTCGAACGCCTCTCCGACGCCGAACGGCTCGGTCACCCGGTGCTCGCCCTGGTCCGCGGCACCGCGGTCAACCAGGACGGCGCCAGCAACGGCCTGACCGCCCCCAACGGCCCCTCGCAGCAGCGGGTGATCCGCCAGGCCCTGGCCGCCGCGGGCCTGGCCGCCGCGGACGTGGACGTGGTCGAGACGCACGGCACCGGCACCTCGCTCGGCGACCCGATCGAGGCCCAGGCCCTGATCGCGACCTACGGCCAGGACCGCCCGGCCGACCGGCCGCTGCTGATCGGCTCGGTCAAATCCAACCTCGGCCACACCCAGGCCGCCGCGGGCGTGGCCGGGGTGATGAAGATGGTCCTGGCCATGCAGCACGGCCTGGTCCCGGCCACCCTGCACGTCTCGCGCCCGTCCACCCGGATCGACTGGAGCGCCGGCACGGTCCGGCTGGCCACCGAGGCCGGGCCGTGGCCGGACACCGACCGGCCCCGGCGCGCGGCCGTCTCCTCCTTCGGGATCAGCGGCACCAACGCGCACGCGATCATCGAGGCCGCGCCCGCCGTTGCCGTGGCGCCCGCGCCGCTGGACCCGCCGTCGGCCACCGCGCTGGTCCTGTCCGCCAAGACCGGACCGGCGCTGCGCGACCAGGCCGCGGCGCTGGCCGCCCACCTGCGCACCGAGCCCGGCCTGGAACCGGCCGCCGCGGCCGCAGCGCTGGCCGCCCGTTCCGTCTTCGGCCACCGCGGCGCGGCCGTGGCCGGTGACCGCGAGGGCCTGCTCACCGCGCTCGACGCCCTGGCCGGCGGTGAAGCGGACGGCGGAGCGTTCCACGCCGAGGCCGGACGCCGCTCGCTCGCCTTCCTGTTCACCGGGCAGGGCGCGCAGCGCGCCGGGATGACCCGCGGGCTCTACGACGCCTACCCGGCCTACGCCGAGGCCTTCGACGAGGTCTGCGCCCACTTCGCCGGCGTGCTCGACCGCCCGCTGCGCGAGCTGGTGTTCGCCGACCCCGACGCCCTGGCCCGGACCGAGTACGCCCAGCCGGCCCTGTTCGCGGTCGAGGTCGCGCTCTACCGGTTCGTCACCGGCCTGGGCCTGCGCCCGCAGCGGCTGCTCGGCCACTCGATCGGCGAGCTGGCCGCGGCCCACGCGGCCGGGGTGTTCGGGCTCGACGACGCGGTCCGGCTGGTCGCCGCGCGCGGCCGGCTGATGCAGGCCCTGCCGGACGGCGGCGCGATGATCGCGATCGAGGCCTCGGCCGAGGAGGTCGAGCCGCTGCTGACCGACGGCGTGGACATCGCCGCCCGCAACACCCCGCGCTCCACGGTCGTCTCCGGCACCCGGACGGCGGCCGAGCAGGTCGCCGCGCACTTCACCGCCCTGGGCCGGCGCACCAAGCGGCTGGCGGTGAGCCACGCCTTCCACTCGCCATTGATGGAGCCGATGCTCGAGGAGTTCCGCCGGGTCGCCGAGACCGTCGAGTACCGGCCCGCCACCATCCCGGTCGTCTCCAACGTGACCGGCGAGCCGGCCGGCGCCGAGCTGTCGACCGCCGACTACTGGGTCCGGCACGTGCGCGCCGCGGTCCGCTTCGCCGACGGCGTCGCCGCCCTGGCCGCGGCCGGGACCGACACCTTCCTCGAACTCGGCCCGGACGGCGTGCTCACCGCGCTGGCCGACGAGTGCCTGGGCGGGCAGGGCGTGTTCGCCGCGGCCGCCCGGGCCGGACAGCCCGAGCCGCGGACGCTGCTGGCGGCCCTGGCGACCCTGCACGTGCACGGCGCCGGCCCGGACTGGACCGCGCTGTTCCGGCCGGCCGGGCACGTGACCCTGCCGACCTACCGCTTCCAGCGCGAACGCTACTGGCCCGAGGCCCGCACCGACGCGCCCGCCGCCCACTCCGGCCCGCAGGACGCCGCGGCCGGACAGCTCTGGGACGCCTTCGCCCGCGCGGACGTGGACACCGTCGCCGACTCCCTGGCCGTGACCGGCGAGGACCCGCTGCGCCTGGTCGTCCCGGCCGTCTCCTCCTGGCTGCGCCGGCACCGGGATGCGGCCGCCGCCGACGACTGGCGCTACCAGGCCGACTGGACCCCGCTCAACCCCGGCCCGGTCGCGCTCACCGGCACCTGGCTGCTGGTCGAGTCCGCCGCGACGGCGGCCTCGGCCGACCTGGCCGCGGCGCTGACCAAGGCGGGCGCGGACGTGCGGGTCGTGCGCACCGACCCGGCCACCGCCGACCGCACGCAGGTCGCCGCCGCCCTCCTGGAGGTCCTGGCCGACTGCGGGACCGTGTCCGGCGTCGTCTCCGCCCTCGCCTTCGACGAGCGGCCGCACCCGCAGCACCCTGAGGTGCCCTGCGCCCTGCCCGCGACCACCGCGCTCGTCCAGGCCCTGGCCGATCTCGACGTCGACGCCCGCGTCTGGGTGCTGACCCGCGGCGCGGTCGCGGTCGGCGGCGCGGACCCGGTGGTCGGCGACGTCGGCCCGATGGTCTGGGGCCTGGGCCGGGTCGCCGCGCTCGAACAGCCGGCCCGCTGGGGCGGCCTGCTCGACCTGCCCGCCGGCCCGCCGGCCGGACTGGCCGGCGGCCGGCTGGCCGCGGTGCTCGCCGCCGACCCGGCCGGCGCCGAGGACCAAGTCGCCCTGCGCGCCGCCGGCCTCTACGCCCGCCGGCTGCGCCGGGCCGAACCCGCCGCCCCGGCCGCGGACCAGGGCCCGACCTGGCACGGCACGGTCCTGGTCACCGGCGGCACCGGCGCCCTCGGCGCCCGGGTGGCCCGCTGGCTGGCCGAACACGGCGCCGAGCACCTGGTCCTGGTCTCCCGCCGCGGCCCGGACGCCCCCGGCGCCGGGCAGCTGCTGGCCGAGCTGACCGCCGCGGGCGTGCGCACGGACATCGAGGCCTGCGACGTCGGGGACCGCGCCGCCCTGGCCGCGCTGCTGGAGCGGTACCCGGTCGACGGCGTCGTGCACACCGCCGGCGTCCTGCACGACGGCCTGGTCGAAGGGCTCACCGCCGAGCGCTTCGCCGAGGTGCTGCGGATCAAGGCCTCGTCCGCGCGCTGGCTGCACGAGCTGACCGGCGGCCGCGACCTGTCCGGGTTCGTGCTCTTCTCCTCCACGGCCGGCACCTTCGGCGCGGCCGGACAGGGCAACTACGCCGCCGCCAACGCCTACCTCGACGCGCTCGCCGCCCAGCGGCACGCCGCCGGCCTGCCGGCCACCTCGGTCGCCTGGGGCGCCTGGGACGGCGGCGGGATGGGCTCGGCCGAGGCGGTCAAGGCCCGGATGCGCCGGCTCGGCGTGCCGATGATGGACCCGGACCTGGCCGTGGCCGCCCTGGACCAGGCGGTCCGGGCCGGGGCGCCGACCCTGGCCCTGGTCGCGGTCGACTGGCCCCGGTTCGTGCCCGAGTTCACCGCCACCCGGCCCAGCCCGCTGATCGGGGACCTGCCCGAGGTGCGCGCCCTGCGGTCCGCGGCCCAGGCCCCGGAGGACTCCACCGCCGACGGCCGGGCCCTGGCCCGGCAGCTGGCCGCACTGCCCCCGGCCAAGCGCGGGCGGCACCTGCTGGACCTGGTCCGGCGCCAGGCCGCGACCGTGCTCGGCCACGCCGGGCCGGACGCGGTCACCGCGACCCGCCCGTTCCGGGAGCTCGGCTTCGACTCGCTGACCGGGGTCGAGCTGCGCAACCGGCTCGGCGCGGCGACCGGGCTGAGCCTGCCGGCCACCCTGGTCTTCGACTACCCGACCCCGACCGACCTGGCCGCGTACCTGCTGGCCGAGCTCGAACGGCCCGCGCCGGACGGCGACGTGGCGGCCGAGCTCGACCGGCTCGAAGCGGTGCTGGCCGCCGCCGCGGCCGGGGACGGTACCCGCCGTCCGGTGATCGCGGCCCGGCTGCGTGCCCTGCTGGCCGCGGTCGGCGACGACGCCCCGGCCGCCCCGGCGCCCGGCCCCGGCGCCCTGGCCGTGGCCGAACGGTTCGCCGAGGCCACCCCGGACGAGGTGTTCGACTTCATCGACAAGCAACTCGGCAACCCGACCGGCGACGGTCGGTAACGGTCGGACACGAGCGAGAGAAGGAACGCGCCATGGCTGACGAGCAGAAGCTCTTCGAGTACCTCAAGCGGGTGACGGCCGACCTGCAGGAGACCCGCGAACGGCTGCGCGAGGCGGAGGCCGGGTCCCGCGAACCGGTCGCCATCATCGCGATGAGCTGCCGGTTCCCCGGCGGGGTGCGCTCCCCGGAGGACCTGTGGGAGCTGGTCGCCTCCGGCACCGACGCGGTCGCCCCGTTCCCGGCCGACCGCAACTGGGACCTGGCCGGCCTCGGCGCCGAACCCGGCGCGGACGGCGGCAGTTCGCACACCGCGCAGGGCTGCTTCCTCTACGACGTGGCCGACTTCGACCCGGCGTTCTTCGGGATCAGCCCGCGCGAGGCGCTGGCCATGGACCCGCAGCAGCGGCTGCTGCTGGAAGGGACCTGGGAGGCGTTCGAACGGGCCCGGATCGACCCGGCCGGCCTGCGCGGCGAACCGGTCGCGGTGTTCGCCGGGACCAACATGCAGGACTATGCGACGGTGTTGCAGCAGTCCGGCGAGGACGTGGACGGCTACCTGATGGCGGGCAACGCCGGCAGTGTCGTGTCCGGCCGGATCTCCTACACCTTCGGCTTCCAGGGCCCGGCCGTCACCGTCGACACGGCGTGTTCCTCCTCCCTGGTCGCGCTGCACCTGGCCGCCCAGGCACTGCGCGCCCGGGAGTGCTCGCTCGCGGTCGCGGCCGGGGTCGCCGTGATGGCCACCCCGACCGCCTTCGTCGAGTTCTCCCGGCAGGGCGGCCTGGCCCCGGACGGGCGGTGCAAGCCGTTCGCCGAGAGCGCCGACGGCACCGGCTGGGGCGAGGGAGTGGGCGTGCTGCTGGTCGAGCGCCTGTCCGACGCCCGGCGCAACGGGCACCAGGTGCTCGCGATCCTGCGCGGCAGCGCGGTCAACCAGGACGGCGCGTCCAACGGCCTGACCGCCCCGAACGGCCCCTCGCAGCAGCGGGTGATCCGCCAGGCCCTGGCCGGGGCCGGACTGACCGGCGCGGACGTGGACGTGATCGAGGCGCACGGCACCGGCACGGTGCTCGGCGACCCGATCGAGGCCCAGGCCCTGATCGCGACCTACGGCCGGGACCGCGCGGCCGGCCGGCCGCTGCTGCTCGGCTCGGTCAAGTCCAACATCGGGCACACTCAGGGCGCTGCGGGCGTAGCCGGCATCATCAAGATGATCGAGGCGATGCGGCACGGCGTGGTCCCCGCGTCCCTGCACGGCGAGCAGCCGACCAGCAAGGTCGACTGGTCCGGCGGGTCGCTGGAACTGGCCGCGCAGTCGCGGCCGTGGCCGGAGACCGGGCGTCCGCGCCGGGCCGCGGTGTCCTCGTTCGGGGTCAGCGGCACCAACGCGCACGTGATCATCGAAGGCCCGGACCCCGCAGACACCCCGGCCGAGCAGCCGGAGCGCGCGACCGGGTCCGGCCCGGTCGCCTGGGTGCTGTCCGGCCGCGGCGAGGACGCCCTGCGCGCCCAGGCCGGCGAGCTGGCCGTCCACCTGGACCGGGCCGAGGCGCCCGACCCGCTCGACCTCGCGCACACCCTCGCGGTCGGCCGGGCCGCCCACCAGGACCGGGCCGTGGTCGTCGGCCGGGACCCGGAGGCGCTCAAGCAGCGGCTGCGCGGCTTCGCCCAGGGCGAAACGACTCAGGGGGTTGTCACCGGCTCGGTCTCCGAGGGCGGGCTCGCGCTGCTGTTCACGGGGCAAGGGGCCCAACGTGTGGGGATGGGACGGGTGCTTTATGGGGTGTTCCCGGTCTTCGCGGCGGCGTTTGATGAGGTGTGCAAGCACCTTGACCGAGGATTGGAACGGCCGTTGGCATCCATCGTCTTCGCAGCGGACGATCCGGGACTGTTGGAGCAGACCGGGTTCGCCCAGCCTGCTCTGTTCGCCGTCGAGGTCGCCCTGCTGCGGACGCTGGAATCCTGGGGCGTCACCCCGGACGTGCTCCTGGGCCACTCGATCGGCGAGATAGCCGCCGCGCACGCGGCCGGCGTCCTGTCGCTGGAGGACGCCTGCACGCTGGTGACCGCCCGCGGCCGCCTGATGCAGGCCCTGCCGGCCGGCGGCGTGATGATCGCGGTGCAGGCCTCTGAGGACGAGGTCCTGCCGCTGCTGACCGAGGGCGCTGACATCGCCGCGATCAACGGCCCGCAGTCCGTGGTCCTCTCCGGCACCGAAGCGGCCGTGACCAAGGTCGCCGAGCAGTTGGCCGCGCAGGGCCGCAAGACCAAGAAACTGGCCGTCTCGCACGCGTTCCACTCCGCGCTGATGGAGCCGATGCTCGCCGAGTTCCGGGCCCAGATCGAGGGCCTGGACTGGAACGAGCCGCAGATCCCGGTGGTCTCGAACGTCACCGGCCAGATCGCCGGCCCGGAGATCGCCACCGCCGACTACTGGGTCGAGCACGTGCGCGCCGCCGTGCGCTTCGCCGACGGGATCGCCGCCGCCTACGCGGCCGGCGCCCGCACCTTCCTCGAACTCGGCCCCGACGGCGTGCTCACCGCGCTGGCGCACAGCTGCCTGGACGCCGACGACGTCGCGTTCGCCGCGGCCGCCCGCGCGGGCCGGGACGAGGCCGAGACCCTGCTCGATGCCCTGGCCGCGGCCTGGGTGCGCGGCGCTTCAGTCGACTGGGCCCAGGTCCAGCCGGGCGGGCGCCCGGTGGACCTGCCGACGTACGCGTTCCAGCGCCGGCGGTTCTGGCCGAAGGCGGGCCGGGTGAGCGGCGACGTGGCCGGCCTCGGGCTGACCGGCGTGGACCACGCCCTGGTCGGCGCCTCGGTGCAGCTGGCCGCCTCGGGCGGCTGCGTGCTCGCCGGCCGCCTGTCCCTGTCGTCAGTACCCTGGCTGACCCAGCACACCGTGCACGGCGCGGTCGTCGTGCCCGGCACCGCGCTGGTCGACATGGTCGTGCGCGCCGGCGACGAGGTCGGCTGCGGTGTGGTGGAGGAACTGACCCTCGAAGTACCGCTCGTGGTGCCCGCGACCTCCGGCGGCGTCCG
Source organism: Actinocrinis sp. (assembly GCA_035943635.1). Lineage (GTDB taxonomy): Bacteria > Actinomycetota > Actinomycetes > Streptomycetales > Catenulisporaceae > DASZBX01. The sequence goes on along the minus strand of DASZBX010000083.1, from coordinate 30,405 downwards.
GGTGCAGATCCAGGTCGACGCCCCGGACGAGTCCGGCGAGTGCGCGGTCGCGGTCTACGCCCAGGCCGGCGGCGACGGCGGCGAATGGGTGCGCCACGCCTCCGGCGCCGTCCGCCCGGACACCGCGGCCGCCGCGCCCGAGACGGACCTGCTGGTCTGGCCGCCGGCCGGCGCCACGCCGGTGAACATCGAAGGCTTCTACGACCGCTTCACCGAGGCCGGATTCGGCTACGGGCCGGTGTTCCGCAGTCTGCGGGCCGTGTGGCGCGCCGGCGACGACCTCTACGCCGAGGTCGCGCTGCCCGCCGACACCGACGTCACGGCCTACGGACTGCACCCGGCCCTGTTCGACTCGGCCCTGCACACCGTGCTCGCGGCCGCCGACCAGTCCCAGGATCAGCAGGAGGCGCGGCTTCCGTTCGCCTGGTCCGGGGCCCGGCTGTTCGCGACCGGCGCCACCGCGCTGCGGGCCCGCCTGCGGCCCGGCGCCCACGGCTCGATCGCCGTGCTGCTGGCCGACGAGGCCGGCCGCCCGGTCGCCGCCATCGACTCGATCAACACCCGGGCCGTCTCGCAGTCGGCGGTCTCGGCCGCCGCGCCGAGCGCGGGTGACGTGTACGCACTCGAATGGGTGCCCTGGATCGAAGGCGAGGCCGAACCGGAGGCCGGCTCCGAGTGCGTGCTGCTCGGCGCCACTCCGCTGCTGACCGAGGTCTCCTCGATCGCCGCGGACCTGGTCGAGTTGGCCGGGACCCGGCCGGACGCGCCGGTCGTGGTCTGGGCCCCGGAATCGGCCGACGCCGAGGCCGCGCTCGCGGTCGTCTCGCCGTGGGTTTCGCAGGAGGTATTCGAAGGCTGCCTGGCCGTGGTGACGCGGGGAGCGGTGTCGGCGAGCGGTTCGGCCGGGATCGTGGGCGCGTTCGGCGGGATCGGCGGCGCCGTGGACACCAAGGCCGCCTCGGTCTGGGGTCTGGTGCGGGCGGCCGAGCGTGAGCACCCGGGCCGCATGGTCCTGGTCGACGTGGACGGCGCGGTCGACGCCGCGTGGCTCGCGGCCCTGGTGGCCCGGGCTCGGGCGGCGGGGGAGTGGCAGGTCCTCGTACGCTCCGGCCGGGTCCTGGTCGGCCGGCTGGTGCGGGCGGGCGGGCCCGGCGCGCTGATCATGCGCCCGGGCTGGCATCTGGCCGCCGGCTCCGACGGCACGCTCGACTCGGTCTCGGCGGTCGAAGACCCGCAGGTCCTGGCCGGTGAGCTGGCCGAGGGCGAGGTGCGGATCGGGATTCGCGCGGCGGGCCTGAACTTCCGTGACGTGCTGGTCGGCCTGGGCGAGTACCCGGACCCGGACGCCCGGATGGGCTCCGAGGGCGCGGGCGTCGTGCTGGAGACCGGTCCGGGTGTCGCGGATCTGGTTGCGGGCGACCGGGTGATGGGTCTGTGGCACGGCGGGTTCGGCCCGGTGGTCGTGGCCGGGCGGGCGCTGGTCGGCCGGGTCCCGGCGGGCTGGTCGTTCGATCGGGCCGCGGGAACGCCGATGGCCGCGCTGACCGCCTGGTACGCCCTGCACGACCTCGCGCAGGTCAAGGCCGGAGACCGGGTGCTCGTGCACGCCGCCGCCGGTGGCGTCGGGCAGATGGCCGTGCGGATCGCGCGTCATCTGGGTGCTGAGGTGTTCGCGACCGCGTCCCGGGCCAAGTGGCCGGCGCTGCGTGACGCAGGCCTCGATGACGCACACATCGCCGATTCGCGCACGACTGAGTTCGAGCAGTCTTTCCGTCAGGCCACTGACGGCGTCGGCGTTGAGGTGGTTCTCGACTGCCTGGCCGGAGAATTCATCGACGCTTCCCTTCGCCTGCTGGTCCCGGGCGGCCGGTTCGTGGAGATGGGCAAGGCCGACATCCGCGACGCCGCCCAGGTCGCCGCCGACCACCAGGGCGTGGCCTATCAGGCCTTTGACCTCATGGAGGCCGGCCCCGGGCGGATCGCCGCGATGTACGGCGAACTGGCGCCGCTGTTCGATGACGGCACCCTGATTCCGCCGCACGTCACCGCGCTCCCGCTGTCCCAGGGCAGGGAAGCCCTGCGGTACCTGTCCCAGGCGCGCACGATCGGCAAGCTGGTCCTGACCGTCCCGGCCCCGCTGGACCCGGCCGGCACGGTCCTGATCACCGGCGGCACCGGAGCCCTGGGCCTGGCCACCGCCGAACACCTCGCCCGGCAGTACGGCGCCACCCGCTTCCTGCTGCTCTCCCGCTCCGGCCGGGCCAGCGAGACCGGCCGCGCCGCGCTCACCCAGCTGACCGCGCTCGGCGCCGAGGCCGAGGTCGCCGCGTGCGACGTGGCCGACTACGCCCAGGTGGCCGCGGTGATCGCCGGAATCGACCCGGCGCACCCGCTGACCGCGGTCATCCACACCGCCGGGGTTCTCGACGACGCCCCGATCCACGCGCTCACCCCCGACCGGCTGGCCACGGTCTGGGGTCCGAAGGCCGACGGTGCGCACCACCTGCACACCGCCTGCGCGCAGGCCGGGGCCGACCTGGCCTGGTTCGTCTGCTACTCCTCGATCTCCGCCACCCTCGGCGCCCCGGGCCAGGGCAACTACGCCGCGGCCAACGCCTACCTGGACGCGCTGATGCGCGAGCGCCGCGCCGCCGGACTGCCGGGCACCTCGATCGCCTGGGGCCCGTGGACCACCGGCATGGTCACCGCCCTGGACCCGGCCGCGGTGGAACGGATGGCGGCCACCGGCGTGCCCGCCCTGCCCCCGGACCAGGCCCTGGCCCAGTTCGACACCGCGCTCGGCCTCGGCCACGCCAACCCGGTCGCCCTCGCCCTGAACATCAGCGCCCTGCAGGCGTCGACCCGGGCCGCCGGCGTCCCGGCCCCGCTGCGCGCCCTGGTCAAGTCCACCGCGACCCGGACCGCCGCGCGCGGCGCGGCCACCGCGGCATCCGGCGGCCTGGCTCAAGCGCTGGCCGGCCTGGACCACGACGAGCGCATCAAGGCCCTGACCGACCTGATCAAGGTCCAGGCCGCCGTCGTGCTCGGCCACGGCTCGGCCGCCGCGATCCCGGCCACCCGCGCCTTCAAGGGGCTCGGCTTCGACTCGCTGACCGCGGTCGAGCTGCGCAACCGGCTGGCCGCGGCGACCGGGCTGCGCCTGCCGGCCACCCTGGTCTTCGACCACCCGACCCCGGCCGTGCTGGCCGACCTGCTCGACACCCAGCTCGGCGGCGACCAGGCCCGCACCATCGCACCGGCCGTCCCCGCCACCGCGAGCACGACCGCGGACATCGACGACCCGATCGCGATCGTCTCGATGGCCTGCCGCCTGCCCGGCGGGGTGAGCAGCCCCGAGGACTACTGGCGGCTGCTGGACTCCGGCACCGACGCCATCTCCGGCTTCCCGACCAACCGCGGCTGGGAGTCCATCCCGGTCGCCGACGGCCTGGACTACGCCCCGGTCGGCGGGTTCATCCACGACGCCGACGCGTTCGACGCCGCCTTCTTCGGGATCAGCCCGCGCGAGGCCCTGGCGATGGACCCGCAACAGCGGCTGCTGCTCCAGGTCACCTGGGAGGCGCTGGAACGGGCCGGGATCGCGCCGCTGTCCCTGCGCGGCAGCCGGGCCGGAGTGTTCATCGGCGCGGCCACCTCCGGGTACGGCATCGGCCCGGGCACCGACGTGACCGGCCTGGAAGGCCACCTGGTGACCGGCTACGCCTCCAGCATCGCCTCCGGCCGGCTGGCCTACACCTTCGGTTTCGAGGGCCCCGCGGTCACCCTGGACACCGCCTGCTCCTCCTCCCTGGTCGCGCTGCACCTCGCGGCGCAGGCCCTGCGCCGCGGCGAGTGCACGATGGCCGTGGCCGGCGGCGCGACGATCATGGCGAACACCGGGATCTTCGCCGGGTTCTCCCGCCAGCAGGGCCTGGCCGGGGACGGCCGCTGCAAGGCCTACGCCGACGACGCCGACGGCACCGGCTGGGGCGAGGGCGTCGGCGTGCTGCTGCTCGAACGGCTCAGCGACGCCCGGCGCCACGGACACCCGGTCCTGGCCCTGGTCCGCGGCTCGGCCGTGAACCAGGACGGCGCCTCCAACGGCCTGACCGCCCCCAACGGCCCCTCCCAGCAGCGGGTCATCCGCCAGGCGCTGGCCGACGCGCACCTCGGCGCGCAGGACGTGGACGCGGTCGAAGGCCACGGCACCGGTACCGTGCTCGGCGACCCGATCGAGGCCCAGGCGTTGCTGGCCACCTACGGCGCCGAGCGCGCCGAGGACAACGGCCACCCGCTGTACCTGGGCACCGTCAAGTCGAACATCGGCCACACCCAGGCCGCGGCCGGTGTCGCGGGCGTGATGAAGATGGTCCTGGCGATGCAGCACGGCGTCCTGCCGCGCTCCCTGCACGCCGGCACGCCGTCCACCCACGTCGACTGGACCGCGGGCGCGGTCGAGGTGCTGGCCGAGGCCCGCGACTGGCCGGACACCGGCCGCCCGCGCCGCGCCGCGGTCTCCTCCTTCGGGATCAGCGGCACCAACGCGCACACGATCCTGGAAGCCGCGCCGACCACCGCGCCGACCGACGCCGATGCCGAGACCGACGCCACGCCGACCGCCGACTCCAACGCGCCGGTCATCCCGCTGGTCCTCTCCGCGGGCAGCGAGGCCGCCCTGCGCGAGCAGGCCGCGCGCCTGGCCGCCGAGCTCGACCCGGCCCTGTCCGCGAAACCCACCGACCTGGCCTACTCGCTGGTCACCACTCGCGAGACGCACGACTACCGGGCCGTCGTCCTGGCCCGGCCCGGCGAGGGGCTCGACGCCCTCGCGGCCGGCCGGACCGCGCCCGATCTGGTGCGCGGCGCCGCCGGACCCGCGGGTTCGCTCGCGTTCCTGTTCACCGGCCAGGGTTCGCAGCGGGTCGGCATGGGCCGTGAGCTGTACGCCGCGTACCCCGCGTTCGCCCGGGCCTTCGACGCCGCCGCGGCCCTACTCGACCCGCAGCTCGGCCGCCCGCTGGCCGAGGTGGTGTTCGGGACCGCCGACGACGGCCTGCTCGACCAGACCGGGTACGCCCAACCGGCCCTGTTCGCCCTCGAAGTCGCGCTCTACCGGCTGACCGAATCCTGGGGCCTGGTCCCGGATCTGCTGCTCGGCCACTCGATCGGCGAGATCGCGGCCGCGCACGTCGCCGGGGTGCTCTCCCTGGCCGACGCGTGCACCCTGGTCTCCGCCCGGGCCGGGCTGATGCAGGCTCTTCCGGCCGGCGGCGCGATGGCCGCCGTGGAGGCCTCCGAGGCCGAGGTGCTCGCGCTGCTGACCGAGGGCGTGGACATCGCCGCAGTCAACGGCCCGGACGCCGTGGTCGTCTCCGGCGCCGAAGCCGCGGTGCAGGCACTGGCCGACGCGGTCCGCGCCACCGGCCGCAAGGTCAAGCGGCTGAGCGTCAGCCACGCGTTCCACTCCGCCCTGATGCAGCCGATGCTCGCCGAGTTCGGCCGCGCCATCGCCGATCTGGACTGGCGCCGGGCCCGCATCCCGGTCGTCTCCAACCTCACCGGACTGCTGGCCGGGGACGAGATCTCCACCCCCGAGTACTGGGTCCGGCACGTGCGCGAAGCGGTCCGGTACGCCGACGCCGTCGCCGCGGCCCGCCGCTTCGGCGCCCGCACCTTCGTCGAACTCGGCCCGGACGGCGTGCTCGGCGCGATGGCCGGGCAGTGGCTCCAGGACGAGGACACCGCCTTCGCCGCCGCGCTGCGCCCGGGCCGGGCCGAACCGGACACCATCGTCCGGTCCCTGGCCACCGCCTGGAGCCGCGGCGCCAGGGCGGACTGGGCCGCCCTGCTGCCCGGCGGCCGCCAGGTCGCGCTGCCCACGTATCCGTTCCAGGGCCAGAGCTTCTGGCTCAAGCCCACCCTGCCCGCCGCAGTCGCGACGGCCACTGCCCCTGCGACCGCGTCCGACTCCGAGGCACGCTTCTGGGACGCGGTCGACCGCCAGGACGCGGCCGGGTTCGCCGCCACGGTCTGCGCCGGCACCGGCGTGGACGCGGCCGCACTCGGCGCGGTGCTCCCGGCGCTCACCGCCTGGCGCCGCCGCTCGCAGATCGGCTCCACGCTCGACCGCTGGCGGTACGCGGTGGCCTGGCAGCAGCAGGACGCGCCGTCGGCGACCGACATCCCGACCGGCACCTGGCTGCTGCTGACCACCCCGGACCGCCCGCTCGCCGAACTCGCCGAAGAACTCGGCTACCAGGGCGTGGACCTGCGCACGATCGACCTGGACGGCGAGAACGCCGACCGGGCCGCGCTCGCCGCCGCCCTGCGCGACGGCCTGGCCGAGCAGGCCGACGGCGAAGAGATCGCCGGCGTGCTCAGCACGCTCGGCCTGACCCGGGGCGAACTCGCCGCCGTCCCCGGCCTGCCCCGCGGCACGGCGCTGACCGTCGCACTGGTCCAGGCGCTGGCCGACACCGGCGTCACCGCGCCGCTGTGGCTGCTCACCCGCGGCGCCGTCGGCACCGGCCCGGGCGACCCGGTCCGCCGGGCCGAGCAGGCCCAGATCTGGGGCCTGGGCCGCGTCCTGGGCCTGGAACAGCCGGGCGGCTTCGGCGGCCTGATCGACCTGCCCGAGCAGGCCGACGCCACCGCCGCGCGCCGGCTGGCGGCCGCCCTGGCCCACGCCGATACCACCGGTGAGGACCAGCTCGCGATCCGCCCGCACGCCGCGCTGGCCGCCCGGCTGGTCCGGCGCCCGCTGGACCCGGACCTCGGTCCGGACCCGGCGGCGCGCTGGACCCCGCGCGGCACCGTCCTGGTCACCGGCGGCACCGGCGCGCTCGGCGCGCACGTGGCCCGCTGGCTGGCCGCCGGCGGGGCCGAGCGCCTGGTGCTCACCAGCCGCCGCGGCCCGGCCGCGCCCGGCTCGGACGACCTGGTCGCCGACCTGCGCGCGCTCGGCGCCGAAGCGGTCATCGTGGCCTGCGACGTCGCCGACCGGGCGGCCCTGGCCGAGCTGCTCTCCGCCTACCCGCCGAACGCGGTCGTGCACGCGGCCGGCGCCACCGGCGTCGCCGCGCTCACCGACACCACCCTGGACGCCTTCGCCGAGATCCTGCGCGGCAAGGCCGCGGGCGCCGAACACCTCGACGCCCTGCTCGGCGACACCCCGCTGGACGCGTTCGTCCTGTTCTCGTCCATCGCGGGCGTCTGGGGCAGCGGCGGCCAGGCCGCCTACGCCGCCGCCAACGCCCACCTGGACGCGCTCGCCGACGCCCGCCGGGCCCGCGGCCTGGCCGCCACCGCGGTCGCCTGGGGCCCCTGGGCCGGCACCGGGATGGGCGCGGGCGAGGACGCCGACCGGCACCTGGCCCGCCGCGGCCTGGCCGGGATGGACCCGGACCTGGCCGTCGCGGCCCTGCACGCCGCGCTCGGCGCCGACGAGACCGCGGTCACCGTGGTCGACGTGGACTGGGCCCGGTTCGCCCCCGGCTACACGGCCGAGCGCCGACGCCCGCTGATCGAGTCCCTGGCCGAGGTCGCCGCGGTGCTGGCCGCCGCCGACGAACCGGCCCGGGCCTCGGACGCCGCCGCCGACCTGCTGCGCTCACTCGACGGGCTCAGCCCGGACGAGCAGGCTGCGGCCCTGGTCACGCTCGTGCGCGAGCACGCCGCGGCCGCCCTCGGGCACCGCGGGCTGGACGAGGTCGGCGCGCACCGGCCGTTCAAGAAGAGCGGCTTCGACTCCGTGAGCGCGCTGGAGTTGCGCAACCTGCTCGCCAAGGCGACCGGGCTGCGCTTGCCGGCCACGGTGATCTACGACCACCCGACGCCCACCGCCCTCGGCGCCCTGCTGCACCGGGAACTGGTCGGGCCCGAGCCCGAGGACGCCGGCGCCGAGGCCGGGGTGCGCCGCGCCCTGGCCGACCTGCCGCTGTCCCGGCTGCGCGACGCCGGACTGCTCGACACGCTGCTCGAACTCGCCGGAATCCGCACCGCCCCGCTCGCGCGGGCCGCGGCGGAGCCCGCCGACCTGGTCGACGACCTCGACGCCGACGCCCTGGTGCGGATGGCGCTCGAAGGTTCCGATTTCTGATCACGCACCACCGACGCCGGAAGCATGGGGTTGATGATGGGCACCACGCCTGACGAGAAGGTCCTCGAGGCTCTGCGGCGCTCCGTGAAGGAGGCGGAGCGGCTGCGGCAGCAGAACAGGGCGCTGATGGCGGCGGCCCGGGAGCCCATCGCCGTGGTCTCGATGAGCTGCCGCTTCCCCGGCGGCGTGGACACCCCCGAGGACCTGTGGCGGCTGCTGGCCGACGGCCGGGACGCGATCGGGCCGTTCCCGGCCGACCGCGGCTGGGACGTGGACGGGATCTACCACCCCGACCCGGACCACCCGGGCACCACCTACTCGGCCGAGGGCGGGTTCCTGCGGGACGTGTCCCGCTTCGACGCCGACCTGTTCGAGATCAGCCCGCGCGAGGCCCTGGCGATGGATCCGCAGCAGCGGTTGCTGCTGGAGACCGCGTGGGAGGCGTTCGAGCGGGCCGGGATCGACCCGGCCGGGGCGGCCGGCAGCCAGACCGGCGTGTTCGTCGGCGCGGCCTCCGGCGGCTACGCCTCCGAACTGCGCGAGATCCCGGCCGACCTGGAAGGGCACCTGCTGACCGGCAACGTCGGCAGCGTGATCTCCGGCCGGCTGGCCTACGCCTTCGGCCTGGAGGGCCCGGCGGTCACCATCGACACCGCGTGCTCCTCCTCCCTGGTCGCGCTGCACCTGGCGGCCCAGGCCCTGCGCAACGGCGAGTGCGACCTCGCCCTGGCCGGCGGCGTCACCGTGATCACCTCGCCCGCGGTGTTCGTCGAGTTCTCCCGCCAGCGCGGCCTGGCCTCGGACGGGCGCTGCAAGTCCTTCGCCGCGGCCGCCGACGGCACCGGCTGGTCCGAGGGCGCGGGCATCCTGCTGCTCGAACGCCTCTCCGACGCCCAGCGCAACGGGCACCCGGTCCTGGCTGTGCTGCGCGGCAGCGCGGTCAACCAGGACGGCGCGTCCAACGGCCTGACCGCCCCCAACGGCCCGGCCCAGCAGCGCGTGATCCGCCAGGCCCTGGCCAACGCGCGGCTGTCCGCGGCCCAGGTCGACGCGGTCGAGGCGCACGGCACCGGCACGGTCCTGGGCGACCCGATCGAGGCCCAGGCCCTGCTCGCGGTCTACGGCCAGGACCGCGAGCCCGGCCGTCCGCTGCTGCTCGGCTCGCTCAAATCCAACCTCGGCCACACCCAGGCCGCCGCGGGCGTGGCCGGCGTGATGAAGGTCGTCCTGTCCATGCGCCACGGTATGGTGCCGCGCACCCTGCACGTGGACGAGCCGACCCCGCACGTGGAATGGTCCGACGGCGCGGTCGAACTGGTCACCGAGCCGCTGCCCTGGCCGCAGACCGGCGCGCCGTACCGGGCCGGGGTCTCCGCCTTCGGCGTGTCCGGCACCAACGCCCACGTGATCATCGAGCAGGCCCCGGCCGAGCCCGAGCCGCTCGCCGAAGACGCCGACGCGCCGCAGACCTCTGAGATATCCCGGACCTCTGCGACCGCGCGCGCCGCTGCCGGTCTGCCGCCGCTGGTGCTCACCGCGCACACCGCCGAAGCGCTGCGCGGACAAGCCGACCGCCTGCGCGAGCACCTGGCCGAGCACCCCGACCTGGACCCGGCCGACGTCGCCCACTCCCTGCTGTCCGGCCGCGCGACCCTCGCGCACCGCGCCGTCCTGCTCCCGGCCGACGCCGACGCACTCCCGGCCGCCCTGGCCGCGCTCGCCGACGGCCAGCCGACCCCGGACGCGGTCACCGGCACCGCGACCGACGGCAAACTCGCCTTCCTCTTCGCCGGCCAGGGCTCCCAGCGCCCGGACATGGGTCGCGAACTCCACGCCGCCGACCCGGCGTTCGCCGCCGCCTTCGACCAGGCCTGCGCCGCCCTCGACCCGCACCTCGGCCGCCCGCTGCGCGACCTGGTCTTCGGCGCCGACGCCGCCGCACTGGACCAGACCGCCGCCACCCAGCCCGCCCTGTTCGCCCTCGAAGTCGCCCTCTACCGCACCCTGGAACACCACGGCGTCACCCCGGACCTGCTGGCCGGCCACTCGATCGGCGAGATCGCGGCCGCGCACATGGCTGGCGTGCTCTCCCTGGCCGACGCCGCCGCCCTGGTCGCCGCCCGCGGCCGGCTGATGCAGGCCCTGCCCGCGGGCGGAGCCATGATCGCGCTCCAGGCCGCCGAATCCGAGGTCGCCGCCCTGCTCGCCGCCGACCCGGCCGCCCCGGTCGCGATCGCCGCGGTCAACGGCCCGCGGGCCACCGTCGTCTCCGGCGACGAGGCCGCCCTCGGTCCCGTGGCCGAGCACTTCCGGGCCCTGGGCCGCAAGACCAAGAAGCTCCCGGTCAGCCACGCCTTCCACTCCATGCTGATGGAGCCGATGCTCGCCGAGTTCCGCGACCTCGCCGCAGGCCTGACCTACAGCCCGGCCCGGATCCCGATCGTCTCCACGGTCACCGGCCACCTCGCCGGGCCGGAGCTCTCGACCCCCGACTACTGGGTCGGCCACGCCCGCGACGCCGTCCGCTTCGCCGCCGCCGTCGACACCCTCGCCGAACTCGGCGCGAGCACCTTCCTGGAACTCGGACCCGACGGCGCGCTGAGCGCGATGGCCCAGGACTGCGTGGACACCGGCACCTTCGCCCCGGTGCTGCGCCGGGACCGCCCCGAACCGCGCACCCTGCTCGCCGCCCTGGCCACCGCGTTCACCCAGGGCACCCGGATCGACTGGACCGCGTTCGTCCCGGCCGCACGGCGGGTGGACCTGCCGACCTACGCGTTCGGCGGCAACCGCTACTGGCTGACCTCCACCGCCGCCCCGGCCCCCGACACCGCCGCGGACGCCGAGGACGCCCGGTTCTGGGACGCGGTCGACCGCGAGGACCTGTCCGCGCTCGCCGCCCTGGCCGGCTCGGCCGAACTCGACGGCGCCGAGGAACTGCGCTCCGCCCTGCCGCTGCTGTCCGCCTGGCGCGGCAAGCGCCGCGACCGCTCCCGGCTGGACGCCTCCCGCTACAAGATCGCCTGGCGGCCCGAGCCCGCACTCGGCGCGGCCACGGCCACGCTCTCCGGCACCTGGCTGCTGATCCAGCCGCACGACACCACCGACGCCGCGGACGCCCACGCCGACCAGATCGCGACCGGCCTGACCGCGCAGGGCGCCGAGATCCGCCGCCTGTCCACCGCCCCCGACACCACCCGCGAGCAGCTGACCGACCTGCTGCGCGCCCAGACCGCCGAGACCGGACCGGTCGGCGGCGTCCTGCAACTGCCCGGCGCCTGCGCCTTCGGCACGCTCACCCTGGTCCAGGCCCTCGGCGACGCCGAGATCGAGGCCCCGCTGTGGATCACCACCCGCGGCGCCGTGGCCGTCGGCCGCTCCGACGCCCTCGCCTCCGCGGAACCGGCCCTGGTCTGGGGCGTCGGCCGGGTCGTCGGCCTGGAGCACCCGGGCCGCTGGGGCGGCCTGGTCGACCTGCCCGCCGCCGACCTGGACCGGCGCGCGGCCACCCGCCTCGGCGCGGTCCTGGCCGCCGGGACCGAGGATCAGGTCGCCGTCCGCGCCTCCGGGGTCTTCGTGCGCCGACTCGAGCACGCCGAGGCCCTGACCGGCCCGGCCTGGCAGCCGCGGGGCACGGTCCTGATCACCGGCGGCACCGGCGCGCTCGGCGCCCACGCCGCCCGCTGGGCCGCCGCCCACGGCGCCGAACGCCTGATCCTGACCAGCCGCGCGGGCCTGGACGCGCCCGGCGCAGTGGACCTGCTGGCCGAGCTCACCGCAACCGGCGTGGACGCCCAGGTCGCCGCGTGCGACGTCGCCGACCGCGACGCCCTCGCCGCGCTGCTGGCCGCCCACCCGGTCGACGCGGTCCTGCACGCGGCCGGCGTCAACGACGTCGCCGACATCGCCGGCCTGACCGCCGACCGCTTCCACGTCGCGCTCCGGGCCAAGGTCGACGGCGCCCGGAACCTGGACGAACTCCTCGGCGACACCGAGCTGGACGCCTTCATCCTGTACTCCTCGATCTCCGGGGTCTGGGGCAGCGGCGGCCAGGCCGCGTACTGCGCCGCCAACGCCTACCTGGACGCCCTGGCCGAGACCCGCCGCGCCCGCGGCCTGGCCGGCACCGCGGTGGCCTGGGGCCCGTGGGCCGAGGGCGGCATGGCCGCGGCCGGGGACGCCGACGAGCAGCTGCGCCGGCGCGGCCTGCTCCCGATGGACCCGGCCCGGGCGCTGACCGCACTGGCCCACGCGGCCGGCGCGGCCGAGCCGACCCTCACCGTCGCCGACGTCGACTGGGCCCTGTTCGCCCCCGCCTTCACCGCCGCCCGCCCGCGCCCGCTGATCGGCGACCTGCCCGAGGTGCGCAGCGCCCTGGCCGCCGGAACCGGGGCCCAGGACGAGCGCTCCGAGCTGGCCCGCACCCTGGCCGCGCAGTCCGGCCCGGAGCGCGAGCGCACCGTGCTGGCCCTGCTGCGCGGCGCCGTCGCCGCCGTGCTCGGCCATGTCGGCGCGGACGCGATCGACCCGGGCCGCCCGTTCAAGGAGATGGGCTTCGACTCCCTGCTCGCGGTCGAACTGCGCAACCGGCTGGCCGCACAGACCGGCCTGCGCCTGGCCTCCACGCTCGTGTTCGACTACGCCAACCCGGCCGCGCTGGCCGCCTACCTCGGCACCCGGCTGCTCGGCGCCGACGCCCCGGAAGCTCGCCCGGCCGTCGCGGTCGCCGCGACCACCGCCCCGGACGACGACCCGATCGCGATCGTCTCGATGAGCTGCCGCTACCCCGGCGGGGTCACCTCGCCCGAGGACCTGTGGCAGCTGGTCGCCGACGGCGTGGACGCCGTCTCCTCCTTCCCCGCCGACCGCGGCTGGGACGTCGAAGCACTCTACGATCCCGACCCCGCGCACCAGGGGACGTCGTACTCGGACAAGGGCGGATTCCTCAGCGCCGCCGACGAGTTCGACTCCGGCTTCTTCAACATCAGCCCGCGCGAGGCCCTGACCATGGACCCGCAGCAGCGCCTGCTGCTGGAGACCGCCTGGGAGAGCCTGGAACGGGCCGGGATCGCCCCGGACTCGCTCCGCGGCCGCCCGGTCGGCCTGTTCGCCGGGTCCAACAGCCAGGACTACGCGGCCCTGATGATGACCGCCGGCTCCGGCGACGCCGAGGGCCACCTGGCCACCGGCAGCTCCGCGAGCGTGATGTCCGGCCGGCTCTCCTACACCTTCGGCTTCGAAGGCCCCGCGGTCACCGTCGACACCGCCTGCTCCTCCTCCCTGGTCGCCCTGCACCTGGCCGCCCAGTCCCTGCGCGGCGGCGAGTGCGAACTGGCCCTGGCCGGCGGCGTGCTGGTGATGTCCACCCCGGGCACCTTCATCGAGTTCTCCCGCCAGCGCGGCCTGGCCGCCGACGGCCGCTGCAAGGCCTTCGCCGAGGCCGCGGACGGCACCGGCTGGGGTGAGGGCGTCGGCTTCCTGCTGCTGGAGCGGCTGAGCGATGCGCAGCGCAACGGCCACCCGGTGCTCGCCCTGGTCCGCGGCTCCGCGGTGAACCAGGACGGCGCCAGCAACGGCCTGACCGCCCCCAACGGACCCTCCCAGCAGCGGGTGATCCGCCAGGCCCTGGCCAACGCCGGCCTGACCGGCGCCGATGTGGACCTGGTCGAAGGCCACGGCACCGGCACCGTGCTCGGCGACCCGATCGAGGCGCAGGCGCTGCTCGCGACCTATGGCGCCGACCGGCCCGAGGACCGCCCGCTGTACCTCGGTTCGCTCAAGTCGAACATCGGTCACACCCAGGCCGCGGCCGGAGTGGGCGGTGTGATCAAGATGGTGATGGCGATGCAACACGGCGTGATGCCGCGCACGCTGCACGTCGACGAACCTTCCAGCCACGTGGACTGGACTGCGGGCGCGGTCGAGCTGCTGACCGAGGCCCGGGACTGGCCGGAGCTCGGCGACGGTCGTCCGCGCCGGGCGGCGGTGTCCTCGTTCGGCATGAGCGGCACCAACGCGCACGTCGTGATCGAGCACGTCCCCGCCGCGGCCCAGGAGGACAACGCCCCGCAGGCCGACGAGACTCCCGCGGCCGGCCTCCCGCTGCTGCTGTCCGGCCGCACGCCCGCGGCCCTGGCCGCCCAGGCCGACCGGCTCGGCCGGCACCTCAAGGACCACGCCGGGCTCCCGCTGCTCGATGTCGCGCACACCCTGGCGGTGGCCCGCTCGGCGTTCGAGTCCCGGGCCGTGGTCCTGGACGGGGCCAAGGTCGGCCTGACCGCGCTGGCAAAGGAGAAGAGCGCGGCGAACGTCGTGACCGGCTCGGTCACGCCCGGCCTGACCGCGTTCCTGTTCACCGGACAGGGTTCGCAGCGCATTGGGATGGGCCGCGGGTTGTACGACGCCTTCCCGGCATTCGCGGCCGCGTTCGACGAGGTGTGTGCGTACTTTGATGTGCTGCTGGACCGGTCGCTGTCGTCGGTCGTGTTCGGCGATGACTCCGCTCCGGTGATCGACCAGACCGGATATGCGCAGCCTGCGTTGTTCGCGATCGAGGTCGCGATCTTCCGGCTGCTGGAGCCGTGGAAGATCACCCCGGATGTCCTGCTGGGCCACTCGATCGGCGAGATCGCAGCCGCGCATGTGGCCGGGGTCCTGTCCCTCGCCGATGCCTGCACACTGGTTGCTGCGCGCGGTCGTCTGATGCAGGCGCTGCCCTCGGGCGGTGTGATGGTGGCGGTTCAGGCCTCTGAGGAAGAGGTGCTGCCGCTGCTGAAGAAGGGCGTGGACATCGCCGCGATCAACGGCCCGACCTCCGTGGTGATCTCGGGATCCAAGACCGCCGTGACTTCTGTCGCCTCGAAGCTGTCGAAGCTGGGCCGCAAGACCAAGAAGCTGACCGTCTCGCACGCCTTCCACTCCTCGCTGATGGAGCCGATGCTCGACGAGTTCCGCAGTATCGTGACCGGTCTCACCTGGAACCAGCCGCGCATCCCGGTCGTCTCCAATGTCTCCGGTTCCCTTGCCGGGCCTGAGTTTTCGACCCCCGAATACTGGGTCGAGCACGTGCGCGCCGCGGTCCGATTCGCCGACGGCATCGTCGCAGCACGCGAATTCGGTGCCCGCACCTTCCTCGAACTCGGCCCCGACGGCGTGCTGACCGCGATGGCCCAGGACTGCCTGACCACCGACGCAGAGGCCGAGGACCTCGCCTTCGCGCCGACCGTCCGCTCCGGCCGCGACGAGGCGACCACGACGCTCGCCGCCGTCGCCACGGCCTGGGTGCGCGGCGTGGCCGTGGACTGGACCTCGGTGCTGCCCGCGGGCGGCCGCCGGGTGGACCTGCCGACGTACGCGTTCCAGCGCCGCCGCTACTGGCCGACCGTGGCCGCGGCCGGGCGCGCGACCGGGGACGTGTCCGGGCTCGGCGTGGCCGGCGTGGACCACCCGCTGGTCGGCGTGTCCGTCCGGCTGGCCGGTTCCGGCGGCTGCGTGCTGACCGGCCGGCTCTCGCTCGGCTCGGTCGGCTGGCTGGCCGACCACGCGATCCAGGGTTCGGTGTTCCTGCCCGGGACCGCGTTCGTGGACATGGTCCTGCGGGCCGGCGACGAGGTCGGCGGCGGCCGGCTGGAGGAACTGACCCTGGAGGTCCCGCTGGTCCTTCCGGCCACCGGCGGCGTCCAGATCCAGGTCCGGGTCGACGAGCCGAACGAGTCCGGCGAGTGCGCGATCGCGGTCTACGGCCGGCTCGGGGAGACCGACGACTCCTGGGTGCGGCACGCGACCGGCGTCCTGGCCCTGGGCGCGGGCGCCACGCCCGAGGGCGCGGACCTGGCCGTCTGGCCGCCGGTCGGAGCCCAGCCGGTGGACATCTCGACCGTCTACGCAGACCTCGCCGCGGCCGGGTTCGGCTACGGCCCGACCTTCCAGGGCCTCACGAACGTCTGGCTCCTCGGCGGCGACGTCTTCGCCGAGGTCCGCCTGCCGGAGCCCGCGGACGCCGCCGGTTACGGCGTGCACCCGGCGCTGCTGGACGCGGCGCTGCACGCGCTCGGCTCCAGCACCCTGATCGACGAGGGCGGCCTGCCGTTCTCCTGGACCGGCGTGCAGCTGTTCGCCACCGGCGCGGACCGGCTGCGGGTCCGGCTGCGGCGCACCGGTTCGGGCGTCTCGCTGTGGGGCGCCGACGAGACCGGCGCGCCGGTGATCTCCGTGGCCGGCCTGGTGTTGCGCCCGCTGTCCGCGGGCCAGGCCGGCGGGGCCGGCGGCGTGCGGGTCGGACAGTCGTTGTTCGCCGTGGACTGGGTCGCGGCCGCGCCGGGCTCGGTCGTGCCGCCGGCCGAACTGCCGGAGGCCGAGGTCTATCAGGTTCCTGTCGCAGTCTCCGGGGATCCGGCCGAGGTCCTGGAAATCTCCGCCGGACTGTTGGGTGTGCTCCAGGAGTGGCTCGCCGACGAGGATCGGCCGGTCGATTCGCGGCTGGTGGTGGTGACCCGCGGCGCGGTCGGCGTCGGCAATGTGGTGGATGTGGCCGCTGCGGCGGTGTGGGGTCTGGTGCGTTCGGCCCAGTCGGAGATCCCGGGCCGGTTCGTGCTGGTAGATGTTGACGCCGACGACTCCGACGAGCAGATCGCGCTCGGCCTGGCGGTCGGCGAATCGCAGGTCGTGGTGCGCGGCGGCGAGGCGTGGGTGCCTCGGCTGGTGCGGGCCAAGGCCGAGGCCGGTGGTTTCGACCCGGCCGACACGGTGTTGCTGACCGGTGCTTCGGGCGCCCTCGGCGGCGTGTTCGCGCGGCACCTGGCCCAGTCCGGCGTGACGAAGCTGGTGCTGGTGTCCCGCCGCGGCCTGGCCGCGCCGGGCATGGCGCACCTGGTTGCGGAACTGGCCGACTCTGGCGTGACAGTCGAGACAGAAGCCTGCGACCTGTCCGACAGCGCCGCTGTGGCCGCCTTGATCGACGCCCACCCCACGATCACGGCCGTCGTACACGCGGCGGGCGTCGTCGACGACGCGGTGATCTCCGGCCTGACGCCGGACCGTTTGGCCTCGGTGTTCGCAGCCAAGGTCGACGCCGCATCAAATCTGGATGCTGCGACCCGGCACCTGCCGCTGAGCCGATTCGTGGTCTTCTCCTCCACTTCGGGCGTCCTGGGCGCCGCGGGTCAGGGTAACTACGCGGCGGCGAACTCGTTCCTGGACGCGCTGATGGCCGTTCGCCGCGAGGCAGGCCGGCCGGGCCTCTCGCTCGCCTGGGGCCTGTGGGATCAGGACGCGAGTATGGCCGGCGCCCTGTCCGAGGCCGACCGGGCCCGGATGGCTCGCTCGGGCGTCCGCGCCCTGAGCATCGAGGAGGGCGTGGCCCTCTTCGACGCCGCGCTCGACAGCCCGCGCTCGCTGCTCATCCCGCTCAACCTGGACCTCCAGGTACTGCGCGGCACCCAGGTCCCGCACATCCTCCAGGCCCTCGTGCCCGCGCCCACCCGCAGCGCCGCGCGCCGCGCCGAGGCCCGGCAGAGCACGCTGGCCCAGACGCTGTCCGCACTCCCGGCCGCCGACCAGGACAAACTGCTGCTCGAACTCGTCCGGACCCACGCCGCCGAGGCCCTCGGCTACGGGTCGCTGGCCGAGGTCGGACCGGACCGCTCGTTCCGCGAACTCGGCGCCGACTCCCTGAGCGCAGTAGAACTGCGCAATCGGCTGAACGCGGCCACCGGACTGCGCCTACCTGCGACTCTCGTGTTCGACTACGCGACACCCAGAGCCGTCGCAGTGCTACTGCGCACTGAACTCGTGGCCGACCAGCAGGACGCTGTGGCCGAGTTCGCGATGGACCCGATCGCGACCGACGACCCGATTGCGATCATCGGAATGGCCTGCCGCTTCCCCGGTGACGTGCGTTCGCCGGAGGAGCTGTGGCGGATGGTCCTGGACGGAGTCGACGGCATCTCCTCCTTCCCGGACAACCGCGGTTGGGATCTGGCCGAGCTCTACGACCCGGACAGCGTGCGCCCGGGCACGAGCTACGTCAGCGCGGGCGGCTTCCTGCACGACGCGGCCCAGTTCGACCCCGGGTTCTTCGGGATCAGCCCGCGTGAGGCCCTGGCCATGGACCCGCAGCAGCGGTTGCTGCTGGAGACGTCCTGGGAGGCGTTCGAGCGGGCCGGGATCGACCCGGACGCCCTGCGCGGATCGCGGACCGGCGTGTTCGCCGGCCTCATGTATCACGACTACGCGGCCCGCCTGCAGTCGGTCCCTGAGGAGGTTGACGGGTTCCTGGGCACCGGCAACGCCGGCAGTGTGGTCTCCGGCCGGATCTCCTACACCTTCGGGCTCGAAGGCCCGGCGGTCACCGTGGACACGGCCTGCTCCTCGTCTCTGGTCGCGCTGCACTGGGCGATCCAGGCCCTCCAGCGCGGCGAGTGCACGATGGCCCTGGCCGGCGGCGTCACGGTCATGTCGACGCCGAGCACCTTCGTGGAGTTCAGCAAGCAGCGCGGCCTGGCCACCGACGGCCGGTGCAAGTCGTTCGCCGGTGCGGCCGATGGCACCAGTTGGTCCGAGGGCGCCGGGATGATCCTGGTCGAGCGCCAGTCCGACGCGATCCGCAACGGGCACCCGATCCTGGCGGTCGTGCGCAGCAGCGCGGTCAACCAGGACGGCGCGTCCAACGGCCTGACCGCGCCGAACGGTCCGTCCCAGCAGCGGGTGATCCGCCAGGCGCTGGCCAGCGGCGGCCTGTCCTACGGTGACGTGGACCTGGTCGAAGGCCACGGCACCGGCACGGTCCTCGGCGACCCGATCGAGGCGCAAGCCCTGCTGGCCACCTATGGTTCAGACCGGCCCGAGGACCGGCCGCTGTACCTCGGCTCGTTCAAGTCGAACATCGGCCACGCCCAGGCCGCGGCGGGCGTCGGCGGCATCATCAAAGTCGTCATGGCCCTGCGCAACGCCTTCATGCCGCCCACCCTGAACGTGGACGAGCCCTCGCCGCACATCGACTGGTCGGCGGGCGAGGTGCGCCTGCTCACCGAGGGGCGGCCGTGGCCCGAGGTCGGCCCGCGCCCGCGCCGGGCGGCGGTGTCCTCGTTCGGCATCAGCGGCACCAACGCGCACGTCGTGATCGAGCAGGCCCCGGCCGGCCGCGAGCCCGAGCCGGCCGCCGCACCCGACGCGTCCGCGCCGGAGACCGGCGCCGAGCCGGCCGCGCGGCTGACCGCCTGGCCGCTGTCGGCCCGCGGCGGCGCCGACGGCCTGGTGCGCCAGACCGAGCGCCTGGTCTCCTTCCTGGGCACGGCGCCCGAGCTGCCGGCCGGCGGCGTCGGCCGCGCGCTGGCACTGCGGTCGCGGATGACGGACCGCGCGGTCGTGCTCGGCGCGGACCGCGAGACCCTGATCGACGGGCTCAGCTCGATCGCGCTCGGCGAGGCCTCCGGCGCGGTGGTGACCGGGTCGGTGGTTGAGGGCGCGCTCGCGTTCCTGTTCACCGGTCAGGGTTCGCAGCGGGCCGGGATGGGACGCGAGCTGTACGCGGACTTCCCGGTCTTCGCCGCGGCCTTCGACGCGGTGTATGCGCACTTTGATTTCGCGGAGCCGGGCGCCGGGTCGATCGACCGGACCGAGTTCGCGCAGCCCGCGTTGTTCGCGATCGAGGTCGCGATCTTCCGGTTGCTGGAATCGTGGGGCGTGAAGCCGGATGTGTTGCTGGGCCACTCGATCGGCGAGATCGCGGCCGCGCACGTTGCCGGTGTTCTGTCCCTCGCCGACGCCTGCGCCCTGGTCACAGCCCGCGGCCGTCTGATGCAGGCGTTGCCGTCCGGTGGTGTGATGGTGGCGGTTCAGGCCTCTGAGGAAGAGGTCCTGCCGCTGCTGGCTGACGGCGTGGACATCGCGGCGATCAACGGCCTGACCTCGGTCGTGCTCTCCGGCACCGAAGCGGCCGTCGCGGCTGTGGCCGAGCAGCTGGCCGCGCAGGGCCGTAAGACCAAGAAGCTGACCGTCTCGCACGCGTTCCACTCCGCGCTGATGGAGCCGATGCTCGACGAGTTCCGCGGTGTCCTAAATGGCCTGACCTGGAACGAGCCGCGGATCCCGGTCATCTCG
Organism: Actinocrinis sp.; assembly: GCA_035943635.1. Classification (GTDB taxonomy): domain Bacteria; phylum Actinomycetota; class Actinomycetes; order Streptomycetales; family Catenulisporaceae; genus DASZBX01. The sequence continues at coordinate 10,208 of DASZBX010000083.1, read as the reverse complement.
AACGTCTCCGGTTCCCTTGCTGGCGTTGAGTTTTCGACTCCCGAGTACTGGGTCAACCACGTGCGCGCCGCGGTCCGGTTCGCCGACGGCGTCACCGCAGCGTACGAATTCGGTGCCCGCACCTTCCTCGAACTCGGCCCCGACGGCGTCCTGACCGCGATGGCCCAGGACTGCCTGACCACGAGCGATGTCGCCTTCGCGGCCACGGTCCGCGCCGGCCGCGACGAGCCGCACACGGCGCTCGCCGCGGCCGCCACCGCCTGGGTGCGCGGCGTTCCGGTGGACTGGGCCGCCGTGCAGCCCGCCACGGGCAGCAGCCCGCGGGTCGAGCTGCCGACCTACGCCTTCGAGCGGCGCCGGTTCTGGCTCGACGCACCGGCCCGCCGCGCGGGTGTGGGCGAGTTCGGGCTGGCCGGGGTGGCGCACGACCTGGTCGGCGTCAGTGTCGGCCTGGCCGGGTCCGGCGGCCGGGTGCTGACCGGCCGGCTTTCCCTGGCCTCGGCGGCCTGGCTGGCCGACCACGTGATCCACGGCGCGGTGCTGCTGCCGGGGACGGCGTTCGTGGACATCGCGATCCGGGCCGGCGAGGAGGTCGGCTGTGACTACCTGGACGAGCTGACCCTCGAAGCGCCGCTGGTGGTGCCGGTCTCCGCGGAAGCCGTGCAGATTCAGGTGCAGGTCGACGCGCAGGACGATGCCGGACAGTGCGCCGTCGCGGTCTACGCCCGGCCGGAGGGCGACGAGAGTGCGCCGTGGACGCGGTACGCGTCCGGCACGCTCTCGGCCCGGGTCGGCGACGAGGTGGAACCGGCCGACCTGACCGTCTGGCCGCCGACCGGCGCACAGGTGGCGGACGTTTCGGCCGTGTACGACGACCTCGCCTTGGTCGGCTTGGGCTACGGCCCGGTGTTCCAGGGACTCGCGGGCGTCTGGCTGCGCGACGGTGATGTGTTCGCCGAGGTCGAGCTGCCGGAAGGCGTCCCGGTCGACGGCGCGGGAGTGCACCCGGCCCTGCTGGACGCCGCGCTGCACGCTCTGGGCTTCGGCGGTCTGGTCGACGAGACCGGCCTGCCGTTCTCCTGGGCGGGCGTACGGATCCACGCCACGGGCGCGGTCCGGCTGCGGGTCCGGTTGCGGCGCTCGGGTTCGGGCGTGTCGCTGTGGGCCGCCGACGACGCCGGTGCGCCGGTGGTCTCGGTACGCAGCCTCGCGCTGCGCCCGGTGGCCGCGGGACTGGTCGCCGCGTCCGGCGGCGTGCGGATCGGGCAGTCGTTGTTCGCCCTGGACTGGGTTGCCGCGAGTGCGTCGGGCCCGGTGGCGCCGTTGGCAGGATCGTCTGCGGCCGAGGTCTATCAGGTTCCTGTCGCGGCGTCCGGGGACCCGGCCGAGGTGTTGGGCACCTCTGCTGCGGTTCTGGAAGTGTTGCAGAGATGGCTTGCCGAGGACCGGCCGTCCGAATCGCGCCTGGTGTTGGTGACGCGCGGCGCCGTGGCGCTCGGCAGTCCGGTGGATGTGGCCGCTGCGGCGGTGTGGGGTCTGGTGCGTTCGGCCCAGTCGGAGAACCCGGGCCTGTTCGTGCTGGTCGACGTCGATGCCGACGGCGACGTGGACGAGCAGGTCGCGCGCGGCCTGGCGGTCGGCGAGTCGCAGGTCGTGGTGCGCGGCGACGAGGTGTGGGTGCCCCGGTTGGTGCGCGCCGAGCTGCCCGCGTCGGATGTCGAAGCCGGGCTTGATGGTTTCGGTTCCGCCGACACCGTGGTGCTGACCGGCGCTTCCGGTGCCCTCGGCGGCGTGTTCGCCCGGCACTTGGCCCAGTCCGGCGTGACGAAGCTGGTGCTCGTGTCCCGTCGGGGCCTGGCCGCGCCCGGAATGGCCGAGCTGGTCGCCGAACTCGCCGAGTCCGGTGTGGCGGCCGAGGTCGAGTCCTGCGATCTGGCCGACCGCATCGCAGTGGTCGAATTGATTTCCCGGCATCCCTCGCTCACCGCCGTGGTTCACGCGGCGGGCATCGTGGATGACGCGGTCATCTCAAGTCTCACGCCGGAACGTTTGGCCTCGGTGTTCGCGGCCAAGGTCGACGCCGCATCAAATCTGGATGCTGCGACGCGGCACCTGCCGCTGTCCCGGTTCGTGGTCTTCTCCTCCACTTCGGGCGTCCTGGGCGCCGCGGGTCAGGGTAACTACGCGGCGGCGAACTCGTTCCTGGACGCGCTGATGGCCTCGCGCCGCGAGGCAGGCCTGCCGGGCCTCTCGCTCGCCTGGGGCCTGTGGGATCAGGACGCGAGTATGGCCGGTGCCCTGTCCGAGGCCGACCGGGCCCGGATGGCGCGTTCGGGTGTTCGTGCGCTGAGTATCGAGGAGGGTGTGGCGTTGTTCGACGCCGCGCTCGACAGCCCGCGCTCGCTGCTCATCCCGCTCAACCTCGACCTCCAGGCTTTGCGCGGCAGCAACCAGGTGCCGGAGCTGCTGCGCGTGCTCGTGCCCGGCCGCCGCCAGGCGTTCACGGACGTGCGCGCCGTCACGACGCTGCGCGACCGGCTCGCCGGGCTCAGCGCCGCCGACCAGACCGAGCAGCTGGCCGACCTGGTCCGCACCCACGTGGCCGGAGTGCTCGGCCACGCCGGAGCCGCCTCGGTCGATCCGGCCCGCGCGTTCAAGGAGATCGGCTTCGACTCGCTGACCTCGGTCGAGCTGCGCAACCGGCTCTCCGAAGCGACCGGCCTGCGCCTGCCGGCCACCGCGGTGTTCGACTACCCGACCCCGAACGCCCTGGCCGCACACCTGCGCACCGAGCTGTTCGGCGACGCCGAGAGCGAACTCGACACACTGGTCAGCACGGCCCTGGCCGCCGCCGACGACCCGATCGTGATCGTGGGCATGGCCTGCCGGTTCCCCGGCGGCATCGAGTCGCCCGAGCAGCTGTGGGACCTGGTGGCCCAGGGCCGGGACGGGATCTCCTCCTTCCCGGAGAACCGCGGCTGGGACCTGACCGAGCTCTACGACCCGGACGGCCTGCGCCCCGGGACGAGCTACACCAACGAAGGCGGCTTCCTGCACGAGGCGGCGCACTTCGACCCCGGGTTCTTCGGGATCAGCCCGCGTGAGGCCCTGGCGATGGACCCGCAGCAACGGTTGCTGCTGGAGACCTCGTGGGAGGCGTTCGAGCGGGCTGGAATCGACCCGGACGCGGTGCGCGGATCGCGGACCGGTGTCTTCGCCGGCGTGATGTACCACGACTATGCGGCCCGTCTGCAGTCGGTCCCTGAGGAGGTCGACGGGTTCCTGGGCACCGGCAACGCCGGCAGCGTGGTCTCCGGCCGGATCTCCTACACCTTCGGGCTCGAAGGCCCGGCGATGACGATCGACACGGCCTGCTCCTCCTCCCTGGTCGCCCTGCACCTGGCCGCCCAGGCGCTACGCCAGGGCGAATGCGACCTGGCCCTGGCCGGCGGGGTGACCGTGATGGCCACGCCCGGCGCGTTCGTCGAGTTCAGCAAGCAGCGCGGACTGGCCGCCGACGGCCGGTGCAAGTCGTTCGGCTCCGACGCCGACGGCACCGGCTGGTCCGAGGGCGCCGGAATGCTGCTACTGGAACGGCAGTCCGCTGCGGCGCGCAACGGGCACCGGATCCTGGCCGTGGTCCGCGGCTCCGCGGTCAACCAGGACGGCGCCTCGAACGGCCTGACCGCGCCGAACGGTCCGTCGCAGCAGCGGGTGATCCGTCAGGCGCTGGCCAGCGGCGGCCTGTCCTACGGTGACGTGGACCTGGTCGAAGGCCATGGCACCGGCACGGTTCTCGGCGATCCGATCGAGGTCCAGGCCTTGATCGCGACCTACGGCCAGGGCCGGCCCGAGGACAAGCCGCTGTACCTCGGCTCGCTCAAGTCCAACATCGGCCACAGCCAGGCCGCAGCGGGCGTCGGCGGAATCATCAAGATGGTCATGGCGATCCGGCACGGCCTGATGCCCAGGACCCTGCACGCCGACGTCGCCTCACCGCACATCGACTGGTCCGCCGCCGACATCCGGCTGCTGACCCGGGAGCAGCCGTGGCCCGAGACCGGCGACGACCGCCCGCGCCGCGCCGCGGTGTCCTCGTTCGGCATCAGCGGCACCAACGCCCACGTCATCATCGAACAGCCCGCGACGGTCGCCGGTCAGGCCATCGAGACCGCCGAGCCGGCAGCCGCGCAGGCCGCCGACGCGCCGATCTCGGCCTGGCCGCTGTCCGCCCGCAGCGACGAGGGCCTGATCCGCCAAGCCCACCGCCTGCTGTCCTTCCTGGCCGCACAGCCCGAGGCCACGGACGCGGACGTCAGCCGGGCCCTGGCCGCCCGCTCCCGGATGACGGACCGCGCGGTCGTTCTCGGCACCGGACGCGAGGACCTGCTCGCCGGCCTGCGCGCGATCGCGCAGCGGGAGGGGTCGGCGCAGGTCGTCTCCGGTTCCGTCGCCGGGGGAGCCCTCGCGTTCCTGTTCACCGGCCAGGGTTCGCAGCGAGCTGCGATGGGACGCGAGCTGTATGCGGCGTTCCCGGCGTTCGCCGCGGCCTTCGACGCGGTGTATGCGCACTTTGATTTCGCCGAGCCCGATGCCGGGTCGATCGACCAGACCGAATATGCGCAGCCTGCGTTGTTCGCGATCGAGGTCGCGATCTTCCGGTTGCTGGAATCGTGGGGCGTGAAGCCGGATGTGTTGCTGGGCCACTCGATCGGCGAGATCGCTGCCGCGCACGTGGCCGGTGTTCTGTCCCTCGCCGACGCCTGCACCCTGGTCACAGCCCGCGGCCGCCTGATGCAGGCGCTGCCGTCCGGCGGCGTCATGGTCGCAGTTCAGGCCTCTGAGGAAGAGGTCCTGCCGCTGCTGATCGAAGGCGTCGATATCGCGGCGGTCAACGGCCCGGCCTCGGTCGTGCTCTCCGGCACCGAAGCGGCCGTCACTACCGTGGCCGAGCAGCTGGCCGCCCAAGGCCGCAAGACCAAGAAACTGACCGTCTCGCACGCGTTCCACTCCTCACTCATGGAGCCGATGCTCGACGAGTTCCGCAGCATCCTGAATATCCTCACCTGGAACGAGCCGCGGCTCCCGGTCATCTCCAATGTCTCCGGATCCCTTGCTGGCGCTGAGTTTTCGACCCCGGAGTACTGGGTCAACCATGTCCGTGCCGCGGTCCGCTTCGCCGACGGCGTCACCGCAGCGTACGAATTCGGTGCCCGCACCTTCCTCGAACTCGGCCCGGACGGTGTCCTGACCGCGATGGCCCAGGACTGCCTGACCGCCACCGACCTCGCGTTCGCCGCCACGGTCCGCGTCGGCCGCGACGAGGTGTCGACCGCGGTCGCGGCCGTGTCCACCGCGTGGACGCACGGCGTGCCGGTCGACTGGACCGCCTTCACCGGCGGGTCCGGCCGCGGACCGCTCGAGCTGCCGACCTACGGCTTCGCCCGCCGGGAGTTCTGGCTCGACGCCCCGGCCCGCCGCGCCGGAGTCACCGAACTCGGCCTGACCGGCGTCGACCACCCGCTGGCCGGGGTGTCGGTCGCCGTGGCCGGTTCCGGCGGCTGCATCCTGACCGGCCGGCTCTCCCCGGCCACGGTGCCGTGGCTGGCCGACCACGTGGTCCACGGCGTGGTGCTGCTGCCCGGGACCGCGTTCGTGGACATGGTGGTCCGGGCCGGCGACGAGGTCGGCTGCGGCCGACTCGACGAGCTCACCCTCGAAGCATCGCTGGTGCTCCCGGCCGTCGGCGCGATCCAGATCCAGGTGCAGGTCGACCCGCCGACCGAGGCCGGGGAGTGCGCCGTCGCGGTGTACGGCCGCCTCGAGGGCTCCGACGACCTGTGGACCCGGCACGCGACCGGCGTCCTGGCCCGGCTGAGCCCGGCCGAGGAGGCCGACCCGGCCGCCGGGACCGGGCCCGCGGCCGTCCTGGCCGAGGGCTGGCCGCCGGCCGGGACCGAGTCCGTGGACCTGACCGACGCCTACCAGCGCCTGGCCGCGGCCGGATTCGGCTACGGCCCGGCCTTCCAGGGCCTGACCGGCCTCTGGCGCGGCGACGGCGAGGTCTTCGCCGAGGTGTCGCTGCCCGAGGGCGCCAGCGCCGCCGGGTACGGCGTGCACCCGGCCCTGCTGGACTCGGCGCTGCACGCGCTCGGCCTCGGCGGGCTGGTCGAGGAGAGCGGCCTGCCGTTCTCCTGGTCCGGAGTGCGCCTGTTCGCCACCGGCGCCGCCCGGCTGCGGGTTCTGTTGCGCCGTTCCGGCTCCGGGGTGTCGCTGTGGGCCGCCGACGACGCCGGCGCGCCGGTGGTCACGGTCCGCGGCCTCGCGTTGCGCCCGGTCGCCGCCGAGCAGCTCGACCCGCACGGCGACGCCGGCGCCGCGGCCCGGTCCATGTTCGCCCTCGACTTCGTCCCGGCGGCCGGGTCCGGCCCGGCCGTGCCGCTCGCCGACCTGGCCGACACCCGGATCCTGCGCGTGCCCCCGACGGCCGAGGCCGGCCCCGGGGACGTGCTGCAGATCACCACCGAGGTCCTCGGCGCCCTGCAGACCTGGCTCGGCGCGCTCGAAGCCGCGCCGGAGCCGTCCGCCGAGGCCCGGCTCGTGGTCGTGACCCACGGCGCCGTGGACGCCGCCGGGTCGCCCGACCTGGCCGCCGCCGCGGTCTGGGGCCTGGTCCGCTCCGCGCAGTCGGAGAACCCCGGCCGGTTCCTGCTGGTCGACGTCGACGCCGACTACCAGGGCGGCGCCGCCGACGAGCAGATCGCCCTCGCCCTCGCGGTCGGCGAGCCGCAGTCCTCGGTCCGCGGCACCCAGGTCCGGGTGCCCCGCCTGGTCCGGGCCGCCGCGATCCCGGCCGACCCGGCCCAGCCCGCCGCCGGCTTCGGCCCGGGCGACACCGTCCTGCTCACCGGCGCCTCCGGCACACTCGGCGGCGTCTTCGCCCGGCACGCGGCCGAGCAGGGCGTCACCGAACTCATCCTCGTCTCCCGGCGCGGCGCCGACGCCCCCGGGATGGCCGAACTCGTCGCCGACCTCACCGCGTCCGGGGTGCGCACCCAGGCCGTGGCCTGCGACCTCGCCGACCGCGCGGCCGTCGCCGACCTGATCGGCGACCGCCCCTCGATCACCGCCGTCGTGCACGCGGCCGGCGTGGTCGACGACGCGGTCCTCACCGGCCTGACCCCGCAACGGCTGGCCGCGGTCTTCGCCGCGAAGGTGGACGCGGCCGCCAACCTGGACGCCGCCACCCGCGACCTGCCGCTGGCCCGGTTCGTGGTCTTCTCCTCGGTCTCCGGCATCCTCGGCGGCGCCGGGCAGGCCAACTACGCGGCCGCGAACTCCTACCTGGACGCCCTGATGGCCGCGCGCCGCAGCCAGGGCCGGCCCGGCCTGTCCCTGGCCTGGGGCCTGTGGGAACAGGACTCCGGCCTCACCGGCGGCCTGGCCGAGGCCGACCGGGCCCGGATGGCCCGCGGCGGCATCCGCGCCCTGACCACCACCGAGGGCACGGCCCTGTTCGACGCCGCCCTGCGCGCCGCCGACGAGCGGGCCGTCCTGATCCCGGTCGGCCTGGACGTCGCGGTCCTGCGCACCGGCGGACGGCACGTGCCGGAACTGCTGCGCGCCCTGGTCCCCGCCTCCGGCCGCCGCCGCGCCTTCACCGACGCCCGGGCCGCCGCGACCCTGCGCGACCGGCTGGCCGAGCTGACCGCCGCCGAGCAGGCCGCCGAACTGACCGACCTGGTCCGCACCGCGGTGGCCGCGGTCCTGGGCCACGCCGGGGCCGCGGCGGTCGATCCGGCCCGTCCGTTCAAGGAGTTCGGCTTCGACTCGCTGACCTCGGTCGAGCTGCGCAACCGGCTGTCGGAGGCGACCGGCCTGCGGCTGCCGGCCACCACGGTCTTCGACTACCCGACCCCGAACGCCCTGGCCGCACACCTGCGCACCGAACTGTTCGGCGAGGACGAGGCCGCCGCGACGCCGACCGGCACCACCCCGGCTGCGCTCTCCGGCCTGGCCGAGGACCCGATCGTCATCGTCGGCATGGGCTGCCGCTACCCGGGCGGGGTGACCACCCCCGAGCAGCTGTGGGACCTGGTCGCCGAGGGCCGCGACGGGATCTCCGGCTTCCCCGAGGACCGCGGCTGGGACCTCGAAGCGCTGTTCGACCCCGACCCGGACCGGATGGGCACCAGCTACGCCGGCGAAGGCGGATTCCTCTACGACGCCGCGCAGTTCGACGCCGCGTTCTTCGGGATCAGCCCGCGCGAGGCCCTGGCCATGGACCCGCAGCAGCGGCTGCTGCTGGAAACCTCCTGGGAAGCCATCGAGGGCGCGGGCATCGACCCGCACTCGCTGCGCGGCTCGCACACCGGCGTGTTCGCCGGCGTGATGTACCACGACTACACCAACCACGTGGTGGCGATCGGCGAGGACGCCGAAGGCTACCTCGGCACCGGGACCTCCGCGAGCATCGCCTCCGGCCGGGTCTCCTACACCTTCGGCCTCGAAGGCCCCGCGGTCACCGTCGACACCGCCTGCTCCTCGTCCCTGGTCGCCCTGCACTGGGCGATCCAGGCGCTGCGCACCGGCGAGTGCAGCATGGCCCTGGCCGGCGGCGTGACCGTGATGGCCACCCCGGGCGCGTTCATCGAGTTCAGCAAGCAGCGCGGCCTGGCCCAGGACGGCCGGGTCAAGGCCTTCTCCGCCGACGCGGACGGCACCGGCTGGTCCGAGGGCGCCGGCATGCTGCTGCTGGAGCGCCGCTCGGACGCCGAGCGCAACGGCCACCGGATCCTCGCGGTGGTGCGCGGCTCGGCGGTCAACCAGGACGGCGCGTCCAACGGCCTGACCGCCCCGAACGGCCCGTCCCAGCAGCGCGTCATCCGCCAGGCCCTGGCGAACGCGGGCCTGGGCACCGGCGACGTGGACGTGGTGGAGGCACACGGCACCGGCACGAACCTCGGCGACCCGATCGAGGCGCAGGCCCTGCTGGCCACCTACGGCGCCGACCGGCCCGAGGACCGGCCGCTGTGGCTCGGCTCGCTCAAGTCCAACATCGGCCACAGCCAGGCCGCGGCGGGCGTCGGCGGCATCATCAAGATGGTGCTGGCCATGCGCAACGGCCTGATGCCCAAGACCCTGCACGCCGAGGTCCCGTCGCCGCACATCGACTGGTCCACCGGCGAGGTGCGGCTGCTGAACGAGGCGCAGTCCTGGCCGCAGGTCGGCGACCGGCCGCGCCGGGCCGGTATCTCCTCGTTCGGATTCAGCGGTACCAACGCGCACGTGATCGTCGAAGCCCCGGCCGCGGTACCGGCGTCCGCCGCCGCGCCCGAGGCCGACGCCCAGACCCCGGCCGCCCAGACCCCGGCCCCGCCGGCCGCGGTCGCCCTGGTCATCTCGGCTCAGGACGCCCAAGCCCTGCAGGCGAAGGCGGACCAGCTCGCCGGACTGCTCGCCGACGAGCCCGGGATCCGGCTGACCGACCTGGCCCACTCGCTGACCACCACGCGTTCGGCGCTGACCCGCCGCGCGGTCGTGGTCGGATCCGACCTCGACGCGGTGCGCGAGAGCCTGGCCGCCTTCGCCGCCGGGACGCCCGACGTTCACACCGTGCACGGCGCGGCCGCGGGTTCCTCGGCCGGTCCGGTGTTCGTGTTCCCGGGTCAGGGTTCGCAGTGGGTCGGGATGGCGCGGGATCTGGTCGCGTCGTCTGAGGCGTTCGCCACTCGCTTGAATGAGTGCGCTGCTGTCCTTGACGGCCTGGTCGAGTGGTCGTTGTGGGACGCGCTGGATAACGCGGATCTCCTTGCCCGGGTTGATGTTGTCCAGCCGGTCCTGTGCGCGGTGATGGTGTCGCTCGCGGCGGTCTGGCGTTCGGCCGGGGTTATCCCGTCGGCGGTGGTCGGTCACTCTCAGGGTGAGATCGCAGCAGCCTGCGTTGCCGGTGCGCTGTCCCTGGAGGACGCGCTGCGGGTCGTCGTCTCGCGCTCTCGGCTGCTGCGTGTGCTGTCCGGTCTGGGCGGCATGGTGTCGGTGGCCTTGCCGGTCGCCGAGGTCGAGATTCTGCTCGCGGATGTCGCAGACGTCTCCGTCGCGGCGGTCAACGGTCCGAGGTCCACAGTGGTCTCGGGCGCTCCGGCCGGCCTGGACGCGCTGATCGCGGCCTGTGAGGCGCGCGGCGCCCGGGCCCGCCGGGTCGCGGT
>DASZBX010000082.1:0-8604 GCA_035943635.1 Actinocrinis sp. | reverse complement strand
CCGGTCGACAACTGCCAGGTGTACGTCGTGGATGGCCACGACCGGCCGGTGCCGATCGGCGTCGTCGGGGAGCTGCTGATCGGTGGTGTCGGTTTGGCGCGCGGGTACGTGAATCGCCCGGAGCTGACGGCCGAGCGTTTCGTCGAGCTCGATGTCGACGGCACCAGCCGCCGGGTCTACCGGACCGGCGACCTGGTCCGGTGGCGAGCGGACGGCCGGCTGGAGTTCGTCGGCCGCGTCGACGGGCAGGTGAAGGTGCGTGGATTCCGGATCGAGCTGGGTGAGATCGAGGCCGCGCTGCTGGCCGACGCGTCGATCGGCGGCGCGGTCGTGATCGTGCGCGAGGACGGCTCCGGGGACAAGCGGCTCGTGGCCTGCGTGGTCCCGGCCGACCCCTCGGCCGAGCCGGCGATCGCCGACGTGCGCGCGGGCCTGGAGCGGGTGCTGCCGCTGTACATGGTGCCTTCCGGCTTCATCGTGCTTGCTGAGTTCCCCTTGACGGCCAATGGAAAAATCGATCGCCGTGCCCTGATGCAGCTGGACTACACCAGCGAGGTCCGCGAGACCGGGTACGTCGCGCCGCGCACCGAGACCGAGCGCGCCGTCACCGAGGTCTGGTCCGAAGTCCTGGGTGTGGCCCGGATCGGCGTGAACGACAACTTCTTCCACCTCGGCGGCCATTCCCTCCTGGCCACCCAGCTCGCCTCCCGCCTGCGCACCCGCCTCGGCGTCGACATCCCCGTGCGCACGATCTTCACAGCGCCCACACCGGCCGGCCTGGCCGACGCGATCGACGGCCGCGACACCGGCGAGGCAGCCACCACGGCACTCGCAGCAGCGACCACCCGCCCGGCCCCGGTCCAGCGCGACGGCCGCCCGCTGCCGCTCTCCTTCGCCCAGCAGCGCCTGTGGTTCCTGGACCGGCTCGAACCGGGCAACACCGAGTACCTGATCCCGATCGAACTGCATGTCAGGGGCCTGCTCAACCTGCCCGCCCTCGAAGCGGCGCTGTCCGGGATCCTGGCCCGGCACGAGGCCCTGCGCACCCGGTTCGTGTCCGGCCCGGACGACCAGCCGATGCAGATCGTCGACCCACCCGGGCCGCCGGCCGTCACCGTGCACAACCTTCGCGGGGCAACGCAATCCGCCGCACGCCGCCTGATCGAGACCGAGCGGGTCAAGCCCTTCGACCTGACCACCGGCCCGCTGCTGCGCGCGAGCGTCGTCCAGCTCGCCGACGACGACCAGTACGTCCTGCTGACCGTCCACCACATCGTCTTCGACGGCTGGTCCGAGGCGATCTTCGCCCGCGAACTCGGCGCCCGGTACGCCGCCGCGCTCGAGACCGACGGCGACCACGAGATCCCGCCCGTCCCAGACGTCCAGTACGCCGACTACGCGGTCTGGCAGCGGAACTGGCTGACCGGCGACGTCCTGACCGGGCAGCTCGACTACTGGCGCTCGCAGCTGACCGGGATCGAACTGCTGGAACTGCCGTCTGACCACAAGCGCCCCGCAGGTCGCGGCGGACCGGCCGGGACCTGCACCTTCGCCGTGCCGGCCGAGACGGCCGAACGCGCCCGGGCCGCGGCCGCGCAGCAGGAGGCCAGCCTGTTCATGGTCCTGCTCGCCGTCTTCCAGCTCCTGCTGTCGAAGTACAGCCGCCAGGAGGACATCGCGGTCGGCACCCCGATCGCCGGGCGCAACCGGGCCGAGATCGAGGACCTGGTCGGCTTCTTCGTCAACACCCTGGTGATGCGCACGGACCTGTCGCAGGACCCGACGTTCGCCGAACTGCTCGACCGGGTCCGGCAGGCCGCGCTCGGCGCCTACGACCACCAGGACCTTCCGTTCGAACGGATCGTGGAGGAGCTGGCCCCGGACCGGGACCTGTCGCGCAATCCCCTGTTCCAGACCATGTTCGTCCTGCAGAACGTCTTCGAATCAGGATCCTGGCAGCTGCCCGGCCTGGAGGTGGCCGCGCAGCCGGTCACCCTGCAGGAGGCCAAGTTCGACCTGACCCTGACCTTCTCCGAGCAGCCGGACGGCGGCCTGCTCGGCGCGGTCGAGTACCGGGCCGACCTGTTCGAAGCGGACACCGTCGACCGTCTCACCGAGCACTTCAGCCGCCTGCTCGGCGCCGTGCTCGACCGCCCCGGAGCCCGGCTGTCGCAGGTCGAGATGCTCGGCGGCAGCGAGCGGCAGCGGGTCCTGGTCGAGTGGAACGACACCGCGGTCGAGTACCCGCAGGCCGCGCCGGTGCACACCCTGATCGAACGGCGGGCCGCCGCGAGCCCCGACATCGTCGCGATCCGGTCCGCCGACGGCGCCGAACTCACCTACGCCGAGCTGAACGCGCGGGCGAACCAGCTGGCCCACTACCTCGGCGCGGTCGGGGTCGGCCCGGGGACGCTGGTCGCGGTGTGCCTGGACCGCAGCGCGGACCTGGTCGTCTCGAACCTCGGCGTGCTCAAGGCGGGCGCCGCGTACGTCCCGATGGATCCGGGCTACCCGGCCGAGCGGCTGGCGTTCATGACCGAGGACAGCGGCGCGCTCGTGGTCGTCACCGACGCCGCGCACGCCGCGTCGTTCCCGGCCGGCGCCCCGCTGCTGCTGGTCGACCGCGACGGGGACAAGGTCGACGGCCGGCCGGCCACCGATCCGGGCGTCGACGTCGACATCACCGAGTGCTGCTACGTGATCTACACTTCCGGCTCGACCGGCCGGCCCAAGGGCGCGCAGGTCGAACACCGCGGCATGGCGAACCTGGTGCTGTGGGGAATCCGGATGTTCGACCTCGAACCCGGGGACCCGATGGCGCTGTCCGCATCAGTGGCCTTCGACGCGTTCGCCTGGGAGCTGTGGCTGTGCATCGTGGCCGGGACGACCTGCCACCTGCCGACCGAGTCGGTCCGGCTCTCGCCGACCGCGCTGCGCGACTTCTACGTGGCCAACCGGGTCCGCGGCACGTTCCTGTCCACGCCCATGCTGGAGGCGGTCGCCGCGGTGCCCTGGCAGTCGCCGTCGCCGGTGGAGTTCATCCTGACCGGCGGGGACCTGCTGCGGCTGCCGGCCGGCCACGACCTGCCGTTCCGGATCCACAACGTCTACGGGCCGACCGAGGCGACCGTGATGGTCAGCTCGACCTGGGTCGACCCGGGCGACCCGGTGCCGCCGATCGGCCGCCCGGCCGCGAACTGCGAGCTGTTCGTGGTCGACCCGCACGACCGGCCGGTGCCGATCGGCGTCCCGGGCGAGCTGCTGATCGCGGGCGTCTGCGTCGGCCGCGGGTACCTCAACCGGCCGGAGCTGACCGCCGAGCGGTTCGCCCGGTTCACCGTGGACGGGCGCAGCCACCGGGTCTACCGGACCGGCGACCTGGCCAGGTGGCGCGCGGACGGCCGGCTGGAGTTCCTCGGCCGGATCGACGGGCAGGTCAAGGTGCGCGGCTACCGGGTCGAACTCGGCGAGATCGAGGCGACCCTGCTGGCTCACCCGGACATCGCCGCCGCGACGGTGATCGTGCGCGAGGACAAGCCCGGGGACAAGCGCCTGGCCGCGTACGTGGTCCCGGCTGACCCGGCCGCGCCCCCGCGCACCGCGGACCTGTGCGAGCACCTGGGCCGGTCGCTGCCGGAGTACATGGTGCCGACGGCGTTCGTCACGCTCGCCGCGCTGCCGCTGACCAACAACGGCAAGACCGATCGCAAGGCCCTGCCGGTGCCCGACCTGAACGCGCGCGACCCCCGGGACGGCTACACCCCGGCACGCAGCCCGATCGAGAAGGCGATCACCAAGATCTGGGCCGAGGTGCTGGGCACGGAGCGGATCGGCGTGCACGACAACTTCTTCCACCTCGGCGGACACTCGCTGCTGGCCACCCAGGTGGTCTCCCGGCTCGGCCGGCTGATCGACACCGACGTGCCGGTCCGCACCCTGTTCAGCTCGCCCACCCCGGCGCTGCTCGCGGTCGCGCTCGGCGAGCTGGTGAAGTCCGCGATCGCGGCCCGGTTCGGCCGCACGGACCAGTCGGCGGCGAAGACGAAGGTGGGGGTGTGAGGCGTACGCGGTGACGTGACGACCTGCGCGGCGGTGCGGCTCCCGGCCCGGGGCCGCGCCGCCGCGCGGGCGTGTCCGGCGCTCTCGCCGGGACCGGTTCTGCGGTAGGGTCGGCCGGGTGATCCAGACCTCGAAGTTCGCCCTCGAATCCGACGGCGAGGTGCTCGACGTCACCCTCGTCGAACCAGCCCACGAAGACGACGACGACCAGAGCGAATACGAGGGCGGCGACGCCGGCCCGGCCCGCAGCACCGTCCTGATCATGCACGGCGCGGGCACCGCCTCGCAGCAGCGCATGCTGCCGCTGGCCGAGGACTTCGCCCGCCGCGGGCACACCGCCGTCGTCTTCGACTTCTCCGGGCACGGCCAGAGCACCGGGCAGCTGCCCGACCTCAGCCTGCGCCGCCGCCGCGACCAGGCGCGGTCCGTGGTCGAGCGGGTCGTGGCGGCTGATTCGCCGTTGCTGCTGCTCGGTTTCAGCATGAGCGGGCAGACCGTGGCCGACCTGGTCGACGTCTACGGCGAACGGATCACCACGATCGGCCTGTTCTCCCCGGCCGTGTACGACGCGGCCGCCTGGGACGTGCCCTTCGGCGCCGGGTTCACCGACCTGATCCGCCGCCCGGACAGCTGGCGCGACACCCACGCCCTCGCGTCGCTGGCCGGCTTCCGCGGCCGCGCGGTGCTGGTGCTGCCGGAGCGCGACGACGTCATCCCCCCGGACGTGACCCGCCTGCTCGCCCAGACCCTGCAGAATCGCCCCGAGGCGGAGTTCCGCGAGTTGCGGATCACCGGCTCCGCGCACCAACTCGGTCTGTGGCTCGCCGAGCACCCGCAGGACCGTGCGGCGGTCGTCGACGCCTTCGTCATGGACGCCGTGATCACGAGCACGCATCCTGCTGTGCCGGTACATCCCGTCGCCTGACGGATCAGGTGTCGTATACACCGTTCCAGGGCGGATGGAAGCCGAGGCGATCGGGCCGCAGTTCGGCGTGCGGGAATCCGTACCCGGTGGCCTGTGTGGTTTCCTGCGCTCATGCGAGGAGCAAACACGCAGCTCAAGACCATGAGCTGACCCCTCCCGGCGACTTCCAAAGACTTCTTTGCAAAGAAGTCTTTGCAAACACTCCTGCGCGGTATACCTTGGAACCATGGCACCGGACGAACCGCTCCCCAGAGTCGACCTCGACGCGCGCACCCTGCGCGGGATCGCCCATCCGCTGCGGATCCGGATGCTCGGCATCCTGCGCACGGACGGGCCGGCCACCGCCTCGATGCTGGCCGAGCGCCTGAGCCAGAACTCCGGGGCGGCCAGCTACCACCTGCGGCAGCTGGCCGAGTACGGGTTCGTCACCGAGGTGCCCGAGCTCGGCACCCGGCGGGAGCGCTGGTGGCGGGCGGCCCATGCCAACACCACGCTGACCGACGCCGGCCTGGTCGGCCAGGTGGACGGCCCGGCGGCCGTCTACCTGCGCTCGCTCGCCCAGGTCTGGGCGGACAACCTGATGCGCGCGGTCGAGGCCGCGCCGACCCTGAGCCCGCAGTGGCGGGCGGCCGAGGACTTCGGCGACTACGCCCTGACCCTCACCCCCGAGCAGGCCGGCGAGCTGATGGCCGAGGTGCACGGCGTCCTGCGCCGGCACACCGCGGCCCGCCTGAAGGCCCCTGATCCGAACGCGGACCCGGACGGCTTCCCGGCCGCGGACCCGCCGAAGGACGCCGCCCGGGTGACCTTCCAGTTCCAGCTGTTCCCCGAACCCGAGGACCACCGCACCCCTTGACCTCGATCAGCCGTCTGACGCACCTGAGGGCGGTTCCCGCAGCACACGACGATCCGTGCTGCCCCCTGCCCCCGCGGCCCCGGCCGCGCCCACCCCCACATCAGTCCTGAGCTACCTGTGAAACGGAGCGCCCCCGATGAGTACCGCCATGCCCGAAACCGGCTCGTCCCCGACCGCCGCCGAACCCCGCGACCGCCGCGGCCTGGTCTCCCTGCTGGCCGCCTACGGTTCGGCCCTGACGGCCAACCGCGTGCTGGCCGTCGCGATGCCCTGGTTCGTGCTCACCACGACCGGCAGCATCACCAAGACCGGCCTGGTCGCCTTCTGCCAGGTACTGCCCTACGTGATCTTCCAGGCCCTGTCCGGGCCGCTGATCGACCGGATCGGGCCCAAGCGGATCAGCGTCACCGGCGACCTGGTCTCCACCACCGCCACCGCCCTGGCCCCCCTGCTCTACCTCGCCGGGATGCTCTCCTTCCCGGTCCTGCTCGGCCTGATGGCCGTGGTCGGGATGGCCGACGGGCCGGCCAACGGTGCCAAGGGCCTGTTCGTCCCCTCGGCCACCCGCAAGGCCAGGGTCCCGATCGAGCGCGGCACGGGCCTGAGCACCGTGGTCGAACGCAGCGCCACCACGGTCGGCCCGGCCATCGCGGGCGTGGTCGTCGCCCTGTTCGGCAGCGTGTTCGCCTTCTGGGCCACCGCCGCGCTGTTCGCCCTGTCCGCGCTGATCGTCTCGGCCACGCTGACCGACCCGGTGCCCGAGCCGCACGAGCGGCCGGTCACCCAGGACGCGCCGTACCTGACCCGGCTGCGCGAGGGCGCCGACTTCCTGCGCGGGGCCGGGCTGCTGCGCTCGATCGTCGTGATGCTGGCCATGTCCAACCTGCTGGACCAGGCGTTCATGTCCGTGCTGCTGCCGGTCTGGGCCAAGGCCTCCGGCGCCGGTCCCGAGGCGATCGGGCTGGTGGTCAGCGTCTTCGCGGCCACCTCGATCATCGCCGCGGTGGTGGCCACCGGGGTGGCCGAGCGGCTGCCGCGGCGCACCGCGTACCTGGTCGGTTTCTTCATCGGCGGCGTCCCGCGGTTCATCGCGATGGCGGCCGGCGTGCCGATGTGGGGCGTGCTGGCGGTGCTCGCGATCGGCGGCCTGGGCTCGGGCTTCGTCAACCCGATCGTCGGCGCGGTGTGCTACGAACTGATCCCGACCGCCCTGCTGGGCCGGGTCAAGACCCTGGCTCAGGCGGTGACCTGGGCGGGTATCCCGTTCGGCGGACTGTTCGGCGCCGGAGTGGTCGCGGTGACCGGGCTGACCGGGGCGCTATGGGTGGTCGGCGGACTGTACGCCACGGCGGTCATCCTGCCGGGGCTGAGCAACGACTGGTCCGGGATGCGCAAGAAGACGCCGGCCGAGGCGGGCGCAGTGGTCGAGGCGGATGCGCCGGACGCGCTGGGCGCCGAGGACGCGCAGAGCGCGACGTACGCGGCGACTGCGACGGGCATGCCGGGCACGGCGTCCCCGGCCGCCGAGCCGGCTGCCGCGGACGAGGCGCAGGACGCCCGCCCGCAGGTCGCGGTGCCGGAACCGGCCTCGGTCTGAGCACGACAGCAGGCGCTACAACAGAATTCTGATTCTCTCGCTCCGTTTCGCCAGGGCGGTGGCCACATGTGGCCACCGCCCTTTCCGGCGAAAGTGCCCAGTTATCCCGCCCGCACCGCGCTGCCAGCATCGAAATCGGCTGGCTGTCGGTGTCCGCAGCCGGCTGACCCACCCGCCAGTCCCGCGATCAGAACGGAAACGGATTTCATCATGGCCATGGACCTTCTGGAAAGCCGCCTGCTCGCCCGCCTGGCCGAGCGCGCGGCCGAACCCGCCGCCGACCCGGCCCGGATCACCCCGCGCCGGACCACGGACCCCGTCGCGCTCTCGTTCGCGCAGCAGCGGCTGTGGTTCCTAGACCAGTTGGAGCCGGGCAGCGCGGAGTACCTGGTGCCGTTCGCGGTGCGGGTGTCGGGTCGGCTGGACGTGGCGGCGCTGGAGGGGGCGTTGTCGGGGATCGTGGCGCGGCACGAGGTGCTGCGCACGCGCTTCGTTCCGGATGAGGACGGGGAACCGCGGCAGATCATGGACTCGCCGTGGGGGGTTGCGGTTACCGTGCACGACCTGCGGCTTGGGACCGAGGGCATCGAGGACGCCGAGGATGACACCGCGGCGCGTGAGGGGGAGGCCGTGGAGCTGCTGCGGTCGCGGGCCCGCGAGCCCTTCGACCTCGCGTCCGGGCGTCTGCTGCGGGCTGACGTGGTCGTGGTGGGGCAGGACGATCAGTTCTTGTTGCTGGCGCTGCATCACATCGTGTCCGACGGCTGGTCCGAAGGCATCCTGGCCCGCGAGATCGGCGAGTTCTACGCGGCCGCGATCGAGCGCCGGGCCGCGGTGCTGCCGCAGCTTCCGGTGCAGTACGCCGATTATGCGGCCTGGCAGCGCGAGCAGCTGTCGGGCGCGGTGGAGCAGGACCAACTCGGGTACTGGCGCGAGCGTCTGGCCGGGCTCGAGCCGCTGGAGCTTCCCGTCGACCATCACCGTCCGGCCGAGCGCGGCGCGGCCGGCGACACAGTGTTCTTTGACGTCCCGGCCGTTGTGGCTGAGGGGTTGCGGGGGATTGCGTCGGGTGGTGGGGCGAGTTTGTTCATGGTGGTGTTGGCGGCGTATCAGGTGGTGTTGTCGCGGTTCAGTGGTCAGTCGGATGTGGCGGTGGGGACGCCGATC
>DASZBX010000081.1:0-68058 GCA_035943635.1 Actinocrinis sp. | reverse complement strand
CCCTGATCGCCAACGGCGACTTCGATCCCTACTACGCCTGGCACCTCCAACGCGAGCACCAGCGCAACCACCAAGCCCACTACCAGGACAAACTCAGCCTCGCAGCGTAACGAGGCCAGTCACTCAACACGAGCTACACCCAACACCGATCGCAAGCCACAACCGCGTTCCGCAGCTCGTACCCCATCAGCTCATCGGTCCAGCAAAGATCCGGCTCCCGCTGAAGCCGAATCCCAGGCACGCGAAGCAACCGGTCAAGAAAAACCCTGGTCTCGTTCAACGCCACCTGCGCCCCCGGGCACCGATGACTACCATCGCCAAAGCTCAAATACGCCCCAGCCGACTTCACCCGCTGACTCCTGTCCGGATCCAACGCAAACGGGCACTCCCCGACACTGGCCTCGTCAGTATTGGCAGCCCGGATATCAACGATGAGCTTCTCGCCATCAGCAATCGACCCGGAGTCCATCTGAGCATCAGCCGTCGCCCGCCGCGCGAGCATGTTGACGACCGGGTCCAAGCGCATGATCTCCTCAAGGATGGCGATCTGTTCGCCCTCCTCCCCAGCCAGGTACCGCTTACGCAACATGTCGTCGCCGAACAGATGCCACGCGGCCATGACGATGAACTCCCGAGTGGTGATCATCCCCGCCACGGCATACGTCATGCACTCAACCAGGATCGCCTTATCCGGATACCCCTCATCAAGCAGATGCGAAATGACATCCTCGCGCCGCTCAGCCCGCCGGGCCTGAATGGCCGGGCGAACATCGCTCATGAAAAATCGCGCCCCATGCAGCGTCGCCTGCATTTGCCCGAACGGACGTCGCCACCTGCTCATCTGGGGCAGCCGCAACCCGATCAGAGTAGCTCCGATGCGGCGGGCCATCGCGGTCTGGTCGCTGTTGGTCAGACCGACTATCTCGGCCGCCACGGTCACCGCGAGTTCAAAACTCATCTGGTCCAACCGGCCCTGACCCTTGGCCTTCAACCGCCCCAACAGCGTCTCAGTGGTCTCCTCCATCACCGCGCGATACCGCGTACTGATCGCCTTCGGCGTGAAGAACCGGACGATCACCTGGCGCTTGCGCTTGTGCGCCTCGCCGTCGAGGAAGAACACCGACGTGAACGCCGGGTCGCCTACCTGCTGCTCCTTGGCTCCGGCGCCGGCCTGGCGGGTCGCGTTGCTGCGCAACAGTTCTCGGGCGAAGGCCATCGTGCCGACCAGGCGCGTGTCCGGGCCCACGTTGAGCCGTTCGGCGGCCAGGGCGGCCGACTTGCGGTCGTCGCGGGTGGCTTCGAAGGGGCATGCAGCAGTCATTGTCTACCACCAAACTCGAAGGCTGAATCAGGCTGGAAAAGCAGCGACCGGGGCCACCAGAGGTAACGGTGACCCCGGCGCCGAAGCGGTTCGGATCAACGGCCGTCGACGTCAGGGTTCCAAGCCGCCGGCCGGTCGATCAGAAATCAGAGCCCGGCCGGCCCGACCGCCATCTTGGCGGACGGCGACTGGGCGTTGGACGAGTCCGACGAGGTGGCGGTGGGGTCGGGCAGCGGGTTCGCGGGGCACTTGAGGTCCGCGGTGTTGCCCGACACCCGGGTGGGCAGGATGCCGGCGGCCAGGAACTCGGCGATCGAGGTACCGGGCGAGCAGGAATCCGCCGTGGCGCTGCCGGCGGGGGTGGCCCCGCTCTGGACCAGGACCGCGCTCGGGAACAGCTTACGCACGGCGAGGCTGTCCGCGTAGGTGGAACTGGGGCTGAGCGTGGTGTCCAGCACCATCAGGATCGCCGGCGACTTGGCCTTGGAATCCCCGATGACGGCGGGCTTCTGCGCGTGGGCGCTCCAGGTCAGGCAGGGCGCGACGAACCACGTGTCGGCCCAGCTGGCGAGGGGTGCCTGCGCATAGCTCTTCTGGGTGGCACTGAGCCAGGTGGCCGGGTTCTTCGGCCAGCTGGCGTCCGTGCACTCCGTCGCCAGCGACATCGCGAAGGCGTTGTCGTTGTCCGGCGAGTAGTTGGCGTCGTACAGCTGCTGCATCGGCGCGTAGTCGTTCGCGTCGACGTAGGCCTCGAACACGCCGGCCAGGTCCTCCCAGTTGCCCGTGTTGTACGCGAGCAGGAAGTCGTCGGTCCACACGTCCGGTCCGAGGATGCCCCCGGCCGGGGCCTTGGTCAGCTTGGCCAGCGCGGTGGTGTACTGCTTCTCCACCGCCGCCTCGGTGGTGCCGAGGTGGTAGACGCTGTCGTACTGGGCCACCCACGAGCAGAACGCGTTCAGGTTCTGCTGAAGCGGCGCGTTCTGGTCGAGGTTGTACCCGAACCACGCCTCGCTCGACGGGATGCTGCTGTCGAGGATCATCCGGCGCACCCGGCTCGGGTACATCGAGCTGTAGACCTCGCCCAGGTAGGCGCCGTACGAGTAACCGTAGTAGTTGATCTGACTCAGACCGAGGGCCTTGCGCAGGCTGTCGAGGTCCTTGGCGGAGTCGGTGGTCGTCGCGTGGTCCAGCAGCTCGCTGTGGGTCTTGGCGCAGGCTGCGGAGTAGTTCGACGAGATCTGGGCCCAGGCGGCCAGCTGCTTGGACGAGGTGGGCACGTACGCCGGGCGGAGGTAGCCGCCGACGGTCGGGTCGCAACTCAGGGTGGGCACGCTGGAGCCGACGCCGCGCGGGTCGAAACCGACCCAGTCGTACTCGCTGTTGATGCTGGCGGGCAGGATCTGTCCGGCCGCGGAGTTACCCAGGGCCGAGCCACCCGCGGAGGTCAGGTTCACCACGACCGCGCCCTGGTAGGAGGCCGCGTCGGAGGTGTGGCTGATCCGGGACACCGCGATCTTGATCTTGGTGCCGGACGGGTGGTTGTAGTCCAGCGGCACGACCAGGAAGCCGCACTCGCCGCCGAGGTACTGCAGACCGTTCGTACACGCCGACCAGGTGATGGCCGGCGGGTTGTAAGCGATCTGGGTCGCGCTGGCGGCAGTGGCCGGACCGGTCTTCGGGACCGGTGTGGCCTGTGCCGCGGACGGCAGAAAATACGCGCATCCTGCCGCGACGGTGCCGATGACAGCTGTAGCTATCGTCAGTCTTCTCATGTAGTGATTCCCATTCCTTCTGCCCCGCTTCAGGCCGGGTTTCCGGCCCAACGGGGGCCAGGTGGGATTGTTTCGTCCTGCCGATCCGGCAGCAACCGGTGTGCACCAAAAGCCAGCTGTCGGCGGGCGCTACATCGGGTTAAAGATCGGCGCCGGCCGCCGGAATGAGAGATACCGCCGTCGGCGCCGGGACATTTGTCAATCGTCCCGGCGCCGACGGCGGCATCGAATCCGTATCGGGCTTGTGCCGCCCGTTTTTCAGCCCTGGAAATGCTGGTCCAGGATTTTGACGACGTCGTCGGTCTGGTCGCTCAGGAAGAAGTGCCCGCCCGGGAACACCTGGACGTCGAACGCGCCCGTGGTGTGCTTCTGCCACGCCTGGGCGTCGTCCAGGGAGGTCTTCGGGTCCCGGTCGCCGGTCAGGACGGTGATCGGGCAGTCGACGGTGGCGCCGGGCTTGCCCTGGTAGAGCTCCGCGGCCTGGTAGTCGGCGCGCAGGGCCGGGAGCGCGGCGCGCATCAGCTCGTCGTCGTTGAGTACGAGCGAGGAGGTGCCGTTCAGCCGCCGGACCTCGGCGAGCAGTCCGGCGTCGTCGAGCGTGTGCACCGTCTCCTCGCGGAAGACGGACGGGGCCCGGCGACCGGACGCGTACAGCCGGACCGGGCCGCGGCCGTCGGCCTGCATCAGCTGGGCCAGTTCGAAGCCGAGCGAGGCGCCCATGCTGTGGCCGAACAGGGTCACCGGCAGGTCCGGCTGCGGCTTGAGCACCGCGTCGACCTGCGCGGCGAGTTCGGCGAGGTCGGTCAGCGGCTTCTCGGCGCGCCGGTCCTGGCGGCCGGGGTACTGGATCGAGACCACGTCGACCCGGGGGCTGAGCGCGGCGGCCACCGGGAGGTAGAACGAGGCCGACCCGCCGGCGTGCGGCAGGCACACGAGCCGGGCGGTCGCCGTGTCGCTGGGCCGGTAGCGACGGCACCAGAGGTCAAGGGCGGGAGAGGACGGGGACATGCCGCTCCAGGGGAGTCGTCGCTGCGGGGGAGGGGGCTGCGCAGGCGCCGGGCCGGACTCGGCGGGCATCTGGGCAGGGACACTGGGCGAAGAGGTCGTTCCGAGGCCGGACGATAACAAGGGCTCGATCGGGGTGGCAAGGAGCGTCGGCGGCCGGTCTGTTCAACTGGGCGGGTTCCGCAGTTGAACACCGGGGCCGGGCGCGGGGCGAGCCGGGGCCGTGGTCGGGGCGGGCGCGGGGGAATTCCGGGAGCCGCCATACAATCCGCGGAAAGGATCGTCGGGGAGGGTCGGAATCGGCGGCCGAAAGACGGACAGGTGGCGGATTCCGACACAGGGTTCGGGGCGGTACATCGGGCAAGGGCATTGATTTTGACGGATCCTCTGAGCAATGTGGGGTGTGCCGGGAGAACTCGTGCGGGAAACACTCGGAACAACCTGGTGGAATCAGCTGCCCAGAGCGGAGAATTACCGAGGGATCAGCCGAATACTTCCTGGCGCCGGCGCAGTTCCTCGGCGAATTCGATCCATTCCTGTCCGGCCCGGTCCGCGACCAGGCTCAGGTCCCGTAACCAGTGCACCGGTATCGCGTCGACGTACTTCTTCCATTCACCGGAATTGATCACGTGCATCACCATCCAGCCGATGAACGCCCGGCCGCCGTCGGTGTACTTCAGCGACGGGTCGTTGGCCAGCTTGGGCGAGAGCACCGACCAGGTCTGGGCCGGCGTCAGGGCGCTGGAGTGGCCGGTGCCGGTGCCGGTGCTGTTCCCGGCGCCGTGGCCGTTGGCGCCGCCGGCGTTGGCCAGGCTGGCCGCGGCGCGCGGGGCGACCGGGTCCGCGCCGCGCCGGATCCGGGCCCGGACGTCCTGCGCGGTGGCCGGGGCCACGTCGGCCTCGCGGGCGATCTCGCGCAGCGAGGCGTCCGGGCGGATCGCGATGTACTCCGCGGCCCGGCGCCGGCCCTCGGCGGCGGTCAGCGGGCGGCGCTTGCCGTCCCGGCCCAGCCGCTTGCCCAGTTGCTGGCCCTCGTCGGCCGAGTGCCGGCGGATGCCCGCGATGGTCTTCGCGCTCAGCCCGGTGGCCACCCCGATCGCCCGGTCCGACCAGTCCGGGTGCCACTCGACGATCTGCCGGGCCCCGGACATCCGGTCGTTGCGGCTCAGCGGCAGGCCGTGCCAGGTGTTGGCCTTGACCGCGAGGATGAACGCGTCCTCGTCGGTACAGTTGATCAGCCGGACCTCGATGGTCTCCTCGCCGCGCAGCTTCGCCGCCTCGAAGCGGTGCATCCCGTCGACGATGCGGGAGTTGCTCTCCTGCACCAGGATGGCCGGCAGGGTGCAGTTGCTCGCGGCCTCCACCAGCATCTGCACGTGGGTGGGGTCCGTACCGGTGCCTCGGACGAAGAACCCCGGTTCCAGGCTGCTGAGCGGCATGTGCTGGACCGGAAGCTGATCGATTGCGTCGGCCGAGTCGTAGACCCGCTCTCTGGGAATAGCGGTTTCTGGGGCTTGGTACGCCGATGCAATGTCCAGGGTCATCGCGGTGCCCTTTCTTGAAGAATTGGCGACGGGCGTGCAGTCGTGAAATGCTTTCTCTTCAGTTTTCCTCCGGTCCGGGGGCCACGCCCCGGCCCGGTTCGCGCCGGCGGCCTTTCGCGCTTTGGTCCGAGGTATTTCGTTCGGAGGCTAGCCCGCGCGAGAATGGTCTGACAATCCGCTTTCCGATGATTCCGCCAGGCGTCACGCAGGCTTCATCTGGCTTTGCCTGTGCCTGCATTGCGATCCGCCGCGAGCCCTGCTAAGCGATCATGTCCGAGCCGGTGGCCGTGGCCGGGCCCGAGTCGATGGTGAGGTACGGGTGGCGAGGATGTGAACCCCCGGTGTCGCGCGGCCCCGGCGCGGCGCCGGCCCGGGCGGTGGTGTCCGTTCGCAAGCACTCTTCACTGACCTCGAATAGTCGTCCGGCTCAGGGTGGCTCAGGTTGCTGATATAAAAAAGGTGCCCTCACCCTGCATGGATGCGGTCGGCTGACCCACATCTGAGGCAGAAGCAAGTGCACCTTTGCGGTGCCCGAGTCTATGTGACGGATGCACGGCTGTCTTGCGCACCGGGGCCCGAGATACGGGGTTGACGGGAGTGGAACAGGGGTGCGCGACCGCGCCGTGGCCGCCGGGATGCAGAAGCGCATGTGGGGTCTGACAGCACTGTGGCGTGCGGTTTTCCGGCCGCGGCGCAGGGCCCCCGGACCCGGCGTGAGCGCGCCGATGACCGATCGGGCACACCTGCACCGGCGCGGAATCCAGTCCGGTAAACGTTTCCCGCCAGATTTTTGGCACGGTGTTTACCTTTATTTGTCGGAGTATTGCCTGAGCAATGTATGTCACGTCCGCGAGCTGAAAATCAGATGGAGTTTCGGCGAAATCGGTGCTTGTTCAACTGCTGCCGGTCCGCAGTCGAACACCCGTGAGACCTACGCCACAGAGCGGGATTCCGGCCCGGGCCGGGGGCGAGGTTGTCCCGCGCCGAGCCGTCTGGGTATCGTGCTGCTGGCCGGTGAAAATTCGTCACCGCTGCCATTGTGCCGTCGGTGTGAATCTTTCTGACGGATTTTAGCCGATACCGAGAATTGAAGGGGTGACGACGGTGGGGCATGTGTTCTCGCTGGTTCTCAGCCGGGAGATTACTGACGACGAGTCGGCGGTCCTGCTGGAGGCAGGGTTCGCCGGTGCTGTGTTCGCGACCGACTCGCTGCCGACCGACGCCGACGTCACGGTCACGAAGATCGACTTCGACGACACCGTGTCGCCCTCGCTGGCCGAGGCGATCGAGTCCGCCCTCGAGGCGGTCAAGAAGGTGCCGGACCTGTCCGTACCGGGGCTGACGGTTCCGGCCGTGCCCAAGCCCGCGGCCGGCGCCGTGATCGTCGGCGAGGTCGTCGAGCCGGAGACGTCGCCGGCAGCATAAGACCGGCCCGCGACCGTCCGGCCGGCGCGCAACCCGGCCGGGTCCGCGTCCACGGCGGACCGTCTCCCGCGCCCGCCGGGCCAGCCCGGCGGCGTGCGGCGGACGGTCCGCCGTGCTCGTCATTCCAGGACAGGACGAAAGAAACGCGATGGCGACAGCGCAGCAGAGCGAGTCGGGTGTCATCCAGCACCGCCAGCACTTCTACAGCGCCCGGCGACACCGGCGGCTGATGCCGCGCGGCCGCCTGGCCGCGCTGATCCGCTCCTTCCTGTGGCCGTACTGGCGCCAGCTGGCCGGTATCGCCGCGCTGCAGATCCTGCAGGCCGTCGGGAACCTCTACCTGCCGAGCCTGAACGCCGACATCATCAACAACGGCGTGATCAAAGCAGACCTCGGATACATCGGCCGGGCCGGCGGCGTCATGCTCGCCATCACCGTCGTGCTGTGCATCGCGTCCCTGGTCTCGCTGTACCTGTCGTCGTGGGTCTCGATGTCGGTCGGGGCCAACATCCGCACGGCGATCTACAACCGGGTCCAGTCCTTCTCGGTGATCGAACTGAACCGGTTCGGCATCTCCTCGCTGACCACACGCAGCGTCAACGACGTGCAGCAGGTCCAGCTGTTCATCCAGGTCTCGCTCAGCCTGCTGGTGCTCGCGGTCGTGACGACCTTCGGCGCGGTGATCCTCGCGGTGCGCCAGGGCCCGGACCTGTCGCTGCTCCTCGTGGTCAGCCTGCTGGCCACGCTCGCCGTCACGGCCTGGGTGGTCGTTCGGATGCTGCCGATGTACCGGTCCGTCCAGGACAAGACCGACGACATCAACCAGGTCCTGCGCGAGCAGATCTCCGGCGTCCGGGTCGCCCGCGCCTTCCTGCGCACCGGCTGGGAGACGGAACGGTTCGGCCGGGCCAACGCCGACATCACCGACACCACGCTCAAGGCCGGCCGGGTCTTCGCCCTGGTCATCCCGACCGTCACGCTGATCACCAACCTGTCCAGCGTCGGGGTGTTCTGGTTCGGCGGGAAACTGGTGGCCGACGGCTCGATGCCGATCGGCAACCTGACCGCGTTCCTGCTCTACATCCTGCAGATCCTGTTGTACGTCGGGATCGGGGTGACGGTGCTGATCCTGCTGCCGCGCGCGGCAGCCAGCGCGGAACGGGTGCACCAGGTGATCGAGGCCGATCCGGCCATCACCGATCCGACCCGGCTGCTGCGCCCGGCCGCGATCACCGGCGCGGTCGAGTTCCGGCATGTCACCTTCGGTTACAAGGGCAGCGTGCGCCCGGTGCTCAACGACCTGACCTTCGCCTTCCGGCCCGGGCAGACCAACGCGATCCTGGGTGGTACGGGTAGCGGCAAGACCACTCTGCTCAGTCTGATCCCGCGGTTCATCGACTCGACGTCGGGGACTGTGCTGGTGAATGGCGTGGCGACTACGGCTCAGCCGATCGAGCAGTTGCGTTCGAGGATCGGGTTGGTGCCGCAGGCGGCGTTCCTGTTCGCCGGGACGGTTGCCAGCAATCTGCGATTCGGGCATCCGCAGGCCACCGAGGCGGAGCTGTGGCGGGCGTTGGAGATCGCCCAGGCCCGGGATTTCGTGATCGCGATGCCCGGGCAGCTGGACGCGAGGGTCGAACGCGGCGGGGCGAACCTGTCCGGCGGGCAGCGTCAGCGGCTGTCGATCGCCCGGGCTCTGGTTCGGCGGCCGCCGTTGTACCTGTTCGATGATTGTTTCTCCGCCCTGGACGCGACCACGGACGCGAGGCTGCGGGCCGCGCTGGCGGCCGAGACCGGGAACGCCACCATCGTCATCGTCGCGCAGCGGGCCGGCACGGTCATGCACGCGGACCAGATCATCGTCCTGGAGGCGGGGAGCATCGTGGGAATCGGGACCCACTCGCAGCTGCTGGCCGGCTGCCAGACGTATCAGGAGATCGTCGCTTCACAGCTCGGGACGGGAGTGGGGGCGTGAGCGGGCGGGCGGAGGTTGTCGGGCCGGAGGTCGAGCCGGGTGGGGCTGGGGCGGTCGAGCGGGTTGAGGCGGTGGGGGCGGGCGTCGGGGGCGGCAAGGGCGGTAAAGGCGGCGGCGGTGAGGCCGGGAAGGGCGTCGCGGAGAAGGAGAAGGCTGAGCAGCTGCCGATCATGCCGCGGATAGTCACCCTGCTCAGGCCGGAACGGTTCAAGTTGGCTGCGGTGGCGGCGTTGACCGTGATGTCGGTCGGGTTCACCGTGATCGGTCCGTGGCTGCTCGGTCATGCCACGGACACGATTTTCGACGGTGTGATCGGGACCGAGCTGCCGCGCGGCGCGACCAAGGCTCAGGCGGTGGCCGGGCTGCGCGCGCACGGGCAGGGGCATCTGGCCGACATGTTGTCGGGGATGAACGTGGTCCCGGGCGTCGGCGTCGACCTGGGCCGGCTCGGGGAGGTGCTCGCGCTGGTGCTCGTCGTGTACCTGATGAGTGCCGGTTTCAGCTGGATGCAGGCCCGGATCCTGACCGGGGTGGCGCAGCGGACCATGTTCCGGCTGCGGCAGCAGACCGAGGAGAAGCTCACCCGTCTGCCGCTGCGGTACTTCGACACGCATCCGCATGGTGACATCCTCAGCCGGGTCGTCAACGACATCGACAACATCGACACGACCTTGCAGGAGGGGCTGAACCAGCTGCCCACCTCGCTGCTCACGGTGTTGACGACGCTGGGCATCATGTTCTGGATCTCGCCGTTGCTCGCGACGGTGTCGCTGGTGACGATCCCGGTCGTGATGCTGGTGACGGTGATGATCGCCAGTCGGTCGAAGGTGCAGTTCGCGGCCCAGTGGGAGCAGACCGGGAATCTCACGTCGGTGGTCGAGGAGACCTTTGCCGGGCATGCGCTGGTGTTGGCCTACGGCCAGCGTGAGGCGAAGGCCGAGGAGTTCGGGCGGCACAACGTCGGGCTGTTGAAGGCGGGGTTCTCGGCCCAGTTCCTGTCCGGGGCGATCTTTCCGGCGGTGGTTTTCGTCGGCAATCTGAACTATGTGGTGGTGGCTGCGCTCGGTGGGTACCAGGTCGCCACCGGGGTGATCTCGCTTGGTGCGGTGCAGGCGTTCATCCAGTACTCGCAGCGGTTCACGTCGCCGGTCATCCAGATCGCGAGTCAGATGAACGTGTTGCAGTCCGGGATCGTCTCGGCCCGGCGGGTGTATGAGTTCCTTGATGCGCAGGACGAGCCGGATCTGCGGTCGACGGCTGTGCTGCCGGCGCATTCGGTGATGGCGATGGATCCGGGGACGGTTGCGGGAGCGCTCGCCGGGACGGGAATGGCGACGTCGCCCTCGGCTCGGGGCGCGCGCCGGGTGCGGTTGGAGAACGTCAGCTTCCGGTACGACCCGGATACGCCGCTGATCGAGAACTTCAGCCTGGAGGCGGCGCCGGGGCAGATGGTCGCGATCGTCGGGCCGACCGGGGCCGGTAAGACCACTGTGGTCAATCTGCTGGTGCGGTTCTATGAGATCGATGGTGGTCGGATTCTGCTGGATGGGGTGGATTATCGGGAGCTGAGTCGCAATCAGGTGCGGCAGTGCTTTGGGATGGTGTTGCAGGACACCTGGCTGTTCCGGGGCACGATCCGGGAGAACATCGCTTATGGGCGGGAGGGCGCGGGGGAAGAGGAGATCATGGCGGCTGCGGTGGCGGCTCATGTGGATGACTTCGTGCGGGCGCTGCCTGAGGGGTACGACACGTTGATCGACGGTGATGCGTCGGGGATCTCGTCGGGGCAGATGCAGTTGCTGACCATTGCTCGGGCGTTCTTGGCTGATCCCGGGATTCTGATCCTGGATGAGGCGACGAGCAACATCGACACTCGGACTGAGGTGATGATTCAGGCGGCGATGACCCGGTTGCAGGCTGGGCGGACTAGTTTCGTCATCGCGCATCGGCTTTCGACGATCCATGCGGCCGACACGATCGTGGTCATGCGGGCTGGGCGGGTTGTCGAGCAGGGGGCGCATCAGGAACTGCTGGATCGCCAGGGGTTCTACCACGATTTGTACCACAGCCAGTTTGCGGATACAGTCGAGTCCTGAGGTCAAGTGGATGTTTTAGTAGGGATGTATTGGCGGGGCTGGTGTCAGGGTTCTTGTGGGTTGGCGGGGTGCGGGGGAATTGGTAACAGGCCTAGGGTGGGAGGATTGGAGATCGTTGGGCGGGGAGTGGTCTGGGGGCGCTGTCTTGTTGGTGCTGTTGAGCTCGCTTGGGCGGCCTGTGGCTGGGTCAGCCTGGAACTACGGTTTGTAGTCAGGGTGTCTCTGGACATGCAGAAGCGTCGGGCGGGCCCGGGGCCCGTCCGATCCGTTCCGTCCCGGCGGGGGCGGGTCAGAGGCCGAGGGTCTGCTCGACCTGCCGCAGGTTGTGCCGGGCCAGGGCCAGGTTCGCCCGCTGGCGGTCCAGGGCGAGGTAGAGGAACAGGCCGCCGTTGGTCGAGCGCAGCACCCGGATCAGGTGGTACTGGCGGGTCAGGGTGATCAGGATGTCCTCGATCGAGTCCTGGATGCCCAGGCTGGCCAGGGTGCGGACCTTGGCCCGGACCACCTCGGTGTTGCCGGCCGCGGCCATCTCCAGGTTGAGCTCGGTGCCGCCGCCGATGATCCCGAGCGTCATGCCGCTCTCGTAGTCGACCAGGGCCGCGCCGATCGCACCGTCGATGGCCATGGCCTCTTTCAACGCGGTCTCGATGTTCATTTCCCACTCCTAGGTGTTGTCGCCCGAGCCGGGATCCGGCGGCGGTGTTCGGTTCGGGCCCCGGCCCCTCGTGCCGCTGCCACGGTATGTGTATGTATGTCGTCTTAGACCTAAACACCTACCACAGCCTGCGCACGTACTTCCCTTTAAGTTGAAACATAAAGTATCCTAAGCCACCTCCGTGAGTGAAGGGGTTTCGGTGTCCAACTTGGCGGCGTCCATATCGCGCATCCTGGACGGCGAGGGGGTGCTCGCCGACATGCTCGTCGACGCGACCACCGGTCTCGTCTACGGCGCCGCCGGGGACAGTACGATCCTGCCGGAACCGGAGGAGGCCACGGAGGCCGTCCGCGGACTGGTCGAACGGCTGCACGACGCCGGGGCGGAC
Source organism: Actinocrinis sp. (assembly GCA_035943635.1). Classification (GTDB taxonomy): domain Bacteria; phylum Actinomycetota; class Actinomycetes; order Streptomycetales; family Catenulisporaceae; genus DASZBX01. The sequence continues at coordinate 55,877 of DASZBX010000081.1, read as the reverse complement.
GGGGAGCTGGAGGGGGTGATCGTGACCACGACGCGGTATCACCAGCTGACCCAGGTCGTTCCGCGGCACCGGGGAGACGACCTGCTGTTCGTGGCGGTCGCGGACCGGGCGCGGACGAACATCGCGCTGGCTGAGCGGGCGGTCGTCGCCCAGGTCGGCACGGTTCTCGCGTGAGCATGCCGGAGGTGGGTCGCGAAGCGCCCCGGGCGGGCGACCTCTTCGGTGGGTCGGCTGCGCTTGCGGATGCGTTGGAGCGGGCGTACTACGAGCGGTTCAGTGGGCGGTTGATCGCGTTGGGGGCTACCGGGGTTGCGATCGGGTTGGTTGACGGGTTGGTGACGGGCGTGGTTACGCCCGCGGCGCCTGGGCCTGAGTCGTTGCTACTGAAGTCTGGGCGGGTGGGGCAGGGGGATTGGGCCAAGGCCGTGGACAGTGCGGCTGATAGCGGGCGGTTGGACGAGATTCTGGTTGAACGGTCGCTGGTCGGGGGCGGGGAGCTGGATGTGATCCGGATCGCCGCGTTGTACGACGGGTTGTTCGCGGTGTGGCTGGATGCGCATGAGGGGTGGTGGACCGAGCCTCCTGGGCCCGGGGTTGATGCTTCGCTGCCGTATCTGCCCGGGTTGGCGCCGGAGGTGTTGTTGGGGGAGGCGGCTCGGCGGTATGCGTTGCTGGCTCGGCGGTGGGGGCCGCCGACGCAGTTGGCGCATTGTCGGCCTCAGGTGACGGCTAAAGCTGTGCAGATCGGGGCTGGGGCCGGGGAGCTTCTGCGGCATCGGGAGATCTTGCTGTGTGCCAATGGGCGGCGTACGCCTCGGGATATTGCTTTTGTGTTGGGGCGGGGGGTTTATGCGGTGATGGTTGATATCGGGCATATGGAGAAGCGCGGGTTGTTGCAGACGGCGGAACGTACTGCGCCGCAGCAGTTGCCCAGTGTGGCGCCTCGGCGGATTGAGCCTGGGGCTACGTCGTCGGGGAGTGTTCAGCTGCCTGAGCAGTTGCCGCAGCGCAGTGCTCGGCATAGTGCGCAGGATGAGGGTATGACGCCGTATCCCAAGTTTGATCGGGCGCAGGCTGCCAGGTTGGTTCGGCGGTTGCAGGGTGTTGGGGGTTTCGGCGTTGATGTGGAGTCGTCGGCGCGTGGTGGGGCGGGGGATGGGGTGGTGGAGGATTGACCTTGGTGTGTTGTGTGATGTGAGGTATGTGTGTGACGTGATGCGACGCGACTTGTGTGGCGTGACGTGTGTGACGTTGGTGACCTAGCCGGTCCTGGCTACGCCAATGCCCGCCGAAGAACTAAGGAGAGCCGGACATGATGAGCCCGGAAGAAGCAGTCGTCGGCGAACTCAGGTCGCTGCGTGAGAGGATCGCGGGGATCACCGATACCGTTGTGGCCGCCGCTGATGGGATGTTGGTTGCGGCTGATAGTAATGGGATTCATCCCGAGTCTATTGCTGCTTTGGGGTCTGTTGCGTTGGGGTTGGCCAAGCGGACCGCGGCTACTGTGGGGTTGGGGAGTTTGCGGGAGGTTGTCACTCGGTGTCAGAGTGGGTTTGTGGTGGTTTATGCCATTGGGGATGAGGCTTTGTTGATTCTTTTGGGGGATGAGGGGCTGAATACTGTGGGGTTGCATGCTCAGTCTCGGCATACTATTGAGCAGCTTGGTAAGTTGCTTAATGTTAGCGGGTTGTAGGAGTTCTTGGGGGTGGTTGCGTCGCCGGGTTGGCGTGTGTCTACTGCTGTAACTCCGGCGGGCCGGACTCCAAGGATCCACAGGTCCGCTGGTGACCGTGTGTAACGTTGTGGGTTCCGCCTGGGCCACCGAGGATCCCCCTCCGACGGCTATGGCTTTGCGCGGGGGCGCGCTTGCCCCGGAAATGCGCGCGTGGCGTGGGAACATCGGAGGGTGACGATGGCGTGTCACCTTGTGGCGGTGTCCGGTGTGTGTCGAGGAGGTGGTGGGTGTGGGCATGGGTGAAGCTGTGGGGTCGGGGCTGTTGGTGACGGTTGTGGGTAGCGCGAACATGGATCTGGTCACGACCTGTGCGGTACTGCCGCGGCCGGGTGAGACCGTCCTCGGTACGGATCTGGTTGAGGTTCCGGGCGGGAAGGGGGCGAACCAGGCGGTCGCGGCGGCCCGTTCGGGCCGGGCTGAGGTCGCGTTCCTTGGCGCTGTGGGGCGGGATGCCTATGGCGAGCGGATCAGGCGGCTGATGCTTGCCGACCGGATCGATACGGGCCGATTGCGGGAGTCCGAGGCGCCGACTGGGATTGCGCTGATCACTGTGGATGCGAACGCTGACAACTGCATCGTGGTGATTCCCGGGGCGAACGGGACGGTTGGCGGGCTGGGCGAGGAGGATGTCAGCCTGCTGCGGCGTAGTTCGGTGGTGCTGGCCCAGTTGGAGATTCCGGTCGAGGGCGTGCAGGCGGCGTTCGCGGCGGCGCGGGAGGGCGGTGCGCGGACGATTCTGAACGCGGCTCCGGCGCGGGCGTTGCCGGAAGGGCTGTTGGCGGTCACGGATGTGTTGCTGGTCAACGAGATCGAGGCGGCCGTGATTGCCGGAGTTGAGGGGGCGGGCGGCGATGCGGCGGGTGGTGAGGTGTCGCAGGATCCGGATGTGTGGGGCGAGCGGCTGCTCGCGTTGGTTCCGGCTGTCGTGTTGACGCTCGGTGCGCGGGGCGTGCGCTACTACTCACGGCAAGGTGAGCGGTTTGATGTTGCGGCTCCGCGGACTGTGGCTGTGGATACGACTGCGGCGGGGGATACGTTTGCCGGGTATCTCGCGGCGTCGCTTGCTGCCGGGCATGAGGTTGGTGTGGCGTTGCGTGAGGCGTGTGCGGCGGCGTCGTTGAGTGTGGAGAAGGCTGGGGCTTCGTCGTCTATTCCGGGTGCTGAGGCTGTGGCCGAGCGGTTCGCGGCGGCGTATCCGGGGTGTGCGGCGCCGCGTTCGTCACCGGCGGGTTGATCAGTTCTGTGGGAAAGCGTTGGCGTGAGGTGCGGTCGGCGGGGACCGACTACCTGCGTTCTGGAGGCCGGGAATTGGTGCCGGGGACTACCAGCCCTGATTCGTAGGCGGCCACTACCGCCTGGGTGCGGTCGCGCAAGCCGAGCTTACTCAGCATCCTGCTCACGTGGGTCTTGACGGTCTCCTCGGTGACCACCAGGCGGGCGGCGATCTCCGGATTGGACAGGCCCTCGGCGACCAGGCGCAGCACCTGCGTCTCGCGGGGGGTCAGCGTGGCCAGGGCGGCGTTCGTCGCGGCATCCGGGCCTGACCAGGCGCTGGGGTCAGAGCCGGAGCTAGGGCCCGATCCGGTCCCGGGTCCGGATCCCGGGCGCAGGCGCGCGAACTCGCCGATCAGGCGGCGGGTCACCGTCGGGGCGAGCAGCGCCTCGCCTGCGGCCACCACTCGCACGGCGTCGAAGAGTTGCTCGGCGGTGACGTCCTTGAGCAGGAATCCGCTCGCGCCCGCGCGCAACGCGTCGAAGACGTACTCGTCCAGGTCGAACGTGGTCAGGACCAGCACGCGCGGTCCGCACCAAACGTCCGGCGCCGGGCTGGCAGCGGCTGATGGCGCGAGGCCGGGGTCGAGCAGCTGCCGGGTCGCTTCGATGCCGTCCATCTCGGGCATTCGCACGTCCATCAGGACCACGTCGGGCCGGGTTTCGCGGCAGACCCGGACCGCTTCGGCGCCGTCGCGGGCGGTGCCGACGACCGTGAAGTCCGGTTGGGTGTCGAGCAGGGCGGAATATCCGCTACGCACCACCTGGTGGTCGTCGGCCACCACGACCCGGATTCCGGTGGGTTCGGTGCTCATGGGGTCACCTCGGCGTTGGCGGGCAGGGTGGCTTCGACGACGAAGCCGCCGACGGTGGCCGGGCCGGTGCGCAGTCGGCCGCCGACCGCGCCGGCGCGTTCGTGCATTCCGAGCAGGCCGTGGCCGCCGGATCCGGGCTGTGCTGCCTGCGCCGCTTGGGTGGGGCTGAGGCCGGGGCCGTTGTCGCGGATGCGTAGCCGCAGAACCTCGGGGGTGTAGTGCAGTTCCACGTCGACGGCGGCGCCGGGTGCGTGTCGGCGGGCGTTGGTCAGGGCTTCCTGGATGATCCGGTATGCGGCCAGTTCGACGCCCGGGTCCAGGGGGACCGGCGGTCCGGACACGATCAGTCTCACTCCGGTCCGGGCGGCGTTGCGGGCGTGGTCGAGCAGGTCGTTGAGTTGGTGCAGGCTGGGCTGTGGGCGCCGGTCGGCGCCGGGTGGGTCCGGTGGGCGGCCGTCCGGGCCGGTCGCTCGGGCGTCTTCGCGCAGCACGCCGAGTAGTCGGCGCATCTCGGTCAGGGCGGCCCGTGCGGTGTCGCCGATCTCCAGCAGCCGGCCCGCTCCGGCCGCGGGCATTCCGGGTGTGGCCAGTCGGGCTGTTTCGGCCTGGACCGCGATCATCGAGATGTGGTGGGCGACGACGTCGTGGAGTTCGCGGGCGATTCGGGCGCGTTCGCCGCGGGCGGTGTGCTCCAGCAGGGTGCTGGCGGCGACCTCGCGGGCCGCGCTGTGCGCCAGTGCCTCCGCGCGGGCCCGGTGGGTCAGGCCGGCCCAGGCCGCCGCGGGGGCGAGTGCGGCCAGCAGGACGGTCAGCGTGCCGGTGTCCGGTCCGGGCGGTCTGGTTTCGGCCAGCGCGAGGATCAGGAACGGTAGGCCGAGTGCGGGCGCCGCGGCCGACCAGCGTGCGCCGCAGCGGCCGCATCGGTAGAGCGCCACCACCTGTACGACGGCGCCTGCGATGGTCACCAGGTGGAAGAGGCTGAGCTCGAACGTGTTCGCCAGGGTGACCGTGATGGCGGCGGCCGGTGGGCGCAGGAGTCCCGGCGGGATGGTCGCTGCCAGTACCAGTAGGCACAGGATGAGGGCGCCCTGGAAGCTGACCGGTGTGCTGCCGATCCGCAGCGACTGGGTGGGGCCGCTGGGAATCGCGATCGCTGGAATGGTTTGCGTTGTCGTCGTGCGGGCCAGTACTTCGGCGAGCGCTGCCAGGCCGGGGAGCACTCCGGCGAGCAGTGGCAGTCGGGGTTGCGTCGCGAGCCGCCGGGAGGCGCGGGCCAGGCGTGCGCGCCGGTTGCCCGCTTCGCTCACGTCCGTCCTCCGGCTGCCGTCGAGTGTGCCACGCCCATTGTCCCCGCTGGCGGGGGTGCTCGGCGTCACCGGTCCGGGGGAGCCGGGTGTCCCTCGTACGAGGGATGTCTGGCGGTTGATGTCCCCCGATCCAGCTACCGGCAGGACGGCTCTGTGGCGTGACGATCCGGGCCCGGCCGGGCTCTAGCCTTCCTGCCATGGAAGCAACCATCGAAGTCAACGGCCTGCGCAAGCGGTTCGGGCCGACGGCGGCCCTGGACGGGCTGACCTTCACGGTCCGGCCGGGCCAGGTCACCGGGTTCGTCGGCCCGAACGGGGCCGGCAAGTCGACCGCCATGCGGGTGATCCTCGGCCTGGACGCGGCCGACGAGGGCACCGCGCTGATCGGCGGGCAGCCGTACCGGCGGCTGCGCCGCCCGCTCAGCCAGGTCGGGTCGCTGCTGGACGCCGGCGCGGTCCAGCCGGGGCGCACGGCCCGCAACCACCTGCTCTGGCTGGCCCACTCGCAGGGCCTGTCGGCCCGGCGGGTGGACGAGGTGGTCGAGCAGGCCGGGCTGGGGTCGGCGATCCGGCGCCGGGCCGGCGGGTTCTCGCTGGGCATGCGCCAGCGGCTGGGCATCGCCGCGGCGATGCTCGGGGACCCGCCGGTGCTCATGCTCGACGAGCCGTTCAACGGGATGGACCCGGAGGGGATCGTGTGGATCCGCGGGTTCCTGCGCGGCCTGGCCGCGCAGGGCCGGGCCGTGCTGGTCTCCAGCCACCTGATGAGCGAGATGCAGGACGCCGCGGACCACCTGGTCGTGGTCGGCCGCGGCCGGGCGATCGCCGACACGGCGGTCGCGGACCTGATCGCGGCCGCCTCGGGGGACCGGATCACCGTGCGCACCACCGATCGCACCCGGGCGACGACGGTGCTGGCGAACGCCGGGGCCACCGTGACCGTCACCGACGCCGACCTGCTGACCGTGTCCGGGTTGGCCAGTGAGCGCGTGGTCGCGCTGCTCGGCGCGGACGCGGTGCCGTTCTCCGAGATCTCGGCGCATCGGGCCACCTTGGAGGAGGCGTACATGGAGCTGACCCGGGACGCGGTCGAGTTCCGTGCCGCTGCCTCCGGATCGGGCGCCGACGAGACCGCCGGGGAGGTGGCCCGATGACTGCGACCGAGGTCACGCCGTACCGCTCCCAGGCCGGGCCCGGGCACGACGGGTTCGCGCAGCTGGTCCGGTCTGAATGGACCAAGCTGCGGACCGTCCGCGGCTGGGTGATCGCCCTGGTGCTCGCGGTCCTGCTCACGGTCCTGTTCGGGGTGCTCACGGCCGTCGGCGGGATGATCAGCTGTCAAAACGGCCCGGACGGCGTGGCGCAGAGCGGCGCGGCCTGCCGCCAGGTTCCGCCGTTGGGTCCGGGCGGCGAGGCCGTGACCGACAGCGGCTACCTCGTGCACCGGACGCTGGCCGGGGACGGCGCGATCACCGTCCGGGTGTCGTCGCTGACCGGGCTCTACTCGGCCGGCGGCGGGATCGATCCGAACGCGGGCACGTCCGGGATGACGTCGGGCACCCAGCCGTGGAGCAAGGCCGGGATCATCATCCGGCAGAGCACCGCCCAGGGGTCGGCGTATGCGGCGATGATGGTCACCGGCGGCAACGGCGTCCGGATGCAGTACGACTTCACCCACGACATCGCGGGCGAACCGGGCGCCGTCACCCCGGCCACCCCGCGGTGGCTGCGGCTGATGCGCTCCGGCGACGTCGTGACCGGGTACGACTCGGCCGACGGGGTGCAGTGGACCCGGGTCGGCTCCGCGACGCTGCCTGGGCTGGCGGCCAACGTGCAGGTGGGCATGTTCGCCGCGTCCCCGGACTACGTGCTCACGTCCACGTCCTTCGGCGGCTCGAGTTCGCAGGGCGGGCCGAGCCTGGCGACCGGGGTCTTCGACCACGTCACCCTGCTGGGTGACAGCGCGGGGGGTACCTGGAGCGGCGCGCTGACCGACGGCGGCGGGCCGTTCGGCCAGGCGCTCGGCCCCGCCCTCGGGTTCCAGCAGTCCGGCGGTGCGTTCACCGTGACCGGTACCGGGGACATCGCCCCGCAGGGCGGTCAGGGGGCGGGCCGGCCGGCCGAGGAGAGCCTGGTCGGCGTGTTCGCCGGGCTGATCGCGGTGATCGTCGTGGCCGCCCTGTTCATCACGGCCGAGTACCGGCGCGGCCTGATCCGGCTGACCCTGGCCGCCACTCCCGGACGCGGGCGGGTGTTGGCGGCCAAGGCGGTCGCGGTCGGGGGGGCCGCGTTCGTGGTCGGGCTGGTCGCCGCCGGGATCTGCCTGCCGCTCGCGGATCACCTGGCGTACAACCATGGTCAGTATGTGCTCCCGATTTCCACGGCTACGGAGGTGCGGTTGATCGTCGGGACGGCGCTGATGTTCGCTTTCGTCGCGATCTTCGCCCTCGGTGTCGGCACCCTGCTGCGGCGCGGTGCGGCGGCGGTCACCGTGGGGATCGTGGTGACCGTGCTGCCCTACGTCCTGACGGTCGCCTCGGTGTTCCCCGCGGGCACCGGGCTGTGGCTGGCCCGGCTCACCCCGGCCGCGGCGTTTGCGGTACAGCAGACCCTGGTGCAGTATCCGCAGATCACGGCGAGCTACACGCCGGTGGAAGGCTATTTCCCGCTCGCGCCGTGGGCCGGACTGGCCGTGCTGGGCGGGTACGCGGCGCTGGCCCTGGGCCTGGCGCTGCTCCGGTTGCGCCGGAGGGACGCGTGAGCCTGGCCGTGCAGCGGGCCTCGAGCGTCGACTGGAACGGCCTGCGCGAGGTGCTGCACGCGGAATGGACCAAACTGCGCACCCTGCCGGGCACGTACTGGCTGCTGGCCGGGATCGTCGTGCTCACCATGGGAATCGGCGCCGCCGCGGCGTCGGCCGTCACCTGCGCGAACGCCGCATGCGGACAGGACCCGGCCAAGGTGAGCCTGACCGGGGTCTACCTCGGTCAGGCGGTGGTCGCCGTCCTGGGCGTGCTGGTGATCGGCGGGGAGTACGACACCGGCATGATCCGGGTCACCTTCGCGGCGGCGCCGAGGCGGATGTCGGTGCTGGCCGCCAAGGCGATTTTGGTCAGTGGCCTGACAGCGGTCGCCGGTGCGGTCGCCGTGCTCGGGTCGGTGGTCGTGGGGTGGATCATCATGCCCGGCCACGGTTTCACCGCCGCGCACGGGTACCCGGCGCTCTCCCCGGCCGACGGTTCCATGGCGCGCGCAGCTTTCGGATCAGTCCTCTACCTTGTGCTGATCGCCTTGCTCGGATTGGGAATCGGCGCGCTGGTGCGGGACAGCGCGGTCGCGATCGGCACGGTGCTCGCGCTGCTCTACCTGTCGCCGATCATCGCGATGGTGATCAGTGATCCGCATTGGCACAACCGGATCGAGCGCTACACGCCGATGACCGCCGGCATGGCGATTCAGGCCACGAGGAACCTCGCGAGCATGCCGATCGGCCCGTGGGAAGGGCTCGGCGTGCTCGGCCTGTGGGCGGCCGGAGCGCTGCTCGCGGGAGGGACGGTGCTGCACCTGCGCGACGCGTGAACGGGCCCGGGCCCGGCCTCAAGCCTGGCCGGCCCGCCGCGAATCTTTCACACTTCCAGATCCGAACCGACCCGGTGACCTGCGCAGCTTCCTGATGCGCAGGTCACCGGTTGCCGTGCCCGGCCGGCGCTTCCATGACTGGAAGGAGCGCCGGGTCTGGCCCGCGGCTCGTCTCAGGAGGCTGATGATGATCGTGCACCGTTCCCGCCGGGTCCGAGACCTGTGGGTCGCCCTGGCCGTTCTGCTGTGTGCGTTCGCGCTGGTTCTCGTGTGGGAACTGCCTGCGGGCGTGATCGACGTCACGGGCGGGTCCGGGGCCGTGACCGGGAACGCCACCTAATTTGGTGAAGGCCGTCGCCGAGCACTGATCGACGGCGGCCACGCTCGTCGCAGCCCACGATGACACTGGACGTATCACAGTCATGCGCGTTACCCTTATTCGACATACGACGAACATCGAATATTAGTCGCCGGAACGGGCCGTCGGTGACCGGTGCGCGTCGACAAGTCGACAGTGATTGCGGGGAATCATGAGGCGTGTCCTACCTTTGACGGTCGGGTCGGTGGCACTGGGCCTGGACGCCTACGTCGTCGCGGGGATCATCCCGGTCATCAGCGGGGACCTGCATGCGTCCATCTCGGCCACCGGGCAGCTGGTCGCCGTGTTCACCCTGTCCTACGCTCTGCTCGCGCCGATCTGCGCGACCCTGGTGACCGGCCGGCCCATGCGCACGGTGCTCCTCGCCGCGCTGCTGATCTTCACGTTCGGCAACGTTCTGGGCGCCCTCGCCCCGTCGCTCGGCGTGCTGATGCTCTCCCGCGTGGTCTGCGGTTTCGGCGCGGGACTGTACTCGCCGATGTCCGCGGCCACGGCGGTGGCGCTGGCCCCGGCGCAGCGGCGCGGCCGGGCGCTGTCGATGATCCTTGGCGGGATGAGCGCGGGCACGGTCGTCGGCGTGCCGATCGGGCTGACGCTCGCGCACCACACCGGCTGGCGCTCCACCCTCTGGCTGGTGTCCGGGATCGGTGCCGTGGCACTGGTCGCGGTCGCGGCCACCCTGCCCGAGGTCCCGGAGGCCGCGATCCCGACGCTGCGGGCTCGCATCTCCGTGCTGACCGATCGCAAGGTCCTGTCGATCGTGGCCATCACAGTGTTCTGCTCGGGCGCGAGCCTGGGCATGTACACCTACATCGCGCCGCTGTTCAGCAGCACCCTCGGCGTGAGCAACCTGACCGGCTACCTGTGGATCTGGGGCCTGGGCGGCCTGGTCGGCAGCTTCGCGGTCGGCACGCTCATCGACCGGTGGCGCAACACCCGCCTGCTGCTCAGCCTGATCCTGCTCCTCCTCGGCGCGGCCCTGGTACTGCTGTCGACGATCGGCCGCAGCACGGCCGGCGCGGTCGTGCTGCTGCTGGTCTGGGGCGCGACCGGGTGGAGCAGCCTGGCCCCGCAGCAGCACCGGCTCGTCGCGCTGCGGCCGGGGGAGGGGCCGATCGCGGTCTCGCTGAACGCTTCGGTGCTCTACCTCGGCAGCGCGATCGGCGCCGTCGTCGGCGGCTCGTTGCTGGCCGCCGGGTATTCGGTGACGACCCTGCCCTATGTGTTCGGCATCGCCGCGGTGGTCGCGTCGGCGGCGAACATCCTGGTCACGGCGCCGACTGGGTCTCAGTCGACTGCCACGCCGGCCGCCGCGACGACGCCCGGAGCAGCGGCCGCCGTAGCGCCCGAGGCTTCCATCGAAGCCTGATCCTCCTGCTGCCGGAACGGGCCCGGAATCCGGGGCCGCAGGCGCGGCGAGTGGGCGATAATGGCGTCGGGACACCGTCCGCCGGACCAGGGAAAGAAGGAACAGATGGCGAGAGTCCGTGGTCCGCGCCCCTCGATCACCCATCCGGAACCCGGGGAGATCGACCTGCTCGACGTGCTGCACGCGCTGTCGGACCACACCCGGATGACGATCGTGCGCTGCCTGCGCGAGCAGGGCGAGCGGGCCTGCGGCACGTTCCCGGTCGACGTGGCGCCGTCGACGATGAGTCACCACTTCCGCGTGCTGCGCGAGTCGGGCCTGATCCGGCAGCGCGACGACGGGAACAAGCGGTGGACGACCCTGCGCGAGGACGAACTCGAAGGGCGCTTCCCGGGCCTGCTCGGCACCGTCATCGCCGCATACGAGCAACCGCCGCCGGAACCAGAACCGACACCGACGCCGAACCAGGCCCCCGGGGCAGAGGGCGCCCTGATCGCGAGCTGATCGCAGGCCCAGTGCAGATTGATTCGGGACCCGACGTATATCGGGCGTACACCAGACGTGATCAGGGCGCCGCCGCACGTCCCGCGCCTGATCGCCGTTGCCTAAGATCTGCTGTGAAGTTCCCGAGCGTTCGCTGTAAACGCGAACCGCCCCACGCTGGACCTGCGCGGTAGGCGAGCAGTTCTTTCAGCATTCCCGCAGAAAGAGCGCAGTATATCTTCAGTCACGCGATGTCAGATGAATCGTATGGCCGAACTGCTCAGCCCCGTCGACCGGCCGGTCGACCCGGTCGATCCGCCGCCGGCGACCACGCGGTTGGCGCGGTTCGCGCGGTTCGCGCGGGCGGCTCGGCGCATCGGCACCGTCGCGCGGGCGAACTGGCTGTTCCTGATCGTGTTCGGCCTCGGCACGGTCGGCCGCGTGCTGACAATGTTTGCGTACAGCCCGGCGCTGCTCTATATCGACTCAGTAAGGCATTGATTGACACGACCCTGCCGGTGCCGGCCGAGACCATCGCCGGGGCGCAGCGCACCCTGCCGGCCCTGACCTCGGCCGCCGCCGGCCCGCGGCCGGGCTCCCTGACCGCCGCGGCCACCGGCTCGCGCCTGGGCAGCCTGACCGGGATGCGGTTCTTCGCCGCCCTGCCCGTGGTGCTCATCCACGTCGGCGTCGGGTTCATCCGGGGGGACTGGATGAACACCGCGGCCGGGTTCGGCTACCTCGGCGTGAGCTTCTTCTTCCTGCTCTCCGGATTCGTGCTGACCTGGTCCTGCTCCGACCAGCCGGCCCGCCGGTTCCGCTGGCTGCGCCTGGCCCGGGTCTGGCCGGCCCAGGCCCTGATGGCGGTCGTCGCGATGACGGCGCTGGCCGGCCAGGAGCAGCTCCCCGGCACGGGCGGCAAGATCTCCGAACTGCTGCTACTCCAGGCCTGGACCCCGGATCAGAAGGTGTACTACGGCGGCAACGGCGTGAGCTGGTCGCTGTCGGCCGAGATGTTCTTCTACCTGATGTTCCCGCTGGGGATCATCCCGCTCAAGCGGCTGCGCGGCCGGGGACTGGCCGTGACGGCGGCCGTCACGCTCGCGGTCCTGGCCGCCACGCCCGTGATCGCCTCGGCCGCGCACATGTCCGGGGTGACGTACTCGTGGATCTTCTTCGTCTTCCCGCCCTACCGCTTCGGCGAGTTCCTGCTCGGCATGGTGCTCGCCCGCGCGATGATGGCGGGGCTGCGGATGCCGGCGCCGGTGTGGCTGGCGCTGGGCGCGGTGCTCGGCCTGGCCGGGGAGATCTGGCTGATCACGGTCGGGACCATGGGCGGCTACGCGTTCCAGCGGCCGTTCGTCGCCCTGATGGTCCTGCCGCTGTTCGGCGTGTTGGTGGCGTCGGGCGCGACCGTGGACCTGCGCGAGCACCGCTGGTGGCTCAACGCCTGGCCGATGGTGCGCCTCGGCGAGTGGTCGTTCGCCCTGTACCTGGTGCACAAGCCGACGTTCCTGTTCACCAGCCGCTTCACCTGGTGGCTCGCGCCGGGCGGGCTGTGGACGCTGCTGTCGTTCCTCGAGTTCCTCGCCCTGGCGATCACCGTCGCGGCCGCTTTGCACTACCTGGTCGAGAAGCCGATCGCGAACCGGCTGCGGCGCCTGCCGATCGGCAAGGGCGCCCGTCCGGCGGCGGTGACGGTCCCGGCTGCCGCAAGACGCACCCGGCCCGGCGCCAAACAGGCCTCGAATACCGTCGGCGTGCTCGGATCGAGACCGTAGCGCTCCCTGCCCGCCTTCGCGAACGCCGGCCCGGTGCGAAACGGCGCGTCGGCCACGCCGAGCACGGCCCGCTGCCAGGCCGAGAGCAGGGCGAAGCTCAGCGCCCGGCCCGCTGAGGCATCGGCACGCACCTGCCGGTACGCGGCAGCCGCTGCGCCCGGACCGGATCGCGCGTCAAGAAACCCGTCCACGCCGGGCCTTCGTTGTGCCCCCACTGCGTGATGCGCTGGTAGTCGGGAGACGACGGCCGGATCGGCACGGCCGAAGCCGGGACCAGCAGCCTGACGGCGTCCAGGGCTGCGGCCGAGTCGAACGGGTGACCGCCCGGGTCGACTTCGTCCCAGGTCAGCGCCGTCGGATGGTAGGTGTGGTCCACACAGTGAGCACGCCATGTCCGGCCGGGCGCACTCCACCTGTTTCCCGGCCGGCCGCCGCGGCAGACGGGTCCGGCGGCCCCGGCCGGCCGACCCGGACTGAGTCAAAACTCTGCAAAGCAGGAATCCGCGTGATACCTATTCGTCGGTGGCGGCGTCCTAACCCCCTGACAGTAGATCCGACACGCCGGGCGGGAACGGCCCGAGCCCCAGCAGGGGCCGTTCCCCGGGCCGGCTTCGTCTGAAGGGACCACCACGCGATGTTGCGTAAGACCGTCCTCACCGCGACCGCCGGCGCGGCCGTGGTCGCGCTCGGCCTGGCCGGGTGCACCTCGTCCAGCGGCAAGTCAACCCCCGCCGCGGCGAACACCAAGGTGGGTGTCCTGCTCCCGGACACCGTCTCCGCGATCCGGTGGACCTCGGCCGACCCGGACGAGCTCAACACCCAGTGTCTGAAGTACAAGCTCAACTGCACGATCGACAACGCCAACGGCTCGGACACCGAGATGGAGTCCCAGGCCACCGAGATGATCAACGCCGGGGTCGGCGTGCTGATCATCGCCGCGATCGACCCGACCGCCGGGGCCAAGATCGAGCAGCAGGCCAAGTCCGCGGGCGTGACCGTGATCGACTACGACCGCCTGGTCACCGGCGGCAACGCCCAGTACTACGTGTCCTTCGACAACGTCGCGGTCGGCAAGGCCCAGGCCGCCGCGATGCAGCAGTGCTCCCAGGTCGCCGGGCTGAGCACGGTCAAGTGGGTCGAGCTGGACGGCTCGCCCACCGACAACAACGCCACCCAGTTCAAGGCGGGCTACGCGCCGGCCCTGAACGCCAAGTGGGGCGCGCCGCTGGCCGACCAGGCCATCGCGGCCTGGACCCCGACCACCGCGGGCAGCACCTTCCAGACCATGCTCAACCAGTACGGCACGCAGCTGAACGCGGTCATGGTCGCCAACGACGGCATGGCCCAGGCCGTGGAGCAGCAGATCGCCAGCGCCAACCTGACCGGCAAGATCGCGGTCAGCGGCCAGGACGCCTCGCCGACCGGCCTGGACGCGATCATGGGCGGCGCCCAGTGCTTCACCATCTACAAGCCGGTGGCCGGCGAGGCCGACATCGCGATCCAGATCGCGACCGACGTGCTGTCGGGCAAGGCCGTGCCCAAGACCATCGGCACCGAGACCCTGACCACGGTCAAGGACCCGACCAACGGCCGCGAGGTCCCCTCCTACCTGGCGGTCCCGATCACCATCACCAAGGCCAACGTCGGCCTGCCGGTGACCCAGGGTTATGAGACCGCGGCGGCGGTGTGCGGCGTCTCCCAGGCGATCGCGACCCTGTGCAACTCGAACGGGATCACCTACACCTACACCGCCAGCTGAGGAGGGCTATCGACCGAAGAACGAACGTAAGGGAGTTTATGTTGTCGGCGGGTGCCGCGGCGACGGAGCGATCCGGCGCCGCGGCACCCGTCGTTCCACGCCCGGCCGGGTGGTCCGCGCCGCCGCGGCCCGGACGCCGGTCGCGCCCCGCCCCGGCCAGGGCCTACCGTGGACCCATGAGCGACAGAGACCGCGACAGTGCCGGCCGGGCCCGCAACGCCCGCCCCCGCGACGCCTACGGGCGCCCGCTGCCCCGCGGCGCGGCCGGCGAGCCGACCGTGTCGGACGAGCAGGCCGCCGCGCTCGCCCAGGACCCGGTCGCCGCGCTGGCCGAAGCGCAGCGCCTGCTCGACGCCGACCACCCGTTCCACGCGCACGAGGTGCTCGAAGCGGTCTGGAAGTGCGCGCCGGAACCCGAACGCGAGCTGTGGCGCGGCCTGGCCCAGCTCGCCGTCGGCCTGACCCACCTGCGCCGCGGCAACCCGGTCGGCGCCCACACCCTGCTCGCCCGCGCCGCCGGCCACGTCGCAGCCGACCCGGCGGCCGGTGCGGCGCACGGACTGGACGTGCCGGCCCTCGTCGCAGATGTACGGACCCTGATCGGTCGGATCGACGATCAGGACCCGGATGTGGTCACCGCCCGGCTGCACCTCGTCCGGCGCGACTGAGCTGAGTGCGCCGCAGACAGACGAACATCGGCCCGGCTCTGGAAGGACGACGCGTGCACTCTCGGACGGCAGGCATGTGGTGGGGAACCGCGATCGAGGCACCCGACCCCGGCGCACTGGCGAGGTTCTACTCCGAACTGCTCGGATGGACCATCGGCCACGAAGAGCCGGGAACGGCCATCCTGGCCCCACCCGGAGGATCCGTCTACATCGTCTTCCAGCAGGCGGACGGATACCAGCCCCCGGTGTGGCCGCCCGTCGCCGGCCGGCAGCGCGCGATGATGCATCTCGACTTCCAGGTCGGCGACCTGGACTCCGCGGTCGCCGAGGCGCTCGCCCTGGGCGCCTCGCTCGCCGACGACCAGCCGCAGGACAATGTCCGAGTGCTGATCGACCCGGCCGGCCACCCGTTCTGCCTGTGCCGCGACGACGGTTGACGGGCCCTTATTCGTCGCTCGCCCGCTGCGCGCGTCCGGTGCGCATCCCCCGGATCCCGCGCACCCGCCGCCCGAGCCGGCGCGCCGTCGCGACCGGGTCGACCGGGCCGCCGACGGTCTCGGTCGAGCGGCCGATCGTCAGCGGGTAGCAGGCCAGGCCGAGCAGGGCGGCGGTGAAGTGCCCGACCGCGGTGAAGTCGCGCGAGGCGACCACGGCCAGCCCGAGGAAGAACAGGACCGCCGCGACGTACACGTACCGCCACGGCTTCACGAACAGGTACGCGAGCACCGCGACCACGCCCGCGAGGGCGTAGCTGACCCCGTAGTCGAGGGTGAACCGGGCCGACTGCGGCGCCTGGCCGTGGTTGATCGCCCACAGCAGCACGCCCTCGCTGGCGTAGGTCGCGCCGACGTGCGCGATGAGCAGGACGGCGAACCAGCGCCCGGTCCCCAGCCAGCGCTCGGCCGGGACGTGGAAGAGGTTGAACAGCACGAAGTAGACCGACCAGTCGCCGCCGTCGAGCCAGAGCGCACTGGAGAAGAGCACCCGCCACGGGGACTGGCTCAGGTAGTGGATGTTCGTCGAGCGGTGCTCCAGGATCCAGTCCGCGTACGCCGGCGAGGAGTTGTTGATGATCACCGTGGTCGCGAACAGGATCGCCAGCCACAGGAACGTGCCCGGCGCGCGTTTGACGTAGCGCCACGCGGCCCCGGCTGCACGTCGCGTGCGCGCGGTCACGGCAGCCCCTTTCGCGGTGGACCCTCCCGCGCCGGGCGCGGTGAGGTGACGCGGGACGGTCCCGGCCCGGCGGCAGCGCCGATCGCCCCGCCTCCACCATTCGACCGCACGCCCCGGGCCGGCGCACGTCGAGAACAACCCGTACAGCCCTGCCCAGCCTACCGGCGGACGACGAACGCCCGCCCGGGGGGCGCCTGCCTACGTGATCCGTAGGCAGGCGCCCCAGGCGGGCGAGTGTGACTGTCTTGCCAGCCAGAGCTGCTACCGCCTACGAGCCGCGGTTCCAGACCTGGTTGCCGCCGCCGTTGCAGTCCCAGATCTCCAACTGGGTGTTGTCGGTCGTTCCGGCGTTGATCGCGTCCAGGCACTTACCCGAGGCCGGGTTGATGACCGTGCCGTTGGACTGGACGTCCCACTGCTGGTTGCTGCCGCCGTTGCAGTCCCAGATGTCGACCGCGGCACCGTCCGCGGTGCCGCCGACGATGTCCAGGCACTTGGTGCCGAACACCTGGAGCTGGTTGGTCGCCGTGGAGCTCCACTCCTGGTTGCTGGCGCCGCTGCATTCCCACAACGCCGGGCGGGTGCCGTTGGTCTGGTTGCCGGCCGGCACGTCGATGCAGCGGCCGGACGCCCCGCCGACCAGCGTGGAGGTGATGTTGCCGCGGGCCCAGTCCTGGTTGCTGCCGCCGTTGCAGTCCCACAGCTCCAGTCCGGTGCCGTTGGCGGTGGCGGCGCCGGTCGCGTCCAGGCACTTGCCGGACGCGACGCCGACGATGCTGCCGTTGGCGTTGATCGTCCACTGCTGGTTGCCGCCGCCGTTGCAGTCCCAGATCTCCACCGGCGTGCCGTCGGTGGTGCCCGCGTTGGCCGCGTCCAGGCACTTGGCGGTGCCGTACACCGTCAGCTGCTTGGCCGGGGTCGCGGTCCAGAACTGGTTCGCGCCGCCGGTGCAGTCCCACAGCGCGGGCAGCGCGCCGTTGGTCTGCGAGGAGGCCGGCACGTCGACGCACTTGCCGGACTGCAGGCCCTTGATCACGCCGCCGAGGTTGCCGGCCGGATTGGCCGTGATCTTCAGGTTGTCGAACTGGTCGGTCTGGTAGCCGACCACGCCGAGCCCGACCTGGCCGGTGGTGTACGACGTGTCGGTGGTGGTGCCCAGGGTGGCCCCGTCGAGCGTCGCGGTGATCGTGTTGCCGGAGAACCCGAGCGTGATCGTGTGCCAGGAGTTCAGATTCAGCCCGGCGTGCGTGCCCGAGATGAGGGTGGTGAGATTGCTGGACGTGTCGTTCTTCGCGATCGACCACGCGCCGCTGTTACTGAGCCGCAGCTGGTAGGCGGCTTGCGCGCTCTGCGGCCGGGACTGGGTGTTGGCGCGGCCCAGGAGCGTGACCGTTCCGGCTTGCTGCATGTCGACGTCGACGCTGACCGTGTAGTTGGACCACGTCGTGTCGCCGAGCAGGGCGTAGGCGTCCGAGTCGCTCTGCCATTCGATCGGCTTGATCGGAGCCATCTGCTGCACGCACTGGCCCGAGCGGCCGGCGGAGCAGGGCTCGACCTGGTAGGCGCCCTGCATGTCGGCCAGGTACTTCGCCTCGCTGCCGGTCGCGTCCTGGTCGAAGCTGTCGCTGTACGGCAGCGCCAGGGCGGAGGAGGCCGGCGAGGCCGCGGTGCCCTTGCCCTGGCCGGTGGTGGTGGTGATGGAGTAGATGTAGCCCGGCTGCAGGGTCAGCGTGTACGAGCCGTTGGACGGGGTGATGTCCTGGCTGTGCACGAAGTCGGTGGCCGAACTCGGCGAGTTGACGTCGGTCGACCACACGTGCACGGTGCCGGTGGACAGGCCGCCGGAGACGTTCTCCGTGACGGTCTGCGCGGCGGTCGCGGTGGTGGTCTCGATGATGGTCGAGTAGTCGGTGTTGTTCGTGGACTTCAGGGTCACGTACGAGCCGTTGCTCTCGCTGCCGCCGAGGTAGCCGGAGCCGGAGTTGTTGTTCAGGAACTTCCAGCCGGGCTGGGCGAACTGGGTGACCTGCGCGGTGGCCCAGGTGGACTCACCGACGCTGTACTCCCCGGACCACGGCTGCGGCGCGGTGATCATGCCGTCGGTCGGGTACGGCAGGTTCGGCGTGATCGCGGCGAGCAGCGGCCAGTTCAGGTACGCGGTCAGCTGGGCGTCGGTGTACCCGCGGATGATCGAGCGGATCAGCGCCGGGGAGCCGGTGGTCATGTCCTGCGACCCGTTTTCGCTGGCCCACAAGGGCTTGTTCAGCGACAGCGCGTTGGACGTGGTCGAACAGGTGTCCGCGTTGCCGCCGTCACCGCCCTGACAGGGGTAGTGGGATCCGACGACCTGGATCGCGTTGTTGAACGCCGAGTTCGAGGCCATGTCGTCGGCGACGCTCCAGGTGCTGTCGGCGCCGACGATCTGGACCGCGGAGTAGCCGTCATTGTTCAGGGTCGAACGCAGCTGCTCGTACCAGGCGATGTTGTAGTCGCGCTCGTTCCAGCCGCCGAGGTAGTTGATCGTCAGTCCGTCGGCCTTGGCACAGCCCAGCCAGGAGACGAGGTAGTTGATCATGTCGGTGGACCAGAAGTTGCCGCCGCCGATCCAGCCGGGCGCGGCCCAGGCCAGGCCGTAGAGCTTGATGTTGGGGTTGCGGGCCTTGGCCTGCTCCATCAGCCAGAACTCGTAGCCGGTGTTGCACTGCACGTTGCCCGAGGTGTGCTCGATCGAGGGCTCGGCGCCGTCGGTGGAGTTCGCGTCACCGCCGATCTCGACCTTCAGGATCTGCAGGTTCGCGCCGTAGTCCGGCTTGAACATGTAGTCCAGGATCTGGCTCTGCTGCGCGGCCGGGTAGTCGGTCAGCAGCCGCGAGTTGCCGCCGCCACCCGAGATGGCGCCGACACCGTCGAAGGTGCGCCCGGTGCTGGCGCCGTTGGCCGAGATGGTGGTGGAGATCGCCGGGGTGGCCGCGGCGGCGACCGGCGCGGACGCGCTGGCCCCGGTGGCCAGCGTGAGGGAGCCGAGCAGCGCGAACAGGCCGATCAGCAGGGGGTAGCGCGAAGTTCGCAGACGAACTCTGGTCACAGGTACGGTCCCTTTCGGGGGTCACACGTCGCCCCGCGGTCGGCGGACGGTGCCCCGGTGCGCCGGACGGGACGATCGTTCGTGACGGAAAGCGGAGCGTCGTACGGAGGAAAATGTTTGTAACTGTCTGTTATTGATACACCGGGCGTTGGCCTTGTCAAGACTGCGTACGTTGCGGATCGGGCACGGCCGGGAAGTCGGGCCGGACTGGGACGATCTCCTGCGGGCGTGGGTGTTGTGGGTTTCACCTGGTGTTTTCTCGCGCAGGATTGTTGGGTCGGCGCGGCCGGGCGATGGCGGCTCAGGGCTCGGAGCCGGTTCGTGCCTGATCAGGGCGGGAGTATGAAGGCTGTTTGAAGCATGCCTGAAATGTTCGGTGGCGCCGGTGTGAGTGTTCGATAGCAGCGGGGCTCATCAATTTTCCACAGGTATCGACACCCGGCGGCGTTTGCCGGGCATGCCTGGTTTCTCAGCCGAGCGCGCCGTCCACGACAAGAGCGCCGACCGGTGTGCAAGTAGCGGAGCCCTGTGTGCTGCTCGGTATCGGGTACGACCATTCGATGGTGAGCTGCGATACGGCGGAGACGGTGATGGAGAACGTGTCTGAGGTAGCCGAAGTCGGTGCGAACGTCGCGAGTACCTCGTCGTCACCGAGGATTTTGACGGTGGGCCCGGAGATCGCCGGGCCGCCCTGGACGTCGATCCCGAGCAGTCCGTCGAAATCTGAGTACTGCCCGCCGAGATCGTAGGTGACTTGCCCGGACGGCACACAGCCGAGATCTTGAGCGATGGCGTCCGGCCGGAACCGGCCCTCGATGCTGGGGAGCGTGTCTTCAGACAAAAATTCGCCGGACACGGGAACCAAGTCTGACAAAAAAACGAGCCCGGCCCCGCCCTCGGGCTCAGTTGTGGCCGCCCCGCCGGAAGTCGGAAGGCTCTCGGCGCCGACCGGCGGTCCGGGCGACGGGTTCTGCCGTGCGATGACGAATCCCGCTCCGCCGACGATGACCACGGCGGCGGCGATGGCGAACAGGCTTCTCCGGGGCCGGGAGACAGGAGCAGGCACACTCCCGTACGTGGGGGCCGGGCGAGGCTGCTGCGCGTGGATAGGATCCAACTTCCACATTGCCATGGGTGGGGATGGCTGTCTGGTGGGCACTGTGGGCTGAGCGTGCGGCCTGTGGGCGGGAACCTCTGCGGGCGGTGTACTCCGCGGCGCGTAGTGCAGTGGGACGCCGAGAAGCGACGCTACATACCGTCGCCAAAGGCTGTATTTCGCCGAGGCCGCCGCCGGAGCAGGAGCCGCTGCCGGACCTGCCGCGGACCGTACCGACCCCGACTCCGGCCCGGCCGAAGCGGGCGCCGCCCCGATCAGCGAGGCCCAGTACCTCCGGCCCAACGACGCCCGGCTCATTGGGCGGGCTCCACGCTCGGGGTCGCGGTCGAGGGCAGCGATGAACCCTCGGATGCGCCCGACGAATCCGTCGCCACCTCGGTCGGCCGTTCATCCGGCGCCCGGTACGGGCCGTCCTGGCCCAGCGCGATGTCGCCGATGCTCCGGGACGCGCCGAGTTGCCGTAACAGCGCCGGTGCGCAGGCGCCGACCGCCACCGCCGGGGCACCGGTCACCTCGGAGTGGAACAGCAGCCCGGCCGCCGCGCCCATCAGCAACCTGGTCACCGCGACCAGCGAATCGTCCGGAACATCGATATACCGGTCCAGGGCGGGCAATTGCGCGCCTTTCCGGCCGCGCGCCGCATGCCGGGCGTTCTGCCAACCGGTGATCCGGCCGTACAGATTGACCGCCTCCACCACCATTCCGCCGACGGCTCCCAAGCCGACCGCGCTCAGCAAGTCCATGGATCCCTGGCTCCCCTGTCAGACGGCCGTTCTCCGTCCAGGATCGCAGATCCATGAGATATCCGAAGAGAATTCGAGTACTTCGTCATTCCTCCGAAACCGGGAAGCGGACTAACAGGCTGCGCGCCCGGGCCGCCCGGCCCTTCTCGGAATATCCCGCTGTCGGCAACCCGGCCGCCACTGCGCTCACCAGCAGGGGAGTGATATTCCGGCAGCGAAATCGCCCTGTCCCTGCTCGCCCCGCCACCTACCCGAAGACTGAGAGCGGCCCAAAAAGCCTTGTGAGCAGCGATAATGTGAGCAAGACCCTATCACACCGAAAGAACAGCCCCGGCGGTAAGGGGCGCCGCCGGTGACCGGCCCAATGCAGGACGAATGAATTTCCCGCCGCCACCTGGGGCGTTGAGTCGGGATGTGGCCGGGCGGGTTATTTCGGCATTGCAGCCCTTGTGGCTGCAATCGCGTTCCAAATAGGATTCACGCGCGCCACGGCCCCGGCGCCCGCCGGTGTCAGACAACGAAGTCCGGTCCGGGGACGAGAACCACTGTCGAGCTGGAAAGGTAGATGCCTGATGACCACTACCATAGAAGAAGTCGAAGAGACCCCGAGCGCCTACCAGCGGGTCGGCGGCGGCCCGGCGGTCAAGGCCGTGGTCGGCCGGCTCTACGAGGAGCTGACCGCCGACCCGGAGCTCTCCCGGTTCTTCGAGGGCGTGGAGCTGTCCAAGCTCCGGGCGCACATGGCCGCGCTGCTCTCCCAGGTGCTCGGCGGGCCGGCCGACTACACCGGCCGCGAACTCGGCGAGGCGCACGCCGGCCTGGGCATCACCGACGCCGACTACGACCGGGTCGGGGCGCACCTGATCGCGATCCTCGGCGAGTTCGACGTCCCCGGCGACATCGTCGCGCAGGTGGGCCAGATCCTGGAGTCCGTCCGCGAGACGATCGTCGAGCCGGCCCAGGCCGAGGGCAGCTGAGGGATGGCAGTCGACGTAGCCCGACTGCGCGAGACCTGGGCCCGGGTCGCCGGCCACGGCGACCAGGTGCCCTCGTATTTCTACGGTCACCTGTTCCTGTCCCACCCCGAAGTGCGGCCGATGTTCCCGGCCACCATGGCCATGCAGCGCGACCGGCTGGTCGGGGCGCTGGCCCAGATCATCACGAGCGTCGACGACCTGGACACGCTGGTGCCGTTCCTGCGCGGGCTCGGCAGCGACCACCGGCGGTTCGCGGTCGTCGCCGAGCATTACCCCGCGGTCGGCGGGTCGCTGCTGGCGACCCTCGAGGCCTTCCTCGGCGCCGAGTGGACCCCGCAGGTCGAGGCCGACTGGACCGAGGCGTACGGACTGGTCGCCCAGGTGATGACCCAGGCCGCGGCCGAGGCCACCGGCCCGGCGTCCTGGGAGGCCGACATCATCGCGTACGAGCGGCGCACCGCGGACGTCGCGGTGGTCTACCTGCGCCCGGAGTCCCCGATCGGCTACCTGCCCGGCCAGTCGCTGTCGGTGGAGTTCCCGGCCGCGCTGCCCCGGCTGTGGCGGTTCTACTCCCCGGCGAACGCGCCGCGCGAGGACGGGCTGATCGAACTGCACGTGCGCGCCCTGGACGGCGGCCTGGTCTCCGGCGCGCTGACCTACCAGGCCCGGGTCGGCGACCGGTTGCGGCTCGGCCCGCCGCTGGGCGACCGGCTGCTGCTGGAGACGGCCAAACCGGGCGTGCCGCTGGTGCTGATCGCCGGCGGGACCGGGCTGGCCCCGCTCAAGGCCCTGGTCGACTCGGTGATCCGGCGCGGCGGCTCGAACGAGCCGGTCTGGCTGATCCACGGGGTGCGCTACGGCTCGGACCTGTACGACCTGCCCGCGCTCTCCGCGCTGGCGGACCGCAACCCCTGGCTGTCGGTCGCCCCGGTGGTGTCCGACGACCCGCTGTGGCGCGGCCCGGCCGGCAACGCGGTGGACGAGGCGCTGCGGGCCGGCCCGGCCCGGCACGCCGAGGTGTTCCTCTGCGGCTCGCCGGACATGACCACCGCCAGCCTGAACCGGCTGGCCGAGTACGGCTACGCCCCCGAACAGATCCATTTCGAGCACTGGTGGGCGGCCGGCACCCGGCCCCCGGCGGCATGGGAGGCAGGCACATGAGTCAGGATCCGGCCGAGGACCTGCCGTGGTCGCCCGCGCAGATCCGCGGGGTCGAGTTCGCCCTGACCGGGGTGGGCCGCCGCGGTTACCAGCCCGAGCAGGTCCAGGCCGTGCTGCTGAGCCTGGCCCGGGACGTGGCCAACCAGCAGCAGCGCGAGGCCGAGCTGCGGGCCGAGATCGAACGGCTGCGCAAGTGGCGCAAGGCGAACGGCGTGGACGACGTCGGCTACGCCACGCCCCGGGCGATCGCCGTGGTCACCGACGCGCAGCGGATCGCCGACGCCCAGATCGCGGCCGCCTCGCAGCAGGCGCAGGCGATCGTCGGCAACGCCCGGGCCTGGGCCGGGAACCTGTTGTCCCAGGTGCGGGCCCAGGTCGAGGAGGTCGAGCGCCAGCACCAGCAGGCGCTGCAGGCGGCCGGCCCGGACCAGCTCGCGGCCAAGGCGGCCGAGATGGAGTACCTGCGCAGCATGGCCCGGGTGACGAAGGCGCACCTGAAGGCGGTGCTGGAGTCGATCGCCCAGGACGTGGAGCGTAGGCTGCCGGACGAGTCGGACCTGATCCACGCCAGCCAGCCGCCGCAGTCGCAGTCCCAGCTCCAGGGGTCGGCGTCGCTGGCCGGCCTGATCTGAGCCGGGCCGACCACCCCTGAGCCGGGCTGAGGCGAGCGGCCTGGTTCGGCAGGTCCTTGGCGAACGGGAGGCCGGCCGCGTGCTGGCGGAGATCGACGAGTTGTGTGTGCAGGCGTTGGCCGAGCACGGCTGTCCGTCCGTGTCCGTCGCGGTGGCCGACCGCGACGAGCTCGTGGTCCACCGGGCCTACGGACTGGCGAGCGTCGCCGACCGGCAGCCGGCCACGCCGGAGACGGTCTACGCACTGGCCTCCGTCACCAAAGCCTTCACCGCCACGGCGGTCTGCCTGGCCGCCGAGGAGGGCCTGCTCGGTCTCGACGCCCCGATCCCCGGCACCTTCCAGTGGACCGCACCGACTGCGCGCCAACTGCTCCAGCACCGGGGCGGGTTTCCGGCGTACTACAACTTCCACTATGGCCCCGGCCCGCTGCCCATCGACATCGACCGCTACCGCACGCTCGTCCGGGTGCCGGGTACCGACTTCGAGTACTCCAACCTCGGCTACCAGGAACTGGGCCGGCTGGTGCAGGCCGCGACCGGCCAGGACCTCGGCGACTACCTGCGCGAGCGGATCGCCGAGCCGCTGGGCCTGACCAGTTTCGGATACGGGCCGACCTACACCGGGTCGGCGCCCGTAGCCCGGCGCTACTCCGCCGACGGCCGCGAGTACCCCACCTACGTCAGCGGCCATCCCGCGGCGGGAGCCGGGTGGGCGAGCGCCGGGGACGTCGCACTGTTCGCCCGGACCGGATCACGCCTGCTCGCGCCGGCCACGCTCGCGGCCATGCACGACGCCGTGCCGATCAACGACCATGTCGGCTACGGCCTCGGCCGGATCGTCTCGCGCGGCGCCGGACCGGTGGTACGCAGCCACGGCGGCGGCATGGGCGGGGTCGCCGCGATGATGATCGAGGTCCCCGAGCGGGACCTGTCGGTCGCGGTGCTGGCCAACTCGACGAACAAGGCGGCCCGGGACTCGATCGTGGACGGCCTCATGGGCATCCTGGTGCCCGGCTTCTCCCGGGACCAGATCAACCCGGTCACCGAACAGATCAGCCCGATGGTGCTCGGGCCGGGCGAGTGGTCCGGGCAGATCAGCACCCCGGACGGCGAGATCCCGCTCCAACTCAGGATCCTCGCCGACGGTCAGGTGCAGATCCGCCTAGCCGACGGCCCCGCAGTCACCGCACCGGCCACCGCCTCCCAGCTCTGGGACCTGCGCGTGTACGCCCAGGTGCAGTTGCCCACCGCCGACGCCCGGCTGAACAGCCCCACCTTCGGTCTACACCTGCGGGCCGAGCGGGACCGGCTGGCGGGCCGGGCGATAGCGGCCAAGGACGGCGACCGGGAAGGCTGGCTCGGCGCCTACCTGGTCCATCCCTGCGTGCTCGCCTAGGCGGCGATCCGCGGGCCCGCCTTCGGCCCGTCGGTGCACGGCTCGTCGTCCAGCTCGGTCGGCTTCTCGCTGCCGGTGCCGCCGTCGCCGTCGGGCACACTGCCGTCCTGGCCCGGCGCCTCGCCGTCCTGGATTATGCCCGCCGCGAGCGGCGAACGGGACAGTTCCACGTACCCGACCGCGATCACGGCCAGACCCGCGACCTCCGGCACCAGCCACCAGCCGAGCCGGATCGTCTCACCGAACAGCAGCACACCCAGGCAGACACTGATCAGTGCGTCGCCCATCGTCAGCATCGGCTGCGAGGCGACCAGCGTGCCCGCCTGCAAGGCGTTCTGCAACAGGAACAGCGACCCGACCCCGGCCGCCGCGGTCGCGTACAACTGCCAGGTGCTGAAGAACGCCGCCACACCCTGGTCCAGCGCGGCCATCGCCTGCTTCATGAACGCCGCGGTCAGGGCATACCCGCAGGCCGCGGCCAACCCCAGCAACGCGGCCCGGCTCTGCCCGCGGGTCCGCAGCGCCGCCGTCAGCAGCACCGCCTCGAACCCGCCGGTCGCGATCAGCGCGAGCACCCACAGCCCGGCCGGGGCCCGGTCGCCCGCCCCCGACGGCGCCGCACACACCAGCACCACTATCAGCCCGAAGGTCACCACCCCCACCGCCGACCACGAATGGCGCGGCAGCCGCCGGCGCATCATCAGCCCGCCGAACAGCAGCGCGAGCGGCAACTCGATGATGAACAACGGCTGCACCAGCGCGATCGGCCCGGTGGCCAGGGCCGTGGCCTGGCACAACGCCGCCGCGACGGTCATGCCGATCCCGGCGAACCACACCTTGCGGCGCAGCAGGTAGGCGAACAAGGACAGGTGGAAGGAACGGCCGGCCGGAGCCTCGGCCGCCGCCTGGCGCTGGAAGACGGAAGCCATGGCGTTGCTCAGGGCCGTCAGGAGCGCGAAGAGCACGCTGATCACACCAGCCCCGTTCCCTTTTCCCCCGCGGCGACACCTCCCCGGCCGCTCGGATCCGCCGAGTGCGGCCGAATTGCCGATCAACCGGTCCGCCGGCCGCCGCGGCCACCGCCGCGTCGCTTCCCGTTTCGGCAAAGTCTCCGCTCCCGTCGGCGGGATCGTGCTGCTCGCGCTGATCGCCGCGTTCCCCGGAGCAGGCGCCGCGCCCGCGCACGCCGCGTCCACGCTGTTGTCCCAGGGCCAGCCGACCACCGCCTCCTCGGTGGAGTCGGCCCAGTTCCCGGCGACCGTGGCCACCGACGGGAACACCGCCGCCCGCTGGTCCAGTGCGTTCAGTGACCCGCAGTGGCTCGAGGTGGACCTCGGCTCGGCGGTACCGATCTGCCAGGTCGTCCTGCAGTGGGAGGCCGCGTACGCGAGCGCGTTCCAGATCCAGGTCTACACGGTCGGCGGCGTCACCGCGACCATCCCGTCGCCGCCCGCCCAGTCGGCGCCGGGCATCTGCCCGTGGCTCAATGAGCCGAACACGCCGGTGGCCACCCGGGTCGCGCAGCTGATGGGCGCGATGACAGGGCCAGGAGTACGGCCAGGCGATCGCGGCGCTGCTGTTCGGCGACGTGGACCCGTCCGGCAAGCTGCCGATGACGTTCCCGACCTCGCTCACCGCACTGCCGGCGAACACCGCGGCGCAGTGGCCGGGCGTCAATGGTCTGACGCAGTACTCCGAGGGGCTGGACATCGGGTACCGCTGGTATGACGCGAACAACGTGAGCCCGCTGTTCCCGTTCGGGTTCGGACTGTCGTACACGTCGTTCGCCTACAGCAAGATCTCGGTGGGCCCGATGGTGAACAACTCGGCGACCGTCACCGCCACGGTGACCGACACCGGCAGCAAGGCGGGCGCCGACGTCGCGCAGCTGTACGTCGACGATCCGGCCGCGGCAGGGGAACCTCCGCTCCAGCTCAAGGGATTCCAGCGGGTGACGTTGAATCCCGGGGCGTCGGCGCAGGTGACGTTCACGGTGACCGCCCACGACCTCGCGTCGTGGAACACCACCTCGAACAACTGAATCGCCGGGGCGGGCAGCTACCAGATCCTGGTCGGCGATTCCTCGCGCAGCCTGCCGCTGACCGGCACGATCACACTCGGCTCGGCCATCACGGACACCGCAATGGACTGATCTGAGAGAGTGGGGCCAGGTGGATGAGAGTCCTGCGACGGCTCCGAGGGCACCTGCCTTCTGGGCCGTCGCGGCTATATCGGCAGGTCCAGTCTGGAAACCCGGACCGGCGGCTCGGCCCCGGCAGCGTCGGTTCCGGCGATCGCGCGGACCACGTCGAGGCGTGAGTGCAGTTGCAGCTTGGCCAGGATGTTCGACACGTGGGTCTGCACGGTACGCAGGGACAGGCTCAGCTCGGCGGCGATGTCAGGATTCGACCACCCGGCGCCGACCAACCGGGCGATGTGCGCCTCACTCGCGGTCAGGGCGCCCCAGCCGGTTTTCTCGCGCGAATGAGCGCTGCGTGGGCCGCGCCGGACGCCGAGTGCGCGCAGCCGACCGTCCGCCCTGCGCACGTCCCATTCTGCGCCCAGGTCGGCGTACGTGCGCACGGCCCGAGTCAGCGTGCCGCGGGCTGGGACGACCTCGCCGACCCGGGCCAGGCGCACCGCGGTCTCCTCCCATGCCGCGCCTGCGTGTAGCGGCCAGCCTTGTGTCTGGTAGATCTCTGCGATGGCGGTCAGCTCGGCGACGTCATCCTTGATCTGGGCCCGGCAGAAGCGGGCGGCCGTCAACCGCAGGATCAGGGGTTCCGCGCGGGCAGCGGCCTCGATCATCTCCAGCGCTTGCCGGGCCACGTCCGGCTCGCCTTCGGCTAGGGCCAGCCTGACCAGGGTCGGGGCCTCATCCAGGCGTTCGTCGCGGCGCAGGCCCGGGGGTGTGTCGAGCCAGGTGGCCAGCAGGGCCAAGGCGCGCGCGGGCTCGCCTTCCGCCTCGGCGAGCAGGGCTCGGGCTTCGAAGATGTACACCGCGCGCGGCACCGCGGTTTTCAAACCGGGGCCGATGACCGCTTCGACCGCGGCCAGGTGTGCCGTGGCCCGCGTGCGGTCGGCCCGGTGTAAGGCTTCGATGGCGCCCAAGCCGTGTAGGTGGAATCCGCCCGGTGCGGAAAGGTAGGCGGGGTCGACATTTTTCAGGTGCCGCCGGGTCGCGTCCCAGTCGCCGCGGCGGAACGCCACCTGAGCGGCGGCGCCGAACAGGCTGGTGGCCCGCGGCGTGCCGACCCGCTCGGCGAGCATCAGCGCTGCTGGCAGCGCAGCTTCGTACTCGGGTATCCGGCCCAGCTGTGCGAGCCGGATCAGCCGGTCGTGTGTGAACAGGACCCTGATATCGGTGGACTCGGCGTCGGAGCCGAGCATCGACAGCGCCTCGTCGATGTGCCCGATCCCTTCGGCGGTCGTGGCGCACAGGGCGGTCGCGTGGTGTGCGTAGGCCACGGCGAGCGGGTCCTGCGACGTGCGCGCCTCGGTCAAGGCCCGGTGTGCGGCTTCCCGGCCCTCTGGGGATTCACCGGCCACGGTGTGCGCCACGGACTGCCAGGCCTCCAGCCGGGCCCGCAGCCGCAGCGGCAGGTCCGGTTGCGCGAGCGCCTGCCGGGCCATGTCGACCGCGAAGCCCGGCCGACCGTTCCGGCCCGCAGCCCGCACGACTGTCAGACGCAGCTGCGCGGCCAACACCGGATCGCCCGTCAGCCCGGCCGCCACCGAGGCGAATTCGATCAAGTCGTCGTCCTGGCCGAGCAGCAGCAGGACCTGGGCCAACCGGCCAGCCAGGGCGTCCCAGCGCAGCGTGCCCGGTTCGAGCGGCCTGACCGCCCGGGTCAGCAACTCGGCAGATACTTCTAACGCGGCGTAGAGCGCATAGAGCGGGAGCCCGGCCAGCCAGTCCACCGCCCAGTCATCCAGTCCGGCCGGCCGGCGCGGTCCAGCCGGCCCGACCAGTCCGCTCGGGCCAGCTGGTTCGTCCAGTCCGGCCAAGGCACCAGGAACGGCCGAGTCCGCCATCAACTGCGCGGCGACCGCCTCCACTCCAGCACCGCCCTGGGCCAACAGCTGGGCGATCCGAGCCCGCTGCACCCGACGAGCCGGTGGAGCGAACTGCTCAACCAACACCTGCTGAACGAGTTCGTGCCGGAACGCCATCCGTTCCCCACCCGCCACGACGATGCCCGCAGCCTTGGCCTGTGCCATCGCGTGCGCGAGCAGCAAGACCGGCAGTCCGGCCGCGACCGCCGCCTGGCCTGCGTCGAATTCGGTGCCCAGCAGGGCCGCGGTGCGCAACGCGTCCAGGGTCTGCGGATCGAGAAAGTCCAGCCGCCGCCCGATCGCGGCAGTCAGCGATCCCGGGGTGACGCCGGCTGCGCCGTCGAACTCCGCGACGCCATCCCGGGCCGCGATCAACCCCGCCTCAGCCAGCGCGCGGAGCAGTTCGTTGAGATAGCGCGGATTCCCGGCCGCCCGGGCCAGTTCCACGCGCAGCCGAGGACCGGGCGCCGCACCGATGACCTGCGCGGCAAACTGAACCGCGGCCCGATCCGACAGTGGCCCCGGACGTACCAACACGCCGCCGAGGCCCAGCGCGGTAGCCCGCAGCCGCTCGACCGCCGGCCGGGACGGCCCAGGCCGCAACACGCCCACGAGCAGCAGCGGGACCTGGTCCACGGCATACGCCAACCGGTTCCACACCTGAAGGCTGAAGTGGTCGGCCCACTGGAGGTTCTCGACGGTCAACAACACCGGTCCGCGCGCGCAGCGGCGATCGATCAGGTCCAGCATGCGTTCGGCCGCGGCCAACACCGGATCGGCGACGTCGGCCCTGGGCTGCCTGCCGCCGAGCAACTCCGCGATCTCGCTCAGGGCGGTCGCATCCGGCCCGGTCGCCTGCTCGCCGCGTCCCGGGACGCCCAGACAGGCTGCCATCAGCCGCAGCGGGAATGGTTGCAGCAACGCATCCCCGGAGCCGCGCAGGATGTCGACGCCGATGGTTGTGGCCCGACGCTCGACCTCCGCGGCCAGGGCACTCTTGCCGATCCCTGGCTCGCCCTCGATCCACAGGATGCCGCCGCGCCCGTCCGCCAATGCGGCCAGCGAACGCCCGGCCAGACTGAGCTCGTCATCGCGACCGACCAGCGACGATTCGCAACCCGGGCTGCTGAAAGTCGGCTTCCGGAGGTCGGCCGAACTCATCCGCCACCACCTCAGTCTCTGCGGCCGTCCTGCCGGGCCAATCTGCCGGGTTGCGCAGGTGGCGAGGGTCGGGACGCAGTGTAGTGCACTGAGTTGGGCCGTATACCGGCGGGGTCGACCGAATGGTCGGTCTGGAGCCTTGAAAGTGGGAAGAACTCCTCCGACCTTTACGGACTTGGCCGATCGCAGCCCCTCGCCACAGTAATCTGATCCGGAATCCGGGCCAGACAGCGAGAGCAGCAGACGTGACAGATGTGGCAAGCGCGGCGGCAGCGACGACTGATCCAGAAGTCCGGCCGGACGGGACCGGTTCCGACCCCGGCGGTTCCATGTCTCGCAATTCTGTGACTTCCAGGTCAGAACCTCATGCTTCCGGACCGCTCTTGGTCGGCCGCGAGGAGCAACTCGACGCCGCCCACGCCTTGGCCGACGCGCTGATATCCGGACGCGGCGGCGTGCTGTGGATAGACGGCGAAGCCGGAATCGGCAAGACCGCGCTGGTGGACGCGCTGGTAGCCCGGGTTGCACGAGGTGGCGTACGGGTGCTGAGAGCGGCTGGTGACGAACTGCTGGCAGACTTCCCGCTACGCCTGATGGCTGCCTGTCTGGGCGTGTCGAGCCGTTCCGACGACCCGGAACACGCCGAAATCGCGGAACTGCTGCGCGGCCGCATCCCATCTCCCCGGCATGCCGAACCGGGCCGAGTAGCCGAAGAGAACGCCCAAGACCAGCCCGGGGTTTCCCTCAGCCAATCCGCAGCCGCAGGCGTCGCAGACGCAGTCACAGGTGTTGCCGCAGCCGCAGCCGCAGCCGCAGCCGCAGCCGCAGGCGTTGGCGCAGCCGTAGTCACAGGCGTTGTCGCCGCCGACCATTCCGGGGCCGTGTCCGCCGAGGGCACTGCCGCATCAGAACAGGCCGCCAACCCGCTGCTCGCCGCCCAAGAACGAATGCTCGCGGCAGTGGACACGATGTGCGCACACAGCCCAGTCCTGCTGGTGGCCGAGGACCTTCAATGGGCCGACGATCCAAGTCTCCGCGTGTGGGCCCGACTGGCCCGAGCCACCGGCCAGATCCCACTGCTGCTGGTCGGCACGGCCCGCCCGGCGCCGCGCCGAGAAGCGGTAGACCGCCTGCGCGCGATAGCCGCCAGGCCGGGACTCAGCGCCGGATTCGACCGCCGCTCGCACACCCGGCTCGACCTGCCAGCGCTCGCCGACGAGGACGTAGCCCGACTGTCCGCCACGTTGACGGGTGCCATGCCCGGCACCCGACTGCGGGCCGAACTCGCGCGCGCCGGCGGCAATCCGCTGTATATCCGAACCCTGATCGATGCCTTACTCGGCGACGGACTGGTGACCATCGCGGCTACCGCAGCCAGCACCATCTCCATCCCCGCCACCGCCACCGCCACCAACACCAACACCAACACCAACACCAACACCGGCACCGGCACCAACACCGGCACTGGCATTAACACCAACACTGGCACCGGTGCCAGCATCAATACCGGCGCCAGCACCATTACTGGCACTGGCACTGGCACCAGCACTGGCACTGGCACCAATACTGGCACTGGCAGCAGATCCAATGCCACCGACGCTGCCAATACCGCCACTGCCGCGAGTACCACCGCCGCACCGCCCGGCTACCCGAGCTCACCCAAGCCGGGCACCACCCACCTCGCCGCACGACCACCCGCACAGCCCGCCGCCCACCTGACCGCGGAGTTCACCGGTCCGCCCGGTGCGACTCCGGACTCGCTGGCCGAGGCGATCGGCCGCCGCCTGGGCTTCCTGTCCGACGAAGCCGTCAGCATGCTGCGCCTGGCCGCGCTGCTCGGCGCGCAGTTCGACCCGGACCAACTGTCCGCGGTCGCCGTGGCCGAGCCGGACAGCGTCAGCCGGGCGTTGGCCGAGGCCGAACGCGCGGGCGTGGTGCGCGGCGGCGCGCGGCCGGCGTTCAGCCACGAACTGATCCGGCAGGCGCTGGCCTGGCAGGTCCCGGCCGGAATGCGGCGTTTGTTGCATGGCCACATCGCGCGCGTGCTGGCCGAACGCGGCGCGGCGCCCGACTCGGTGGTGACGCACCTGCACGCCGCCGACGAGGAACTCGGCAGCTGGGCCGTGGATTGGCTCGCCCGGATTCCGCGCGCCGTGCTCGACGGCATGCCCTCGGTGTCCGCGCAACTGCTCCAACGCGCCGTGCATTCCGCCGAACAGGCCATCGACCCGACCGACGAGCAATCACAGCAGTGGCAGACCCTCGCGACCCACCTGGCCCGGGCGCTGTACCTGGCCGGACGGGACGAGGAGGCCATCGACGTCGCGACCCGGGTGGCCCGCCGCCGCGGCGACGTCGAACTCGCCGCCCGGATGACCGAACTCGCGGTCCGCGCGGTGCTGCGGACCGGCCGCTGGCAACAGGTGATCGAGATGGCGCGGGAAGCGCTGTCCGATGATGAACTCCCGCTCGCCTGGCGGGCGCGACTGCTCGCCCTGTCGTCCCTGGCGTGTTCGCAGACCGGGGAGACGGGCACGGCCCGCAGCGTCGCGGCCGACGCCATCGCGCAGGCGCACGCCGCCGGGGACCCGCTGACCACCGCGATGGCGCACCACGCGGCTTCTATCTCCGCGCCGCTGGAGCAGGCGATCGAACACACCGGTGCTGCGCTCGCCGCGCTCGGCGACGACTCCGAATCGGCCGACTTGCGGATCGTGGTGACCGCGAACCGGATGATCTGGCTGTATGAGAGTGGCGACCCGGACGGATTCCGTACCCTGTTGGACCGGCTGCTGCTGCTCGGCGAACGTCTCGGCACCGTGCGCACTGGGATGGTATTGCTCCGCGCCGCCTTGATCGCGCAGCTGCGCGGAGCGTGGGATGAGGCGTTGGTCCACCTGGACGGGATCGACCCGGAGAGCCTGCCGCTGCCGGAACAGCTGCGTGCGAACAGTCTCAGGGTGCAACTCCACGTGCACCGCGGCGAGCGGGAACGCGCCGCTCTGGCTTTGGCCGAGGTCGAACGGGCAGTGGTGGCCGGAATGCCGGGCGCCGACCGCTCGGCCGGACCGGTCAATGCGGCCCGGGCCGCGGTGGCCGAGGCGGACGGGGACCCGGTCCGGGCCCTGGAGATCCTGGCCTCCCTGCTCGACGGGCAGTACAACGAACTGTTCCTGCGCGACGAGCAGGCGCCCGCGATGGTCCGGATGGCGCTGACGGCCGGGGATCGCGAACTGGCCGAGACCGTCGCGCGGCTGCTGCAGGACAAGGCGGGTGAGGGCGCCGGGTCGCGCCGGGTCACCATCGCCCGGTGGTGCCGCGCCCAGGTCGACGATGATCCCGAGGAACTGCTCGCCGTCGCCGAGAACGCTGCCGCGTCCTCGTGGCTGTTCGACTCGGCCGCCGCCTCCGAGGACGCCGCGGCCCGGTTGGCGGCCGGTAGCGCAGGCCGTGCCGCCGACCCGGTGCGGGCGCGGGCGGCGCTGACCGCGGCAGTCGAGCTGTACGCGCAGATGGGTGCGGTCAGGGATATACGGCGTGCCGATGCACGGTTGCGAGCGCACGGGGTTCGCCGCGGACCGCGCAGCGCCCACCGGCGGGAGTCGACCGGCTGGGGCGCGCTTACCGCGAGCGAGGCGAACATCGCGCAGTTGGTCGGCCAGGGGTGGTCGAATCCTGATATTGCGGCGCAGTTGTTGTTGTCCCGGCATACGGTGCAGACCCATGTGTCGAACATCCTGGGCAAGCTCCAGCTTGGGTCTCGGATCGAGGTGGTCCGGGCCGTTGCCGAGCGCAGCGCGCAGTCTGGGCGGCCTACGTAGGGTCGACAGGCTGTGCGATCCGAGCCTGGGCGTTGAGCTTTCTGGGCAAGTTTTGGCCTGGCTCTCGGACTGAGGTGGTCCAGGCCGTTGCCAAGCGCGCGGCGCGGTCTGCGTGGGACGGGTGGATTGTGTATTCCGAGTAAGCCGCATAACCCGAGCAGTTCTGTAGTCCGTGCTGCCTGCATAGTCTGCGCCCGCGACGTTCGGGTGGGCTGCGCCGACCGGCCAGGGCTGGACCTTCGACGTACCTTGGTAGAGCCTTGACCGTGTCTTGAGTCTGCGGTGGGCTCTCCACCTGCGCATATGCTCCAGGGCGGCAAAGCCTACGCATCCTCGCTGATGTCTCGTGCGGTTGTGGCGTCCCAGGATGGCTGAGGTAGTTCCCGGCTCGCCGCGGCCCGCGGCCGGGGGTGCTCCGCCGACCGAACCAGCCAGCGCGGGCCGCGCAAGGAGCGGATCGCCGTGCTCGACACGTACTCCACCACCCGCCGACCGACTCCCGCCCAGTCCGAGCCCGCCGCCGTCCCGGCGCCCGTTGCGTCGGATGCGATCCCGAATTCGGATCCGACCCTGAATCTGGATCAGACTCCGGATCCGGATCCGACCCTGAATCTGGATCCGATCCCGGATCGCGATCTGAACCAGAACTCGAGTTCGAGCCGGAGCCGGGGACAGAGCTCGAGCCCGACTCGAAGCCAGGTGCGGAATTTGGATCCGGCCCAAAGTCAGGTGCGGAACTCGGCTCCGGCTCGGAGCCAGGTTCGGAGCTCGAAGCCGGCCCAAAGCCAGCGCTACGGTGAGGATCAGAGTTCGGCTTCGGTCCAAGGTCTGGTTCAGTCCCGGAGTCTTGTTCAGGCGCTGAATCAGGTTCAGGTTCAGGCCAAGAACCGGTCCCAGCCGCTGAGGTCGAACTCTGAGTCTGCGCCAGAGGCTCAGTCGCGCAACTCTCTGCGTGGCCGAGTGCCGTTGCGGGATGGTGTGGTGGTACGCCCAGTCTCGGTCGCGGTCCTGGCCGGTGATCCACTGACCGGCCAGGGTGCCGTCGCCCATCTGCGTACTCGGTTCGAGGTGTGTGTCCTGGGCAATGACCGGGTGGCCGAGGCAGAGGTTGTGCTCATCCTGGTCGACCGGATCACCGACGACACCCTTGATCTGATGGAACGGGTCGCCGACGGCTCGGCCGGCCGGGAGGCGCGGTTCGTGTTGGTCGGCGACGGCGTGCGTGAACGGCACCTGTTGCGTGCGATCACCAGCGGCCTGGTCAGCGTCATCCCGCGTCGCGAGGCGGATTTCGATCGGATCGTGCGGGCGATTGTGGGCGTGCATGAAGGCCGGCTGGAGATGCCGGGCATTGCGCTCGGCTGGCTTGTCGCTCAGCTGCGCGCCGTGCGCCAGGACGTCCTGGAACCCAATGGGCTGACCCCGTCCGGGCTTGAGACCCGTGAGGTGGACGTGCTCGGGCTGCTGGCCGACGGGTTGAGTACCGGCGAGATAGCGCAGCGGTTGAACTATTCCGAGCGTACGGTCAAGAACATCATCCATGGCGTGCTGACCCGGCTCAAGCTGCGCAATCGCACCCACGCGGTCGCCTTCGCGGTGCGTGCCGGGGCGTTGTGAGGTGGACTTGGGGCCGGTTTGGCCATTGTGTTGGGCGTGCGCGTGCGCGTGCGCGTGCGCGTTCGCGTGGGTGCGTAGGTTGGGTGGCTGGCCTCGCGGAGTTTCTTGGCCGCGGGAGGAGCGGCTGCGGGAGTTGTGGAGGGAACCGTTGACGGAACAGGGCCATCCGGAGTCGGACTCGTCCTGTACCACAAGGTGACGTTGGGCATGGTGGTCGGCGGGTTCAGCAGTGGCCCGGGTTTGTGAACTGGACACATCGCGCCTTTCTGGTCGGAGGCCGGGCGGGGGTGTCTGCTGGCACCCTGTGAACGACCGGTTACTCTTATCCACGCGCGGAGGGGGTGAAAAGCTACAGGCAGGTCGGAAATATTTTTCGAATTTTGGTCGGGAGCGGGGCGGAACGGTCAGTGGTAGCGGCTGTGGGACGTCCTTGACGTGACGCTGGGCGGAGCCCGGAAGGGGGCATTGTGTCAGTGTTCGCAGGCGTCGTGGGGGCTATGTGTACGGCTTGTTTGTCGGTCGATGTATTCTTCGACCTCGCGGCGTAGTAGCGGGCAGTCCTTCGCGGGACGATCCTGCGGGCAGGCCAGGTAGTGACCGAGATAGGTTTTTGCTGTGGTGAGCCGCTCGATCTGCTCGTCGATTTCCTCGATCCGGCCCTGTACGGCGTTACGCCAGTATCCGTCGGTGAGTCCAGCCAGCAGCCCGGCGATCTCGTTCAGGCTCGTCAGCCCGATGTCTTGCCAGATCTGAATCTGTGCGATTCGATGCATCTCCTGCGGTCCGTACAACCGTCGTGAAGTACTAATTTCGGCTGGTAGCAGGATGCCGCGCTGTTCCCAGTAGCGCAGAGTCGAGGCCGCCAGTCTGAACCGGGCGGCGGCCTCACCGATCGTCAGATAGGCGTCTTCCATGAGCATCAGTCAACCAGGGTAGTCCTTGCTTTGAGGGGCTCTTTGGGAGGGCTTGACCGGCGAACTTAAAATATATGATAGTTCCTCGGAGCTGGAAGCTAATTTGAAGCTTGGTTGGGGTGTCGGGCATGGGGTTTACCTGTGCAAATAGTGTGTACAGGCAGATGAGAGAGCGGGATCCGGGGTGAGCGGAAAGCGGGTGGAATGGATACTTGGAATATACGAAAGATGCCGATGTCGTTGGAGCGCTGGACTCTGGGGGCGGGGGCTGGGGGTAGGCGCCCGAGAAGATCTGTGCACGCGGAGCGGGTTGTGCGCGGTCTTGTCAGGAGGCGGGGCAGGGGCGACTGCCGTCAAGTGGGCGATGCGCTACTCTATATTTCGTGGCAACTGAAACTTCGGTGGGAGATCCCTCGGGCGCTCGGTCCGGGCTGCGCTCGGTTGTGGGTCCGAACTCGGCTGTGGACCGGGTGACGGCCGAGATTCGGCGGGGGGTGTTGAACGGCACGCTGAAGGCTGGGTCGAGCTTTTCGATCGCGGATATCAGCAGCCAGCTCGGCGTCAGTCACATTCCCGTGCGGGAGGCGTTGCGGCGGCTGGAGACGCAGGGGCTGATCACGCTGCGGCCGGGGCGTAGTGCCATCGTGAACCCGCTTGATCGTGATGAGCTGCGGTCGATCTATCGGCTGCGGAAGTTGATCGAGTGTGACTTGGCGGCTCGGGCTTGTCTGGGGCTGACCAGTGCCGATCTTGATGAGGCCGAGCAGTTGCTGCGGGAATACACGCATGCGGACACTGATTCGGATGAGTTGTGGGAGATTCACAAGCAGTTTCATCTTGCGTTGCTGCGGCCTGCGCTGACTGAGTGGGATCTGCGGTTGTTGGAGCAGTTGTGGCATGCGTGTGATCGGTATACGCGGGTGGTTTTCGAGACGTATCAGGTTGATTCTGGGGAGCGCAGGAGGCGGGAGATCGCGCATCGGTTGTTGCTCGATGCTGCTCGGTCTGGGTCTCCTGCGGATTTGAAGCTTGCGGTGAATGAGCATTTGGCGGAGCACGAGTTGGCTTGCCTTGAGTGGATGGCCATGTTGCCTGCTGGGGAGTGAGGCTGGGGGCTTGGGGAGGTTGGAGGGGGGTGCGTCGCCGTGTTGGCGTGTGGTTACTGCTGTGCCTCCGGCGGGCCCGG
This sequence comes from Actinocrinis sp., assembly GCA_035943635.1. Classification (GTDB taxonomy): domain Bacteria; phylum Actinomycetota; class Actinomycetes; order Streptomycetales; family Catenulisporaceae; genus DASZBX01. The sequence continues at coordinate 17,688 of DASZBX010000081.1, read as the reverse complement.
AACCCCCAAGGATCCAATGGCCCGTAGGCCGGGTTCGGCTGGCGTTGTGGGTTACGTGGGTGGTCTGGTTGCGGCGGGGTTGTGGGCCGGGTTCGGGAGTTGACAGGACCTGCCCGATACGCCCTTCTAAGCTCCGCCAGGGCCACCGAGGATCCGAAACCGACGGGAGAGTTGTGCGGCGGGGGCCGCGTGGGCCCTGGAAAAGCGCGCGATCGGTGGGGGAGGGGAGGCATGTGTTGGCGGCGTGCGGGTGCGGGTGTGGGTGGCCGGCGCGGTGTGGTGTGGTGCGGTGCTATTGAGGAGGCGGGCTACGTTCGCCGGCCGGGTGCTGGCGTCTTGCACTTGTGCGATTGCCGTCAGGCGCCGAGTTCCAGTTTCAGCATCGGCTCCGTCTGTGCGGCGCGGCGAGCGTAGGCCTCTGCTACCTGCGGGACCAGCGCCAGCGACGCCTTGCGGTCGATCTTGTGCTCTCGTTGGTCCAGGATGCGGCCCAGTCGGGCTTCCGGGGGGACGTCGTGGCCGCGCGGGGCGATCAGGGAGTGGAAGTGCGGGTTGGCCTCGCCGAAAACCAGCATGTAGGTGGCCGGGGCGCCGGTCACCTCGGCTACAGCGCCCACGACGTCGCGCAGGCGGCGAGCGTAGGTGGCTAGTTCGGGGTCGGAAAGGCCGCCGATGTTCAGGGCGTGTCGGCGGACCCGCAAGACGAGCCAGCCCGGGACGTCGTAGCCGGGGACGACTTCGCACGCCCACAGGTCGTCGCGGAACACCACGGCGGCGTCTTGCTCGTTCTCGGACTGGCAGGGGACGCAGGCGGGATCGTCTGTGGTCATGCTTCGTTCCCGGTCTTGGCGGTGCCGCCGATGCGGGTGACCAGTTCGCCGAGGCCTTCGATCCGGCTGACCAGTTGGTCGCCCGGTTTCAGGTAGACCGCCGGGGTGCGGCTGAAGCCGACGCCGGCCGGGGTGCCGGTGAACAAGACGTCTCCCGGCTCCAAGCGCAGGTGGTTGGAGAGGTAGGACACCAGCGCGGAGACGTCGAAGATCAGGTGCTTGGTGCGCGAGTGCTGGACGACCTCGCCGTTGAGCAGGCAGGAGATTTCCAGGTCGTCCGGGTCGGACAGTTCGTCGGTGGTCACCAGCCAGGGGCCGATCGGGCCGAAGCCGCGTAGGGACTTGCCCATGCCGAACTGCGCGGGTGGGGCATCGGCGAACTGGAGGGCGCGGTCGCTGATGTCCTGGCCGATGGTCAGGCCTGCGACGTAGTGCCACGCGTCTGCTTCGGGCACGTCCACCGCGGTTCGGCCGATCACGACGACGAGCTCGACCTCCCAGTCGATCGCCGCGGACGGCAGCGTCAGCACATCGCTGTCCCCGGCGATGCAGGAGCTGAACTTGGGGAAGACGACCGGGCGTTCGGGCAGGTCGAAACCGGCCTCGCCTGCGTGGTCGGCGTAGTTCACGCCGATGCCAATGGACTGCGGCGGCCTCGGGACCGGCGGGCCGCAGGCGACCGGGGTGTGCAGGATCGGACCGGGCGCGGGGCGTTGGCGGGCCCAGTCGGTGAACTCGGCCCAGCGGGCGTAGACGGACTGCGGGTCGGGGCCGAAGCGGCCCGCGCTCGCGGTCGCCACGTCGACCAGGCGGCCGTTCTCCTGCGTGACCAGGCGGCCGGCGACGTTCGCGAGCCTCATCGGACGCGCCTGCGGTCGGTCGGGGACAGTCTGGCGGTCGCGTTCATGGACGGGCTCCTGGGTGAAGTGGGGCAGGGGATGGCTGAGGTGGTCCAGTTTGAGCGAGGCTGAGCTCACCGGTCGAGTAATCGCTACAATATATTATTTGAGGATTGCATATGGTGTGGCCCGGCACAAGGGTCGCGTCCGGTGGGTGCGGGGCGCGTGGCGGTCGGGGATACACAACCACCTCAGGTGCTGTTCGGAGGGACTCTTCGCAAAGATGCCCGAGGAATGTTGTGTTCGATCGCGGCCTATGCGATCGTTCATGTTGCAAGAATATATCCTAGCGCTACTGCTCGGACCTCTCGAGGTCGCCGACCGGTGCGTGGCGGCCGCGGGCCCGTCGGTGGCCGACTGGTCTGGTCCTGGACTGAAGGAGCCCCATGAACGACATCCCCGCCGCTGCCATGGTGACGGAGTTCGCAGTATGACCGTGCTCCTGCTGGGCGCGACTGGCAACGGTGGTCCGCACGTGGTGCGTGCGCTGCTCGGCCGCGGCATGGCGCCGTGGGAGGCGCAGCAGTTCGAGGAGATGTACCAGTTGTTCCGGGACGCGAAGTCCGAGTTCGTCACCGGCGACGTCGAGCGGGTGCTCAGTCGGTCCCCGCGCACGGTGGAGGACTACCTGCGCGAGCGCCGCGCCGAGTCGCCGGCCCTGATCGGAGCCGCATGACCGAGGAGATCGGCACCAGCGTGCTGGTCGTCGGCGGCGGCCCGGTCGGGCTGGCCGCGGCGATGGAGCTGGCCCACCACGGCGTGGCGTCGGTGCTGGTTGAGCCGCGCGAGCAGGTCTCCTTCCTGCGGCCGCGGGCCAAGACCACCTCGGCCCGGACGATGGAGCTGTTCCGGCGCTGGTCCTTCGCCGACGAGCTGCGACGGCGGGCGCCGATCGGGATCGACTGGTCCAAGGACATCGTGTTCTGCACGACCGTGACCGGCCGGGAGGTGACCCGGCTGACCGGCACACTCGGCCTGACCCTGGCCGGCCACGACCTGTCCGCGGAGCCGGGCCAGCAGGTGGCCCAGCCGATCGTCGAGGAGGCGATGCGCGAGGCGCTGGACCGGTCCCCGCACTCGACCGCGATGTTCGGGTGGCGGGCGGTCGCGATCGACGAGCGCGACGACCGGGTGCTGGTCACGATCGAGGCCGCCGACGGTGAAACGCGCCTGGTCACGGCCGATTACGTGATTGGAGCAGACGGGCCGCGCAGTGTCGTGCGCACCGCGATGGGCGTGGCGTACCAGGGGTCGAGTCTGCCCCGGCCGAACGTGAGCATCACCTTCAAGTCCGACGAACTCGGCAATCTGATCCCGATCGGTGACGCGATCCAATACTGGGTGCTCAACCCCGCGGCGCCCGGCATCGTCGGCCGGCTGGACCTGTCCGGCACCTGGTGGGCGATCTCCACTGCGCGTCCGGACGACCCGGCCGGCGGTACGCCCGCGCGGCGGACCGGACCTGAGGAGACTGTGCGCACTCTGCTCGGCCGGGACGACATCCCGATCGAGGTCATCACCACCGACCCGTGGCACTCGCGGACCCTGGTGGCCGGCTCCTATCGGCGCGGTCGGTTGTTCATCGCCGGGGACGCGGCCCACCAGAATCCGCCGTGGGGCGGCCACGGCTACAACACCGGGGTCGGCGACTCGATCAATCTGGGCTGGAAGCTGGCCGCGGTGCTCCACGGCTGGGCCCCGGACGCGCTGCTGGACAGCTACGAGTCCGAGCGGCGGCCGATCGCCGAACTGTTCGTCGCGGCGGCCGGGGAGAACGGCAAGTCCGGTCCGACCGCGCTCGCGGTGGCGGCTCTGATGGGCACCGACGAGGAGTTCGACCAGGTCCGGCCGGCGGTCGCGGACGGGATCCAGCTGGCCAAGCGGATCGAGTTCCACAGCGACGGGCTCGTGTTCGGCCTCGGCTACGACGGCAACGCCGCGCAGCAGACCACGAACGGGTCGGACTACCTGCCGGTGGCCGCGAGCGGGAACCGGTTGCCGCACAAGTGGCTGGCCCCCGGCGAGTCCCTGTTCGACCGGCTCGGACCGGAGTTCACCGTGATCGGCGCGGCTGCGGACGCGGCCGGGTTTGTGAAGTACGCCGAGCACGCCGGCATTCCGCTGGCGGTGCTGGACGATCCGGTGCTGGGGCTGGCCGAGTTCTTCGGCGCCGGACTGGTCCTGGTCCGGCCGGACCAGCACATCGCCTGGCTCGGCGACAGCGCGCCGGGCGAGGAGGCACAGGACGTGCTGGAACGGGCGATCCGCGGGTTCCAGCAGGGTTCTTAAGCAGTAGCCGGCAATCAGCAGGCATATCCACGTTCTCAATGACGAGAAAGGCAGGACTCATCACCATGACCTCCACCTCGAACCCCGACGGGTTCACCCACGTCGTGGCGGGCTCCGGCCCCGCGCAGGGATTCACCGTCACCGGCAAGCGCCGCCCGGCCGAGAAGCCGGCCGCGCAGGACGTCCCCCTGGTCATCGCCGTGCACGGCGGTACATACACCTCGGACTACTTCGACATCCCCGGGTATTCGCTGCTCGACCGGGCCGAGGCGCTGGGGATCCCGATCGTCGCCGTCGACCGGCCGGCCTATGGCGGCAGCACGCCGGTCGAACCCGCGGACTCGATCATCCTGAAGAACGCCGAGGTGCTCGACCACGTCATCGCCGAGCTCTGGCAGAAGTGGGGCGCGGGTACCTCGGGCGTGTTCCTGATCGGCCACTCCATCGGCGGGGCCGTGGTCACCGCGATCGCCGCCGGGCAGCCGGACTGGCCGCTGCTGGGCATCGCCGTCTCCGGCTGCCTGCTCCAGGTGCCGGCCGAGGCCCGGGACGGGTTCAACGCGCTGCCCGACATCCTGATGATCGACCTGCCCAGCCCGATGAAGGACGGGGTGATGTTCGGCCCGGAGTGGACCTACGACGAGGTCATGCCCGAGGCCAGCCACCCCTCGGACACACTGATCCCTCGGGCCGAGCTGATCGACATCAACAACGGCTGGATCGGCCGGGTCCGCGAGGTCAACGCCAGGGTCACCGTGCCGGTGCAGTGCCGCCAGGGCGAGTTCGACCGGCTCTGGATCACCGACGCGCAGCAGATGCGCGACTTCGGTGCCGCCTTCACCGGCGCGCCCCGGGTCGACGCCCGGCTGGTCGCCTCGGCCGGGCACTGCGTCGACTTCCACCGGGCCGGAGCAGGGCTGCAGCTGGGCCAGCTCGGCTTCGCGCTGGAGTGCGCCGTGCGGGAGAAGAGCGCCTGAGCCCGAGCGCCGGGGCGGCGCCCGCCGTCCCGGCTTCCCATGATCCGAGGAGGAACCAGATGAGCTCCGGCACGGCCATCACCAATGTCCGGGTGTTCGACGGGCAGCGCGTCGGCGAACCGACCACGGTGGTCATCGAGGACGGCGTGATCAGCGCCGACGCGTCCACGCAGGGCATCGACCCGAACAACGTGGTCGACGGCGCCGGGGGCACGCTGCTGCCCGGGCTGATCGACACGCACGTGCACGTCGACAAGGTGGCGCACCTCGAGGCGTCCGCCACGTGGGGCGTGACCACGCTGCTGGACATGGGCAACAACGACCTGGCCAACCTCGCCACGCTCAAGGGCCGCGCCGGGCTGCCGACCGTCCGCAGCGCCGGCTACCTGGCCAGCGCGCCCGGCTCCGTCTTCGTCAAGAGCATGGGCTTCACGGCCTCGACCACGGTCTCCGGCCCGAAGGACGCGGCCCGGTTCGTCGACGAGCGGGTCTCGGAGGGCTCCGACTACATCAAGATCGCGGTCGAGGACCCCAAGATCCCCGGCACCAGGGCGCTGGACGGGGCCACCGTCGCCGCCATCGCCGCCGCGGCCCGCGCTGCCGGCACGATGACCATCGCGCACGTGGTCAGCGCCGACACGCTGGCCACGGCCGTGCGCGCGGACGTGGACATCGTCACCCACGCGTCCCTGACGAGCGACCTGGACGCCGAGTTCGAGGCGCTGCTGGCCGAGAAGCCGACCGTGATCATCCCGACCCTGACGATGATGCAGGGCGTGATCACGAACATCGGCGGCAAGCTGCTGATGCGCGTGGTCGGCCGGATCCGGCCCGCGTTCCGGATGGAGTACTCCCACGCCGAGGCGACCGTGGTCACCTTCCAGCGGGCCGGGATGACCGTCCTGGTCGGCACCGACGCGAACGACAACCTCAAGGCCCCGGCCCAGCTCCCGCACGGCGCGTCCATCCATGAGGAGATGGAACGGATGGTCCGCGCGGGCCTGACCCCGGTGGAGGTGCTGCGCGGGGCCACCGTACTGGCGGCCGAGACCTTCGGGCTGGCCGACCGGGGCTCCGTCGCGACCGGCCGCCGGGCCGACCTGCTGCTGGTCGGCGGCGACCCGACCCGGGACATCTCGGCCACCCGGGACGTGCGCGGCGTGTGGATCGGCGGCTCCCGGGTCAGGTGACGGCGGACCGCCGACCTACCGGGCAAAGAACGACAGAGCACTGACGGACCGACCCCAGACCACGAGCCGAAGGGACCCCCATGATCCTGGTGACCGCCGCGAACGGCAATCAGGGCAACCTGCTCATCCCCAAACTGCAGGCCGCGAACCTGCCGGTCCGCGCCTGCGTCCGGTCGCAGGCCTCGGCCGAAAGGCTGCGCGCCCTGGGCGTCGAGGAGGTGGTGGTCGGCGACATCTCCGAGCCGGCCGTGATGGCCCGGGCCGTCAGCGGCGTGCAGAAGATCTACCACGTCGGCCCCACGATCCACCCGCGCGAACGCGACATGGGCTTCGCGATCGTCGACGCAGCCAAGGCCGAGGGCGTGCAGCACCTGGTGCTCAGCTCGGTGCTGCATGCGATCACGACGGACCTGGTCCAGCACGAGATCAAGCGCGACATCGAGGAGCACCTGCTCTCCTCCGGCCTGGAGTTCACCATCCTGCAACCGTCGAACTACATGCTGCCGCTCAAGCTGCGCCCGGTGTTCCAGAAGGGCGTGTTCGAGCTCTCCTGGTCGCTGCAGCGGCGCCAGTCGCTGGTCGACCTCGGCGACGTGACGGACGTGGCGGCCATGGTGCTCCAGGACAGTGAGCAGCACTCCGGCGCCACCTACGAACTCGTCGCGCCGGGCCGGTACACCGCGCACGAACTCGGTGAGATCATCTCGCGCGTGCTGGGGCGGGAGATCGAGGTGCGGGAGATCGACGCCGACACCTATCTCAAGGCCTGGGCCGGCGACGCGGACCCGGCCGAGTTCGCCCACCAGGTCAGGGTCCTGCGGGCCATCACCGCGCGCTACAGCAGCCATGACTTCGTGGGCAACCCGAACGTGCTGACCTGGCTGCTCGGGCGCCCGCCGACCACGTTCGAACAGTACGTGCGCCGGCAGTACGAAGCATTCCAGGGGAAGGAAGCCCAGTGAAGCTCAGCGGCAACACGGTCCTGATCACCGGCGGCGGCTCCGGCATCGGACGCAGCCTGGTCGAGGAACTGCACCGGCGGGACAACCGGGTGGTCATCGCTGGACGGCGCACCGAGTTGCTCGGCGAGGTGATGGAGAGGAACCCGGGGATACACGCCGTGCAGCTGGACGTGTCCGACCCGGCCGCCATCGCCGCCGTCGTGCCGCGGGTGCTGGAGTCGTATCCGGACCTGAACGTCGTGGTCAACAACGCCGGAATCATGTTCGACGACGACCCGACCGAGCCGATCGACGACGAACAGCTCACCGCGATCGTGTCGACCAACCTGCTCGGCCCGATCCGGTTGAACTCGGCGCTGATCACTCATTTGCGTGCGCAGCCGTCTGCGACCATCATCAACGTCTCATCGATGCTCGGCTACGCGCCGCTGGCGTCGTCGACCCTGTATTCGGCGGCGAAAGCGGCCCTGCACTCTTATACGCTGTCGCTGCGCTATAGGTTGCAGGACACGAATGTGGACGTGATCGAGATAGCGCCGCCGTATACGCAGACGGACCTGATGGACGTGAACGCACACGACCCGCGGGCCATGCCGTTGGCGGACTACATAGCCGAGACGATGGAGATCCTGGCGACCGACGAGGTCGAGGCTATGGTCGCGCGGGCCGTGGTGCGCCGCGACACCCAGCGTCCTGACGAAGTCGGCGTCACCAAGAGGTTCAACGACATGATGCGCGGATTGTCGTAGTACGCGGTTGCACCCGGCGCCACGCTACTTACTGATGTTCAACCTGGCCGCGATCCCGTCGAGTAGGCAGTCGAGACCGAACTCGAACCGGGCCTGCTGTTCGTTCCGGGGCGAACCCTCGCGGACATAGCGCTCGTACGTCGGATAGTAGCCCGCGCTCAGCAGCCAGTTCAGTCGCACGGTGTTCGCGTCCTTCACGTCCCGGTCGGACGTCCAGCCCTCCGGCGTACGCAGCTGGGCGCGGGTGATCTCGTCGTGCGTGCTCGCGCGGGTGTAGGCCCTGACCGCGCCGGTGATGTCGGCCATCAGGTCGATCCCGAGCCCGAGGCCGTCGAGCGCGGCGAGGTTCTGCTCGGAGACTGCCAGGAACGCGGGCGTGGGCGCGAACAGGATCCGCCCGGGCAGGTCGCAGTGACGGCTGTGATCATTCACGACTACACGCATGGCATGCTGTGGTTGGAGATACTGGCTCCGTTGTTGGTGGCCCGGCTGGGGAGCGGGTTGGTCATCGGGCCCAATCAGACGCTGGCGCTGCAGTATGTGTCCCCGGCTGGTAGAGGTACTGCGGCGGCGATGGTCCAGACCGGGCAACGGATGGGCATGTCGCTGGGGACGGCTGTTGCCGCGACGCTCTTCTTCGGCCGGCTCACGCATGTTCACGGGCATGAGTCCAACTACTCCAATGCCGCTAGTTACAGTCGTTATGGCGCGGCGATCATGGTTGCGGCGGCGTTGGTCTTCGGGACGGCTGACCTTCTGTTGGAACGGCGCGCGAAATCTGCCAGGGCGGCGCAGCAGGCCGGCGATGTGACTCGGTTGGAGGCTTCGCCTACGGCGTGGGTTGTGCTGCGGTGGATTCCGGAGCTGTGTCGACAAGTCGTAACCTGGGCGTTGCTTTCGTCATGTGGATGAAACATTTCGTGCTGTTCCTGTTAACACTGCGCCGAAATCGTGTTGGGGCATTGCGTCGACTTCCTGACCTTGCCACGCGCCGTCGCCAGTCGAAGGAACAGTAACTGTGAATACCGGCAACACCGCATGGGTGCTCGTCAGTTCCGCGCTCGTGCTGCTCATGACGCCGGGGCTGGCGTTCTTCTACGGTGGCATGGTTCGTGCGAAGAGCGTCCTGAACATGCTGATGATGAATTTCATCTGTATGGCTATAGTCACTGTCGCGTGGGTGCTGTACGGATGGTCGGTAGCATTCGGTAACGCAAACGACCCGCATGGGAACGGCTTCTGGGGCACTCTCGCGCAATGGGGGATGCACGGCGTCTCCAGCGGCATCCAGGGTGACCCGCACGCCGCGACGTACGGGACGAGCGGTGTGCCGATCATCGCCGTCGCCTGCTTCCAGCTGATGTTCGCCATCATCACCCCGGCGCTGATCTCCGGCGCCATCGCCGACCGGACGAAGTTCGTCGGCTGGGCCGTGTATGTCGCCGGATGGGTGACACTGATCTACTTCCCGGTGGCGCACTGGGTCTTCTCCCCGAACGGCTTCCTCACCGCGAAGCTGCACGTGATGGACTTCGCCGGTGGCACCGCGGTGGAGATCAACTCGGGTGCCGGGGCGCTGGCCTGCGCCCTGGTGCTCGGCAAGCGCATCGGGTTCGGGAAAGACCCGATGCGCCCGCACAACGTGCCGCTCGTGATGGTCGGCGGGGCATTGTTGTGGTTCGGCTGGTTCGGGTTCAACGCCGGTTCCGCGCTGACCGCCTCCGGCCAGGCGTCGATGGTCTTCTTCACGACCCAGATCGCCGCCTGTACCGCCGTGATCGGCTGGCTCGTCGCGGAGAAGATCCAGCACGGCACGTTCACCACCATCGGCGCCGCCTCGGGTGCGGTGGCCGGCATGGTCGCGATCACCCCGGCCTGCGCGTCGGTCTCCCCGATCGGGGCGCTCTTCGTCGGCCTGATCGCCGGATTCGTGTGCTGCTACGCGGTGAACTTCAAACACCGCTTCGGCTTCGACGACTCGCTGGACGTGGTCGGCGTGCACCTGGTCGGCGGCATCGTCGGCACGCTGCTGATCGGCCTGCTCGCCGCGCCGGACGAGGTGGCCGGATTCTCCGACGGCGCGCGACCCGGCCTGTTCTACGGCGGCGGCCTGGACCAACTCGGAGCGCAAGCCGAAGGTGCGGGAATCGTCCTGGCGTACTCTTTCGTGCTCTCCTATCTGCTGGCGAAGCTGGTGCACAAGACGATCGGCCTCCGCGTGAGCGCCGAAGCCGAGATGATCGGAGTGGACCAGACCGAGCATTCCGAGACCGCATACGACTGGGGCGGCCTCCCCGGCTCCCTGCACCGCGCGGCTGTGAGCGTTGCCGCAGCAACCGCCCGCCCGTCCGCAGGAACAACGGCGTGGTCCGAGGAACGCATAGAGGGATGGCAATAGCCGCAACACAATCAAGGCGACGCAACCAGCCCACCCCCGAACCCGCCGCCGAGCAAATATCAAGAATTTGTCGGTATTTCATTGAGGTTGACGGGGAATGAGCGCATACCTATACTTCCGGGGTGAGGGGCGCTGGAACCCCATGAAGTAAGTGCTGAATTTAACTGGGAATACTCCACGCATAACGGCGGGAACAACGGGAAAACTTTATAGATCAAGAACTACTGGGGGTCTTGATGCTGAACGGTACCGGAAGCCAAAGCGTTGTCATCCGGAACGAGACACTCTGCCCGGTACGTATGCCGACCTCGTGCGAGACCGCTGACTTCCTCGCGCGCTCGCGTAGCTCATGGCTGGTCGGCCACCTGGAGAGCGGGATCAAGTTCGCCGAGGCGGCGTTCCAGGGTGCCGGCGACGAATGCGGCGAGACCTGCACGCACTACGCAGGGCTGTGGCTGGCGCTGCTGTTGTCCCAGATCCGGCGTACCTACCAGGCGCAGCGGGTGCTCGACACGATCGACGCGTCGGACGAGGCGAAGAAGGACGAGCAGCTCGCCGTGGCTACGGTGCTGGTCCGGGCGACGGTCTCCGCGGCTGCCGGGGACTTCGCGAAGGCGGCGTTGCTGGCGTCGACCGGGCTGCGCAAGGCCGAGGAGATCGGGCTCAAGGCGTGGACCCCGCTGGGGAACTTCGTCATGGCGCTGACTGCGCTGCGCCGGGGCGACCTCTCGATCGCGCTGCACTACGCGCAGTGCATGGAAGAAGACGCCATCTTCGGACGCAAGATGCTGCCGCCGGGGCAGTCGGCCTGGGTGATCCTGCAGATCGCGGAGGCGGAGAAGGGCCGCGACAAGGTGGCCAGGCTGGCCGCCGAGTTGCTGGTGCCCGGGCCGATCACCCGGCAGCTGCTGATCTCCGAGCCGGCCGCGGCGCCCTGGCTGGTCCGGCTGATGCTCAAATGCGGCGAGCGGGCCCTGGCGGAGGAAGGGGTCCGGGCCGCGCACCTGCTGGCTGCGGCGAACCCGACCGTGCGCTCCGTCGAGGCGGCCGCGGTGCACGCGGTCGGACTCTTCGAGGACGACGCGGACAAACTGGCCTGGGCGGCGCAGCTGCACATCGACCGCTGGGCGCAGGCCTCGGCGATCGAGGACGTCGGCAGACTGCTGTCCGGGCAGGAGCCGGAACGGCCGAAGGCCGCGGAGAACCTCGAGAACGCGCGGACCGGGTACGCCGAGATCGGCTCGCTGCGCGACTCCTGCCGGGTGAAAAGCCGGCTGAGGCGGATCAACACCGCCGTCCAGCAGCGGGAGAGCGACCTGCCGTCGAGCGGGGTGGCCGGGCTGACGGACACCGAGTACGCGGTCGCGCGCCTGGTCGCCGAGGGGTTCACCAACCGGCAGGCCGCCGATCAGCTGTACCTGTCCCGGCACACGATCGCCTTCCACCTGCGGAAGATATTCCGGAAGCTCGGCGTGGCGTCGCGGGTCCAGCTGGCGGCCACGTGGGCGGAACTGGACGTGGTCGGGAACGTGTTGGAGGCGTGTCCGGCGCCGTACTGACCATGCCTGATCTATCGGCCCGGACGCCGGGAAGGGCGGCCGGGCCGGGACCGGATCAGCTGCGGGCGGGGCCGCCCGCGGTCACTGTTCCCGGCCCTGGCCGACTTCCGCCCGGCCAGGGCCTCCAGCCGTAGCAGCGGTCAGAGATTCGCCGCGGGGTTGACCTGGGAGGTCTGCACCCCGGACCCGTTGATGCCCCACTTGTCCAGGATCTTCGCGTAGTCGCCGCTGGTGATCAGCTCGTTGACCGCGTCGCTGAGCACCTTGGCCAGCGGCGAGCCCTTGGCGGTGACGAAGCCCACGTTGGTGGAGCTGAACTGGCTGAGGAACTTGACGTTGGCCACGTGGGTCGAGTCGTACTTCAGGTTCAGGGTGGCGCCGAAGTACAGGTCGAGCCGGCCGTTGGCCAGGCCGAGCCAGATCGCCGAGTCGTCCGAGTAGTAGTCGACCGTGTAGGCCGGCTTGCCTGCCGCGGCGCACTGCGGGGCGTCCTTGGTCAGGATCTGCTGGAAGGTCGAACCCGCGGTGGTGCCTATGGTCTGGCCGCACAGGTCGGTGACCTTGGTGATGGCGGGTAGCTTGCTGTCGGCGGGGGCGAGGAAGGACTGGCCGTCGGTCAGGTAAGTGGCGAAGTCGACCACCTGTTCGCGCGCCGTGGTGACCCCGAAGTTGTCCTGCCCGACCTGGTACTTGCCGTTCTGCACACCGGGGATGATGGTGGCGAACGTGCCGTCCTGCACGTTCCAGCTGATGCCCAGTAGCTTGGCGACCGCGTTGCGCAGGTCGACGTCCGCGCCGATCACCGTGCCGTCCGACAAGGTGCCGTTGTGCGGCATGGAGGTCAGGCCCGGGAAGGGCGAGGTACCGAGGGTCAGAGTGCCGTTGTTGCCGGGGTCCGCGCTGGCCAGTTCGGCCTTGAGCGTGCTGTCCGCCGTGATGGGGGCCACCACGTCCTGGGTCGGATAGGCGGTCGACGCGCCGGTCGCCAGGGCGACGGCCGCCGGTGCCGCACTGCTGGAACTGGCCGAGCTGCATGCGCTGAGCAGGAGCAGACCGGCCACTGCCGAGGCTATCCATGGACTGATTCGGCGGACGCGTCGAAGGTGCGCGGTTGTTCGCGGGGAGCGGGAAGAGCGAGAACTGGGCATGGGGAAGCTGCTTTCTGGTGAGGTGGGACGGGAGGTGAACGCGGCAGAACAGTCAGGGAGTGCGGGTCACAGCACGGCGTCGAGGAATGCTTTGGTCCGCTCGTGCCGGGGGGAGGCCAGGATGTCGGCGGGCGCCCCGGACTCGAGGATGCGGCCGCCGTCCATGAAGACCGCGTGGTCGGCGGCCTCGCGGGCGAAGCCGATCTCGTGGGTGACCACGATCATCGTCATGCCGTCGGCGGCCAGGTCCTTGATCACGCCGAGCACCTCGCCGACCAGTTCGGGGTCGAGCGCGCTGGTCGGCTCGTCGAACAGCAGCAGCCGGGGCCGCAGGGCGAGCGCCCGGGCGATCGCGACCCGCTGCTGCTGCCCGCCGGACAGCTGCCGCGGGTAGGCGTTCTCCCGTCCGGCCAGTCCGACCCGGGCGAGCAACTCGCGGGCTGTGTCGGCGGCCTGCGCCTTGTCGGCCAGCCCGTGCGCGCGCGGCGCCTCGGTCAGGTTCTCCAGCACGGTCATGTGCGGGAAGAGGTGGAACTGCTGGAAGACCATGCCCACGGCCGCCCGCTGCCGGGTGACCGCGCGGGCGGGCAGCTCGTGCAGGTGCCGGCGGCCGCGCCGGTAGCCGATGATCTCACCGTCGAGCTCGACGAATCCGGCGTCCGGCTTCTCCAGGTGGTTGACACAGCGCAGCAGCGTGCTCTTGCCCGACCCGGACGGCCCGAGCAGCACGGTCACCGACCCCTGCGCCACGTCCAGGTCGATCCCGTGCAGCACGGTCTGCTGGCCGAAACTCTTGCGCAGCCCGCGGATCCGGAGCAGTGCGGCGCCCGGCGCGGTCGGCGGGGCGGGAGCGGCCGCGGTCGTCGTGCTCATCACAGCCCCCCGATGCTGCCGAAGCGCGAGCTCTGCGGGAAAAGCGGCAGGTTGGCCCGGGTGATCTGCCGGAACGAGCGCGCGGCCGGACGGCGCTTGGAGCCGCGGGAGTAGTAGCGCTCGATGAAGTACTGGCCGATGGACAGCACCGAGGTCAGCAGCAGGTACCAGAACGAGGCGACCAGCAGCAGCGGGATCTCCTGGAAGTTCGCGGTGTAGATGAGCTGGGCCGAGTACAGCAGGTCGGCCACGGCGATCACGCTGACCAGTGAAGTCGCCTTGAGGGTGCCGATCAGCATGTTGCCGGAGGCCGGAACGATCGCGGGCATCGCCTGCGGCAGCACCACCCGCCGGAAGATCCGCCACCGGCCGAGCCCGAGTGCCTGCGCCGCCTCAGCCTGCCCGGGGTCGACCGACAGGATCCCGCCGCGCACGATCTCCGCACTGAACGCGGCCACATCCAGGCTCAACGCCACGAACGCCGCGACCACGCCGGAGAACAGGTGCGCGGTGTTCGTGGTGACGAACGAGGGCCCGAACGGCACGCCCAGGGACAGCTGCGGGTAGAACGAAGCCAGCTCGTACCAGAACAGCAGCTGCACGAGCGGCGGCACCGACCGGAACAGCCACACGTACAGGAAGGAGAACCCGCGCAGGATCGGGTTGGTCGACAGGCGCATGCAGGCCAGGGCGATGCCGAGCGCGTACCCGCAGGCCATCACGGCGGCGGTCAGCCACAGGGTGAGTTCGAGCCCCTGGATGATCGACGCGGAGGCGAAGTAGTGCCCGACGACACTCCACTCGAACCGCGGGTTGGTCAGGACGGTGTGGACGACCATCGCGAGCAGCAGCAGGGCGAGCGCGGCCGAGATCCAGCGGCCCGGCCGCGGCGGCGGAACCAGCCTGCGTGCGAGCAGTTCCTGGTCGGCCGCGGTCGTTCCGGACCGGGTCGCCGAGGGTGTTTCGGGTGGAATCTCGGGTGTGACCGAGGTCGCAGCCACAGTCGGGGAGAGATCAGACGGCACCGTGTCGGGTGGCGTTGGATCGGCCGACTGTGGCTGCGGCAGTGGAGGCTGAGTAGGGACGGACTTCGACAAGGGCATGGACTTCCCACCGGATCGGGGCGTGGCTGAGGGGAACGCGGCCGTGCCCGTGATCCGCCCCGAACCGGCCGGGAACGGGATGGATCAGGGTGCGTACGCGAGGCGCTGTTCTGTGACGTCGAAGCCTGAAACGGCCGATCGCGGGTACGGGGGCGGCGTCGGATGGTGCGGTGTGACTAGCTACACAGGGCGCTGTTGACCCGTTGAAGGTCGATGTGGCGGCGCGCGACCAGGATGCCGGAGAAGCGCGGCGGGGACGTCGGGATGGGCCGGACCAGCGTGCTCACCTCGGTATCTCCCATTCCGCCCCGGTCATCGGGGCCTCGCGCTTACGGCAGCGTGGAATCTCGCCCGGTCGCTCCGTCGGGTCGTCACCTGGGGCACCCCACCGCGATGTGAGGGTTGCCGGTCGGCCAGCCAGGGCTTCGTGCCGACACTCATGACCTTGCCGACACGATAGGAACGGTCGACGGGCCCTGTCAAGCCCCGGCATCGTCGCTCGTCCGCAGCCGGTCCCGAGCCGCAGCCGCATGCCGGACAAGGATTGACAGGTCGGTGAAAGGTCAACTAGCGTCCAGAGCAAAGGTCAAGAGTGTCGGCACGAAGCCCTGGCTGGCCGACCGGCAACCCTCCCACGCGGCGGGGTGCCCCAGGTGACGACCCGACGGGGGCGGCCGCGTTCCGCGCCCCCGTAAGCGCGAAGGCATGGGAGGGGCGAGGTGAGTCGGATGGCGAAGGACCGCCTGGTACCGGCCGTGTCGCGCTTCCACGGGATGCGCTTCACCACTCGTCGGCACGTGGATCTCGCCCGGGTCCACAGCGCCCTCTGTCCGGCCTGACGCCGCCCTCGTCGCGCCGCCTGGATCAGATGTCTGTGCGGTGCGCGTTGCGGGGTATTCCTCAGCACGTGAGCAGGCTACGCCCGCGGCGTCACCCGGAACCGGTGTGCCGCACCAGGAACTCCCGCTCTGATATCTGAATCCTGATCAGCCAGTCCCGACTCTCCTCGGTGCACCGCCCTCAGGTCCGCTCCCGTCGTCGCGCGCGGACCGGCGTCCCGAGCATCGCCGATCCCGTCATCCCCGCGCCCCGACCCGGGCGCGACAGTGAGGACCCTGATGAACGAGACCATACCGATCGCCGCGGCCGCGGGCAACCCCGAGTCCCGCCCCGCCACCCCCTGGCCGGCGAACGCGGCGGCTACCGGGCCGGCAGGTGCGGTCGTCCCCGGCCGTGCCGCCTCGAACCGCCGGGCCGGCGTGCCGGGCCCGGCGAGGACGGCGGAATCCCGGTGAGTGTGGACGTGCACGAGACCGCCGACACCCGCGGCCGCTTGAGCGCCCACGCGGCCTCCGGCCCGGGTGATTCCGTGCTGGACGACTCTGTGTTGGACGACTCAGTGCTGGACGACTCTGTGCTGGACGGATCCGGGCTCGATCCGGCGACGCTGCGCCGCGTCTTCGGCGCCTACCCGACCGGCGTCACCGCGCTGGCGGCCCTGGTCGACGGCGAGCCGGTCGGAATGGCCGCGAACTCGTTCACCTCGGTCTCGCTCGACCCGCCGCTGGTGTCCGTCTGCGTGGCGACCAGCTCGCAGACCTGGCCGGCCCTGCGCGGGTCCGCCCGGCTCGGCGTGAGCGTGCTCAGCCACGAGCAGGAGCAGGCCAGCCGCAGCCTCGCCGCCCGGGGCACCGACCGGTTCGCCGGACTGTCCTGGTGCGCGACCCCGGACGGCGCGGTGCTGTTGGCCGGGGCCAGCGCCTGGCTCGACTGCTCGGTGGATCGTGAGATCCGGGCCGGGGACCACGAGATCGTGCTGCTGCGGGTGCACTCCCTGGGCTCCGGGCCCGAGGTCGCGCCGCTGGTCTTCCACGGCAGCCGGTATCGGCGGCTGGCCGCGTGACCGGCCGGCCGGCGAGCCGCTGCGGCCGCCGCAACCCGCCTCGATCCGGCGCGCCCGTTCTGGCGAGCCTGGCCGATTCGTCTTCGCTGACTGAGCGTGGATCCAGCTCTGTGACGGGGAAGGCGGAGCGCTGATGTCTTCTCGATCGAATGAGCTGCATCTCGCGGTGGCTCTCGACGGCGCCGGCTGGCACCCGGCGGCGTGGCGGGAACCCGATGCCGCAGCCGCGGTCGACCTGTTCCGTGCGCCGTACTGGGCGGATCTGGTCCGGCAGGCTGAGGCCGGGTTGTTGGATTTCGTCACCATCGAGGACGGGTTCGCCATCCAGTCGACGCGGTGGGACGGCCCCGATCAGCGGACGGACCAAGTACGCGGCAGGCTGGACGCCGCCCTGATCGCGGCACGCGTCGCACCGGTGACCGAGCACATCGGGATCGTGCCGACGGTCACCACGACCCACACCGAACCGTTCCACGTGTCCAAGTCTTTGGCCACGCTCGACTACGCGAGCACCGGCCGGGCGGGCTGGCGGGTGCAGATCGGCGCTCGGGGGCAGGAGGCGGCGCTCTTCGGCCGGCGCGAGCTTCCGGAGATCGAACGCCCGGACTTAACCGACCCGGCCCAGGCTGCTTTCGTCGCGGAACTCTTCGGCGAGGCGGCCGACCATGTGGAGGTGGTGCGCCGGCTCTGGGACAGCTGGGAGGACGACGCGGAGATCCGGGACGCGCCCACCGGACGCTTCGTCGACCGGGACAAGCTGCACTACATCGACTTCAGCGGGCCGCAGTTCAGCGTGCGCGGCCCGTCG
>DASZBX010000080.1:0-252647 GCA_035943635.1 Actinocrinis sp. | reverse complement strand
GGAACGCAGGTCGGCAACGATACCCAGGTTGAGCGGGCCCGCCCCGATGGCTCGCGCCTGAAACCCGGCCTCGGCGAGAGGGTAGGTCGGCAGCGGTGCCCGGGTTGGGCGGGCCTGCCCCCGTGGCTCGCGCCTGAAAACTCGCCTTGGCCAGAATGCAAGCCGGCAACGATACCCAGGTTGAGCGGGCCCGCCCCGATGGCTCGCGCCTGAAACCCGGCTCCGACGAGAGGGTAGGTCGGCATCGGCACCTGAGTCGGGCGGGCCTGCCCCGGTGGCTCGCGCCTGAAACCCGGCCCCCTGCCCATCGCACGACACCAGACCAGGTCAACCATCTCCTGCTCCGGTGGCCTACTTGCCCGCGATCAAGACGACCACGACAGGACTGTCGCCCACGCACCCAACGCACCACTCGAGATGAGCTCTACGGCAGTCGACCGTCGCAGAAAACCGTGGTGATTTTCTCGCGTCTTGAACTCACCCACCACCTCACCCAGCGCGGAAAATCGCCACGGGCCGCCTTTGACTTAAACCCCCTCACCACACCTGACCCACCACGCTACCCTCACTCACCCGCTTAGAATTCCCCGGAAGATTCGGATGACCACAAGGCAGTCGCGCAGGCACAGGCACACTCCCCTCCGCCAACCGCCGCATCATCTCCGTAGTCTCCACATCAGCCGGCAAATACACCACAATCCGATTCCCAGGAGTGGCCTGCAACTGCATACTGACCGACGTAAACGTCAACTCACCGACAGCATGATGCCGAAACCGCTTGGTCAAAGTCACATGACCAGCCACATTATGATCCGCCCACATCTCCCGAAACTTCGCACTGGCGGCACTCAACTCAGCAATCAACTCCTCCCAAGCAGGCTCCCCCACATGCCTGCTATAGCTGGCCCGAAACGTAGCCACCATCATCGGCAACTCCTGATCGGCATTGATCACCGGCCCACAGCAACTGGGCATCGTAAAAACACACCACAACGTATTCCGCAACCTGGTCGACCCAGTGAACCGAAACGGAAAAAGATCCCGATAAGCACTATTCCAAGCAAGCACGTCATACCGCTCATTACCAATGAAAGCCGGCGACTTGATCTCATCCAAGATCCGCCGAGCGCCAGGCTCAAAACTGCTCTCCGGCTCGGACCGAACCATCAACCCGGGCACGTCCGCCAGCCGATACAGATGCTCATGCTCCGTCTGATCCAGCCGCAAGGTCTTCGCAATGGCATCCAGTACCTGGGTAGAGGCATTGATCCTCCGCCCCTGCTCCAACCAGGTGTACCAAGTCACCCCGACCCCGGCGAGCTGCGCCACCTCCTCGCGCCGCAACCCAGGCGTACGACGCCGCGTACCTGGTGGAAGCCCCAGTTCGGTCGGGTCGAGACGTTCCCGGCGAGTGCGCAGGAAGGTGCTCAGCTCGGTTCGGCGGATCTGGGCCGCAGGGGCGGAGTCGACGGTCATGCCTTCATACTGGACCCACGCCCCACCCCTTGGCCAGCCTTCTCGGCCCTCAACCAGGTAGCCTTAGTAATAGGATAACGCGGCTCCTGGTAACAGGATAAGACCACCGACATCCTTGATTCATGACTACAGTAGCGACGAGGCCCGACAGCGGGACAGGCAAAGTACCGGTGGTGCGCACCGGGCCGCTGTTGGCCACCGTCTTGATCGCCATGTTCATGGCAGTGCTCGATATCGCAGTCGTCAATGTCGCACTCCCGACCATCCATTCCAATCTCAAGGCTTCCGGCGCCGGCCTCCAGCTGACCGTGTCCGGCTACACCATCGCCTACGCGGTCTTCATCGTCACCGGCGCCCGCCTGGGCGACCTGTGGGGGCACGCCCGGATGTTCCGGATCGGGCTGGTCCTGTTCACCGGCTTCTCGCTCGCCTGCGGGCTGGCGCCGACCACGGGGGCGCTGATCGGGTTCCGGTTCGCGCAGGGGGTCGGGGCTGCGGCGATGGTGCCGCAGGTGCTCTCGCTGATCCAGCGGAACTTCGAAGGGCAGTCGCGGATCAAGGCGACCAGCATGTTCACGGCGGTCGTGGCCGGCGGGGCGGCGGTGGGGCAGGTAGCGGGAGGCCTGCTCATCAGTGCCGACCTGTTCCACAGCACGTGGCGGTCCTGCTTCCTGATCAACGTCCCGATCGGGGTCGCGGCCCTGTTCATCAGCCTCAAGGTCCTGCCCCGGGACCAGACCCAGCCGGGGCGCGGACTGGACCCGTGGGGCGTGGCCGTGCTGACCCCGACTCTGCTGGCCTTCATTCTCCCGCTGGTGCTCGGGCACGACGAGAACTGGCCGGTCTGGGGCTGGGTGCTGCTCGGCCTCAGCGTGGTCGGCGCGGTGGCGTTCGTGCTGGTCGAGCGGGTGGTGGAGCGGCGCGGCGGGACGCCGGTGATGCCCAGCCGGATCATGAAGCTGCCCGGGTTCTCGCTGTCCGTGGCCACGCTGCTGGTCGTCTTCATCCTGATGACCGGCGGGTTCTTCGCGATCACGTTGCAGTTGCAGGGCGCGCTCGGGTACTCCGCGCTCAAGGCCGGGCTGGCGTTCGCACCCGGGGCGGTCGCTGTGTTCGTCGTGTCGATGCGGTGGCGTACGTTGCCGCGGGCGTGGCATCGGCGGATCATTCCGCTCGGGTTCGCGCTGATCGCGGTCTCGATGCTCGGGATGGCGCTGGTCATGCGGGACGGTACGTCCGGCGGGTTCGCCCGGCTGGCGTTGCAGGCGTTGAACGGCGTCGGCCTCGGCCTGGCCTACAGCCCGCTGCTCGGGCTGACCCTGGCCCGGGTGCCGATGACCGAGGCCGCCGACGCGAGCGGCGTGGTGTCCACGGTGACCCAGGTCGGGCAGGCGCTCGGCGTGGCGCTGATCGGCACCCTGTTCCTGAACCTGGCCGCGCGCATCCCGGTCACGTCCTCGATCCACCCGCTCACGCTCGCCGCCTCGACCCACGCGACGGTCGTGGTCTGCGTCGTGTCGGCGGTGGTCGCGCTGTTCGGCGTCGCGTTGTCGCTGCGGCTGCCGCGGAGTTGACCGGCCGGGCTGGCACCCGTCCGGTGCCAGCCCAGTGCCGTAATCAACAAGCGGCGGCGCTCCGGCTCGCTTATGTTCGTTCTGATTTCGGATGAAATCGGGTGACATACGAACATCGGAGGGCATCCGCCATGACCACCACCAGCCACACGGCCACAGTGCTCGTCGTCGATTCCAACCCGGTAGAGCGGGATGAGACGGTCGAAGGGCTGCGCGCGCACCTCGGCGTGAGCTGCCGGGTGTTCGGCGCGGGGAGCCTGCGCGAGGCGGACGACGTGCTCGCGTACGTCGGGTCCTCCGGCTGGGTGGTCGCCCTGGCGATAAGTGCGCACCGGCTGCCGGACGGCACCGGGGTGGACCTGTTCGGGCGGGTCCGGTCGGCGTCCCCGGCGGCGAAGCGGATCCTGTTGACCACGATGGACCAGGCGGACGCCGCGATCCAGGCGATCAACCAGGCGCAGACGGACAAGTACGCGGTCCTGCCCGCGCACCCGCTGGAGGAGCGGATCCTGCCGATCGTGGACGACCTGATGGCCGAGTGGTTCGGCGAGCACGCCGCCGCGCAGATCGGGGTGACGGTGCTCGGCCACCGGTTCGACCCGACGGCGTACACGGTCAAGGACTACCTGGCCCGCAGCCTCGTGCCGTTCACCTGGCTGGACCTGGCCGAGGACCCGGAGGCGCAGGCCCTGGCCCGGGAGCTGAACCTGCCGGACCCGGTCCCGGCCACGGTGCTGCTCGACGACGGCCGGACGCTGTACGACCCGTCGGTCGCCGAACTGGCCGAAGCGCTCGGGCTGACCCACGAGGCGGTCAAGGACACGTATGACCTGATCGTGGTCGGCGGCGGTCCGGCGGGCCTGGCCGCAGCGGTCTACGGGGCGTGCGAGGGGCTGGACGTGGTGGTCATCGAGGACGACTGTCCCGGCGGCCAGGCCGGGTCGGCCACCCGGATCGAGAACTACCTCGGGTTCCCGGCCGGGCTGAACGGCGCCGACTTCGCGCACCGGGCGCTGGCCCAGGCCCGGCGGCTGGGCGTGGAGTGGTGCGCGGCCAAGGTGGCCACCGGGCTGGTGCCGGGCGTCGGCGCGCACCAGGTGCAGCTGGACAACGGACGTACCCTGCTCGGCCGGTCGGTGCTGGTCGCGACCGGGATGACCTGGCGGCGGCTGGCGGCGCCCGGCGTGGAGGAACTGCACAACGCGGGCGTGTACTACGGCACCTCGGACGCCGAGGCGCGGTTGTCGGCGGGCGAGGACGTGGTGATCGCCGGGTCGGGCAACTCGGCCGGCGAGGCGGCGCTGCGGTTCGCCGAGTTCGCCCGGTCGGTCACGCTGGTGGTCCGCGAGCCCTCCCTGCCCGACGGCGCCATGTCGGAGCAGCTGATCATGCGGATCGAGCAGCACCCGAGGATCACCGTGCGGGCCGGGATGGAGGTCGGCGAGGTGCGCGGGTACGGCAGGCTGGAGAAGGTGGTGCTGCTGGAGACGGCCACCGGCGAGACCGAGCCGGTGGCGGCCAACAGCCTGTACCTGATGATCGGGACCGTGCCGTCCTCCGATTGGGTGAAGGACGTGCTCGGCCTGGACGAGTTCGGCTTCATCCTGACCGACGAGGACGTGACCCGCCGGCCCGAACTGCTGCCCGAGCCGTGGACCGCCGGCCGCCCGCCGTTCCTGGCCGAGACCTCGGTGCCGGGGGTCTTCGCGGCCGGCGACGTGCGCGCCGGATCGGTGAAGCGGGTCGGCTCGGCGGTCGGGCAGGGCGCAGTGGCGGTGGCGGCGGTGGCCCAGTACCTGCGCACGCTCGCTGCCGCCATGCCGATGGTCGGCCGGGTGACCACGATCGGCGAGATCGGCGTGCAGGCGGAGAAGGATGATGTGATTTAGGGCTGGTGCTGCTGCCAGGCGGCCAGGAGGTCGTCCGGGGTGACGGCGAGGAGTCCGGCGACGGACGAGGACACCCCGGCCCGCCCGACCGCGATGAGCTGCGTGTCCTCATCCGCGCCGGGCAGCTGCGAGCGGTGCACGATCAGGCGGGCCGCGTCGTGGTCGTCGAACGGGCGGCGTTCCTGCCACTTGATCGAGCCGACCGCGGTGATCCGCTCGGCCACGGGCGCCCGGTCGGCACCGACCACGTCGATCTCGGGGTCGTTCGTCCGGGTCCAGTACGAGCCGACCACGTCCGTGTGCGGGGGCAGGAGGTCCGGGGCCAGGCGCTCCAAGGCCTCGCGGACCACCGGCTCGACCGCCCGGCCGCGCCAACCCGCCCACGACGTCGTGATCTGCTTCAGCACCACGTCGCCACGGCCACGCTCGATCACGGACATGTTCGAGCCGAGGAAGGCGAGCCAGAACCGCAGGTGCGGATCGACCACGCGGTACCTGGTCTCGCGGGACGGCCGGGTGGACAGCGGCGTCTCCGCCTGCACGATCCGTTTGTCCGCGAGGAGATTCAGGGGAGGGTGGAGGCGGCTGCGGTCTCGACGAACAAGCGCAGGTCGGGGTCGGCGGACGGTTGGGCGGAGGCGGTGAAGAAGAGCGAGGGCACGCCGGCGGTGCGGATGAACTCCTCGGCGAGGCGGGATTTTCCGACCCGGCGTCGGCCGCGGACGAGCAGTGCACGCCCTGGGCGCCCGGTGCGCCCGCCGTCGGCCACGCGGGAGAGCTGCCGGTTGAGCAGCGCGAGCTCACGGTCGCGGCCGATGAATCCGTCCATGCCGGCACCTCTCATTCGGCGCTCAATCCTGGGACGCTCAAGCGTGGAACACCCAAACTTGGAACACTCAGAAATGAGTGTAGCTGTGATCAGGGAGAATAAAAGCGCGCCGCCTGCCCCGGGAGTGGAAAAAGCTCCCAGACGGCAGTCGGCACGCTTAAAGCCACCGCTTCACCGCTACAGATCAACAGCCTTGTACAGGGCGCCGATCTCGTTCATGCTCAGGTTGCGGATCTTGCCCGGGCGCTGGTCACCGAGGGAGATCGGGCCGAACTGGGTGCGCACGAGGCGCTTGACCGGGAAGCCGGCCTCGTCGAGCAGGCGGCGCACGATGTGCTTGCGGCCCTCGTGCAGGGTCAGCTCGACCAGGGCGTGCCGGCCGACCGCGTCGACCATCTTGAAGTTGTCCACCCGGGCCAGGCCGTCCTCCAGCAGGATGCCCTCCTTGAGCCGGCGGCCGAGGTCCTTGGGGATGACGCCCTCGACCTGGGCGAGGTAGGTCTTCTGCACGCCGTAGGACGGGTGGGTCAGCCGGTGGGCCAGTTCGCCGTCGTTCATCAGCAGGATCAGGCCCTCGGTCTCCGCGTCCAGGCGGCCGACGTGGAACAATCGCTGGCCGCGGTTCTCGACCATGTCGCCGATGTTCTCCCGGCCCTCCGGGTCGGACATCGTGGACAGCACGCCGGCCGGCTTGTTCAGCGCGATGTGCACCTGGTTGGGCAGCGAGGCGATCCGCATCCCGTCCACGTGGATGATCGCCTTGGTCGGGTCGACCCGCATGCCCTGGTTCCGGACCCGCTGACCGTCCACGCTGACCCGGCCGAGCTCGATCAGCTCCTCGCAGGCGCGACGGGAGCCGACGCCGGCCGCGGCGAGAACCTTCTGCAGCCGCACACCCTCCTCGTTGGGGTCGCGCAGCGGTGTTGCTCGCCGATCCATCGTTCCTCTTCTCACTCATCGTCCAGCTTCAGGGGCTAGACCTCGTCCTCCATGTCTGCGGCGCTCGGCAGCAACGGAGCCAGGTCCGGCAGTTCTTCCAGGCCTTTCAGGCCCATCCGCTCCAGGAAGTACCCGGTGGTGCGGTACAGCAGCGCACCGGTCTCGTACTCGGTGCCGCACTCCTCCACCAGCCCGCGGGCCAGCAGGGTACGCATAACACCGTCGCAGTTGACGCCGCGGATGGCCGACACCTTCGACCGGCTGACCGGCTGCCGGTAAGCCACGACCGCGAGGGTCTCGAGAGCGGCCTGGGTGAGCTTGGACTGCTGGCCGTCCCGGATGTACCGCTCCACGACGGGCGCGCACTCGGCCCGGGTGTAGAAGCGCCATCCGGTCTGGGTGACCAGAGATCCGTCCCCGATGCCGACTTCGCGCAGGTCGAAACCGCGACCCTGATTATTGTACTCGGCGGACAGGGCACGCAGCGCCGCGGCGACCTGCTCGGTGGGCCGCTCGACGATCTGGGCCAGCATGACCTCGGTCACCGGCTCGTCCACGACCAGCAGTATGGCTTCGAGCAGGGTGCGCAGGTCGGGCAGGGCGGCGAGGGCGTCGTCGGTCAGCTGCCAGGCCGGTTCGGCGGCCTTCGCCTCGCGCTCGGCCTTGGCCCGGGCGGCGTCTATCAGGGTCTCGTTGAGCGCGACCAGGCCGTCGACCGGCTTGCCGGGCTGCGGCTCGACCTCGTCGAAGGTGGCCTGGGTGGGGATGAAGGGGACCAGGGACGAAGCGGTGGCGGCGGGGGCCTCGGGTGAGTCGGGCTCGGGGTCGGGAACGGCGGCGTCGACTGTTTCGAGGAGTTCGGCCGGGGCGTCGGCCTCGGGCTCGGGCGCCACTTCGGGCTCGGAGACGGCCTCTTGGGCGGGCTCGGCTTCGGCCGCGGAGGCGCTCGGCTCGTGCTCGGCCGGGGCCTCGGCCGATGGCTCGGAGTCCGGCTGGTCGGCGTCGGGGCGGGCGACCGGGATGGCGGCGGCGGTCGGCTCTTCGGGCTCGGGACCAGGCTCCAGGGCGACAACCTCGTCCTCCGGTTCCAGCACCGGTTCGGGCTCTATCCGCACGCCTCGGGCCGCCCAGAACGCCGAGCCGCCGGTGCTGGGGATCTCACTCATCGTCCTGGTCCTTTGCCGGTGTGCCGTTGAACTCTTCCACCACTCTGATCGGGCCGTGATCCGAACCGGTCCAGTAGACGACCAGTTCGGCGAAGGACTCCTCCTGTTCGAAGCCGACGGCCTTGTCCCGGAAGAGTTCCAGCAACGCCAGGAAGCGGGCGACCACGTGCAGGGTGTCCGGGGCGTCGTCGATCAGGATCTGGAAGGTGGTGGTGCGCAGCACGCGCATGCGGTCCACGATGATCGAGGCCTGCTCGCGGATGGAGACCTGGATCTGGTGGATGTGGGTGATCGAGACCGTCGGCGGCACGCGCGGGGTCATGGCGCGCACGGCCAGGGCGGCGAACTTCTCCGGGGTGAGGTTCAGCAGCACCTCGGGCAGCAGGTCCTTGAACGTCGGCTCCATCTGGACCGAGCGCGGGTAGCGCAGCATGCCGTTGGCGAACCGTTCGGCCAGTTCGGCGGCGACCTGCTTGTACGCGCGGTACTGCAGCAGCCGGGCGAAGAGCAGGTCCCGGGCTTCGAGCAGGGCCAGGTCCTCCTCGTCCTCGACCTCGGCCGAGGGCAGCAGCCGGGCCGCCTTCAGGTCCAGCAGGGTCGCGGCGACCAGCAGGAACTCGCTGGCCTGGTCCAGGTCCCAGTTCGCGCCCATGGCCCGGATGTAGAGGATGAACTCGTCGGTGATCTTGGACAGGGCCAGGATGGTGACGTCCAGCTTGTGCTTGGCGATCAGGCCCAGCAGCAGGTCGAACGGGCCCTCGAACTGCTCGAGGTGGACCTCGAACAGGTTGGCCCGGGAGGCGCCGCGGCCGGTCGGGACCGGGCCGTCGGCGGCGGGCAGCAGGTTGCCGGCCGGGACGTCCGGGGCGGTCTGGGCGTCCGGGTCGGCTTGGGCGGGGGCGTCGACGAGCGCGACGGCGCCCCGGGCCGCCGACTGCTCCGCTCCGGCCGCTACGTCCTCGGCCGCCTCCGCCTGATCCACGGCCCGAGTGTAGTACGCCCACCGGCCCAAACGGTCATTGGCCGCGCAAGGACTGGACCAGCAGCGAGCTCTCGCCCTGGCTGGTGAAGTCGGCCAGCAGCAGGTCGATCGCCTCGCGGACTATCCGGCCGCGGTCCACCGCGAGGCCGTGCTCGGCCCGCAGTGCGATCCGGGCCTGCTCCAGGGCGACCAGTTCCTCCGGCGAGACGTACACGGTGATCTTCTCGTCGTGCCGCTCCCGGCCGCTGGCCCCGCGCACCGGGGCCGAGCGGGCCGTGCGCGCGGCGGTCCGGACCGGCGTGCGGGCCGAGGACTGCGCGGCGGCCTGGGCGGCCGCCGGGCGCCGGGCCGGGGCCGCCGGTTCGCCGTCCTCGTCGTCGTCGACCGGGTCGGGCACCGCGCGCAACAGGCTCGGCTTGGTCCGGAACAGCTCCTCGGCGGCGGGCATCCTCACGCGACGGGGCACCGGGCGAGCACCTCCCGGGCGAGCTGCCGGTAGGCCGCCGCGCCCACCGAGCTGGAGGCGTAGGAGGTGATCGGCTCGCCGGCCACGGTGGTCTCGGGGAAGCGCACGGTGCGCCCGATCACGGTGTGGAAGACCTGGTCGCCGAAGGCCTGGACCACCCGGGCCAGGACCTCGCGGCTGTGCACGGTGCGCGCGTCGTACATGGTGGCCAGGATGCCGTCGAGTTCGAGCTCCGGGTTCAGCCGCTCGCGCACCTTCTCGATCGTCTCGGTCAGCAGCGCCACTCCGCGCAGGGCGAAGAACTCGCACTCGAGCGGGACGATGACGCTGTGCGCGGCGGTCAGCGCGTTGACGGTCAGCAGGCCCAGGGACGGCTGGCAGTCGATGATGATGTAGTCGTACTCGCTCAGCGCGGGCTTGAGCGTGCGGGCCAGGGCCGACTCGCGGGCGACCTCGGTGACCAGCTGCACCTCGGCGGCGGACAGGTCGATGTTGCTCGGCAGCAGGTCCATCCCCGGCGTGACGGTCTTGAGCAGGATGTCGTCGAGCCGGACGCCGCGCTCCATCAGCAGGTTGTAGACCGTGCGGTCCAGCTCCATCGGGTTGACCCCGAGGCCGACCGACAGCGCGCCCTGCGGGTCGAAGTCCACCAGCAGCACCTTGCGGCCGTACTCGGCCAGCGCGGCGCCCAGGTTGATCGTGGAGGTGGTCTTGCCCACGCCGCCCTTCTGGTTGCACATCGCGACGATCTTGGCCGGGCCGTGTTCCGAGGCCGGGCGGGGCGCGGGGAACCGCGGCATCGGCCGGCCGGTCGGGCCGACCCGCTCGCGCCGCTGGGTGGCGGCGTCCGGCGCGAGGGTCGCGGCGTACTCGGGATCGGGCTCTATCTCCGCATCCGGATCGAAGCCGTCTTCGAAACGCAGCTCGTCGTCGATGCCGTAGGGGTCATCGATCTCGACGTCGCCAGTCCACGGACCGCTGGTCACTGTTACTGCTCCTCCTCGACCGGGGTGAGCGAGCATCGGGCGGATCTTCCCTACGGCGTACGCAGTGTCACTCACCTGTAGGTCATCCTCCCAAAGCCCAACCCGGAACTATCCGCGCTCTGCTGACTGTGCCTGGCTTTCCCGGCCAAGAACAGTGTCCACTGTGCAGGCATCAATTGTCGACCTATCTACTCATCGTCATGATGCCAAAACGATAGTTGTGACACTAGGCGGCCCGGAACTGCGTAAGCAAGACGGATTAGCTCAGGCGGAGTAGTTCGGGACCGAAATAGAACGTCCGGCCGCGGCCGAAATCGGCCGCCCGCACCGGAACGCGCGGCAAAGTGTGACGAAGTATGTGTCATACCTTCCACTGAGCTGGAGAATGTCCGCGGCCGCCGCGGCGCGGGTCAGGGCACGGATCCGCAGGTGGGCGGCGCGCAGGCGGCCGGGCCGGCCGGGCCGGCGGATGATGCGCGGCGCAAGGTTTTCGCGGTTTGGCAATGTTCTGGTTGACGCGCGGTCAGGTGCCCGCCGCGGTCACGGAATTCGGCCGCCGGCCCCGGCGGCGGCGGGCGTCCGGGAGAGGCGAACAAGATGAGCAGGAATGGGCTCACGGGACAGGACGCGCCCGGGGGTGGCGGGGTGAATGGGCGTCAGGTCCGGAAAAGCGGCGGTCACCGGTGAGGCGCCGCGCCGCGGTGCCGGCCCGGGGAATCTCAGGGTAAGCAGCCGAACCCGGCCGGGCCGACACGCCGCCGCCCCGACCTGGGGAATCAGGGCCGGGGCGACGGGAGGACACTGCTGAAGGCGCCGTGAAGGAACGGTTGGGGAAATGCCGACAAGATGCCGATGAACTGCCTGACGGCGGCTCAGGCGAGCAGTTCCTCAAGCTTCAGATAGGGCAGGCCGTGCGCCTCGGCGACGGGCTGGTAGGTCAGCTCGCCCTGGTGCGTGTTCAAGCCCAGGGCGAGGCAGTGGTCGGCCCGCAGGGCGTCCTTCCAGCCCTTGTTCGCCAGCGCCACCGCGTACGGCAGGGTGACGTTCGTCAGCGCGTAGGTGGAGGTGTTGGCCACCGCGCCGGGCATGTTGGCGACGCAGTAGAACACGGAGTTGTGCACGGTGAACGTCGGCTCGGCGTGCGTGGTCGGCCGGGAGTCCTCGAAGCAGCCGCCCTGGTCGATCGCGATGTCCACCAGGACCGAGCCGGGCTTCATCCGGGACACCAGCTCGTTGGTGACCAGCTTGGGCGCCTTCGCGCCCGGGATCAGCACCGCGCCGACCACCAGGTCGGCGGCCAGCACCGCCTTCTCCAGCTCGAACGCGTTGGAGATGACGGTCTTGATCTGGGTGCCGAAGATCTTGTCCGCCTCGCGCAGCTTGTTCACGTCCCGGTCCAGCAGGGTCACCTCGAAGCCCATCCCGGCGGCGACCGTGGTCGCGTGCCAGCCGGAGACGCCCGCGCCGATCACCACCGCCTTGGCCGGGGCCACGCCCGGGACCCCGCCGGGCAGCACGCCGCGGCCGCCGGAGAAGCGCATCAGGTTGTACGCGCCGACCTGCGGGGCCAGCCGGCCGGCCACCTCGGACATCGGGGCCAGCAGGGGCAGCGCGCCGTTGGGCAGCTGCACCGTCTCGTAGGCGATCGAGGTGGTGCCGGCGGCCAGCAGCGCGTCGGTGCACTGGCGCGAGGCGGCCAGGTGCAGGTAGGTGAACAGGACCTGGTCCGCGCGCATCCGGTGGTACTCCGAGGCGATCGGCTCCTTGACCTTGAGCACCAGCTCGCCGACCGCCCAGGTCTCGTCCGCGGTGTCCAGGATGCTCGCGCCGGCCGCGACGAAGTCCGCGTCCGGGATGGACGAGCCCTCGCCGGCCCCGCGTTCGACGAACACCTGGTGGCCGTGCTGGGCCAGTTCGTGCACGCCGGCCGGGGTGATCGCGACGCGGTACTCGTGGTTCTTCACTTCACGGGGGATGGCGACTTTCACGGCGATGTCCTTTTGAGGGGTCGGATGTAGAGAGGATGACTACAACGGGGTAACCGCGCAGAAATCGCCGCAATCTCCAATGACACGAACGATCTGGCTTCTTGCAGCGTAACTGCGCGATTGCCCTGGTCGCGCCTTACACGCTGGCGCCAGTTTGCAGGAAGCCCCGACGGATTGACGGCGTTTCCTGTCTTGCGTTGCAGGCGGTTCGCACTCTCGACCTTGGAATCGAAGGCGTGCGCCGTGATTATTCTCAGAAAGGCCGGGCCAGCCAGGGGGCGTCGGCCGGACGCAGGCCGTCCCAGCCGGCCGGGGAGTCCAGCGCGACGGTCAGCGCGCAGATCGAGGCCACCACGGACGCGGTGCCGATCCGGCCGGCCAGGACCGCGGCCAGCAGCTCCTGCCGGGGCACCCAGCCGGTCACGATCCCGGCCTCCTCGCCCTCGCGGAAGAACTGCTCGCCCTCGGCCGCTTGGGCGCCGCGGGCGGTGAACACGCGCAGCGCCTCGTCGGTGGACCCGGCCGAGTTGTAGTAGTCGATCAGCACCCGCCAGTCCTCGGCGACCAGGTGCGCCTCCTCCAGCAGTTCGCGCTGGGCCGCCTCCAGCGGGTGCTCGCCCGGCTTGTCCAGCAGCCCGGCCGGCAGCTCGACCATCACCAGGCGGACCGGGTGGCGGTACTGGCGCAGGGTCAGCACCCGCTCCTGCTCGTCCACGACCAGCACCGCGACCGCGCCCGGGTGCCGGGTGTACTCGCGGTTGGCGACGGTGCCGTCGATCATCTTCACCCGGTCGCGCACGTATGCGGTGATGTGCCCCTTGGCCAGCTGCTCGGTGGCCTCGATCGGCCACTGCTCCGGGGTGTCGCTCAGTTCGTAGTCCATGTCCATCCGTCAATCTTGGCAGTGCCCGCCGACGGCCGGGACCAAGGCGGCCCCCTCGCGCGGTCAGCCCGCGGTCAGCCCGCGGCCGGGCCCTCGCGCCGGGCCACCGCGGCGGCGATCAGGCCGGCGAACAGCGGGTGCGGCCGGGTCGGCCGGGAGCGCAGCTCCGGGTGCGCCTGGGTGGCCACGAAGTAGGGGTGCACGTCCTCGGGCAGCTCGACGAACTCGACCAGCCGGCCGTCCGGGGACAGGCCGGAGAAGACCAGGCCGCCGGCCGCGATCTTGTCCCGGTAGGCGTTGTTGACCTCGTAGCGGTGCCGGTGCCGTTCGTCCACCCGGGCGGTCTGGTACGCCTTGCGCACCTGGGTGCCCTCGGCCAGCACGGCCGGGTACAGGCCCAGCCGCATCGTGCCGCCGAGGTCGCCCGCGCCGGCCACGATCTCCACCTGGTCGGCCATGGTGGAGATGACCGGGTGGGCGGTGTGCTCGTCGAACTCCGAGGAGCCGGCGTCCTTGATCCCGGCCAGGTTGCGGGCGGTCTCGATCACCATGCACTGCAGGCCCAGGCACAGGCCGAGGATCGGGACCTTGTTCTCCCGGGCGTACTTGACCGCGTTGATCTTGCCCTCGATCCCGCGCACGCCGAAGCCGCCGGGGACGCAGACCGCGTCCGCGTGCGCCAGGGCCGCGCTTGCGCCGGCGTCGGTCTCGCAGGTGTCCGAGGCGACCCAGTCGATCTTGACCCGGGTGTCGTTGGCGAAGCCGCCCGCGCGCAGCGCCTCGGTGACCGACAGGTAGGCGTCCGGCAGGTCGATGTACTTGCCGACCAGGGCGACCGTGACCTCGTGCGAGGGCTGGTGCACCCGGCGCAGCAGCTGGTCCCACTGGGTCCAGTCCACGTCCCGGAACGGCAGGTCCAGCCGGCGCACCACGTACGCGTCCAGGCCCTCGGCGTGCAGCACCTTGGGGATGTCGTAGATCGAGGGCGCGTCGGCGGCGGTGGCCACGGCCTCCTCGTCCACGTCGCACATCAGCGAGATCTTGCGCTTGATCGAGTCCGGGATCGGCCGGTCGGCCCGGCACACGATCGCGTCCGGCTGGATGCCGATCGAGCGCAGCGCGGCCACCGAGTGCTGGGTCGGCTTGGTTTTGAGCTCCCCGGACGGGCCGATGTACGGCACCAGGGAGATGTGCAGGAAGAAGCAGTTGCCCCGGCCGATCTCGTGCCGCACCTGCCGGGCCGCCTCCAGGAACGGCAGCGACTCGATGTCGCCGACCGTGCCGCCGACCTCGGTGATCACGATGTCGACCGGGCCGCCGTCCACCTCGGTCCCGTCCATCGCCAGGATCCGGGCCTTGATCTCGTTGGTGATGTGCGGGATCACCTGCACGGTGTCGCCCAGGTACTCCCCGCGCCGCTCCTTGGCGATCACCTGGGAGTAGACCTGGCCGGTGGTCACGTTGGCGAAGCCGTGCAGGTCGGTGTCCAGGAACCGCTCGTAGTGGCCGATGTCCAGGTCGGTCTCGGCGCCGTCGTTGGTCACGAAGACCTCGCCGTGCTGGAACGGGTTCATCGTGCCGGGGTCGACGTTCAGGTACGGGTCGAGCTTCTGCATGGTGACCCGCAGGCCGCGCGCCTTGAGCAGGGCGCCGAGGCTGGACGCGGTCAGGCCCTTGCCCAGCGAGGAGGCGACGCCGCCGGTGACGAAGAGGTGTTTGGTGGGCCGTCCGGACGAGGACTTGGCGCTCGCGGACCTGCTGGAAACTGCCAACGTGGGGCTCCCGTGGTTCGGTTGGGCTGTGGCCGGTGTGGGGCCCAAAACTGTGGGGCTACAGTCGTGCTGGTCCGGCCAGGACATCCACGGACCACCAGCTTATCAGCGCCCCGGCGGCGCGGTGACCACCAGGCGAACAAAGTTGGCTAAGCCCGCGCCCGGCTGGTTACGCTGAGCTGGACAGGTTGGGCCGGGCCGGAACACGAGCCGGAACATAAAGCCGATGGAAGGCGTGAGAACAGTGGCGGTGCGCGCTGTCCGCGGGGCGATCCAGATCGACGCCGACGAGCGGGATCTGGTTCTCAAGGGAACGACCGAGCTGGTCACCGCGCTGTTGGCGGCCAACGACTTCGGCACCGACGACGTGATCTCGATGCTGTTCACCTCGACCCCGGATCTGACCTGCGAGTTCCCCGCGCTGGCGGCGCGCGAGCTGGGGCTGACGGACACTCCGCTGCTGTGCGCGAGCGAGATCGCGGTGCCCGGCGCGATGCCGCGGGTGGTGCGGATCCTGGCGCACGTGGAGACGATGCGCTCGAAGCAGGAGGTCCAGCACGTGTACCTGCGCGGGGCGGCCAACCTGCGCCGGGACATCGCGCAGTAGCCCGCTCGGCGCCGGGCAGTAGGCTGGCGGCCGGCCCGGGCGGCGCGGACGGGGCCGCAGAGGCCTGGCGCGGGCCGCCGGCCGACGATCAGGGAGCAGCGATCCATATGCGTACAGCGGCAGTCATCGGGACCGGGCTGATCGGCACCTCCGTCGCGCTGGCGCTGACCCGCCGGGGCGTGCGGGTGTACCTGGACGACTACGACGAGGGGAACCTGAAGACCGCGGCCGCGCTGGGCGCCGGGGAGGGCGGGCGGCCGGACGGGCCGGTGGACCTGGCCGTGATCGCGGTGCCGCCGGGTTACGTCGCGGCCACGCTGGTCCAGGCGCAGCGCAGCGGGCTGGCCCGGGCGTACACGGACGTGGCCTCGGTCAAGGCCGGCCCGCGCCGGGAGTCCGAGCTGCGCGGCGCGGACCAGGCCAGCTACCTCGGCGGGCACCCGCTGGCCGGCCGGGAGCGGTCCGGGCCGCTGATGGCCCGGGCGGACCTGTTCGAGGGCCGGCCGTGGGTGCTCACGCCGAGCGAGCTGACCAGCCGGGACGCGCTGAACCGGGCGCTGGAGCTGATCTCGCTGTGCGGCGCGGTGCCGGTGGTGATGGACGCGGCCGACCACGACCGGGCGGTGGCGCTGATCTCGCACGCCCCGCACCTGGTCTCGGCGCTGATGGCGGCCCGGCTGGAGCACGCCTCGGAGGACGCGGCGCGGATCACCGGGACCGGGGTGCGGGACGTGACCCGGATCGCGGCCGGGGACCCGGCGCTGTGGGAGGCGATCTTGACCTCGAACGCCGCGGCGGTGGCCGACGTGCTGGACGAGTACGCGGCCGACCTGGCCGGGGTGATCTCCGCGCTGCGGGGGCTGGCGGAAACGGGGACCGGAGTGGGCATGGGCGGGGGCGAGCCGGCCGTGGCGGCGGGTTCGGAAGAGGCGGCCGCCGCGTCCCGGGAGCGCTTGGTCGACCTGCTGCGCCGGGGCAACTCGGGGCAGGCCCGGATCCCGGGCAAGCACGGCGCGCCGCGGGCGTCCTGGGGCGCGGTGCCGGTCGTGATCAGCGACGCCCCGGGCGAACTGGCCCGGCTGTTCGCGGCGGCCGGCGCGGCCGGGGTGAACATCGAGGACCTGCGGATCGAGCACTCCCCGGGGCAGGCGGTCGGCCTGGTCACCCTGCAGGTCGCCCCGGAGGCGGCCGACGGCCTGGCCGCGCGGCTGGTCGAGCGCGGGTGGACCGTGCAGAAGTGACCCCCGGCCCGGCGGCGCGGGCGGGCGCCGGCGGGCGGGAAAGGTTCGCCGGATGTTCGGATGACCGTGGCTGGACGCGGCAGCGATAACCTTGCCCAGTCAGGCGTTGTGGGTGAAGAAGGATGAGGACCGTAGGCATGGCAATCGTGGTCGCGATCGACGGGCCGTCCGGCTCGGGCAAATCGAGCGTGTCCCGGGGGGTGGCCCGGGAGCTGGGCCTGCGTTACCTGGACACCGGCGCCCAGTACCGGGCGATGACCTGGTGGATACTGCAGAACCGGATCGACCTGGCGGACCCGGCCGCGATAGCGCTGGCCTCGGCCAAGCCGCTGATCCTGTCCGGCACCGACCCGGACGGCCCGACCATCACCGTGGACGGGGCCGACGTCGCGCCGGCGATCCGCGGCCCGGAGGTGACCGCGGCGGTGTCCAAGGTGGCCGCGGTGCAGGCGGTCCGGGACCGGTTGATCGCCCTGCAGCGCGACCTGATCGCTCGGGCGGGTGAGCCCGGGCCGGGCATCGTGGTCGAGGGCCGGGACATCGCGGACGTGGTCTACCCGGCCGCCCAGACGAAGGTGTACCTGACCGCGTCGGCGGCCGCCCGCGCGGCCCGGCGCGACGCCGAGCGCGGCGGGACCCAGGGCGTGGCGCTGACCGAGCGGGAGCTCGCCCGCCGGGACGCCGAGGACGCCAGGACCACCCGCCCGCTGGACGCCGCCGAGGGCGCGATCGTGGTCGACGCCACCGAACTGGACCTGGAGCAGGTCATCGCCAAGGTGTCCGGTCTGGTCGGCGCGGCGCGATGAGCGAGTCGGGGCCGGTCGGCGGCGTGGGTGAAATGGCGCAGGCAGGGGTTGCGGCGCCCGGTGCGCCGGCCGCCGCGACGCGTGAGCGCAAGTCCGAGGACCGGCACAAGGGGAAGCTGGGCTGGTCCGAGGACGGGATCACCCCGCCGGTGCGCGGGCCGGTCCGGGCCAAGCGGACCGGGAAGATCGTGGTCTCGCCGTGGTGGCCGATCCACAGCCACGGGACGCAGAACGTCCCGGCCACCGGCCCGGTGATCCTGGCCGGCAACCACGCGAACTTCATCGACGGGCCGCTGATCGTGAACAACGCGCCGCGGCCGGTGCACTTCATGGTCAAGCAGGAGATGTTCGACGGACCGCTCGGCCCGATGCTGCGCTGGTTCGGCCAGATCCCGGTCGACCGGGACGGTACGGACCGCAACGCGGTGCTGCGTTCGCTGGCCGTTCTGGCCCAGGGCGGGGTGCTCGGGGTCTTCCCGGAGGGCACGCGGTCGGCGGACGAGTTCGCGACCATGAATAATGGGGTGGCGTACTTCGCGCTGCGTTCCGGGGCGCCGGTCGTCCCGGTGGCCTGTCTGGGCACCTCGGGATCGGGGCCGAAGACCAGCGGCCTGCCCCGGCTGCGCACCAGGGTCGACCTGGTCTACGGCGAGCCGCTCGAACTCGGGCGGGGCGTCGGGCGCAGGGCGGTGGCGGCCGCGAGCGAGCGGCTGCGCGAGGCGTTGGTGCAGCACCTGGCCGCGGCGCGGGCGCTGACCGGGCGCTGAACCGCCGGCGGGCGGGTGCGCGGCGCGTGCGTTGCGTGTGCATCGTGCGCGGATTCACTCGTACGCGGTACCCCCGGTCCCGTGCGGGTGCCCGGACGGTCCGACTGGACCGGCCGGGCGGGACCGAAGACTACGACATTTGAGGACGAACGACACCATGGCTATGGACCACGACTCGTACGACGACGGAGCGTACGAGGACGACGTGTTCGACGACGATTTGTCGGCGCCGTTCGACCCCAGTGAGTTCGTGGACGAGTTCGGCAACGCCGACCCGCGCGACCTGGAGTTCGACGACAGCGGATCGAGCCTGGGCGACGGGGTCGCGCTGCCGGTGCTGGCGGTGGTCGGCCGGCCCAACGTGGGCAAGTCCACCCTGGTCAACCGGATCCTGGGTCGGCGCGAGGCGGTGGTGCAGGACGTGCCCGGGGTGACCCGGGACCGGGTCTCCTACGAGGCGAACTGGGCCGGGCGCCGGTTCACCGTGGTGGACACCGGCGGCTGGGAGGTGGACGTCGAGGGGCTGGACGCGCGGGTGGCCGAGCAGGCCGAGATCGCGGTCGAGATCGCCGACGCGGTGGTGTTGGTGGTGGACGGCACCGTGGGCCTGACCAACACGGACGAGGCCTTCGTGCGGGTGCTGCGCCGGTCCCGCAAGCCGGTGATCCTGGCCGCGAACAAGATCGACAACCAGCGGCAGGAGAACGAGGCCAGCAGCCTGTGGAGCCTGGGCCTGGGCGAGCCGCACCCGGTCTCGGCGATGCACGGCCGCGGCGCCGGCGACCTGCTGGACGTGGTGATCGAGGCGCTGCCCGAGCCGCCGCGGGAGAACTTCGAGGGGGTGCGCCGGGGCGGCCCGCGCCGGGTGGCCCTGGTCGGCAAGCCCAACGTGGGCAAGTCCTCGCTGCTCAACAAGCTGGTCGGCGAGGAGCGGGTGGTGGTCGACGCGACCGCCGGGACCACCCGGGACCCGGTGGACGAACTGGTCGTGCTCGGCGGCAAGACCTGGCGGTTCGTGGACACGGCCGGGATCCGGCGCCGGGTCGGCCAGAGCTACGGCGCGGACTTCTACGCCTCGCTGCGCACCTCCGCGGCGATCGAGAAGGCCGAGGTGGCGGTGGTGCTGATCGACGCCAGCGAGTCGCTGACCGAGCAGGACCTGCGGATCATCAGCAAGGTCGCCGAGTCCGGCCGGGCGCTGGTGGTGGCGTACAACAAGTGGGACCTGACCGACGAGGAGCGGCGGTTCTACCTGCAGCGGGAGATCGAGCAGGAACTGGTCCAGGTGACCTGGGCGCCGCGGGTGAACATCTCCGCGTCGACCGGGCGGCACATGGAGAAGCTGGTCCCGGCGATCGAGACCGCGCTGGAGGGCTGGGACACCCGGATCCCGACCGCGAAGCTCAACTCCTTCCTGGGGTCGCTGGTGGCGGAGCACCCGCACCCGGTGCGTGGTGGTAAGCAGCCGCGGATTTTGTTCGGGACTCAGCCGTCTAGTAAGCCGCCTCGGTTTGTGTTGTTCGCGTCCGGGTTCATTGAGGCCGGGTATCGGCGGTTCATCGAGCGGCGGTTGCGTGAGGAGTTCGGGTTCGTCGGGTCGCCGATCGAGATCTCGGTGCGGGTTCGGGAGAAGCGGCGGCGGGAGAAGCGGTAGGTGATGCGTGCCGGTGCCGGTGCTGGTGTGGGTGTAGGGCCGTAGGCGTGGATGCGGCGCCGGAAGTTCCGGCGCCGGGCGGGTTGGATCAGCTCGGCCGCTCGGTGACGAACTCGATCTGTCCGGCGGCCAGGTGCTCGGAGTACATCTGGGCGATCCTGTCGTCGGACAGGCTGGACCACTGGGAGATCGCCCCGGTCTGCTTGTCGATCACGTTGACTCCGCTGCCGAAGTCGACGGGGTCGAGCGAGGGCGGGATCGGGTTGGCCGGGTCGAAGTAGACCTTCTTGATCACCAGCACGGTGAAACAGTCCTCATACTCCGTGACGATGACCTCGGCGCCGCGGGCGCGCGCGGCGGGCGGGTACAGGTATGCGCGGGCGATCCGGTCGGCCTCGGCGGCGTCGACCGGCGTGTGGGCGTCGGTGGGGAATGCCTTGTGCGGCATGGATTGGCTCCTGATTCAGCGGGTCGCGGGGACGGCGGCCGGTCGGCCGTCGGGACCGAGGATGATCGAGAACACTGCTCCGGCTTCCGGGTAGAGCGGGGTGTGGCTGACGACGTTGTGTTGCATGTCGACCCAGAAGATGTCGCCGCCGGAGTTGACCGCGTTGATCGCATGGCCGCCGGAGTAGTAGAGGTCGTCGGTGTCCGGGTCGGTCTTCGTCCAGAGCGCTTCGACTACTGCCGCGGAGCCGGGGCCGGCCGCGGTGAGCTTGCTGGAGATGTTCTGGTAGGCCGTGGTGGCGTCGGTCGTGGTGTCTAGCGAGGACTCGACTGTTTCCGTGGCCCCGGCGTAGTCCCGCATGTTGTACAGGCCGTTGCGTTCGCCGGATTTCACGCCCAGCGAGTTGACGGCCGGGTCGATGGTCCGAGGTTGGGCGCAGGTGGGTCTGCCGTACCAGGACTCCAGGAAGGCCCGGGAGTTGTCGGCGCAGTTGGTGGATCGTCCGGGCCGGTTCGGGCCGCCGTCGTTGCCGTTGGCCACCCAGCCGTTGCGTGGGTCGGCGTGGACGAGTGGTTGGCCGTTCGCGTCCTTCGGGAAATTGTCCTCCATCGCCTGCTGCCATCGTGGGTCGTCCCTGGCCAGGCCGGTGTCTCCGTCGTAGGGGCGGACCGACTCGATTCGGGTGGACGGGCCGGTAGCGGGCGCGGGCGGGGGCGTCCAGAAACCGGGTCCGGGCGGCGGGCCGGAGCTATTGGGCGGGGTCAGGATCCCGTTCGGCTTGGTGGGCATGGAGTCGGCGATCGCCTGGTCGTTGGCGAAGGTGCGCTCGGCGTTGGCGTCGGTGCGGGTGCCCATCTGGCCGACCACGCGGCCGCCCTCGGCGAACACGGTCGCGGCGGCCTCGGCGCTGTCGCAGGTCGCGTCGTCGACCGCGGCGCCGATGCCGGAGTCGTCTCCGGCACAGTGGTCCTTGAGTTGCTGGTGGATCTGCTGGAAATGTTGACCCATCTGGGTCAATACGTCGCCGAACTGGCTCATCGCCTGGGCGCCGGCCTTGAGCGAGTCGTAGTCGTAGCGGATCGGCTGCTCGCTCACCGGGCCCGCCCGGACAGGATGTCGGCGATCTTCGAGGTCGAATCCGTCGTGCCCTGGCCGAGGGAGGCGAGCCGGCTGACCCTGAATCCCTGGTAGACGCCCACTGCCTCGCCGGCCAACTGCTCGGCGAGGTCCGCGCCGGCGGAGTCGAGCATGTCCCAGACCGGGGCGAGCATCGCCTGCTTGAGCTGCTGGCCAACCTGCTGCACGGCCTGCTTGACGATGCTGGTCACGGCCTCCCGGGTGGTCTCGACGACCACCACTTCGAGCCCGGCGCCCAGACCCAGGGTCGCGATGGACTCCGCGGCCACCGCGGCGGTCTGGGCGGCGAACGCGACGAACTCGGCGATCGCGGCGACCTTCATCGCCTCGATGATGTCCGCGCCGACGTCGACCGCGTCCGCCAGGATGCCGATGCCCCGGCCCAGATCCTTCAGGTGCCGGGCCGAGGTCCTGTTCCACAGCGCCTGGAAGACGTCGATCGACCCGCTGGTGTTCAGGCCCAGCATCTGCTCGACCGCCTGGATCGCGCTGTTGTGCCGGTTCTCCAGGTCGCCGGCCAGCTGCCGGAACTGGCCGGCCATGGAACGCAGCTGGTCCTCGTCGATGTTCGGCCATGTCACCCCGATGGCGCCGAGCACCCAGACCAGTTCGTCGGGTAAGAGCACAGACATGCTGGACGTCCTGTGTGTCGGATGTCAGAGTCCGATGTTCCGGATCCGTTTCGCCGGACAGCATACCGATCGAGGACGCACTGTGCTCGCACGGGTACTCCGGGTCACATGTCCCATGTCCGGTCAGGTGTTGGCCGGGACGTCGGTGCCGGCGCCGCGGCGGCGCAGGGCGACCAGGTCGTGCCGGGCCGGCGGCAGGGTCTGCTCGGCGGCGCCCTCCACGGTGAATCCGGCGTCTGCGATCATCTGCAGGTCGGCCGCGCCGGGCTGGCCCTCGCTGGTCAGGTAGTCGCCGAGGAAGACGGAGTTGGCCAGGTGCAGGGCCAGGGGTTGCAGGGTGCGCAGATGGATCTCGCGGCCGCCGGCCAGGCGCACCTCGGCGTCCGGGAAGACGAAGCGGAACAGGGCCAGGATGCGCAGGCAGCGGTGCGGGGTCAGCTCCCAGCGGCCGGCCATCGGGGTGCCCTCGAACGGGATCAGGAAGTTGACCGGCACCGAGTCCGGGTCCAGCTCGCGCAGGCCGAAGGCGACCGCGACGACATCGTCATCTGATTCGCCCATCCCGAAGATCGCGCCGGAGCAGGGGGACAGGCCCGCCTGCCGGGCCTCGTGCACGGTCTGCACGCGGTCGTCGAAGGTGTGCGTGGAGCAGATCTGCGCGTAGTTCTCGGCGCTGGTGTTGAGATTGTGGTTGTACGCGTCGGCGCCGGCCGCGCGCAGCCGGTCGGCCTGGCCGGGCTTGAGCAGGCCGAGGCAGACGCAGACCTCGACGTCCGGCGCGGCGCCCTTGATCGCGGCGACGGTGTCGGCGACCCGGTCGATGTCCCGGTCGGCCGGGCCGCGGCCGCTGGCGACCAGGCAGACCCGCTTGGCCCCGGCGGCGACCGCGCGTTCGGCGTCGCCGGTGGCCTCCCGGGCGCCGATCCAGGTGTACGTCAGGATCTCGGAGGTCGAGCCCAGCCGCTGGGAGCAGTAGCCGCAGTCCTCCGGGCACAGGCCGCTCTTCAGGTTGACCAGGTAGTTGAGTTTGACCCGGCGGCCGAAGAACGCCCGGCGCACCCGGCCGGCCGCGGCGACGACGTCCAGCAGGTCCTCGTCGCGGGTGGCGAGCAGGGCCAGTGCCTCGTCCGCGGTCGGCGGCCGACGGTCCAGCGCCTTGGCGGTGAGGGTGGATCTTCTCCGCTGAGGGCCGCGTCCTCGAACGCGCCCTGCCGGCTGCCCCTGACCACACACGCCCGCATCCGCCGCCCGCTTGGATCCCGTCGAGCACACCGCGCATCGCACCCCTGTCATCCTGCGAACGCCTGGTGAGACTCCTGAGTTCCCGGCCAGGTATTAAGGTGGTGGCTGTTGGAATCTTGATGGATCCTTGGGCTGACGACCGGGTGGGAGGCGAACGTGGACGCCGAGTTGGTGGCGCTGGCGGGAGCGGGGGCGAACACGATGGTGGCGCTCATGGCGACCGAGGTGTGGGAGGACGTGAAGCGAGCGATCGCGGCCCTGCATCACCGCCACCCGGGGCACGCCGCGGCCGCCGGCATCGAGCTGGAAGAGGCGCGCAACGACGTGGTCGCGGCCCGCGAGCGCGGGGACATCCACACCGAGGCGGCCGTGACCGCGCACCTGCACGGCCGACTCAGCCGTCTGATGGAGCAGGATCCCCAGGCCGAGGAGGCGATTTCGGGCCTGGTGGAGAGGCACGCGCCGCGGGTGCACGCCGCGAAGGCGGCCCGGCAGGCGGTCAAGTAGGCGGACCAGAAGGCGATCAGTAGGCGAGGGTGAACCGGCGGCCGATGTGGCTGGGACGCTCGGCTTCATCGAGCACTGCGACGGCGAAGTCCTCGGCCGAGATCCGGCTCGCGCCGGCCTCGTCGGTGACCAGGCGGTCCTCGCCCAGCCGGAAGACGCCGGTGCGTTCGCCGGGGCCGATCTCGGCCGCCGGGCTGAGGTAGGTCCAGGCCAGGTCGACGGCCCTGCGGTAGTGGTCCAGGGCCGCGGCGTGGGCCAGGGCAGAGGCCTTGTACGCGTCCGGGAAGCCGGGGGTGTCCAGCAACCTCTGCCCGGACTCCAGCTCCAGCGATCCGGCGCCGCCGACCACGATCAGCAGCGGTGCGTCCTCGCCGAACGGGCGCAGGCCGTCGACCAGTCCGTCCGCGGCCGCGAGCAGCTCGCCGCGGGCGTCGGCGCCGGGGGCGTGGGACGGGCCGACCGCGGTGACCACCACGTCCGACCCGGCGGCCAGCTCGGCCACCGAGGACGGGTCCGAGGCGTCGCCGGCCGCGACGGTCAGTCCGTCGGCCGCGGCCTCGATCCGGGAGGCGTCCCGGGCCACCGCGGTGACCTGGTGGCGGCGGGCGAGCGCCTCGTGCACGACCCGCCGGCCGATCATGCCGCTGGCGCCGAAGACCACGATCTTGGACATGGCTGTTCTTCTCTCGGGTGGGCGGAACTTCCGCGCGGTTACTCCGAATGGGCGACCTGGTCGAGCACCTTGAGGAAGGTGCTGGTCTCGTGCGCGCCCTCGACCGCGAACCGGCCGTCGAACACGTAGGTCGGCACCGACTGCACGCCGAGCTCGCGGGCCCGGTCGATCTGCGCCAACACCTCCACGGTACCCGCGTCCGAGTCCAGGTAGGCTTCCGCGGCCGCGGGGTCGAGCCCGGCCTGCTCGGCGATCCGGGCCAGCTGGGCGTGGTCGCCGACGTTCCCGCCCGAGTTGAACCGGGCCGCGTACAGGGCCTCGCTCACGGCCGCCTGGGCCTGCGGGCCGCCCTCGGCCAGCGCGTAGGCGAGCAGCCGGTGCGCGTCGAGCGTGTTGACGTGCAGGGCCCGGTCGAAGTCGAACGCGATCCCCTCGGCCTCGCCGAGCTGGGCCACCCGGGCGTCCATCGCGGAGGACTCCGGGCCGTACTTCTGGTCCAGCCAGGCCCGGTGCCCGGTCGCCTCGGCCGGCGCCTGCGGGTCGAGCTGGTACGGCCGGTAGACCACCTCCACCCCGGCCGCGCCGGGGAAGGCCGCCAGGGCCCGCTCGAACCGGTGCTTGCCGATG
The DNA here is from genome assembly GCA_035943635.1 of Actinocrinis sp. Classification (GTDB taxonomy): domain Bacteria; phylum Actinomycetota; class Actinomycetes; order Streptomycetales; family Catenulisporaceae; genus DASZBX01. The sequence goes on along the minus strand of DASZBX010000080.1, from coordinate 227,356 downwards.
TAGCACCACGGACAGGCCACGTCTGCGTAGATCTCCACCTTCATGACCGGGCCAACAGCGCCCGCCACCGGGCTATTCCGGGTCATTCGGCCTCCGGCGAGCGGGCGGCGGCCGGGCTGATCAGCAGCCAGGCGGCCACCGCGGCCGCGCCGAGCAGGGCGGTGACCACCCACATCGCGGTGCGGTAGGCGTCGTGCACGACGGCCGGCGGCACCGACGCGCCGATCTTCAGCCCGACCAGCGGCGGCAGCGCGGCGATCGCGATCAGGGACGCGGCCCGGGCCACCGAGTTGTTCACGCCCGAGGCGATCCCGGCGTTGTCGGCGCTGGTGGAGGAGAGCACGGCGACCGTGACCGGGACCGCCACGCAGGCGAAGCCCAGGGCGAAGACGGCGGTGGCCGGCAGCACCCCGGTCCAGTAGCCGGTGTGCTCCCCGCACCCGGCCAGCAGGGCCGCCCCGGCTGCGGACACCGCCCCGCCGCCGGCCAGCAGCGGCCGGGCCCCGATCCGGGAGGTGGCCTGGCCGATCCGTCCGGCCAGCAGCAGCATGACCAGGGTCAGCGGCAGCAGGGCCAGGCCGGCCTCGGTCGGGGAGAAGCCGGAGGCCTCCTGCAGGTCGAGTACCAGGAAGAAGGAGATGGCGCCGATCGAGGCGTAGCACAGGAAGGTGACCAGGTTCGCGGCGGTGAAGTCGCGGTTGGCGAACAGCCCGCGCGGCACCATCGGGTTGCGCCCGCGGCGCTGGGACAGGCCGAAGATGTACCCGGCCATCAGGGCCAGGGACAGGGCGGAGATCACCGTGGGGTTGCCCAGCCCGGTCTGCCCGGCGCGGGTCAGGCCGAAGGCCAGGGCGCCGAGGGCGAGCACGCCGAACGCGGTGCCGGAGAAGTCGATCCGGCGCGCGTCCGACCGGGCCTGCGCGGCCGGGATCTTGGTCAGCGCGATCGCGGCCACGGCCAGGGCGAGCACCGGGTTGATCAGGAACACCCAACGCCACCCGGCGTGCTGGATCAACACCCCGCCGAGCACCGGCCCGAGCACGCCGGAGACCCCGGCCACCCCGGACCACAGGCCGACCGCCCGGGCCCGGTCCTGCGGCCGGAAGGTGGTCTGGATCAGGGCCAGCGCGCCGGGCGTGAGCAGCGCGCCGCCGACGCCCTGGAGGATCCGGGCGGCGATCAGCAGGCCGATGTCCGGGGCCAGGCCGCACAGCAGGGAGGCGGCGCCGAACCAGACGACGCCGGTGGTGAAGATCAGCCGCTGGCCGAAGCGGTCGCCGAGCGACCCGGCGAACAGGATCAGCGACGCCAGGCTCAGGGTGTAGCCGTTGACCACCCATTGCAGGCCCGCGGTGCCGGTGTGCAGTTCACGGCCGATGGTCGGCAGGGCGATGTTCGCGACCGTGCCGTCCAGGATGGCCATCGCGGTGCCGCCGACCGCCGCGGCGATCACCCAGCGTCCGGCGGCCGAGCGCAGCGGGATGGCGTGGGCGGCCGGCGGGTCCGGCTGACGGCCGGGGGAGGGCGCGGGGGTGGAGGTGCGGGCGCAGGCGGTGGCGGTGTTCGGGGTCAAGGCGAAGCCGGGGGCCGCAGGACGCCCGGGCTCGGCGCGGGCGTCGGCCGGCGGCGGGGTGGTCGGGCCCGGGCCTGGGGACGGCAGGCCGGACGGCTCGGGACGCAGGGGCTCCGGGCCGGGTGCGAATTCCTCAGGTGAACTGGACACCACCCGATTATCGTCAGTGTCGCAGGTCGGAGGAGGTGACTTCTGGCCCGGCGGCGGTGGCGGGGGCGGTTTTCGCCCGGACGGACGTCCGGTCAGCCGGACTTCTCGGGGGAACGTGACTCGGCGGACGCGGGTTCGTCGGCCTGTGGACGGGCCTGGTCCGGGCCGGCCGCGACCGTGCCGGGGCCGAAGCCGAAGCGGCCGGCGGTGCGCAGTTCGTCGAAACCGTGGGCGAAGAACACGATCAAAGCCACGGCCACCAGCGGGATGCTCATGCCCAGCCGGTTCGGCAAGCCGGTGATGATCCCGGCGCCGAGCAGGAAGCCGACGTAGTTGAAGACGTTCAGCCGGGCCACGGCCACCCCGGTGTCGGCCGGGTCCAGGCGTCCGGCGGCGGAGAAGCACAGCGGCGCCATCACCGACACGCCGAGCCCGACCACGCCGAACCCGGCCAGCGCCACCGGCGTGTCGGGCGCCGCGGCCACGATCGCGAAGCCGACCGCGCCGATCACCGCGCCCGCGCGGCCGAGCCGGACCCCGCCGAACCGGCCGACCAGCCGGTCCCCGGAGAACCGGCCGATCAGGAACGGGATCGAGTAGGCGAAGTAGACGATCGTCTGCTGCCAGTGCGCGCCGTGCAGGGTCTGCTTGACGTACAGGCCGCCCGCGTTGGACACCGAGGAGTCGGCGAAATAGGCCAGGGTCATCACGATCATGATCGCCAGCATCGGCCGCCAGGGTAGCCCGAACGGCTTACCGGTGGCCGGGTCCACGGCGATCGTCTCGTCCTGCACGCCGCTGAGCAGGTGCGGCCCGGCCAGCAGCAGCACGATCGCCAGCAGCGCCCCGGCGGTGAGGTAGAACGGCGGCAGCGACGAGGTGATCCGGGCGAACCCGGTGGCCACCAGGGATCCGGCCGCCGCGCCGGCCGCCCACACGCCGTGGAAGGAGAGCATGATCGAGCGGCCGTACCGCTTCTGCAGGACGACGCCCTGCATGTTCGTGGTCGCGTCGACCCCGCCGATCATGAAGCCGACCGCGGCCAGGCAGGGCAGAGCCAGGGCCAGGCCGTGCGAGAAGCCGACGCCGATGATCGCGGCCGGCAGGACGATCTGGGCGACCCGCAGCACCAGCGCCGAGCCGTGCTTCTTGACCAGGATCCCGGCCGCGATCGACCCGAACGCCGCGACGACCGGCACCATCGCCACGGTCAGCTGCAGGCCCGTGTCGCTCAGCCGCAGCTGGGTCTGCAGCGTCGGCACCTCGCTGGTCAGCGCGATCAGCGAGAAGCCCTGGGCGCCGAAGGCGAGGAACAGGGCGGCCCGGGCCCGGCGCAGGGCGGGCTCGACGCTGCCGTTGCCGCTGCTCGCCACGTTGGTCCTCCTCCCGCCGGCCGTCCGCGCCGCCGGGCCGGCGACTGGATGTTGCCAGTACGTTAGGTGGCCGCCGGGGGTTTGACCAGAGCCGCGACGAAAACGTGACCATGCGTTCGGGTTTTGCCCGCGGGGCCGGTCCCGGGCCGGTCCGCCGGAGGGGTGCGTCGGGCCCGAAGTTCACCCGGAACGGTGAATCATGCCGACGCCGCTGCCGACGCCGAGGTCTCTGCCGCGGCCAGCGTCGCCGCCTCGGTCGCGGCCTCCGGGTCCAGGCCGCCGAGGTAGAGCTCGGTCACCGCGGTCTCCAGGTCGCGGCCGGCCCGGAGTTGGTCGAGCGTGCCGTCGAAGCCGACCCGGCCGTGGTCGATCGCGATCACCCGGCTGCACAGCCGCTCGATGTCGCCGATGTCGTGCGTGGTCAGCAGGATGGTCGTGCCGTTCTCGACGTTGAGCGTGTGCAGGAACTCGCGCACGGCCTTCTTCGAGACGATGTCCAAACCGATGGTCGGCTCGTCCAGGTAGATGATCATGGGGTCGTGCAGCAGCGCCGCGGTGATGTCGCCGCGCATCCGCTGGCCCAGGCTCAGCTGCCGGACCGGCTTGTCCAGCAGCGGGCCGAGGTCCAGGGCCTGGACGTACTTGTCCAGGTTGGCCCGGAACCGCGCGGGCGGGACCCGGTAGAGCCGTTGCAGCAGCGCGAACGAGTCGCCGAGCGGCAGGTCCCACCACAGACTCGTACGCTGCCCGAACACGACCCCGATCTGCCGGGCCAGCTTGACCCGGTCCCGCTGCGGGGTCAGCCCGGCCACGGTCAGCTGCCCGGAGGTCGGCATCAGGATTCCGGTGAGCATCTTGATCGTGGTCGACTTGCCCGCTCCGTTCGGGCCGATGTAGCCGATCAGCTCGCCCGCGGCGATGGTGAAGCTGACCTGGTCCACGGCCGTGAACACGGTCCGCTGCCGGTGCAGCAGGCCGGCTTTCCGGCGCTGGACGAAGCGCTTGGTGACCGTGTCGACCGTGATCACCGGCTCGGCGGTGGCGGAGCCCGAGACAGAGGCTGAGGCTGAGGCGGAGGCAGCGGCCGGGCCGAGCAGGGCGGCGGCCGGCTGGCCGGGGATGTCGGGGCGGGCGTGCGGGCGGTCGGTCTGGGTCATCAGGGGTCAACTCCCGGTCGAGCGGTAGTGGCGGATGGCGAAGCGCCAGGCCGCGGCGGCCAGCAGGAGCATCGCGGCGGCGACCGCCGGGGCGGCGAAGCGCAGGAAGCCGGGCAGGCCGAGCGGGTCGGCGTGGCCGAGCACGTAGAGCGAGGGCTGCCAGGTGATGAAGGCCAGCGGCAGGGCGAAGGTCAGGCCGATCGCGAGCGGGTGGCTGTAGACCGAGAACGGGTACTCGGTCAGCGTCTCGGCGCCGTAGGTGAACGCGTTCGCGCTCTCCCGGGCGTCCACGGCGAAGAAGCTGATCGTGCCGGTGATCACCCAGACGGAGCAGTAGATCAGGAAGCCGCAGCAGACCGTGCCGACGCACACCAGGATCTTCGGCGCGGTCCAGTGCACCGGCAGAGTCGCGATCGCCCAGGCCAGGGTGCCGGCCGCGGAGAGCACCTTGCCGAAGCGCTTCGGGCTGAACTGCTCGGCCAGCACCTGCGGCAGGGTGGCGACCGGGCGGATCAGGTACACGTCGAACGTGCCGAGCCGGATCGAGTCGCTGAGCGTCTCGACGCCGCTGGCCACGATGTCGGACAGGGAGAAGGCCAGGCGGGTGGTGCCGTAGAGGTAGAGCGTCTCGGGCATGGTGAACCCGGCCAGCGTGTGCACCTGGCTGTAGACGACCAGCAGCGCGGCGAGGTCGAGACTGGCCGCGAGGGCCTGGGTGACGGTGGTCAGCACGAGCGAGACCCGGTACTGCCACGCGGCCCGGCTCCACATCCGGGCCAGCAGCAGGAAAGCGACCGGTCCGGCCAGCGGCTTGGTGTCGTCAGCCACCCTGGACCACCACCTTGTGCCGGGCGGCCGAGGTGGCCAGGCGGCCGAGCGCGAGCAGGCCGAGCGCCCAGACGAGCTGGCGGGTGAGCGCGTCGGCGAATCCGGCCGGGTTGACGCCCAGCAGGATGTTGGTCGGGAGCTGGACCGTGGCCGACCAGGGCAGGGCGTTGCACAGGGTGCCGAGCCACGCGGGCATGATCGTGATCGGGATGATGAAGCCGGAGCAGAAGAGCGAGACGACCAGCAGGGCCGAGGCCATGCCGCGTTCGTCCATGGTCCAGAAGGCGCTCACGCTGACCAGGTAGCGGATCGCGAAGCTGATCACCAGGGCGAGCAGGGCGCTGATCGCGAACTGGACCCAGGGCAGCGGCGCGGTCGGCAGGCTCAGGGTGAAGAAGAACGAGGGGATCAGCAGCATGGGCACGGACCGCAGCGCGATCTGCCCGGCGGCCCGGCCCATGTCCAGGGCGAACCAGTAGGACTGGAAGTCGCAGGGCCGGTACAGGTCGACCCCGACGTCGCCGGTGCGCACCCGCGGGCCGAGTTCGGTGGTGCCCAGGAACAGGCCCAGCGGGGTCATCATGGCCTGGGCCAGGAAGACGTAGGTGACGGCGTCGGACGCGTCGTATCCGCCGATCCCCGGCTTCTGCGCCCACAGGGCGAGCAGCACGTAGGCCCGGATGAACCCGAACACGCTGTTGGTGAACATCCCGGCCGCGACGCCGGACTTGTAGGTCAGTACTCTGCGAAATGCCAGTCGGGCGACGGCGAGGTACAGGCGCACGGCAGGGCTCCAGACGGCGACCGGTGGAGACGGGTGGGGGGAGAATCACCCAGCCTAGCGGTCCGGCGCCGAGGCGGGCCAACGGTTTTACCGGCCGCGGCCGGTGCTCGAACTGAGGCGCGATGGCGGCGTGACCTGCGCGAATCTATGTTCTGGTACTTGGTTGCGGGCCGGATTGCGGGCGCAGCCCGGGCGCGTCCCCGGGCGAACGGCTGTGCCGTCTGGGCGACGAGGTGCGGGTGGGCTCTGGACGCCGGGCCCGGATGGGGTTTCCATGGCAGAGGCGGACAACCGGCCGCGCGAGAAGGAGGAGAACCGTGAGTGGTGTGGCGGCGTCGATGCGGCACAAGGTGCTGGCAACCAAGCCCGTGCGCAAGGTGATCGGGCTGCCGCAGGTCACCGCGATGGGCAAACGGGTCGCCCCGAGGACGGACCTGGCCCTGCAACGCCTGACCAGGGGCAAGGTGTCCCTGGTCAACCTGTGCGGCGCGCCCTCGCTGGTGCTGCACACCGTGGGCCGCAAGACCGGGCTGCCGCGGACCACCCCGCTGATGTGCGGCCGGGCGGACGGCGGGTTCTACGTGGTCGGCTCGAACTGGGGCCAGCCCGGGCATCCGGGCTGGGCGCTGAACCTGCGGGCCGACCCGCAGGCCTCGATCGAGGACCGGGGCCGGCGGCGCCCGGTCACCGCCCGCCTGCTCGAGGGCGCCGAGCGGGCCGAGGCCTGGCGGGTGATGGCCGGGATCTGGCCGCCGTTCGACGACTACGTCGAGCGCTCCGGCGGCCGGGAGCCGATGGTCTTCCTGCTCAGGACATCAGACTGAGCAGGGCCAGCAGCGTGTTCCAGTTCCGGGCGGTGGCCACCTCCTGGTCCAGCCGCTTCTCCAGGAACTGGCGGGTGAGCTTGGACTCGGCCAGCCCGTCCGGGAAGTAGGCGTACAGCACCCGGCCGACCAGTTCGCACCGGTCCGGGGCGTACTCGGCCGGGTCGATCTCGTCCATCGCCTCCTGCTTGGGCCAGCCGGAGAAGAACACCGCGGTGAACTTGGCCGGCTCGGCCGCGGCCAGTTCGGCCATCGGGTTGCGCTTGACCACGTCCTTCAGGTCCTCCCGGCTGCGGACCAGAGTCCGGATGGAGAACCCGTACTCGGCGGCCAGGGCCGCCTCGATCTTCCGGGCCAGCGCGGCCGAATCCGAGCCGCCGCTGGTGAAGATGACGTTTCCGCTGTTCAGGTGGGTGCGGACGTTGCCGCAGCCGAGGCCGCCGAGCAGAATGCGCAGGTCGGCCATGTCCACTGTGTTGGTGCCGCCGACATTGATCCCGCGAAGTAGCGCTACGTAGCTCGTCGTCATATCCAGATCTTACTTACGTCCGGGGCGGGTTTCGCCCGTCGACGGCTGTTTCCGGCGGCGTATTGCGCCGTTGTTCCGGGGCGGGCGGCCGGATGTCCACCGAACGGCGGACGGCGCGGGTCCGCCGTTCGCCGCTCGCGCGGGCCCGGCGCCGCGGACCAGCATGGAGGCAGGCGGCCGGCGCAGGGAAGCCGGGCGTGCGGCAGGAGGGAACGGGCGGATGAGGACACGGGAGATCGTTCGGCGCGGGCAGGGCACGGGAGCAGGGGCCCGGGTCGTGCTCGCGCCGGGAGCGCCGGCGCAGGTGGACGCGGGTCCGGATCCGGTGATCCGGGTCAGGGGCCTGCGCAAGGCGTACCGGGACGTGGTCGCGGTGGACGGGCTCGACCTGGACGTGCGCGCCGGGGAGGTGTTCGCGCTGCTCGGCCCGAACGGCGCGGGCAAGACGACGGTCACCGAGATCCTCGAGGGCTTCCGCACCGCGGACGCCGGGCAGGTGCGGGTGCTCGGCGCCGACCCGGCCCGGGCCGGCCAGGACTGGCGGATCCGGATCGGGGTGGTGCTCCAGGCGGTCGGCGACTTCCACGAGATCACGGTCGAGGAGGTGCTGCGGCACTTCGCGCACTACTACCCGAACCCGCGCCGCGTGCCGGAGCTGATCGAGGAGGTCGGCCTGGCCGACAAGCGCCGGACCCGGACCGGGCTGCTGTCCGGCGGCCAGCGCCGGCGGCTGGACGTCGCGCTCGGCCTGCTCGGGCGGCCCGAGCTGTTGTTCCTGGACGAGCCGACCACCGGCTTCGACCCGGCCGCCCGGCGCAGGTTCTGGGACCTGATCCGCGGCCTGCGCGCCGACGGCACCACGATCCTGCTGACCACGCACTACCTGGAGGAGGCCGAGCAGCTGGCCGACCGGGTCGGCGTCCTGTCGCACGGCCGGCTGGTCGACCTGGACACCCCGGCGCGGCTCGGCGGACGGCAGCAGGCTCTGGCGACCGTGCGCTGGCGCGACGGCCGCGGCGCCGAACACGAGCAGCAGACGGCGGATCCCGGCGCGGTGGTCGCCGCGCTGCACGGCGAACTCGGCGGCGCCCTGGCCGAGCTGACCGTCACCCGGCCGACTTTGGAAGACATCTACCTCGCCATGATCGGGGAACAGCCGTGACCACGTATCAGGCCACGGAGATCAAAGCGGGCGGCGGGCTGGAGCGCGGCCGGGTGTATCAGCCGTCGATGGTCGGCGTGATGCGGGCCGTGCACCTCGGTTTCCTGCGCGGCGGCCTGGAGATCCGGCAGTTCTACCGCAACCGCCCGCAGCTCGGTTTCGGCTTCGCGATGCCGATCGTCATGCTGGTCCTGCTCTCCAGCGTGTTCGCCGGATCCGGGACCCAGGACGGCGCCACGATCCAGCAGATGTTCCTGTCCGGGATGCTCGGCCTGGGCGTGCTCGGCAGCAGCTTCCAGACCCTGGCCATGCAGATCGGCGGCGAACGGCGCACCGGCGCGCTCAAACGGCTGCGCGCCATGCCGATGCCGAGAAGCTCCTACTTCATCGGCAAGACCCTGATGGTGTTGGCGGTCAACTTCGCCCAGACCTTCGTGCTGCTGGCCGTGGCGGCCGCTTTCCTGCACGTGAGCCTGCCGCGGACGGTCGGCGCGTGGCTGACGTTCGGGTGGGTGTACGCGGTCGGGATCACGGCCTGCTCGCTGCTCGGCATCGCGTATAGCAGCCTGCTGCGAGACGCGCAGAGCGGCGTGATGGTCATCCTGCCGATGACCGTGCTCCAGTTCATCTCCGGCGCGTACATCGTGTTCAGCCAACTGCCCAGGGACCTGCAGAACGTGGCCGCGTTCTTCCCGCTCAAGTGGCTGTGCCAGGGGCTGCGGTCGGTGTTCCTGCCCGGCTCGTTCACCGCGCTCGAACCGGCTGGCAGCTGGGAGCACGGGCGGGTAGCGTTGATGCTGGGGCTCTGGGCCGTCGCCGGGATGATTCTGTGCCTGACGACGTTCCGCTGGAAGGGGCGCGACGACGGATGAGTACCGCCGACTCCGAGGACGGGACCTGGCTGCGCCCGGTGGTCTGGATCTGGCACGGGTCCTACCTCTTCGCCCTGCTGATGTCGGTGCTGATCGTCGGCGCCGACGGCGCGCCGTGGCCGGTGTTCCCGCTGCTGGGGGTGCTGGGGTTCGGGTATCTCGCCTTCATGGTCCCGGCGCTGGCGGAAGGGTCGGTCGGGGCGCAGGGCGAGGGCCCTGGGCGCGGGTGGTGGTTCGGTTCGCGGCTTCGGCCGGCGTTCCTGCGGGCCGGCGGCGGGGACCCGATGGGGTACGTCTACCTCGCGATCCCGGTGACGCTGGCCCTCGGCTACCTCGATCCGACCGCGCTGATCATGCTGTACGTGCTGTTGCCGCAGATCATGGGCATGGTCAGCGGGATGCGGCTCAGGATCGGGTTGATTCTGGGATTGTGCGTGGCCGTGGTGGTGGTTTCCGTGGCGCACGACCACTGGTCGGTCGTGAACCTCGGCGTGTATGTCGGCAACGTGATCGCCGCGCTGGCCATCAGCATCGCGATCGGCGGCGCGATCCGCCTGCTGATCGGCGAGTCCGAGCGCCGCGGTGCGCTGATCCGGCAGCTGCGCCAGGCCCGGGCCGGCCTGGACGAGGCGCAGCACCAGGCCGGGGTGCATCAGGAGCGCGAACGGCTGGCCCGGGAGATCCACGACACCCTGGCCCAGGGGTTCACCAGCATCCTGATGCTGGTCCAGGCCGCCGACGCAGACCTCGGCGCGGATCCGGAGACGGTCGCCGACCCGCAGGCGCTGCGGCGTCGGCTGGCCCTGGCCGAGCAGACCGCGCGGCAGAACCTGGCCGAGGCCCGGGCGCTGGTCGCCGCGTTGGCCCCGGCCGATCTGGACGCGCTGCCGCTGGACGCCGCGCTGGGCCGGATCACCAGCCGGTGCGGGGAAGAGCTGGGGATCCAGGCGCGGGCGACGGTGACCGGTCCGTCGCGGCCGTTGCCCGCCGGAGTGCAGGTCGTGGTGCTGCGGGGCGCGCAGGAGGCGTTGGCGAACGTGCGCAAGCATGCGGCGGCCCGGCGGGTTGAGGTGCGGTTGGAGTATCGGGCGGCTGGGGTGCTGTTGGAGGTCAGTGATGATGGGTGCGGGTTCGAGGTGGGGGCGGGCGGGAGTTTTGGCGGCGATGTCGAGGCGGGTGGCGTCGTGGACGGGGGCCGGGGGAACGGCGCGTCGTCTGCCGGCACCGGCTATGGCCTGCGCGGGTTGCGCGCACGGGTGGAACAGGTGAGTGGCACGGTGCACATCGACAGCAGCCCCGGCGCGGGCACGACCGTACGGCTGGAGCTGCCGTGAACGTCATCAGCATTCTGATCGTGGATGACCACCCGGTGGTCCGGTCCGGCCTGGCCGGGATGCTCGCCGCCGAACCGGACCTGCGTGTGGTCGGCGAGGCCGAGAACGGCGAGCAGGCCGTGGCCATGGCTGCGGAACTGCGTCCGGACGTGGTGTTGATGGACCTGCGGATGCCCGGTCTCGACGGCCCCGGCGCGACCGCGCGGCTCAGCCGCGGGCAGCCCGATGTGCGGGTGCTGATCCTCACCACGTACGACACGGACGCCGACATCCTGCGCGCGGTCGAAGCCGGCGCGATCGGCTACCTGCTCAAGGACGCCTCCCGGGCCGAGCTCGCCGACGCGGTCCGCGCGGCCGCCCGCGGCGAGACGGTCTTGGCCCCGGTCGCCGCGGCCAGCCTGCTCTCGCGGGTGCGCACCCAGGTCGGCGGGGCGCCGGGCGGGCCGACGGTGCCTGCGCCGACGTTGACCGCCCGCGAGGTCCAGGTGCTCGCGCTGGTCGCCGAGGGGTACACGAATGCCGAGGTCGGCAAGGCGTTGTACATCGGCGAGGCGACGGTGAAGACGCACCTGATGCGGGCCTTCGGCAAGCTCGGCGTCGATGATCGGACGGCCGCGGTGACCGCTGCGATGAGGCTGGGGCTGTTGCCGTAGGCGGTGCTTCGCCGCAGGTCAGGGCGGATCGAAAAAGGGGGAGTATACTTCCGGGGAGTATAGTCCCGCTTTGTGGAGGCTACTGTGAGTAGCGGACTTCCCTCGCGGCCGGACGACATGTTCGACCGGGAGAACGAGTGGGACGCGCTGGCCCGCTGGGTGAGCCGTCCCACCGAGCACGCCAGCCTCGGCGTGCTCAGCGGGCGCCGCCGGATGGGGAAGACGTACCTGCTGCGTGCGCTGACCGAGCAGGTCGGCGGGCTCTACTTCGGCGCCACGGCCGCGACCGAGGCGGAGTCGCTGCGGCAGTTCGGCCAGGCGCTGGCCGAGCACGTCCGCGCCCCCGGCGCGTTCACCTTCGGCACCTGGGACGAGGCGATCACCGCGCTGTTCCGCGCCGCGAAATCCGCTTCGAGGACGGCGCCGATGGTCGTGGCCATCGACGAATTCCCTTACCTGGCCAAGGAAGCGCAGGAACTGCCGTCCGTGGTGCAGCGGGAACTCGATCGCTATCAGCGCGAGCCGCTCGCCCTGCGGCTGCTGCTGTGCGGCTCGGCCATGGCCACGATGGGACGGCTGCTGGCCGGGTCCGCCCCGCTGCGCGGCCGGGCCAGCCTGGAGATCGTCGTGCCGCCGTTCGGCTACCGGGACGCGGCCGACTACTGGGGCGTGCAGCACGACCCAGAACTGGCGCTGCTGCACAACGCGGTGCTCGGCGGCACACCGGCCTACCGGGCCTTCCTCGATGCGGACGCGCCGATGTCGCGCGCGGATTTCGAGCCCTGGCTGCTGCGATCGGTCCTGCGCTCCAGCAGCCCGCTGTTCCGGGAGGCGCGCTACCTGCTCGGCGAGGAGATGGAGATCCGCGACCCGGCGCTCTACCACTCGGTGCTCGCCGCGGTGGCCGAGGGGAACGCGACCCGTGGCGGCATCGCGGGCTACATCGGCCGCAACTCCGCCGACATCGCGCACCCGCTGAACGTGCTGGAGGACTGCCACCTGCTGCGGCGTGAGGCCGACCTGTTCCGCAAGAACCGTTCGCTGTACCGGATCAACGAGCCGCTGATCACCTTCTACGAGGCGATCATGCGCCCGCTCTGGCCGGCGCTGAGCCAGGGGCGGCCGGAACCGGCCTGGCAGCGTTCGGCCGCGCGGTTCACCGCGCAGGTCGTCGGGCCGCACTTCGAGTGGATCTGCCGCGAGTTCATGGTCACCGAGGGCGCCGAGCTCTTCCCGGACGCGCCGCTGCAGGAAGTCGGGTCCGGCACCGTCACCGACAGCGCGCGCCGCGAGACGATCGAGATCGACGTCGCGGTGATCGAGACCGGCACGAGCGCGGCCGCACGCCGGGTGGTCGCGCTCGGCGAGGCCAAGTGGGGGACCCGCCTCGGCCTGCCGCACCTGGAACGGCTCGAACATGCGCGCGAGCTGTTGGCCGCGCAGGGATGGCGTGCCGACGGGGCCGTTCCGCTGCTGATCAGCGGCATCGGCGGATTCAGCCCGCACCTCGAGGCGGCCGCCGCACAGGGCAGAGCGCGACTGCTCACCCTCGCGGATCTGTACGGCGGCTGCGGTTGACCCGCGTTCTCGGCTTCCGCGAGATTGTCGGGAACTCCCGGCAGACTGAGCGCATGACTGTCGAATCGAAACAGATCAGCGTGCAGATCGACCGGCCGGTGACGGACGTCTACGACTACCTCGCCGATCCGGCCAACATGGCCGAGTGGGCGCAGGGGCTCGGTAGCACTGTGACCGAGGAGGCCGGGAACTGGTACCTGGCCACGCCAGAAGGCCGGATCGGCGTCGAGTTCGCGCCGCGCAACGACTTCGGGGTGCTCGACCACGACGTGACACTGCCGTCGGGCGAGGTCTTCTACAACCCGATGCGGGCGGTGGCGAACGAGGAAGGCAGCGAGGTCCTGTTCACGGTTCGCCGCCTGCCCGGGTTGAGCGACGCGGAGTTCGAGCGTGACGCAGGGCTCGTCGCGGCCGACCTCGTGCGGATCAAGCAGGTCCTTGAGCAGGGCAGCGTCGGCGGCGGCGAAGGCTGAAGGCGGAGGACAAGAAAGCGGCCCGCCCGGGATCTGGAATCCCGGGCGGGCCGCCTGTCTGGCAACTGACTTCCGATCAGCCTCGCTGCAACCGCGGGTCGACCGCGCCGCAACCCCGCTCAGTCCACCTCGGCCGTGGCCGCCGCGAACTGGGCCGAGTACAGCTTCGCGTAGGCGCCGTCATTGCCCAGCAGCTCGTGGTGGCTGCCCTGTTCGACGATCTGGCCGCCTTCCATCACCAGGATCGTGTCGGCGTCGCGGATGGTGGACAGGCGGTGGGCGATCACGAACGCCGTCCGGCCGGAGCGCAGCGTGGCCATGGCCTGCTGGATCAGGACCTCGGTGCGGGTGTCGACCGAACTCGTCGCCTCGTCCAGCACCAGGATGGACGGTTCGGCCAGGAACGCCCGCGCAATCGTGATCAGCTGCTTCTCGCCGGCGCTGACGTTGCCGCCCTCGTCGTCGATCAGCGTGTCGTAGCCGTCCGGCAGGGCGCGCACGAAACGGTCCACGTACGCCGCCTTCGCCGCCGCCACGACCTGGTCGCGGGTGGCGCCGGTGGACCCGTAGGCGATGTTGTCGGCGATGCTGCCGCCGAACAGCCAGGTGTCCTGGAGCACCATGCCGATCTGGGCGCGCAGCTGCTCGCGGGACATGTCCGAGACGTTCACGCCGTCCAGGGTGATCCGGCCGCCGTTCGTCTCGTAGAAACGCATCAGCAGGTTCACCAGCGTGGTCTTGCCGGCGCCGGTCGGGCCGACGATGGCGACCGTGTGGCCCGGCTCGGCGACCAGGGACAGGTCGTCGATCAGCGGCTTGTCCTCCAGGTAGCGGAACGAGACGTTCTCGAACGCGACCCGGCCGCGCAGATCCGCCGGGCTGACCGGGCTGGCCGGGTCCGGGGCCTGCTCCGGCGCGTCGAGCAGCTCGAACACCCGCTCGGCGGACGCCACCCCGGACTGGACCAGGTTCGCCATGCTGGCCACCTGGGTCAGCGGCTGGGAGAACTGGCGCGAGTACTGGATGAACGCCTGCACGCTGCCCAGGGACAGCGAGCCGGACGCCACCTGCAGGCCGCCGACCACCGCGATCGCGACGTAGTTCAGGTTGCTGACGAACAGCATGGCCGGCTGGATCAGCCCGGAGACGAACTGGGCCCGGAAGCTGGACTTGAACAGCTGCTCGTTCTGGGTGTGGAAGAGCTCGGCGGACTCCTCGGCCCGGCCGAAGGACTTCACCAGCGCGTGCCCGGTGTACATCTCCTCGATGTGCGCGTTCAGCCGGCCGGTGGTCTTCCACTGGGCGACGAACTGCGGCTGGGCCCGCTTGCCCACCCGGGTCGCCACCAGGATCGAGATCGGCACGCTGACCAGGGCGATCAGGGCCAGCCAGGGCGAGATCCAGAACATCATGGCCAGCACGCCGATGATGGTCAGCAGCGAGGTGACGATCTGGCTCATCGACTGCTGCAGGCTCTGCGCGATGTTGTCGATGTCGTTGGTCACCCGGCTGAGCACCTCGCCGCGCGGCTGCTGGTCGAAGTACTTCAGCGGCAGCCGGGACAGCTTCGACTCGACGTCCTGGCGCAGGTGGTAGACCACGCTCTGCACGATCCGGGTGGCCAGCCGGCCCTGGAAGATGCCGAAGATCCCGCCGACCAGGTAGATCAGGGCGACCCAGCCGAGCAGGGAGCCGACCGCGGAGAAGTCGATCCCGACGCCCGGGGTGAAGTCGATCCCGGCCAGGAACCGGGCCTGGGCGGACCCGCCGTGCGCGCTGAGCTGGGCGAGCACCTGGGCCTTGGACGGATGGGTGGCCATCACCTGCGGGCCGACCTTGCCCGCGATCTCCAGGCCGGTCGCCCCGCCGAGGATCTTGTTGGTCGCGTCGCCCAGCAGCTTCGGGCCGGTCACCGCGAGCGCGACGCTGGCCGAGCCGAGCAGCAGCACCCCGGCCATCAGCCCGCGCTGCGGGCGGATCAGGGCGAACATCCGCTTGGCGGTGCCCTTGAAGTTCGCCGACTTCTCCACCGGGCCGCCGCCCATGAAGCGCATCGGGCCGGCCATCGGGGCCGGGCCGCGGCGCGGGGCCGCGGCCTGGTGGCGGGCCTGTTCGTCGCTCATGCCGCGGCCTCCTGTGCGGTCAGCTGGGACAGGACGATCTCCCGGTAGGTGGGGTTCTCGTCCATCAGGGAGTGGTGGGTGCCGGTGCCGACCACCCGGCCGGCTTCGAGCACGATGATCTGGTCGGCCTCCCGGATGGTGCTCACCCGCTGGGCCACGATCACCACGGTCGCGGCCGCGGTCTCCCGGGCCAGGGCCGCGCGCAGCCGGGCGTCGGTGGCGTAGTCCAGGGCGGAGAAGGAGTCGTCGAACAGGTAGATCTCCGGCTTGGCGACCAGGGCCCGGGCGATCGCCAGGCGCTGGCGCTGGCCGCCGGACACGTTCGTGCCGCCCTGGGCGATCGGCGCGTCCAGGCCCTCGGCCATGGCCGCGACGAAGTCCCGGGCCTGGGCGACCTCGAGCGCGTGCCACAGGTCCGCGTCGGTGGCGTCCGGGTTGCCGTAGCGCAGGTTGGTGGCGACCGTGCCGGTGAACAGGTACGGCTTCTGCGGCACGATGCTCACGGTCCGGGTCAGCAGGGCCGGCTCGATCCTGCGCACGTCGATCCCGTCGACCAGCACGCTGCCGGAGGTCGGGTCGAACAGCCGCGGGATCAGGCCCAGCAGGGTGGTCTTGCCGGCGCCGGTGCTGCCGATGATCGCGGTGATCTGGCCCGGCGCGGCGGTCAGGCTGATCTCCTGCAGCACGCTGGTCTCGGCGCCCGGGTAGTGGAACTCGGCGTCGCGCAGCTCCAGGTACCCGTGCCGCAGCAGTTCGGTGACCGGCTCGGCCGGCGGCACCACGCTGGAGTCGGTGGTGAGCACCTCCTGGATCCGCTCGGCGCAGACCTCCGCGCGCGGCAGCATCATGAACATGAAGGTGGCCATCATGACCGACATCAGGATCTGCATCAGGTAGGTCAGGAACGCGGTCAGCGCGCCGATCTGCATCGAGCCGTTCGCGATCAGGTGGCCGCCGAACCAGAACACCGCGACGCTGGAGACGTTCACCACCAGCATCACCAGCGGGAACATCAGCGCCAGCAGGCGCCCGGCGCGCAGCGACACGCCCATCAGGCCGTCGTTGGCGTCCTTGAACCGCTGCTGCTCGTGGGTGTCCTTGACGAACGCGCGGATGACCCGGATGCCGCCGATCTGCTCGCGCAGGATCCGGTTGACCCCGTCGATCCGGACCTGCATGCCGCGGAAGGTGGGGCGCAGCCGGCGGACCAGGAAGGTGACGATCGTGCCGAGGACCGGGACGATGACCACGAGCAGGCCGGTCAGCGGGACGTTCTGGTTCAGCGCCAGGATGATGCCGCCGACGCACATGATCGGCGCCATCACCACGAGGGTGAACGTCATCAGGACCAGGGTCTGCACCTGCTGCACGTCGTTCGTGCTGCGGGTGATCAGCGAGGGGGCGCCGAACTGGCCGACCTCGCGGGCGGAGAAGGACTGGACCCGGTCGAAGATCTTGCTGCGCAGGTCCCGGCCGACGGCCATCGCGGTGCGGGCCCCGAAGAAGACGGCGCCGATCGAGCACAGTACGTTGCCCAGGGTCACCGCGATCATGATGCCGCCGGTGACCAGGATGTAGTGGTTGTCGCCCGTCAGCACACCGTTGTCGATGATGTCGGCGAACAGGGTGGGCAGGTAGAGTGTCGCGATGGTCGCCAGGAGCTGGAACACGACCAGGTAGATCAGTGGTCTTCTGTAGGGGCGCAGTTGCGCCCGTACCAATCGGAACAGCATGCGAAGCCTTTCGCACTCGTCAGGTGATCGGAAGTACCCTACCGACAGCGACATCGCCGCGCACGGTATTTTCGAGACTACCCTGTCTCGGATCCTTTCCGGCACCCGGAAGGGCTAATCTCCTTGCCCCCGGCTGCCAGAATAGGGGTATGAGCGCTCAGGAACCCGGCAGTCCGCCGCCGCCCCGCCCGGGGCAGGTCTCCGGCCCGCTGCTGGTGCCCGCGGGCGGGTCCGGCCGGCCCGGCCGGATCCTGGTCATCCCGGGCTACGAGCTCGCCTGGCGCTTCTCCCGCTCCTCCGGCCCGGGCGGCCAGTCGGTCAACACGATGGACAGCCGGGTGGAGCTGTCCTGGGACCTGGCCGGGTCCAGCGCGCTCACCGACGAGCAGCGCGAACGGATGACCGCCCGGCTGGCCGGCCGGTTCACCGGCGGCCCGGACGGGCAGGTGGTCACGGTGGCCGCCTCCGAGTACCGTTCCCAGCTGCGCAACCGGGAGGCCGCGCGCGAGCGGCTGACCGCGATCCTGGCCGCCGCACTGGCCGCGCCGCCGCGCACCCGCCGGCCGACCCGGCCGTCCCGGGGCGCGGTGGCGCACCGGATCGAGGACAAGGTGCGCCGCTCGGGGATAAAGCAGCTGCGCCGCCCGCCGGGCGAGCACGACTGAGGTCTGATCGGGGTAGGCCTCAGGAACGACCGGGGCCCGCGCGCCGGCGCCGCGCGCTGCACGCGCCACCGCCGGGGGCGGGTTGGCGGCCCGCGGCCGGGGTTACTGTGGACGGTATGAGAGCGATTGTGTGTCGTGAGCCCGGCGGACCCGAAGTACTGACCTGGGCCGAGGTCGAGCGGCCGGTGCCCGCACCCGGCGAACTGCTGATCGAGGTGGCCGCGACGGCCGTGAACCGGGCCGACCTGATGCAGCGCCGGGGCATGTACCCGCCGCCGCCCGGGGCCAGCGACCTGCTCGGCCTGGAGTGCTCCGGCCGGATCGCCGCGCTCGGCGCCGGGCTGAGCGGCTGGTCCGTCGGCGACGAGGTCTGCGCGCTGCTGGCCGGCGGCGGCTACGCCCAGTTCGTCGCGGTCCCGGCCGGGCAGGTGCTGCCCGCGCCCGAGGGGGTGGACCTGGTGACCGCGGCCGGGGTGATGGAGACCGTGTGCACGGTCTGGTCCAACGTCTTCATGGGCGCCAACCTCCAGCCGTCCGACACCCTGCTCGTGCACGGCGGGGCCGGCGGCGTGGGCACCACCGCGATCCAGCTGGGCAAGGCGGTGGGCGCGCGGGTGCTGACCACGGTCGGCACGGCCGAGAAGGCGAAGCTGGCCGAGCAGCTCGGCGCGGACAAGGCGATCAACTACAAGGACGAGGACTTCGTCGCGCGGGTGCGCGAGCTGACCGACGGTCACGGCGCCGACGTGATCCTGGACAACATGGGCGCGCAGTACCTCGGCCGCAACGTCGAGTCGCTCGCGACCAACGGGCGGCTGATCGTGATCGGGCTGCAGGGCGGGCGCAAGGGTGAACTGGACCTCGGCCTGCTGATGCACAAGCGGGCCGCGGTGCTCTCCACCGGCCTGCGGGCCCGGCCGCTGTCGGAGAAGAGCGCGATCGTGGCGGCCGTGCACGAGCACGTCTGGCCGCTGATCAAGTCCGGCACGCTCACCGTGCTCGCGGACCGGCGCTTCCCGCTGGCCGACGCGGCCGACGCGCACCGGCTGGTGGAGGAGTCCGGGCACACCGGGAAGGTGCTGCTGGTCGCCTGAGCGGGTGAACCGCCGCGCCTTGGGCGGCGCGGCGCGGCACGTCTCCGGGGCCTGACGCACCTGTGCGCCGGGCCCCCTGCACGTGTGGCGATAGGGGTGTTAACCCCATGGCCCGGAAATCCCGTGGTATGACACGATGCCGTGTGAACTCAATCTGGGGGTGGATGCTCGGCTGGCAGGTCCGCGGTCACAATGTCGCTATGATCTCCGCGCCGAGTATCCCGCGACCCGCCCGCGCCGCGGCCCGGCCGTACGGAACCGGGACCGCCATGACCACCATCGCGGTGGACGAACCGCCCGCCCCGCACCGGATCCGCCGCCGCTCCGACCTCGTCCGCGCCCTGCTCGGCCTGGCCCTGATCGTGCTGATCGTGGCCCTGGCCGACTTCGGCCGCAACACCACCAACGACTTCGAACGCTACCTGGCCGCCCGCGGCCCGCTCTCCCCGGCCATCTTCACCACCACCACCTCGTTCCTGGCCGCGTGCGTCGCCGCGCTCATCCCGGCCTGGCTGGTGGCGCACCGGATCATCCGGCGCGAAGGCCGGGCGCTGGCCGACGCGGTGCTGGCCGCGACCCTGGCCTGCCTCGGCGCGTACGGGATCGACCGCTGGATCTCGTCCACGGCCGCGCCGCACTGGCTGGCCCAGATCATCACCCGGCCGCTGCCGAACGAGCACACCACTGCGCTGCCCCTGTTCATCGCCACGGTGATCGCATTCATCAGCACCATCGGCTTCGGTGACCGCTCCACCCTGCAGGCGATCACCTGGGGCGGCATCTTCTGCTACGCGGCGGCCGACCAGGTCGGCGGCCGGGCCGCGCTGACCGGGCTGATGGTGACCTTCGTGTTCGGCCGGGCCGTGGCCAACGGCTACCGCTTCGCCCGCGGGGTGCTCAACGACCGGCCGACCGGCCCGGCGATCGCGGCCGCGCTGGCCGACGCGGGCCTGGTCCCGGTGGCCTGCCGCTGGCTGGGCCAGAGCGAGGGGGCCCGGCGGTACGAGGTGCGCACCGGGGACGGGCGCCGGCTGGCCGTGCACCTGCTGGACCGCGACCTGCAGACGGTCGGCCTGCTCACCCACGTGTACCGCCGGATCAGGCTGCGCACGCCGGTGGAGAGCGCCATCCAGCTCTCGCTCCAGCGCACGGTGAACCAGGAGGCCCTGATCACCTACGCCCTGCGCGACGCCGAGATCCGCACGCCGCGCCTGGTCGCGGTGCACGAGCTCAGCGGCGACACCGCGATGATGGCGTACGAGCTGGTGGTGGGCCGTTCGCTGGACGAGGTGGGGCAGGACGAACTGACCGACGAGCTGCTGACCGAGCTCTGGACGACGCACCGGCAGCTGTGCCGCAGCCAGATCGCGCACCGGCAGCTGACCGGGGACTCGTTCGTGGTCGACGACGTGGGCCGGGTCTGGCTGCGCAACCTGCGCAACGGCGCGATCGCGGCCAGCCAGTTGCAGCTGCGGCTGGACACGGCCGAACTGCTCGCGGTGCTGGCCCTGCGGTTCGGCGCCCGGCGCACGGTGCAGGCCGGGGCGGCGGTGCTCGGCCCGGACGTGCTCGGCGCGGCCCTGCCGCTGCTGCAACAGGTGGCGCTGGCCCGGCCGACCCGGCTGGCCCTGCGCCACTCCAAGGGCCTGCTGGCGGAGCTGCGCGAGCAGGTGCTGGCGCTGCACCCGCAGGTGGCCCGGACCGAGCCGGCCAAGCTGGAGCGGCTGCGTCCGCGGACCCTGATGAGCGTCGGCGCGGGCGGCCTGGCCGTGTACCTGGTGCTGTACATCCTCTCGCACGAGCGGGTCAATCCGGTCGCGGTGCTGGCCGGGTCCTCGCCGCTGTGGCTGCTGCTGGCGGTGGCCGCCTCGGTCGGCACGTACCTGGCGGCCGGGCTGGTGCTGACCAGCTACGTGCCGGAGAAGCTGCCGTTCGGCAGCACGCTGGAGACCCAGGTGGCGGGCAGCTTCGTCACCCTGGTCGCGCCCTCGGCGGTCGGCGGGGTGGCGCTGAACACGCGGTTCCTGCAACGGCAGGGGATAGGGTCTGGTCCGGCGATCGCCGCGGTGAGCGCGTCCCAGGCGGTCGGGTTCGTGCTGCACATCATCCTGATCGCGGTGTTCGGCTTCCTGGTCGGCAGTTCGGCCGGGGGCCATACGCACGCGCCGAGTACCGTGATCATTTTGATCCTGCTGGCGTTGGCGATCGCCTGCAACGTGGTTCTGGCGATCCCCGGGCTGCGCCGGTTCGCGGTGGCCCGGCTGCGGCCGTTCTTCGCCGGGACGTTGCCGCGGCTGTTGGACGTCGCGCAGAACCCGCGCAAGATGATCACCGGTTTGGGCGCGACGATCTCGTTGTCGCTGCTCTACGCGCTGTGTCTGTGGGCTTCGGTGCACGGGTTGAGTGCGGAGTTCTCGCACAACCACGAGGCCGTCGGCAGTATCGCGTCGTTCAGTTATGCGGGCGCGGTGGTCGTGTTCCTGACCGCGCAGGCGGCCGGGAACCTGGTGCCGACGCCCGGCGGGATCGGCGGAGTGGAGGTGGCGCTGATCGGCGCGCTGGAGTTGAGCGGCGTCGACGCGAGTGTGGCCCCGGCCGCGGTGCTGCTGTTCCGGCTGATCACCTGTTATTTGAGAGTATTGCCAGGGTGGGCGGCGCTCGTGCACCTCCAGCGGAAGGGGATGCTGTAGGGATTTGCCGAACGGGCAACAGGTCGGTCACGGGAAGGCCGTAGTCAACGGGTTCGATCGCATCACGGGAGACAGGTCGGGAGCCGCAGTCGTAGGCTCCGAACATGTCCGGGGTATCCATATGTGTGGACGGCACTGTCGTTCTCTCGACCGTCGCAGCGCTGGTGATCGGGCCGCGTCTGCTGGGTCGACGGGATGGCGAAGCCGAGGTCAAAGCCGAGTTCGAAGCCGAGGTCGCGTCGGCTGCGGGTGGTGTCGGGCGGCGTCATCGGCTGGGGCCGGAGGCGGCGATGGGTGTCGTGGTCGCGCTGGTCTTCGTGAACCAGTTCTTCTTCAACGCGTACGTGGTGCGCGTGCACGACGGGAGTCCGGCGTTCATCGCGCAGTACCTGCCGAGCGGGTGGTTCGCACTCGCGCGGGACAACGCCGTGGTCCAGTGGCTGGCGCGGAATCTGCCCATGCCCGGGTTGTTCTCCGTCACGACGTTGCGGGTGCAGGCCTCGCTGGAGTTGCCATTCGTGCTGTTCGGGTACTTGAGTGTGTTGCGATGGCTTGATTCGGGGCTGTATCGGCGGGTGGCGCGGTCGCCGATGATCTGGTTCGCGTCGGCGGCTTACACGGTCGTGTTCTGCGCGATCGAGTGGGGACTGCGCAATCCCGACACTGTTCAGGACATTGTCATACGCTGCGGTTCCGCGGTGGTGACTCCGGTGCTGATCCACTGGATCGCTGGCCGGCCAGGCGGTGAAGCCGGGCTTGAGGGGCGTGGGCGCGGCAATCCGGCATCCTTGCCGGGCTTGGTGATCTTCGCCGTGAGTGTCTGTGTGCTGGGATATCTCGTGCTCGTGGTCTACAACACGGCGCTGCTCTACAACTTGGGGCTGTTGGGTCCGTCGCTGCCACATGCCGTGCTCGCGCTGGGTGCACTGGTGTTGCTGCGATGGGTTGCGGTACGAGTTCCGCACGCGAAGGCGAGGAGTCAGGGTGCTGCGTATGCGACGCTCGCGAGTTCCGTGCGCTGGATGTTGGTGTTGTTCGTCGTGCCGGCGCTGGCGGTGCGCTATTCGGTCGGCTTCGGCAGCGAGGATCTGGCCGGCGCCGCCGTGGTCGTGCTCGGTATCGTCGCAGGTGCGGGGGCACTGCGCGGCGGGTTGGCGGTGCCGGTGGTCGGCCGGGACGGACTGCCGTTACGTAAGGCAGTGCTCGTAATGTGGTTGGGTGCGGCTCTGGTCGCCGGTCTGGTGGCGGCGTATGTCGCCGTGGTCGCCGAGCCTTATGCGTACTATGAGGCGGCCCTGCCGCGGGCGTTCGGGGCCGGGGTGCTCACGTTGACCGCTGCCTGCGCCCTGATCGACCGGCGGTGGCCGGGGCGGGCATCCGTGGCGTCCGGGAACTGATTTCGTCAATCCGGGTGATCGCGATTCTCCGGGCCCTCCTCTTCGTCCGGCTCGGGCATCGGGATGTGCGGATTCAGGCGGCGGCCGGCGCGATAGACGACGAAACACACAATGACGATGGCGACCAGCCAGGCCCCGGCAATCTCCAGAGCGAGTTCCACAGCAGACACCCCCTATCACGTGCTCACTCATGAGGACTACGGGTTGTGGCCAGGTCCTTGCCGAAGGGGCGGGCTTGCGTTCTCGGTTCTCATGCTAAGACTCTTCCCCGTCATCCAGTGTCACCCGCCAGGGTGAAATGGGTGGCGTTTCCTTGCTTTTTCTCGATATCACTCATTGGGCGAAACGGTCTCCGACTGTCTGGTGCACGATGCGTGACAAACCTGTTGCGGCGGGAAACTGGGCGGGTCAGACAAAGTCACTATGCAGATTCCCTCGCTTCTCGACCTCGCCGCGCCGACCGACGCCGACCTGCGCGAGGTCTACGCGCTGCTCCAGCGGTGCAAGCAGGCCGCTACCCCGGACGACCCGTACTACACGGTCGACCAGCTGGTCGCGACGAGCCGCCACCGCCCGCCGGGCACGGCGGACTGGGAGTGGGTGCTCGACGGCGGATACGCGCTGCTCAGCCGTCGATCAGGCGAAGCAAACGGCTCGATGGAGCTCGTGGTCGCCCCGGAAGTGCGCCGTCGCGGGCTCGGCACGAGCCTGGCCGGGGCGGTACTGGAGCAGGCCCGGGCGGCCGGCTGCGCCTGGGTGGTCGGACACGTGGCCGACCCGGCCGGGATGGCGTTCGCCCGGAGCCTGGGCGCGCGGGAGGGCAACAGCGAACTGGTCTCGGCGCTGCACCTGGCCGACGCGGTGGTCCGGCCGGAACCGGTGCCGGGATACAGCGTCCGCTCCTGGGTGGACGAGCCGCCGCTGGAGTTGTTCGCGTCCTGGGTGGTGGCGGTGAACGCCATCACCGACGCGCCGCACAGCGAGGAGATCGACGACACCCCGCTCACCGAAGCACAGGTGCGCGCCAAGATCGCCCGGATCATCGCCCGCGGCCAGCAGATGCGAGTCACGGTCGTCCTGGATCAGGATGGCACGGTGGTCGGCTCGACCGAACTCGGCGTCGGCATCAAGGGCGGTTCGAGAGCTCAGATCAGCGGCACGTCGGTGCTCGCGGCCCACCGACGCAGGGGCCTGGCCCGCTGGCTCAAGGCCGAGGCGCTGGCCCGGCTGATCGACGAACGGCCGGACGTGCAGATCGTGCGCACGTCCAACGACTCGACGAACACCGGGATGCTGGCGGTCAACCACGCGGTCGGCTTCAATACCGTGGCCAGGTACACGGATATGATCTTCACCCTCTGATACGGCGGTTGCCGCCACGGCCGCGGCGGCCATGACATCCCGGCTGCCGCGTCACTCCACGGATCGGGCCGCGGCGACCCGGTCCTTGATGGCGTCGAGCTCGGCCGGGGAGTAGTACCGGCCGGCCCGGACGACCCCGGCCAGCGCATGCAGATGGCTGACATCCTCGATCGGATCGGCGTCGAGCAGCACCAGATCCGCGGACTTGCCCACGTCGACCGTGCCCATGGTGTCGGTGGCGCCGAGGAACTGGGCGCCGTTGAGCGTGGTCGTCTGCAGGACCCGCAGCGGCGACAGGCCCGCCTGCGCGAGCAGGTCGAATTCCTGGTGCAGCGAGTAGCCGGGGATCTCCCAGGCCGCTCCGCTGCAGTCGCTGCCGGCGATCATCTTCACCCCGGCCGCCTCGAACAGGGCGGTCAGCCGCAGCTGAAGGTCGAACTCGCGCCGGAAGGTCTCCCGCTCGGCGGCCGGGCGCCTGGCCGCGGTCCGGCCGGCCGCGGTCCACTCCTTGACCGTGTCCGGGGCGACGTAGCGCAGGTTCGGGTCGGTGCGGAACTCCTCGGCGTCGCAGAACTGGCTGGTCCGCTTGCGGATCAGGGTCGGGCACTGCCAGGTGTCGTCGGCGACGAAGTGCCCGGCCAGGTCGACGGCCTTGGCCTCGTCGAAGGTGTCGATCGCTTGCTGGGTCAGCGCGACGTCGGCCGTGCGGGCCAGCGCGGTCGGGTTGACCGCGATCTTGCGGACCATCTTGGCCACCAGCCGCTCCATGAACGGCAGCTTCATCGACGGCAGCTTGATCATCCGCTGGCGGCTCAGGGCGGCCCGGACCGCGTCCTCCTGGCAGGAGCAGGCGGCGAAGATGCCGAGCGAGGGGCCGAGGTGCTCGATCGACCGGAACCCGATCCGCGAGGCCCGGACCACGTCGATGTTGGTCGGCAGGTGGCCCAGGATCGGGATGCCGAGCCGGACCGCCTCGGCCTGGGCCTGGAAGAACACCTCCGGCGCGACGAAGCCGACCTTGATGAAGTCGGCCCCGGCGGCGTGCTGCTCGCGCACCTGGGCGACGGCGGCCGGGCCGGTCCCGGCGTTGACCGGGGTCAGGATCGTGCCGGGCAGTGCGAGCAGGGCGGGCGAGGCCGCGGGCAGCGGCAGGGTGCCGTCGGCTCGCTGCCGGAGCAGCTTCGGCGAGCCGGACATCTGCCGGAAGCCGGTGATCCCGGTCGCGAGCATCAGTTCCAGGGTGCCGGTCGGGTCCTTGCGTTCCAGCGGATGGGCGTGCATGTCCAGGTAGCCGGGGACGAGGTACTTCCCGCGGGCGTCGACCGAGGTGCCGCCTCCGGTGCTGTGGTCTGCTGCGGCGTCGCCGGAGGCCGGGGTGATTGCGGTGATGCGGTCCGCGGTCAGGGTCACGTCGACGGCCGGGGAGTGGGAGCCGTCGCGGGTGTCGACCACGGTCACGCCGCGCAGAGTGGTACTGCTCATCGGAGGTCCTGTTCTGTGGACGGGAAGTCGGGCGGGGCGGCCGGGGGCGGCGCCGGGGCTGGCGGCCGGGCCGGAGGTCAGGGCGGCAGCCCCGGACCTCGGCTCAGGCTCGCGGATCAGGCTCGCAGTCCAGGCCCGCGGCTCAGGCCCGGCCGCCGGATCCGGCGGCCGCTTCGAGGGTCTGGTCGGCGGCGCGGGCGAGCAGCGCGGTGTCGGTGGCCACGACCACGAACCGGTACCCGCGGGCGAACCGTTCGGCGGCGCCCGCGCCGTCCGGGGCAGTGGTGCCCAGGGCGTGGCCGGATTGGGCGCAGGCCTGTTCGGTCTGGGCGATGACGGCGGCCAGGCGTTCGTCGGCGGGGCCGAACCCGGCGCTGACCGCGAGGTCGCCGGGGCCGACCATGACCGCGTCGATGCCCTCGGTGCCGGCGATGGCGGTCGCGTTGCGCATCGCGGTCAGGCTTTCGAGTTGCGCGACCAGGAGTACCTCCTCGTTGCCGTGCCGCAGGAACGCGGCCAGGCTGGACCGGCCCCAGGCCCCGGCCCGGCCGGAGTTGCTCACTCCCCGGTTGCCCAGGGGCGGGAAGCGGCCGGCCGCGACGGCCGCGCGGGCCTGCTCCGGGTCGTCGATGTGCGGCAGCAGCAGGCCGGCGGCTCCGGCGTCCAGGGGGGCCTGCACGTCGCGGGCGGCCAGGCCGGGCACCCGCACGAGCGGCGCGATGCCGCAGGCGCGGGCGATGCCGATCATCGAGGAGACGGTCTGCGGCCCGATCGAGGCGTGTTCGTTGTCGATGACGAGGAAATCCAGTCCGGCCGCGGCGAGCACCTCGACGGCTTCCGGGGCGGGCAGCTTCACGAAGGTGCCGAGCGCGGCCCGGTCCGGGGACCACGGCGCGGTCACGGCGCGGTCCGGTCCGGGTACTCGTCGGCGTTGAGCACCCAGCCGAGGGCGGCGAAGTCGGCGCGCGGCGGGGCGAAGACGTCGATCAGGTCGTGCCGGCCCTCGTCCACGGCCCGGGTGGTGTGCACGATGCCCGGCGGGATGACCGCGACCGAGGGGCTTGCGCAGCGCACCGCCTGGTCCGGCCGCCACTCGCTCAGCCGCGGGGTCCAGGGGGAGCGGAAGTGGTGCACGAAGTCGCCTTGCAGGGTCACCGAGGCCTGTTCGAAGTCCTCGTGCACGTGCGGGGAGAGCTTGTCCGGGTCGCGCGGGCCGTCCTGGGGCGGAAACCAGTTGATCATCAGGGAGTCGGTGCGCAGGATCCGGCCGAGCCGGGCCGGGTCCCGGGGGATCTCGGCCAGGCGCACGACCCGCGGCGGCCGGCCGGGCGGGCGGGGCGTCTGCGGCAGCGGGGCGACCGCGGGGTCCGGGTGGGCGTACGCGGCGGCGTTCTGGGTGCGGTCGGCGATGCCGCGGGCCCGGCTGGTGAAGACCCGCAGGACTGTGCACTGCCGGTCGCTGACCAGCGAGCTGGCGCCGGGCGGGACGATCACCAGGCCGGGCTGGTCGAGCACCGCCGGGCCGAGGTCGGTGGTGACGGTGATGCTCGCGCCCTCGTGCGGGAGCAGCACCAGGTGTTCGTCCGGCACGCCGATCTCGGTGACCGCCTGGCCGGGCGCGAGGGTGGTGTGGGCGAGGCAGAAGTTCTGTCCGCGCGCCCAGTGCGAGTGGCCTTCCTGCGGGTCGGGGAGTCCCGGGGCCGCCCAGGCGAGGACCGTCGGCTCGCGCGGCGCCCGGTCGCCGGTCTCGCCGGACCGGGCGGCGGGGGCGGGCAGGGCGCGGCGGAGGTCATCGGTGGTGAAGGACATGGACTCACCGTAGGAACGGGCGACGGCTTTGATCAAGGGGCACTTCTCGATGCTATTGTTCGGTCAGGCCGAACGATCTGGTCCTGCGCCGGGCCGAATGCCCAGGCTGGGACCGATGATCACGCGACGAGGAGGTCGCCGCGTCGGAGTATCCCTTGTCAGGCGTCGAGTCGTCGGCGCCAGCGGGCCGGTGGTGTGCCGTAGCGGTTCTTGAAGGCGCGGCTGAATGCGGCTTCTGAGGTGTAGCCGACGTTCTGCGCGATCTGGGCGATCGGCAGAGAGGTGCCGCGGAGCAGGTCGGTGGCGGTGTCCAGGCGTACGTGCGCCAGGTAGGTGGCCGGCGGTTTTCCGACCCGGGCCAGGAAACGCGCGGCGAAGGCGGAACGGGAGAGGTTGCAGGCGCGGGCCAGATCCTCGACGGTCCACTCGCGCCCCGGGGCCCGGTGGATGGCGCTCAGGGCCAGGCCGATCTGCGGGTCGAACGCACCGGCCAGCCAGTTCGGTTCGGCTTCGGCGCCGGCCGCCCAGGCGCGCAGGATCTGGATGAAGATCAGGTCGAGGATCCGGGCGACCATGACCGCAGATCCCTGCGAAGGTGCCTGCATCTCGAAGACCAGCATCCGGCGGGCGACTTCGAGCCCTTCCAGGGCCGGGCCGTGGGCGCCGCGCAGGATGATGGCGGGCGGGAGGCTGCCGAGCAGGTGGCTCGCCTGGGGATCGCCGATGGTGAAGGTCCCACTGAGCCAGTGGGCTGATCCGGGCGGGTCGGCGTCGCCGAGCTGGTGCGGGTCGCCGCGGGGCAGCAGGACGACGTCGCCGGGGCCGAGGCGTTCGGGTTTCGGGTCGCCGTCGATCGTCAGGGTGAGTTCGCCCTCGTCGATGATGTGCAGGCTGCCCGTGCCGGCGAAGCGGATCGAGAAGTTCTGCGGCGGGGCGTACGCGACGATCCGTTCCCCGCCCAGGCGCACCCGGCGGAGCAACTCGGACAGCAGGTCGTGCGCCTGGCTTTCGGCATCGAGGCCGAGCGCGGCGTCTGCGAGCGCTGGACGATCAGCAAGGTTTTCCGGCGGAGCGGTCATGGTCGCTGCTCACTCCTCTCCCTACGATCGACGAACAGTGAGCGAGCCGCTCGCCGGCCGGAATCCGTTGCGGCGAAAGCAGATTCGGCACCGGAGGCTCGCCCGACATCACGGTACAAGGTCGGGGCTGCTCGCTCATGCCGATCGAGACCGACAACCGGAGGGCTTTCCATGACGGACCAAGGCAACCCGACGAAGATCACCTTCGTCTATTCCAACCCCACCGACCCGGACGCCTTCGAGGCGGCGTACGCGGAGCAGGTCGCGCTGGCCCGCAAGCTGCCCGGGCTGACCCGGATCCAGGCGTCGAAGGTCTGGCCGAAGGAGGACGGCAGTCCGACTCCGGCGTACCGGCTGCTGGACCTCTACTTCACGGACTACACGGCGGCCAGCGCCGCGGCGGCCGAAGCCGGTCCCCTGGTGGGCGCCACTCTCGAGCACGCCACCGGCGGTGTGATCATCGCGTTCGCGGAGATTCTGGAAGACGTGTAGGCGCGGGCCGAACGGCCGGGAGGGCGGTGGGATCCCCCTCCCGGCCGGCGGGCGGGACTACGACCGGCGGGCGGCAGCGTATTCGCGGGCGGCGCGGGCCGCTCCTCGTCAGGCCAGGCGCGGGAAGAGCAGCTTGGCGTTGCCGCTCTCCACGTCCGCCAACTGGGCGTCGGTGAAGACGTCGGACTTCATCAGCTCCTCGGCGTTGCGCACGGCCATCGGCTCGGGGGCGGCGGGCCAGTCGGTGCCGAACAGGATGTGGTCGGGGCCGGTGACTTCGAGCGTGGGCAGCAGGGAATTGCGACTGCCGGCGAGCGCGGTCTCGTAGTACAGGCCGCGCAGGACGCCGGCCACGTGCTGGGCGTCGATGTCGGCGTCGTCCGGTCCGGTGGCCACGGTGTGCGCGGCGATGCGCCAGCCGAGCGTGGGCAGTGCGCCGCCGCAGTGCGCCAGGATCAGTTTCAGGCCGGGGTAGCGCTGGAAGGCGCCGCGGTAGATGCCGTTGATCACGTTGCGCGCGGTGTCGAAGGGGAATTCGCACACTGAGCTGGGCCGGCCGAAGCCGAACTGCTCGACCATGACCGGGCTGTCGGCCGGGTGCAGGAAGACCGGTACCCGGCGCCGGCCCAGCTCGGCGAGTACGGGCTCATACCAGTCGGAGCCGAGGTAGTGGCCGTCGACGTTGGACGTCAGCAGCACCCCGTCCAGGTGCAGGGTGTCCAGGGCGTATTCGAGCTCTTCGAGCATCGCCTCCGGGCTGTCGCCGGGCAGCGCGGCGAACGCGCCGAACCGGCCGGGATACTGCGCGATCAGCTCGGCGTACTCCTCGTTCAGCTGCCGGGTGAAGCGCCCGGCCAGATCAGGGTCCTGTTCGGTCCCGGTGATGGTCCACGGCGCGGACAGGATCTGGGTCCTGATGCCCAGCCGGTCCATGTAGTCCAGCGCCGCCTGCGGGGTCCAGCGGACGGACATCTTGAACCCGCCGGCCAGGCTGAAGCCCGAGGCGAACAGCTGCTCCACGGCGCCGCCGAGGTAGTGGGTGTGCACGTCGATGCGGGAACTCATGGCAGACGAGACCTCCGGGGGGATTGCTGCCGGTCCGCCGCGGCGGCGGCCGGGCCCGGTCGGGGAGCGGGCGCTCTATTGACACTAGTGTCATTTTGACATTAGTGTCAATCTCACTTCGGCCCGTTTCCCCGGTGAGCGGGCCTCGGCCGCTACCGATGAGGACGTATGGGAGCACGAACCGAGATCGCAGAGCTGACCGCGGACTACTGGCTGCGGGTCGACCAGCGCACCGTGGAACCCGTGGAGGAGCTCTACACCGAAGACGGTGTGTTCCACGCCGGCGCCGCACTCCAGCAGGGCCGGGCGGCGATCGGCGCGTTCTACGCCGAGCGGGTCCGGCGCCAGCTGGCCGAGGGCCGCCGGACCCGGCACCTGCAGGTCAACCTGCACACGGCCCTCACCGATCCGGACCGGGCGGTCTGCCACTCGACCGTCGTGGTCTTCGCCGGGGTCGGCGAGCCGCCGATCGAGTCCGGGACCGTGTCCACGGTCGCCGACGTCGAGGACGTCCTGGTCCGCTCGCCGGAGCACGGCTGGCGGTTCCAGCGGCGCACGATGACCGCCGTCTTCACCGGGCCGGGCGCGGCGGCCTTCGTCCGGCCCGGGCCCGGCCCGGCGTAACCCGTCGCAGAGCACGGATCAGCGAACGCGGCAGAGCACGAATCAAAGCACGAAGCAGAGTACGAAGCAGAGTACGAAGCAGAGTACGGATCAGAGCACGAATCAAAGAAAGCCTGAAGAGCAAAGGAGCTCGCCGATGTCGGCAACCGGATCGTCCTACCTGGCCTGCGTGGTGCACGTACCACTGCTCAAGCTGCAGGGCCGCAGCGAGAACACCGATCTGTGGAAGGCCTACGACGCCCGGGTGGCGGAGTTCGAGGCCTTCGACCCCGACCTGGTGTTCGTGTTCGGCGGGGACCACTACGACAACATCTTCCTGAACCTGGCCCCGCAGTTCATGATCGGGCACCGGGCCCGGGCGATCGACGACTGCGGCGGCTACCCGGGACCGCTGGACGTGCCGACCGAGGTGACCAAGGCCTGCGCCGACTACCTGGTCGAAGCCGGGTTCGACCTCGCCACCTCCTACGACATGAATGTGGACCACGGGTTCTCCAACGTCCTGGGCAACTTCCTGGGCCGGCTGGACGCCAAGCCGGTGATCCCGATCCACGTCAACGCCCTGGCCAAGCCGCGCCCGACCCTGCGCCGCTGCCGGGAACTCGGCGAGGCGGTCGGCACCTTCGCCGCGGGCCTGGGCAAGAAGGCGGCCTTCCTCGGCTCGGGCGGCATGTCGCACCAGACCGACTCGATCTTCCCGCAGTTCGACACCGCGCCGGACGACACCGTCCGGGACTACATCGTCTCCGGCGGATCGCGCGGCACGGTGACTCGGGAGGCGTTCATCACCCGGATCAAGGAGGAGATGGACGTGCTCAGCGGTCAGCTGGTCAGCGGCGAGCTGATCGTCCCGTGGATCAACGCGGAGTGGGACCGCCGGTTCCTGGACGCGTTCGCCACCGGCGACCTGTCGGTGTTCGACACCTGGACCGACCAGGAGATCTCCGCCGCGGCCGGCGACGGCGCGGGCGAGGTGCGCCAGTGGGTGGCCGCCGCCGCAGCCGCCCAGGCCGCGGGCGCGGGCGAACGGATCGTGGACTACTACTCGCCGGACACCACCCTCGCGGTCGGCGCGGCCGTCGCGCACTCGCGGATCGGCTGAACGGCCGACTCGCGGCTCGGCGTGGGCCGAGGGACGGTTCAGCCTGGACCCGGCCATCGACCTGCCGCACCCGCGCAGCTTCCGCGGCCCGTGCCTGGCCGACACCGGTGGTCGGGTGGGCCGGGCGGCGGGGCCGATCCAGGCTCCGGCGTCCGGCCCGGTCGGCCGGCCACGCCCGATATCATCCGCACAGGCGGATCTCATCCACCGGCCGCGGGCCGGGCGAGGGCAGAGGATAAGACGTGGACGGCCCAGCACTCCCGACGCCGGTTCCGGCCGTCGGCCCCGGCGGCGCGGTCCCGATCGTGCTGGTCCACGGGTGGGGCGGCAGCTTCGAGTCCACCTGGAACGCCGCTGGATGGGCAAAAGCGGGCGCGGCGCTCGGCCGGCCGGTGATACCGATTGACCTGCCGGGACACGGCCCGCATCCCCAGCCCCACGACCCGTCCGCCTACGCCGATCTGGCCTCCGGCCTCGCTCTCGCCCTCTCCGAGCAGGGCCACGACCTCAGCAACCCGGTGGACGCGGTCGGGTTCTCGCTCGGGGCCAAGCTGCTGCTGGAGCTCGCCTGCCGCGACGGCGCCCGGTTCGGCCGGCTCGTGCTGGGCGGGCTCGGCGCCAACGCGTTCGCGCCCGAGCGGCTCGGCGCCGAGTTGGCGGCCGTGCTCGAAGCGGACGACGAGACCGCCGCGTCCGCGCCGCCGATGCTGCGCGAACTGGCCCGGTCCGCGATCGACGCCGGGAACGACCCGCGGGCGGTGGCCGCGGTCCTGCGCCGGGCGCCCAACCCGGTCCTGACCCCGGACCGGCTGGCCGCCGTCACCTGCCCGGTGCTGCTGATCGCCGGTGACCAGGACACCGTCGCCCAGCCGATCGGCCGGCTGGCCGACGCGCTGAGCGCGGTCCGCTCCGAAGTGCTGCCGGGCGTCGGCCACCTCGGCCTTCCCGCCGATCCGCGGTTCCAGCGCTCGGCGCTGGCCTTCCTGACGGCTGCCGCTCATGACTGACGCCGCAGCCGATCCGGCCCCCGGTTCCGGCGACGCGGCGGCCAACCCGCGTGCCGCGCAAGCCGAGCGCAAGCGCGCCCGGACCCGCCAGCGCCTGCTGCGCGCGACCTTCGCGCTGCTGGGCCGGCAGGACGGGTGGAACACCCAGATCGACGACATCGTCAAGGAGGCCGGAACAGGCCGCGGCACGTTCTACAACTACTTCGACAGCCGCGCGCAGCTGCTCGACGTGATGGCCTACGAGCTCAACCACGGCCTGAACGTCGCCGTCGCCGAAGCCCCCGATCCGGTCACCCGGACCTGCTGGGCCGTTCGGGTGTACGTCCGCAAGGCTGAACGCGACCATCACTGGGGCTGGGCGATGGTCAACCTCGGCGTCAACGGCCAGCAGCCCTTCGGCGAGGACACCTACCGCAGCGCGGTGGAGACCCTGGCCGACGGCATGGCGTCCGGGGACTTCACCCTCGCCAACCAGAGAGTCGGGCTCGATCTGGTGCTGGGCACGGGAATCCACGCCATCCAGACGGTCTGCGAAGGCTACGGCGGACCCGGCTACGCCGAGGACGTGACCCGCGCCGTGCTGCTCGGCCTCGGCGTGGACCTGGACCGGGCGCAGCAGCTCGTCGCGGCGCCGCTCCCGGCCGTGGACATCGGCCGCTCGCACCTGTGGGCCGCTGAGCTGCCCTGACGGTCCGGCGAGGGTTATCGGCGGGCCGGGGCCTGGGCCAGCGGGAACCAGACCGAGGCGGCCGCGCGGGCGCCCTCGGTCAGGACCGTGTAGGGCACGGGCGTGCGGCCCTCGTCCCGGACCAGGTCCTCCAGGTGGTCGCGCAGCAGCCAGACGTCCTCCGGCTTCGAGCCGCCGTCCATGGCGAGGGTGTCCGTGAGCTGCTCGGTGCTGAAATCTAGATCGTCCCGCAGGTCGTCCAGGGTCACCCCGGACAGCTCGAAGTTGGCTTGCAGCTCCGCGCGGGTGCGGTTCAGTTCTTCCTGGTTCAGCGACATCTCGTTCTCCGGGTCCGGTGCATAGTCGTGCGGGATAGCCCCTAGGCAAACTAACCCGGTCCGGCCGACTCGGCGCGGCGGTGCGCGGCCGAGCGGGCGGCCTGCTCGGTCAGGAAGCGCTCGGCCTCGGCCGCGTCCCGCTGCTTGAGCAGGATCCGGACCGGACCGCGGGTGGAGTGCAGTTTCACCGTGCTCAGGCCCAGTGCGCGCTGCCACGGTCCCTGCACCAGGTGCATCGACTGGACCTTGCCGTGCGGCACGATCGCGTGACTGCGGTGGAGCAGACCCGAACGGGTGAGCAGCACCCGGTCGTCGGCGGCGAAACCGTAGCCGCGGCGCCACGGCCCGGACCGGTAGAAGGCGCGCTCGGGCGCGGGGCTGAGCCGGTCGGCCATCGTGCGCAGGTCGCTGCCGACCAGGTGGCCGAGCAGCGCGAAGGCCTCCTCGCGCGGGACGACCGGCAACAGCACCGAGGTGTTGCGCTGGCCCGACTCCCCGCGCCCGCCCCCGCCGTCGGCGTACCCGGCCACGTTCAGCTTGACCTGGGCGAAGCCGCACAGCCGCCACAGCAGCGGCTCCCGGATCAGGTACGCCTGCACCCGGCCGCGCGGGATGGTCTGGGCGAAGCGGTTGACCAGGCCGTGCCGCAGCCGCAGGCCGTCCGCGGAGACCGACAGGGTCGCGCCGAAGTACCGCTGGAACCGGTCGGCGAGGTAGCCGGCCGGGACGAGCAGCACCGGGATCAGCGCGCCGGCCGAGTCCGGGCCGGTCAGGACGATGGTGACGATCAGGGCGAGCGAGACGAGGGTGGCGAACCAGACCGCCAGGGACAGGAACTGCGCGCCGATGAACCGGCCGTTCGGGACGAGGACCATCGGCCACTCGTCGGCCTCGATGCCGAACGGGATGCCGCGCTGGTAGGGCGCAGCGGCCGACGCGAAGGGGGAGCGGGCGGCCGGAATCTCGGCGGTAGCGGAGGCGGTCGAAGCGGCCGAGTCGGTGGTCGGGCCCTGGCCGCGGATGTGCGCGAGGACGTGGCCGACGTCGACCGTGCGCCCGAGGGGGTCCTGCGCGCCCGGATCGAGGCCGACCTGCCCGAGCAGCAGGGCCCGCAGCCGGGCCGCCTCCCCCTGCGGCAGGCAGGCGAGCAGGAAGTGGCCCTCCTTGCCGCCGGCCACCTGCACCCGCAGTTCGGCCAGGCCGAACATCCGGGCGACCAGCTGCTGGTTGACGTCGATGGTCTGGATCCGGTCGAAGCTCGCGGTGCGGCTGCGCCGGGCCAGGATTCCGGAGTCCATCCGCAGTTCGGTGCCGGAGACCGAGAACTTGGTGCGCAGCCAGACCAGGAAGCCGCCGCCGCCCAGCACCACCGCGCTGATCCCGGTGCTGACCGTGTTGCTGCGGTCGAAAGAGCGGCCGCCGAGGAGGGCGATCAGGATGATCGGCAGCAGCCGGGGCAGGAGCTTGGTCAGGTGCACCACGATGGACAGCGGGTGCAGGCGGCGCGGGGTGGCCCACTCGTTCAGGGGGTCGGCAGGGTCGTCGGGAGACGAGTCGGCGGGGGAGTCGGCCGGTGCGGCGGCGGAGGACGGCAGGGTGTCCGGTGGGCGTGGTCCGGGAGGTCCGGGCAGTCCAGACGGCCCGGGCGGTTCGAGGGGTTCGAGCGGTTCTGCGGCGGGTTGTTCCGGGCCCGGCTGATCGGTGCTGGGGGCTGTCACAGGCCGGACATCCGCGCCTGGCCGAGCTCGGCGAGCCGGTCGCGCAGCTGCTGCGCCTGTTCCGGCACGAGACCGGGGATCCGGGCGTCGGTGGCGGCCGCAGCGGTGTGCAGCTGGACGGTCGCTATGCCGAGGATCCGGTCGAGCGGATCCACCTTGACGTCGACGAACTGCATCCGGCCGTACGGCACCACGACCTGCTTGCGGAACATCAGTCCGTGGTCGATCAGCAGGTCGTCGGCCCGCTCGCGGTAACGCCAGCTGCGCGCCCGGCGGCCGTACGTCACCCACATCGTCCCGTAGAGCACGATCGCGGCGGCCGCGACGACGATCCCGATCACCGTTTCGTGCTGCATGCTCAGCACAACAGCCACGACGACGGCGATGACCGGTAGCACCGCGGTCCGGATCCGGAAGGTCAGCGCGAGCTTGGCCGAGGCGATCGTCTGCCAGACCTCCGGCTCGGCTTCCGACCCGATGCGGCCCAGTTCGACGCCGTCTGGTCCGGTGCCGTCGGGCCCAGCGCCCGACCCGCTGTCCGGCTCGGCGGCCCCTCCGGCTATCTCGCTCATAGCCGCGAGCATAGTATCCGCCGAGGTTGGCCGGACGCGGGCCGTCTCGCGGGGCCGCCGGGCGACCGGGTCAGGCGCGGGTGAAGCCGTACGCGCGCTCCAGATCGGTGACGTTCAGGTCGTGCTGCTGCGCCTCGTGCACCGCCACCTGGGCGTAGTGGTCGACCACCTCGTCGCCGAACGCCGCCCGGGCCGCGGCGCTGCCCCGGAACCGGCGGGCCGCCTCGGCCAGGTTGGCCGGCAGCGGGTTCGCGGACTGCGGATTGTCGGCGGCGTACTGGTACGCGTTGCCGACCACCGGAGCGGTCTCCAGCGACCTGCCGTTCTCGATCCCGTGCAGGATCGCCGCGATCAGCGCGGCCGCGGCCAGGTACGGGTTCGCGTCCGCGCCGGGCAGCCGGCACTCGACCCGGGAGTCCGGGCCGCGGCCGGTCAGCCGCAGCGCGCAGGTGCGGT
This sequence comes from Actinocrinis sp., assembly GCA_035943635.1. Taxonomy (GTDB): domain Bacteria; phylum Actinomycetota; class Actinomycetes; order Streptomycetales; family Catenulisporaceae; genus DASZBX01. Next base: position 190,591 of record DASZBX010000080.1, on the reverse strand, counting down.
TGTCGATCCCGAAGTCCAGCTGGCCCGGCGCCCACGAGTACGGCCGGAACCGCTTGTACGAGTTGACCGCGGGCGCGTAGAAGGGCGCGAAGTCACCGAGCGCGGCCAGGCAGCCGGCGATCGCCTGCCCGCCGAGCTTGCCCGGGCCGCCGTGTTCGAGCTCGAACAGGGCCTGGCCGGACCGGTCCGCCAGCGACAGGTGCAGGTGGCAGGAGGCGCCGTCGGCCTCGGTGAACGGCTTGGCCATGAAGGTCACCGCGATCCCGGCCCGCGCGCCCAGGGCCTTGGCGGCCGCCTTGTACAGCACGTGGTGGTCCGCGGCGGCGAGCGGCTCGGCGTGCCGGAAGGTGGTCTCGATCTGGCCGTGCGCGCCGTCGATCTTCAGCGCCTCCAGCGGCAGCGCGCTCGCGGCCAGCACCTCGGCCAGCTCGCGCAGGAACGCGTCCAGCCGCGGCTGCTCGTGGGTCAGCGCGAACGCCGTGTCGTGCCCGGCCAGCGGCTCCAGGCCGCGGTAGCCGTCCGCCCGGGCCTGCTCGTACCCGACCGAGTAGGCCGCGCACTCGGACTCCACGCCGAGCGAGGCGGTCAGCCCGTGCTCGGCCAGCCGGGCCAGCTGGCGGCGCAGCACCTGCCGCGGCGCGACCTGGACCGCGGCGCCGTCGTGGGCGGCCATGTCGGCCAGGACGACCGCGCTGCCCGGCTGCCAGCCGGCCGGGCGCAGGGTGGCCAGGTCCGGGACCAGGCGCACGTCCGGGAAGCCGTCCGCCCAGCCGGTCAGCGCCAGGTCCGGCACCGGGCGCATGGCCAGGTCGGTGGCCAGCAGGTACGCGATCGCGTCCAGGCCGCGCTCGGCCTGGTCCAGGAAGAACCCCGCGTCCAGGACCCGGCCGCGCAGGGTGCCGTAGAGGTCGGGCAGGGCGAGCAGCACCGTGCCGATCCGGCCCTGCCGGACCTGGTCGCGCAGCCGGCCCAGGTCCAGCGGCGGGCCGCCGCCCGGGCCGTTGCCGACCGCGGCGCGGCGCACCCCGGCGCGGTCGGCCGCGCCGGGGTGTGAGGTGGCGGCGTCCGGGGTGGACGTGGGCATCAGACGAGCTCCTGTGCGGCGAGTTCTTCGGGGGTGCCGTAGTTGATCGGCCCGTGGAAGTGGCGGCGGGCCGTGATGAACCACCAGAAGCCGGCGACCACCAGGACCACGCCCAGCGCGACCGGGGCGAAGTTGAACTTGGACACGGTCAGGAACGGGTACTGCTCCGGCAGCATGAACAGGATGCTGCTCAGGACGACCCAGATTACCGCGACCAGGGCGACCGGGCGACCGTAGCGGCCCAGGTTCCACGGGCCGGGGGTGAACTGCTCGCCCAGCCGCAGGCGCAGGAAGATCGGGATCGCGTAGGAGCCGAACAGGCCGATCACGTTCACCGAGATGATCGCCTCGAACGCGGTGGTGGACCACAGCGAGGGCACGGTGAGCACGAACGCGCAGCAGGCGGCCAGCCAGACCGAGTTCACCGGGGTCCGGGTGCGCTTGTTCACGGTGTGCCACAGCCGGCTGCCGGGCATCGCCCCGTCCCGGGAGAAGGCGAAGATCTGCCGGGAGTTGCTGGTCAGGTTGGCAAGGCCGCAGAACAGCAAGGCGCCGATCACGATCAGCAGCAGGAGCTTGGCGGTGCCGGTGCCCAGCGCGTCGATCAGGATCTGCGCGGACGGTTCGCCGCTGGTGGACTCGCTGGCGTAGTTCGCCGTGGAGGTGTCCGAGATCGACCAGACCAGGGCCAGCATCAGGATGAACCCGCCGATCCCGGAGTACATGATCGAGCGCACGATCCCGCGCGGCGCGGACAGGGCCGCGGACTTGGTCTCCTCGGTCATGTGCGCCGAGGCGTCGAAGCCGGTGAACACCCAGGCGGTGGTGAGCAGGCCGAGCAGGCCGGCGTACAGGCCGTTGCTGATGCCGGTGGCGTTGTGGAACTGGGTGAAGACGAAGGACACCGGCTCGTGCCTGGTCGGGATGGAGATCAGGGAGATGACGATGACCGCGACGCCGACGATCAGCCACCAGACCGAGACCCGGTTGAGCATGGCCACCAGCCGCACGGTGAACGTGTTCGCCAGCGCGTGCAGGAGCAGGACCACGGTGAATATCAGCAGCGTGGTACGCGGCGTGGGCGTGTAGGAGGGCCATTCCATCGCGATGAAGACGTTGATGAACCCGGCCGCGCCGAAGTCGGTGCCCGCGGTCCCGCCGATCTGCCCGGCGAAGTTGAGCCAGCCGGTGAACCAGGACCAGGCCGCGTTGTGCCGCTTGGCCAGCTTCGCGGACCAGTAGTACAGCGCGCCGGAGGTCGGGTAGGCGGAGCAGACCTCTGCCATCGCGGCGCCGACGAACAGCACCATGGCCGCGACGAAGAGCCAGCCCCAGATCAGGGAGCGCGGCCCGCCGGCGTTCATCCCGGCGCCGAAGCCGGTGAACACCCCGGCGATGATGTTGATGATGGTGAAGGAGACGGCGAAGTTGTCGAACCGGGTCATCCGGCGGGTCAGGACCCGTGGATAGCCGAGCGAGTGCAGGGTGGCGTCGTCGTCCAGGGCCGCCTCGGCGCTCTGGAGTCCGGCCGCCGCGTCACGCGTCTGGGACATGGGGGACCTTTCGTCGACCCGGGCGTAGGCGGCCCGGGCGGGTGGAGGTGCGGGATGCGGTCGGGGGAACGACAGTTCGACCGGTGGTGCGCGGGGTGGTGGGGGTGCGGGTGCGGGGGAGTGTTCGGGAACGGACGCTGTCGTCCTCGGTGTGGAGACCGGGAACGGCGGTGCGGCCGGACCGTGCGCACGAAGGTGCGCGGTGCTGATGCGGGGCGGCGCAGCGTGCAAGGGGCCTGAGGGCTGGTCGGGCCGCTCGCGTCCGGGCGGGTCAGTGCTGGAGCGGGGCCAGCCCGACCTGGCTGCGGGCCCGGGACAGGTGCTCGGCCGGTTCGCCGAACAGCGACCAGGGCATCGTGGTCGCGTACGGGCCCATCGCCTGGAGCACGGGCCGGGCCTCCAGGAACATGCCGCCGGCGCACAGGGCGTGCCCGAGGTAGGACAGGTCGAGCACCGGGGTGAACCGGCTGAACTTGTCGCGGTGCGGGAACCAGTCGTCGTAGACGGCCGCGGCCTGGATCTTCGCCTCCTGGGTGTCCCAGTCGAAGGCCGCCCGGGTGCCGGGCCGGCCGGCCCGGCTGCGGTAGTGCTCGGCCTGGGCGACCAGGGGCAGCAGCAGAAGTTCGGATCCGGCGGGCGCTCGGGCCCGCACCCACCAGGCCACGTCCCACATCATCGCGTGCGAGCCGTCGTAGCGGGCGAAGAAGTAGGCCAGCAGCCGGTGGTGGCCCTCGCGGTGCAGCGGGTCCCGGGACCACAGCTCGCGCATGACCTCCCAGGGCCCGAGCACGTCCTCCAGGCCCTCCGGGCCGGGGTAGTTGTGCGGTTCCAGCCGGGCCACCGCGAGCAGGGCGGCCCAGGGGGTCGGGTCGTCCGGCAGCAGGTCGGCCGCGCGCAGGCAGCCGGCCTGGGCCAGTGCGGCCAGGTCGGTGGCCCGCGGGTCGCGCAGGTCCGCGGCCCGCAGCGCCCGGATCGCGGCGGTCCGGGCGGCCAGCAGGACCGCGTCCGGGTCCGGCTCCTCGGCGACCCAGCGTTCGATCACGTCCGAGTCGGCCGCCACCGAGGCGAGCACCAGGGAGCGGTGCGCGCGCAGGGCGAAGTCGCGGCGGGTGGCCGAGAGCACCGCCCGGGCCTCGAAGAAGCGGCCCCCGCGCAGGCTCATGCAGGCCTGGGCGAGTTCGCGGTCGTCGGCCGCGGGATCCCAGACGTAGCGATCCGCCTTGCGAGTCATCCGGCTTGGCCCTTTGCGTAGAGACGGGGTGGGCTGGCGCCAACCTGCAGAATCCGGGCGACGTCGATCAGATATCTGGGACAAACTGGCGGTCACTATTCATGCACAGATCGTGTACCACGGGCAAGGGGGGATCCGGGGCAAGGTAGAACGCTGAATAGATTTGACCCGTTCTTGACCCACTCCGGGCAAGGCGGTCTATACGCGTACTTATACTGATGTTGCCATGCCGCCGCACGGTCCGCGGACTATGGAACGCAGGACTGTGAGACGCTGTTGGCAACTACTCACCAGCGGGGGCTGTGCAGATGGACGAGAAGAGGCAGGCGGGGTACGGCGCGGGACGCGACACGCTGCGCCGGGTGTGCGAGCGGACGGTCGACCTGCCGGCGGTCGGGTTCCGCTGGGTGTGCACGTTCACCGGCGCCGAGGCCCGGACGGTCTCCGGCTGGCTGGCCCTGGCCGGGCGCGGCGCGGAGGGCCTGCGCGCGGTGGCCGACCGGGTGGCCGCGGCCTTCGCCGGGATCTGCGAGGGCGCCGACGTGCTCGTGGTGGACCGGTACGTGGAGTCGGCCGTGTTCCTGCTCGACGAAGTGGCCGACAGCTATCCGGAGCACGCGCACCGGGTGCAGCCGATCGCCGAACTCCTGTTCACCCGGCTGTACTCGCAGGTCCGGGCCGCCTGATCAGTGGCCTGACCGGGCCCGGACCGGCCGGTTCGCGGCCTGATGCCCGCCGCCCGCTGAGCTGAGTGAGTGACAGGTAGACCCCTGTGCTCGAAAAGCCGTCACCCGTTCGGTCACTTTCTGATGCGCTGACACCACTGACTGTGATCAGATAATGGTGAACATCATATCCTTGTGATTACGGAGGGCGGTTTCCGGAACCGTGCCAAAGGCCGACTCTACGCCCCGGGGCCTGCCCGCCAGGCCGACACTCTGGCGCTCCCGCTACCTGCCGCCGGACTGACCACCGTTCGGCGGCCCGGTCGCCGCCGCGGACCGGCCGCCTGATCAGCGTCGGCCCCGGCCCCGGCCCGGCCCCGCCGCCCTCCCGCCGCGCCGCACCGCCGCGCCCGTGCGCCGATTTCCCCGCCGATCGCGCCCTGCCCCCGCGCACCCGCGCCGCACCACCTCACCGACCGCCTGGAGCTACCATGCCGCCGAACAACGGGTACCTGCCGACCACCGACTCACCAGACCAGACGCTCGCCGGCCTGCTGCGGCACTGGGCCGCCGAACGCCCGCACCAGCGGGCCTTCACCTTCGTCGACTATCCGGACCTGGACTCGGCCGGCCGGCACCACACCCTGACCTGGGGCCGGCTGGCCGCCCGGGCCGAGGCGCTGGCCGTCCGGCTGCGCCGCACCACCCGGCCGGGCGACCGGGCCGCGCTGCTGCTGCCGCAGGGACTGGAGTACGTGACCGCGTTCCTCGCCTGCCTGCAGGCCCAGGTGATCGCGGTCCCGCTGTTCTCCCCGGACCTGCCCGGACACCAGGGCCGGCTCACCGCGGTGCTGGAGAACTGCGAACCGGTCTGCGCCCTGGTCACCGCCGAGGGCGCGGGCCTGGTCGACGAGTTCGTGGCCGCCTCCCGGCTCGGCCGGCTGCCCCTGCTGGTGGTCGACGGCCAGGACGAGGCCGGCCCTGATGCCGCCGCCGCCGCCGACGCCGACCGGGCGCCGGCGTCGTCGTCCGCGGCCGCGCCGCCCGACCTGCCGCCGCCCGGCCTGGACGAGGTCGCCTACCTGCAGTACACCTCCGGCTCCACCCGCACCCCGGCCGGGGTGATGATCACCCACCGCAACATCCTGGCCAACGCCCGGCAGGCGCACACCGCGTTCGCGCCCGAGGGCTCCCCGGTCACCATGGTCGGCTGGCTGCCGCTGTTCCACGACATGGGCCTGGTGCTCAGCGTCGCCGCGCCGGTCTACGCCGGGCTGGCGTCCGTGCTGATCGACCCGGTGGCCTTCCTGGAGAAGCCGGTCCGCTGGCTGCGGCTGCTGAGCCAGTACCCGGACACCATGTCCGCCGCGCCGAACTTCGCCTACGATTACTGCGCCGCCCGGATCGGCCCGGACCAGAGCGCCGGGCTGCGCCTGGACCGGGTCCGCGGGCTGATCAACGGCAGCGAGCCGGTCCGCCGGGAGAGCGTGCGCCGGTTCCAGTCCGCGTTCGGCCCGGCCGGGCTGCGGCCCGAGGCCCAGTGCCCGTCCTACGGGCTGGCCGAGGCGACCGTGTTCGTGGCCGCCGACGGCCCGGAGCAGCCGGTGCACGAGGTGACCTGCCGCCGCGACGCGCTGGCCGAGGGCCGGATCATCAAGGTCCAGGACCCGAGCCCGGACCCGCTGGCCGGCCTGTACGGCGCTCAGGCCGTGGCCGAGGCGCCCGCCCCGACCGGGCCCGGCACCGGCCGCCCGGTCGGCCCGGTGACCACGCTGATCGCCTGCGGGGTCCCGGTCGGCCAGGAACTGCTGATCGTCGACCCGGCCACCCGGGCGGTGCAGCCGGAGAACCTGGTCGGCGAGATCCTGCTGCGCGGGCCCAACATCGGCCGGGGCTACTGGAAGAACGCGGAGCTGACCGCCGAGACCTTCGAGTGCGTACTGCCGAGCACGGGGGACCGGCCGTGGCTGCGCACCGGTGACCTCGGCGCGATCCACCAGGGCCGGCTGCTGGTCACCGGCCGGATCAAGGACCTGCTGATCGCGGACGGGCGCAACCACTACCCGCAGGACGTCGAGGAGACGATCCAGTCCGCCCTCGACGACGTGCGCCGCGGCCGGATCGCCGTGTTCGCGGTGCCCGGCGAGGAGGGCGAACTGGTGCTGGCCGTGGCCGAGCACGTGCGCGACCGGGTCCCGGACGACGCCCGCCGGGCCGAGGCGGACCGGATCGCCCGGGCCGCGGTGGCCACCGCGCACGGGCTGCGGCTGGACCGGATCGTCCTGGTCGGCCCGGACCGGGTGGCCCGCACCTCCAGCGGCAAGATCTCCCGTGGCGCCTGCCGGGCCGCGTACCTGCGCGGCGAGTACGCCGACCCGTGGGAAAGCGCCCGATGAGCACCGCGGGACTGGAGACCTCGGTCCGCCGGCTGATCCTGGACCGGCTGCGCGAGTGGCACGGCATCGACCCGGAGCAGGTCGGCGGCGACCGCCCGCTGGCCGAGCTCGGCGCCACCTCGCGCGACGCGGTCGCCCTGGCCGCGGAGCTGAGCGAGCTGACCGGCGTGACCATGCCGGCCACCCTGCTGTGGGAGGCCGGCACGCTCGACCGGCTGGCCCGGCGGGTCGGCGAGGCCGCGGCCGGCCCGGCCGGACCGGCGCCCGCCGCCGCCCGCACCGGCGCGGCCGCGGCGAACGCCTCGTCGGTGCAGAACGTGCAGAGCGCGATGGCCGCCGCCGCAGCCGCGGCGATGGCCTCCTCGGCCGCGGGCGGGTCGTTCCTGCGGCCGCAGCCGTCCGGCCCGGACCTCCCGGCCGGGCCGGGATTCCCGCTCGCCGGCGCGATGGCCGTCCCGGCCGCGGCCGGCGCCGCGGCCCTCGACCCGCGCAGCTTGGACACGGCCGTGGCCGTGGTCGGCATCGGCTGCCGGCTGCCCGGCGAGATCGCCTCCCCGGCCGACCTGTGGAAGCTGCTGAGCGACGGCGTGGACGCGATCGGCACCCTGCCCGAGGGCCGCTGGACCGGGTTCGCAGCCCAGGACGACCCCGGGGTGGACGAGATCAGCCGGCACGGCGGCTTCGTCGGCGACGTGGCCGGGTTCGACGCCGAGTTCTTCGGCATCGCCCCGACCGAGGCGGTCTCGATGGACCCGCAGCAGCGGCTGCTGCTGGAGGTCACCCGGGAGAGCCTGGACCACGCCGGGATCGCGGCCGCCGCGCTGGCCGGCAGCCGCACCGGCGTGTTCGTCGGGATCAGCGGCAACGAGTACGCCCACCTGACCACCTCCGACCTCGGCCGGGTCGAGGCCTGGACCCCGCCCGGGGCCGCGCTGAGCATCGCGGCCAACCGGCTGTCCTACGTGTTCGACCTGCGCGGACCGAGCATGGCCCTGGACAGCGCCTGCTCCTCCTCGCTGGTCGCGGTGCACCACGCGGTGCGCAGCCTGGCCGGCGGCGAGTGCGACACCGCGCTGGCCGGGGGCGTGAACGTGCTGCTCTCCCCGGCGCTGACCCTGGCCTTCCAGCGGGCCGGCGCGCTGGCCCCGGACGGCCGGTGCAAGACCTTCGACGCCGCCGCGGACGGGATGGTCCGCGCGGAGGGCTGCGGCGTCGTGGTGCTGCGCCGGCTGGCCGACGCCGAACGCGACGGCAACCGGGTGCTCGCGGTGATCCGGGCCAGCGCGGTCAACTCGGACGGGCGCTCCAACGGCCTGCTGGCCCCGAACGCCGAGGCCCAGCGGGCCCTGCTGGCCGAGGTCTACGCCGCCTCCGGGGTGGTGGCCCCGGCCGAGGTGGACTACGTGGAGGCGCACGGCACCGGGACCGCGCTCGGCGACCCGGTCGAGGCCGGCGCGCTCGGCGCGGTGCTCGGCCGCGGCCGGGCCCCGGACCAGCCGCTGCTGATCGGCTCGGTCAAGACCAACCTCGGCCACCTGGAGGCCGCCGCGGGTATCACGGGCCTGATCAAGACCGTGCTCGCCCTGCACCACGGGGAACTGCCGCCGCACCTGCACTACCGCAAGCCCAGCCCGCACATCGACTTCGACGCGCTCGCGCTGCGCGTGGTCACCGAGACCGAGCCGTGGCCCCGGTATTCGGGCACTGCCACCGCCGGTGTCTCAGCCTTCGGATTCGGCGGGACGAACGCGCACGTGGTGCTGCAGGAGTACCGGCCGTCCGGCCCGGGCCGCCAGGCCCGGTGGGCGGCCGGCGCCGACGTGTCCGCGGCCGTGCTGGGCCAGGCCCGGTCCCGGCTGATCCGGCCGCAGACGGCCCCGGCCGAACCGCTGTTCGCGCCGGTCGCGCACGGCGCCGGCGAGCACGCGCAGGTCGTGCCCGCGCCGTCCGTGCTGGTGCTGGACGCGCCCACGGCCGAGCGGCTGCGCGAGGACGCCGCCGACCTCGCCGCCTGGCTGGGCACCCCGGCCGGCGGCCGGGCCCGGCTCGCGGACGTGTCGCACACCCTGCTGGGCCGGCTCGGCCGCGGCCGGCACCGGGCCGCGGTGGTCACCCGCACCGGCGAGCAGGCCGGCGAGGCGCTGGCCCGGTTCGCCGCCGGGCAGCCGCATCCGGGGACGGCCGCCGGCCAGTCCCGCACCGAGGTGGCCGGCCCGGTCTGGGTCTTCTCCGGCTACGGATCGCAGTGGCCTGGCATGGGTCGGATCCTGCTCGATCAGGAGCCTGCGTTCGCCGCCGCGATCGCCCGGCTGGAACCGCTGATCCAGGAGCACGCGGGCGTCTGCCTGCGCGCGCACCTGGAGCCGGACGCGCACCTGGCCGAGGCCGCCGTGGTCCAGCCGGTGCTGTTCGCCCTGCAGGTCGCGCTCGCGGATCTGTGGCGGGCGCACGGACTGCGGCCCGCGGCCGTGATCGGGCACTCGATGGGCGAGGTGGCCGCCGCGGTGGTGGCCGGCGCGCTGACCGAGGCCGCCGGGGCCCGGGTCATCTCGGCCCGGTCCAGGCTGCTCAGCGGCCTGACCGGCGGCGCGATGGCCGTGGTGGACCGCTCCGCGAAGCAGGTGCAGTGCCTGGCCGAGGAGCTGACCAGCCTGCAGATCGCGGTGTACTCCTCGCCCGGGCAGTGCGTGGTGGCCGGCGCGGCCGACGAGGTCGAGCGGCTGATCGCGATCGTCACCGGGGAGGGCGGGCTGGCCCGGCCGCTGCCGGTGGCCGCGGCCGGGCACACCCCGCAGGTCGACGTGCTGCTCGAACCGCTGGCGCGAGCGCTCGGCCAGATCGAGGACCGGGCGCCGGACTGCCGGTTCTACACCACGGTCTGCGAGGACCCGCGGGCGGACGTGGCCCTGGATTCCGCTTACTGGGTCAGGAATCTGCGCGAGCCGGTGCACTTCCAGCAGGCGGTCAGCGCCGCCGCGCAGGACGGCCACCGGATCTTCGTGGAGGTCTCGGCGCACCCGACGCAGCTGTATCCGATCACGGAGACGCTGCGCACCGCCTGCGTCGAAGAGGCCTTACTGCTGCCGACCCTGCGCCGGGACACCGACGACGCGGTCACCTTCCGGCTCTCCTTGGCCGCGCTGCTGTTGCGGGGCCTGGTGGATCCGGCCGAGGCGCGCGGATCCTGCCACCCGGGCGCGAAGGTCGTCGACATGCCGTCGGCGCGGTGGCGCCACCAGCGGTACTGGGCTAACACGCCGACCGTGAACATCTCGACGGCCCGCTCGGCCGCCGTGATGGAAGGGATCGAATTCGCCCGGGCGGCGCTGCACGCCGCGGGCTCGGACCGGCGGCTGAGCACGGAAGAGCGCCTGCGCAGCTGTGTCGCGCAGGTCATGGGCTACCCGCCGGAGAGCATCGGGGCCGACACCGCGCTGACCGACCTCGGTCTGGACTCGCTCCAGGCGGTCCGGATCCTCGGCGTGATCAAGCACGAGTTCGGGATCGAACTCACTCCCAAGGTGCTGCTGCGACAGGGCACCGTCGCCCAGGTCGTGAAGTTGCTGGAGCCCGGGGGCGAGTCGGACCCGGTCGCGGCGGTGACAGAGAAAGACGACGCGGAAACCGTTGCGGCGGCGCAGGATCCGAGCAAAGCAGAAAACTGTGAGTGCCCGGACAACGCGTGCGTCACCGGGCCGGACCCGGCCTCGACCGGATCGCAGGCCCCGCAGAAGCGCGGCGTGCTGCCCCGGGACGCCACCGAGCGGATGGTGGCCGGGGTCTGGGAGGCGGTCAGCGGCCGGGAACTGTTCGGCGTCGAGCAGGAACTGGTCCCGCTGGCCCGCTGCCCGCAACTGGCCGCCAGCCTGGCCCACGCGCTCAGCGAGCAGCTCGGCCAGACCCTGACCTCGGCGGACCTGCCGGCCGACCTGCCGACCGTGGCCGCCATCGCGGCCCGGCTGCGGCCGCTGCTGGAGACCCCGGTGCAGGGCCCGGTCCGGGTGCTGCGGGCCGAGGGCGGCCAGACCCCGCTGTTCCTGATCCACCCGGCCGGCGGGTCCACCGCGGTCTACCGCGCCCTGGTCCAGCGGCTCGGCCCGCAGCGCCCGGTCTACGGGCTCGAACGGCCGGCCGAGTCGAGCGGGATCGTCGAGGTCGCCGACCAGGCGGCCGAGTACGTGCGGCTGATCAGGCAGCTGCGGCCGCAGGGCCCGTGGGCGCTCGGCGGCTGGTCCTACGGCGGCATGGTCGGCCACGCCACCGCCCGGCTGCTGGCCGAGCACGGGACGGTGACCGCCCTGGTCCTGATCGACAGCGTCCTGCCGCTCCCGGCGCCCGAGCAGACGCCCGAGCAGCTGGTCCGGGCGCGCTTCGAGGGGTTCGCGGACTACGTCCGGGAGGCCTACGACTGCGATCTGGACCTGCCCTACGGCGAACTGGCCGTGCTCGACGACGCGGCCCAGGTCGACCTGGTCATCAAGGCCCTGAATGTGCACGCCGACCTGCCGAAGGCCGTGCTCAAGCACCAGCGCGACTCCTATCTCGACCTGCGCGCCGGGGAGCGGCACACGCCGGAGCGGTACTCCGGCCGCACCCTGCTCTACCGGGCCGCCGAGGAGGCGCCGCACACGGTCGCCGATCCGCGCTACCAGCGGCAGGACGAGACCCTGGGCTGGGAGGAGTACTGCTCCGACCTGGACGTGCGCCCGGTTCCGGGCCACCACCTGTCGCTGCTGGACCCGCCGGTGGTCGACGTGCTCGGCCGCCGCCTGGCCAAGGACCTCGGGCTGTCCGACCTGGCCGGGCCGGACCGGGCCCGGTCCGAGGCGGCCGGGTCCAGCCTGATCCGGCCCGGGGCGGCCAAGCCCGGCGCGCTGCGGCCGGTGTTCATCCGGCCGGACCTCACCCAGTACGACCCGAACGCGGCCGACCGGCCGGTCACCGCCCGATCAGAACCGTGATCCACCGCCCCCGCGGACCGTGCCGGACCGCGGGGGCCGATTTCCGTGACCTGACAACCGTTTCCCGTCCATCACGCCGCCCGGCGCCCCGCCTCGCCGCCCCGCCCGCCGCTCTCGTTCCGCCCCGCCAGCAAGGAGTCCCGTGCTCAATCCCCGCTCCACCAGAACCCTCGCGACAACCCTGGCGTCGACGCTCGTCGCCGGACTCCTGACCTGCTTTGCCGGCCCGGCCACGGCGACGGCGACGGCCGGACCGGACGGCGGCCAGACCGCCGGCTCGATCCGGGCGGCTGACTTCGGCGCCGCCGACTCCGAGGACGCGGCCGACTCGTTCGACGACGCCGACGACGCCGGCGACGCCTACGACGACGCGGCGGACGCGTTCGACACCGACCGCACGGCCTCCGTCCTCACCGCCCCCGACGCCCACACCGCCTCAAGCATCCGCACCACGACGCAGGCGGTGAAATCCAGCGACGGCGCCACGATCGTGTCCTCGACCCGGGTAGACCAGCGGACGCTCGATATCACGGTCAAGTCGCCCGCGGCGGGCGGGAACGTCCCGGTCCGGCTGCTGCTGCCGCCGGGCTGGTCGCCGACCGCCACCCGCGCGTACCCGGTGCTCTACCTGCTCCAGGGCGCGCACGACGACTACACCTCCTGGACCCGGGAGACCGACATCGAGGCCTTCTCGGCCGACAAGAACATGATCGTCGCGATGCCCGGGGCCGGCCCGACCGGCCTGCCCACCCGATGGCTGAACGGCGGCAAGAACTCGCCGGACTACGAGACCTTCCAGGTCACCGAGCTGAATCAGCTGCTCCAGCGCGGCTACCGGGCCGGCGGCACGCGGGCGGTCGCGGGCGTGTCCACCGGCGGGTACGGCGCGCTGGTCATGGCCGCGCACCACCCGGGCGCGTTCACCGCCGCGGCCTCCTACAGCGGGATCCCGGACACCACCTTCCCCGGGATGCCGATCGTGTTGGCCGGGATCGTGGTCCGGGAGAACCTGCCGCCGTTCTCGCTCTGGGGCGACCCGGTGACCAATGCGGCCCTGTGGGCCCGGGACAACCCCTACACCCAGGCCGACCGGCTGCGGGGCACCGCGCTGTTCGTCTCCTGCGGCAGCGGCGAGCCGCTGACCAGCGGCGACGTCGGCGCAATCCTGGAGAGCACGCTGTGGCAGCCGACCCAGGCGTTCGTCAAGCGGCTCAACCAGCTCGGCGTCCCGGCGCAGACCGACCTCTACCAGGGCGGCGAGCACGCCTGGTCGAACTGGCAGACCGAGTTCGCCAAGTCCTGGCCGATGCTCGCGGCCGGTCTCGGCCTGCCCGCCTAGGCGGCTGCTTGACGTGCCGGTCCGCGCAGTCGGCTCAGCCCGTTCGCTCCGTTCCGTTCCGCCAGTTCAACGAAAGGGTCCGCGCAGATGAGGGACTGGGATCGCGCCCGCGGCCGGCAGGCCTGGGTACTGTGCGTCGTCGGCGTCGCGCAGCTGATGGTCGTGCTCGACGCGACCATCGTGAACATCGCACTGCCCTCGGCGCAGCACGACCTCGGGTTCGACGACGGCGGCCGGCAGTGGGTGGTCACCGCGTACGCCCTGGCCTTCGGCAGCCTGCTGCTGCTGGCCGGGCGGCTGTCGGACCTGTTCGGCCGCCGGGCGGTGTTCCTGGCCGGGTTGGCCGGGTTCGCCGCCGCCTCGCTGCTCGGCGGGTCCGCGCCGAACTTCAAGGTGCTGGTCTGCGCCCGCGCGCTGCAGGGTGTGTCCGGCGCGCTGCTGGCCCCGGCCGCGCTGTCCATCCTGACCACCACCTTCACCGGGGCCCGGGAACGCAGCCGGGCGTTCGCGATCTACGGGGCGATCGCGGGTGCCGGGGGAGCGGGCGGGCTGCTGCTCGGCGGCGTGCTCACCGAATATCTGACCTGGCGCTGGTGCCTGTTCGTGAATGTCTTCCTGGCCGCGTTCGCGGCGGCCGGCGCGCTGGTGTTCCTGAGCGGGCGGCCGCGCGGGCTGTGGACCGCGCAACGGCCCAGGCTCGACCTGCCCGGCACGCTCGCGGTCAGCGCCGCGCTGTTCTTCGTCGTGTACGGGTTCTCCAACGCCGACACCGCCGGCTGGCGGTCCTCGTCGACCTGGAGTCCGCTGGCCGCCGGAGGGGTGCTGCTGGTCGCGTTCGTCTGGTGGCAGACCAGGTCGGAGCATCCGCTGCTGCCGCTGCGGGTGCTGGCCGACCGCAACCGCGCGGCGTCGTTCCTCTCCTTCCTGATCACCAGCGGAGGCATGTTCGGGGTCTTCCTCTTCCTGACCTACTACCTCCAGCTGTCGCTGAACTACTCGCCGGTCAAGACCGGCCTGGCCTTCCTGCCGCTCGTCCTCGTGCTGATGGTCACGGCACAGGTGGCGATGATCGTGCTGCTGCCCAGGACCGGGCCCAAGCCGCTGGTGCCGACGGGCATGGCCCTGAGCGCTGCGGCCATGCTCTGGTTCGGCCGGCTGGACGCGACCAGCACCTATGCCGCCCATCTGCTGCCGCCGCTGCTGGTGATGGGCCTGGGCCTCGGCCTGATCTTCGCGCCCGCGATGACCATGGCGACCCAGGGCGTCGACCCGGACGACGCGGGCGTGGCGTCCGCGATGGTCAACACCACCCAGCAGATCGGCGGCTCGGTCAGCACCGCGCTGCTGAACACCCTGGCCACCTCGGCGACCGCGGCCTACCTGGTCGGCCGCCCGAACACCGCGCAGGTGGTCGTCGACGCGCAGATGCACGGTTTCGCGGTCGCCTATTGGTGGGCCGGGGGATTCTTCGCCGCGGGCGCTGTGGTCAGTGTGCTGCTGTACCCGCGGCGCGCGGCGTCGGCCGAGACTGCTGGTGAGCGCGACCCGGAGTCGGAGCCGGCATTCGCTTGAGTGGTAGGTCCGGTAGGTGGTCGCCGCTGTCTCAGCTGGCGGCCAGGTCGGACTTGTCGCCCATCACGATGACCGGGTGCTCGGTCGGATTCAGGTTGACCAACAGGGTTTTCATGCCGTCCTGCGGAATCGAGACGCACGCGCGGGTCGGGCCGCCGTGGTCGACGTGCAGCCAGATCTCGGTGCCCTTGTCCGCGCCCATCGGGTAGTGGGTGCTCAGCGGCGAGGTGCCGGGATCGTGGTTGTAGTTGATCGCGAGGACGTAGTTGTACGCGTCGGCCAGCGACTCGCCGAGGAAGCTCGTGCCCATGTCCTGGAACGCGGTCGACTGCGCGTAAGTCAGCTGCGTCCCCGGGTTCGGCAGCTTGCCGCCCGCGTCGGTGAGCGAGAACACGCCGATCGGGGAGCGCAGGTCGTTGTCGGTCTTGTTCAGGATCCAGCCGCCGTCGCCGTTGTGCCCGGCCCAGGTGTCCTCCAGCTGCCAGCCGCCGGGGACCTTCTGGAAGAACTTCACCGTGGCCGTCGAGGAGGTCAGGCCGTCGCCGTAGGCGACCACGACCTGGCTGGTGTTGGCCGGGATCTGCGCGGCGTAGTGCGCGCCCACGCCGGGCAGCGACGCGTAGACCGGCGAGGCCGGGCTGGAACTGGGAGTGGCGCTCGCCTGCACCGGGCCGAACGCGGAGGTCGACGGACTGGGCGCGGCGGGGGCCGAGGTGCTGCTGACCGAGGCCGCGGCCCGGTTGCGCAGGCCCGGCGGGTACATCCCGGCGGCCTCCAGCCCGATCGCGACGACGCCGGCGATGACGATGATGCCGGTCACGACGAGTGGTCCGCGGTGGCGCCGGTGCTGGGTCGAGGAAGGCGGCCGGACCGAAGGTGTGACGTTGCGGCGGCGGATCGGCCGCAGGTCGAGCTCGGGGTCGTCACGGTCCGCCCGGGCGGGCTGCGGCGCGCGCGGCGCTGCGGGCGCGGCCGGGCGGACGGCCGTGGCCCCGGAGGCGAAGGCGTTCGGTGAGGAAGCACGGACCGGGTTCGGCGCGCGGGCCGGGAACGAGGGCGCGGACGGGTACGGCGAACGGTCCGGGTACGGCGAACGTCGGTCCGGGTCGGGGTACGGGTCCGATATCGGCCCGCGGCGAGGGAACGGGGGCTGGTCGCGCGGAGTGAGCTGCGGGAAGTCGCGGTGGAACTCGGGCTGGGGATCGTGCTGGTAGTCGGTTTGGTAACCGGGCTCGGGCCGGTAGTCGCGCTGAGGTTGAGGAGGTTGATGTGGCTGCTGCGGCTCTCGCCGGAACTCGCGGTGGAACTCCCGTTGCGGTCCGCGCTCGTACTCGAGAGCCGCCGGTCGGGCCTGCTCGATCTGGGTCTGGCGCGGATCGGCGAGCGGCTGTATCTGCCATGGGATCTCGGCCGACCGCGCGTGCCGGGCCCGGCGTCCCTGGTATGGCTGGCCGTTCGTGGGCTGGGAGGCTTGTGAATTCTGCGGGCTCAGCGGGTCCGGCAAGTACTGCGGGCTCGGCACGTACTGCGGCTCTGGCAGATGTTCCGGGCTCGGCGAATACTGCGGGCCCGGCGAATACTCAGGCTGCGGAGACTGCGGTGGATACGAGGGCTGCGACGGATGCTGGTAATTCTGATAATCGTCGTACTGCTCGAACTGCTGCGGGCTCACCGAATACGGCGGGCTCGCCGAGTACTGAGCCGCGTACCCAGGCTCTGGCGAGTAGTACCCCTGCTGCGTGCCCGCTCCCTGCTCCGGCCCCTGCCCAAACCCATGCCCATAGCCTGAGCTGTGGTTTTGCGGCAGCTGTGGTTCCTGATAATCTTGCCGCGGTTGATACAGGGAATCGTATTCGGGGTCAAGACCGTCGTAGCTCTGGTAAGGGTTGAAAGATCGCGCGGGAGGATTTCTGTCCGCGAACTGAGGATACTGATGGTTATCGCGGTATAGCGGTCCGTAGTCGCTCTCCGGCTCCGGCTGGTACCGGCCGTACCCTCGCCCTTGAACGTCCATAAGCCGTCCTCAGTCATGGACCGCCGTCCCGGAGACGGGCCCCGGTCCGCGGCCTCGCAGCCGTCCGTTCCCGGCCGGTCACCCGGCGCCGGAAGGGCCGGCTGCCTGCGTTGCGCGGGGCGGACGTCGAGCCAGCATAGCGGCTCGTGCCCTGATAGTCTGCCCCCCGGATGTGCGCATTCGTCCGGGTTGGTCCCGATCATCCGCATGATCGAGCTCAGTCCGGGCGACCGCTGATAATCTTCCGACTCCAACAGACGTGTCAGCTGAAGAATGCAACGGGGATGGTCCGGTGTCCGACAGATCGCAGCGATACCGGGAGCCGGGACGCGAGGAGCATGCGCAGTCCGGCGCGGGGACGGGGACCCGCAGCGAGTCCTCCTCCCGGACCGCCACACGGAAGAAAAGCCTGCTCGGCCTGGTGATCGCGGTATGCGTGACCGGCGTGGTGCTCAGCCTGGCAACCCGGGTGACACACCCCGACCGGGCGGCCGCGAGCACCCGGCCGAGCGCGACCGGCGGCGCGTCCCCGTCCGGCCCGGCGAACCTGGCCGGAGCGCTGCCCAGCGTGGCGACCACCACGGCCACGCCGACCGCCACGGCCGCCGCCACGGCCGCCGCCACTCCGGCCGTGCTGACCCAGACCGTGCAGAGCTCTGACACCCTGCCCGGCACACTGAGCCTGGACTGGCCGGACGCAACCGAGTCGGCCACCGCGCTGGAGGGCGTGGGCACGATGGCGACCCACGGCACGCCGGACACACCGGTCCCGATCGCCTCGGTGACCAAGACGATGACCGCCTTCCTGGTGCTCAAGGACCACCCGATGCAGCCGGGCGGCTCCGGCGCGACGATGACCGTCGAGCAGTCCGAGGCCGACGCCTACAGCCAGGAGCTGGCGCTCAACCAGTCACTCGTTCGGGTGAACGCGGGCGAGCAGCTGACCGAGCGGCAGGCCCTGCAGGCCCTGATGCTGGCCTCGGCCGACAACGTGGCCCAGATCCTCGGCCGCTGGGACGCGGGCAGCGACACGGCCTTCGTCGCCGAGATGAACAAGGAGGCGTCCTCGCTGGGGATGACCGACTCGCGCTTCACCGACCCCTCCGGTTACGACTCCGGCACCCGCTCCAGCGCGAACGACCTGATCAAGCTGGGTGAGGCGGCGATGGCCATCCCGGCCTTCGCCCAGATCGTGGCTGAGACCTCGGCGCAGATCCCGGTCGCCGGCACGGTCACCAACTACAACAAGCTGCTCGGCGAGAACGGCGTGGACGGGATCAAGACCGGCTCCACCTCGGCGGCCGGCGGCTGCCTGCTGTTCGCCGCGAAGCACGTGGTGGACGGGCAGACCGTCACGGTGATCGGCGTCGTCCTCGGCGCGCCCGGGTCGAACGCGACCGCGGAGCTGAAGAACGTGCTCAGCGGCTCGGACGAACTGCTGGAGTCGGTCGAGGCCGCGCTGCGCGAGTTCACCGTGGCCCCGCAGGGCGTGTCGGTGGCCACCGGCCCGGCCCCGGGCAGCCCGAGCGGGTCGACCGCCGCGGTCCGGCTCGGCCCGAAACAGTCCTTCTCGCTGATCGCCTGGCCCGGCCTGACCCTGACCCTGAAGACCGCGACGGCCTCGGGCGGCCCGGTGCTGACCCTCGCCGGGCCGAGCGGCGCCTCGCTGGGCACCGCTCAGCTCACGGCGATCTAGGGTCGGCTCAGCCGGTTGCGTCGGCGGCGCCGGCGTCGGCGGCCTGCGCCGCCACGAACGCCGCCAGCCGGCGGACCCCCTCGTCGACCTGGTCCGCGGGCACCGCGCTGCAGGACAGGCGCAGCTGACGGGCGCCGCCGTCGCCGAGGTAGAAGTCGGACATGGGCGTCCAGAGGATCTTGAACTCGGCCGCGGCGCGCTCCAACGCGGCCGTATCCGCCGCGAACGGCACCGTCACCACCACGAAGAATCCTCCTTCCGGGTGATTCCAGCCGACCCCGGCCACGCCGCCCGGCTCCGGCCGGAAATGCTTGGCCAGACTGGCCAGCAGTCTGGCCAGGTTCTCCCGGTAGAACGCCGCGGCCGGTTCCGCGGCGGCCCGCAGGCCGCCGCCGTTGCGCACCAGGATGCCGCCGATCACGGCCTGCGCGATCGGCGAGGTGTTGACGGTCGTCATGCTCTTGATCTTCGAAAGCTCGTCTGCCAGCAGCGTCGTGCTCCCGTCCGCGCGGCGCACCGACTGGTCCGCGAGCACGTACCCGATCCGCGCGCCCGGGAAGGCGCTCTTCGCGGTCGAGCCCAGGTAGACGACCCGGCCCTCGCGGTCCAACGACTTCATCGTGGGCCGCGGGTCGCCCTCGTAGGAGTAGAAGAAGTTGTAGGGGTTGTCCTCCAGGATCAGCAGATCCTGCTCGGCGGCGACGTCGAGCAGCGCCTGCCGCGCCCGCGCCGGCAGGTTCACCCCGGACGGATTCGAGAAGTCCGGGACCAGGTACAACGCCCGCGGCCGCCGGCCCTGCGCCCGGATCCGCTGCGCGGCGGCGGCCACCGCCTCCGGTGCGAGCCCGTGCTCGCCCTCGAGAACCGGCTCGACCGCGAGGTCCAGCAGCCGCGCGGCGCCGGTGATGCCGACGTAGCACGGGGACGCCACGAGCAGCACGTCACCCGGATCGGCGAAGAGCGCGCGCAGCACCAGGAGCATGCCCTCCTGGCAGCCGGCCGTGATGACGAACGCCTCCGGCGGAGCCTTGATCCCCTCGTCCAGCGCCACGGCCCGGGCTATCAGATCACGGATGATCCCGTTGGTTGGGCCGTACTGCATGAGCTGCCGGGCGATCTGCTCCTTCGTGAACAGACGCTCCTCGGCCAGATATTCGGTGTAGGCGTCGAGCGCCTGCGTGATCGCCGAGGTGTCCAGCAGCGCGTCATACGGGCGGCCGGGCGCGAAGGAGATGGCGTCCGGGTGGCGCGCGACGATCTCGTTGAGGAAGTTCATCGAGTCCAGCAGCGGATCGGACAGCGAACCGTGCAGGCCGGCCAGGTCCAGCGTCACCGTCACGAGTCGGATCCCAGCGTCTGGCGCAGGAAACCGGCCGCCTCGGCCAGCGCCCGGCCGCCGGCGTCCAGCACCCCCGACATGGCGAAGAATCCGTGGATCATCCCGTCGTAGCGGCTGAGCCGGGTCGGCACACCGCTGTCGGCCAGCCGCGCGGCGTACTGCTCGCCCTCGTCGCGCAGGGGGTCGAGCTCGGCGGTGATCACGAGCGCGGGCGGCAGCCCGGCCAGGTCCTCGGCCCGCAGCGGCGAGACCAGCGGGTTCGCGGCGTCGGCCGGATCGGCCAGGTAGTGCGAGCGGTACCAGGCCACCGATCGGGCGTTGAAGAACGCAGAGTCGTCGTTCTCGGCCATCGACGGTGTCTCGGCCAGGCTGTCCGTGTTCGGATACACCAGCAGCTGCGCCGCGAGTTCGACTCCATCCTTTTGGTCGCGGGCCAGCAGTGCGACCACCGCGGCGAGGTTCCCGCCCGCGCTGTCTCCGCCGACCGCGACCCGCTTGGCGTCGCCGCCGTAGGACTGCGCACGGTCGACGATCTCCTGCGTGGCGACGAAGCAGTCGTCCACGGCCGCCGGGAACGGGTGCTCCGGCGCCAGCCGGTACGACGCGGACACCACGACGCAGGGGGTTGAATTGGCCAGCCGGCGGCAGATGGCGTCGCAGGTCTCCAGGTTGCCGAGCGTCCAGCCGCCGCCGTAGAAGTAGACCAGGACCGGCAGCGGGCCGTCCGCCGCCGGCCGGTACACCCGGACCGCCAGCGGCCCGGCCGGGCCGGCCACCTGGTCGTCCAGCACGACGTCGACCGGCTCCGGGTCGCCGCCGGCCGCCTTGATGTCGGCCAGGTCCCGGGCCCGGGCCTCGTCCAGACTGAGCCGGTAGAGCGGGGTCGAGCCGGCCGCGACGGTCCGTTCGCGCAGGGCCTGCACCTGTGGGTCGGTGGGCATTGATTCTCCTCGTGAGCTCTCCCGCGGCCGGCCCGGGCGCGCCGGGAGGGTGTGGCTCCGGATCGGACCGGTTACCCGGCTCCGCGGCCGGGCCGGGCGAGAGAATGGAAAGCCACTGATGACTGAGCTATGACATGCCGGTCCAGCGCCGATGTACCGTCTGCCACTATAGGAACCGTGGCAGGTAGGTGTCCACCGGCCATGCCCCGGCCTCGGGCCGCAGGCTAAGCTGCCACCGGCAGAAGGAGACGAAAGTAGATGACTGACGAAGCAGCGGCACCGGGGGCGCGGGACCTGGTGGAGTTGGCCGATTTCGCCGCCGCGGCCCGGCAGCTGCTGCCGCAGCCGATCTGGGATTTCCTGGACGGCGGCAGCGGCACCGAGTCGATGGTGGACGCCAACCGTGCGGTGCTCGACCGGATGTGGCTGCGGCCGCAGGTGCTGACCGGGACCAGCGAGGTGGACCTCGCGACCACGCTGCTCGGCGCTGCCCTGTCGGCGCCGCTGGGCGTGGCTCCCGTTTCCCACCAGCGGCTCTACCACCCCGAGGGCGAGGTGGCGGCCGCCCGCGCGGCCGGGGAGGCGGGAATGCTCTTCGTCACCAGCATCTTCGCCAGCCGCCCGATCGAGGACATCGCGGCAGCCAGCAAGGGTCCGGTCTGGCAGCAGCTGTACTGGCTGCGCGACCGGACCGAGTTCGAACGCTTCATCGCCCGGTCCGAGGACGCCGGAGTCAGCGCGCTGGTGCTGACCGTCGACGCGCCCGTGGTGGCCCGCCGGCCCCGCGACATCCGCAACGCGTTCGTCCTGCCCTCGGACGTGTCCGCGGTGAACCTGGACGCCGCGGTGATGCAGGCCACCCACGAATCCCAGGCCGGCACCTCGGCGATCGCCCGGCACGCGGCCCAGCAGTTCCAACCGGGTCTCGGCTGGTCCGACCTGGCCTGGCTGCGTCAGCGCACGCAGTTGCCGGTGCTGCTCAAGGGGGTCCTGTCCGCCCGGGACGCGTTCCTGGCGCAGGAGTGCGGCGTCGACGGCGTGATCGTCTCGAACCACGGCGGCCGGCAGCTGGACGGCTCGGTCCCGGCGGTGTACGCGCTGCCCGAGATCGCCGACGCGGTCGGAAACCGGTGCGCGGTCCTGGTCGACGGCGCGTTCCGCCGCGGCCACGACGTCCTCAAGGCTCTGATGCTCGGCGCTCACGCCGTTCTGCTCGGACGTCCGGCGATGTGGGGTCTGACCTGTGCCGGAGCCGACGGCGTGGCCGCAGTGCTGGATCTGGTGCGAGCGGAACTGGCGGAGGCGATGCTGCTGAGCGGTCTGCCGAACATCGCCTACGCCGCCGCCGCCGAGTTCGTCAGTGACCAGATGCCGACGTGGGCCGGGTCGGCTCACGAATAGTCGACCGGGTTGTCGTACGGCCGGGTGATGATCTCCATCCCGTGCCCGGCCGGATCGAAGAAGTACACGCCCCGGCCGCCATGGTGATGGTTGATCTCGCCCGGCTGCTTCATCCGCGGATCGGCGAAGAAGTCGATCCCGGCCTGCTTGATCCGCGCGAAGGCCGCGTCGAATTCCTCGTCCGAGACCAGGAACGCGTAGTGCTGCATGACGATCGAGCCGGCCGGGATCGAGGCGAAGTCCAGGGTGACCTCGTTCGCCATGGCCACCGGAACGAAGGGCCCCCAGGGGGCCCCGGCCTTCAGGCCGAGGATTCCCGCGAGGAACTCGGCGGATTCCCGGTTGTCCCGGGCGTGGACGATGGTGTGGTTCAGTTCGACTGCCATGATCGGAATGCCTCCAGAAGGCATCTCACGGAGACCTCCATGCCTCACCCAGACGGTGACCGACACGCGATTTCCGTGCCGATCAGCCTACCACCACACCGCGTGCGCGTCCCGCCGCGGGCCTGTCGGCGCAGCTACCGGGCGTACCGGGACGTATCCGGGTTATGACTCACTGACACAGAGGTCGTCGATTGTCTGCAACAGGCCGTGCAATTCTCGTATGCTCATCAGCTCCGCCGCGGAGCTCGGCGTCGGCAACTTCGCCGCCTGCCCGCTCGGCAGAGTGGGCAGAGTGGGCAGGCTGGGCAGGAATACGCCGTCGCAGGCATCGCAGTACCGGACGAGCCGCCACAACTCGTGCACATTCGCCGCGCCGCGGACAGTGCGCTGATACGCCCGGCCGACCCACCCGACGTGTGCGAAGAGCAGCGCCCCGATCACCACGAAACTCCCCGGCACCATCACCCCGCCGAACGCCCACGCCGCGAGTCCCGCGTACCCGATCAGACACGTCCCGACCAGCGCAGACGCCACGCAACCCGGCCTGCGCGCCAGAACCCCGACGACTGCACTGAGATCCGTCGACGCTGCTGCCGTCACCGCAAGGGGTTGGTCGTCAGACCTCTCGATCGTGCTGTAATACATGCTCGGCACCGGCCGACAGTGATCGGCGCACCCGCAGCGCGGACACGCGTGATCCCGGCGATCCTGAGCAGAGCCCCGCGCCCCGCCCGCTTGACCGCAGCGCGCATGGCCGTGCAGATCTGTAGCAAATGTCATCGATTTCCCACACATGGTAAAAACTCCCTGCTTTACACTGCACGCCCTGACCGCCCTGACAGACGCCTGCGGCCACCCCGTGAGCGTGGGTTAGCAGTGCTCAAGCATACCTTCCTATTGCCCGTAGTGGACGAACGCCGCCCACTCCTCGAGCTTCGGCGCCGACTCCGGGTCCAGGTGCGCGCGCAGCACGTCCGGCATCGATTCGGGCGGTACCCGCTCGCCGAGCATCCACAACTGCGCCGCCCGCAACGCGTCCTGCGGCGCGAGCCCGCCGTCGCGCAGGAAGTGGTGCACCATGAACATCAGCACCGAGGTCGGCGCGTCCGGCACGCTCCACTGCGCGCTGATCACGGACCGGGTGCCGCTGGCCAGGAACGTCGTGGCCAGGCTGAACGCCTCGTCGTAGCCGCGGCCCGACTCGGCGCTGCCGCACGCGGCGAGCACCGCCAGCCCGATCCCCCGGCCGGCCCGGGCGGCGAGCGTGTCGACCAGTTCCTCCGCGGCGAGCCGGCGGCCTCCGTCCAGCAGCAGGTAGGAGGTCTCCTGGCCGGCGGAAGTGCCCGGGCCGCTGGTGCGGCCGCCGCGCACGACCCCGTGGCAGGCGAAGTGCACCATGGCGCCCCCCTCCGGATCGGCCAGCCACCGCAGCACGTCCTGCCGTCCGCCGGCGCCCGCTGCGGCCGCGGTGCCGTCCGCGAGCCGGCCGACATAACGGGCCGCGGGATAGAAGTGCTCGTGCACAGCCAGAGCCTCGGCCCGGGCGGCCGGGAGGGAGCGGCCGTGTCCCGCGGTGTCCGGATCCCCGACGACCAGGCCGTCGTCGGTGAGCGGCACCACAGACTGCCAGGCCGACGCGCACAACATCCGCGCCGAAGCGGCATAGGAGAAGCTCACGTCTTGCAGCGCGTAGCGCAGACCCTCGTCAGTCCGGCGCCGCGCGGCGTGCCACGGCACCCGCGCCAAGTCCTGCATCGGAATCAGCACCAGCCGGGCCGGCCGCCCTTCGGGCAGGACCAGGCGTTCTTCCAGCAACGGCCCGATCGCGACCGACCAGGCCCAGTCGCACACCGCGTCCACGGCCGCCGCGGATCTGGAGGAGACGTCCCGGGTCGTGCGTTCGCCGTCGGTGTCCGGTTCGGTCGCCGCACGTCCCAAAGTGGCGGCGTAGCGCCCGAACTCGGCCAACGCGGCCGAGTCGAGCTCGGGCAGGTACATCCAACTTGGCTCGTCGTCGACCGGGATGATGACCGCGGCCCCGGCGTACTTCTGCCCGTCCCTGGGCACGAGATAGACCAACGCGTCCGATTCCAGCTTGCGCAAAGCCGCCCGGATCTCGTGCACCGACGGCGGATCGAGCAACCGGGTGCTGCTCTCGGCCGGGCTCGCGGTGAGCGATCCGTCCGCGGTCAGGGGTACCCCGGTGAGCGTGCTCACCACCTGGCGACGCAGGTCGGTCGGCATGTCGTTCGGCATCGAGGTCGCCAGGGCCTGCCGCCAGCGCTGCGCCAAGGACCGCTCACCCATCGTGGTCAGCCGGGAGTCGATGTCGCGGGTCTCGGTGGCCGCATAGAGGATGTACCCGCGGCCCATGTCCAGCGCGACGGCTGCGCTCTCGGGATCGTTGTCCTCCATCGCCCAACGTGCGAGGGCGATCGCCTGGCTCGTCGCGCCGTACGCCATCTCGTGCATCTCCGCGGCACCGGATTGGAGCAGCACAGACCAGCTGTACCCGCGCAGTGCGCCCAGCGAGACCTTCCGGGCCAGTTCCTTGCGCCCGGAGATCCGGTAGGCGATGGCCAGTTGCTGGGAGGCGAGGGTCCAGACGGCGTGCTGCGCCGATCCGGCCTTCTCGACGGCCTGCTCCAGCAACGAGACCGCGGTGGCCAGGTCGTCGAAGCTACGGGTCAGGTCTCGGCGATGCAGGTACACCGATCCGGCCGTGGCGAGGTAGAAGGCGCGGCGCAGATCGTGCTCGCCGGACAGAGTCAGGGCACGTTGAACGTGCTCGGCCGCCTTGTCGAGCAGGGGAAGTGAGTCGGCGGTCATCTCCGCCGCGGCGAGATTGGTCAGGTTGAACGCGCGCTCCGAGTCGGAGAGCCCGGGCTGCTCGACCAACCGCTCGAACAGCTGCAACTGTTCCAGCGCGATCCCGGACGAGTCAAGGTTCGATGACGAGCTCGCCGGAAATCCGGCCTTGCCCGCGGCCCCGCTGTTCCCCTGGCCGGTCATGAACGGTACTGCCATGTTCAGGAACGGCCCGAGCATCGCGTTCATCCGCTCGAAATCGGCCCGGTGCGGATCATCGTGCGGCAACGACCTGGCCGCCTCCAGCAGCTGCGGGAGCCGGCGCATGATCGTCTCGTAGTCCCCGCGGATCGCCGCGGCCTGGAGCCCGGACATCTCGCCGAGCAGCCTGGCTCCGGTCCACCTCGAGCCGTTCGATCCGCTCATCCGGTCCGCGAACGAGTTCGCCGAGCG
Source organism: Actinocrinis sp. (assembly GCA_035943635.1). GTDB lineage: Bacteria > Actinomycetota > Actinomycetes > Streptomycetales > Catenulisporaceae > DASZBX01. The sequence continues at coordinate 164,752 of DASZBX010000080.1, read as the reverse complement.
TGCCACCTCGTCGGCGCGCGCGGCGTCGAACTCCATCGCGCTGATCTTCTGGCCCAACTGCATCCGTGCCATCGCGATCATCGGCGAATACGCCTCGTTCTGCCCGAGCACCGCGGCGTGTTCCTCCACCTCGGCCAGCGCCGCCCGAGGGTTGAATCCGGGCACAGATTCGGAGTTGTCCGCCATGAGCGATAACACTCGGAACGAGGAGTAGGCCGTCGACCAGCCCGGAACCGGGTGCGGATCCGTGTTGGCGACCTCCGCCAACGCCGCTGTCCGCTTGCGATCCTGGAAGGGAGGATGCTCCAGGCCTTCGCGGATCCGCATGCCCGCCACCATCATCGCCAACTTGGACCGGCTCGGGAAGCCGGCCGGAAGCTGGTCGAAATCGTCCTGCGCCTGATCGAGGTGCCGCACGTCCCGGCCGAAGGACTCGTACTGCAGCGCAGCCAGCCAACTGCGCGCGAACAGCCACGGCGCCTGCTGCTCCGGCCCGGCGGCCGCCAGCATGCTCGACGTTGCGCCAATGATCGCGGACACGGGGTTCGGGTTCGGCGACTGCTCCATGGCGTCCTCCGGTCGGCACAGCGCGCGGGTCTTCGCGGTCAGGTACTGACGGACCGGGGTGCTTCGGCAGCCGCTCCGCCCTCGGGCCGCGGGCCGTCCCGACCTCCGGCGCGGGCCTTCGCGCTGCTCGGGGAACCGGGCGGCCACTGCCGTCCGTTGCCATGGCATGGTCGTCTGGATACTGTCCCTGCCCGCGCTGGTCGTCCTGCTGACCATGTTCGCGTTCGTCGACCTGCTGCTACTCAAGCTGGGCAAGGCCGGAATCCTCCCCTGGCGCCGCGGCGAGGACCACAGCACGGTCTCCGCCACCGGATTCGAAGTGCTGCACGGCAGCATCTCCTACGGCAAGGCCCAGGAACTCAAGCAGCGCCAGACCGAACTCGTCCTGCGCCAGGACCAGGAATCAGCCGCCCCGCCCTACGGAGCCGTCGATCTCGACTCCGGCCGCGTCGTCGTGCGCGCCGTGTCGCGTCCGTAGTTTCGCCCGCGGACACCATGACCCGGAAATCATCAGGGAGCGGATCGGCAGTGGATCGGAAGCGGAATTCGGGGCATTCAGTCGGCCGCCTACTGATCTGATGATGAAGTGCTCTGATTAAACTCGGCAGTTTTCTCAGAGCGGATATCGGATTCAGCTTTTCGGCGGGCCAGGGGGAATGGATGGAAAGACGGCTCCGTGGGCGGCGGGACGCGCCCGGGCGGCGGTTCGGGCCGGTGTTCGCCGGCAACGTGCTGGCCGCGTTCGGCGGGGTCTCGGCCGTGGTGCAGTTCGACGGACAGCTGTTCCCGCACTCGCTCCCGTACCCCGGCGCGATCACCGCCGGCTCGGTCGCACTGTGTCTGAGCTGGGGTTTCCTGCGCGCGTACCCGATGCGGCACACGCCCCGGGTCTTCCGGTTCCCGCAGATGACGATCGTGATCGAGACCGGTGACCTGTTCGAGCGGCCCGGCCATCTGGTGGTCGGATTCACCGACACCTTCGACACCGGGGTCGGCCCCGGCGGATCCATCAGCGCGAGCAGTATCCAGGCGCAGTTCCTGGAGAAATTCTATGCCGGGGACGCCGCGCGGCTCGACCGGGATCTGGCCTCGTCGCTGCGCGGGGTGATTCCGGCCGGGCGGGAGAAGAGCTCCCGGAAACCGCGGGGGAAACTGGTGCGCTATCCGCTGGGCACGGTCGCCGTCCTGGACCGCGACGGCCTGGCGGACCGGCTCGTGTTCGCCCTCGCCTACAGCCGGATCGACAACGGCGGCGTCGCCCAGTCGAGCGTCGAGTGGCTCTCGGTCGGGCTGGACCGGTTGTGGGAGGCGGTCTTCCGGCGCGCGCACCAGGAGCCGGTCGCCATGCCGCTGGTCGGCTCGGGCCTGGCCCGGCTGGGTTTCCTGGACCAGGGTTCGCTGTTGCGGATGATCCTGCTCTCGTTCGTGCTGCGCAGCCGCGAGCGCCGGATCTGCCGGGAACTGCGGATCGTGCTCGCCCCGGCCGACTTCGCCCGGATCGACATGGCCGAGATCGCGGCGTTCCTGCGCGGGCTGGGCGCGACGTCGGCCGGCCCGTGAGCCCGGGCGGGCCCACGGGCCGGCCCGGGCTCACGAGATTTCAGACGCGCCCTGTCAGTGATGTACCGAGGTGATGGACGGGCTGGTGCCCGGCTCCATCGCCACCGGGATGTCGGTGATGGTCCCCGAGCTGTCGACGGTCACCGGATTACCGTCGGCGGCCAACGGCAGCCCCGCGGTCGCGGCGCAGTACGGCGGACCGAACGACGGCACCTTCCTGACCGCGTTCCAGGCGTCGAGCGGCGTGTATGAGCTGCGCGTCTACAACCTCGATGTGCCGCCGAACTGCACCGTCGACTCACCGACGATGTGCACCCGATGGGACGTCAACTTCATCGGCTCGAAGTCGGGCCCGGCGCTTGACGTGGACATGAGGATCTAGGCAGCACCCACCGCAATGGCCGAATAAGCAAGAAAGCCGGTTGGCCTGGCACTGCCCAGGCTGAACGGCCATATTTTCCCTGTCGGGCTGACAGGATTTGAACCTGCGACCCCCTGACCCACAAATGCAGAGGTTAACATAACATGCACGTCACGCGCGCTATGCGCGAGCGTATGCAGCTTCCCTGCGTTCTCAGGTGCGCAGGTAGTGAAGAACCGTGCAGGACGGGTGGTCCCAAGATGGTCCCAGGATCCCCAGGGTAAATCGCATGCGCGTCCCGGACAACCTCGCCACCGTGGATCTGAGTACCGGCCGTCGCCGCGCCGGGTCAGGCTTCGGCAATCCCAAGAGCATGCTTTTCGTCGCAGGCGAGGACAACTGACTGACCTTGCAATCCGCCGAGGCAAAGTCGCCCGGGCATCCGCCACACGATCGTGTCGAGGCTGCCCGGGCGTACATTGTTTGCAGTTGCTATTGGGCGAGGCCGGGGCTGGTGCCGCTTGTCATGGCCTGGTTCAGGCTGGTGCCTCGGCCGGTGGTGGAGGTGTAGTCCCACAGGTAGCCGGTGTTGGCCTGGAAGGCGACGTTGAATCCACTGCCGGGCGCTGCGGCGATGGCCGGGCTGGTTCCGTTCATCATCCCGAGGTGTGAGTCGATTGGGGTGCCTGAGATGGTGGTCACCCAGAGGTCTACGTTGCTGCCTTGGTAGGCGATCTCGTAGCCGCCTGTCGTGCCGACCGGTGCTGTGATGGACGGGCTGGAGGTGGTGACCATTGGCTGGTTCAGGCTGGTGCCTCGGCCGGTGGCGGAGGTGTAGTCCCACAGGTAGCCGGTGTTGGCCTGGAAGGCGACGTTGAATCCGCCGCTTGCCGCCGCGGCGATGGCCGGGCTGGTTCCGTTCATCATCCCGAGGTGTGAGTCGATTGGGGTGCCTGAGATGGTGGTCACCCACAAATCCCCGTTGCCGCCCTGGTAGGCGATCTCCTTGCCGCCGGTGGACAGCGTCGCGATCGACGGGCTGGTGCCGGCCTTCATGGCTTGGCCCAGATCGGTGCCGCCGGACGGCCCAGCCCACAGGTCGCCGTTAGGGCCGTGGATCGCGCGCACGGCGCCACTACTGGGCTGACCTCCGACGATCGGATGGGAGATGGAGCAGGCGTTGGTGTCGTTGGACCAGCTGGCCTGCTCGGCGTAGGTGCCGTTGCCCATCGTGACGTCGGCGGCGCCGCCCGCGGAACCGGGGCTGATCCAGGCGCACTCGTCGGAGTTCTCCTCGCCGTCGTAGGCGCTGCCGGTGTTGTTGGTCCAGCCGCCAGCCGGGTTCTGGTCCGACATCGTCTCGTGCCACTCGTGGCCCATGGTGATGGTGTAGCCGTCGAGGGTTCCGGGGGAGTTGACGAACCCGACGCCGCAGCCGGCGCCCGAGTCCATGTTGTACGGCTGGTTGCTGAAGGCGATGTCGCCGTACGGGGAGGTGACGGGCCCCCCGGTCAAAGTGCTGTCGCCGTTGTAGTCGTGCCAGGCGCAGTACTGGCCCTGGTAGTCGTCCGGGTTGGTGTTGTGCGGCGACAGGATGACGTAGTAGGCGTCACGGTTGGCGGCGGCGGTGGTGTTGCCGAAGTGGCCCGCAGCGTTGACCGCCTCCTGGCCGAGTTGGTGGCCGCTGGCGGCCGCGGGGGACGGTCCGGAGTTGTCGTACCAGACCCCGGCGAGCACGCCGCCGCTCTGGTAGGGGACGAAGCTGGCGTTGGCCGGGCAGCTGGTCGCCCCGACGGACACGTTCGGACCGTCGCACCACTGGGTCAGGTCGGCCGACCACAGCTCGTTGCCGGTGCCGATGCCCTTGAACATCTGCTGGGCCACCGGCGCACCGCCGTAAGGATCTCCGGAGAAGGTCAGGTTCCCGTTGCCGTCGGTGCTCTGCGTGCCCCACTGGGTTCCGTCGAACACGAGGTAGACTTTCGCGTGGCCGTCCATGACCCCGATGCCGTCGATACCGCCGCCGTAGGAGAGCGTCTCGGGGCCGGTGACCTGGGGTGTGGCCTGCGTGGCCGCCCACGTCTTCATCTTCGCGTTCTGCTGTATCGTCGGTAGGACGCCGTGCCGGTAGGAGTGCTGGTAGGCGGGGGAGTACGGATCCGCCGCCGAGGTCCCCGGAGCAGCGGTCGTGGCGGAGGCCGCGCCCGCCGTGAGGACGCTGGCAGTAAACGCCGCGCCGGTGGCCAGGAAGAGCGACACGAGAGCGAGCGATGACGTACGCGATCGGCGACGTGGTGCACGGGTCGAACCCATGGGCGGGGCCTCTCAAGGGATGGCTTGCCAGGACGGACATCACGGGGTGGAGACGGGCGCGGGAGGGCGCGGCGCGGCAGATGCGCGTTACCTCGTCGCAGGCCACGCCTGCTTCCTCCGGCCTGCTCCCGCACCACCTCTCGGCAAAGTATCAGAGAATTGAGTCTCTGTCATGGCCCTGTTTCAGTTGTCGCTCAGCACCCTGAGTCCACATCGGAGAGGGCGACATCGAGGTTCGGGCCGTTGGCGATAGGAAGCCTCGGTTGGTACTGTCCGACATCCAGGGTCTCGGGGGTGAATACGAAGCCGAAGAAGGCGGGCAAGGCGGACGGGATCGCTCGGTCCGGCGGCCCCAGGGAGCTGCCGATAAATAAGTGCTCGGCGTTGGCTCCTTCTATTTCGTCAGGTCGTGCCCGGCGATGGCGGCGAGTTGTCCGATGGTGGTGACCTTGATGGCGTCGGCGGGGATCGTGGCCTGCAGTTCCGCGAGGGCGGCAGTGACCTCGCGGGCAGCTGCGCCGATCCTGCGCTCGTGTGGGGCCGGTGTGGGCCGAGACGGAGGCGGGGCGGAGACAGGAGGCGACGGCTCGGGCGGCGCCGGCCCGCGCACGACCGAAGGGAGTGCGCCTTGGTGGTTCGAAGGGAGGTTTCGACCAATCACGTACTTTTCAGGCCGCGGTCATTGGCAACCCGCGGCTTAGCGAGGATTTCCAGTCACCATGTGGCTGAGGGGGTGTGGACCTCCCCTCCATAGCTACTAGTGTCTTGAGCAGCGGATCCACTCTCCAAGTCCGAGAAACGGGGCCACATAGGGAAAGCCCGGATCCCATGGCGTGGCCTCGCAATGCATTTCCGCTGTTCAGGTCACTCGAATGCAAGCGTGCGTGACGAAGCCAAGCGCCCTGCGGCCAAGATCGCAGCCGCCGGCTTCAGGAACCCCTTGGTCCCTGCCCCGTCTCTCTGCTGCTGACAGGAGTGGCGTGGTCTGACACAGTGGCGGGCATGAGGAATCTCGCGGTCCGCGCAGGCGTCGTGGCGTTGTCACTATTCGTTCTGGCGGGTTGTACGTCGGGGCTGGGAGCACCGTCTGGCTCCGGGTCGTCGCCCGCCGCGCCGTCGTCCGCGGGCTCGTCGGCGCAGGGGCGTTCCGGCGCTCTGCTTGCGGTGCACGACCCGAAGCAGGTCACGTACTCGACGACCGTCGGCACCTGCCACACGCTGCCCGGCCCCAGGCCTGACCCGGCCTGTACCCCTGGGTCCTACGATCCGTCGGTGACCCAGGCGAACATCGCGACCACGATATGCCGCAGCGGCTACACCGACACGGTGCGTCCCTCCGTCAGCCAGACCGACAAGGCGAAGAAGACCCTGTACGCGGACTACGGCATACCGACGGGGACGACCTCGGAACTGGATCACTTGGTGTCGCTGGAAATCGGCGGTTCGAACGACGTGGCGAACCTGTGGCCGGAGGTCGGCACGGTGCCCAACCCGAAGGACAAGGTGGAAAACGCCCTGCACGATGCCGTGTGCTCGGGCAAAGTCCCACTGGCCGCAGCGCAGCAGGCCATCGCCGCGGACTGGACCACCGCGGAGCACGTGCTCGGGCTGGACTAAAGCGACTGACCGGCGGTGTCGGACTGCACTCATCGATCCCACCCGAGGCCGCCGGAGCGCGGTCAACGCGCTGTAGACCCTTACAAACGCAACGAGAGCCCTGATGACGACCTACGGGATACGCGAGTGTGGGCGCCGATGGTTCATACACGCCGCCACAATGGGCAGGAACCGCCCCTGACCTCCCGGATCCAACATCGGCGCAAGAGCTTGTCGAGTCCCGGCCGCGCTACACAAGGGCCGTTGCTCCTTCGAAGAGCAACGGGAGGAGGGCGCCAGCGACCAATACGCGACCGAAACTTTGCCGCTCGCAAGAATTCACTGTTCAGGATGGTTTCGGAGGTGTTTGCAGATCCATCGCCGGGGTTGCAAAGATTCGCACCGTCTTGATCTATGGTTCGGGAGTGAGCGTCCGCCTCCTAGGCGGAAGGGCACTAGGATCTACGATCTTTACGTGAGCCACGGTGGCTGCGGGCCCGGAGATAAGCCCTGGCTTTCGAGCGTTGTGGTGACGTCTGACGTTCGTCGTGCTTCCTAAGTTTCCCGTCGTCATTCGGAAGCTGCTTCTCCCGCGCGGCTAAGCCAGTAGGCGAGGTTGCTGCGGGTGGTCAGGGTGTGGGGGTGGTCCGGGCCTAGGCGGTCTTGGGCGGTGTGGTACAGGTTGGTCCAGTACGCCACCGCGTCGCGCACCAGCCCCGACTCACCCAGGCTCCTGCCGGCGCGGAACAGAACCGGGTGGCCGTCCGGCTCCCACAATGCCGGTCCACCGTTCTCGGCCAGGGCGGAGGTGTTCGCGCGCAACACCTGGCACAGCGCATTGTCGCGTTCGACGTCGGGCCATGCGTCCAGCACGGCGTCGGCGCAGGCTTCGGCCGCTCGCGCGTGGCGGTCGGGATCCAGGCTTTCGCGCACGGTGCGTTGGAGGACCCCGTGGATCCGCACCGAGCGTTGCCCGTCACCGGGGTAGCGGGTGACCAGGCTCAGTCTGGCTAATGCGATCAGCGCGTCCTCGGCGTCCTGCCCGGTCGCCAGGTCACCCAGAAGGAGTATAAGAAAGCTGAAGCCGAGCTTGACGATCCTCGCCTGTTGGCCCTTCCGGACTATGCGGCTCTACGAGAGTTGGCTGACGCGCTGGTTACGGCCTCCGCGGATGCCCGGACGAAGGACTTGGTGACCTATCGAGGATGGGGTGAGGTGGTCATCTTCGCCGCCTGCACCGCTGCCCGAATCGGCGAGGTGTCCGGCGTACGCGTGAAGGACATCGACACCAAACATTGGATCTGGAACCTGGTCCGCCAGACTACGCCGAGCCCGGGTGGCCTCTGGACAAGGACCCGAAGAGCAAACGGGCCCGCAAGGTGCCGATCATGGCCGAAATCCGGCCGATGGTGCTGCGGCGCATCGCGCTGGCCGGCCCCGACCCAATGGCCCGGCTCTTCACCGGCCCCCGCGGCGGTCGCATCTCGACTGCCGTGCTGCGCGACGCCACCGACTGGAGCACGGTCGTTGCCCGGCTCGGCTACGAGCACCTGCGCCGGCACGACCTGCGGCACACCGGGCTGACGTGGATGGCCGACGCTGGTGTGCCGGTCCACGTTCTCCAGCGCATCGCCGGACACGGATCGCTCACCACCACCCAGCACTATCTGCATCCGGATCGGCGCAGCATTCAGGACGCTGGCACTGCCCTGAATGACTACCTGAACCCCGATTGGTCCCCGGATGGTCCCCAACGAGATGATGAAGAGGCGGGAGGTTCGTAACAGCTGCATAAACACGAAGGCCGGTTGGCCTGGCACTACCCAGGCTGACCGGCCGTGAATTCCCTGTCGGGCTGACAGGATTTGAACCTGCGACCCCCTGACCCCCAGTCAGGTGCGCTACCAAGCTGCGCTACAGCCCGATGCCGACGAATCGACGTGGTCCACCGGCGAGGCAGAGGCGGGTGTCCGCGCGCTGTTCCGCGTAGTGGGCCAGGTAGAACCATACCGTATCTGCGGCGCGGTTCTCACCATTTAGGGCGCCGGGAGTACGCCGACTTGTCCGCCGACTCAGCCCAGCACAAGGTTGAGTTTCCGCGGTGAAGCACGGAACATGACGGTCTGCCCCCAGGTCAGGCTCAGGCGGTCGGCCTCGATGCCGTCGCCGAAGGCGACCAGGCCGTCGGCGCCGATCCGGATGCGTAGTTCGGCGCCGTCGGGCAGCACTCCGGCGGTCAGGGTGGCGCCGGTGCCGGGGGAGGGCCAGGCTTCGCGGACGTACCAGTTCAACGCCGGGTCGGTCGGCGTCAACGGCGGCAGCGGGGTGTTGCGTTCGCGGGCGGCGGACAGCAGCCAGCCGCTGGCGCCGGTCCCGGTGCCGACGAGCAGGCCGGAGGAGGACTGGGACTCGCTCTGGCCGTCCGGCGTGATCAGCTGGTACCGCGCGGACTGGTGGCCGGGGTGGCCGAGGTACACCTCGTTCAGCGCGTTCAGCTCCAGGCCGTCGTCGGTCGCGGCGCGGACCATCGTGCGGCTCTCGACCGCGGCCCGCTGCTCACCGACCCGGCCCAGCAGCTCGGCGCAGGCTCCGGCCTGGTGTTTGACCAGGACTCCGGCCACGGACGACGGGTCCGGGTTGATGCCGATCACCGGTTGGCCGGTCAGGTATTTCGCGGTGTTGGCGACCAGGCCGTCCGGGCCGACGATCACGATCACGTCGTCCGGTTCGAACAGGAAACGGTCCAGGTCCGCGCGTTCCACCGCGCCGCGCCGCCAGCTGCTCGGGATGGCGGCGGACACGGTCTGCAGGGCCTGCTCGGTCTGGTCGTGCCGGTCCTGCACCTGGGACAGCGACAGGTCCGCGCCGCGCAGTTTGGCGCTGAACTTCGCCTGGCCCCAGGTGCCCGCGGCCCGGACGATGTCCTGGCGTTCGGTCAGGCGGTGCACGACCACCACCCGGGTCGCGCTGGACTGGGCGGATTTGGACGCCGGGTAGTACTGCCGGCTCAACGGTCCGTCCCGCCGCTGCCCGACGTCAGCTGCGCGAGCACCGTGCTGAGCAGGTCGGGGCTGAGGTTGACCGTCCCGATCTGCGGCAGCTGCCCGGCCAGCGCCCGCGCGGCCAAGGCGAGCACGATGCGCGGGTCGACGTCCTGGTACACGGCGATCTTCGCGGCCTCGATCTCGGCCTCGGCCGCGCCCAGCTGCCGGACCCGGGCCGCCTCGGCCTCGCCCAGCTTCCCGACCCTCGCCGCCTCGGCCTCGGTGGCCACCTGGGATTCCCGGGACGCGGACTCGGCCCGCCGCTCGCGCCGCCGGGCCTCGGCCTCGGCGACGATCTCGGCCGCGGCGGCCGCCTCGGTGGCCCGGCGGCGCTCGTTGGCGCCCTCCTGGGTGAGCAGTTCCTCCTCGCGGACGGCCAGCTGGATCCGGTTGTGCAGTTCGTTCTCCGCGATCGCGCGCTCCTGGTTCACGGCCTGGGCGCGGCGTTCGAATCCGGCCCGGTCGGCCTCCTGCTGGATCAGCTCGCGGGCGGGGGTGCGCAGGGCGCGCTCGACCTCCGATTCCGGCTTGACGCCCAGCACGCGCACGTCCACGATCGCGATGCCGGTGTCGGCCAGCCGTTCGTCGCCGGACAGGCCCTCGGAGACCCGGGCGCGGACCGCGACCGGGCCGTCGGCCAGGGCGGCGGACAGGGTCATCGTGCCGAGCAGGGCCAGGGCGTGCTGCTGGGCCAGTTCGCCGAGCAGGGTGGCGACCTGGTCCAGCGGGGCCGCCCGCCAGCTGCCGGTGCGCGGGTTCAGGGCGAAGTCGAGCCGGCGGGCGGACTTGCCGGGGTCGGCGAACCGGTAGGTGACGGAGGCCTGCACGGCCAGGTCCTGGAACTCGACCGTGCGGCCGTGGAACAGCAGCGGCAGCTCGCGGTCGTCGGTGGGCACCTCGGAGAACGCCGCGCTCAGCGGACGGAACCAGAACGCCTGGCCGACGCCCTCGTGGGTGATCTTGCCATTGCGGTAGTGCACCACGTGGTCGGTCGGGCCGCCGCGGAAATGGCTGACCAGAAGCCGCTTGGTGACCTGTGCCATCAGTGTTCCCCCACCTCGGAAATCCTTCGCCCGCAAGGGAATGATGCGAGCGTGCTGGTATGACGGTAGGGCAGCGGAGTGCTTATCGTCAAACTGACGAAAAAGGGCGCGGCGGAGAAGTGCGAGGAGGGGCGGCGCAAGGGTAGTGCAGGGGCGGCGCGGGGCGGTTCGCGGTCTCGTCTAGATTGGAACACATGGCATCTACGCTCGGAAGTGACGCTGCGCAGAACCTCTCGGACCAGCCGGCCGCGCCGATCGACCTGGGCGCGGACGTGCACCTGATCGACACGGCCATGTCCGGCTACTCGGGCATCACCGCCGCGTACGCGATCCTGGCCGAGCGGCCGGCGCTGGTCGAGACCGGGACCGCGACCTCGGCCCCGGTGGTGGTCGAGGCGCTGGCCGGGCTGGGGATCGGGCCGCAGGACCTGGCCACCATCGTGGTCACCCACATCCACCTCGACCACGCCGGCGGGGTCGGGGACCTCGCGGCGGCGTTCCCGAAGGCCCGGATCGTGGTGCAGGACTCCGGCGCGCGGCACCTGGCCGACCCGGCCAAGCTGATGGCCAGCGCGCGGCGGGTGTTCGGACCGGCCATGGACACTCTTTTCGGTGAACTGCTGCCTACTCCGGCCGAGCGAATCGAGAGCATCGACGCGGTCGGCCGGATCGATCTCGGCGGCGGCCGGTACCTGGAGGCGCACCACACGCCCGGACACGCCCGGCATCACCTCGGCCTGGTCGACTCGGCGACCGGGGATCTGTACGTGGGCGACGCCGCGGGCATCTACGTGCCCCCGGCGCACGCCGACCCGCGCACCGGGCTGGCCCCGAGCGAACTCGTGGCGGCGGCGGGAAGCCGGTCCGGGACGCTCCTGCCCGGCACTCCGCCGCCGGAATTCGACCTCGACCTGGCCCTGCACTCCCTCGGCCGATTCGAGGAACTGGCCGCGACCCGGCTGCTGTTCTCCCACTACGGCCCGATCGTGGACGTCGCCGAGAGCCTGGACCGGGCCAGAGCGGAACTGCGGCTCTGGGTCGGCCTGGTCCGGGACGCGATCACCGAGCAGCGCGGGCCGGCCGGCGCGAACACCGCAGAGTCCGCCGCGTTCGACCTGGACCACGCGGTGGCCATGGTCCGGGACCGCACCCGCGAGCGCTACGCCGCGCTGCTGGCCGAGCCGCAGGTGGCGGCCAAGTTCGAGGAGCTGTCGTCGACCGCCGCGAACGTGAGCGGGATCGCGCGCTGGCTGGACAAGCAGGAGAAGGCCGCGCTCGAAGCGGAAAAGTAGTGAAGTCCGCCACATCAAGACCCCAGCGAGACCCCAGGAAAAAGGAGGCCGGCGATGCTGGTCGCGTTCTCAGTCACCCCCATCGGCGTGGGCGAGGAGGTCGGCAAGTACGTCGCCGACGCGGTGCGGGTGGTGCGCGAGTCCGGGCTGCCGAACCGGACCGACGCCATGTTCACCACGGTCGAAGGCGAGTGGGACGAGTGCATGGACGTGGTCAAACGCGCCTGCGCGGCCGTGCAGGCGCACTGCGGCCGGGTCAGCCTGGTCCTGAAGGCCGACATCCGGCCGGGTGTGGTGGACGGGCTCAACGGGAAGGTGGCCACGGTCGAGCGTCTGCTGGCCGCGCCCGACGATCCGGCCGCCGCGTGACTTGGTGATTCAACGGCCGAGTGCCGCGCCGATTCGATATGCTGCTTACTTGGCATTCCGAACGGACCGGCGGGCCGGCCGGTTCGTCGGATCCGCCGCGAACGTGACTGTGCGCAATGCCGCTGGGCGGCCAAGGAGCGTGTTGACCCGTGTATGTACTACACGCGCTCTTCAGCGAAGCGGGCTTCTGGGAGCTCTGGGCTGAGGACGGCACGCTGGTCTCGGCGCCGGAACCGGCGCCGGACGCGGCGGCCGGGGCGGCCCGGGGAAGGAGCCGGGCGCGGGCGAAGGCCGCGCCGGCGGCCCGGCACCCGTTCGCGGTCCGGCCGCAGGAGTTGGCCGGGCTGCTCGGCTCGGCCGGCGAGGAGATCAGGGTTCTGGTCGAACGGGCCGATCCGCGCGGCGCGGTCCCGATGGCCCTGCCCTCGGGCGCGGCGGCGCCGCTGCCGAGCAGCGAACTGGCCGCGGTGCTGCCCGGCCCGGGCGCGCTCGCGCTGCGGGCCGCGGCCGCCACCCCCGCGTTGGCGACGGCGGCCGCCGCGAAGTCGACCTCGGCAGCGGCATCAACCACAGCCAAGAAGATCACCGCGCGCGTCGACCCGACCGCGCCGCCCGGCCGGACCCGGATCCCGACCGCGCGCAAATCCGCCCCGCCCGCGCCCAAGCTGCGCGCCTGGATCATCCCGACCCTGGTCCTGCAGCCCGTGGACGGAGCCGCCCTGCTGGCCGCGCTGGACGAATCCGACCGGCTCACGGTGCTCGGCCCGGACGGCGGCGACCTGGTCCTGCCGCTCGGCGCGTCGACCCGCTACGCCCGCGCCGTCGCCCGCTTCGCCGAGGCCGTGGTGCGCCGCGGCGAGGTGCTGCCGACGCTCGACGTGGACGACGGCGACGACGAGGGCGAAGGCATCGCCGCCGCGCCGACCGACGGATACTTCGCCTGCTGGCGGCCCAAGTACTCCTACGAGACCGGCGCCTATCGCAAACTCCTGCAAAGCGCGATGCCCCCGGTCTTCCGGGCCCAGCTGCTGGATGCGGAGCTGACCGGGCGCCCGTCCGCCGACGTGCTCGACGGCGCGGTATACGCACTCGTAGACGCCTACGTGATGGAGGCCCTCGCCGGACCGCACGGCCTGCACGGCGAACCGCTCGCCCCGGCCGGCGTCCGGGCGACCGGCCCGGGCGCGGTCGCCCGGGACTGGCTCAACGCCCTGACGTCGACCTCCGGCAACGAGATCGACACCTCGGCCGCCGACCCGGACGCCGTGCGCGGGCTCAAGGAACTGATCGAGCACTGGCAGGCCTCGAACCTGGAACCGCGCACGGCCGGACCGGTCCGGATCTGCCTGCGCCTGGTGCCGCCGGAGAGCACCCGGCCGGCCGCGCCGGAGACCGCGGACTGGACCGTCGAACTCCTGCTCCAGTCCTCGTCCGACCCCTCGCTGGTGGCCACCGCCGCCGAGGTCTGGCAGCGCACCGGCGCGGCCCGGCTGCTCAAGGCCGCCGGAGTGGACCCGCGGACCGAGCTGCTGGCGGGCCTGGGCCGGGCCGCCCGGGTGTTCCCCGCGCTCGGGCCCGCGCTCGGCGGCAGCGCGCCGACCGAGGTCCGGCTCACCCTGGACCAGGCCTACGACTTCCTGCGGCACACCGCGCCCGCGCTGCTGGCCTCCGGATTCGGCGTGCTGCTGCCGGCCTGGTGGTCGGCCAAGCGCGGCGAGGTCCGGCTGCGGCTGGCCACCTCCGAGCCGGGCGGGCAGCCCGGCGCGGTGCAGTCCGCGGCCGACTCCCGGTTCGGGTTCGAACAGCTGGTGCAGTACGAGTGGCAGGCCTCGATCGGCGACCAGCGGCTGACCGGCGCCGAGTTCGAGGCCCTGGCCCAGGCCAAGTCCGGGCTGGTGCAGCTGCGCGGGCAGTGGGTCGAGGTGGACCGGGCCGGGATCGCGGCCGGGCTGCGGGCCCTGGGCGGCACGCCGGCCGGGACCGCGCGGGCCAGCGACGTGCTGCGCACCGCGCTGTTCGGGCTCGACGACGAGACCCACGCGCCGATCGAGGTGGACGCGGCCGGGTGGCTCGGCGACCTGCTCGGCGGCGCGGCCGAACAGCAGTGCGCGCCGATCAGCGCGCCGGCCGGGATGACCGCGCAACTGCGGCCGTACCAGGAACGCGGCGTCGGCTGGCTGGCCTTCATGGACCGGCTGGGCCTGGGCGCGGTGCTCGCCGACGACATGGGCCTGGGCAAGACGGTGATGATGCTGGCCCTGCTCTCCCTGGCCCGGGAACAGGGCACCGACGCCGGGCCGACCCTGCTGGTGTGCCCGATGTCGCTGGCCGCGAACTGGCAGCGCGAGTCGGCCCGGTTCGCGCCGAAGCTGACCGTGCACGTGCACCACGGCGCGGAACGGCTCACCGGCGAGCAGTTCCGGCAGGTCGCGGCCGAGTCGGACCTGATCGTCACCACCTACGCGCTGGCCCTGCGCGACCAGCGGCTACTGGCCGGGGTGGACTGGCACCGGGTGGTGATCGACGAGGCGCAGGCGATCAAGAACGCCGGGACCAAGCAGTCCCGGGCGGTGCGCTCGCTGACCGCCCGGCACCGGATCGCGCTGACCGGCACCCCGGTGGAGAACCGGCTGGCCGACCTGTGGTCCGTGCTCGAGTTCGCCAACCCCGGGCTGCTGGGCAGCGCCGAACGGTTCCGGGAGCGCTTCGCCAAGCCGATCGAGCGCTACGGCGACCAGGCCGCGGCCGACCGGCTGCGCCGGGCCACCGGGGCGTTCATCCTGCGCCGGGTCAAGACCGACACCGCGATCATCAGCGACCTGCCGGAGAAGGTCGAGATGAAGGTGGTCTGCAACCTGACCAAGGAACAGGCCTCGCTGTATCAGGCCACTGTGGACGAGATGCTGCGCGAGATCGAGCTGAACGAGGGGATCGCCCGGCGCGGCCTGGTGCTCGCGATGCTCACCCGGCTCAAGCAGATCTGCAACCACCCGGCCCACTTCCTCAAGGACGGCTCCCGGATGTCCGGGCGGTCCGGCAAGCTGGCCCGGGTGGAAGAACTCTGCGAGGAGATCCTGGAGCAGGGCGAGAAGGCCCTGCTGTTCACCCAGTACGCCGAGTTCGGCGGCCTGCTGCAGACGCATCTGGCGGCCCGGTTCGGCCGCGAGGTAGCGTTCCTGCACGGCGGGGTGCCGAAGAAGGCCCGGGACGCGATGGTGCTCGGCTTCGAACAGCCGGACGGCCCGTCCCTGTTCGTGCTCTCGCTCAAGGCCGGCGGGGTCGGGCTGAACCTGACCGCGGCCAACCACGTCATCCACGTGGACCGCTGGTGGAACCCGGCGGTGGAGAACCAGGCCACCGACCGGGCGTTCCGGATCGGGCAGCGCAAGAACGTCCAGGTCCGCAAACTGATGTGCGCCGGGACCCTGGAGGAGCGGATCGACCAGGTGATCGAGGAGAAGCAGGAACTGGCCGCGCGGATCGTCGGCTCGGGCGAGTCCTGGCTGACCGAGCTGTCGGTGGCCGAGCTGCGCGGCATCATCGCGCTGTCGGCCGACGCGGTCGTGGAGTAGGCGAGGGAGGGTACTTAAGATGAGCTGGGGCGGATACCCGTCGTCGCGGCCGAGGCGCACCGCCTCGGGGATCAGGGCCAGGTCGGCCCGCGGCGCGATCGGCGACACCTGGTGGTCGCAGCGGTTCATCGCCGTGCTCGAAGGCTTCGGCATGGGCTCGCGGCTGACCCGCGGCCGCTCGTACGCGCGCAGCGGGCAGGTGCTGGAGATCGGGGTGCGCGCGGGCGAGGTGGTCTCGCGGGTGCAGGGGTCGCGCACGGCGCCGTACAGCGTGGTGCTGGAGATCGGGATCACGCCGGCCGTGCAGTGGGCCAAGATCGAACGCGCCCTGGCCGAGGATTCGGCGCTGGTGGCCGAGCTGCTGGCCGGGCGGATGCCGGTGGAGATGGAGGCGGTGTTCAGCCGCTGCGGGATGACCCTGTTCCCGACGATGCGCGAGTTCGCGTCCGACTGCTCGTGCCCGGACCGCAGCAGCCCGTGCAAGCACGTCGCCGCGACCTGCTACATCCTGGCCGAGCGGTTCGACGCGAACCCGTTCGAGCTGCTCGCCTGGCGCGGCCGGACCAAGACCGACCTGCTGCGCCGGATCGACGCGCTGCGGGACGAGAAGGCCTGGGCGGCCCAGCCGCAGGACCCGGCCGAGGGGGAGACCGGCGACCGTCCGCTGGCGGAGCTGACCGAGTCGTTCTGGCTGAGCCCGGAACCGCTGCCCGAGCCGCTGCACAAGGTGGCCGGCGCGCAGGAGACGACGCTGCTGGACCAGTTGGGGCCGATCGGCGCCGGCCTGGGCGGGCAGGACCTGGCCACGCTGCTCGGTCCGGCCTATGCGGCGCTGATCCGCCGGTGAGCCGGGCCTGACGCCGAGCCGGGCCCGCGGGCGCGCGTTCGCCGCGCGCTGCGGACCCGGCTCACCGGGGCCGGGCTACTTCCAGCAGAGCAGTTCGCAGTGCGGGATGGTCAGGGAGGCGTCCGGGTCGGCGGCCCAGGCCAGCCAGCCCGCGGCGGCCTCGGCCAGTTCGGCCTCGGTGGCGTGCCCGCCGGCCACGGCGACCCGGGCGAAGTCCGAGCCGGTCACCCGTTCGGCCCAGGATCGGCCCCACCAGGCCCGCTCCTCGTCGGTGGCGAAGCACCAGGCCGAGCTGCTCGGTGTGATCCGGCCGAACCCGGCCGCGCGGGCCCAGGACCACAGCCGCCGGCCGGCGTCCGGCTCGCCGCCGTTGGCCCGGGCGACCTTGTGGTACAGCTCCTGCCACGAGGTCAGCCGCGGGTCCTCGGGGTACCAGAAGAACCCGGCGTAGTCCGAGTCGCGCACCGCGACCACGCCGCCGGGCTTGCACACCCGGCGCATTTCGCGCAGCGCGGTGACCGGGTCGCCGACGTGTTGCAGCACCTGGTGGGCGTGCACGACGTCGAAGGCGTCGTCCGGGAAGTCGAGCGCGTGCACGTCGCCCTGGACGAACTCGATCCGGTCGGTCAGGCCCGCCTCGGCGGCGGTCAGCCGGGCCTGCTCCAGGATGCCCGCGGCGTAGTCCAGGCCGGTCACCCGGCCGGGGGCGACCAGGGCGGCGAGGTCGGTGGTGATGGTGCCGGGGCCGCAGCCGACGTCCAGGACGCTCTGGCCCGCGTGCAGGTGCGGCAGGAGGTACGCCGCCGAGTTGCGGGCGGTCCGCCAGGTGTGCGAGCGCAGTACTGACGCGTGGTGGCCGTGGGTGTAGGTGGCCGTCTCGGCTCCGGGTGCCATGGTGATCAGACTCCTTCGTCGGTCGGGGTTTCCCGATGCCCGGACACTATTCCTCGTCTCAGAATGAGAGCAAGGATGTTTCGGAATGTGAGACAAGTGGGTTGCGTCGCCCGTCGTGCGCTCCGGCCGGGGCGGCATTACCGTGGAAACGGCGAGCGGACCAGCGCGGAGCGAAGGAGTACGGGATGAACGAGCAGACCGACGTGGTCGACAGTCCGGCCGACTGGGTGAACAAACACATCAAGAGCTACGTCGCGACGGACGGCGTGCACGGGCACGAGTTCCGGGTCGGCGCGCCGGTGCTGCTGCTCACGGTGGTCGGCCGCAAGAGCGGGCTGCGTCGGCGGACCGCGCTGATCTACGGCCGGGACGGCGCGCGCTACGTGGTCGAGGCCTCGGCCGGCGGCACGCCGCACCACCCGGCCTGGTACCTGAACCTGACCGCGAACGCCGAGGTGCAGGTGCAGGTGATGGCCGAGAAGTTCTCGGCCCGGGCCCGGACCGCGGTGGGCGAGGAGCGCGAGCGACTGTGGGAGAAGATGGCCCAGATCTGGCCGGACTACGAGGTCTACCAGAAGAAGACCGACCGCACGATCCCGATCGTGGTGCTGGAACCGCTCGCCTGAGCCGTTCGAGTGAACCCGTTCGCGCGAAGCCGGGCCTGACGGGCGAAGGCGGTGGCGCTCGCTACGGCCGTACGGGTCTTCGCGGTCAAGCCTGCGGGTAGGTACGATTCCAGTCATGAGCGACGGAAACCTGCCCGCCCGGGCCACGCAGCGGGTCGGCTACGACGAGCGCGAGGCCGCCGCCGAACGGCTGCGGATCGCGGCCGGCGACGGACGGCTGACCCTGGACGAGCTCGAGGTCCGGCTCGACGCCGCGCTCGCCGCGCGCACCTACGCCGACCTGGACGAGATCACCGCCGACCTGCCGCAGCAGACCGGCAACGGCTCCGCGCCGGCGGCCCGGCCGGTGCGCGAGTCGCTCCGGCTCGCGGTCAAGCACGGGCACGCCGACCGGATCGGCCTGTGGGAGGTGCCGGCCAGAATCGAGCTCGAACTCCAGCACTCGCACTCCATCCTGGACTTCCGGACCGCGCCGGTCCCGGCCGAGGGCGTGACCATCCACCTGTCCGCCCGGCACAGCTCGGTCCGGCTGCTCGTGCCGGACGACGCCCGGATCGAGCACGACGAGGTGCGCTGGATGCACAGCGCGATCAACGACCGCGGCGCCCGGATGGTGACCACCTGGGACGGGCCGGTGATCAGGCTGGTCGGCGACATGGCGCACTCCGCGGTCCGGGTCCGGCGGCCCTCGACCACGCCCGTGCACTGGTGGCGCCGGCTGTTCGGCCGCGGCCGGAACCTGGAGCTGCCGCGCTGACCGGCGGGCTGACCTGCGTTCTTCCCGGCCGCTTCCGAAGCTCTTCCGACCGGCTTCGACTCCGGTGCCGGGTGTCCGCGGTCACCTAACCGGGGCGTCCCGGCGCCCTAGCCTGGAAGAGTGAAGCAGCTTACGAGGGCACGAGCATGCGGCCCGGCCCGGTGACCGGGTTCGGCGCCGGCTCGCTGACGGACCGCGAGCCGCGGCTGTCCCCGGCCGACGCGGCCCGCCTGCGCGCGAGCGCCACCTATCTGGATTACCCGCGCAACACCGTGCTCACCATGCCCGGCGCCGCGGCCGAGCACGTCTTCCTGCTCACCCGCGGCATGGTCAAGGTGGTCGGCGACCCGCTCGACGGCGGGCCCCGGCTGCTGGCCGTGCACGGCCGCGGCCACCTGGTCGGCGACCTGGACTGCATCGACGGCGCCCGCACGACCGCCGCGGTGGTCGCGGTGACGGCGGTGGCCGCCTGGCGGCTGCCGGCCGAGGCGTTCCTGCTCGCCGTGCACGAGGACCCCGAGCTCTGCTTCGCCCTGCTGGAGGTCGCGGTGGCCAGGGTGCGCGAGGCGCAGGACGAACTCGGCGCGCTCGGCGCGCTCGGCGCCCGGGACCGGGTGGTCCGGCTGCTGGCCCGGCTGGTGGCGACCTGCCTGGACGACCAGCCGGGCGACAGCGTCACCATTCCGGTGGACCAGGCCGAGCTGGCCGGCGGCGCCGGGGTGGCCCGGGAGACGGTCTGCCGGACCGTCACGATGCTCTCCCGGCGCGGCATCGCGCACACCCGGCGCGGCCGGATCATGGTCGACGACGTCCCGGCGTTGTTGCAGCAGGCGCGCAAGGCCGCCGGCGGGTGAGCGCGGCCGGCTCTCACGGCACCGGGTCACCCAGGGCTCCCGGCGGGCTCAATATCCGGAAAACCGCCTCATCGGCCCTTCGTTTAACTACTCTGTCTCGGGTGGAAGCAGCACAGGAACACCGGCCCGGCCCGGCCCGCGGCCGGATGGCCGCCGCCGGTCGGCCGAACGGACGGCCGGGTCCGGACGGTGCATGGCGGTGACGGATCGCGCGGCGACGGCCCGGTCCCGAAGACAGGTCCCGGCCGCAGTGCCCGGGGCGGCCGGTCCGGGCTGGTCCGGCGGGGTGGGCGCCGGTATCAGAGGCCTCGGTCACCAGGTCCGGGGCGCCGACGGCGGCGCCGGATCGCGGCCGCGGATGAACGAACCCGTACGAGAAGGGGTGGGCACAGCACGAACAGCCGTGGAAGAATCGGGGGCGGGCGGGCCGAGCGGACCGGGTGGATCGGCCGGGCCGGGCGGCGGCGAATCAGGCCGCGGTGATCCGGGCCGGGACGAGTCAGGACGCGTCGTATCGGATCACGGCGAGCTGGGCCGAGGCGGATCTGTGCGTGGTGAACCACAACGCGGCGAGGCGCGCCGCAGCGACGTACCCGGCGGCGGTCCGGGCGACCGGTGTGGGTCCGCGCTGGTCCGGAATGGGGCGCAGGCGCGGAAGATGTCGAATGCGCCCAATCCGCCGGGTTCGGCCGGCGGTCCGGGCGAGTCGGGCGAGTCGAACGAGTCGGGTGGCCAGCGGATCCCGGACAGCACAAGGAGGCCGGGAAGCCTCGAAGGGTTCGGATTCTCCGGCGGTTCGGGGACGCCGGGTAGGTCGGGCGGCTCCGGTAGCGGCGGCAGCGGCGGCAGTGCTGGCAGCCCCGGCAGCCCTGGCAGTTCGAAGGGCGCGCATGCGTTCAACGGCGGGTTCGGGCTGCCGTTCCCGGCCGGGTACCACCCCTACAGCGCCGCCCTGCTGGAATCCCTGCGGCCGTTCGTCCCGCCCGGCGGCCTGGACCGGCTGGAAGCGCTGCTGTGCGCCGGGCCGATCGCCGTGCTGCGCGGACCCACCGGCATCGGCCGGCAGTCGGCCGCGCTGGGGCTGCTGGCCTCGCTCGGGGTGGAGCGGTTCTACACCGTCGACTCCGACGTCCGGTTCCGGATTCTCGACCTGCGCTCGGTGCCCGCGCACAGCGGGCTGGTGCTCGACGGGCTGACGGCCGAGTCCGCCGCCCGGTTGCGCCGCCGCGACCTCGACCGGATCGGGCAGGTGCTGGCCGACCGGGAATCGTGGCTGGTGCTGGTGGTCGACCAGTCCGTGCCGTGGACCGATCCGGACCTGGCGGAGCTGACCGTCGAACTGGCCGCGGGCCCGCCGCCCGGCGAGGTGGTCGAGGCGCACCTGCGGGCCGGGCTCGGCGCCGGGCGCGCGGCCGACGCCGGGGCGCTGCTGGGGTCCCCGGCCGTGGCCGGGCAGCTCGCCGCGCTGCCGCCGCAGCTGCCCTGCGCCGCCGCGGCCGCGCTCGGCCGGCTGCTGGCCCGGCACGAGGGCGACCCGGCCGCCGTCGCCGAACGCCTGGCCACGCTGGCCCGCAACCGGGTGGAACGGGAGCTGGTGGACTGGTTCGCCGCGCTCACCGACCCGGCCAGCCGGTTCTTCGCGGTCGCGCTGGCTTTTGCCGAAGGGGAGCCGGTCGAGACGGTCACGGCCGTGGCGGGCGCGCTGGAGGAGGCTTACCGGGCGGATCTGGGGTCTGACGGTGTGCGGCAGGAGGCTGAGTCACGCGGTGAGGCGGAATTCGACCACGATGCCGGCCGTGTCGATGGCGCAGAGGAATCCGGATCCGAAGGCCGGATCGCGCGAGTGAACGGCCATCCATTCGAGGATTCCCTGACCAGGCAAGGCGAAATCGACCAATCGGGTCAAGCCGACAATAACCCTGATTTGTACCAGAATGCAGGCTTCGAAGAGCTAGAACCGGAACAACCCGCACCGCCCGCACCGCCCGCGGATCCGTACCGTTCCGGTCGCGGCGGCCCGTTGCGCGACATCCGGGCACTGGCCGGGCCGCACGTCCTGCGCACGCACACCGACCCGGCCCGGGACCTGCGGGCCGAGTTCGTCGAGCCCGGATACGCCGACCGCCTGCTGCGGCACGTGTGGACCGAATACCGGTGGATCCGGCCGGCCCTGGTCCAGGTGATCGAGCAGCTCGGCACGCACCCGAACACGGCCGTGCGCCGCCGCGCTGTGGCCGCCGTCGGCGCGCTGGCCCGGGGGCCCGGCTCGCTGGAACAGTTGCTGCGCGCGGTGGTCGATCCCTGGGCCAGGGCCGACGATCCGGACCGGAACGAGGCCGCGGCGCACGCGGTCTGGGCCGCGGGCGAGGGCAATCCGGAGCTGCGCGACCGGCTGCGGGCGCTGATCGACGGCTGGTCCCGGGCCGAACTGCCCAGTCTGCGGGCGACCGCGGTCTGGACGCTGGGCCGGGCCGTGGGCACGGCGGCGCCCGGCTGGACCCCGGAACTGCTGACCGAACTGGCCGAGGACGAGCAGGACGAGGTGGTCGACGCGCTCTGCTACTCGCTGACCGCCAGCGTGGACGTGCCGTCCGACGTCGGCGCCGAGGCGGCCGCCGCCGCGGTCTTCGAGCTGCTCACCGCGTGGAGCGAGCACGGCCAGGCGCGGGTCCGGCGGGTCGCCGAACTGGTGACGGTCACCCTCGCCGTCTGCCTGGAGCGCCACGGCGATCCGCGCCGCGGCGCCCCGGCCGAGCGTGACCCGTCCCGTCCCGGCCCGCAGGGCGCCGGGTCCGGCCGCGCGCAGTCCGCGGCGGCGCAGGCGCCGTGGCCGGGACTGGTCTGGCTGGCCGAACGCAGCCTGGACCTGAGCCGCGGCGCGGGCCGGCTCTGGGCCGAGGCGCTGGTCTCGGCCGACTGCGGCCGGGCGGCCCGGCGGCAGCTGGACCAGTGGGCCGAGCGGGCCGAACCGTACCGGGAACGGCGCGAGGCGCTGGCCCGGCTGCTGTTCGCCGCGGCCGGGCACGACCCGGCCCGGCCGATCCTGACCCGGCAGGCGCTGGCCTGGATCCGGGGCCCGGAGGCCGCGGCGCCGCGGACCGGCGAGCTGGTGATCAGGATGCTCAATATTTCCTGAGGTGGTTTTCAGGTGATCGGGTGAAGGAATTATTGGTCGGGTCGTGGCTGGATGTGGTCGGTTGTGCTCGTGCGCCGACTGTGTCAGAGGTGGCGGTTAGGGTGGCGCGCAGACAGCTCATACGGGGCTAGGGATGCAGGAGGACGGGGCGAGAATGCAGCTGCAAGGAAAGAACGCCATCGTGTATGGGGCGGCCGGTTCGATGGGCGGAGCCGTGGCGCGCGCGTTCGCTCGCGAGGGGGCGAACGTGTATCTGGCCGGTCGTACGCTGGCCACGTTGGATCAGGTCGCCGAGGAGATCCGCGCGGCTGGTGGCACGGCCGAGACTGCGCAGGTCGATGCGTTGGACCAGGTCTCGGTCGATGCGCACGCCGCCCTGGTGGCCGAGCGGGCGGGGAGTATCGACGTGTCCTTCAACGCGATCCTGGTGCACGCGGTCCAGAACACTCCGCTGACCGAGATGCCGCTCGAACACTTCATGACCCCGATCATCGAGGCCAGCCGCACCCACTTCCTGACCACGACTGCGGCTGCGCGGCACATGACCGCGCAGGGTTCCGGCGTCATCATCCTGCTCACTTCCTCGGCGTCGAAGGAGTCCCGGCACGAGATGGGCGGCTTCAACCTCGCCTGCGCGTGTATCGAGGCCCTGACGCGGAGTCTGGCCGGGGAGGTCGGGCGCAAAGGCGTGCGGGTCGTGGGATTGCGGCCGAACTTCACCCCCGAGACGTATCCCGAGGTCACCGAGGATGATGTCGCGGACCTGGTCAAGAACACCATCAGTGGCCGGCTGCCCCGACTGGCCGAGGTCGCTGGTTCGGCCGTGTACCTGGCCTCCGATGCGGCCGGAGCGATGAACGGGGCCGTGCTCAACCTCAGCTGCGGCGCGATCATCGACTGAGCGGTTTGCGATGGTGAGAATTCTTGTCGGAACCGACCGGGCTGAGGCCGGGGAGCGGGTGGCGAAGGCTCCCCGAAAGCTCACCGTGAGCTACTGACCGGACGCCTGCGGCAGCCGCCCCGGCTCACCCTCCGGATACCGACGCCACCTGCCCGTATTCGTGTCCGTGCAGGCTAGACCGCCGTGGGCGTGGGCTGATTGACTAGGGCCCATGAGTAATCTTACCGACAAAGCGCGGCTGTTCCGTGAGCTGCACAACGGGGACCCGGTGCTGGCGCTGCCCAACGCCTGGGACGTGGCCAGCGCCCGGCTGATCGAGTCCGCGGGAGCGACCGCGATCGCCACCACCAGCGCCGGCGTCGCCTGGAGCCTGGGCGCCGCGGACGGCGACGAACTGGACCGGGACCGCGCGCTCGACTTCGTCTCCCGGGTCGCGGCGGCGGTGGCCGTGCCGGTGACCGCGGACATCGAGAGCGGCTTCGCGTTCACCGCGGAGGGCGTGGCCGAGACGGTCCGGGGGGTGCTGTCGGCTGGGGCTGTGGGGGTGAATCTGGAGGACGCGCTGCATCATGGGGATGGTGCGTTGCGGGCGGTGGGCGAGCAGGCGGAGCGGATTGCTGCCGCGCGGCGGGCTGCTGATGTGGTGAAGATTCCTTTGTTCATCAATGCTCGGGTGGATACTTATTTGAGGGCGATCGGGGATCCGGGGACTCGGTTTCAGGAGACTGTGGATCGGGCCGCGGCTTATTTGGCGGCGGGGGCGGATGGGATCTTCGTGCCTGGCGTTGCTGATCTGGATGTGGTGGGGAAGCTGGCTGAGGCGATTCAGGCGCCGTTGAATGTGCTGGTCGGGTATGGGTCGCCGTCGGTTTCGGAGTTTGCCGCGGTGGGGGTTGCGCGGGTGAGTCTCGGGTCGTCGATTGCTTCGGCTGCGTATGCCGTGGCGGGGGAGGTGGCTCGGGAGTTGTTCGGTAGTGGGACGTATGAGTCTTTGGCTGGGGCGTTGCCTTATCAGGAGATCAATTCGTTGCTGCATTGATGGTGGGGTTGGTGGGTTCGGTGGGGGTGGGCGGGCTGAAGTGGTGTGTGGAGTGGTAGGGCGGAATTGTACGAAATGATGTGATCTGGGGCGGGCACCAGACTTTGGGGTGGTGGGGATGAATCGGGCATTGCGTCGGCCGGGTAGGGTGACCCGGCCGACCTGGCCTTTCGTGGGTATTCTCCGGACGTGAGTGGTTCACCCGGATATGATCAGGGGGTGGGAAACGCCGGGTGGTCGAGGCTGGGAGGTGGGGTTGGGCATGTATGGTTCGGATCTGGTTGGTCGTGGTGCGTTTGCGCTCCACCTTTTCGCTCGCAGTGGTGGGGAGGGTCAGAGCCTCCCGCAGGAACGCCATCAGCACCAGCAGCACTCGCATTCCGATGATGCGCTATTGGACGGGATTGCTGAACTGCTGGTAGCTGCTGTGGCTCGTCGTGAAGCGCTGGGTCTGGTTGGGCCGCTGACGGTTGACGATTACTACAAGCATCTGGCCGATCTGCTCGCCGATGCTGAGCGTGGAGACGCAGGGCTCATCGCCGCAGTGGGCCCGGATGGTGCGGTTCTTGGTAGTGCCCAGTGGACTCGTAGCCCTTATGCCACGCGCAGAGTGTTGGGCGAGCTTGATCGTGTGTCGGTCGCCCCGGAGGCTCGCGGTTTGGGCGTCGGGCGGGCGATGGTTGATCGGATCGCTGTTGATGCGTCCGCTCACGGAATCGAACTGTTGATGCTGGAAGCGCGCGGGAACAACCATGGCGCGATTGCGTTGTATGAACGTTGTGACTTCGTCCGCACCGGTAGTTTGCCGAACGCTGTGGCTGAGGGCCCGGCCCGGCATGACGTGATCTTCATGTGCCACGAACTGGGCCGCGCCGAAGACGCCCAGTTGCACGGGTCTGACGCGGTAGGCGCGGGTGCCAGTACCTTGCGGCAGCATTAGAACGGAATTCGCCCCCGGCTGGAAGGTTCTCCCTGATGACAGTACGGATCCTGCGTTCCGCCGATCGTCCGCCCATGCCTTGGAAGAATGTCGGGGGGATCACCCATGAGGTGGCTACCGAACCGCCTGGCGCGGGGTTGGATGATTTTGCCTGGCGGATTAGTTTTGCTGATGTTGCCCGTAGTGGGCCGTTCTCGGCGTATCCGGGCGTGGATCGGATCATTACGCTGGTATCCGGGCATGGTATGAATCTGACTGTGGACGGCACGCCGTATGTGATGACGGAGCCTTATATCCCGTTTGCGCTCTCCGGCGATGATTCTGTGGACTGTCGGTTGGTGGATGGGCCTGTCGTTGATCTCAATGTTATGACTCGGCGGGATGTTTACAGCGCTACGGTTCGGATTACGACCGGGCGTCGGGTTATTGCGCCTGAGGTGGCGGAGGGGGTGGGGCCGGGGGTTTTCAGTTTGGTTGTGGCTTTGGCGGGGGCGGTTGAGGTCAGCTGGGCTGGTTCGGATCGCGAGGTGGTCGAGTTGGGGGTTCGCGATGCGGCGCTGATTTCTGGTCATGGGGAAGCGGTGACTATTGTTCCGACTGCTTTTGCCGCCTTGGTTTCTCTGACGCCTCGCCAGGTTGTCTGAAGGCGGGGAGGGCGGGGGGTTTGGGGGCTTGGGGCGCGTCGCCGTGTCAGGTCTCGTTTACTGCTGTGCCTCCGGCGGGCCCGGAACCCCCAAGGATCCGTAGGTTCGTGGGCCGGGTTCGGCTGGCGTTGTTGGTTACGTGTTGTGGTGTCGGTCTCGGACCCTCGGTGGCCCTGTCGAATCTCAGAATGACGCATCGAACAGGCCCTATCAACTCCCGGGGTTGTTGTTCTGGGTGGTTTGGTTAGGGTGGGGTTGTGGGGCGGGTTCGGGAGTTGACAGGGCCTGCCCGATACGCCCTTCTAAGCTCCGCCAGGGCCACCGAGGATCCGAGACCGACGGGCCGAGTTGTGCGGCGGGGGCCGCACGGGCCCCTCAAACGCCGCAGTCGCTAGGCGAACCATGCTGCTGCTATGGCGGGTGTCGTTGCGCTGGGCAAGTGCGTGCGAGCGGGGTTGTTCCGTGGCTTGGGTTGGGCTGCTAGGGGGTGGTGATGGTTGTCGTGAGCAGCCATTTCAGGTAGCTGGCGGGGTCTGGTCCGTGTGCCTGGTCTTGGGCGCCTTGGCGGATGTGTGTCAGGGTTCCGTCGGGTGCGATGCGCAGCATGGTGGTTGCTGCGTGGGCTGTGCCGGTGTTGCGCAGGTGGTCGGAGTCGGTGACGTGGATGTCGGGTCCGAACATTGCTGCGGCTTGGGCGGCGGTGGCTGCCGGGGGTTGTCCTGTGCGGTTGGCGCTGCTGACGTACAGGCGTGGGAATTGGGCCAGCAGTGGTGTTAGGGGTTGCCAGCGGCTGCCGAAGAGTAGGAGGTGGCCCTCGCGTAGGGCGGGTAGCGCCCAGGCCGGCGGCCGGGTGTCGGCGCGCACGGGTACCAGGAGCGTGACCAGTTCGGTCCGCAGCAACGCCAGTGCTGTGCTGAGGGCGGCAGGTGGCAGGTCGAGTGCGCGCGTCAGGTCGGTCCACGTGGTGTCGTCGTGCACCCACAAGGCGACTTCTTGGTCGGTGGGACGGGCCTTGGCGTTGTTCACGGCCTGCGGGGTGGTGGCGGCCACGACGTAGGTCAGCGGGCTCGGGTTGGGCAGGATGGCGGCCCGGCCGGCGCTCAGGGCTTGGGCTGCGGCGTCGGTGTTCAGTGGGGCGGAGGTGGTTGGCATGGGGCGTGTCCTTCAGGATGCGGGGAGGGCGGCGTCGGCGGTCAGGCCGTCGAGGTAGGCGGCGAAGTCGGGTTCGGGCACGACGGCCTGGCCTAGGCGGTAGGCGCGGTCCTTGACCCACGCCAGGGCGGTGCGGGTCTGAGCCGGGTCAAGGCTGTACCCGAGGCGATCGGCGACCGCGCCCAGGACGCGCTGACTGGCCAGGTGGGTCAGCACCACGCGCGGAGCCAGGCCCAGGTGCTCCTGTGGGTCGTAGGGCTGGAACGTCTGCGGGTGGGTGAACGGCGTGCCGGTGGAGATCGTGGCGACCCCGCTGCCCACGATGGGCGTGGTGACGCTCAGCGGGACACCGGTCTCGGCCGATACCATCCGGGCGATCCCCGGCAACCGGGTCAGGTCCGGCTTCGTCCACCACGGCTGGCAGTCGGGCCCCAGGACCTGTGCGGCCTTCGACGCGTCGTGAGCGAGCAGGAACAGCAACTGTTCGGTGGCGACCATGCCGCTGCGCTCGGCCATCCCCAGCCAGGAGCAGGCCGCCACCCGCACCCCGCTCTCCAACGCGGCCAGCGTGTTGGCCAGACCGAGGCCCAGATCGTTGTGCAGGTGCGAGACCAGGACCGCGTCCGCACCGGCACCGTCCGCGACCTGCTGGAACATGGCGCGGGTCTGGCCGGGCAGCAGGTCCCCGACTGTGTCGGCGAGCACGATGGTGCCCGCGCCCTGGGCGGTCATCATCCCCGCATAGTCGGCCACCAGCGCGTGGTCTGCGCGAGGCGCGTCGACGAGGCACACGTCCACCGCGACACCGTCCGCCAGATCCACCGCCTGCTTGACCACGTCCAGTCCGTCAGCCAGGGCGGTTCGCGCATCGCTGTGCACGAGAGCGAGCGCAGTCGCCTCCGAGGCCGCGACGATGACCATCACCCGCGCATGAGCCGCGTCGCGCACCGCGCGCAGAGCCAACCGCACGTCTTCCGCCGTGCCCCGACAGATCGCCGCCGGACTGACCGAACCCTGAGTCTCCAGGGCGACCTGACGAGTAGCCTCGAACTCCTGTGCGCAGACCGAGGGAAACCCGGCGGCGAACACCACATGCCGCGGCCCGTGCGCACCGAAGATCGCCCCCTGCTCCCGCGCCAGCCGGACCCGGAAATCAGCACTCATGAACGTCTTGGCCTGCGCGCCATCCCGCGCCGACTCCTCGAAGAACACCATCCGACCAGCCCGAGCCGACTCCCGCACCAAGTCCACTACCGACACTGCTCAACTCCCAAATCCAGACGGCGGCCATCCATGCGCAAGGCGACAAAGGTCGCAATGATCGTAGACGACCCGGGCAACAACGCAGTTGACCACGCTAACTGACAACCCGTCCGGATCAGCCTCACCACGCTCATCTTGACCGGAATATGAGGCCGCAGAAACGCGATGAGCCGACACCACCGCAAACCACAACCGCCCGAGCCACGACGGCCCGCCCACTGCCACGCCGCCGACTCGCCCGCAGTACATCAGCCACCTGTCACCCGCCAAAGCAGCTGTATGGTTCGCCCGACTACCGCGGCAGTTGGAGGGATCGCGCGCTCTCGCGCAAGGCTGGGGCGCCGAGGATCCCGGTCCGACACACCCGAAAGGTAACCCACCACCCAAATGGATCGTTCCATGGGGATCCTTGGGGGTTCCTGGCCCGCCGGAGGCACAGTAGTTGACGCACGCCGACACGGCGGCGCCGCCAGCCCCGCCCAATCGCGGCCGTCTCCATTCGGAGAACCAGGTTGCGAGCCTTGAAAGAATGTCGACTATGGCAAAACTAGAGCTTCCCGACGTGCACGTACACAAGTCCTTCCTAGCCGCCATGGCCGAGTTCCAGACCGAGGGACGCGGCGCCGAAGACGACCTCTCGATGGTAGGCGGCGAGATACGTCAATTCAGCGAGACATGGCACACCCCGGAAGGGTTCGGCACCTACCTCACCCAACTGCGCAGCCAGGCAGATTCGGACGGACCGCGGTCGTTCTCGGGAGTCCCGTGCACCACATATTGGTGGGTAGACGGCGACGAGTACCTGGGCCGGATCGCCATTCGGCACGAGCTGAACGATGCGCTGCGCGAAGAGGGCGGTCACATCGGGTTCGACGTGCGGCCAACTGCGCGGCAGCAAGGGCATGCGAGTGCAATGCTGCGTGCGGCATTGACCGTGTGCTCGTCGCTGGGTATCGAAGAGGCATTACTCACCTGTGTACTGGACAATGCCGCGTCCCGTAAGGTGATCGAGGCAAACGGCGGCGTTCTTCAGAGCAAGGACCACAGCGAGCCACGACTTCGATTCCTGATCAACATCGAGGCGAACAAGACCCCAGACATCAGCCCCTACCACGCGACCCTGCCGCTCGGCCGCCGTTTCGAACCGAGCACGGACATCCGCGACTGGAGCATCTTCCCCTACGAAATCGACCTGCCGCCGCAGGTACGGGTCCTGGAACCCCCGTCGCTACCAGAATGGGACCGGCACGGCGAGAGCAACCCGGCCGAGTGCTCAATGTGCGCCGCCAAGGACGAGGATTCGGTCTGGACAGACCAAAACTGGCGCATCACCGCACCCAAAACGCCGCGCGGCGCCCCGATCGTGCTGTTCCTCGAACCGCGAGGACACTGGGACATGGCCGACCTACCGGCGGACCGTGCCGCAGAACTCGGCCCGTTGTTCCAGCGGATCGAGCGGGCGATCCTCGGCCTCGGCGGGATCGGGCGGGTGCACATCAACCGTTGGGGCGACGGCGCGGCGCACCTGCACTGGTGGTTCATCGCCCGGCCGGCGGGGATGCCGCAGTTCCGGGGGTCCTTCATGCCGTTGTGGGACGTAGTGCTCCCGCCGGTCGAGGAGTCGCTCTGGCGGGCCAAATAAGCCTCGACGCCGCGGCGGAGCCGAACCCGGCCGGGCGGTACGTCGGCCATGGCGGCGGCGACGGCCTCGCCGGTCCGGCCGTGGAAACGTTGGTGCAGCGCGCTCAGGACCGCGTCGCGGTCGGCGAAGTGCACGTAGAAGGTCCCCTTGGCCACCCCGGCGGCGGCGACGACGCGGTTCACGCTCATGCCGGAGAGCCCGTGTTCCTCGGCGATCTCCAGGCCCGCGTCCAGGAGCGCCGCGCGGGTCTCCGGGGCGGCGTCGGCGCGAGCAGTCAACCTGGGCCAGAGCGCCGGGGCCGAAGCATCGGTCGACATGGGTCTGATTCGGCACTCGCATCTGAAACTGACCGGCCTGAGCGGCGCCTCCCTGACCCCGGAGCAGAGCGCGGCGGGCTATGCGCAGGTGGCGGAGTTCGCCGTGGCGGGCAAGATGAATCTGGCGATCGAGAGCGACGCGTTGGACGACGTCGCGGCCGCGTGGTCGGCGCAGGCCTCGTCGCCAGGGCGGAAGATCGTCGTGCGGCCGTAACGATCAGGGGCGACGTTCGTATACGGATACGCAGTTGCGGCTTGATCCGGTGAACGGCTCCCGGTTCCAGCCGGCCCAGCGTTCTCTCAGTCGCAGTCCGGCGATCCGGGCCATGAGGTCGAGCTCGCTGGGCCACGCATACCGGGTGACGATCGGGACGACCTGCGTACCCGCCGCCGACAGGACCACATGGCTCTCGTTGAGGATCTGAGCGACCGGATCATGTTGGCCCACATCGAGTGTCACGGCACCGACAGCGAGGTGCTCGGCGTCCACGTACTGGTTGTCGCGCAGCCGATGCAGGTAGCTGGGAACGAAGGCTTCGACGACGAACACGCCATCGTCGTCGAGATGCCCGGCGACGTTCTCGAAGCAACGGATCTGCTCGTCCTGTGTCAGGAGATTGAACAGTGTGTTGTAGACCAGGTAGATGAGCCGGTAGGAGCCGTCGACCGGCACGTCGGCGAAGTCACCCATGACCACGGTCAGATCCTCGCCGCCGGGCCTGGTCCGCAGCTTGGCGACCATCGCCTCCGACAGGTCGACTCCGTCCACGCGCACGCCTGCTGCCGCCAGCGGCAAGGCGATCCGGCCGGTGCCGATGGCCAGTTCCAGCGCGGGGCCATCGGATGCGAGCGCCGACAGGAACGCGACCGTCGCTGCTTCGTCTCCGCGCAGGTGATCGTCGTAGGTGTCCGCAGTGTCCTGACGGAAGCTGTCCATCGGGTCGTAGTTCTCCATGGTGACTGTTGTGTCACGTGAGGTCACCGGGTGCAACTGATTAATCATTGCCGGTGCCTTTCTCGAACCACATTCGATGAGCCTCGATCAGTCTTCGATGATTGGGCAGGAGCCCTGCTGGCAGCTCGTCGAGGTGGAAGAACTGCGCGTCCAGAACCTCCTTCTTGTCCGGCTTGTAAGAGCCGCCTTCGAACTCGGCGAGGAAGGTCACCTCTGCCCGCAGTTCGAACCCGCTGAACAACGCAACCGGCGTGGGCAGGGCCCTGACTCGGTACCCGGTCTCCTCGCGCGCCTCGCGCACAACGGTCTGGTCCCACGTCTCGCCCGACTTGGCGTAACCGGTGACAAGCCCCCACGGCAGCTCCGGCCGCCACATCCGGCCCTTGATGAGCAGAACCCGCCCGGCTTCGTCCCGAACGAGACCGGACACGCCGACAATGTACTTCTGCTGGGTGACCCACAGGATCCGCCACTGAAAGCCGCCCGCATGGCGCCCGATGGCTGTCCAGATCTTCTCTCGCATCCTGCAAGCCTTACAGAATTGCCGGAAGCCAAGCGACAGAACGCGCCGCGCCAGGGCACTTGATGTCGAGAGGCCGCAGCGGCCTGACAGAAACCTGCCAGACCACTGCGACCTCAGTCCCCGCGCCCGCGCGCCACCCGCTCCTACGCCACAACCCCCGTGACGGTCCCGGCGCCGACCGTGCGGCCGCCTTCACGGATGGCGAAGCCGAGCCCGACCTCCAAAGGCACCGCCCGACCCAACACCACCTGCACATCGACCGTCTCACCCGGCATCGCGACACCGCCCGGGTCGAACCGCACGTTACCCACCACGTCACCCGTCCGCAGATAGAACTGCGGCCGATACCCGGACCCGACGCCGGTATGCCGTCCGCCCTCCTTGGCCGACAGCAGGTACACCCGAGCGGTGAACTCGGTGCGTGGGGTCACGCTGCCGGGCGCGGCCACGATCTGGCCGCGGCGGACCTGGTCGCGGGCCACCGAGCGCAGCAGGATCGCCACGTTGTCGCCGGCCTGGGCCAGGTCCATCGGCTTGCCGAAGGTCTCCACGCCGGTGACCACCGTCGACAGCTCGCCCTCGCCGCCGAACAGCTGCACCCGGTCGCCGACCCGGACCGTGCCGCGTTCGATCGCGCCGGTCACGACGGTGCCGCGGCCGGTGATGGTGAGCACGTTCTCCACCGGCAGCAGGAACGGCGCGTCGGTGTAGCGCTCCGGCATCGGCACGTACGCGTCGATCGCGTCCAGCAGGTCGCCGAGCGCGGCGGTCCACTGCGGGTCGCCGGCCAGCGCGCGCAGGCCGGAGACGCGGACCACCGGGACCTGTTCGCCCGGGTAGCCGTTGGCCGTGAGCAGTTCGCGCACCTCCAACTCGACCAGGTCGAGCAGGTCCGGGTCGGCGCCGTCGGCCTTGTTCAGCGCCACGACCAGGTGCTCGACGCCGACCTGGCGGGCCAGCAGGACGTGCTCGGAGGTCTGCGGCATCACGCCGTCCTGCGCGGACACGACCAGGATCGCGCCGTCCAGTTGGGCCGCGCCGGTGATCATGTTCTTGACGTAGTCGGCGTGCCCGGGCATGTCGACGTGCGCATAGTGCCGGGTCGCGGTCTCGTACTCGACGTGCGCGATGTTGATCGTGATGCCGCGCAGCGCCTCCTCCGGGGCCCGGTCGATCCGGTCGAAGGGGACGTAGGTGCCGGTGCCGCGCTCGGCCAGCACCTTGGTGATCGCCGCGGTCAGCGTGGTCTTGCCGTGGTCGACATGGCCCATGGTGCCGATGTTCACATGCGGCTTGGTCCGGATATAAGGCGTCTTCGCCATGATTGATGTTCCCTGCCGGTTGATCCGCACCGGCTGGCTGCCGGTCGCGGAAGGGGGTTCTCGGAGCCCGGGGGCTGAGCCGACCGTCCCCGTGGGGCTCCTGGAGGGGTCTTCTCCGGGAACGGTCAGCTTCGGGCGCCGCCGGGCAGTGCCGCCGCCGCGGTCTGAGCCGCGATGAACGGTGCCGGCGCCGAATCCAGGGCAGTCCTCAGCGCGCCCGCGACTGCGGGCCGGTGCGCGAAGAAGTGCCGGAACATGAGAGTAATGATCCGGCTCGCAAGACCCTCCTGGCAAAGGGTTTTCGGTCTGCCGCTACCCCTTCACGCACACCAGCTGGCGCAGTTCCGCGACGATCTCGACCAGGTCGGTCTGCGACTGCATGACCTTCTCGATCGACTTGTACGCGCCCGGGATCTCGTCGAGCACGCCGACGTCCTTGCGGCACTCCACGCCCGCGGTCTGGCGCTCCAGATCCGCGACCGTGTAAGCCTTCTTCGCCTGGTTGCGGCTCATCCGGCGGCCGGCGCCGTGGGACGCGGAGTTGAACGCGGCCTCGTTGCCCAGGCCCTTCACGATGTACGACTTGGTGCCCATCGAGCCCGGGATGATGCCGAGCTCGCCGGAACCGGCCCGGATCGCGCCCTTGCGGGTGACCAGCAGGTCCTGGCCGTCGTACGTCTCCTCGCTGACGTAGTTGTGGTGGCAGGAGATGACCTGGTCGAAGGTCGGCTTCGCGCGGGCGAACAGGGTCCGGACCACGTTCTGGAACAGGCCCATCATGATCGCCCGGTTGTGCTTGGCGTAGGTCTGCGCCCAGAACAGGTCGGAGCGGTACGCGTCCATCTCCGGGGTGTGGGCCAGGAACACGGCCAGGTCGCGGTCGACCAGCCCCTCGTTGTGGCTCAGCGAGCGGGCGACGCCGATGTGGTGGTCGGCCAGTTCCTTGCCGATGTTGCGCGACCCGGAGTGCAGCATCAGCCAGACCCGGTCCTCGGTGTCGAGACAGAACTCGATGAAGTGGTTGCCCGAGCCGAGCGTGCCCAGCTGCGCGGTGGCGCGGGTGCGCCGGGCCTTGACCTCGGTGGCCAGCTCGTCGAACCCGGCCCAGAACAGGTCCAGCGCGCCGGGCTCGAATCCGGGCAGTCCGCGCAGGTCCGCGGCGCCGCCATCATGCATGGCGCGGCCGACCGGGATGGCCGCCTCGATCCGGGTGCGCAGGTCGCCCAGGTCGTCCGGCAGATCCTTGGCCCGCAGCGAGGTCTGCACCGCGGTCATCCCGCAGCCGATGTCCACGCCGACGGCGGCCGGGCACACGGCGTCGCGCATCGCGATCACCGAGCCGACGGTCGCGCCGATGCCCAGGTGCACGTCCGGCATGACCGCGACGCCCGCGACCTGGGGCACGGTGGTGATGTTGTAGAGCTGCTCGATCACGTTGGGCTCGACCGTCGCCGGGTCGGCCCAGAGCCGGATCGGCACGTGCTTGCCCGGAAGCTCGGTCATAGGCATGGTGGTTGACATCCCCTTGGTAGGTCGCGCACCAGTTCCGTTCGGTGCGCCGGGCTCTATGAACTCATGGGCCGCGGTCGCGTCGCAACACGTTAAATCTGGGTGAGACAGCCCTGTTCGACGGGGTTGCGCAGTACACGGATCAAGCGCCAGTGGTTAGACTTCGCGGCATGGCTGACAACTCGAACACGGGCGACTCCCTCGCTCTGCGCGCCTCCGACAGCGACCGGGAGCGGGTCGCCGACCGGCTGCGCGAGGCCGCGGCCCAGGGCCAGATCACCCTGGACGA
Organism: Actinocrinis sp.; assembly: GCA_035943635.1. Taxonomy (GTDB): domain Bacteria; phylum Actinomycetota; class Actinomycetes; order Streptomycetales; family Catenulisporaceae; genus DASZBX01. The sequence goes on along the minus strand of DASZBX010000080.1, from coordinate 129,425 downwards.
ACTGGAGGAGCGGCTGGAGGCGACGTACTCGGCCAAGACCTTCGGCGAGCTGGCCCCGGTCACCGCCGACCTGCCCGCGCTGACCGACACCGCGGCCGGGCCGGCCCCGGCCGGCCGGGCGGCCCCGATCCGGGTCGGCGCGGCGCCGGGCCGGTGGCGCCGCTCGATCGCGATCATGGGCGGGTCCAGCCGCAAGGGCCCGTGGGTGGTGCCGGCCAAGTACCACGCGGTGGCCGTGATGGGCGGGATCGAGCTGGACCTGCGCGAGGCCTCGTTCGCCGAGCAGGTCACCGTGATCCAGGTCGGGGTGCTGATGGGCGGGGTCGACATCAAGGTGCCCGAGGGCGTGGAGGTGCACGTCGACGCGGTGGCCATCATGGGCGGCACCGATTCGGCGGACGACCATGCGGAGACCTACGCGAGCTCGGGCGGCCCGGTCGTGCGGATCACCGGCCTGGTCGTGATGGGCGGGGTCAGCGTCTCGCGCAAACCGCTGAAGAAGAAGAAACGGCAGGGCGAGCTGACCGACGGCGACGGCCGGCAGCTGGAGCAGTAGCCGGGGCGTCGGGGACGGACGACTACCGGGCCACGGCCGGACCCGGTGTGGCGGCGGGAGTTCTGCGGGTGGCCGCCTGGGCGGTGAGGATCAGCCTGCGGACCTGTTCGGGGTCCGGCAGGCCGGCGAGTTCGATCGGCCCGGCCTCGGGGTGCCGGGCTTCAGTCAGGCGCAGCGGCGACTTCGGGTTGAGCTGGGACGGCGGGGCCAGGTCGGCCAGGTGGCCGCGCTGCCCGGGCGCGGCCGAGGTGCCGTTGGACACTTCCACCCGCAGGGCCCTCACCAGGTACGAGGTCTTCGCCCACCGGCGCCGGGCGCCGTTCACCGCGGCGAGCTGGCTCAGCACGCCGACGGCCGCGCAGCCGAGGAGGAAGGCCCCTGGCCGAGCCCGGGCGGCGCGGCGGCTTGGGTCCGCCGCCGGTGTCGTCCCCCGGCGCGTATTTCATGACCCGGCCGACGGATCCGGACCACAGCACCCGTTCCCCGGGCGGCAGCCACACGTCGCCGTCACCTGTATCAGGCATCTTTCCCCCTCATGCTCCCCGACCCAGCTCGCTGTACGCCGGTTTCAGCCGCCGGCCCCGTCCCCTCCCGACTGGATCAACTCGACCAAGGTCATGGCGGCCTGGCCAGATTCGTCCAAGTGCGAGTACTGCGTCGCGCAGGAGAATCCGTCGACCACGAGGGCTCCGTCGGTCATCTTCTCCAGTGTCGCCCGGACGCCCGGCAGCCACTGTTCGGTGCCGATTTTCCTCGACAGGGCCTCGTGATCCGCGTCGAAGCCGAAGGATCCGGCCAGGCCGCAGCAGCCTGCGTCGACCACGGTCACCTGATGGCCGAGCGCGGCCAGCAGCTTGCCGTCCGCGGCGGAGGATCCGGCCGCGCGGGCGTGGCAGTGCGGGTGCACGGCCACCTCGCGCCGGGTGGCGGGCCGGGGCAGCAGGTCCGCGCCCGGGCCGGCCAGCAGGAACTCGGCCGGGGACTGGGCCAGGGCGGCCAACACCGCGGCGCGCGGGTCGTCGGCGAGCAGTTTCGGCAGTTCGTCCCGGAACGCGGCCAGGCAGCTGGGTTCGACCACCACGATCGGCAGGTGCCGGTACAGGTACGGGTCGAGCACATCCAGCAGCCGGGTCAGGGTCCGGCGGGCCAGGTCGAGCATGCCCGCGTCGTAGAGCGGGCGGGCGCAGCAGGCCCACTGGGTCGGGATCACAACCTGCTCGCCGATCGATTCGAACACGTTCTTCCAGGCCAGGGCCAGGTCCGGCCGGTAGGCGTCGGTGAAGGTGTCCGGCCAGAGCACGACCGTCCCGGTCTCCTGCTCGGCGTGCGGGCCGGGTCCGGCGTCGTAGCCCTTGCCGGTCGAGCGGGCCTGGCGGCGCAGCGAGCGTTCGGCGAAGCGCGGCGCGGGCCGCCGGGTGGTGACGCCGGCCAGGCGCCGGACCAGGGTACTGAGAACGGGCGCGGTCAGGGCGAGGTTGGCCAGGCGCGGCAGGTGCGCGGCGATCCGGGCCAGCCACGGGGTCAGGGCCAGCGCGTACATCGCCCGGGGGCGCAGCCGGCCGCGGTAGTGCCGGGCCATGAACTCGGACTTGTACGTCGCCATGTCCACGTGCGTCGGGCAGTCGACCGCGCAGCCCTTGCACGACAGGCACAGGTCGAGCGCCTCGCGGATCTCAGTGTTGCGCCACACCTGGTCCGGGTCGTCGCGTTGGAACATCTCGACCAGGAGTTTGGCGCGGCCGCGGGTGGAGTGCCGTTCGTCCCGGGTGGCCCGGAACGACGGGCACATCACGCCGGTGTCGTCGCGGCGGCAGCGGCCGACCCCGACGCAGCGTTCTGCGGCGCGTTGCAGCGAGCCGCGGTCCTCGGCCAGCGGGAAGAAACCGGCCCGGGTGATCGGGCCGCCGGGGCGGTAGTCCGGGCCGTAGCGCAGGTTCGCATCCAGCGGGTACGGATCGACCACCTTGCCCGGGTTCATCCGGCCGCGCGGGTCGAAGACCGCCTTGACCTGCCGGAACGCATCGACGAGTTCGGGCCCGTACATCCGTTCGAGCAGCTCGCCGCGGGCCTGGCCGTCGCCGTGCTCGCCGGAGAGCGAGCCGCCGAGGCCGACCACCAGTTCGGCCGCCAGTTCGACGTACAGCCGGTACTTCGCCAGCCCCTCGGCCGTGTGCAGGTCGAAGTTGTTGCGCGTGTGCACGCAGCCCTGGCCGAAGTGGCCGTACCACGCGCCGTCGTACCCGAACTCCTTCCACAGGGCACTGATGCCGCGCAGATACCCGCCGAGGTGCTCCGGCGGGACGGCGCCGTCCTCCCAGCCTTCGACGTTGTGGCCGCCGTCCGAACGCAGGGCGGTGGCGCCGAGCCCTGATTCGCGGATCGCCCACGCGCCGCGCTGCCGGGCCGGGTCGGTGAGCAGTTCGCGGTCGTGCCGGCCGTGCGCCGCTGCGGGCAGCCCGGCCAGGAATTCGGCCGCGGCCTGGTCGGCTTCCTGGGCGCTGTCGGCGCCGATCTCGGCCAGCAGCCACCCGCCCGCGTTGTTCTCCAGCGCCTCGTCCAGGCCGGGCAGCATCGGCAGGTGTTCGAGGTTCAGGCCGCGCTCGCGCATGTGCCGGACCAGAGTGACATCGAACCCTTCCAAACCGATCAGCTTGCCCGGCTTGAGGATCCCGAGCAGGTCCGGCACGGCGTCGGCGGCCTCGAAGATACTCGGGTATCCGATCAGGGCCAGTCGGCGGTGCGCCGGGCTCGGAGTCAGGGTCAGGACCGCCTCGGTCACCAGCACGCAGGTGGACTCGGTGCCGACCAGCAGGCGCGCGGCGTGCAGCGGGCGGCCCGGGATCAGCTGGTCCAGGTTGTAGCCGGACACCCGCCGGGGTATGTCGGGGAACCGGGTCATGACGAGTTTCTCGTACCGGCGCCCGATTTCGCGCAGCGAGCCGAGGATCGCGGCCTCGGGCGCGCCCTCCCGGACGACCCGCGCGTACCCGGCGTCGTCATAATCGCCGAACTCGTATTCGGCCCCGCCGTAGGCCACGACGCGCAGCCGGCGCACGTTGTCGACGGTCTTGCCCGCGTAGAGCGCGTGCGTGCCGCAGGAGTTGTTGCCGATCATCCCGCCGAGCGTGCACCAGGCGTGCGTGGCCGGGTCCGGGCCGAAGGTCAGGCCGTGCGCCTGCGCGGCCCGGCGCAGGTCGTCGAGCACGACCCCCGGCTGGACCGTCGCAGTGCGCTGAACCGGGTCGATGTCCAGGATCGCGTTCATGTGCCGGGAGAAGTCGAGCACGACCGCCTCGTTGCAGGTCTGCCCGGCCAGCGAGGTGCCCGCGCCGCGGCCGAGCACCGGGACGTCGAACGCCGCGCAGATCCGCAGCGCGGCGACCACGTCCGCGTGGTCGTGCGGGAACAGGACGCAGATCGGCACGTGCCGGTAGTTCGAGGAGTCGGTGGCGTACACCGCCTGCGTGCCCGCGCTGAAGTCCACCTCGCCGCGCAACTCCCGCTCCAGGGCCGCCCGCAGCTCAGTCATGCCGCACCGCCCACAGCGCGGCCTGGGTGCGGTCGGCCACCCCGAGTTTCATCAGCACGTTCGACACGTGTGTCTTCACGGTCTTCTCCGAGACGGTCAGTTCCTTCGCGATCTCCCGGTTCGACCTGCCCTCGGCCAGCAACCGCAACACCTCCCGCTCCCGCGCGGTCAGCTGCGGCTCGCCGCCGTCGCCGCCGGCCGCCGCGCCGTTCGGCCCGGCCTGCGCGCCCGCGGACAGTTCGGCTGCGGCCTCCGGGCTCAGCAGTACGTGCCCGGCCGCGACCGCGCGGATCGCGGCGGCCAGCGCGCTGGGTTCGACGTCCTTGGACAGGTAGCCCCGCGCCCCGGCCCGCAGCGCCGCCCCGACCCCCTTGTGCCCGCCGAAGCTGGTCACCACCAGGGCCCGCACCCCGGTCCCGGAATCGGCCAGCAGGTCCAGCGCGCCGAGCCCGTCCACGCCCGGCATCACCAGGTCCAGCAGCAGCACGTCCGGGCGCAGCTCGGCGGCCAGCCGGGCCGCCTCGGCGCCGTCCGCGGCCTCGCCGACCACGTCGATGTCCGGCTGCAGGCCGAGGAAGACCCGCAGGCCCTGGCGCACCATCGGATGGTCGTCGGCAATCAGGACCCTGATGCTGGGGGGGAGCGGGCCGGGCCCGGCGCCGGTCTGGGGCGCGGCCACCCGGCCGTCCCCGGGCTCAGTCTTTGCGCACACCGGGCACCTCCAAACGGATCGTCGTACCCTGACCGGGAGCGGAGGTCACCGACAGGGTCCCGCCGACGCTGGCCGCGCGCTCGCGCATCGAGGTCAGGCCGAGCCCGCGCCCGGCGGTCCCGTCCGGCCCGCCCGGGCCGGTGGCGAAGCCGACCCCGTCGTCGGTCACGGTCAGCGCGGCCCCGGCCGCCCGCACGGCCGTGCGCCGGGCCCGCGGCAGCCCGGCCGGGCCGAGCCGCAGCTCGATCACCCCGGCCCGGGCGTGCCGGATCGCGTTGTGCAGCGCCTCCTGGGCCACCCGCAGCACCACCTGCTCCTGCGCGGGCGGCAGCTGCGGGAACGGGTCGTCGACGAACGCGATCCGCGGCCCGCCGCCGGACTGGTACGCGTGGTCCAGCACGGTCACCTGCTTGCGCATCGCCAGGGCGAGCCCGTCCTGCTCCAGTTCGGCCGGGCGCAGCTCGCCGACCACCGCCCGCAGTTCGGCCACCGCCTCCCGGGCCAGCACCGCGATCTGGGCCAGGTGCGTGGCGGCCCGCTCCGGGTCGACCGGCAGCAGCCCGGCGGCGGCCTCCGCGGTCAGCCGCAGCGCGAACAGCTTCTGGGTGACCGCGTCGTGCAGCTCCCGGGCCAGCCGGGTGCGTTCGGACAGGATCGCCAGCTCGCGTTCGCGCTCGTAGAGCTTGGCGTGGGTGAGCGCTATGGCGGCGTGCGCGGCCAGGACCGTCAACAGGTCCTCGTCCTCCTGGGTGAACCCGCTGTCCTCGCCGTCCGAACCGGCCGGCCCGGGCGCGCCGGTGTTGCCCAGGGCGGTGTTGCCCAAAAACAGGGCGCCGAGGATCTCGTCGCCGTCCCGGATCGGCACCCCGATGAACCCGGTCAGGCGCGGGTGCGCCCGGGGCCACCAGTTGAACCGCGGGTCGGCGGTGATGTCGGGCAGCCGCTGCGGGTGCGGGTCGTGCAGCATCACCCCGAGCATCCCGTGCTGGCGCGGCAGCGGCCCGATCGCGGCCCACTGCTCGTCGCTGATCCCCTCGACCAGGAACCGGGCGAAGGAGCCGGAGCCGTCCGGGATGCCCAGCGCGGCGTACTCGGCCCCGACCAGGTCGCGGGCGGTGCGCACGATCGTCTGCAGGGCCTCGTTGGTGTCCAGGTGGCGGCTGATCGCCAGCACGGCCTGGCTCAGCTCGCGCAGCGCGGCCAGCGCGGCGGCCCGGTCGGCCGGAGTCCGCTCGCGCTGACGGTCCCGGGCCGCGGCGCCCGCCGGGTCGGATCGTGTGCTCACCTGTTCACCGTAGCCGACGCCGCCGCCCGCGTGGAGATCGCGACGACGAGCCGCGCCGCCGGGTCGGCCGCCGTTCCACACCGCCGGACCCGGCGCGACCACCGGGTTCGGCAGGCCGCGGCCGCCCGCCGGACCGACGGACCTAGGACCAACGGACTAGCTCAGAACCGGTCGGCTGCCCGATCCCGGCAGGGGCGGCCCGCGGCGAGAGTGTCGGTATGACGAAGACATCAGACCCCGAGAACACCACCGACCCGGCCACCGCCGCGGCCGCCTTCCCCGCCGCGAGCCGGCCGGTCGCCGTGATCACCGGCGCCTCCCGCGGGCTCGGCCGGGAACTGGCCCGGGCGCTGGCCCGGGCCGGCTGGCAGCTGGTGCTGACCGCCCGGTCCAGCGCCGACCTGATCGAGGTGGCCGACGAACTGGCCCCGCACACCACGGTCGTCGCCCTGGCCGGCAGCGTGGTCGACGACGAGCACCGGGCCGAGCTGGCCCACGCCGCCTCCCTGCTCGGCGGCGCCGACCTGCTGGTCAACAACGCCTCCACCCTGACCGGATACGACCTGGCCGGCGAGCCGATGCCGGCCCTGGCCCGGTTCCCGCTGGCCGGCCTGCTGGAGACCTTCGAAGTCAACATCCTGGCTCCGATCGCGCTGACCCAGCTGCTGCTGCCGCAGCTGCGCCGGGGCCGGGGCGCGATCGTCAACCTGTCCTCGGACGCCGCGGTCGAGCCCTACGCCGGCTGGGGCGGCTACGGCGCCAGCAAGGCAGCCTTCGACCACGCCTCGGCCATCCTGGCCCTGGAGGAGCCGGACGTGCGGGTCTGGGCCGTGGACCCCGGCGACATGCTGACCGTGATGCACCAGGACGCGTTCCCCGGCGAGGACATCTCCGACCGGCCGCTGCCGGTGACCGTGGTCCCGGCGTTCCTGCGCCTGCTGGCCGAGAAGCCCGCCTCCGGGCGCTACCGCGCCGCCGACCTGCCGGCCGCGCCGGCCCAGCCGGTCAAGAAAGGAGCCTGAGATGCTGGTCACGACGAGCGGGGATCTGACGGCGGACAAGGGATTCACCGTGCCGGACGAGCTGTCCGCGCACGCGCCGGCCGAAGCCCGCGGCCTGCGCCGCGACGACGTGCGGATGCTGGTGGGCGTCCGGGCCGGGATGACGACCGACCACCGCCTGGCCGTCGACCTGCCGAAGGTGCTGCGCCCGGGGGACCTGCTGGTGGTCAACAACTCCACCACACTCCCGGCCGCGCTGACCGGGACCCTGCCGGACGGCACCCGGGTGGCCGTGCACGTCTCGGCCGCCGCCCCGGACGAGCGCGGCGAGTACCTGGTCGAACTGCGCCGGATCACCGGCACCAGCACCGGTTACTACGGCGACCAGTCGCCCGCCCACCCCGATCTGGTGATCGCGCTGCCCGGCGACGCCCGGATGAAGCTCTCCAGTCGATTCACCAAACGCCTCTGGTACGCCCGGTTCGCCTCAGGGTCCGACGAGCGGCTGGTGCCGTACCTGCTCAGGCACGGCAAGCCGATCCGCTACTCCTACGTCGACCGCGACTGGCCGCTGGCCGACTACCAGACCGTGTTCGCGACCGAGCCGGGCAGCAGCGAGATGCCGAGCGCGGCCCGGCCGTTCACCGCGGAACTGGTGGCCCGGCTGGTCTCCCGCGGCGTGCTGATCGCGCCGATCACCCTGCACACCGGAGTCGCCTCGCCGGAGGCGCACGAGACGCCGTACGCCGAGCGGTTCATCGTCCCGCAGAGCACTGCCGCGCTGGTCAACCACGTGCGCGCGACCGGCGGCCGGGTGATCGCGATCGGCACGACCGCGGTGCGCGCGCTCGAATCCGCGGTCGACGACCGGGGCCGGGCCCGCGCGGCCGACGGCTGGACCGACCTGGTGATCACCCCGGAACGCGGCGTCCGGCTCGTCGACGGCCTGCTGACCGGATGGCACGAACCGGAGGCGTCCCACCTGTTGATGCTGGAGGCGGTCGCCGGGCGCCCTTTGCTCGACCTCTGCTATGCCGAGGCGTTGCGGGAACGCTACCTGTGGCACGAGTTCGGCGATGTCAACCTGTTGCTCAATGGCTGACGTGCGGCGGCCCGGGGCCGGACCGAATCATCCCGTTGCCGCCGCGCGCCGCCGGACTGTATCCTCCGCTCGTCTGTTCTCACTCACTACACCTGCGGCGCGATCAGCCGGGACTGACCCCCGGCCGGGCGCCGAGCGCGGGCCCGCTTCTCACAAGGCCGATCCGCGCCGGATAGAGGCATGTTTCCGACGGGCAACGAACCGCGTGCCGCGAGGTAACGCGGAACCTGCATCGTCGGCGTTGTGACGGACACCCAGAGCTTCCAAGACACGCCGCCGGCCGGGCCCGGCCCCCGGCGCCGCCTCGTCCTGGTCGGCCACGGCATGGTCGGCCACCGGCTGGTCGAGCGGCTGGTCGAGCGCGGGGCCACGGCCGCGTGGACGGTCACCGTGCTGGCCGAGGAACCGCGCCCGGCCTACGACCGGGTGCACCTGACCTCGCTGTTCGACGGGACCACCGCGCCGCAGCTCAGCTTCGACCACGAGGGCCGGTTCTGCGCCGAGCACGGCGTGGACCTGCGGCTGGGCGATCCGGCGGTCGAGATCGACCGGGCCGCGCGGACCGTGCGCACCGCCTCCGGCGCGGTGCTCGGCTACGACGCGCTCGTCCTGGCCACCGGGTCCGCGCCGTTCGTGCCGCCGATCCCGGGCCGGGACGCCGCGGGCTGTTTCGTCTACCGCACGATCGAGGACGTCGAGGCGATCACCGAGTACGCGGCCGGCTGCCAGGTCGGCGCGGTGGTCGGCGGCGGCCTGCTCGGCCTGGAGGCGGCCGGCGCACTCAGCCGGCTCGGCCTGCGCACGCACGTGGTCGAGTTCGCCCCGCGGCTGATGGCGGTCCAGGTCGACGACGCCGGCGGCCGGGCGCTGCGCAACCGGATCGAGCAGCTCGACATCACCGTGCACACCGGCACCCGGACCGACGAGGTCCTGCTCGACGAGTCCGGCGCGGCCCGCGGAATGCGGATGCTGCGACTGGGCACCGGGCCGGAGACCCCGGACGAGGAGGTCACCCTCGACGCCCCGATCATCGTCTTCGCCGCCGGGATCCGGGCCCGGGACCAGCTGGCCCGCGACTGCGGCCTGCCGGTCGGGGCCCGCGGCGGCGTGGTCGTGGACGAGTGGTGCCGGACTGAGGACCCGGACATCTACGCGGTCGGCGAGTGCGCCCAGGCCGTGGACGGCCGGGTCTACGGCCTGGTCGCCCCCGGCTACCGGATGGCCGAGACCGTGGCCGACCTGCTCGCCGCCCCGGACCAGGCCGAGGCCTTCACCGGCGCGGACACCTCCACCAAGCTCAAGCTGCTCGGCGTGGACGTGGCCAGTTTCGGCGACGCCTTCGCCGCCACGCCCGGCGCGCACACCGCGGTGTTCCACGACACCAGCGCGAACGTGTTCAAGAAGCTGGTCATCACCGGCGAGGGGCACCTGCTCGGCGGCATCCTGGTCGGCGACGCGGACGCCTACGACCAGCTGCGCCCCTACTCCGGGGCCGGACTGCCGCTGCCCGCCCCGGCCGAACGGTACCTGCTGCCGGCCGGATCCGGGGACGCGCCGCCGTCCGGCCCGGACGCCCTGCCGGACAGCGCGAACATCTGCTCCTGCCACAACGTGGCCAAGGGCCGGATCCGGGCCGCGATCCTGGACCAGGGCGCGACCGACCTGGCCGCGATCAAGTCCTGCACCAAGGCTGGCACCGGCTGCGGTTCGTGCGTCCCGCTGCTGACCAAGATCCTGGAAGGCGAGCTGACCGCGGCCGGGATCGAGGTGGACCACGGCATCTGCCCGCACTTCGCGCACACCCGGGCCGAACTGGCCGAGATCGTGCTGGCCAAGCGGATCCCGACCTTCGCCCGGCTGTTGCGCGAGCACGGCCGCCCGGGCGGGGACCTGCGCGACGGCTGCGAGGTGTGCAAGCCCGCGGTCGCCTCGATCCTGGCCTCCTACGCCGGACTGCTCGGCACCGAGGCGCACGTGCTGGCCGGCGAGCAGGCCTCGTTGCAGGACACCAACGACCACTTCCTGGCCAACCTGCAGAAGAACGGCTCCTACTCGGTGGTGCCGCGGATCCCGGGCGGCGAGATCACCGCCGCGTCGCTGATCGTGATCGGCGAGGTGGCCCGGGACTTCGGCCTCTACACCAAGATCACCGGCGGGCAGCGGATCGACCTGTTCGGCGCCCGGGTCGAGCAGCTGCCGCTGATCTGGCGCCGGCTGGTGGACGCCGGGTTCGAATCAGGGCACGCCTACGGCAAGTCGCTGCGCACGGTCAAGTCGTGCGTCGGCTCGGCCTGGTGCCGCTACGGCGTGCAGGACTCCTCCAGCCTCGCGGTCGAGCTCGAACTGCGCTACCGCGGCCTGCGCTCCCCGCACAAGCTCAAGTCGGCCGTGTCCGGCTGCGCCCGCGAGTGCGCGGAGGCGCAGAGCAAGGACTTCGGCATCATCGCCACCGAGCTCGGCTGGAACCTGTACGTCGGCGGCAACGGCGGCTACCGGCCCCGGCACGCCGACCTGCTGGCCGAGAACCTGGACCGGGACCGGCTGATCCAGGTGATCGACAGGTTCCTGATGTTCTACGTCCGGACCGCCGACCGGCTCGAGCGCACCGCGCCCTGGCTCGAACGGCTCGACGGCGGCCTGGACCACCTGCGCGCGGTCGTGCTGGAGGACTCCCTGGGCATCGCCGCGGACCTGGAGGCCGCGATGGCCGCGCACATCACCTCCTACCGGGACGAGTGGGCCGCGGTGCTCGGGGACCCGGAGAAGCTCTCCCGCTTCGTCTCCTTCGTCAACGCCCCCGAGGCGCCCGACCCGTCGATCGCGTTCGAGGTCGAGCGCGAGCAGATCAAACCGCTGATGCAGATCGGCCGCCGAGAGGAACCGGTGCACTCATGACCGACCAGACGATCGACCTCGCGCCCGGGTTCGACCCCGGATTCGATCCCGACCTCGGCCCGGACTACGGCGCCGAGCACGACGCGGACTACGGATCGGACCGGTGGACGTACGTCTGCCGCTACACCGACCTGATCGCCGGACGCGGCGTCGCAGCACTCGTCGACGCCGAGCAGGTGGCCGTGTTCCGGCTGGCCGACGGGAGCCTGCGCGCGGTCGGCAACTACGACCCGGGCAGCAACGCGTACGTGATCTCGCGCGGCCTGACCGGAACGCACGACGGCGTGCTGACCGTGGCCTCGCCCGTCTACAAGGACCTGTTCGACCTGCGGACCGGGCGGTGCCTGACCAAGCAGGGCCTGTCCCTCCCGGTGTACGAGGTCTACCGGCACCGCGGCCTGGTCTTCTGCGGGAACCGGCCCGCCGCACTCTGACCGCGAAGTGAGCACGACCCTGCACCGACCACCATCTCACCGACGATTGGGAGTACCGCCATGGCTGTCGAGACCACGCTCGCCCCCGCCGCGCAGAGCACAAGACCCAGAGGCCGCTGGATCGAGCGGTGGGATCCGGAGGACGAGGACTTCTGGGCCGCCACCGGCAAGCGGATCGCCCGGCGCAACATGCTCGCCTCGATCGCCTGCGAGCACGTGGGTTTCTCGGTCTGGAGCGTCTGGTCCGTCCTGGTGCTCTTCCTCGGCCCGGCCTACCACGTCGACGCCGCCGGGAAGTTCCTGCTCACCGCGGCCCCGACCGCGTTCGGCGCGGTCCTGCGGCTGCCCTACAGCCTGGCCGTGACCCGGTTCGGCGGCCGGAACTGGACCATCATCAGTGCCCTGCTGCTGTTGATCCCGGCGGTCTCCGCGGCGCTGCTGATCCACCCGGGCATCTCGTACACCGCGCTGATGGTGTTGGCCTGCACGGCGGGCGTCGGCGGCGGGAACTTCGCGTCGTCGATGACGAATATCAACTCCTTCTATCCGCAGCGGTCCAAGGGCTGGGCGCTGGGCCTGAACGCGGGCGGGGGCAACATCGGCGTGGCCACCGTGCAACTGGTCGGCCTGCTGGTCCTGGCCACCGCCGGCGCGACCCACCCGGCCGTCCTGCTCGGCGTGTACATCCCGCTGATCGTCGTGGTCGCCGCGGCCGCGGCCGTGTTCATGGACAACCTGGCCCCGGCCCGGCACGCCGAACCCGCGCTGCGCCAGGCCGCCCGGCACCCGAAGACCTGGCTGATCTCGCTGCTGTACATCGGCACCTTCGGCTCGTTCATCGGCTTCGGCTTCGCCCTCGGCCAGGTGCTCCAGATCCAGTTCGCGCACGAGTTCAGCACCCCGCTCAAGGCCGCCCAGGTCACCTTCCTCGGCCCGCTGCTCGGCTCGCTGGCCCGCCCGCTCGGCGGCCGGATGGCCGACCGGTTCGGCCCGGCCCGGATCTCGGTCGCCACCTTCGCCCTGATGGCGGCCGGGGCCGCACTGGTCCTGGCGGCCTCCGCGGCCAAGTCGCTGCCGCTGTTCCTGACCGGGTTCGTCGCCCTGTTCCTCTTCAGCGGCGTCGGCAACGGCTCGGTCTACAAGCTGATCCCGATGGTGTTCCGCGGCGCCCCGGACGACCCGGCCGGGGCCGGGCTCGGCGGCGAGAAGCTGGCCGGGGCGGTGATCGGGATCGCCGGCGCGGTCGGGGCCTTCGGCGGCGTGCTGGTCGACGTGGCCTTCCGCGAGTCCTTCCTGGCCACCAAGACCGGCGACGGCGCGTACATCGGCTTCATCGCCGTCTACGCGCTGTGCGGCCTGGTGGCCTGGACCACCTTCTCGCGCCGGAAATGATCCCCGCGTATCGCGCCGGAAACCCCCGGGAAACACCGCCTGAGCACCATGCAGGCATGGACGGTATCCGTACGGACTGCGGCGGCGGCCGGGCGGCGCAGACCGCCGGCCGCCGCCGCGCCGAGCCGGACGGTGCCCCACGTGAAAGCAGGTTCGGCCGTGAGCGCTGACGACACCCCCGCAGGCGTGCGGATCGCCGACCCGGCGCCGGCCGGCCCGGCCGAGGCCGCGGCCGACCCGTTCGAGGACCGCCCGCTGGCCGGCTGCGTGGTCGCGATCACCGCGGACCGGCGCCGGGCCGAGTTCGGCACCCTGCTCGAACGCCGCGGCGCCCGGGTGGTGATCGCCCCGACCATGCGGATCGAGCCGCTGGACGACGACTCCCCGCTGCGCCTGGCCACCGAGGAGTGCCTGGCCGGGCCGCTGGACTACGTGGTGGCCAGCACCGGCATCGGCTGGCGCGGCTGGATCAGCGCGGCCGAGGGCTGGGGCGTGGACCAGCGGCTGCTGGCCGCCTGCCGGGCCGCGGTCGTGCTCAGCCGCGGCCCCAAGGCCACCGGCGCGGTGCGCACCTGCGGCCTGCGCGAGGGCTTCGCCTCGGTGCAGGAGAACATGCGCGAGATCCTGGACTGGCTGCTGGCCCGCGACCTGGCCGGCGCGAGGGTGGCGGTGCAGCGGCACGGGACGCTGGACCCCGGCTTCCTGTCCGCCCTGCGCGGCGCCGGGGCCGAGGTGATCGACGTGCCGATCTACCGCTGGGGCCCGCCGCGCGACCCGGCCGCGGTGGACCGGCTGGTCGAGTCGATCGTGCAGCGCGAGGTGCACGCCGTGGCGTTCACCTCTGCCCCCGGCGTGCTGGCGCTGCTGGAGGCGGCCAGCGTGATGGGACTGGACGACGACCTGTGCCGCGCGTTCGGCGCCGACCCGGCGAAGCTCGCCTGGGGCACCGACCTGGATGCGCAGTCTGTTACAGAAGCCGGGGCGCAGCCGGGTGGTCGGGCTGCTTCGGTTGGCCGGGAACACATTTCGGCGGCGGGCGCCGCCGCCGCCGATCCGGCTCTCGAGCCTGATTCGAGTTCTGGTGCGGGCTCCGGTGCGGGATCTCCTGCGGGCTCCGCCGCCGGTTTCGATCCGGGCTCTGATTCCGGCTCTGATTCCGGCTCCGCGCCCGCCCCTGCGCCGATTGTCGCAGAGCCCGAACTCCAGTCCGACCCCCCGGCCGCCCAGATGCCCGGCCGCTGGTCGGGCCGGGTGGTCTCGTCCGTCACGGCCGCCCGTCCGGCGCAGTCCGGCTCGGCCGCACAGGGTTCGCGCCCCAGTCGGCCCGGGAACCCGGGCGTGCTGGCCGCGTGCGTCGGCGAGGTCTGCGCGGGCGCCTTCGACACGACCGCGGTGCCGGCCAGGTGGCCCGACCGCGGCCGGCTCGGCTCGCTGGTCAAGCTGATCGCGGACGAACTGCCCACCCGGCTGCGGCACACCGCCGACACCCCGATCGGCCGGATCTGGTTGCAGGGCCACGCTTTCGCGTTCGACGGCGAGATCACCCTGCTCGCCCCGCAGCCGGCCGCCGTGCTGCGCGAACTCGTCCTGGCCGAGGACCGGGTGGTCTCCCGGGCGGACCTGCTGCGCCGGGTCTGGGGCTACCGCCCGGCCGCGGCGGAACCGGCCGGACCGGTCGGCCGGCGGCCGAACCGCGCCGCCGCCGACACCGGCCGGATCGCCGGGGACCACGTCCTGGACGTCACGGTCGGCCGCCTGCGCGCCGCCCTGGCCCGGCACCCCGGCGCCCCGGACTCGCTGATCGTCACGGTGCCCAAGCGCGGCTACCGGCTGCCGCGCGCCGACTGAGGATTTCCGGCCGCGCCTGCGCCCGGCGACTTGACCGGTGCTCCGAGAACTGCGATGGTCTAGTGCCGTGTGCTGAGGCGGAAACCGAACCGACACGGGCGGCCGGGCCCGGGCGCCGACGCGCCGGCCGGCCGGCGTGGACGCGACGCACCGCCCGGCCCCGCGGCCGGGGCCGCGCGTGCCCATCGGTTCTCGTGCAGGCAAGAGGAAACACCCGTGACAGTGAAAGACAGCGACATCGCCGGAGCCCTCGCCCAGATCTTCGCCGAGGAGGCCGCCGCGGTGGCCCGCCGGCTGCATTCGTACCCTGACGGCGTGTACGGCACCGAGCTGGCCGGCGGCGCCCGGATCTGGGTGGTCAGCCGGTACGAGGATGTCAGACGTCTGCTGTCGGACCCCCGGCTGGACCTGGACAAGCGCAGTTCCCGGGCCGGCTACCAGGGCTTCGGCCTGCCGCCCGCGCTGGAGGCGAACCTGCTGAACCTGGACGGCGAGGACCACGCCCGGCTGCGCCGCCTGGTCTCGGCCGCGTTCACCGCGCGCCGGGCGGACGGGCTCGGCGCCGGGATCCGGGCCACCGCCGAGGCCCTGGTCGACGGCTTCGCCGGCCGGGGCGAGACCGACCTGCTGCCCGGCTACGCCGCGCCGCTGCCGGTCAGCGTGATCTGCGCCCTGCTCGGCATCGCGGCCGACCGGGGCGCCGCCCTGCGCGCGGCCACCGGGACCCTGCTGGCCCCGGGCCGGTACACCGCGCCCGAACTGGCCGTGGCGATGGGCGAGATCATCAGACTCCTGACCGAAGTGATCGAAGACAAGCGGGCCCGCCCGGCCGACGACCTGCTCTCCGCGATGGTCGCCGCCCGCGACGGCGAGGACCGGCTGACCGAGCAGGAACTGCTCTCGCTGACCTTCCTGACCCTGTTCGCCGGGTACGAGAACTCCGTCCACCTGCTCACCGGCGCCGTCGCCCGCCTGTTGGCGGACCCCGAACTCGCCGCCGCGGTCCGCGCCGAACCCTCCCCGCACACGCCCGCGGTCGGGCGCGTGGTCGAGGAACTCCTGCGCCTGGACCAGCCCCTGGCCACCGCGATCCGCCGCTTCCCGACCGAGGACGTCCGGGTCGGCTCGGCGGTCATCCCGGCCGGGGACATCGTGCTGCTGGCCATCGGCGCCGCCAACCACGACCCGGCCGCCCTCGGCGGGCACCTGTCGTTCGGCCAGGGCGTGCACTACTGCCTCGGCGCCCCGCTGGCCCGGCTGGAAACGAGGATCGCCGTCTGGACCCTGCTGGGCCGGCTGCCCGACCTCGCCCTGGCCGTCCCGCCCGCCGACCTCGTCTGGCGCAGCGGCCACCGCCAACGCGTCCTGACCAGCCTGCCGGTGCGTTTCACGCCGTGCTGAACGCGCGAATGCTATAACAGAACCGTGACACTACGGGTGAAGCAGATCATCGTCGGCGCGCGCGAGCCGCAGACGCTGGCCCGGTTCTGGGCTGCCGCGCTCGGCGCGACCGCGAGCCGCGACAACGGCGGCTTCCTGGTGACGCCCGGGGCGGACGGGGGAGTCCCGATGCTGTTCACGCAGATCGACGAGTCCGAAACGCCGCCGGTCTGGCCGGATCTCCTGCTCTCGTCCGCCGAAGGCACCATCGCCGAGCATATCCGGGCCCTGCAGGATCTGGGTGCTGACATCCTGCGGGACGGCCTGCTGGGCCCGATTGTCGTGGTGGGCTTGGGAAGCGTCGTCATGGCCGACCCGGAAGGCCACGAGTTCACCGTCGAGTCCACCGACGCGGAACGGGACGAGGTGATCCGAACACTGGACGCCGGCCGGGAAGTGGACACCTCCCACTCCTACTTCGCCGGACGCCTGCCGGACCCGTGTTTCATGTCCACCGCGCGGGCGGAGATCCGTCATCAGTAGTCTGCCTTACCTGGCGGATCACAGTTCCAACCCGGCGATCATCGCGTCGATCCCCGCGTGGAACATCCGTTCCGCCGCGGCCTCGTCCTCGCCGCTGACGTTCCACTCGTCCAGCCGGGTGCGCAGCACCTCGGTGAACTCCAACCCGATCAACCCGTGCATCACGCACCACAGACAATACGTCGCCCGCGTCACCTGCCCGGCGCCCGAGCGGGTCCGGCCGACGGCCGCCAGCAGCGGCGCGAACGTGGTCTGCACGGTCTCGGCCCGCAGGTCCGAGCCCGGGGCGAAGGCGGGCAGCGGGTCGGCGAACATGAAGGCGTACCGCTGCGGCCCGGCCAGCGCGAATGCCCGGTACGCCACCGCCAGCGCCCGCACGTCGGCGAGCGGATCCGCGCTGACCGGCACGGCCCGCAACGCCCGGGCCAGTTCGCCGAACAGCCGCCGGTAGAGCGCCTCCAGGATGCCCGTGCGGCCGCCGAAGCGGCTGTAGACGCCCATGGTCGACGAGTCGGCCCGCTCGGCCACCCGGCGCACCGTCAGCTCGCCCAGCCCCTGCTCGGCCAGTACCTGTGCGGCCGCGTCGAGCAGGCGTTCGGTCAGTTCCCCGCCGTCCGCGGCGGTGCGTGCGGAGGCTCGTGCCATCGCGTCGGTCCCTCCATCCCTTCGGCCGGGCGGGCGCGGCGGCCGGCGGCGGCCGCGAGTTCAGCAGACTTTACCCCCTGCGCGGGTGCGCGCAGCAGTGCATGGACGACGGGATCCTGTTTCATTATGGCGAGATCGCGACGTACTCCGCGAAGACCCTCGGAGCCTTCGTCCCAGGTGCACCGGCCTACATACCGCCAGACGACGACCCATGGGCGTGAGTCGCCGGCGGCAGCACTGCCCGATTTCGATCACCCGATCGGCCGCCCGGCGGCCCTGGTGCGCAGTCATCTGAGGAACCGCCGCAACGACCCCTTCCCCTGGATGACAGGAGGTGTAATCTGCGAGCGATCGGACAACTCCAGGGGGAGACTTCATGAGCGACTACCAGCCGACCGGCCCGGAGCCGTGGGACGCGACGCCGCAGCCCGAGCCGCCGCCGTCGCCGTATCCGGCCGGTCCCGGGTCGTACTCCGGCGACCCGACGGTGATCTACGGCGCTCCCGGCGGCTACCCGCCCGGCGCCTACCCGCCGCCGGGGTACGGGCCGCAACCCTATGGCCCGCAGCCCTATGGTCAACAGCCCTACGGCCAGCAGCCCTACGGCCCGGCCGGGTTCCCCGCCCCGGTCTTCCTGCCGGCCACCACCAACGGCATGTCGATCGCGGCCCTGGTCTGCGGGATCTGCGGCTTCTTCTGCGTCACCCCGGTGCTGGCCGTGATCTTCGGCTTCGTCGGGCTGAACCAGATCCAGCGCACCACCCAGCGCGGGCGCGGGATGGCCATCGCCGGGATCGTCTGCGGCCTGGCCTGGATCGCGGTGATCATCATCTCCGTGGCCACCGGGCACGGCCACTTCAGCACCGGCCCGGACCCCGATCCGAATCCCGGCCCCTGACCACCGGCCCCGGCCGGGCCGGGTATCCTGCGGGCGTCGCCAACATTGCCGACATTTCGGATCAGTCAGGTGGAAAGAGGCACAGTGAGTGGTTTTGAACCGCCTGAGGGCGCCGAGCCCCCACGCGCGGAGCAGGCGACCGTGATCGACTCCGCGCCGGCGGACGCGCAGCGGGCCGGGGCGGGGCAGCCGGACGGGCCCGAACCGTCGGCCGGCCCGGCTGGTTCCGCGCCGATGTTCGGCCCCGGATTCGCCGCCGGCCCGTACCCCGCGCCCGGCCCGCAGCCCGCGCCCGACCAGCCGTACGGCTCCTACCCGCCGCCTGCCGGACAGTTCCGCAGCCGGTCCGTTCCACCCCGGCGGCCCGGGCACCCCGGCCGGCGCCGCCCAGCCCGGCCCGTACGGCGCCGGCTACCAGGTGGCCGCGCCCTACCAGGTCGCCTACCCGTACCTGCCCGGATACGGCCAGCCAACCGGCACCAACGGCCTGTCGATCGCCGCGATGGTGTGCGGGATCTGCGGATTCATCTACGGGATCCCGGCGATCCTCGGCATCATCTTCGGCTTCATCGGCCTGGCCCAGACCAAGCGCACCGGCCAGAACGGGCGCGGGATGGCCATCGCCGGGATCATCTGCGGCCTGGCCTGGATCGCCCTGTTCATCGTGCTGGTGATCGTCCTGGTCGTCGCGGCCCACGACTCGAACCTGAACAAACCGAACGGTTTCAACGACTGACCGGTCCGCGCCGAGCCGGGTCGGGACGGCACACGTCCGCCACCCGGCTCGCCCGGGACCGGCCCGCGCCCGGCCCGGCCACGGTTTGCGGCCTCAGACGGTCCCGCTGTTCGCGGCGGCCAGGCCGAGCAGCAGACTGACGAACACGACGAAGTACCCCACGGCCAGCCAGGTCGACCGGTGCCGGTGGAAGGTCACCGCGCCGATCGCGGTCACCGCGGCCGTCAGCGGCGCGACCAGCAGCGGCAGCACGAACGTGAACCACTGCCCGCCCCCGGTGCACAGCGCCGAGCCCTCCGGCTGGCAGCCGCCGGTGTTGAGCACCCCGGCCGCGAAGCACAGCACCGCCCCGGCCACCGACAGGAACGGCAGCAGCGCCGCCGCCCACCAGATCCCCCTGGTCAGACCGGCCGGGGAGTCCTGATCCTGGTCCAGCTCGCGCGCTTCGCGCCGGCTGACGGCCGACTCGGCGGCGCCCGGCTGCGCGCCGTCCCCGCCGCCGGACGTGCGCTGCCCTTCCGCCTCCGCCTGAGCCGGCAGATCAGCCGGCCGGGACTCGGATCGCGGCCCGTCCCCACCGCCCCGCACGGCCACGCCGGCCCCGGGGGATGCGGCCGCCACCGAGGCGCCCTCCGCCTGCGCCGCACTCGACTCGGTCAAGATCCTCCACCCTCCCAGATGTGTGATCGCATCATAACGCCAGGGCCCCGCGGCTCAAGCCGGATCCGGCATTTTGCCCGCCGCCGAGTAGTCCGGCCCGGTTCGGGGCATCAGTTCCGATAACGGCCGGTGCGGCCGAGTTCACATCCTGGAGGGACAGTATGCGGCCCCTGATCGGGCTGTCGGCCTACCGGGCACAGGCGTCGTGGAGTGTGTGGCACCTGCCGGCCGTCCTGCTGCCGCACGCCTATACCGATCACGTGGCGAACGCCGGCGGCGTGGCCGCGGTGCTGCCGATCGGCGCGGACGACGCGGCCGCGGCCGTGGTCTCCCGGCTGGACGGGTTGATCCTGACCGGCGGCCCGGACATCGAGCCGGTGCGCTACGGCGCGGCCCCGGACCCCTACTCGGAACGCTCCCAGGCGGACCGGGACACCTGGGAGGCGGCCCTGTTCGCGGCCGCCTACCAGCGCGACCTGCCGATCCTGGGCATCTGCCGCGGCATGCAGCTGATGAACGTCTGCCTCGGCGGCACCCTGCACCAGCACCTGCCCGAGATCACCGGCGGCGAACGGCACCGGCCCGCGCCCGGGGTGTACGGCAACGTCCGGGTCCGGCTCGACCCGTCCACGCTGCCCGGTTCCATCCTGGGCACCGGCATCGACGCACCCTGCCACCATCACCAGTCCACCGACCTGCTCGCCGAGGACCTGACCGCCAGCGGCTGGGCCTCGGACGGCACGGTCGAGGCGATCTGGGCGCCGGGCAAGCGGTTCGTGGTCGGCGTGCAGTGGCATCCCGAGGTGCGCGACGACCCGGCGCTGTTCGCCGCCCTGGTCCGCGCGGCCGGGACGCAGCCCGCGCCGAGCCCGTCGCTGGCGTACACCTGATCGCAGGAGCCTGACGCGCGCCGGACGGTGCGCGCTCAGCCTTCCTTCGACAGCAGTATCGAGGCCTCGGCGATGGTGTCCACCAGGTGGATCCGGCTCGCCATCGCCCGGCCCTCGGCCAGCGCCCGCAGCAGCGGCCACGCCGGCAGCACCTTGGTCCAGTGCTGCACGCCCACCAGCACCAGGCGGCGCGGCAGCGTATCAGCAGGCGAATAATACGCGGGCGTGGCGGCCTGGAACACCTCCTGCACGGTGCCGGCCGCCCCGGGCAGGAACACCAGGCCCGCCATCGACCGGGCCAGCAGCCAGTCCTCGCGCAGCGCGTTGGAGAAGTACTTCGCGATCGCGCCGGCGAACGGGTTCGGCGGCTCGTGCCCGTAGAACCAGGTCGGCACGGCCAGCGACTGGCCGGACGCGTCGGCCGGGTAGGCGTCCCGGACCTTGAACGCGGCCCGGGCCCAGGCGGTGGCGTCCGGGCGGAAGTCCGGCGCCGGAATCAGCAGTTTGAGAGACTTGTCCAGCGCGTCGTCCGGGTGCGGGGCCAGGTACGCGCCCAGGTTCGCCGCCTCCATCGCGCCCGGGCCGCCGCCGGTGGCCACGGTGAATCCGGCCCGGGCCAGCGTGCGGGCCAGCTTGGCCGCCTCCGCGTAGGCCGGGGTCGGCCGGGCCGCGTCGTGCCCGCCCATCATGCCCACGATCCGCCGGCCGGCCGTGTAGTCGCCGAGTGAGTCAGAGATCGAATCATCGTGCAGCCCGCGCAGGACCGTGCCGAGCACGTCCTCCCGGTCCCGCGGGCCCTTGTCCCACGCGTAGGTGAGCGCGTCCGGCGTCTCCTCGTACGGTTTCTCGTCGATCCCGGCGAACAGCTCGGCCGCGGTGTAGAGCGTGGCCCGGTACGGATTGAACGGCAGGTGCGGCACCGGCGGGAACACCATCGCCCCGCGATGGCGCAGGTCGCCGGACACCGTGTCGCTGATCTCGCAGCCGAGGAACGCCGCGTCCTGCACGTCCGCCGTCCGCAGCTCGTAGCCGCGCGAGGTCAGGTCCACGCCCTGGACCCGGCACCCGGTCAGATCGCCGCCGGATGTACGCAGATATCCGTCGAAATCCTCAAGCGACTCGATCTCCATAGGCGCAGCCTACTTGCCCCGGCCCGCGACCGGGACGGCAACACCACGATTGAGTGCCTGCCGACCCGCCCGTGCGCCAGGCGGTCGGGGGCGCCGAGAAGACGGGTGGTGTAGGCGAGCGGGCCGAGTAGTCCGGGTCAGGGTTGAGGGGTTGTGATGTCGCGGCCGCTGTTCCACAGTGAGTGATGGTATTCCCGCATGAATTTGCCCAGTTTCGCGCTGCGCAGGCTGAAGCCGGTGACGACATAGGGGTCAGAACCGAATGCGAAGAAGACTTGGTCCTGGTCGATGATGGCGATGCTCATCGCGTCGCCACGGACGTCCACCACCCGGACCAGATATCGGTTCAGGTGCTTCAGCGCCAGCTTGCGCTGGGAGTCCTTCCAGGAATCCATCTGCGGCATGGCCTCTGAGGTGACCACGCGGCGGAACTGATGCGTGGAGTCGGCCGTCACCCACTTGACGCAGGCGGCGAAGTAGGCGCTGACCGCCTGGCTGTTGAGCGCTTCGGGCGGATAGCGGCGCAGGTAGCTGGTCAGTACTTCGGTCTTGGCCTGGCTGACCTGCCGGGCCAGGGCCAGGTAGAAGAGTTCGTGATGTTCGTAGAACTGCAACTCGCTGACGCCGTCGAGGGCCTGGTGCACGGCGGACAGCTGCCGTTGCAGTTCGGTCCGGAGCCCGGTGAACTGGTCGGCGGACTGCCGGTCCCGCCCGATCTGGCTGAATCCGATCAGGCCCAGCACGAACAGGACGGCTGCCGCCGCATAGTCCGAGTTCATCACATGGAACGCTTCGAGCAGTGCCAGCAGCACGCCCAGGCCGACCGGGACCCAGATCTCCCAGATCCTGCGGACCCGTTCGCTCGCGCTGCCTGCCTCCTCGGCCATGGCGGTCTCCCCACCTAGTCGGCGCACCTTCTCTCGCGATGCAGACCCCTTAGTAAGAGGCTAGCACCGGGTGCCGGTGATCGGCGGAGGGTCTCAGCCGGGCGCGCAGTCCCGCACGGCTTCCCCAGTCGGTACCTGGAGTGGCTGGTGCGCTGGGAAGCGACGATCGTCGCCCGCCGGGAACGCTTCCGCCCCAGGGCGAACCTTAAGCAGACTTCAAGGCAGGTCCACGCTTAGGAAAAGCCACGTGAGGGGTATTGACGGCAGCATAGGTCTAGTCCAATCATCTCCGCATGCCCTCCACCTCAAGTCCCGAACCCCGCACGACGTCCGTGCGCCGCAAGCGCGCGGTGGTGGCCGCCGTCGCCACCGGCGCGGTCACCGTCGCCGCGGCCGGCCTGATCGCCGCCACGGCCAACGCGGCCGGCTCCAACCTCCTGGTGAACCCCGGTTTCGAGAGCGGCAGCCTGTCCGGCTGGACCTGCGACGCCGGCACCGGGTCCGTGGTCAGCTCGCCCGTGCACGCCGGCAGCTACGCGCTGGCCGGCGCCGCCACCAGCTCCGACGACGCCCAGTGCACCCAGACCGTCTCCGTGCTGCCGAACACCGCCTACACCCTGTCCGGCTACGTCGAAGGCGCCTACGTCTACCTCGGCGTCACCGGCGGCGCGTCCAACTGGACCCCGTCCGCGAGCAGCTGGACCCAGCTGACCACCAGCTTCACCACGACTGCGTCGCAGACCTCTGTCCAGGTCTACACGCACGGCTGGTACGCGCAGGGCACCTACCACGCCGACGACCTGGTGCTCAGCGGCCCCGGCGGAGTGACCGGCCCGACCACGCCGCCGACCACCGCCTCCTCGCCGACCGCCGCGCCGACCACCACCAAGGCGTCCCCGACCGCCCCGCCGACGACCGCCAAGCCGACCACCGCCCCGCCGACCACGGCCCCGCCGACCACCGCGCCGCCGACCAACCCGCCCTCCGGCTCGCTGCCCAAGCACGTGCTGGCCGGCTACTGGCAGGACTTCGACAACGGCGCCCAGGTGCTCAGCCTGGCCTCGGTGCCGACCGGGTACAACCTGGTCGACGTCGCCTTTGCGAACGCCGACGCGGCCAACGACGGCGGCGTGACCTTCTCGATCGACTCGGGCCTGTCCTCCGCGCTCGGCGGCTACACCGCGGCCCAGTTCACCTCGGACGTCGCGACCCTGCACTCGCGCGGCCAGAAGGTGATCCTGTCGATCGGCGGCCAGAACGGCACCATCTCGATCGGCTCCGCGTCGGCGGCGACCGCCTTCGCCAACAGCGTCTACTCCCTGATGAAGCAGTACGGCTTCGACGGCGTGGACATCGACCTGGAGAACGGGGTGAACGTCACCTACACCGCCCAGGCGCTCCAGGACCTGCGCAACCTGGCCGGGTCGAACCTGATCATCACCCTGGCCCCGCAGACCATCGACATGTACACCACCGGTTCGGACTACTTCCAGCTGGCCCTGGACATCAAGTCGATCCTGACCATCTCGTTCACCCAGTACTACAACTCGGGCTCGATGAACGGCTGTGACGGCAACGTCTACTCCGAGAGCACGGAGAACTTCCTGACCGCGCTCGCCTGCACCCAGCTCGGCGGCGGCCTGGCCCAGTCCCAGGTCGGCCTCGGCCTGCCGGCCAGCACCTCCGCCGCCAGCAGCGGCTACCTGGCCCCGTCGATCATCGACAACGCGCTGTCCTGCCTGTCCGCCGGCACCAACTGCGGCAGCTACGTCCCGCCGACCAAGTGGTCGAACTTCGGCAGCGCGATGACCTGGTCGATCAACTGGGACGCCTCCAACGGCTACGCGTTCCTGAACACCGTCGGCGGCTACCTCAAGACCATGCCGTAAGACCATGCTGTAACAGTGCTCGGATAACCGGGCAGCACCGGTGACCGCGGCCGGGGCGGGAGAGCCACGTCTCCTCGCCCCGGCCGCTCACGCTTTCTCAGTACTCAGTACTCAGTGCTCGTAGTCGCGCCGAATGCGTTGCCAGCTCACGAGATCTGATTCTCAGGCGCCTTGCACCCGACCACAGTCAGCGCGATGTGCACATAGCGCTCGATCAGCGTCGGCAGGTCCGTCGGCCCGTCCGGCCGGTACCACTGCGCCACGGCGTTGCACGCGGCCAGCACCGTGCGCCGCGCATCCTCGGGGTACGGAGTATCAAAGACCCCTGTCGCCGTCCCCTGCGCGATCACGTCCGCGAACAACCCGGTCCCCTGCCGCTGCCGGGCCCGGTACGCGGCCCGGTCCTGCTCGGTCAGCGCCCGCGCCTCGTTGATCAGAATTAGGCTGGCCACCGACCGCTCGGCCCGGTACCGCACCGTGGCCGAGACCAGCGCGGTCAGCTGTTCGGCCGGCCCGCTCCCGCCGGCCGCGAGCGCGGCCCGGCACCGTTCGAGGTAATCGTCCATCCCCTCGTCCAGGATGGCGGCCAGCAGCGCCTGCTTCCCGGGGTAGTAGTGGTAGAGCGCGGACAGGCTGACCCCCGCCCGGGCGGCGATGTCCCGGATCGAGGTCCCGTCGAACCCGCGTTCGGCGAACTCCGCCGACGCGGCGGTGAGCAGGGCTGCGTGCCCCGGGGACTTGCGCGCCACCTGGCGTCTCCGTTCTGGACAGGTCATACTACTAACGAGTAGCTTAACGGTTGTTCAGTCCTTCGGCCCGCGCCTCGCGCCATACCCGCATACGGAAGAGGGAAATCCGTGCTTCGCACTGTCTACAACGAGGATCACGAGGCTTTCCGGTCGATGATCCGCGACTTCATCGCCTCGGAAGTCGTCCCGGTCTACCCCGAGTGGGAGAAGGTCGGACACCCGCCCAAGGAGTTCTACCGCCGGCTCGGCGACCTCGGCGTGTTCGGCATCAACGCGCCCGAGGAGTACGGCGGCGCCGGCGAGACCAGCTTCAAGTTCGCCGCGATCATGTCCGAGGAGTGCGCCCTGGCCGGGGTCAGCTTCGGCTCGGCCAGCATCCACGCCAACCTCGGCCTGCCCTACATCCGCGCCTTCGGCAACGAGGAGCAGAAGAAGCGCTGGCTGCCCAAGTTCATCTCCGGCGAGGTGATCACCGCCCTGGCCATGACCGAGCCCGGCACCGGTTCGGACCTGGCCGGGATCGCCACCACCGCGAAGCTGTCCGCGGACGGCACGCACTACGTGCTCAACGGCGGCAAGACCTTCATCTCCGGCGGGGTCCAGGCCGACCTGGTCCTGGTCGTCGCCCGCACCGCCGCGCCGGACCCGGCCGACCGCCGGGCCGGACTGTCCATCCTGTGCGTGGACAGCTCCGCCGAGGGCTTCAGCGTCGGCAAGAAGCTGGAGAAGCTCGGCCTGCGCGCCTCGGACACCGCCGAACTGGCGTTCCAGGACGTCAAGGTCCCGGTCGAGAACCTGCTCGGCGAGGAGGGCAAGGGCTTCGGGTACCTGACCCACAACCTGGTCGAGGAGCGGCTGACCATCGTGGTCCAGGCCGCCGCCCAGGCCGCGGCCGCGATCAAGTTCACCGTGCAGTACGTCAAGGAGCGCAAGGCCTTCGGCCAGCCGGTGGCCGCGTTCCAGAACACGAAGTTCGTGCTCGCCGACTGCGAGGCGGACTATCAGGCCATCCAGGCCCTGACCGACCGCGCGCTGGAACTGTTCGACCAGGGCAAGCTCACCCCGGCCGACGCCGCCGCGGCGAAGCTGTTCACCACCGAGACCGCGGCCCGGGTGATCGACAAGTGCCTGCAGATGCACGGCGGGTACGGCTACATCCTGGAGTACCCGATCGCCCGGCTGTACGCCGACACCCGCGTCACGCGGCTGTACGGCGGCACGTCCGAGATCATGCGCACGATCGTGGCGAAGTCGATCGGGCTGTAAGCGGGACGGTTGTAGCGCGACGGACTGCAGTGCGGCGGGCGACGGTCCGCCGGCGGGGCGCCCCGGCCGACGAGGACGATATCGTGCCGGGGTGATCCCTGCTCGGTTCGACGACTTCTTCACCGCCTCGGCCAGCGTCAGCGGCGCCCTGATCGGCCTGCTGTTCGTGGCCATCACGGTCGCCCCCGAACGCGCGCACCACGAGGACACGCGGATCACGTACAACCTGCGCGCCTCCGCAGCCATGCTGGTCTTCTCCAACTCGCTCACGATCTCCCTGGCCGCGCTGGTCCCCGGGGTCGATCTCGGCTGGTGGGCGCTGCTTGCCGGGCTGGCGCTGGGCGCGTTCGGGTTGGCGTCCGGGCGGTCGGGCGTCACCGAGACCGTGCGCGGCCGGGCCAGCCTGCGGACGTTCCGGCTGATCGTGGTGGTGTTGCTGATCGCCGGGTTCGAGGCCTATGCGGGAGTGCGGCTGATCCAGAACGAGTCGGATGTGGGCGCGCTCGGCACGTTGGACTACGTGGTCATCGGGTGTCTCGTCGCGGGCATCGACCGTTCGTGGGAACTCATGAGCATGCGCAGCACCGGAATGCTCGCCTCGCTGGTCACCCTGGCGAAGGGGGATGTCCACCCGCCCGCGTCCCAGCTGCCGGCAGGCGCCGGAGCTGAGGTCGACCTCGAAGCCGCACCCGAACCCGAACCCGACACGCCCGAGCCCGCGCCGCCCGCCGCCGACTCGGCCGACGACGATCCGCCCGTCGCGACGTGACCTGAATGACTAGCGCTCTCCCCCAGCCGGTGACCCGAAATATCATCCGATCGGTCTATTAATTTCCCGCCAACCCGGGTACCCGACTCCCATGTGCTGGAGTCCAACCGCCGACCTGGTCGCCGGGAGCGTTGTCGGCGGTGTCGGCATCCTCGCCCTGAGCCGGGTCCGCCGCCCGCGGCAGGTTCCGCTGGCCTGCCTGCCGCTGATCCTCGGCGCGCACCAACTGGTCGAGTCGGTGGTCTGGCGCGGCGCCGACGGCACGGTCAGCGCGTCGGCCGCCCACACGGCCATCCTGATCTGGGCCGCGATCGCCTTCCCGCTGCTGCCCGGATACGTCCCGCTGGCCGTCCTGTCCGCGGTCTGGCCCGACCACGCCGCGCGCCGCCGCCTGCTCCCGCTGTGCGCGATCGGCCTGGCGTCGTCGTCAGCGCTCGCCTACTCGATGGCCTCGGGACCGGTGAACGCGGTCCCGATGGGACACGTGCTGACCTACAGCGTGCAGATACCAGCCGGGGGAGTGGTCATCGCCGGCTACCTCCTGGCCGGCCTCGGCGCGCCCATGGCCAGTGGAAACCGCGAACTGCGCGCGTTCGGTGTGATCGGGGTGGTCGGCGCGGCGGTCTGCGTGCTCGCCTGGCACCTGGCCTTCGCCTCGACCTGGTGCGCCTTCGCCGCGGTCATCAGCGTCACGCTGGTCTACTGGCTGTGGCGCGACCGAGCCGCCGACGACGCCCGCGGTATCGGCCGCGGTCACGATGCGTCCGGCGCCGACCTGGCCCTGACGGCCGGGGAGTCCGACGTCACCGAACAGTCCGAGCCGCACGACGTCGACGCCGCCAACCCGCAACCGCCCGCCCGACCTACCCGGCCGAGCGCCCCGTGAAGGTGAACATCCTGGCCTCCGGTTGCAGCGAACGAGCCCGCCCGGTGTGCCGGTGCATCCCGACGCCGAAGCTCAGATCCGGCGCGGCCAGCGGCTCGGTGACGAACTCCAGGGTGAACCCGCTGCTCGCGAACCAGTCGCAGATGTGCGGCACCAGGTCCGGTTCGCGCCGGTTCCGGGTCCAGATCACGGCGCCGCCGGGCTTGCACAGCGCGGCGCAGTGGCCGATCGTGTGCTCGATGTCCGAATCCGGGATGTTCCCGAACACCCCGCACACCAGCACCAGGTCCGCCGGGGCGATCTTCAGGTAGTGGTCCGTCTGGGCCGCGTCGCCGACCACGACGGTGACGCCGGCCAGCCCGGCCCGGGCCGCGTGCTCGCGGGCCGTCTCGGCGATGCGCGGGTCCAGCTCGACCAGCAGTGCCGTCACATCCCGGCCGCGCTCGTGTTTCTCCAGCACGCCCAACAGGTCCCGGCCCTGCCCGGCGCAGACGGAGATGACGCTGACCGGCCCGGGCGCGGCCGCGTCGAGGAAGTGGGTGATCCGCTCCTGGATGCAGGCCAGTCGCCGGACCAGCTGCGAGTCAGGGTCGTCATAAGCGGCGTGCCAGGCGTGCCAGTCCTTGGCTTCGAGCTCGTCGGCGGTCATGGGGGGACTGTAAGGCAAGATCAGGGATCTGGCCAGACCTCCCCGGCCGCGGGTCAGGCCTCGGAGCAGCGCCGGGCGCGGTCCGCCGGGACGCCGGCGGACCGCGGCAGGAGCACGTCAGCGCCGCCGCGAAGATGGGAGGATCGATCCGGGCGGATCGGCCGGAGCCGCGGGAGGGTCCCCGAAACGGCCGCACGTGTTGCTCCGTCCGGGTGGCAGTCCCGATCCGGGCCCGGCTTGCGCCGTCCGGGTGATCCGACGCCGAGGGAGAGTCCTGATGGAACCGTTTCTGCCGCCGACGATGGTCTGGCCGCCGGGTGAGACCCGCTGGCACTGTTACGCCCTGCCCGACCGCATCCGGGACCCCGCGCTCGCGGACCTGATCGACCGCACCCGCGCGGCCGCGCTCGCCGCCGCCGCGGACGCCCTCGCGCCGGTCGAGGACCAGTGGGCGCACGCGACCGTGCACATGATCAGCCGACCCGCCGCCGAGCTCGCCCCGGGCGCGGTCCAGGCGTTGGCCAGTACTCTGACACGCTCGCTGGCCGGCCTCCCCGCGTTCCGGCTCCCGGCCGGATCGGCCTCGGCCGGGACCGGATCCGTGCTCCTGGGCCTGAACGAAGATGTCCCGGGCCGACCGTGGAACACGTTGTCAGGCCTCGTAGACCAGGCGATCGGTGCGCATTTCGGCCCCCGGGCTCAGCAATACCGGCCCCCGCCCCCGCACCTGAGCATGGCCTACTGCGCCAAACCGACCGACACCGCGGCGATCGAGTCGAGCCTGCAAACCGTACGAGCAGCACAGCAGCCCACGAAGGCATGGATGACCATCAACGAGGTCTACCTCGTCGACGTACACCAGGACGCGATCGCGCACACCTACACCTGGAACAAGGAGACTGCGATCCGGATTCCGTTGGCCTGAAACGGATTCCGCGCGACACGGCCGTCGCCTGTAGTCATGTGCCTGTAGTTGTCGGCCTGCAGACTTCACGTGGGACGGGTGGAAGGGTGGGGCTGGGACGTGAGCATCATGTTCACCATGTACCGGATCAGTTCGGAGACCTACGATCGGCTCATCGCTGGTGAACGCGAATGGCAGTCCACGTCAGAATCGGTGAGCTTGGCGCTTACAGCGCGGGCCACGATGCCGACGACGTCATGTGGGCATTTCGCACGCTCGACGCCTTCTATCGCGGCGTCGCGGCGGCTGGAGAGGCTGTCCTTATCCAGTGGTGGTAGTACGGCGGAGCGCCATTCCCCGCAGGGCAGACACGCCACACTGGAGGAGTCCTCAGCCGCCCACCACTTTGCCAAGCCCGTCGAGCACGACGGCTCCCGGCAGCGATGCCAACAGCGCACCCGGCAGCCACAGCTTCGAGCCGCGAATGCCGGACCCGATCACCACATGCCCGGCTTCGACCACCGCGCGGTCGACCAGGATCGGCCACTGCGCAGGCAGGCCGATCGGCGTGATGCCGCCGTACTGCATCGCGGTGCTCTCGACCGCACGGTCCATCGGGGCGAACGACAGTTTGCGCACGCCCAGATGCTTGCGGGCCAGGCCGTTCACATCGGCCCGGGTGGTCGCCGGCACCATGCAGGCGGCGAACAGCTCGACGCCTTCGCGGCGCCCGGCCAGGACCACGCAGTTCGCGCTCTGCTCCAGGCCCACGCCGTAGGCCTCGCAGAACGCCGCCGTGTCGGCCAGATCCGGATCGATCGGCGCGACCTGCACCTGCTCGGCCCCGCCGAACCCGGCCAGCGCCTTGGCGACCGGGTCGGCCAGCAGATCAGGACGGGACAGGGCCGGTTCGAGGGCGAGTCTCTCGGTCACGCCCGCCATCCTGCCACACCGCTACGCCGGGCCGCTGCCGTCCTGCTCGGCCAGGAAGGCCTCGAACTGGCGGGCCAGCTCGTCCGCGGTCGGGATCGTGCCGGCCTGCTCGGCCAGCAGGTTCGGCCGCGCGCCGGGACCGGCCACCGCGTCGAACTGGGCCTCCAGGCTGGCGATGATCGAGCGCAGCTCGTCGTCCCCGGCGGCCACCTGGGAGGCGATGTCCGCGGCGATCCGGTCGGCCCGCTCGCGCAGCTCCCCGGCCGGCAGGACCAGGCCGGTGGCGGCGGTGATCGCCTCCAGGATCCGGACCGACGCGGCCGGGTACGGCGAGCGGGACACGTAGTGCGGCACCTGCGCGGCCAGGCCGAACACCGCGTGCCCGGCCTCGGCCAGGCGGAACTCGACCAGCGCCATCGCGCTGCCCGGCACCTGCGCCTGGTCGAACCACTTCGGGTAGCCGGCCAGCAGTTCGGGCCGGTTGCCGTGCGGGATCAGCGTGGTCGGGCGGGTGTGCGGCACGCCGAACGGGATGCCGTGGAAGTTGATCGACAGGGAGATGCCGAGCTCCTCGACCAGGTGCAGCACGGCCCGGGAGAAAAGCTCCCACTCGGTGTCCGGCTCCGGGCCGAACAGCACCAGGAACGGCGTGCCGGTCGCGTCGAAGGACAATCGCACGGTCAGCTCCGGCGCCTGGTACGCGGCCCAGTGGTCGGTGTCGAAGGTCATCACGGGGCGCTGGGCCCGGTAGTCCACCAGCCGGTCCGCGTCGAACCGGGCCACGACCTGGCCCGGCTCCGACCGCCGCACCTGGGCCGACCCGGCCCGCGCCGCGCTCCCGGGCAGCCGCTCGCCGGCCCCGGACCCGTCGGCCGGCCCGGCCGACTCCGAGGACCCGGGCCACTGGCCGGACTCGTCCGGCACGGCGAAGCCCGGCACCGCGGTCAGCAGGTGCTCGACGGTCTGCTCGGCCGCCTGGCCGGCGTCCATGAAGCCTTCGAAGTGGTAGAGCAGGGCCAGGTCGCCGTCGCCCGCGCCTCCGCTGCGGCCGCGGGCCCGGGCCAGCGCAGCCAGCCCGGTCGGGTCCAACTCGTAGAGGTCTTGCGGATCAGCCACGATCGAATCGTCCTTCTCGCTCGTCTGTCTTCGTCGGCGCGGCACCCGAAATCGGTTACCTGAGGACCAACAGTACGCGGTGCAAGAACATTCCGCGTCCAACGAGTTCGCACAGTGGATGCGAGCCCGGTCACGTGCGTCGGGAATATCCGTCCAGGAGGTTTAGCCCTGCTCACCTACGCCTTGGCCGACCGACCGGGAGCACCGCCAGCCCGGCCAGGAGGACCGCCAGGACCACCAGGCCGACGAGTATGCCCAGGTCACGAGACCAGGCCGTGGTGGTCGAGGCGTGCGCCGGGTCGCAGACCAGTGCGGGTTTCGGCAGGGCGGCCGAACGGGAGGATCCGGTCGAATCCGCCGACTTCGGCTCCGTTCCCGACCGCGGTGTGGGGGAAGGACCGGTGGAATCCGCACCCGAGCCGTTCGTGGCGGCGGCCCCGGACACGTCCGTGGCGGCGGTGGACGTCGCGCTGGAGTTCGACGGCGCGGACCCGTTGCAGCCGGTCCCGAGCAGCTCGTCCAGCCGGGCCGTCCCGGCCGCGGCGGAGTAGCCCCAGCGGGCCGCGGCGACGTAGGAGACCTGGTCGAGCCCCGGCACCGTGGTCACCGGGAACGCCGCGCCGGACAACGCGAACTGCGCGAACAGCACCACCGGAAGGACCGCCGCAACCCGGTCGCCGTTGCGCGCGACCGCGGATATCAGCAGTCCCAGCGCCATCCCGGCCAATCCGGTGACCGAGAGCACGACCGCCATCTCCAGGTCGAAGTTCGCCAGCGCGACGCCCTGCTTCTGTCCGCCCTGGCGCAACAGCGCGATATACGCCAGGGCGAAACACTCGACGATGGTCAGGAAGCTCAGCAGCAGCGTCTTGCTGAGCACGTAGGCCCAGCCGGACAGCCCGTCGGCCCGTTCGCGGGCCAGGATCGCCCGCTCCTTCGCGATCTCCCGGACGGCCGTGAACGCGCCGAGGTAGACGGCCCCGAGCGTGAGCACGATGAGCACGGTCGACGAGTAGGCCGCGGCGTCGGCGCTGCCGGGCTTGAGATCGTCCTTCCCGAACGCGCCCAACATGATCAGCCCGAGGATCGGCGCCTGGACGAGATTGAGCAACGTGCCGCGCCGGTTGGCGACGGTCAGCACGACGTACCGGCGGCTGAGCGTGAGCAATTGCCTTGTGCTGTAAGGGGAACGCGACCAGTGCTCGCGGCCGGCCCGGCCCGGCCGGTCCGGGACCACCACGCTCGCCCCGGCGGGCGCTGCGGCCTTTCCCCTGCCCGAGCCCGGCTGATCCGCGCCCGGCTTCGGGTTTGGCCCTCCGGCGGTCGCCCCGAGGTCTGTTCCCGAGGCCGCGCTCGATCCCGCGGACGACGGCGCGCTGGCGGCTCCGCGCTTCCTCGCGCCGGCTCCCCTTCCCTTGCCCACACTGGAATCCGCCGGATCCACCGAGCCCGCGGGCCCTGCGATTCCCGTCGTTCCGGACGTGCCCCCGAAGGTCGCCGCCCCGGCCGACGACGCCGACTCCGCATCCGTCTCCGGGCTCGCGCCTGCCTCCGAGCCCTTCCCCTTGCCGCGTCCCTTGGCCCGCCTGCTCTTCGGGTCTCCCGGCGCATCCGCATCCTTACTCGCCTCGGCACCCGCAGTCGCCTTCGCCTCCGAGATCGGCTTGTCCTGCAAAGCAATCGGCGTCGCCGCCACCGGCCGCCCCTGCTGCGCCCGCAACGCCGCGAGCGGACCGTGCACGAACTCCTGGGCCTGCGCCGACGACGCGAACCGCTCCTTCGCCCGGCCCGCCGTGACCTGGTCCAGGTACCGGAAGACGTGCGGATAGTCCCGCAGCCGGAAGAATTCCAGCACCTGCCCCGGCGACCCGAAGTACGCCACCTGCCCGCCCGGCGCCAGGAACATCAACCGGTCGCACAGATCAAGGTCCTGAATCGACCGGGTCACGACCAGCACCGTGCGCCCGTGGTCGGCCAGCTTGCGCAGCAGCTCCATGATGCTCTGCTGGTCGCCCGGGTCCAGGCCGGACGTCGGCTCGTCCAGGATCACCAGCGAGGGCTCGGCCAGCAGCTCGACCGCGATCGAGGCCCGCTTGCGCAGCCCGCCCGGCAGCCGCTCCACCCGCACGTCGGCAGCCTGCGACAAGCCGAGCTCGGCCAGCACCTCGTCCACCCGGTCGGCCCGCTCGGCCGAGGACGCGTCGGTCGGGAACCGCAGCCGGGCGGCGTATTCGAGCACTGAGCGCACGGTCAGCTTCGCGTGCAGGGTGTCGCCCTGCGGCACGTACCCGATCCGGCTGCGCAGCTCCGCGAAGTCCCGGAACAGGTCCCGGCCGTTGTACAGCACCGTGCCCCGGCTCACCGGCCGCTGCCCGGCCAGAGCCCTGAGAAGGGTCGACTTGCCCGAACCGGCCGGACCCAGCACGGCCGTCAGGTGCCCGCCGGAGACCGCGAAACTCACGTCGTCGAGCACCGTCCGCTTACCGGCCGTGACGCTCAGATCCAGGCTGGCGAAGGAGATCCCGGTATCCGAGTACTTCTCCAGCGCGCCCCCGCGCAGCCGCAGCAGCGTGTGCCCGACCGCGATCAGCGAACCCTCGCCCAACACCGTCCGGTGCTCCACCGGCCGCCCGTCCACGAACGTCCCGTCCCGGCTGCCGAGGTCGATCACCTCCAGCGCGCCCGAGGCGGTGACCCGCAGCTCGGCGTGGTGCCGGGAGACCAACAGGTCGTCGAGCACGATCTCGTTGTCCAGCGAGCGGCCGATCCGGATCCGCGAACTGGCCATCTGGTAGCTGCCGGCGTAGTGCCCCGGTGCGACCTGCCCCGGCGCGAAGGACGGCTCCTCCGGCACGTGCGGGCTCTTCTCGCCGAACCGGGCCGGCGGGATGATCCGCAGCTGCGCGCCGCCGGCCGCCGCGCCCAGGGCCAGGGTGACCGCCCGGTCCAGCGGCAGCCGGCTCGGGATCTGGCTGCCGTCCAGGTACGTGCCGTTGACCGACCGGTCCTCGAACACCCAGCGGCCCTTCTCCAGCCGCAGCACGGCGTGCTCCGGGGAGGTGGCGTTGTCCCGGACCAGGACGTGCGCCGCCTTGTCCCGGCCGATGGTGACCGGATGCGAGCCGTCGAAGTAAAGCTCCATCCCGGCCGGCAGCACCCGGATGGTCAACGTGTTGCTGATTCTGACGGCGCTGTGACCCGCGGAAGGCGCATCCATGCCGGGGATTGTCTCATCGCGAAGGGCGGCTCCGCCAGGGAATCAGCGGAACCGCCCCATGCCCGCGACCAGGAGAGACACCCTGTCGTGGCGCTCTCACGGTCCGTTTGCGGCTTCTTACTTTCGGCGACGCACATCGCCGTCTTGGCGCTGGGCCGTCACTTGCGCTTGGGCCGCCCGATCGCCCGGATCGCCACGCCGGTACCGGCCGTGAACAGCGCCGTCAGACCGACCAGCAGGGCCATGTCCTCGGTCCACGCGGTCGCGGTCGGCGCGTGCGCCGGGTCGCAGGACCCGTTGACCAGCGACGGCACCTTGCCGGCCAGTCCGGGCGGCGCGGTGTTGTTGCAGCCGTCGCCCTCGATCAGGTCCAGGTCGCTGGTCGAGGCCTCGGCCGAGTAGCTCCACCGCGCCGACGAGAAGTACGCGAGCTGGTTCAGTCCGGCCGTGTTCTGCACCGCGAAAGCCGCGCCGCACAACACGAACTGCGCGAACAGGATCACCGGCAGGATCGTCATGACCTTGTCGGCGTTGGCGGCCAGCGAGGAGACCCACAAGCCCAGCGCCATCGAACACAGCCCGCTCAGCGACACGACGAGTGCGATCTCCAACCGCCCGTTGCCGATCACCTGGCCGTGTTCCAGCCCGCCCTGCCTGGCCAGCGCCATGTAGACCATGATGAAGGACTCGGCGACCGTGATCACGCCCAGCACGATGAACTTGCTGAGCACGTAAGGCATGACGGACAAACCCACTGATCGTTCTCGGATCAGGATGGGTCTTTCCTTCACGATCTCCCGGATCGCGTTCGAAGCCCCCAGATAGCTGGCCGCGAGGGTCAGCGCGAGCAGCACCGTGGTCGCGTGCGACCCGGCCCCGGGCGCCCCGGGCACCAGGTTGTCCTTGCCGAACGCGGCGATCATCAGCAGACCCAGGATCGGCGCCTGCGCCAGCAGCAGCAGCGTGTTGCGCCGGTCGGCCACGATCAGCGAGGAGTACCGGCGGGTCAGCGTCCACAGCTGCCGCGCGAAGTGCGGGCTCTTGCTGGTGACCGCCGGCGCGGCGATCTGCGCCTCCGGCGGCTGCACCTTGTGCCGCTGCGAGGCCAGCGGCGCCGCGACGTACTGCGACTCGATCTCCGACCCGGTGAACTTGGCCTTGGCCACCCCCGGCTCGGCCCGGTCCAGCAGCTGGAAGATCTCCGGGTAGCCGGGCGTGGCGAAGAACGGCAGGGTGTCGCGCGGCGGCCCGAAGTAGGCCGTCTGCCCGCCGGGCGCCAGGAACAGGATCCGGTCGCACAGGTCCAGGCTCTGGATCGAGTGGGTCACG
Source organism: Actinocrinis sp. (assembly GCA_035943635.1). GTDB lineage: Bacteria > Actinomycetota > Actinomycetes > Streptomycetales > Catenulisporaceae > DASZBX01. Next base: position 93,195 of record DASZBX010000080.1, on the reverse strand, counting down.
GTCAGCACGGTGCGCCCGCCGTCGGCCAGCTGCCGCAGCAGCTGCATCACGCTCTTCTCGTATCCCGGGTCCAGGCCCGAGGTCGGCTCGTCCAGGATCAGCAGCGAGGGCCGGGTCAGCAGCTCCAGCGCGACCGAGGTCCGCTTGCGCTGCCCGCCGGAGAGCCGCTCGATCCGCACGTCCGCCCGCTGCTCCAGGCCGAGCTCGCGCATGACCTCGACCACCCGCCCGGACCGCTCCGAGGAGGACACGTCCGGCGGGAACCGCAGCTCGGCCGCGTACTCCAGCGCCGACCGCACGGTCAGCTGCGGGTGCAGGATGTCGTCCTGCGGCACGTACCCGATCCGGTGCCGCAGCTCGTCGAACGCGCTGTAGACGTCGCGGCCGTTGTAGAGCACGATGCCCCGGTCGGCCGGCCGGAACCCGGTCAGCGCCTTGAGCAGGGTGGACTTCCCGGCCCCGGTCGGCCCGAGCACCGCGAGGAACTGCCCGCCCTCCAGCCCGAAGCTGACCGAGTCCAGCAGCGCCTTCTCCCCGATCGACACCCCGAGGTCGAGCGCCGCGAACGAGGCCTGCCCGTGGTCGACGTACCCCTCGAGGTGCCCGTGCCGCAACCGCAGCAGGGTGTGCCCGATGGCGACCAGCGAGCCCTCGTCCAGGCGGGAACGGCCGGTGATCCGCCGCCCGTCGACGAACGTGCCGTTGTGCGTCCCGAGGTCGGCGATCTCGTAGCCGCCGTCGCGGGTCTTGCGCAGCTCGGCGTGGTGCCGCGAGGCGAGCAGGTCGTCGACGACGATCTCGTTGTCCAGCGCCCGCCCGATCCGCATCCGGTCCTGGTGCGTGCGGACGACTCCGGTGAACGCGGCCGGGGCCGGGGAGCCGGCGGTGAAGACCGGAGCGGCCGGGTGCGGCACGTTCTGCTTGGGCAGCTGGTTCTGCGGAATCGGCTGCGGCGCCGGCCGGCTCACCGGTTCGGGGACGGCCGGCATCGGCTGGGTTGCGTAGACGCCCGGGGTTGGGGGCGCGGCTTTTCGCGTCGGCTGCTCGTGGAATTCTGCGGCGTTGCCGTTGTTGTTGCCGTTGCCGGCGTTGCCGTTCGGGCCTGGTTGCGCTTGGTTCGCCTGCGGCGGTGGTTGTTGGTTCTGGTATTGCGGTGGCTGTGCTGGCGCCTGCGGTTGCTGCGCCGGTATTGGTGGCTGTGCGTGCGGCTGGGGTGGCGGCTGCGCCGGTGCGTGCCCGGCGATGGGCCCCGACGTCTGCACCGGCGGCCCTCCCGCCGCGGCCGAAGGCGGCGTCAGCCGGATCTGGCTCCCGGAGTTCCCCGCGCCGAGCGCGAGCACCAGCGGATGGTCGACCACCACCCGCTGGATCCGCTTGCCGTCCAGGTACGTCCCGTTGCTCGACCGGTCCTCGTACACCCAGACCGGCCGACCCGCCCCACCCGCCTCCAACCGCAGCAACCCGTGCTGCCTCGAGGTCGAGACGCCCGGCACGACCACGTCGACGCCCAGCTCCCGCCCGATCGTGATCGGCCGCGTCCCGTCGAAATACAACTCGAAATTGCCCGGTAAAATCTGCAAAATGAGAGTATTTACATGATTTTGAGTAAGCCCCTCCATGCGCAGGAGCATCTCATGCCCGAGCCGCCGACCGCCAGTGGCGCGACGGAGCGCGACCCGGGCTGACGACTGCTCCGACGACTGCCCGACGCCTACTCCGACCGGCCGAAGACCTGCCGCCGGATGATCAGGGAATGGACCGTTCCGCCGATCCACGAGGCGGCGAAGCAGATGGTCAGCAGATCCCCGACCGCGGACTGCGTCCGGGACCCGCGCGACGTGGCCGAGATGGTGAACGCGATCGTCACCGCGAACAGATACCAGGCCGCGATGCCGCCCAGGGTGCGGGAGCGTTGACGATACGCGGCGTAGGCCATCGATACCGGGGTGAGCAGGCCGAGACTGGCGAAGGGGACCGCGGCCCAGGCGTAGGAGGCGACGGTTTGGGCGCGTTCTGCTGCACGTTCTGCTGCACGTTCCGCGGTCAGGTCTTCTGCTGGGGCGCCGTCGATCTCGATGAGGTCCAGCAACTCGATCAACTCGCCGATCTCGCTGCGGTTTTCGGCTTCCTTTTCGTCTTCAGCTTCGTCTGTGGCGGTTTCGCTGTTTCCGCTGGTGACTTCCGCCGAGCTGGTTCCGCTGACTACATCCGTCCCGCCCGAGCCGCCGGCTCCAACACCTCGCCCCGCATATGCCGCTTCCGCCACCTGCCCGATCTGCGGGACAGACTCGGCGATGACAGGCGTGTCCGCGTACGAATCGATCAAGTAGTCGCTGTTGAACGTGAGCGACTCACCCGGACTGATCGGCAACGGCGGAAACAGCAACGCCGCGTCCAATGCCGACCCGAGCATTCCCTCGACCGGGCTGTACAACGACACCCCTTGCGGCGTTCGTACGCCGCCGAAACTTGATGCCACCGCAGCTTCCACCAACTGTTCAGTACTGCCATCGCCGCTGCCGAACGCTTCGTCTACGCCTTCCGAGTCCGCGCTGCTGTCGCTGTACTGCGCCAACTCCACCCGTTCCACATACAGCGCCCGATCCGCCTCCGCCGCGTCGACTTCCTCCGCAGGCTCTGCTTCAAGCGCTGCTGCTTCGTCCCACGCCGCTTCCGCCACGCTCCCCAACGCCGCTTTCGCTTCTACTTCGGCTCCGCCTGGCGCCTCCGCCTCCGCGACGGCTTCAGTCTCAATTTCCAGCTCCGTCGCCAGCTCCGCCCGTGCCATAGAGCCCGACTGCGGCGCCGACTCCACCTGCGCCCGAGTCTGAGCCTCAACATCCGTCTCCGACTCAGCCTGCGCCCCCGTCTGAGCGCCAGTCTCCGCCGCCTCAGCCATACTGACGCCCCCTGCAGCCAACTCCCCGCCGGCTACGTCTCCGTCTCCATCTCCCCGGTCGCCCGCCTCCGCACCACCGACCACCTGCGCCTTCGCCACCGCCGTTTCCGCATCCGCCACTCCCGCGCCCGCAGCTAGCTTTTTCGACTTCGCGACAGGCTGCGCCGGAATACGTGCCGTAGTCCCTCCCGCCATACCCGCCCCCGCCCCCGCCCCCGCCGCCGACGGCCCTACATCCGTCCCAGCCCCTGGCTTCGCCTCAACCCCAGACTCCTCCGCGCCGGACGACGGCTCCGTCCGCGTCCGTGCCCCCGTCCCCATCCCCGCACCACCGACTGCAGGCTCCGCACAGAACCCCATCAGCTGCGCGCACTCGTCCACAGTCAATACCGGCAGGTCCGCCGCCAGAGCCTTGGCCACCCGAGGATCATCCGCAGCGATCCCCGACTCCGTCACCACATGCGTGACCCGCGCCGAGAACCGCTGCGCCAACTCGGCCCCGGCATCGGCGGCCTGCCGGCGCAGCTCGTCCGCCGCCGCGCCACCCCCCAGCACCAGAATCCGCAGAGTCTGCGCCCCCGCCGCCCCGCCGCCCCGCTGCCCGGGAATGTCCGAGGAGTTCGACCGTGCGCTGCGCTGCGACCGGGTACTGCCCGCGTCGCCCCGATCCGAAGAAGTCACTGTGGTCACAGCAGGTGAGCCTAGAACCGCCCAGCTGGGCCAACCGGGTTCCCACGCCTTGTGCAGCACGCACAGATCACCCGTTTGGTCGCGGCGCAATCGGCGCCACCCCGCCCGGACACGCCCATGACCGGCGCTTTCCGAAACGGATTGGCATCTTCCCCGGCCGATCGGGTAGAGTTTCCCTCGTTGCCGGGAGTAACAACCAGAAAGCGTAGTATACCGGCACATTGATACTACGATATAATGCGGACGTGGCTCAGTGGTAGAGCATCACCTTGCCAAGGTGAGGGTCGCGGGTTCGAATCCCGTCGTCCGCTCGCAGGACAGCAAGGCCCGGCACCCCCGAGCCGAGCTGCAACACAAATGAACAAGAAGTCCCGAGGACGATTAGCTCAGCGGGAGAGCGCTTCCCTGACACGGAAGAGGTCACTGGTTCAATCCCAGTATCGTCCACACGTTTAGCAGCAGGTCAGAGGCCATGAATCCGTAATCCGGTATCATGGTCTTTATGCTTTTAAGCCGCTGTCGCTCCCGCTCCCCCTGCTCCCCGGGGAGCAGGGCGGGGAGCACACCAAGTAAGTGCTCACCTGCGACTTCGTTTTGTTGGCTGTGACGGTCAACAGTGGTTCAACCTTCCGCAACTGAGCGATTGTGGAAACTCGACGGCGTGAGCTTCGAGGCTTAAGGCGCGGCGGAAGGATTTTCAAATGCAGCTGTGTCGGTGGAAGTTCGGCGAGGCCGGGAAGGCGCCTGATGATTCCTCAGGTAGGTAGCGGAGACCTCCTCCGCCGGTTGCGCGATCCAGACGCAACGGTCCAGCGTAGCGGGCACCTTTCGCTTCCGGAGACCTCTTACGGTGCTGGTCGGATGGAATCAGTTTGGTGAGAAGTGTTCGGCGGTTGTGCGCAGTTGTCGTCGGTGGTGGATGTCGCTGGCGGCGCCCGGCCCGGCCCGTCGTCGGCCCGCTGGCGCCGATCAGCGGCCACCGGTGGTCAAATGGCGTCTACGGGCACCAATGGGCGCCTATGGGCGTCAACTGCCTGTAATACGGCCCCAACGGGGCGACGGCAGGCCGGCCAATGACGGCGGGAACGACTTGCCCGTGACTGCCTCGACGTTGAACGTGCGCGTCGTCCCCGGCGCTGAGGGATCTAGTTGTGATGTCTCGGGACGTTGGTGACACGGCACCGAGGTCGATTTCGAGTTGCTGGGGAAGACTTTGATCGGCTCAAGTGGCTGGTTGAAAGCAGCGCGACCTGATCGGGGCGGGAGTTATCCCGCGCAGGTGGCCAGCGCCCACAGGTAAACTGCGGTAATTTCGGCTGGCTGTGCGAGCGCGCCCGCCGGTTTGGCGGCGGCTTGGGTTCGGCGCGTGGCGTCTGGCCTTGCGGCCGGGCCGGGCAATCGACCAGGGTAGGGGCATGACTGGCTCTGAGGATGCGCTGCCGCCGTGGGAGTGGGTCACGCTGACCGAGGCCGCCAGGTTGGTGGTCGCCTGCGGCTACGCCCCGCACATGACCCGCCAGCGCCTGGCCCGGCTGTCCGAGACTGATCCCGCCTGGCCGGTGCCCAAAGAGCAAGTACGGGTTGTCGGACAGGCCAGGCTTGTCCCCTGGCCTGTGGTGGAGGCCTATTTCCGGCAACGCGACGCCCGGCCGGGGCCCAAAGGTTGGGGCGTTGAGCGACAGCCTGCTATCGCGGTCGACCCCGTCGTGCCGCCCGGTCGCCCCTGAGGTGCCGATATGCCGACATCCCGCCCGCAGTGACCGCCAGACCACCGAGCACGGCGATGATGCCCAGAATGAGATACGGACCGTCTCCACCGCGCCGCCAGCACGCCAGATCCAGAAGCCCGAGCAGGCTGATCGCCGGACCGATCAGCCTGCCGCGAGCCAGTAGCTCGGCCAACTCTCGCTCATCGCGTGCCGGCCTGGGTGTCGATGGGGTCGCCATGCCACAACGGTACCCGCGCACCCGGTCCGGCGTCTCGCCCATGGAGACTCCCGGTCGGACGACGAAGTCTCTAGTCAACCCGTCAAAGTTCCGAACTCCGGCCTCCAACGCCCATCCTGCCCGGTCGCCGCTCCGCCGCATGGCCACCAGATCTTCACGATCACGCCCGAACGTTCCGGCTAACTTATGTGACCTGCGCGGCCAGTGCCTCGGGCACGACCTACCAGTTGCTCGACAAGGCATCGATGGTCGCCATGTACCGGGCGCACCAGGGCTCCCGGTCCGGGATACGGGTGTGCGCGAGTGCGGACGCAGTACCCTGCGCTTCGCAGAAACCACCCGCACCGAGCACACCAAACCGTCAACCAAGCACGTCCGGGCCGCATAGAATCAACCCAGACCGCCACCGAAGATCCACGAGACTCGGGACAACCTCGCTGTCGCGGCCTGACCTGACCTTGCGAGGGACTGCGCGATGTTGGCGAGGACAATGGCGAGGTTTTTCGATCCAGGCATCGCGGTAGTCGCGGCTTCTTCGAGGGCGCGCTGCGCGACCGTGTAGTCGTGGAGGCGGATCAGGCTGGAGCCGACGAGCCGGGGGCGTGTCAGAGGTTTGTAGTTACTTGAGGTAAAAATCGAGAGGCAGATTTCGCTCGACGCTTACGAGAAACATATAAGCGATAGTTGGGCTAACCGATCGGATAGCCGTGGATATCCACAAGCGTCGGCAGTAGCCGCATGCGCTCACCCAGTTCCGCCGACGCCCGGCTTCCGAGAGCTGCCACCTCGTGCGTGAGGGAGCTGAGCCGGGTGCGTGCTGTTGCGCGGAGTCTTTCCGGCGGAATTCGGTCTAGTACGTCGACTGCCCGGGCGACAGCATCCGCCGCTGAACTGGTGGTTTCGGCCTGGGCTAGCGCCAGTGCTGCAGCAGCCCATGCTGGTGTGCCCGGCTCGCACCCTTCCATGGATGTCTCCGCAATGCGGGCAGCACGCTCATGCCGGCCAAGTAGCAGTTGAGCGTCGGCCTCGTGCAGATTGCGTTCGGCCAGGTCAAATCCGAATCGGCCGGGGGCCTCTGTACTTTCGGCGGCCTCCAGTTGCCTATCAGCCTCGGCAATAGTGGAGTCGGCTTCGTCAGCGTCGCCTTGCGCTGCCAACGTTGGTAGGTAGGCCCACATAAGTGCCTGGGCGCGGCGAAGCCCGGGCGGAGCGGCGTCTACAGCAGTTCGGGCGAACCTAAGAGCCATGTCGTGGTCGCCGGTGGATCGGGCCACCATGGCGAGTGCACCGTTTGCCCAGGAGCGCAGGTCGAGGTCGTCGTGCCGTCGCCCGACGCTGGCCGCGCTGGTCAGATGCAGGCGTGCGGCGGCTGTATCGCTCAAGTGGAAGCTTAGGTTACCTAGGAGAGACGTTAGCCAGCCGCTAGCCCGGAGGATGTCCCGGTCCGGGGGAGAGGCCTCGAGGACAGCGGCCCGGGTCTGGTAGATCTCCTCGTAGAGCATCCCGGGCGGGATCTTGGAGTAGATCTGCGCATAGTGCTCGGCCGCCGCGCGTACGATATACGCCAACTCATCGGTCGTAGGATCACTGTTGAGCGCGATTGTCACGGACTCTCGTACAGCCGATAGGGCTCGGAGTGTGGTCATAGGGTTGGCCGTCTCCAGGTGCGCTGGCCCGCGGTGCGGGTGGTGGACTCCATACTTTCCCTCTCCATGGGCGTGGAGCCTAATACCCGTCTCACTCGAACGTGCGCTCCGTTCGGGAACTTGGATGCCGGGCGTGGTGAGGCCGAGGTGTTCGAGAGGCAGGTCGAGTGCGGCGGCGAAGCGAGGGATGGTGTCGACATCCAGCCGTGTACGACCCGCCTCGATCCGGCTGATCGCGGAGGCCGAGTACCCTGTCTGCTGCCCTAGCTGCTCCTGCGTCCAGGAGCGCTCCCGGCGGGCTTCTCTGATCGCAGCACCCACATGTTGGGCTCGCCCTTTCCGCGCCGGCGCCATGGCACGCCTCCCCTTCCGCGGTCAATGCACCCACTGTAACCGAGCGCACGCGCTACTGATGTGCGGATTCTGCATATTTCATGCGCGCAGCGAACGACGTCTGGTCGCATCGGTACCCACGGTGCTCCACTTGGTAGCAGTGCGCGGAGGGCTTGTCAGCCTCGATAGCCGAGCAAGTCCGCGCAAGCCATGCCCGAAGGAGCAACTGATGGCGATAAAGTTCGTAGGAATCGACCCCGAAAACCCCGGAGGCAACTGCCCGGCCGTGTTCCTCGACGAGGAGACCGGCGACTTCCTGTTCGAGGGGACCACCGTGACCGACCCCGTTGTACTGGCGCGCGTCAACGAGCGCAGTCCGCTCCAGCCCCACGAGTCGGTCGTGCGTCTGCCTGCGCGGATGCGCGAGATCCTCCTGGAGGCTTGTCGTGAGCGAGCTGTCGTTTGAGGAACTGCTCGGAGGGTGTGTGAGCTCCGCCGAGCACCTTGAGCTGCGCGACCTCTACATCGCCGACTCACCTGCGTACCGTGCGTGGTGCGATGGCCAGAAGGTCGATGGCGCCAAGGAGTACGAGGATTGGTTCGACCTCGTCAAGGAGACAGTCGCGCGCGGCGTGCAGGTGCGCCGCGTGCGCGTGATCAACGAGCCCGTGAGCGACTACATCAAGTTCGAGCATTCGATCACTACATCTTTGAACATTGCGGCAGGAGAACGGGTGCGTTGGCTCGTGCGCCAAGCTGCGGAAGGACTCCTCCTGCCGGCCAACGACCTGTGGATCCTTGACGGGACTCGCGTGCGCTTCGGATTCTTCTCAGCTGACGGCGACTACCTCGGGTCGAAGATCGTGGACGACGCCGAAGTGGTCGATGCATGCGTTAGGTCATTCGAGGATGCGTGGACGCGTGGAACAGATCACGAGGACTACACACCGCGCTAGAACCGCAACCTACCTGTGAAAAGCAATCCATCCTCCAGCGCCCAAGCAGCGCGTCAGGCCCTCGCCGACCGTCTTCGCGACTTGATGAAGGACGGGGGCCTGACCGCTCGTGGACTTTCCGGCCGCGCCGGATGGCACGAGACCAAGACGTCCAGGATCCTTAGCGGTGGCCAGCGACCCAGTGAAGCAGACCTTCATACATGGTGTACAGCCTGCGGCGCACAGGAATCCCTCCCTGAGTTGGTCGCACAGCTGCACTCCGTCGACTCGATGTGGCTGGACTGGCGCCGCACTGAGCGACACGGTCTTCTCAAGCTCAACCTTGACGTGCGCGATCTCTATGAACGCACCAAGCAATTTCGCATCTACTCCTCTGTCATGATCCCGGGGCCGGTACAGACCGCCGAGTACGTACGTGCGGTGCTGACGGCTCTGCGCACGAGGCGCGGTGTCGTGGTCGACGACGTGGAGGCGGCAGTCGCCGAACGCATGGCACGCCAGCACATCGTGTACGAAGGCGGCCATCGATTCTGCATCGTGCTCGAAGAGTCTGCCCTCAGAATGCAAATCGGCGGCCCGCATGTTCTGGCCGGGCAGTTGCGCCACCTACTCGCAGTACAAACGCTGCCCTCCATGGCGCTCGGAATCGTTCCCGCCAACGTCGACCGCTCGCTGCAATGGCCCGTCGAGATGTTCTTCATGTTCGACCGCACTCAAGTCAGCGTCGAGCTGGTCTCCGGTTTCCTCAACATCGCTGCAGACCACGAGATCGCCATGTACGAGCGTAACTTCACCGAACTGGCCGAGACAGCGGTCTTCGGGCCGGCCGCCCGCACGATCATCGAACGGGCTCTCGCGGAAGTCGAATAGACTGCGCAAGTTTGCGCAAGTATGTCGTCACGGGTTGCACCGGTGCGGTTACTTGGTAGTGACCCACTCAAGCAGGCTCGCTGCGACCGACAGGATCGGACACGCGACTGCCGTCGAGAGGCAACCCCGCGTGAACACGTCGAAATTCCTTGCAGCCGTTCTGCAAGTTCGTCGGACCGGCCTTGGCCACAACCTGAAGCAACACCTACAACTGCTGGATGGCTGCCGACTTTGGCGACCTTTCGTCGAGTTTAGCGCGCAACTCGGACCGCTATCCGACTTGTTCGTCGGCCCAGTCGGCGCGGTTCAGTGTGTGGACGATCGAGTCGCGTGGGACGCCGCTCTTGGTGATGTGGTCAGGGATGGTCAACGTCTCGGAGAATGCGGCGGCTTCCATGAGTGCTCGGGATGCAGTGTTGGCCGGCCCCCGTGCTCCCCAAACCTCGGCGACCTCAAGCTCGGTAAAGGCGTAGCGGACCAGCAACCTCAGGGCCTCGCGCCCGTAACCGTTACGCCAGTGCTCGGCGTGGATGGCGAGTCCGAACTGCGCGGCCGGACTGTCAGGTCTCAGCCCGGCGTTGGGCCCGCCGACGTCGGGCGTGCTCAGTGCCAGCCGCCCGGTCCCGATCAGCTCTCCGGTATCAGCCAGGCGAATAGCCAAGGTGTAGTCGACACGGGGTTGCTCGGTGGCACTGTGCTGGATGCGTTCGAGGAGGGCGTGGATCTGGTCCTCGGTGCGCGGTTCGAACGAGAGGTGTTCGGTGGTGACCGGATCGCCGTAGATCGCGTGCAGAGCGGGGGCGTCTGCTGCGGTGAATTCGCACAGGCTCAGTCGCGGCCCGGTCATGGTGACGGGATGGGGCATAATCGCACCTTACCGGGTGAGCGCCCGGAGGGTGGTGTGGTCGAACTCCTCCACGCTCTCGCGGATCTGCCTGTTCAGCCGAGGCTGGCCGATGGATTGAGCGGGCAGGGCGGTGGCGATGCGGCGCACGCACACGGCGATGCCGTGGGTGCGTTGGGCCGGGGGCAGGTTCAGCACCGGGTCGAGGAGGTCGAGTGCGCCGTCGAGCTGGCCGGTGGCGATCAGGGCGAGCGCCTGGTGGGTGCGGGATCCGGCCTCGTCGCCGAAGGCCCAATGCGGCGAGTCGGGGTCGCTGTAGGCGGCGACAGCCTGGGTCGCGGCGTCGAGTGCTTCGGGCGATGCCGGATCGGCGAGTACCAGTGCCTCGGCCTGGTAGTAGGTCTGCTGGGCGGCCGGGAACGTCAACAGGCCACCGAACTCGTCGAGGTCGGAGGGGGCGAAGTGGTCGCGGGCGGTCCGGGTGCGCCTCAAGGCCTCCCGAGCGCTGCCGACGTCACCGAGGGCCGCATGGGCGCGAGCTTCCAGGGCGGGCAACCACGCGGTAATCGTGCCGGTCAGAGATGCTTCTTGCGCAGAGGCGGCGAAGTCGGCGGCCTCCTGAGGCCATCCGGCCCAGTAGGCGGTCAAGGCCTGGATGCCGCGAACCCAGGCCTTGAGCCCCGGGTGGCCAGCGCAGTCGGCGGCCAGGTAGGCGGCACGGGCCAGGGTCATCGCGGTCCTGGGATCGGCTTGGTCGTGGGAGGCCTTGGCCAGCAGTCCGGTGGACAAGGCGGCCACCAGGTGCAGGTCGCGCTGCACGGTAGGCTGTTGGCGCGATTCAAGCAGCCGGTAGGTGACCTCCTGGAGGTTGACCAGGTCGCCGAGGAATTCGTGCAGCGGCGCTGTCGGGTAGAGCGCGGCCAGCCGGGCGGCTTCGCCGGTCAGCGCTTCGATGGCTGTCGGGTCGGCGCCGGTTTGGGACAAGGCGGTGAAACGCAGGGCGTTGCGGGCGGCCACGGTCAGGTTCTCCCTTATCGAAGTTTTGAAGCTGAATTCCTCGACCGACACGGCCGGCGCGCGTTGGGGCGCCAGCGTTGTAGCGAACAGGTCGGCGGCGGGGCGTTGGAAGAGCTCCTCCAGGACTCGGCACACGTCCGCTCCGGGGCGGGTGCGCAAAGCGCCCGCGGTCCAGCGGCGGTACGTAGTCTCCGACACGGTCAACCGGGCCAGACGTGGTTCTCCGTCGCGGTCGGCCACCGTGCGCGCTGCTCGTGCGAACTGGATCGTGAACGCCTGATACGTCCACTGCCGCTGGCTAACGAGTTCTCGCAGCCGAGTTCCTTCGCCCATGCGCAGCGTCTCCTTCCGGGGCTCGTTGCTGACGGTATGCCCGGCAAACCGGGCCGCACTACCAGCACGGGGCAGGTGGCACCCGCGTGGTACCCGGGTGATACCCGCATGCGCTGGCCGTGCCACGCCAGCGCGGCAACTCTGGGATCGCACCCTGCAACTACCCGCGGTAGCGCTGGAGATATGGGAAGGGGCCTTGTGGTGAGCCAGGAGATGAGAACGCTCGAAGCTCATCCAGCGAGCTATCGCAGCCCTGGCCCATACAACCCGCCTCACGGTGGGAAGGCGCGATGCTTGACGGTTGGCCGGGTTCGCAGCAAGTGGAGCCGGGCCGCCCCGGCGTCCAAGGGCCGTCCAGACAGCCGAATGTCACAAGTTTACCGGCTCACGTATGTCGCTAATCGCTTGACGGAAAGGTGGTGAACCTCATGGTCACGGCGAGAAAGGTCAGGTTCGAGCTTCCTGCGGCCGCCGAATCCGTCAGGCTTTCACGCTGCATAGTCAAGGCCATCCTGCACGACTGGAGAAGCCGCGTGGATCCCGATGTAGTGGAGTTGCTGACCAGCGAACTGGTAACCAATGCCCTGCTGCACGGCGTACCACCGGAGCTGGCCGACACGGCGCAGATCACCGTCGATGTCAGCGAAACGCCGGGCGGATTGCAGGTCGAGATCCACGATCCTGGCCGCGGTGCAGGTCGTCAGGCCGCGCCGACACAGGCCGCGGCCCATGACGAGAACGGCCGGGGTCTCACCATCGTCGGCGCGCTTGCCGCCAGTTGGGGTGAGACGTGCACACTCGTCGGCAGGTCCGTGTATTTCGTTGTGCTCGCTCCCATGCCCACGCAGGAGAAAAAGCGACTCGCCGAGGCGCAGGATCTAACCAACATCTCAGCAGTCGGTGGCCGGGGCGTCGCGCGCCCAGGCGGGCGCGGCGCGTCCCGGGAGCAATGCCGACCATTGTCTGTGTCGCGGTTGCCGGTGGACGGCGTGATGGCGGTCGCCTTGGCGCCCGGCGCGGGCCAGGTGGAGTGATGGGCCAGGTCCCGCGGGCGCTGGCCCCGCACAGTTCGCCGGCAGCATCGTTTGGTGCGCTGTTGCGCCGCGGGCGAGTCGCGGCTGGGTTTTCCCAGGTGCAGCTCGGCGAGTACGTTTTCTTCTCCGGTTCTACCATCGCCAAGGTGGAGAAAGCTGAGCGCCGGGCGACCAGGCTCTTCGCCGAAGCGTGCGATCGGGTGCTGGAGCTCAACGGTGCCCTCGTGGCAGCATGGTACGAGGCCTTCGATCTGGCCAAGGGGCCAAACGTCACCTGCCACCGTCGAGTTGCGCCCTTAGCGCGGGGTAACGGTGGTTGTGGGCGGTGCCGGTCGAACCGGCCGCTGTATCTCGGCGGTTGGACGGAGGGAAGGAGCGGTTCGCTCTGCCGCCGCGCGCACGATTGTGCGAATGGTATGCGGCAGGACCGTAGGTCCGTGGCGCCCAGTCCCGTGAGCGACGTGGGCGAGCACGAGCCTCCCGCTGTCGACAATTGTGACGCCACACTGCCACCCCGCGCCATAGCAGATTTCCCGGCGAGACATGTGGTGAGTCAAGGATCTGCTCCCACCTCACGGTCCTTGCGCCGGTGCAGGTCGATAACACGACCGCTGATCGCGCACGCGGCCCTGCAAAGGCCGCCGCCGTGGCCATGAGAGTCCGCTGACAATCTCGATCACGCCGCAGGCGGAGGAGTACGGTGCGGGTACTGCGTCGTCTGCACTGGGGATCACAGTGTCGAGCAGGTGCACGCCGAGGTCGACCAGAAATTCAGTGACGGTTCTCCTCTGCGTGGCCAACGCTGCCAGTGCGGCGCGAGGCACCTGGCTCCGTGTGGACCAGTCCTTATCGACCCTGGGATCTGACGGGACCAGGTTTGGTCCGGGTGACGGGTGTCACCACGCTGCCGCCGCCCCGAGCTAGCCAAACAGTTGGAAGGAACACTGATGACCAACCGTCAGCTTTCGCTTGCCAGTCTGGGAACTGATGCTCGGAACGTGCGGCGCGATCCATGTGCTGCCTGCGGACTCGTCATTTCGATCGCCATTGGAGCCGCCCCATGAGCGGCGACGTCACTACGATGGCCGACGCGTTGATCTCCCAGGAGCTTGGCCAACGGTTGGCGCGCGACATCAGTGCGATGACCGAGGCGCACGAGTCGGGTACTGGGCCGACCTCCGTCCGTGAGGCGTCGGGTCGCCACGCTGTGGAGAACACGGAGTTTCTCAAGGCCCTGGTCGTCGCGCATGGTTGGCCCGTCCTCGCGCGGTTCGGTCTGGACGGTCACGCCGCGGCGGGATGGCTGTTGGCCTTCAGTGGCTTCATTGATCCGGCTTTCCAAAGCCGGTGTCTCGAGCTTATGTACGAAGCCTTGAGTGGGGGCGATGAAGAGCCGGAGTTCGTCGCGTTCACCACCGACCGTGTCCTGTTGAGCCAGGCCGTGCCCAGCGCTACGCGCCACAAGTCGCGCATCGAGACGGTTTCGCCGTGATCATCGAGCCGGTCGAAGACCTGGCCCGGCTTAACGAACGCCGACGGGGGCTCGGCCTTCCACCGCTCAGCCTCGTGCTCCCCGGCCACGCCGCACCGGGTCGCGTGCAGAACCAATCGCCACGCTCGAACGCCAGATCACGAAGGAGACGACGATGAGTCCGCCCGGCGCACGCCGGCCCTTATGTGGTCGAACCTTTCCTCGGGCGCCCTGTACCAGGCCTCGTCTATGGGCGAGAAACACCTGCGGGTCGGACTCCAGGGCCGTGCGACCTGAACGCAGTTGAGGTGGGGCCAACGCACCAGTGAGTTCGCCAGCCATCATCATTGCGCCTCGCACACGAGGAGAATTCACGTGGTCACGATCTGTCAGTGGCGGCTTGTATGGTCCGAGTTCAATCCGTCGCGCCCAGGGAGCTGCCCGATGCCGGTATCCGCCGCCCACATCCGAGCCGTCATCGACGGTTACCTCCATGATCGGCCTGACCAAGCCAGCTGCCTTGCCCCCGTCCTGTCCCTGCTGGGGCGGGGCGTGGATCTGACCGATCGTCGCCAATGGGCTGGCCACCTCACCGCCTCCGCGATCGTGGTCAACCCGCAAGGCCGGATCCTGCTGGTCCAGCACGTCAAGTACGACCGGTTTCTCCAACCCGGTGGGCACCTGGAAGTGTCGGATACGACATTGGCCGGCGCGGCGGTGCGGGAACTCGGCGAGGAGACCGGTGTGCGAGACGTCCAACCGCTCACGACCGGGCCGCTGCACATCAGCGTCCATCCGATCCCGCCTTGGCCGCAGAGCGGCGAACTGGCTCACGTCCACTTTGACGTCCGGTTCGCCTACGCCTCCACCTGCGATATCGGAGCGTTGCAACTCGACGAGGTCCGGTCGGCCCGGTGGATGGCGCCGGCCGACCTGACTGACCCGTCGCTGAGGGAGGCGCTCGCGCTGATGCCGGAGCCCACCTCGTGAGCGCGGCCGGTGCCGCCGAGCCGCGCCACGAGACTCAGGCGCTGCTGCCTGCGCGACGCGGTCGACTGGAGCAGATCTGGGCGTTGTTCAACGTCGACGGCGTCGCCGACGTGGAGCTGGGCGATTTGGCGATGGATGTCAACAAGCAGTGGCAGTCCGGATGGGAGGAAACTTCGACCACCGGGTTCTGGGCGATCGCGCGGCGTCTTCCGCAGCTGCTGCGCCTGACGCTCTCGCTCGCGGCCACCGCCTCCAAGGCCCGTACCGTCTGGATGCTGATCGCGCAGGTGGTCGCGGGAGGATGCCAGGCGGTGAGCCTGGTGGCCACGACCGGGGTGCTGGCCGCGCTGTTCGCCGGCCACCCCACCCCGCAGCGGGTGAGTGGCGCTGTGCCCTCTTTGATCGTCATCGCGGTGTTCATCGCCGTGCAGTCCAGCGCGAACGCGATCGTCAACCTGCTCAGTGCCCAACTGGGACCGCGCATGGACCAGGTGACGCTGCTGCGATTGCACCAGGTGAGCACGACGGTCGAGCTGGCCGCCTTCGACCAGGCCGGGTGGGCTGACGCCGCCGTGAAAGCTGAGCGCGGCGCGGTCTCGCCGAACTACTTGCTGACCGCGACGGTGCGCTTCACCCGCGGGGCCGTCTCGATCGTCTCGGCGGCCGTCGTCCTGGCGGTAGTCAGCCCAATCCTGCTGCCGCTGCTCGCGCTGACGATCGTGCCGAAGATGTGGGCGCAGGTCCGCTCGGCCCGGATGGGCTACGTCGTGTTCGTGCGGCACAACGAAGGACGACGCCGCCAGAACCAGATCACCTGGCTCGGCCAGCACCTCGCCTACGCCCCGGAGATCAGGGCCCTGGGCCTGGCCCCCTACCTGCTCTCCCGCTACCGCCGGCTGGCTGCGGTCTTCGAGGAGCGCGACTCGCAACTCGCCCGCGCCCAGGCCCTGTCCGGGATGATCGGCGACGCGCTCTCCGGGATCGCGATGGGCGCCACCTACGTACTGCTGCTTGTGCTTTTGTTCACCGGCTGGGTGCCCATCGCGATCGGCGGCACCGCGTACTTCGCCATGGTACGCGTCAACAGCGCCCTGGCGAGCCTGGTCACGTTCGTCAACAACCTCTATACCGAGGGCCTGTACACCGATGGCTACGACGCGTTCACGGCGCGGGCCGAAGAACTGCTGCCCCCGGCCCCCAGCGTCCCGACGCCTCAGGGCTTCTCGACCATCACCGTCGAGGATGTCTCGTTCACCTACACCGGGGCCGACCGCCCCGCCGTCACGCATGCCACCCTGGAGATCCGCGCCGGCCAGGTCGTGGCCCTGGTCGGGGACAACGGGGCCGCCAAGACGACGCTGACCAAGCTCCTGGCCCGCCTCTACCTGCCCGACACCGGGCGGATTTGCTGGGACGGAGCGGACATCGCCGAGTTCGACGCCCAGAAGTTGCGGGCCCAGATCGCCTACATCGCCCAAGACGGCCTGCGGGCCCCGTTCACCGCCGCGGAGAACATCCGCATCGGCGCCTGGCAGGACGTCGAGGACCTAGACCTCGTCCAGGACGCCGCACGACGCGCCGACGCCCACGGCTTCATCACTGCTCTGCCGCACGGCTACGACACGCTGATGGACCGCACCATGACCGCCGGCAGCAACATCTCCGGCGGCCAGTGGCAGCGCCTCACCTTGGCTCGCGGCCTGCTGCGCAACGCCTGCCTGGTGCTGGCCGACGAACCCACCGCGCACCTGGACGCCAGCAACGAGATCGCCTTCTACCGCGACCTGCGCGCCTACGGCGGCACGGTCGTGCTCGTCACCCACCGGATGAACGCCGTCAGGGCGTGCGCGGACTACATCTACGTCATCGAGCACGGTGCCGTGTCCGGCCACGGCACCCACGAGCAGCTGATGGCCTATGACAACTGGTACCGGGACGCCTTCCTACTCCAGCGGCAAAGCTTCCACACCGAGAACGAACCGGAGCCCAGCGCATGAACTATACCCCTGACCGTCACCGACCAGGCCAGGCCGACGAGTGCCGCATCGTCGGCGTGTCCAACGTCCCGACGCGGGGATGGCGCGGCTCTGCTCGCCCCTCGTAACCCGGCCACGTTGTGGCCGATTGTTGACGGTCCATGTCCTACAGCGACCTGGCGGCCAACGAATCGCCGTGTCCGATACCGTCCGCGAAGCCCTCGAAGAACTCGATATCGTCACCGACTTCGCGATCCCTCCGATCCTCCATCCGGCCGCTTGTACCCGGCCTGGGATCAACCGGTCGTTGCAACACCGTTGCGGCCGTCACCCCATCGCGGCCAGAACCGTGACACTGTCTCAGGCCGCGGTCGTGTCATCCAGGCTCACGAAACGAAGGCGCCGTGCAAAACCTACGTACGAGGGTGGCCGATCCCGCTGTGCGCGCTCGTGGTGCACCGGTCCGAGCCACCGCGCTCTCGACCGCCGCGCCTGGGTCGACGCCTCGCACGGTTGTTACCTCTGGGTGCCGACCGCCAGTGCCAGGCGCCAGCACAGTGTATATATCGATCGCGCGTCTTTGGCGGTGGCCTGCCACACCAGAGCAGTCCAGTCCTCGTCGGGCAGGGGCCGGCTGCTGGCGGCGGCGAGGACGAACTTCCTGGCCACCTCGTCGATCCAGTCGCCGCCCTCCGGCACCGTGTGGCCTTCGTCGGCCAGGATATTGGACCACAACAGCAGCACCCGCTCGGTCTGCCGAGTGTCTTGTGCCAGCAGATCGGTCAGGACATTCCCGGCTGTAGCGTCAACGTCGCGCCCTCGTGCTGCGATAATCGCGGCCACCAGGGCGGCTTGGCCGGCCACCATCCGCTGTCCTCGGGCGCGGGTCGCCGCCTCGTGCCGCTCGCGCTGCGCTTGAAGCAGGTCGTCCCCTCCGGCCAGCGTGTGCACCCGGGCGGCGACGTGCGCCAGCACCCAGACCAGGGTCGCACGACCGGGCGCGGACAGGTCCTTGACCGCTGCGTCCGCCGTGCCCAGGGCCGCATGCGCGACCAGGTACCGCATCCGGCAGTCGTCGACCAGACGCACCGCGTACCACCGCAGTACCTCGCGCTCGAGCATGGGCAGATCACCGGGATACTCCAGGTCACGACCGAACTGGGGCCCACCGGGACCGGCCAGCCCGGCCGTGAGCGCCAACTGCCGCAGCATCTCGGCCAGGACTCCGGCCGCCTCGGCCTGGTCCAGGAACTCCTCCAGCGACGCCGTCTTGCTCGCCACCACGGTCTCGGCGCGCAACGCGAACTCGCGGGACAGCGCGCTGGGCGCCAGGTCGCGGTCCGGCTCGCTCAGATCAGAAGTCTGCACCCCGCGACACTATCAGCCGTTCCCACGACCGGTATCGGCCGCGTACGTGCCGCGTTCTGCTACGCGTCAAAGCGCGGTGTGTCGGCGGCTTCCTCCCCAGACCGACTTCGGAGGCGTTGCGCACAGCAGATCTCCCGACGTGTCGACGCCACCGCATTCTCACGGCCGGCCTGGTCCCGCACCGGCACGCGCGCGTTCATGACGGCGCCGGTCACCCGCTCATCAGTCCGCTGCTGGGCGGCGTGCCGCGGCACGTGACGGCCAAGGTCCGGCCCGGGTGCACGCCGCCGTCGCCGAGAGGGCCTTCCGTTCCGGGTGATGGACACGACTGCCGGGAACGACTCCAGTTGTGCCCGGCTCATGACACGATCCTGATGCGCTGGGCGCCGACCGGCGCTGAGTACCATAGGTGGTGGCGCAATGACAGTTCGCGCCGGCAGTGGGCGGGAAGGAAGCCTTTCTGGCCGCACGATCCCGACCAGGTGGTGGACAGCGCAGATGAGCGAGACGGACCCTGCCGGAAGGTCCCCTGGGCCCGGCGGTGCCGAGCAGCTGCGATGGGGCGAGGCCCTCGCACTGGCCGAGGCGCTGGTGGCGTCGACGGCGCAGGCGTGGGAGCAGGAGACCCAGGTGCTGGCTGGCGTCTACGCGGGGCTGCGGTGGTACCAGGAGACGCGCATGGCCGTCGCGATCGTCGCGGCTGCGATCTACCGGGCCGCCGGCCGGCAGCCGACCGTGTCCCTGCGCGACCTCGCTGTGTGCGCATCCGCGCAGTTTCTCCAGCCCGAGCACCGCCACGTCCTGCTGGAGAAAACACCCGTGGATACGGACCTATTACGGCGTTGGCGCAACGGGGGGTACCACGACGGGCAGCTTCACACCGCTCGGCTGCGGGCCTGGCGCGCCCTGGCGTGCGCGCATCCGGGCGCCGCAACCGCTGGGACCCGGTGCCCGGGGATCGGCGAGCGGATCGGCGCGACCGCGACCGGCCAGTTCGTGTGGGACGTACTCGAGGTCCGCGAGGAGATTGTGCACCTGGGCCCCGACGGCGTGGGACCGTGGCGCTGCGGCGAGTGCGCGGCCCACGAATCCTGGATGATCGCCAAACCGCTAGGCCGATGGTGGTGGATGTGGGTGTTGTGCCGCTGCGGACAGGTGCAGGCCACCGAGTACGGCCACGACCCCCACGTCAACGACCTGCCGTGGCAGCACCTGTCGCCTCGCGGGTTCGCCGGCCTGGCCGCCTCTCGCGGCTACGGACCGTTCGGCGAACTCGAACCGGAGGACTCCTTAAGCGACCCTGTGGCCACCGTGACCCGTGTTCTTCCGCCGATGAGCGTGGGCGGCGATCCCCACTGGCGCCTGGCCGCTCGCGTGGCCGCCAGCACTCTGTGCGCCGAAGAGCGTCACGCGAACATGCCCCGCCACGCGGGCGGTAGCCTCAACGACCTGGCTCTCTACCGCGCCGTGAGCCTGGCCGCCCTGATCGTGTACGTACTCAGCGATGCCACGGGCCTGGCACCGCAGAGCGTGGATTTGAGCGCCGCCCTCGCGGCCGGGCCGCAGGCGCTGCACGCCGCTCTGGCCGCCACCCTGCCCGATCTCCCGGCGCTCGCGCAATGGCGCGAACAGCCGATGTCGTCCTTCCGGGCGCGCCACTGGCCGATGATCGGGCACGGTCACACGCAGGCCAGAAGGATCGACCCGGCCGTCACTGCGTGGGCCAGCCTGGCCCATCCCCCGCACATCGAACTGCCCGGGCGGCAACCCCTCGCACAGTACCAGCCCTCGCCTGACGCCCACGCGTACCGAGAAGCCTACGGCGCCCTGCTGTGCCTGATGGCCCCCGCGTGAGAAGCCGGGGCCGGCTCAGTGGTGTGCACGCCTTGACGTGTGGTCCACGAACCGGGCGCAGCATCCGCGGCGGGCAGCGCCCAGGGCCTACCAGTCGTCGTCCTGATCCGCACCGGTGATCATCGCCCAGAGGTACACCACGGCGATGCACACTCGCCAGGTCTGTAGCTGCAATGCCTGAGCCTGCTCCATGGTCAGATCGCCACTGCGGCCGATGTACTCCATGACCTGGGTAAAGGCACTTAAATACCCGGCACGGTCGATCTGCCGGCCATCCCGGCCAGAGAGCAGGGCCGACAACTTCGCGGCCGTGTCGGCACGATGGGCGGCGAAGATCTGGCCCATCCGCTCCCCGAACTCCTCCTCGGTCCCGATCCCTTTCGGATCGGCACGGTAGATGTCCCATGCCTGCATGGTCAGCGCCACCCCGGTTGCATCCGGCTGCCAAGACCCGGATCGCAGGTCCTCGGCGGCGCGCTGAATTGCGGTGACAGCGGCCTGGGCCAGGGTGGCGGCCTTCGGGTCGATCAGCGCCCGCTCCCCACGCCTGCGAACAAGGACGTCGTCAAGCGGTGAGAGCCCATCGCGATCCATCGTCATACCAAGACTGTAAAGCGCGCCGAGCGCGGCCGACGCATCGGGCCGAGGTCGATTGTCAGTGCTGAAGCAGATCTTCTAGTGTGCGGTGAGCGCGGCCAGAGTGTCGTAGGCAAGGCCGTAGGAGACCGCATGATCGCTGGGGAACAGGGCCGGTTCCTCCGGCGCATAACCGCGGGCGCACAGAGTCGCCCAGGCGATGGAAGCCGGGTCTGTGCGCATCTCCTGGCCGCTGTACCGGTAGGTACCCGACGGCCATGCGTGCTCGCGCATCGACCACTCGAAGTCCTCGGACAACTCACCCAGGGCGGCGGCGTCGGGCACGTGCGGAGCAATCTGCGCGTGCACGGCGCCGGCCCCGCCGGCCAGAACCCGGGTCAAGTTGATCTGCTCAGGTGGCAGGCCGGTGTCCTGGCTCATGGCGTACAGGGTGAGCCCGGCCAGGCTCGCCGCCGCGAGCAGCCGGCAGCCGTTGACTCCGCCGTCCAGATCGCGCGGGAATTCGCGGTGCCCGCCCGTGGAGGCGAGCGCGGTAGCCCCGGCGCGGATCGCGCTGCGCCACAAGGCGTTTCCACCCCTGCTCATCAGCGGCAGGGCGTAGGCCAGGTGTGTGGTCGGGTCTGCGCTTCGGCGAAAACCCTCCGGAACAAACCATGGGTCCACCCGTCCGAACCCGCGCTCGCGCGCCATCTGCTCCAGCTGCCTCGTGGTCAGGGTTTTCCAGGCCAGTGCCCGGATGTCCGGACCTGTGGAAACCACCGTCGGCTCGGTGTGCCCGCACCGGCACAGCCGCCACGCCCATTCCCCTGCGCCGGTCGGCTGCGCGAGCATCCACACCGCGCCGGCCCCGCACCGCTCACAGGTGACCGTGTGCACCCCGTCCTCGGCCACCGTCATGATCTTCCCGTCGAGGACCGCAGCCTGCCACATCATCGGGCCCGAGCTAGGCGTCGAAACCCGGTTGGCCACGCGCTCACACCCACCGTCGTGGTGGGCGTTGGGGCACCAGAGTATCCGCCTGAGCCGCAGACCCATCCGGTAGCCCGCGAATCCGGGCCGCGGCGCGTACCCGGACCCGTGCCAGTGCACGGGCGTGCTGACCGGAACGCCGTCGAACAGGTCCCAAGGCGCAGTTGTAACGGCGTCGGACACGGCGCACAGCGCAACCTCGCCGAGCCCGACACCACCGCACCGCGCACCCTGGCACAACGCCGCCGCGACCACCTGCGTGAGTGCCATCCCGTCGTCGAACCAAACGTCCTGCCCGGTCGAGGAATAGATGACCAGTTCCTCCCGGAGCCTGTCGTCGGCCAGCGCGACCAGCTGCTCCGAGAGCTCCAGGGCACGGCGCCACGTGGCGTCCTCGATCTGTTCCGTGCGCGCATGATGACTCATGCCCCCAGGATAATACGGCTTCTTGGTCACGTGGAGGCTTCAACAGGCCATTGATCAACAGGCCCGGCGCGGTGCCGCGCGTGCCCGGATGAAACGGGGACTAGTAGGGTGTCGCGGCTAATACTTGGGGTATATGTGGCGGAGTTTGGTGCGGGCGTCGTTGGTGGTGAAGTGCCAGTGGACTTGGCGCTGGTCGGCGTTGACGGTGTGGGCCCAGGCGGCCAGTTCGGTGGTGAGGATGTCGAGGTCGTGGATGCGCCGGTCGAGGCATTGGCGGGTGAGGGCGGACAGTTCGATTTCGGCGATGTTGAGCCAGGATCCGTGTTTGGGGGTGTGGTAAATCTCCAGGCGTTGGGCCAGGGCGAAGGCTTCTTCGGGTGGGAAGGCCTGGTACAGCGAGGCGATACCGTGGGTGTTGAGGTTGTCCATGACCAGGACCACCTTGTCGGCGTCGGGGTAGTCGCACGTCAGCAGGTGGCGCACCTGGCCGGCCCAGTCGACCATGGTGCGCCGGGGCTGGGCGTCGACCCGGCGCCAGCCGGCCAGGGGCTCGACCCAGCAGAAGATCGAGCAGGTCCCGTGCCGCACGTACTCCGAATCCTCCCGCCGGTCCCGGCCCGGGGCCAGCGGGATCGGATCGCGCGCGTGCCCGAGCAACTGATAGGGCTTCTCGTCCATGTACACCACCGGGCGCCGGGGGTCGTGGGGGCGGGCGTAGACGGCCAGGACGTCCTCCATCGCCGCGGCGAACTGCGCATTGGCCGTGGGCGGGATGGTCCAGCACTTCCTCAGGTGAGGACGAAGCTGCGTTTTTTTAGCACCCGGCCGATGGTGGAGTGGTCCAGGTCCGGGATGTCCTGGATGAGGGCGACGTGCTTCTCCAGCAGCCGTAGGCTCCACCGGGCGTGCCCGGCTGGCGGGGCCGAGCACGCCAGCGCGATCAGCCGGGCCTCGACCTCCCCGGTCACCGGCGAAGGCACCGGCGGAAACGGGCGCTGCTTACGACCGATCGTCGCCCACACGTCCCCGCCCGTCTCGGCGAACCGCTTGGCCACCAGGCGCAGCATCTCACCCGAAACACCCAACCGGGCCGCGATCACCTCCTTGGGATCCTCCACACCCACCGACGTGTCCAACGCCAGCAGCACCCGCGCCCGCCGGATCATCGAGGCCGGATGAACCCCCCTCGTGGTCAGCCGAACCAGTTCCTTACGATCGGCCGGGTCCAAGGCGACCGGGCGCTTCATCTGCGACGGCATCACAGTCCTGACTGACAAAAGCGGAAGAAGCCTAAACTTAGCAGCGACACTCTACTAGGTGGTGCGCCCGCGTCTGCTGCGGTCGTGGACCGGCTCGTCCGAGCGGGCGGCATGGACCAGTCTGCGCAGACGCGTACCGCGGGTCTGTAAACCCCGCGGGTGTTCAGGCCCCGGGGAGGGGAGGTTGCCGCGGCCGGGGCGCACGCCGTGGTGCTGCTCGTGCTCGCGTGGGACTTGTGCTGTCTCCGCGTCGAAGTCTCGGCCGGGGGTGTTCCCCACGGTCGTGTGGCCACCGTTGCTGTGCCACACAATCACGTTGCGGTCCGTCACTGTGACCCTGCGGCCGCCTTCCACGACCATTTGCGGCTCGCCGGCCTGCTCCAGGGCCTGATCGAGCACCGGGTCGGTACCACTGGCCGTAGCCGGAGTTTTTGGCCACCTCCCGGTGCGGGGTCTGCACGCTGGGCGGCACGCTGGTCCCGGCAGCCGCCGGCGTCGCCGGGCCCACGATCTTCAGATGGTCGTGGACCACGGCGATGTCTCCGCGCCGGGCCCGGTCGAGCACGGCCTGCTTGTGCGTGTGCGGGACCGAGTTCGCCTTCGTATACGCCGCGCCCACCCGTTAGTGCTGGGGTTCGTCGAACACCGCGAGGATCTCGTCGGCCTCTATCGTGCTGGCGGTGACGGTGGCCAGCACCACGCGCACCCCGCGCTCGCGCAGCGCCGGCACCAGGGCGTTGATGACGGACTCCACCCCGCCGGAGGCGGACAGGATCGGCAGCACCGGCCCTGCATTGACCAGCACCGTCAGCGGCGAGGCGGTCACCGCGGGCCCGGTTTGGGGCTCGCGGTGACCGGTACTGTCACGATCCGCTCAGGCTGACCTGGCCCAGGTCGATGCGCACCGCGGTAGTGTCAGGCCATGTGTATGTGTGGTCCGGGACGGACTGACGCACGTCCAGGAGCCACACGCAGTCGACTCTCATCAAGGCCCGCGACGGGCTGATCTCCCGGCGCAGCGCGGACTGGATCTGGCCGGAGTCGGCCGCTTCGGCGCAGTAAAGCACCGCGATGTGCGGCTTGGGCGGGTGGTACTGCTGGGCCCGGGGGCCGAACTGGTCAGCGATCACCTGCGCGATCCGCTCGGTCAGCACCGCCCACGGCTGCCCTGGCTGGTCCTGGTCCATGTTCAGGCACACCGATCCGGTACCGGCCGAGGCGTCGCCGACCGTCACCTGGAACGGGACCAGGTCGGCCACGGCTGCGCGCAGGGCGCCGGCCAGTTGCTCGACCGACCCGGGCGCCAGCTGGTGGGCGGGGATGGAGACCATGTGCACGGTGGCGTGCGCGAAGTCGCCGACCGGGACGAGCCGGTCACCAGCGACCTTCAGGGACACGGTCCGAGTGGCGACGATCAGTTCCGCCAGGGCCTGGTTGTCGGGTTCGGGCAGGACGTAGACGTGCCAGCGCGTCTCGCCCGGTTCCCAGGCCAGGTCAGCGGTGGGGAAAGGTTCCATCAGGGATCTTTTTCCTACTCGAAGGTGTGGGGGTCTCTCGTCGGCCGCCGGCCGGGTGCGTTACGGTCGGCGCAGTCTGTCGGCTGCTCGTGCGGTGGGCGCGAGCCGTTCATCTGTCGTGGGTGTCCTGGCCGGTTGGGATCAGGTGGCGGATGTCCGCAGCGGTGCGCCGGGCCGCGTCGGCCGACTCTCCCATGCCCAGATGGTGGTAGAGGTCTGCGGCTTGGTCCAGGATCTCGGCGTGGCGCAGGTGTCGGCCGCGGTCGGTGTAGATCGAGGCGGCTTCGCGCAGGGCGTCGATCGCCTCGCTCGGCCGCCCGGCGGCGGTCAGGGTGTGGGCGAGCTGGGCTAGGCAGGATGCCAGGAAGACCTCGACCCCGGTGTCCTGGGCCAGGGCCACCGCGCGGCGCCCGGCGACCTCGGCGCCGACCAGGTCGCCCTGGACTCGCCGCGCCTCACCTAGATCCGCCAGCGCGTTGGCCTCGTAGACCGGCTGGCCGTGGCCGCCAAGGTCGTCCAGGGCGTGCCGAAGCAGAGATTCACCCTCGACCGCCCGGCCGGTGCGCATCAAGGCGGCGCCCAGGTTCATCCGGGCGAACGTCGCGAACTGCTCGTCGCCGATCTGCCGGGCCAGATCCAGGGTGTCCTGGAACTGCAGGACGGCCCGCTCCATCTCGCCGCTGTGCCGGTACGCCAGGCCGATTGCGTTAAGCGATCGCACCTGGCCCGCCTCGTCCCCGGTCTCTACGCGCAGGTCCAGGGCCTGCTGCAAAGCGCCCAAGGCTCCGGCCACATCGCCGATCTGCATCAGCCTCTTGCCGTCGCTTTCGAGCATGACCGCGAGACCAGCCTTGTCCCCGCAGCGCTCGGCCGCCTGGCGGCCGAGGCGGGCGGCCAGGGCCCAGGGCGCCTCGTCGTGCCAGACCGCCTGCGCGCCGTGCAGGAGCGCCGGCAACTGCCAGGCGATCTGGTCGCGGCCTGTGGCGGCCGCCGCGCGCCCGGCCGCGGCCAGCACGTCGTGGTGGGTGTGCAGCCATGCCCGGCCGTGGGCGAAGTCCGCGAACGCCTCCGCGTGCACGCCGGGCAGCGGGTCGGGCAGCGGCCCGCGCCAGCTGTCAAGGCCCATGATCGTAACTGCATTGCGCGCGGTATGCAGGTACCAGGACAGCACCCGGTCCAGGGCGCCCTCGTCGATCGCGGCGGTCGGGTCCGGTGCGGTCAGGCGGTAGCGTCCGGCGTCGTCCTGCTCCAGGATCCCGGCACGGACCAAGGCGTCCAGGTAACGCCTGGTCAGCCCGTCCCCGATCGCGCCGGCCGCCGCGGCAGCCCCCACCGGGATCCATGAACCCGGGTGTACTGCCACCCGCTCGCCCAGCGCCCGGGCGGCGGCCGGCAACGCGGACCACTGATCGAACCCTGTGACAGACTGTGTGTTCTGGGCCGTGCTCACATCCGCGTCCTTACTCATCAGTCGTGGTTCCGGTCCGCCCCGGTGCGGGGCGCCAGAAGGCGATCGTCGCGTCGTCGCTGGTCTTGAACCGGGGCCATCGCACGCACTGCGCATCCTCGTGTTCGCAGGCGCGCACCCGGGCGATGACGGCGCTGGGGCTGTGGTCGATCGCGGCGAGGGCCTCGGTCCAGTCGCCCAGGGCGAAGGTGTCGCTGTAGCGGCTGGCGCCGTCTGACATCACCGCGGCGGACCGGACCTCAGCGGTCGGCCTGGTGCCGGTCAGGGCGTGGTCGGCCGCCTCGGGCACGGACCCGGCGATCCAGTAGCCGCCGGGCTGGTTGCGGTATCCGCGCTGCACGGTGATCCAGGCATCGAGAGCCGCGGCCCGCTGCGCGCTGGCGAGCGGGGCCGTAAGGACCGCGGACTGCAGGCCTGGCTCCATCTGTTCGGCGCGCGGGTCGGTGACCGCCTCGACGTGCCCGCCAGAGTCGATCAGTGCTGTGCAGTCCGCCAGCACGAGGTAGTCCACCGTGTCGGCCCCGGCCCGCAGCAGGCCGACGGTAGCCGACGGGGTCCCGGGATGCGCCAGGTCACAACCGCGGTGCTCGGTGCCGACGGCGTCGATCGCCTCGGCCAGGATGCCGGCTAGCCCGGCGCCCTGGCGCACGCTGGCGCGTTCGATCAGGCGCGCGGCCAGGTGCCGCACGTACCACGGCGTGCCGTGGGCGCATCCGGTGCCCAGCGACGGCGGGCTGGTCAGTCCGTCGAGCACCACCAGCAGGTCGGTGCTCGCCGCGGCGGCGTCTTCGTTCGGTGTGCCGCCGCCGGGCACGGTCAGGATCGTTGAGAGCATCAGACCCGGCCTGCCCGGCCACGGGAACTGGGTGTCGGCATGGTGCCGGGCGCTGGTGGCGCAGCGGCTGCGCGAGGAGGCATGAGCGAGCGTGTCCTTAGGTAGAGGAGAGAGGGTTGTCGGGGTGGTCAATCGCGCGGTTGGCTGCGCCGCGGCGCAGCCAACCGCGGGGGTGGCGGCGTCTTACCGCCAGTCGAACTCGCTGCCGGTGACGGCCAGGTCGGTGTCCAGGGTGAACGCCACCGCATCGTGGTCGCTGGCCCCGTCCGGGTTGGTCAGGGTGTGGTAGCCGGTGATCGCGGGCGTCAACGCAGGGGTGACGTGGCAGGTGTCGATCCGGTCGAACTCGCTCGTCGGCCGCAGAACGCAGCGGTCTCCCGACGCCCGGGCCCACTCCCAGGCGACGTCGTCCAGTCCTTTGTCGGCCAATTGCTGGGCGACCGATCGGTCAGCGACCGGATGAGCGGATCGGGCCGTGCCCGCAATCGCCCGCGATCCCAGATTATACGGATATTGACGCGTCCAGTCCGGCGGCGGATTGTCGGGGTGGGCTGGGGAGAAATTCGTGTCACCGCCGCCCAGCGCATACGCACCCTGACGATAGATGTGCGAGGCGACATAAGCAGCTTCGATACGGGCGGCGTCCACGGAGAACGGCGTGAGCTTGAAACTGCACACCGCCAGGGGCTGGGGCAGGCCGACCTGCCACCATCCGATGCTCCAGCCGTGCAAGGACCGGCCGGTGGCGTCCTGGTGCAAGATCCCCGGGTCGCTGTCGGTCGGCGGGCGAAACGCCACCGGCTGCCCGACCGTCTCGGACCGATACAGCACGACCGTGGCCAGTCCGGAGGCGGACACCGCCAGCGGCAGGCTGGAGAGCCCCAGGTCCTTCCTGGCCCGGCGCAGCAGCCGGTCATCGTCCGCGGCCCAGTCCAGGCATTCGTTGAGCAGCACGAAATCGGGAGTCAGACCGCTGTTTTCGAAGCGCTGAACGACTTGAGGCCACGGGTCCGGTGCGCCGGGCTTGGGCGGCAGCAAGCTCTGGACGATGGTGGTGATCAGCATGCGGGTACTCCGGTCTAGTGGCGGGGATCGGTGGTGGGGGTTAGCGCCGGGGTTCTGTCCTCGGCGTGCAGCTGCACGCGCAGCGTCGCGGCGTGCACGGTCAACACTCTGGCCTGCTCGTCCTGGCCCAGGTCCTCGTGCAAGCGCGCTCCCAGGTCCAACAGGATCGCGTAGCGCTGCCGATCGCCTAAGCCCCGGTAGAGCGCGGCGGCCTCGCGCGCCACGGTCAGGGCCTGACCGGTGCGCCCTGCCGCGAACAGGACGCGGGCGTGCTCGGTCAGTGCGCCGGCCAGGAACACGGGCGCCGGCAGGGAGGCGCTCTCGGCCACGGCGACCGTGCACACCTCCAGTGCCTCCACCAGTCGGCCCTGCCCGCGCAGGGCCCAGGACAGGGTCGATGCCGCGCTCGCCGCGTACAGGGGCGCGCGCCCGTGCAGGAAGGCCCGGCTCTGACAGATCAGCTCTTCGGCCTCGGTGAAGGAGCCGAGTTCTATGAACACGCCGGCCTGGTGAAGGGCGGTGACCGCCACCATGGCCGGATCGTCGATCTGCCGTGCCAGGTCCTCGGCCGCCTCGAACATGTCCTGGGCCTGCGAGATTTCACCTTGCCGCCGACGCACCAGACCCAGGGCGATATACGAGCGCACCAGGCCGGGCCGATCGTCGAGGTGCTCGCGCAGCGACAGCGCCTGACGCTGGAGACTCTCGGCCAGGATGGTGAAACCCTGCTGGGCGAACAGTTTCCCGTGCGTAGCGAGCATCATCGCCTCACCGGCCGCCGACCCGGCCTTCACCGCGGCCTGACTCCCGAGCTCGATCACCTGCGACCACCGAACGGTGTCGTTGGTCAGCGCGCACACCTCGGCCAGGATCACGGCCAGTTGCCACCCCTGCTCGCACCAGCCCCGATCGACGGCGACCCGGAGCACGACCAAGAGGTTCTCACGGTGCGCCCACAACCAGCCGTACCCGTCGTGGAACCCACCCGGAGCCTCGGGCAGCTCCTGCGCCGCCGGCCCGGACAGCGGCTGGTAGCGGATGTTCATGCCCATGGCGCTCAAGGCCGCGTCTGCGGCATGCAGGTGCCAGGCCACGATCCGACGTGCCGCGTCCGGATCGCCCGCGCCCGCGCCAGGCTGCTCGGCCGCCATGTGGTAGCGGTCCCCGTCTCGTTGCACGAGGTCCATGGCCGCCAACACTGCAAGGTGCCGACACGCTTCGCCCGGGCAGATCGCGGCGGCCACGGCCGCCAGGTGCGGGGTGAAGCAGAGCGCCGGCACCGCCGACATCGCCGATGCCAGCGCCGAGGCGGGGTCGGAGGGGTGTCTGGTCCACTCCTCGGCGCTGCGGACCAGAGCATTCTCGCTCATCAAAAAAGGCCTTTCCATCAGTAGTTGTGCTCGTGGTCGATGACGTGGGGGTGAAGAGGCTGCGGCGGAGACCCGGCGATCAGGGCGCTTCGGTGCCCGGCTGTGTGGCCGGCGGCGGACGGCTAGGGCCGGCCGGTGCTGCGGATGGGGGTGTAGGCGTGGTCGAGGTACCCGTCGGGCGCGCTGCTTCCTGCCGGGATCCGGAAGACCGCGGCGGCACGGGCGGCTGCGGCCGCCCGAACGAAGCCGGTGGGCCCGTCATCGAGCAGGTCGGCGGCGCGGCGGGGGTCGCACAGAAACCGGCGGTACGGCGGGCAGGTGACCTCATGTCTGAGGTCCTGGTGCGGGTCGGCCTGCTCGTAGCGCACGATCGGGGCGGCGTAGAAGACCTGGACGAGCCCGCCGGGATGGGCCGGGTCGTTGCGGGTGTACAGGTAGCCGAGCAGGATTGCGTCCTCGATCACGATCTGCGCCTGCTCGTACGCCGCCCGGGTCGCCGTCGTCAGCAGCTGCCCGCCCTCCTCGGGTTCCGGGCGGGCGGCGGGGAGGGCGTATCTGTGCTGGTACATGTGGTGGTGTAGGAGCACGCGGCCATCATCGGGGTCGAACGCGAAGAGTGCGACCTTCCCGACCGGCACGCCGTCGGGTACCGCGACATCCTCGTGCCAGGTGCACACCGGCCGGGTCCCCGGTGCGTATCCGTGGCTCAGCCGCCCTGGCGCATTCTCGGACAGCAGGCGACGGTGGGCGCCAGTCACCCGGCGCGCCAGCCCGGGAGCGAGCAGAGCGCCGATCTGGTCGACCGCGACGAACGCCCGGCACTCGACCTCGTTCCCGTCCTGGACGACCGGGCCGGTTGTGATCGCGCCGGCCTGCTCGCCAGTCACCACGCCACCGTCTAGGACGAGTTCGAACTCCCATCCCCGGGCAGAGCGCAGCAGATCGTTCACCAGCAGCCGCGCCGGGAAGATCTTGTCGGCTGCTGGGCCCACGTCGCGGGTCAGAGCCCGGACGACGGCCAAGTTCACATCGGCCGGGGTGACGGGGCTGTGGCCGGGCAGCCGCCAGTCTAAGTGCCCGGCCTCTTTGACCAGCAGCACGTCCCGATCCAGGTTGGTGACTAGGACCGCGGCGCGCCACGTGGACTTCTCCTGAGCCCGGCCCCAGGTCGTCTGCCGTGTTGCCTGGGGGTCGACCTGCCCGAGGTACTGCACGTGGATCGCCAGATGTGCCCGGTCTCCGGCTCCCGGATAGATCTCCTCCAGCTGTGCGGCCAACCCGGCCCGGTCCGCACCCGGCAGCACTGCGCCAGGATCCACGGCGGCCACCAGCCCCGACCGGTCGGCGAAGTGGTCGATCCGCGCTACTCGGCACAGCAGCGTTCCCTCGTGCCCGGGGTCGCGCTGGGCGAACGTGATGAGCGTTCCGGGGCCCAGGCTCTCGCGTGGGGCGTCGGCCAGTCGCACGTCCACACTTTTGCGGCCTGGGTCCCCGCGCGTGACCGCGTCGTAGAGGTCCGCAGCCAGGTGCATCCGTACCACCGGGCTGTGGAAGTCCACCGGGCATTCGATCCTCAGGGCGTAGCTGATCTGGTCGGCGCACGCCTCGTCCACGCGCCCGTCGGCATGGACGACCACGACCCGCTCGGCTATCTCGATCCGGAGCCGGTCATACCCCGCCAGCGTCCCGAGGTGCCGCGAATCCCCGACCCCGACTTCCTCGGGCGCTGGGCCCAAGACGATCGCACCGCGGCCTACGAGATCGGCTTCTACCGCTGCGGCCTCCTCGGTCGCCTGGGCCGACGCACACACCGCCACCACCACGCCCCGCATATCCACTCCTTCCTCCGGTGAGAACATCGCGCTACTCCCATCTGTCCACTGATCCGCCTCGCGCCGCGCACCGTTCCTGACGCCACCGGGACGGCGGCCACAGCCGGCCGCGGGCCCCGCGGTCCGGCGCCTTAGCCGTTTTGAACGCCACACCGGCGTAGGCTGCGGCCCCGTCGTCCGAACACCGGCAGCGCCTGAACGACGGCACCCAGCCGCGCCACGCCCCGCCCGGCCATCGCGGTCTCTCCCGGGCCCAGCAGCCGGTCCGGCACACGCCCGGCGCGACCAGATCCCACCCGTCAAAGAACTGCTCGACCTGAGCGCGAGTGCGCAGCCGGACCGGGATGCCGGCGGCGCGGTAGACCTCGGCGGCGGCTGTCAGTGCCCCGGCGTCGAGGTCACCGGTCGGGTGGGAAAGCATCAGGGCGCTGCCGGGTGCCAGCGCGCCGGTCAGGGTGGCCACGATCTGCCGGGCCCGCTGATCATCGGAGAGGCCGTGCAAGATCCCCGTCAGTCCCAGGGCGACCGGCCGGGCAAGGTCCAGGGTGGTGCGCACGACCGGGGAGCGAAGGATCGCGTCCGGGTCGGTCAGGTCGGCCTGCAGGCAGGCGATCTGGCCGCGGGAACCGGTGCACAGCAGTGCGTGCACATAGGTGATCACGACCGGGTCGTGGTCGACATACACGACGCGCGCATCGGGGCCTGCGGCCCGGGCTATCTCGTGCAGGTTCGGGGCGTGGGGAATCCCGGCGCCGACCTCCAGGAATTGGCGCAGCCCGCGCGCGGCGAGGTAGCCGGTGGCGCGGCGGGCGAACGCGCGGTTGGCGTGCGCCGCGCGGAACACTCCGGGGAAGGCCGCCGCCAGGTGGCCCACGAACTCCCGGTCCGCGGTGAAATGGGTGCGCCCGCCCAGGAGGTAGTCGTAGACGCGAGCCGGGGCGGCTACGTCCAAACCCAGATCGAGCGTGTCATCCACCAGCAGGCAAGGGCTCGGTTCGTCGGTCACAGTGGCACTCCTTCCTCAAGGCGGTCGGCGGAACGGGTCGGTGACAGGCGGGAAGCGGCCGCCGGTGGTGGGCGGTGCAACGCGCAGCCACTGGTATCCGTGTGCTGCGGCTGCGGGATCGAGCCAGGCACGTCGGGCAGCATCGGTGATTGGCACGTACCGGTGCCGGTCCTAGCCACTCAACGGCCGCAGTGCCCCAGTGCCAGTGCGGCTCGTCGATGCTGGCGATCGGCGGGCGAGCAGGTTGGCAGAGGCTGATTCCTCCTTCCGTCGCGCTGTGGCGATCCCGAGGTGCCGTCGCCTAATCGTGGTCGGCAACAGGGCGCCGTCGGGCGTGCGGTCATGCCAGGGCATAGAGATCTCGTCGGGAGGCCCGCGCGTCCTTCGACAGGTTCTCCAGCGCCGCTTCACGCGCGGACCCGGCCGGCTTCTGGAGCACCTGGAGAATGATGCGCGCCACCTCCAAGGAGCGGGCGGCAGCGAACCCGGCGCGGATCTGCGGGCTAGAGGCGGCCACGGCCTGCTCGATCCGCGCGCGCGCGGCGGGCACGGCCGCCAAAGCGCACCAGGCCGAGGCATAGTCAGCCCCGGGCAGCCTCATCCCCGCGCGCCCCCAACCGATCAGCACAGGGCTGCCGTCCGGCTGGACTAGCAGGTGCGTCCCCCAGACTGCGCCGTGGGAATAGCAGGAGTGCTCGCCGACGTCCTCCAGCAGTGCTCCCACGATCCGGGCCTCGCCCGCGGACACCAGCCCCAGTCCTCCAGCGACAGTCAGGTCCCGCACGTAGTCGCTCTCTACTCCGAGCCCGGCGCGCGGGCCGTGCCAGGAGGCCAGCGTCGCGAGCGCGGCCAGGAGCGCGTCGATCTGCACTTCGACGCTGCGGGCGTCCCCGCGTCGCGCTTCGACCAGTGCTCTGCCGTCTATGCGTTCCAGGACCAGGACCCCCAGGGCGGGGTCCGCGCCGAGCAGACGGGGAACGGGGACGGGGGCACAGGTCTCGGCGAGCAGGGTGTAGGCCGCGATTTCCCGGCGTAGCCGCACGACGTGGTCGTCGTTCTCGTCGGCCGGGAATTTCGCCAGCGCCGGGCCAGCGGGGGTG
The DNA here is from genome assembly GCA_035943635.1 of Actinocrinis sp. Taxonomy (GTDB): domain Bacteria; phylum Actinomycetota; class Actinomycetes; order Streptomycetales; family Catenulisporaceae; genus DASZBX01. Next base: position 59,523 of record DASZBX010000080.1, on the reverse strand, counting down.
GTTCCCGTGATCAGGACCATGCCCCCGGGGTTGGGGTACAGGTCGAGCGGAATAAATCCCGGGCACACGGCGGCCGCGGCATGGAGGTGGGCTCGTTTCAGGTGCGGCATCGCCGACTCCTTAGGGCGCGGTGTGCGGTGTCGAGTTCGCGCTGGGGGGCTCGGTCGCATGAGCGCGACCATGGTCCGGGGTACACGCCGGTCCGCCTGCGGGCGGCGGATCTGGTGCGGTGTCCAAACCGCCGTGCAGGCTTGCACGCCAGCTGCTGCGGTACTGTGCGGCCCGGGTGGGACTCCAGCGCGGGCGGTACACCGTGGCGCCGCGGCCGGCGACGAGCGCGTCCTGCACGGTGAGCGTGTCGTCCAGGGCCAGGCGGGCTGCGGCCACCGCCCCCAACGCCGCCTCGTGGGCGCCGTGCCGGGCCGTGACCGGGATCTGCAGGAGGTCGGCTTGGGCCTGCATCAGCGCCCCGGTCCTGGACAGTGCTCCGCCGGCCCGCAGCTCGGTCAGCGGCACGGCGGCTTCGAAACTGGCCAGGTCCGCGAGTTCCGCGACCATTGCGGCGATGCCGTAGACCACCGCGGACACCAGGTGCGCGGGCCTGGTCTCCTGGGTCCAGCCGGCCAGCAGCCCGGTGGCGTCCGGCCGGTGCCACGGAGCGCCGAGCCCGGCCAGGGCGGGGACCGCGACCAAGAGCCCGGGATCGGGCAGGGCGGCGTCGTCCAGATCCGCCGCCCGGTGCAGCAACCCGGCGCGCACCAGCCACGTCAGTGCGGAACCGGCCGCAGGCAGCTGCCCTTCGCCGGCATAGGCGCTGACCCCGCCCAGGCGCCAGGCGATCGAGGTGTCTAGGCCGGCGCCCGAGCGCGCCGGCGTGTCCCCGATCTGAGCGGCGAGCAGCGCCCCGGACCCGTACGTGCACGCCGCCTGACCGACGGCCAGGCAGTGGTGCGCCAGCAGCGCGGCGCCGTGGCGACTCAGGAGCGCGGCCACAGGGACCGGGCCGGTGCCGAACGCGTCGGTGGTCCCGATGATCTCGTCGCAGGCCACGATCTCCGGCAGGTTACCGTTGTCCAGGCCGAAGGCACCGGCCAGGCCCGGGTCCCAGCACCCGGTGTCCAGGGCCGCCAGCTGGCTGCGGCCGGCGGTGGCCGCGTCCGTGACGAACCGGCCGGTCAGTCTGACGGCGAGCCAGGCGTCGACCGTGGCCACCACCCCTTCGCCCGGGTGGTGTCGGGTCAGCCACGCCATCCTCCAGGCGCTACGAGACGGATCCAGGCCCGTCCCGGTCACGTGCTCGATCTGCTCGCGGTGCGCGTGCAGGTCCGGGCGCAGCGCGTCGGCGCGCCGGTCCTGGCCGAGCACGATCGCGCTCAGGGCCCGCCCGGTCGCCCGGTCCAGCCTCAGCACGCTCTGCCCGTCACAGGTCACCGCCACCGCGTCGATGGGGCGCCCGGCCTGCGCCATCGCCTTGCCCGCCACGTCCAGGACGCCGTGCCACAGGTCCTCGGGATCCACCTCGGCCACACCCTCGCCAGGCCGGTGCACGCGCAGCAGGGTGCCTGCCTTCGCCAGGAGCTTGCCCGTCGATCCGACGATGAGGGCTTTGACCCCGGCGCCGTCCTGGTCGATCGCCATGACGGTCGCCATCATGCCAGTTCCGATTCCCACTGCGCCAGCTCCTGCGCGGTGCCGTAGTTGACCGGGCCGCGGAACCGGCGGCGGGCGGAGGAAAACCACCACAGGGTGGAGGCCGCCAACACGACCAGCAGCACGACCCCGGCGTAGTTGAACGAGTCGCGGGTGATCTGGTCGGTCTCCGGCAGCACGAACACGATCGAGATCCCCACCACCCACACCGTGGCCAGGATCCCGACCGGCTTGGACCAGCGGCCCAGGGTCCACGGGCCGGGCTCGAAGTTCTCCCCCTGACGCAGGCGCAGGAACACCGGGATGCCGTAGGCCAGGTACAGGGCGATCGTGGAGACCGAGGCCACGGCGTCGAACGCCACGGTGTTCCAGTAGGCCGGGGTGGTCAGGACGAACGCCAGGGCGATGGCCAGCCACACCGCGGCCACCGGGGTGTGCGTGCCCTTGCGCACCGTGCGCCACAGGCTCGCGCCCGGCATCGCCGAGTCCCGCCCGCAGAACGCGAAGATCATCCTGGAGTTCGCGGTGACCGAGGACATGCAGCAGAAGAACTGGGCCCCGAGGATCGCGGCGAGCAGTATCTCGGACAAGGTGGTGTTGGCCAGGGCGTCCTGGAAGATCGTCGCGATGCCGCCGCCGGCCTCCCCGGTGTAGTGGCCCGGCTGGATCGCGAAAGTGACGGCCATGATCAGGGCGTACCCGGCGACGATGGCCACGATGATCGAGCGCACGATGCCGCGCGGCGCCGAGATCGCCGCGCCCGTGGTCTCCTCGACCATGTGTCCCGCCCCGTCGAACCCAAGGATCGTCCACTGCGCCGTGAGCAGCCCGATCGCACCGACGTACAACGGCCAGTGGAACCCTGTGTTGTTCACGTAGTGGCCGAAGACGAACGACGCCGACTCGTGGTGTGTGGGCACGATCGCCAACACGCCGCAGATCAGGGCGACCGCACCGATGTTCCACCACACACTGATCTTGGTCAGGGTCGCCACGATGCCCACCTTGAACGTGTTCAGCAGCCCGCAGACCACCAGCAGGCCGATGAACAACCCGAACGTCTCACGCGTGGTGGGCACCCAGCCCCACGCCAGCGCGGTGAACCCGCCCAGGAAGACCGCGGTGCCGTAGGTCGCCGACGCGGTCACCGCCACCTGACCGGTCAGGTTCAAGATCCCGGTCTGCCACGCCCACGCCCCCTGGTGCCGCTTGGCCAGGCGCGCGGACCAGAAGTAGAGCGCCCCGCAAGTCGGGTACGCCGAGCAGATCTCCGCCATCCCCAAGCCCACCAGGAGGCTGGACAGCCCGACCAGCAGCCAGCCCCAGGAGAGCACCATCGGGCCGCCGGTGTTCATGCTGTACCCGTACAGGACCATCAACCCGGTCGGCACCGATATCACGCTGAAGGCGACGCCGAAATTCGCGAACGGACTCATCCGGCGCGAGAGCACCCGGGGGTAGCCCAGGCGGCGAAGCTCCGCGTCATCGTCGAGAACCGAGCCGCCGCCGGACCGGCTGGATCGCTCTGTCGTGCCCAGATTGTGCGCCATCGAAGCAAACCTCCACAGAAGAAAAACGAGCAGCGAGTAGTCACTGTGCTGAGGGAACAGGTGGTGCGTATCGTGCGCGGCGGCGGCCGGCCGCGACCCGGCACGGGCCCGGTTGCGGCCGCCACCGCGCGGTCTAGGGCGGAATCAGTCCGCACGTGGCCCGGGCCCGGACCAGCTGCTGCGCCGGATCGCCGAACAGCGACCACGGGTACGAGCTCGCATACGGGCCCATGGCGTGGAGCACCACCGAGGCCTCCCGTCGGCGCCGGCCGTGCGCGTAGAGCGCGTGGGCCAGCAGAGAGTAGTCGGCCACCGGCACGTACTGCTGGTAGTACGCGGAGCGCTGGGTGGGCAGGAACCACCCGTCATACAGGTTCATCGCCCGGTACTCGGCGAATTCCGTGGACCACTGCCGGTCGGCGTTCACCGCCTGGGCCCCGGACCGCGAACGGTAATGCTCGGCGTAGGCCCACAACGGCAGCAGCCGCACGGCGCTGTTCTCCGGGGCGGTGCGCGAGGCCCAGTCCGCCACCTCCCACATCGCTGCTCCCGACCCGCCATGGCGCGGATAGAAACAGGCCAGCAGCCGCAAATGCGCCTCCCGGTTCCACGGATCACGCCGCTGCGCCTGCTCGGCCAGATCCCACGGACCCTTCGCATCCACCCCCTCCGGGCCCGGCACCGCGCTGTGCCCGAGCCGGGCCAGAGCCAACATTGCCGTCCACGGCGTCGGATCCCCCGGGGCCGCGTCCGCGGCGGCCACACACGCCCGCGCGGCCAGCGCAGTCAAATCCTGTGCCCGCTCGTCGCCGCCGTCCGCCGCCCGCAGCGCCCGGACCACTGCGACCCTCGCGTACCACAGCAGCCCGTCCACCGTCCCCTCCTCCGCCATGAAGCGCTCCACCACGTCCGAGCCAGCTGCTGCGGACGCCAGGACCGCGGAACGGTGCGCCCGCAGCCCGAAATCCTGCGTGCACTCGGCGAGAACCTCCGACGCGCGACTGAACCTGCCGGCCTGCACATCCAGGCACGCCCGCGAGAGTGCACCATCGGATCCGACCGGGTCCCAGATGAAACCGCCCGCCATCGTTTCTTGCCCCCATCCACGTACGTTGACCGACTCGGGTTGGACTGACGGTCACCATTCAGGCGCACTACGGCACCGCAGAGCAATGACTTCCATGCGGACAGGCCGCCTGTCCGCATGCGCGCGAGATACGCCGAAGCCCCGCCACACTTAGCGAGAGCCGAGCAGATCCCCGGATCATCGACAGTGCCGGCGCGCTCGGGCCGGTTGCTGGTGTCCCCGGAAACCTGCAAGGCTGAGCAACATCAAGGCGGTCAGTCCAGCGCGGAACGAGGAGCTATGACGCAGGCACGGACCGGTCCGATCGACGCCAGTTGGGTGGCTTGCCGCAAAACCTCTTGCGACGAACTCACGGCGGCCTCCGGCCGCCTGTGGTGGCTCCAATCCGATCCTGATCTGGCTGGGGCCACGCGCCTTTTCACGTGGGATGGCACCAGGCGACCAAGCACGGCCACCCCGCCAGACCTTGAGCTGGGCGGCTGGTTGCACGCCTACGGCGGCGGCTCCTACGCGGTGTCCGATCACGGCACCTGGGTAGTGGACGCCAACGACAGCTCGGTGCGCTTGCTGACCCCGGACGGCACGGTCCGCCGGGTAGCCGGCGGCGACGGATTGGTTTACGGCGATCTGCACGCGATCGGGCACACGGTGCTGGCAGTGCGCGAAGCCCACCCGGACGGTGACCAGATCGTCGAGCTCACCCCGGATGGTGACGTGCGTGTCCTGGTCGAGTCGGCCGGGTTCCTCAGCGAGCCGACTGTGCAGGGCGTGATGTTGGCGTACGTGCAGTGGGATGCGGACCGGATGCCGTGGGACTCGTCCACCGTGCGCGTGGCCAGCTTTACCACGCTGCATCACCAGGGCGGTGGGTCAGTGGTCGCCGGAAGCGCCCAGGAGGCGGTCACCCAGCCGCAATGGGGTCCGGACGGCGGGCTGTACTTCCTGTCGGACAAGACCGGATGGTGGAACCTCTACCGCTGGGATCCGGACGGTACGCGCCGGGTGTTCGCCATCGACCGCGACTGCGCCCCGGCGCCCTGGGAGGGTGGATATCGGTCGTTCGCATTCCTTCCAAACGGCAAGATCGCTCTGACCGTCCACGACACCTTCCGCACCCGTCTGGTCATCGTCGACGCTGGCGGGCAGGCGACTGACCTTCTCACGGACCTGACCTCGATCAAGCCGTACCTCGCCGTCGCCCACGACCGCCTGGCCGTGATCGGTTCATCCCCGCACGCCGCCCCGTCCGTGCAGCTGATCAACCTCGCCGAGCCTCAGCTCGCCACAACCACAGCACTGGGGAAAACGCGAACCCCCGAGCCCGCACCCTCACCTTCCGTGATGCAGGTGCGCGAGACGGCAACCGGCCAGCACGGCATCCGCTACCTTCTCCGCCTTCCCCGGGACACCGGACGGCGCCCGATGCCCGTGCTGGTGCGAGCCCATCCGGGTCCCACCGATGATGTGCCGATGCGGTTGGACTGGACCGCGGAGTTCTTCACCAGCCGCGGCTACGCTGTCGCGGACGTCGCCTACCGCGGCAGCACTGGTCAGGGCCGGGCGTTTCGCCAGTCCCTGCACCAGCACTGGGGTCAGTACGATTCGCACGACTGCGCTGCCGTCGCCACGCAGCTGCTGGCCGACGGGCTCGCTATGCCCGGTGCCATCTTCATCTCCGGGTCCAGCGCCGGCGGCTATACCGCCCTTAAAGCCGCCTGCCTGACCGGCCCGTTCGCCGCGGCCACCGCCGCCTCCGCCATCATCGATCCGCATCGCTGGACCGCCACGGCTCCGCGCTTCCAACGCCCGCACGCCGCGATCCTGGCCGGCCCGGCCGGCGCGGTACGTGCCGAGGACATCCGCATTCCCGTGCTGTTGATCCACGGTACCGACGACGCCATCGCCCCCTTCCAGGATGCGCAGGCGCTGGCCGCTCGACTCGATGCACGCCAGGCCGACCACGAGGTGCTCTTCCTCGACGGCGCCGACCACTACCTGTCCGACCCACGCTGCCGGGAAGCCGCGCTGACCGCCGAGGCCGACTTCTACGCCCGGTTCACGCCGCCGACGGACTAACCAAACGGGTTGCCGCGGGCAACACTGCTCCAACGAAATCCTCGAACTCCGCGACAACGCGCGTGCTGGCGAAGGGAGCTAAGTCAGTCACCAACTGGGCCACGCGCTCGATGCACCGGCCAGAGGACGTACGCGCCGCATACCCGACAGCGTCACGGCCGACGAGACACGCCTGCTCCAGATCCCCGGAGCGCAACCACGTCGACGCGAGCAGCGCCGCGTCAATCGCCAGGCGGCGCACATGGGTGGACCCGACACCATCGAGGGCCTCGGCGACCTGCCGGCGCGCGGCTGGCGGCCGACCCAGGTCATGGAAGCAGTGCGCCATCTCATCAGCCAGATACCCTCGGTTGAAGTACGCGATCCACGACGGCTCGTCCGCAGGTACAGCCGCGTCAAGCAATGTTTCGGCCTGCGTGAGCATCGCAGTAGTCTCCCGCTCTGCTCCCAGGCGGGCATACGCCCGAGCTGCGACCGCGGTGATCGCAGCCCGCGTGCCGGGGCTCGCTGCCGTACCGGCTCCGCCCAGGCCGGTCTGCGCCCAGCTCAGGGCGATAGTCGGCTGGCCGCAGTGCAGGGCCAAGTGGGCGAGGTTCGCGGCGACCAGGTAACCCCCGTATCCGCGGTCTGCGGCCTGGCCGGTAAGGGCCAGGGCCCGGCCGTAATACGTCTGTGCCCAACCGGGGCGCCCGGAATCCACAGCTTGGTATCCTGCGAGCTCGAAGAAACCGGCGGCCACGCGGCCCCGCCCGGCGGCGACCGTCCCGTCGGCCACCGGCCGCGCCAGGAGCGACGCCACTTCGGTGTCCACATAGGCCGTCAGGTGAGTGGCGAACTGGCCCGCGCCATGAGTATGGTCGAGCCTGCGGAACATCTCCAGCATGTCCTGTGCGACCATCACCTCCTCCCCGGTCACCCGTAATTGGCTATGGCTACCGTTGGGAGACGAACCAGCCAAGCGCTGCGCCGCCCACTGCTCAATCATGAAATTCGACCTACCCGGATCAAATCTCGGTCCGGCCACTGAACCCACCGAACCCCGTCGCCCGCCAGCACGGCGCCGCTCCAGGTCGGCAGCTGGCCACAACTGGACCAAGGCGCCTCCAGCATCCAGAGCCCTGTCGCAGGCGTCGATGAACGGCCGCGTCGGGAACCTCTCCGCCGCTTCCACCCGCCGGATGTGATCGGGAGAGTAATTGATTGCCGCGCCCAGCCGCACTTGGCTCAGGCTGCGATCGTCGCGAAGCCTGCGCAGCTGCGCGCCCAGGCGTGCTTGGGCTGACCCGGCCGGTTCGAGCTGCCGCGCTTGAAAAGGCATCGCGCCCCCGTCCTGTCACCATGAGCTTGCGCAGTATCCGATGGGTCACTCTACCGTCACCCTCGGCTGATCGCACCGATGTTAATACCCTGTGCGGACAAAGTGCATGTCCGCATCATCGCTATCGACCATGCGGGACTGAGCTGCGGTAATGGTTAGGAGCCGACAGCCTAGGCTCACTGGCCTCGACCCGAAAGCCCCGCCATGTCCACGATGCCGCTTCGTTCCGCACCGACCACCTCCATGAACCACCTCACCTCCTTCTCCGTCCGCGGCCTGTGCCACGTCGAGACCGTCGGCTGCGCCGCCATAAGTTGGCGCCCGGCTGGGGTATCGCGATTGATGGGATCGGCCGATATGCAGCGGACCACAGCCCTGCCCGACGCCGGGATGGTGCGGTGATGGCGACCAGGTGTCACACCAGATTCGAGGTCACCGCGAATGCTGCGTCCGTTAAAACAGCCCGGCATCTGATGCAGGCGATTCTCGAGGACTGGAACAGCCCCGTGGACCACGACACCGCTGTTCTGCTGCTGAGCGAGTTGGTGACTAATGTGCTGCTCCACGCTATCCTGCCGGACGCGGCCGCCAACCAGAAGATCCTCATAGTGGTCCGCAAGATCGGCGCAAGCCTGTACATCGCAGTCCACGATCCCGACCAGACACGCAGCAACCGCCTCGGTCCCCATCACGCTGCACCTGAAAAGCTGCTGGAGAACGGCCGCGGCCTGGAACTGGTCGACGCCTTGGCCGCACGCTGGGGCATCAAGTACAAAGCTGTTGGCAAGTACTTCTACTTCGTTCTCGCCCCCTTGCCACAGACTCGGGCGTACGCGCCTCGCGGTGGCATCGGGAGCCGATTGGCCATGAAACCGACTACGGCCTCCGCGTCGGGGGCCGGGGCGGTAAGAGATAAGGCAGCCTCCACGAATCAGATCACGCGGTAACACCACCAGGTGACAGCTCGGACGTCACCGAGACCGGATCGTTGATCTGGTCCGAGTTGGCTCCGCTTGTCGATCACCGCACCACCTGCTGTCGGCAAGATGCGGTTCGCATGCCCCCCGCGCCGGAAGCGAAGCCCACACGTTCATTGCCAGGCCGTTCCAACACTCCGCTGGCCGCACTGAACGCCATGCGACCATGCCAGCAAGGTCCCAACCACTGCGACGAAACGCTGTGGCCCCCGCAGCTGTGATTCCATTTGCCGCAACCGGCCTATCGCTGACGTCTTACCTGCAGTTCCTGGCAAAGCGAACGATGTGTAGCCCTGCGGGGATATCGACGGTTCCGTTGCTGTTGCGATATTTATTGAGGAACTGGTCCACCTCGTTGAGGACGTCAGGGTGGTCCGCAAGCCCGGGAAAGCTGCGCAGATGCCCCTCCAGCACAAACCGTCTCGCACTCCTCAATGAATCGGCGTGAGCGTGTCCGAGCAGGTGTCGGTGGGTGACGCTGCCCTCGCCTTGATCCTGCAGGTCCATGAGATAGTCCAGCAGGAGGATGCGGGTGAAGCCGCGGCCGGTGCCGGGAAAAGGCGCGATTCGCTCCCATAGGCGGGTGACCAGTTGTTGCTCGGGCGATTCGTCATCGAAGAAGAACACCAGCAGATTTCCGGCAGGACCAACACGTTCGAGCAGGGCTCGGAGGAATGCCCTGGCGTTGTGGAGTCCTTCGTCGGGATCAAGCTGCCGGATCTCTGTCCCATTGTGCGACTCGAAGCAGGACAGCAGTGGGTAGTTCAGGCTCCAGAAGGCTGTGACCAAGTCGAAGGTTTCGATGGAATCCGATACGTGGGTTCGGGCGTCGATGCATTTGACGTGGAGGTCAGGGTGGCGTTGGCGGAATACGGTGAGCATCGCCTCGCTGTTGTCAATACAGATCAGCCTCGGAGCGTGGCGGCGCAGCACAGTGGTCATGCGACCGGTGCCGCAGCCGAGTTCCAGCGCCTTCGTCCCAGCGGCCCCGCGCCTATCTAGTGCCGCGAGCTCGGTGGCGAGTAGTTCCTCGTCGGACTGCCCGTCGAAGATATACGGCGGGAGGATCTCGTCGTAGAGGCCGACTTTGGCGTACATGGATTCGACCATGAGGTACTCCGTCCGGTTATGGTGCGGTCTTGGGGCGGGGAAGCTTGTAGGAGTGAAGAAGGGTGCAGGCCGTGTCTACGGTGACATGGCCAGGGTGGTAGCCGATGATCTGCGACGTTGCAGTCCGCACGGTGTCGACGAGTCGATCGTCTGCGGTTCCGGATAGGCGGATGGTCACGTGGTCGGGGCTTTCGTGCCTGACCAGAGCACTGCGGGTTCCGAGGGTTTCTCCGATGTGGTCGAGGATGTCTCGGGGCCATAGTCCTGCCACCGTGTGGTCATCGTGACGGCCGAGCAGGCGCAACCGACCGTCGGCGTCGAGGTTGCCGAGATCCCCAGTCAGCAGTTCCTCGGGGACCATATCGACTGGTTCTCTGGTCAGGGCTATGCCGAGTGCGGGGGTGCGCAGGGCGATCCGTGGTTTATTGCAGATCCACGCGATTCTCGTGCTGACGTCGGTCATCGGTGTGCCGACGGTTCCGAGGGAGGCGGTGGTCGCCTCGGTGTCGAAATGGGTCAAGGAGCAGGTTTCGGTGAGGCCGTAGCCTTCGCGGATGTCGGCGACAGTGGACCGATAGTGGGCGATGGCCGTCGTGGACAGCGGGGCGCCGCCGGTGTCGATCAAACAGTTGTCGGGCAGATCGAATGCAGGGGGTTGTTCCAGCAGGACGGGGTTCGCCAGGATGATGCATCGGTCATGGGCGGCGGCGAGTCTGTGGGCGGTGGTGAATACTTCCTCGGCGGTGTCGGCCAGGTGAAGGCGGGCGCCGAGTGTCGCCGCAAGGTAGAGGCCGGCGACGAACGTGAAGTTGTATCCCGGCGGTAGGTGCGTGATGATCACGCTGCTAGTCGTCGCCTGGTAGATCGATGCGTACCACGCGGCGGCGATGTCGAGGTGGTGTGTTGCGAATCCGAACAGGCGCGGCGTTCCGGTGCTTCCTGACGTGTAGAAGGCCACGTCCCAGGGCTGCACTGCGGGCTCACGGGCTGTTGGTTCCGAATGAGTCACCTGTGGCCGTCTGGCGCGGTCCGCGGTGATCCTCATGCCGCCGACATGGGTGAGCCCGTTGCCGGCGGCGGTGACCACGCGGTGTCCTTCGGCGAGGGCCCATGCTGCGATGGCTGCGAGCGCTACGCGGTCGTCACCGTCCAGATGTATGGGCGCTGTCGGGCGAACAGCGCCCAGGAGGGCTCGCCCGAGGGAGAGTGCGGTGGTCGCAGGCCGCTGGCCGGATCCGCTGAGGGTGAAGTCATGCATCGGGCCATGTCCGGATCTGCTGGCTCACTGTCGCAACGGTCAAGAACTCGACGATGGACGTGGCGGCACCGGCTAGAGGTTCGCTGTCGGCGATGGTTGGGGTCGGCTGTCCCATCGGTACACCGATGTACGGAAGCCGCACGAGCAGGGCGGTCAGTGAACCGTGGGGGTGATCGACGGTGGCGTGGCGGATCCCCTCTTCGAGCGCGGCTTTGCTGGCACCGTAAATCATGGTGCCAGGAGTGGGCTTTCCAACTACATCGCTGGAGATGGCGACCACCCGTATCGGTGTTCGAGCGTCGACGGCCGAGGCCAGGAGGTATAGCTGCGAGGTGGCGTTGATGCGGAAACAATTTTCCATGTCGCCCGGCTCGAAAGTCATGATCGTGGAGCGATTGTCGATGCCGGCTGCGAGCACTACAGCGCTGATCGGCTTGGCGGAGCTGGCGCGGATGCGTTCGCACGCAGCGCCGAGGTCGCTCTGATGGCCGAGGTCCGTGCAGAGGAATTCGGTGACGCGGAGGGCGGGTGGGCGCCGGCCGACTGCGATGACGGGGCCGGCCCAGAGGGGAAGGAGCTGGCGTAGGAGAGCGGTCCCGACCGTGCCGCTGGCGCCGGCTATGAGCAAGGTGCCGCGTTCAGGCATCAAGCACCACGCGCCCGGTGGTCGCATTGAAGTGGATGGTGGCCAGCCGGAAGGGAAGGTGCAGTGCCATCAGCAGGGCGCGGACTTTGTGCTGTTGGACTTCGTAGTAGTCCTCCAGGACATTGAGGTGGCACACGCCTGTTCCGGTTTCGGTCAGGACCGCGTTGACCAGGGCGAGAATGTCTTTATCGGGTCGGCGGGGATCGGTGACGTCGCTGAACTGGGCATAGTAGCCCGTCAGCTGCGCCATGATGGTGTCGTGGTCGCCGTCCTGGTCGAGGATGGCGCACGCGGTGTCATGCACTGGGGTGTCCAGATGGAACCTGGCGGTGAAGTAAGCGGTGAACCGTTCTGGCGCTGTCCGGTAGATGAGAAGGGCGGTCTCAAACAGGATGCAGCCGGTGGCCATGGTCCCGGCAATGTCCTCAAACAATTCGCAGTACCACCCTTGGTCCATCTGCAGGAACAGGTTGCCGCCGCGTTCGCGCAGGTCGGGTTCCAGTCCGCAATCGAAGAGCCGCGCGTACACCGCTGTGACGATCGCCCGCACGATCGGGCTGGACTCGACGATCACATGTGAGGCGGCCTGCGGCAGGCGTTGGGCGAGGAAGGCGGCGTAGTCCCGAGGCCGGAGTTTGATCAGCACGTGGTCGTCGTCCAGCATCGGCGTGATCGCTGGAGGCGTCGGCTGGCGGGCAGCGAGAAGGCGAAAGGCTGCGGCCCCGATGAGCACACCGGTGTCCTGGTCGACGTCGAGCGTGCGGTCCAGGTGGATGTGCCCGCATTCGAGGGAGAGCATGGGCGGTCCCTGGAGGTCTGTCAGCAGGTGACATGCGCGCTCGGCCAGGTCGGCAGGGTCAGATCGCTTGCTCACGATCGGGTAGAGCGTCACAGTGCGCGTGCCGTCAGCGGCGCCGCCGACATGCACCAGGTCGCCGGAGGCCGTGACGTTCAGTCCGCACCGAGTCATGAGCGTGGCATGGGTGTCGTGGCGCAGTTGCGGAAGGCGCACGTGCGGCCACGTCTCGGACGCCAAGTCGACCTCGGGACGTGACCATTCCCAGACCAGTGTCCCGACCTTTCCGCCCGGTCGGTGCTCGACGAGCGCCAGTTCGCACCAGCCGGCCGTGGCGTGCTCCTCGATGTGCGCCCACAGCGCGATGGCGGCTTCCGCCGGAGTCAGGTAGGCGGTCAGGGCCCGGAACCAGAAACCCATCTGCCGCCGTTCCCGGCGCCGCGGGCCTGCGATAACCAGCAGGTAGTGAGGGTCGACCTGGCCGATGAACACCGTGGTATGGCCGTCGATGTCCTCGGCGGTGGTGTCGTCAGGACGCAGTTGCGGCACGTCCAGGTCCTTACCGCGCTGGAGCATGCGCGACCGGGTGACGATCATCAGCTCCGAGGTGACTTTCAGCCGCTCGGGAAGCCGGTCGGAGTTGCGCAGCCGACGCAGGGCGCGTACTGCTCTCGCATCGTCGAAGCCCGCCGTTCCGATGTCGACGATGCGGGAGAAGTGCACGAGTTCCTGTTGCAGTTCGGACGGGCCCTGGCCCAGGTCCGGAGCGGGGGCCCCGTGCTCGAGGAATGCGCTCGTGGTTGCGACCAGGTCGCCACCGGCGTCGGCGGCCGCCAGGAATCGGCCCGGTGCGGAAGGCCCGTGCAGGAACATCAGACTGCACAGGCGCGTCAGGAGCCGGCGAAACGCTAGGGCCACCTCGACGTCGGGCAGGTCACCGGTAGTCCTGTGGTCAAAGGAGGAAAAGGCAGCGAGAAGATCACGCTGGGGGGCCACGTGTTCTCGGTACGTTGACGAGGTGATCATCTGAAACTCCGTGTGAGGCGTTCGGCACGATCGACGGCCCTTCGTGATCATCACAAAGATGCGGTCGCTGCAGATAGCGCAGGAAGGGATCCTCGGAACTCTGATTCACCCTAGGTCCGCCGATCATCCAGGCCTACAGGGCGGATGCGGACAGTTAGAAGAGGAAAACTGTCCGCATCCGAAGTTCGCAGCCGGGTACATCAGAGTTCTATCTTGAGCGGAACTACGGAATGGGCCATGGACTAGGCCCAGGCGCTCAGGAGGTCAGACACGTGGCGGAACTACACGGCGGGGAACAGGCTATGCGCGAAGCGACGTTCCGCGTCACATGTCTGTTCAATCAGAACATTGACCTCCTGGGCCTCACCCTGCCGCGGTGCGTCGCCGCGCTGACCGGCTCGACCGCGGAGACCTACGAAGTGGTTCTGCATTGCGACGGAACAAGTCGAGACGTGGCAGGAGAGGTGGTCCAGCGGGAGGAGTTCGGGGACATCGACGAGATCCGGGTACGCCGACGGTCGCGGTTCGTCGCCAGCGGCGATCCGTCGAACAACGGCCATCGCAGGCTCTTCGACGCGGGCCCGCGGTATGTGATCGTGTTCGAGGACGACGTCGTCATGTACCGCTCGGAGGCTGCCTTCGACGTCCTGGCAGCGTGCCGGCGATTGTTCGAACAGTACAGCGACGTCGCGGTCATCTGTAAACTTGATGATCACGAAGCTTGGGCCTGGGGCCTTCGCGATATCGGAGAGCCTCTGGAGCCCGGAGTGCGCTCGGTCAACCGGGTGGCGACCCACTTCATCGCCTACGACCTGGATCGTTTCCTCCCGGCTGCCCGCCGCTTCGGCGGCGGCGACCTGGACGTCTTCATCGACCGTGACGACCTTAGCTACAACTGGGAGGACCTGGTCTCCCATGTCGCCGCCACCGGCGGCAGGAAGATCGCATTTCCCGAGTCCTGGCCCCTGCATGTCTTTCATTGCGACCGGAAGGTCTCAGCAGGTTCGATGTATAACACTCAGGACCCTGCCGTGAAGCGCGAGGTTTTTGACGAACTCGACCGCCGCTACGGGAGTGGTGCGCGATGAACCCCGTTGAACCGGTGTTCTGGCAGCACGCACTGGACGGCGTCGACATGCTCTCGCCGCGGTTCCGGTGCCGGTATGCGCGCGTCTTGGCCCGGCTCTCGGCAGACGCCGCATCGGCCAGCGTGTCGCTTGCATTCGCCGCGGTCAAGCACAATCCCTTAATCGCTCTCCGGCACCTGCTGGGTTTGGGATTGGACCGCCATCCGGGAGGCTGTCAGCACGGTGCCGTCGAGGTGGTGGGCCGCGGGCCGGTGGCTCACGCCGTCCAGGCCATACTGACCTGTGACCCGTGCGTCGAGTGCGCGTTCGCCCGCCATCCGGCGCTCGAACAGACGTGGGTGCCGCTTCATCCCTCGCGCCGCGCGCGGTACATCGCTACCAGCCAAGCCGGCCCGTTGGTCGCTGTGACCTGGCCTGCGGACTCGGTACCCGCCCGCACCGCGCATCGGCGAACGGTGCAGCACCTCGCCGAGATCGCGAATCGCGACCTGCCCGCCGGAGTACTCCGACTTGCGGCACCGGACGAGTGTGTTCTGATCCGCCAAGGCGAGGGCGTTGATCTGTGGTCTGTATCGCCCAACTACGGCACGACCCTCGAAGACGAGTTGCGGCTCACCGTGTGCTCGACACAGGAACGTGCGCAAGTCGTGCGCGCGCTCGCCCGGCTGCGCGCGGTCATGGTCGAGGAAGGCGTCGTCTGGCAGGGCTTCGCGCCGCGCAACATGTTCCGCCGCGACGGTGAGATCATCTTGATCGATTTCGAGGAGGCGACAAGTTTCGCCGACAATCCGCTGCGCGCCGCTGAGATGCTCCTGTGGCACCGGGTATTCTTCGCCGACTGCCTGACCGCCATCGAAACCGAGCAGGTCTTCCGTCCCGTCGCGCGCTGCGCGGAGATCAGCGAAGCGGCGGTCCTGGCGGCCGACAGCTTCGAGCGGGCACTGCTCGGGGCGGAAACCGTGACCTGGGGCGAGCGGCGCGCCCTGCTGACACAATCGATCAACCTGGAAGGCCGCCATGCTCGGCCCGGCGCCGGCCCCCGGCGGGACGCCGGGGTGCTGTATGGGCACGAGCTCGGCCACTTCTGGGGCGATTTCCTGCCCGTCGCCGTCGAGACCAGGATCTTTCACCACTTGTCCGCGCTGACCGATCCGCGTCAGCTGGCCTCGTGTCTGGAGGTCTTCGAGGCGGCGATGGAGGCCGACATCGATCGGATGCTCCTAAATCGCGCCGCCGACACTATCGGCGCAGGCTGTGCGCGAACTGCGGCTCTCGCCGAGGCGCTGGACCGCCAGGGCTCGGTGGCGCTGGTCGCCGCACGCGCTAACATCACCGATTGGTACCCACAGTTGGAACGTGATCCCGCGGCACTGGTGGACCGTGTGCTGTTTCATCCCGCGGCCCCGCGCGACGTTGGGACTGCCCCAGAGCAGCTGCTGGTCGGATCCGCTGCCGTGCGCAAACAGCACACCGATCGTCTCACCCAGGCAGTGGAAGCGGGATTGGGGTTCGTGCACGGGGACGAGCGAGACGGCAGGTTCCTGGACTACGCCGACCCCGAATCGCTGCGCACGCTGCTGTCCGGGCCCGTCCCGCTGGCTGGAGCGGACTTCGATACCGTGCTGGCCGACGTCCAGGACACGATCGTCCGGTACTCCATCGCCCAAGGACATCCAGGCTACCTGGCGTTTCCAGACTCGGGCAATTCCGTGGCCGCCTTGGCCGGAGCGATCCTGGCCCCCTTGCTCAACCAGAACCTGATCGCCGTTGACCGCAGTGCGCCAGCCGCGACGTTCGCCACCGTCCAGGTCGTCGAATGGCTGCGCGGCCTGCTCGGGTTCGACGCCTCGCCGGTCGAGGCCCTGCGCGGAGTGCGCGACGTCGCAGGGCTCTGGACGACCGGAGGGCACCTGTCCAACCACGTCGCCATGCTCGCGGCCCTGGGCAAGATGTTCCCGCAGGTGCGCCAGCACGGGGTGCGCACGCTGGCGTCCCAGCCGGTCGTCGTGATGGCCGGGGCGATCGCGCACTACTCCCACAGCGATGCCGCCTACCACCTCGGCCTGGGCTGGGACGCGATCATCCCGGTGCAGACGCGACCGGACTTCACGACCGATCCGAACGCGGTCGACGCCGTGCTGGCCGACCCGCCCGCCGGGACGAGACCGTTCATGGTGATCGGCGTCGCTGGCAACTGCCGCACCACGGGCCTGGACGACTTGCGCGCATTGGCCGAGGTGTGCCGACGTTACGGCGTCTGGTTCCATGTCGACGCCTGCCACGGCGGAAGCCTCCTCTTCAACGACCGCCTGCGCACCAGCCACCTTGCCGGCATCGAGCAGGCCGACTCGGTCTCTCTGGACCCGCACAAAGGTCTGTTCACGCCCTACCCGTCCTCGTATGTGCTCTTCCGCGAGCGCGCCATGCTCACCCAGTTCAGCCGCCACACCGACACCGTGATGCAGGACGGAGTCTGGGACCTGGGCCTGGTCACACCGTTCCTCGGCTCCTGCGCTTTCGGAGCCCTACCGACGTGGATGATGCTCAAACACATCGGCACCACACGACTGGGCGAACTGGTCGACGCCCGCCACCTGCTGATCCAGCACCTGGAACGGCGCATCGACGACGCCGGGCTCTTCGTGCGCCTCAATGACGTGGACTTCTACCGGCTCACGTTCGTCCTGTGCCCGCCATCGGTACGAGAGACCATCATCCGCCTTCCCGACGAACGCCGCCGCACAGCCTTGTCCGCTGTGAATCACTTCACTTCTCAGTTGAACTCGGCGCTCTACGAGGCGGGCGGGGTCTGCTTCGACGAACACACCCTCGTCGACCTGTCCGACCGGGTCGGTCTCGGAACCAGCAGCAAGTTCGTCGTCTTGGCCGCCTGCCCCGGCAACGCCCTGACCACCCTGGCTGACCTCGAACACTCCCTCACGCTGCTCTCCACCGCTGCCCGACCGCTGGCCAAAGCCCTAGCTGAAGCGATCGGCACAAAGCTTGACCTGGACACCGCCCCACGGCGAACCGGCCCGGCAGGCTGGGAGGACGAAGAATGAACCCGGCACCCGACCCCGCCGACGTACAACACCAGGTACATCAGTGGCTCTGCCAAACATTGGGCCAACAGGCCGACGCAGCTTTCATCTATGGGTCCGTCGCCGCCGGAATGGCGACGCCCGCCAGCGACATCGACTGCGTCATCTTCACCACCAGGAACCTGGGCCACGGCCACCAAAGCCGCATCCGGGCCGACTTCGCGACCCTTCAGCAACGGCTCGGCTACACCCCGGACCTGTCGTACCCGATCGAAACGTTCACCGTCGACCAGTGCCAGCGATCCCTGGCCAGCCGGGAGACGCTCCTCCAGGTCCTGGCACTGTCCGCTCCGGGCGCGGAGAACAACTTCCTGCAATCCGACGACGCCGAGATACTCCGGGCCCTGCTCGGTCGGAGACTGACAGTCCGCCCATCGCCCCACCTCGACGACCTCACTCTGCGGGCCGACACGTTTGCTGCGGCCATCGGCAACCAGACAGCATGGCTTCACCTGCTGGGCGTGAAGCACCCGCGGCCCCTGCTCCACGCCAGAATCGAGGGGCCATGAGCTACCCGCTGTGCGTCCTGACCCCCGAGATCGGCATCATCAGCGAAACCTTCATCCAGTGGGACATCGAGCACCTACTGCCCGGCCGGACCGTCACCGTCGCCGACCCTCCCCCCAACGGCGAGAGCGTGCGCAAGGCGCCGGCCTGGGACATCTCCACACCGGCCTTACGATTCGCCCCGGAACCCGGCGACCCAGAACCCTCGCCCGCCCGGCAAGCCCAGCTGCGCGCCTTCCTCACGGACCACCGCGTGGACCTCGTCTTGGTCGAATTCCTCGACTTCGCCGACCGGTGGTTCGACTGCCTGAAAGACACCTCGGTACGGATCTGGCTGCGCGGACACGGCGCCGACCTCTCCACGCGCCTCGCCGACCCCGGCCGACGAGAAACCTACCGCCGCTACCGCGACGCCCACGGCATCCTGGTCCCCTGCCACACCGCGGCGCGGCGGCTGACCGGCCTCGGCCTGCCCGCCGACCGCATCCACGTCATCCCCAACCACGTCGACGTCCCCGAGCTGCGCGCAACAGCAGCCCACCACGACGGCCTCCTGCACTGCCTTACCGCAGGCCGGCTCGTCCCGAAAAAGGGACACCTCCATACACTGGCCGCATTCCAGCAAGCCCTGGCCACGGACGACCGCCTGGTCCTGGACATCGTCGGAACCGGGCCCTTGGACGAGGACCTGCGCCACTACGTCGACCACCACCGGCTTACCAATCACGTCCGCTTCCACGGCCCCCTGCCCCACCACGAGGTTCTGGCGATGATCAGACGCTGCGACATCCTGCTCCACCACGCCGTCACCGCCGCCGACGGAGACCGCGAGACCCAGCCCCTGATCATTCTCGAGGCCCTGGCCGCCGGCACCCCCGTCATCGCCACCTACCACGAAGGAATCCCCGAGGTCATCACGAACGGCGTCAACGGCCTGCTCGTCACCGAGCGCGCCGAGCAGGAGATGGCCGAAGCCATCGCCCGACTCGCCCGATCACCGGCCGAACGCACCCGACTGGCCACGGAAGGCTGGCGCACCGCACACACCGCACACAGCCACCACCACGTGCGCCCCGCCCTCCTCTCCCTGCTCGACCTCCCGGAGACAACCGCCCCATGAAAAACGTGATCTTCCTGGTCAAGAACGGTATCGGCTACGGCCATATCCGCCGGGCAATCCTCCTGGCCCAAGCCCTCCGCGGCCGGCCCGGCCTACGACCGATCATCATCAGTCAAGCCCATACCCTCCACCTGTTCGCCGGGGCCGGCATCCCGGTGGTCAACTTCCCCCTGCTCCAACGGCTCCCGACTGACGTTTCCGAAGACTGCTATACCGACATCCTCGACGCCCTGCTGGCCAAACTCGATCCGGCCGTCATCGTCGAGGACACCTACCCGGACCAGCGCTACGCCCGGCTCGAGTCGGTACGCGGCGTACCGCGGATCCTGCTGATGCGCCGCCTGGACGGGCTCTCCCTTGACCAGCTGCGCACCCGCGGAACCCTCGCCCAGTACGACGAAATCCTGATCGCGCAGACCCCGGACGAGTTCGCCTTGGAAGGGCACAGCGGCCAGACCAGAGCCATGGTGGAATCAACCAACAGGTTCTGCTTCGTCGGCACCATCCACCACACGCCGAGCACCGACGACATCCGGCGCGCACGCGAGATCTTCGCGCCCGGCCCCGAGCCGCTGGTCGTCGTCAGCGCCGGTGCGGGAGGCGACCAACTCTCCGACGGCTTCGGTGACCGGCTGTTCGGCAGCTGCGCCGATCTGGCCGCCAGACTGCTCGACGAACACCATCCGGCCCGATTCGTCCTGGTCACCGGCCCCTACTATGCCGGCCGCCCACTGGCCGCCACCGCGAACACCACGGTACTCCAGTTCGAGCCGACACTGCCCGCGCTCCTGGCCTCAGCAGACGTTGCCGTGGTCAAACCCGGACACAACGTGCTCTGTGAAACGCTCACAGGCTCGGCAAACCTGGTTTTGGTCCCGGACGCATCGTTCATGGAAGGCGTCGAGGAGCACGCAGCGCGCACCGTCGCCACCTACGGCGGCCGTGTCATCGCCCCTGACCACGACGAGATCGCGCGAGCTGTGCGCGCCGCACTGACCGACGAACGACGAACACGAAGACCTCGTGCGAACCACGACGGCATCGCCGCGGTCACCGCCGTGATCGAGCACTACGCGCACAGCACTTCCCTCACGCACATCGAGGCCAGGACATTGACGGTGATCGTGGAAACCGACGGCGGCGAGTTCCGGCTTCTCGGGCCGGACGACACATTGCACCCGGCAAGCCTGATCCGGATGAGCGCCATCCAACTGGACACGATCCCCTCGACCTCAGGGGTTGTCGCCGACGCCGACCTGCCGCACCACCTCGACGTCCAAGACCTTGTCGATCACGGCGTGCGGATGCTGCTGACCCCGGGAAACAACCCCAGGCCCGCGGTGGTACGCTCCCTCACCACCACACCGCCATCCGTTCTGCCACTGCCTATCCCGGTCGACGTCCTGCGACCACGCCGCGGAGATCTCCGCAACACCACCCGCAGGATTCGTGCAGCCCTGGAAGAGAACCTCTCGGCCGTCATCCTTCTGGACCTGCGCGGCGTGAGCGAAACCGAGTCCCAAGCCCATCCCCGAGACATCCGGGCCTGGGTGGCCACCCAGCCGATCCGGCTCACCGGTCTCGACACGCCGCGAAAGCACGCCGCCGACCACCTCATGCGGTCAGCTGCATCGGCCTAGAACCAGGAGCATCACGTGACCGACATTGTGCGCACCGAGCTAGCCCGGCTCGAAGTACGCCGCGCCGACAAAGACCTCCCGTCCTTCATCGACCTGATCGCGCAGACACTGCTGGACGACGCCGACCAGGTCGTCGACCTGTCCCAGCACACGGAACACGGCAACCGCATCCCCCTGCACACCTGCCACCTCGTACCAGTGGAGAAGGTATGAACGACCACGCAGAAAAACTCGCCGAGACGGTGCGCCGAGACGGGTACGGACTGTGGCCAGGTCTCCTCAGCCCCACCGTGCTGCGCCGCCTCCAAGACCGCTGCCACAACCTGGCCACTAGTCGGCACGCACTGGCCTTCCCCAGGTCCACAAGAGTCTGGGACCTATACCGGCACGGGCCCGAACTCCTCGGCCTACTCAGCAATCCAGCCCTATCCGCACTGATGACCAACTTGCTCGGCTCGCACCACTTGCTCTCCGACTACAGCCTCAATACTGTCCACCCCCGCCAGCCGCAGGACGACTGGCACATCGACTATCCCTACAACGAGATGACGCACCTGGCGTCCGGGCCGATCATGGGCGTCCAGTGCGTGCTGCCACTCGACGAGTTCACCGCCCGCAACGGAGCCACCCACATCGTGGCCGGCTCCCACCACACCCCTCAACAACCCACTCCGAACCCACCGCACCACCACGTCGTCCAGGCGCCTGCGGGCACGCTAATCGTTATGGCCGCCGCCACCTGGCACCGCTCCGGATTCAACTCCACCGACGCGCCACGGACCGCCATCCTGCTCAGCTATGTCGAGCGCTGGATCCGCCCGATGACAGACCCTCCCGAACCGGGACCCTGGTCCGCCACCATGCCGCTACGCCTGCTCCTCGGCCAGGAGCGGCCCCCGGAAACCATCAACGGCGTCATGATAAGCAGCGTCCGATGACTCCGGAACGCCTCTGGCTCCTGGCAATTCGGCTGCGCCGCGCCGGCCACCCGCGACTCGCGAAACTCCTGAAACAACTCAACTCGGTACTGTTCCACACCTCGCTCGCCACCGGCGCCATCGTCGCCCGGGACGTCTATCTCGGCCATCACGGTATGGGTACGGTCATCCATGACCACGTCACCATCGGTCACCGGGTCAAAATCTGGCACAACGTCACCCTCACCGTGCGCGCGCCCACCGCTCCCGAACATCGGATAGTCATCGGCGACGGCGTCACAATCGGCACCGGGGCGATCATCATCACCCCCAAGAGCCAATCCCTGACCATTGGAAACGGTGCCAAGGTGGGCGCCGGCGCCATTGTCACCCACGACGTTCCGCCAGGTGCAACCGCCATCAGCCCGGCCGCGCATATCCTGCAAGCTAAGGCCGAATCTCAGTAGTTAGTTGCCAGCCACCGCGACCGCATCAGGAATGCCCGATAGTGCGGACCTGTCCACAGCATGATGCCGCGGCCGGAGTCCGCGATCCGGCCGCGCTCCTGGGAGCGGGCGCGGCGTTGGCGCTGTCGGACCACGTGCGCTGGAGCCGAAGCCCGCAAACGACATGCCCGCCACCTCTGCCCCGTGAACTTCGCTCGGCCGCTACGACCGTCGCAAGGAACTGTCGGATGCGCAAAGTAGATTGCATGAAACGGTGGCTAAAAGGCAAGGCCGTTCGGTTAGGGCGATAGTCCTGGTGGGGGTGTTGTCTCGCGGGTTGGTGGGGCAGTGCACGAAGAAGCGGAACTCCGGTAGAAGTGTTTGTCCGCCAAGACGAGTTGCTTCCGAGGAGTTCCGCTGTCTGCCAATTGTGTCATTACTCGGGATGTCGTTGTGGCCGGGGGTGTGTTCGCGCCGGGGCATCTGGGTGAGTTGACTCGGATTGTGCCGTTCGAGATGGTCGATGCGGTGCTGGCCGAGGCCGGGGGCGCTCAGGAGCGTGTCCGGGTGCTGCCGTCGCGGGTGGTGGTGTATCTGCTGTTGGCGGCGGGGTTGTTCGAGTCGTTGGGGTATATGGCGGTGTGGCGGCGGCTGATAGCCGGGCTTGACGGTCTCGGTGTGCTCACGCCGTCGGGCAGTTCATTGTGGCAGGCGCGCCGGCGGGTGGGGGTGGCCCCGGTGCGGGCGTTGTTCGATCTGTTGCGCGGGAGCGCGGCGACCTCGCTGACCGGGCAGGCGCGCTGGTGCGGTTTGTTGGTGGCGGCGATCGACGGCACGACGCTGGATGTGCCCGATAGTCTGGCGAATCTGGCCCGGATGCGCAAGATCCGCAATCAGCACGGCACCGGCGGGTATCCGCAGATGCGGGTGGTGATGCTGGTGGCGTGTGGGACCCGGGCGGTGATCGACGCGGTGTTCGGGCCTGCGGTCGTGGGCGAGCGCACCTATGCTGCCGACCTGGTGCGCTCCATCGGCGCCGGAATGATCGTGCTGCTCGATCGCGGGTTCGACGGCAATGACCTGATCGGGCAGTTGGCCGGGGGCGGCGGACACGTGCTGGTGCGGCTCTGGGCCAACCGCCGGCCCAAGGTCCTGGAGCGCTATCGGGACGGCTCCTACCTCGCGCTGGTGGGCACCACCCGGATGCGGATCGTGGAGTGCGAGATCACGATCACCACCAACGCAGGAAGGCGCACCGGGGTTTACCGGCTGGCCACCACCCTGCTTGACGCCCACCGCCATCCGGCGTTCGAACTGGTCGGGTTGTATCACGAGCGCTGGGAGATCGAGTCGGCATACTTGGAGATCAAACACACGATGCTCGGGAGCAGGGTCCTGCGGTCCCGGGACCCCGAGTCGATAGACCAGGAGATCTACGCGCTGCTGACCGTCTACCAGCTCCTGCGCATCGCCATGGCCGATGCCACCGACACCTCGCCGGGCACCGACCCGGACCGGGCCAGCTTCACCATCGCCCTCCAGGCCGCCCGCGACCAGGTCATCAAGGCCGCCAACGTCATCGCCGAGACCACGATCGACCTGACCGGCACCATCGGCCGCCAGATCCTCGACAATCTCCTGCCCGCCCGCCGACTACGCGTGAGCCCCAGAGCCGTGAAACGCCCGATCTCCAAATACGCCTACCAAAGCCTGCGCATCAACCGCACCAGCTACAAAGCCACCCTCAGTATCGACATCCTCGCAGGCCAACCGGTATCGACAAACTCAGCGGCACCCTAACCGAACGGCCTTGGGCTAAAAGGGGTAGAAGGAGACAGCCCGTGCAGGATAACTACGCGGTCGCATCAGACGTATACCTCGTCTGGCATCCCGAATGGCGGGTGATCAAGATCGGAGTGTGCTGGCACGGCAACGACCGTGTCGCCCAACACGGCCGTTTCGGTTGGATTCTCATCGGCCGCCTGGAGTTCGAGAGCCGCCGACGGGCGGAGAAGTTTGAGAGCGCAGTGAAGTCGCTGTGGAAGTCAGAAGGCCATGAGCCAGTAACCGATCCGCTTCCAGAAATGCTCAGATGACACAAAGCCACTGGCGGCCTCACGGAATGTGTCCGAGCGGACGATGTCGGTGGGTGGATTTCCGAGTGGAAGCGGATTGACAACATCGCCTCCACGCAGCTCCGCCGCGTCCTCGGACCGGCCATCTGCCCCATCTGCGATCGATGCGACACGGTGCAACCCGTCAAATCGATGAACAACGATTGGTGGGCTCCCCGGGGGTTCGACCAACTGCCTTCCATTCCCCATGTGAACAAGGCGGTCATCTGGACTGCCTATACCGCTTTGGGGATCTACGTTCCACTGCCGCTTCTACTGTGCTCTAGATTCCTCTGGTTCTGGTCCAGCGGTTGGGGCGGCGTCACGGACTGGGGCCCGGGTGCGGTGGCATTTTCCGCCTTGTGTCTGTGCTGGTTGGCCTGTGTGAAGGCTCTTGATCTTCTCACGTGGAAAGTGAAAACCGACAAGCGGCTTCGCAGCGGCGCAGAGCGGGCTGAGAACCTCTGGTCATCTAGCTTCGGTTGCCAGCGATGCCTGGGGGTTTTTCTGCACACCGACCTGGAACCTATGTCCCCTGAAGGACTGCAATCCAAGATCTGGCACGAGGCGGGATTCATCCATCTTGGCCAGACGAAGCGAGCCACGGCGTGCCATGCGAATCGCCTCCACACGTACCACTCGAACAAGTATGGTCATTCTGTAATCTCTCACCAACTCAGCAAAAGGTATTTCTCGAACTGGGAAGACTTCAGCTCGGACCCACCTCACACAATGAGAACCGGAGCAGTGAGGCTTCCCACGTATGAGCGGCGCGGGTGGAAAGGCGTGGAAGCCTACACCCGCCATAATGCCCGATAATGACCCCATTAGCGCTCTCGGCCTTACCTGGCACGTGGGACACAACATCACCTCGTCGCGAGGTACCGATTCGAACGTGACCTGGATCCGACAGTCCACGGTGGCACGTTGCCGTTGCGGCTGACACTCTCTTCAATCAAGCGGCTGGCGGCCTCCCGCAGGGGGTGCCCCTGGGGACAGGCAAGCGGTCCGGTGAGCGAGACCAAGTCGAGCAGCCAGGCAAGACGAGGCCAGTCTGGCGGCACGCGGCCGCCGAGTTCGCTCATCGTGGTGATCATCTGTTCCGCGAAGTTTGTCGAGCAGCCCAGCAAGGAGCGCAGAACGTGCCCCACGTCGACCAGAGACGGACCGGCGTACGCGAACTCCCAGTCCAATACGGCGGCGACCTCCCACGGTCCACCGCGTCGACGCATCACAATGTTGCGC
This sequence comes from Actinocrinis sp., assembly GCA_035943635.1. Classification (GTDB taxonomy): domain Bacteria; phylum Actinomycetota; class Actinomycetes; order Streptomycetales; family Catenulisporaceae; genus DASZBX01. Next base: position 33,851 of record DASZBX010000080.1, on the reverse strand, counting down.
CCGGCGAAGTCGCCGTGGACCAAGGAGCACTCGCCTTCAAGTACGCCGACATCGTCCACGTGCACATCGACGAGCCGCCAAAACGACGCGCGCACCCGCAACGGAAGTGACCGCCCACCTTCGGTGTCAAACAGCCTAGCCCGGACGTGGGAACGGATACCCTCAGCTAAGCTCCGCTCCCGCGGTTCGGGAATAAGATCGGAACTTACCAGCCAGCCAGGTGACGGCAACGTCACCTCGGATAGTTTCACTAGTGTGCTTCCCACAGCAGACCCGAGCTCCGCGGCCTCGTTCGGGACAGACCGCGCCGCAAGATCCAACGGTGTTCCGTCAATCCAGCACGTGACCAAAGCAGGCACTCCGACCAACGTTCCCGAAGGATCCGAGAAGAGAACTTCAGGAGTCGGGACCACGCCGCGAAGCAGCCTGCTGAGGCTGACTTCGACGGCCGCCGTGGTGCTGTCCCGCAGGATCAGCTGCACGGCTACCGCCTTGAGCGCACTGTCGACTTCGACGCGAAAAGTCACCCGACTGTAACCGCTACAAATCTGCGCCATGGATCTCGCAGCTACTCCGGTGGCGGACACCACCAAGACTTCGACCTCACGCTGCCACTTCACGACGCCCCCAGGGATGCAGACGGCCACGCAGCTTCTCAGAGGAGAGATTCCCCGACAAACGCGTGGCCTATCAGTATTCTGATGACATTATGGCACAGCTACCACACATTTACTTTGTGTTACAGCTTCTCTGGTGCGGCGATGCCAAGGAGGTCCAGCCCCAGCTTGAAAGTCTCGCTCGTCAGGCGGCACAGTACCACCCGGTTGTCGCGCACCACGTCCGACGGGGCCTTCAGAACCGGGCAGGACTCGTAGAAGTCAGAGAACGCCTGGGCCACGGCGTAGAGATAGCTGCACAGCCGGTGAGGTTCAAAGTTCTCCACAACGGCTCGTGTCGTCGCACCGAAATCGTCGAGAAGCATCGCCAGCTTCCGTTCCGCCGGCGCCATCTCCACGTCGATGTGCACGATCGCCTCGGATGCGCCGGCCGGAAGCCTGCGCAAAATCGAGCAGATGCGTGCATGGGCGTATTGTAGGTAGACGCTCGTGTTGCCCGTCAGCGAGACCATCCGGTCCAGGTCGAAGACGTAATCACGAGTCCGGCTGGTCGACAAGTCCGCGTACTTGACCGCGCCGATCCCGAGCTCCTGGGCCCGCGCGGTCAGAACATCGGCAGCCAGGTCGGGGTTCTTTTCACCCACCGTAGCTCGAGCGTGCTCGACTGCTTCGTCCAACAGAGAGATCAGACGCACTGTGCTACCAGCCCTGGTCTTGAACGGCTTGCCGTCCGTTCCCAAGACCGAACCGAACGCGACATGCACTGCCTGTACCGTGTCGGGAAGGTAGCCGGCCCGCCGCGCAGTGTCAAAGACCATCTTAAAGTGCAGGGCTTGGCGACTGTCCACGACGTACAGGATTTGGTCGGCGCCCAGTGTCTGCACCCGATAGCGAATGGCGGCCAAGTCCGTCGCGGCATAGCCGAAACCACCGTCGCTCTTTTGCACGATCAACGGTACCGGGGCGCCGTCGGGGCCGGTAACGTCATCGAAGAAAACGCACAAGGCGCCGTTGCTGCGGACGGCAACGCCGCGCTGTTCCAGGTCCACAGCCACATCACTCAGTGACAGATTGTAGAAGCTCTCGCCGACCGCGTCTTCGTCAACGAGCAGCACCTGCAGCCGTGAGTAGACCTCCTCGAAATAGACCTTCGATTCAGCAACGATCTCCCTCCAGCCCGCGAGAGTCTGTTCGTCGCCAGCCTGCAAGGCGACGACTCGGCCGCGGGCCCGCTCGGCAAACTCGGGATCGCTATCGAACTTCGCCCGCGAATCACGGTAGAGGGCGTTCAGCCGGGAGATCGCTTCGGAACCAGACTCGGTGTCAGCGTGATCGCGAAGCTCCGCGTGTTCAACGAGAAACTGGATCAGCATCCCAAACTGCGTGCCCCAGTCACCCAAGTGGTTCTGCCGGATCACCTTGGTACCGGTGAACTCCAACACCCGCACTAACGCGTCGCCGATCACCGTGGACCGCAGATGCCCGACATGCATCTCCTTGGCGATATTCGGCTGCGAGTAATCAATCACCGCGACAGAACCCAGGCCACCCGCAGGAACACCTAGCCGGGAATCTCCGAGTCGCGCGGCGATCTGGCCTGCGATTGCGGCATCTGCAATGGTCAAGTTCAGGAAACCCGGCCCGGCGACGACACAGGTGGCGATCAGATCATCACCAGTCAGTGCTTCGGCGACTTGGACCGCCAACTCACGTGGGTTTGCCTTCAGAGACTTGGCCAACGGCAAAACCGCGTTGGACTGGAAATCCGCATGGTCAGACGGCCGGATCAGCGAATCAGCGCCCTCCGCGGGTGCCCCCAGGGCGGCTACCAAAGCCTTTTGAACACGCTCTTCCAGGGCCGCCACCAGCGCCTTAACCATATGTATCCGTCCTGAACAGTCTATTTCGGAGAGAACCGCCCGCTTTGCCGTCGACGACTGACAGGGCCAGATCGGCGTGACGGACATAGACGATCGACGCCATTTTAGTGGACTCCCACTGTATGCCCTGACATCATTGACGCTTCATGTGCAGTTGTTGCCATTTCATGCAAGGTGCGAATCCAAGGCTCGTGCTCGTGGCGCTGGCCACTCGCCCACAAACTGCTGCGTTTTGCTGGTGTATGCGATGGGAGCCAACTGCAGCGATTGGCTAGAGTGAGATATTGCTGGCACCGCTGCCAACGCGTCACGACGCTAGAAGTATCGCTAAGGTTCCAGCGAAGATGAATGGCCCGAAAGCCAAGGTTAGGGGAGCTGCCGCCCCACGGGCGACGCGACGGCCGATGACATACAGCGCCGCAAGCACGTAGGTAGCGGCGATACCGAGTAGCACGTGACGCCAGCCGAAGTAGCCGAGCGGTAGGGCGCACAGGGCGGCTGCTTTGCAGTCACCGAAGCCGAGTTGGCCCGGGGCTGCCAGGGCGAGAGCGGTGAACATGAGAAACACAGCGGAGGCTGCGATCAGTGCGCGCCAAAGCGGGCCGTAATCATTGGCCCGCTCGGCGGCCAAGGCGAGCAGCGCGGCGCAAGCAGGGATGGCTGGCAGCAGGAGCCGGTCGGGAAGCGTGAGGGTCGTGGCATCGATTGCCGAGAGCGGTAGTGCGACGCCGAGCAGGAAAAGGCAAGCTGCAAGCAGCGGGGTGGGCAGGATCCGCAGTGCCAGGCCGACGCCGAGGGCAAGGCCGAGAAGGGGGCTCGCGAGCAGAAGTGCGATGCCATGGGGACGTGCAGCTCGTAGCGAGTGGTTCGCTCCGAGCCCGGCCAGGCTACCCACGGCGCCCCCCGCTGCGAGAGCGAGCTCATGAGACGACATCAGACCCTCTTCTTCTCGTTCGCGAACGCGTTCTCTGCTTGCGCGGGCGTTGTCGGGTGCGGACGCGCAGGGAGATTCGACGCATCGACGGGTGTCCGTATCGACCCTTTTCGCATGAAATTGACATGAGGCTCCAGCAGTCCACTTGAATTGACTGGGGGGTGGTCGTGTACAAATCAGTATCGCATTGGTTACTCGATGCTGTTGGTTCTACCCTTGTCATCTGAGGTGATTATCCATGGATTGCCGTATTGTGTCATGCCGCGCCGCTGCTTCGGTGGTGGTGGTCGCAGTGCTGGCGTCGGTGGCGGCTTGCGGGAGCCAGGGCACGGGCGTCGGCGCCCAGAGTGTGAAGGGCTCGAGCATGCCGGCCGCGGCATCGTCGGCTTCGGGCACGTCGTCGCCGTCTGCAGCGGGAACGAGTGCGCAGGCGGCTGAGGCGGTCCAGCAGGCGTTGGCCGCGTATCGCGGCGCGTTCGCGGCCTGGGTGTCGGTGGCGTCGGTGGCGAGCAAGTCCGATTATCAGAGCCCGGTGTTGGCTGAGCACATGTCGGGTCAGGCGCTGTCCTCGGTGACGGGCCAGGTTTTCATCGATACCAGCACCGACGGCGCGGTGTCGAGGGGGGCTCCGGTTTTGCACCCCACGGTCGGTGAGCTGGTCCCCGCGGATTCTCCGGCTCAGGTGGTCGTGAACGACTGTGTCGACACGTCCTCCTGGTTGCTCTACACCCCTGACGGCCGGCCCTATGACGATATTCCCGGTGGCCATGACAAGACCCAGGCGTTGATGGTTTTGGCCGACGGGGTGTGGAAGCTCGACCAGCTGTACATGCAAGATCCCGGGACCTGCTGATGATGCGCGCAGCCTTGTTCATAGCCGTGGTCGTCGGCCTGCTCGTCGGGTGTTTTCAGGTGGCGTTCGCCTCCGAGGTCGGCACGCACTGCCCGACGAGCGACTCATGCACTGTGACGGTGACCACCCCCGGTACACCCGGCGGCTCCGGCTCCGGGTCCGGTTCAGGCGACCCGGGTTCGGGCTCCACGGGCGGCAGCGGCGATCAGGGGGGTGGTGGGTCGGCTCCGTCGGCGCCGGTTCCTCCGCCGTGTACCTATGCCGCGATGCCGACGTATCAGCCGCCTGCCGGTACCGCTTCTCATGCGCCGGGTTCCGGAGCGTGGTACCAGGCCACGTGTTATCAGTACATGAACGCGGCCAAGACCGGGTGGGTGCCGGATGTGGGTATGGTCTGGTTGGCTACGCCGCCGACGCAGGTGCTTCCGGCTCCGGCGCAGTTGGCCGCGGAGGCGCAGTCGCAGCTGAAGTTGGCCTCCCCGGTGATCGAGTCCAATCCGGTGCCCGGTCAGCCGCAGATGGTGGGGATCCCGATGTGGAGTTGGTTGGGATCCGGTGAGTTCGCCGCCGTCTCGGCTACGGCGTCGGTGCCCGGGGAGTCGGTGACTGCCACGGCCACGCCGGTCTCGGTGACCTGGAACTACGGCGACGGCACCAGCCAGGTGTGCGCAGGTCCCGGCACACCTTACGCCGCCGGTTCTAATCCTCTGGCCGCGTCTCCCACCTGCGGGCACCTGTACACCCGGTCCTCGGGAAGCGGCACGTTCGCGGTGAGCGCGACCATCAACTGGACTGTGAACTGGGCTGGCGGCGGACAGAGCGGCGCGTTCGACGGCCTGGCCACCACCACCGCCGAACAGGTGCGCGTGGAACAGAGCCAGGCACTGATCACCGGCGGCTAACCACTTCGTGCCGCTATGACCGCGGCGTAGCCGACGCGTTCGTTTCCCTTCCTTTTCCCATAGAGAGCACTTTGCGAGGCACCAACTGTGGCTACCCCCATCCCTTCTCCACGTTCCGCGCGGCCGACTCGTCTGGGTAAGGGCCCGAAGAACCAAGACTCCGCGCCCGGGGCTTCGCGCCTGGTGGTTACTCGGCGCAAGCGCACCCGCCCGTTCCTGGCGATCGGCGGGGTGCTGGTCCTGGGCGGTGCGGTGGCGAGTGTCGCGGCGTATTCGCAGCTCGGTGGCCGGGTCGCGGTCATCGAATTGCGTCACGGCGTCACGGTCGGCCAGGTGATCGACCTTTCGGACCTGCGCAGCGTGCAGGTGGCTGCGGACTCGGACGTGCCGCTGATCCCGGTCTCGGCCGCCTCCACGGTGGTCGGGCATCGGGCCGGGGTGGCGTTGCCGGCCGGGACCTTGCTCTCGCGTGCTGACTTGGCCACCGGGTCGATTCCGGCGCCCGGCCAGACGATGCTTTCCCTGGAGGTCAAACCGGGTGCGTATCCGACCCAGTTGGCTCCGGGGCAGCAGGTGGCGGTGGCCACCGTTACCCCGGCCGGGCAGAGCGCCGTGCCGGTGATCGTGTCCGGGCTGCCGACCGCGACCGTTCTGTCGGCGACCCCGGCCGGCAACAACAGCGGGGATATGGAGGTCTCCTTGGTGACCGGGTCCGGGGCGGCCGGTCAGATTGCTTCGATCCCGGCTGACGGCGCCCAGTTGATCGTCACCTCGCCCGGGGGTGCGTGATGTTGATCGCGATCGGATCTCTCAAAGCCAGCCCCGGGGTGACCACCACCGCGCTGGCGGTCGCAGCCGTATGGCCATCGGGCGGGCGGGTCCTGGTGGTGGAGGCGGACCCGGCCGGTGGGGACGTCGCCGCCCGCTTCGCGCTCGAACCCGGACCCGGCCTGGTATCCCTGTCGGCGGCCGCGCGTCATGAGCACGAGGTGGCCGTGGCCTTCGAGCACGCCCAGGAGTTGCCCGGCGGCCTGCCGGTGGTCACCGCGCCGTCCAGCGCGGAGCAGTCCACGAGCGCACTGGACCTGGTGACCGGGGACGGGGCGCCGTTGTGGGCGAACATCGCGGCCGATCCGGACGTGGTCGTGATCGCGGACTGCGGCCGGTTGGACGCCGGGTCGCCCGCTCACGGCCTGCTGGCCGCAGCCGACGTCGCGTTGCTGGTGGTGCGGCCGAATCTGGCCGAGTGCCACCGGCTGGCCGGACGCCTGGACGCCTTGGCGGTGCGGGCCGAGGCCACTGGTACCGAGCTCGGACTGGTCCTGTGCGGCCCCGGATTCGAGCAGCCCCAGGTCGAGGAGTCGATGCGGATGCGGGTGTGGGCTCAGCTTCCCCAGGACGTGAAGGCCGCGGCCCTGCTGTCCGGGGAATCCGGGCGTCGACGCGGACTGGCCGGCCTGGACCTGCCCAAAGCTGCTCGCGCGCTGGGAACCGCGCTGGCCGAGCACGACGCCACACACCGCGCACTCGTCCCCGCCGCCCGGCCGGTGTCCGCCGACCGCTCGACCTCGATACCTGCCCGGAGCGCCGCATGACCCAGATATTCGACCATGCCGACCCCGGCGGCCAGGAAGCTGCCGTGACCGCCCGCCTGCGCGCGCAGGTCGGCGCGCAACTGGCCGCGTGGGCCGGGGACGAGCAGATCCCGCTGCGCGAGCGCGAGGAACACGGGCGCGCGCTGATCGCCGCGGCGCTGGCCGAGAATACCCGGGCCGCGATCGGCAGCGGCACGACGGTGCTCAAGGCCGCCGCCGAGCAGCGGGTGGCTCAGGCCGTGTTCGACGCCTTGTTCGGGCTGGCCGGGTTCCAACCTCTGCTCGATGATCATTCGATAGAGAATATTTTCGCCAATGGCTGTGACCAGGTCTTTGTCGACACCGCCAGTGAGAAGGCCAAGCGGGTGGGCCCGGTGGCGGCCTCGGATGAGGAACTGGTGGAGATGATCCGGATGGTTGCGGCCCGCGCCGGTGCGGAGGAGCGCCGGTTCGACCGCGGCAGCCCGCAGCTGAACCTGGCCCTGCCCGACGGGTCCCGATTGTTCGCGGTGATGGCGGTCTCCGAGCGCCCCAGCGTGACCATCCGCCGGCACCGCTATACCCATGTCACGCTCAAGCAGCTGGTCGCCCTGGGCACGCTCAGTGCGGAGCTGGCCGACCAGCTCGGCGCGGCGGTGCGCGCCCGATTGAACATCGTGATCGCCGGGGGCACCAACGCCGGCAAGACCACGTTGTTGCGGGCGTTGGCTTCCGAGATCCCCGCGCACGAGCGGCTGGTCACGATCGAGGACACGTTCGAGCTCGGTCTGCACAAGGACACGGACGCGCATCCGAACGTGGTGCCGATGCAGGCGCGGGAGGCGAACATCGAGGGCGTCGGGGAGATCACCCAGGCCGCGTGTGTGCGGATGGGGCTGCGCATGTCCCCGGACCGGGTCATCGTCGGCGAAGTCCGTGGCGACGAGGTAATTCCGATGTTCAACGCGATGAGCCAGGGCAACGACGGGTCGATGACCACCGTGCACGCCGACAGTACCGCTGGGGTGTTCCAGCGTTTCCAGTCCTATGCCGCCCAGGCCCCGGAGAAGCTGGGTCTGGAGGCGACCAATCTCCTGGTCGCCGGGGCGGTCGACGTGATCGTGCACGTCGCCCGGGGTACGGACGACACGCGGTTCGTCACCGGGGTACGCGAGGTGACCGGGGCCGACGGCGGTCAGGTGACCAGTAATGAGGTGTACCGGCCGGACCGGTCCGGGCGGGCGGCGTTCGCCTACGGGTGGCGCGCGGAGACGGTCGACCGCCTGGTCGATGTCGGTGCGAACCCGGCCTCCTTCGAGCGGGGGTGGGCGCGATGAGCCAGTCCCTGCTCGTGCTGGTCGCCGCCGGGCTCGCGGTGGCCGTGGGCCTGGTGATGATCCTGCGCGCCGTCTCGGACGTGGCCGCGGAACCCGGGGACGGGTTCGGTCCGACCCGCGCGGAGGTGTGGCAGTCCTACCTGCAGGACCGGGCCCTGTGGCGCCGGATCGGGATCACGGCGGCGGTGGCGGTGCTGGCCGGGTTGTTCACCGGCTGGCCGGCCGCGGCGCTGATGGCCGGGGGCGGGGTGTGGTTCCTGCCGTCCCTGCTGGGCCGGGACACCACGAGCAAGGCGGAGATTACGAGGATCGAGGCGATCGCGACCTGGACGGAGATGATGCGCGACACCCTCTCGGCTGCCGCCGGCCTGGAGCAGGCGGTGCTGGCCACCGCCCAGGCCGCCCCCGAGCCGATCCGCCCGGAGGTCGCGGCCATGGCGGCGGCGATCGGCCGCGGCGCGCGACTGGAAGACGCGTTGAAGGGACTGGCCCAGGACCTGATGGATCCGACCGCCGACCTGATCGTCGCCGCCCTGATCCTCTCCTCCCGCCAGCAGGCCCGCAATCTGGCCGACGTGCTCGGCTCCCTGGCAGACGCCACCCGAGCCCAGGCCGGGCTGCGGATGCGCACGGCCGCGGACCGGGCCCGGACCCGCACCAGCGTGCGGATGATCGTGAGCACCGTGCTCGCCATCGCCGTCGCGTTGATCCTGTTCAACCGCACCTACTTGAACCCGTATGACACCGCGACCGGGCAACTGGTCCTGGTCGTGATCGCCTCCATGTTCGGCATGTCGACGATGTGGCTGTCGAAGATCGCCAAGGGCAAAACCCCGACCCGGTTTTTGACCCGCATGGACCCGGAGGCCGAGCATGTGGACCGCAGGAGCCTGTCATGACCGCCTACCTTCTGGTGTTCGGTGCGAGCATCGGCCTGGGGATCACGTTCCTGCTGCGCGGTGCGTTTCCCCCGGCCCCGACCCTGGCCGAGGCCCTTAAGGGCCTGAACGCCTCCCCGGCGCCGGCCTCGATCCTGGGAGCGGACGAGGGCGGGTGGGCCGCGCGTCTGGGCGCTCCGATGGCCCGGTGGTTGCAGGCGGCGAACCTGCCCGGGGCCAAGGTCGCGAAGGATTTGGTGATCCTCGAGCGCTCAACGCGCCGGCATCTGGCGGAGAAGGCGGTCCTGGCCGTGGTCGGACTCCTGCTCGTCCCGCTGGGCTGGGGGGTGTTGGCCCTGCTCGGGATGACGCTGCCGTGGGTCATTCCGCTGTGGGGCGCCCTGGGCATGGCCGCGGCCGGGTTCTACCTGCCCGACCTGTCGGTCAAGACCGAGGCCACCGCTCGGCGAGAGGATTTTCGGCACGCCTTCACCGCATTCTTGGACCTGGTCGTGATCTCCTTGTCCGGCGGGGCCGGGGTGGAGGCGGCGTTGGCCGAGGCGGCCCGGACGGGCGACGGCTGGGCGTATTCGGCGATCCGCCGGGCCCTGGCCGCCGCCCGCCTGTCCCGGGTCGCGCCGTGGACCACGCTCGGGCAACTCGGCGAGGAACTGGACGTGCCGACCCTGACGGAGCTGTCGGCGACCCTGTCGCTGGCCGGCTCCGAAGGCGCGAAAGTGCGCGCCTCGCTCTCCTCCAAGGCCGCCGGGCTGCGCGCCCAAGCCCTGGCCGACGCCGACGCCGAGAGCCAACAGGCCACCGAACGCATGAGCCTGCCCATCATCGCGATGTTCGGCGGATTCTTACTGTTCATCGCCTTCCCCGCGCTGAGCCAGGTCATGACCGCCCTGTAAGTTTAAATCAAGTTCATGATTTCTGAAGTGCTCTCAATCCGGAACCCGAAGGAGGTGCCATGGTGGCAAGCGTATTCGAACACTCAGGTTCGTGTGCTGTAGAACTCGCCGTCGATGGTGCGCGGGTTGATGGTGCGGGTGTAGCGCTGGGCGCCTTCGACGGTCAGGCCGAACAGGTCGCACAGGCGGCGTTCGTCGCCGTGGGTGATCCGGGCCTCCTCCAGGATCCGGTCCTCGCGGATGGCCTGGGCGGGCACGGCCCGGTACCTGCTGATCCAACCCGAACTGACCGGGGTGATGCGCACCGCGGTGTGGGCGGAGATGAACAGGTGTGGGTTGATGGTGCCCGGCCATCGGCGGGCGCGTTCGTCGAGCCAGGCGCCCAGCAGGGCGCGCACGGGCCCGGCCAGGGGAATCACTCGCCCGTGAAGATGCAGCCGCCGGTCGCGCACGTCGGTCAGTTGCAGTTCGCGTACCTGGCGGTTGCTCAGCGCGTGGAAGGCGATCAGGGCGGTGATGGCGGCGCGGGCCGTATCCGGGTCGGCGAGGGCTTCGCGGATGGGTTCGGTGTCCATCGGCAGGGGCAGCTTGGCCGAGGGCTGGGCGGTGGGCAGGCGCGCTGCGGGGTTGGTGAACACGATCCGGCGCGCCTTGAGCACGGTGAACAGGCTTTTGAGGGCGAGGGCGGTGTCGGCGCGCCGGTATGGATTGTGGTGCGGCAACGCGGCCAGGACCAGTGCCCTGTCGATCTCGCGCAGCGTCCGGTGGCCTTGGGCGTGCCAGTCGTGCAGGACCGTCAGCAGGCATCGGGTGAGTTTGCGGACATGCTCGACGTCCCGGGCGTGTGTGCGCGGTCGCGTGCTCGATCCGTCACGCAGGATCCTTATCCACAACAGGGCCGGTTCGCGCATCTCCTCGGGCAGCCCGTGGGCGCCGCGGGCGAACCATTCCTCAAGCGCAGCGGGCCGGTCGTCCTCGAGCATGCCGACCGTGGCCAGCACGGTGAGCACTGCGGTGACCGATTTGCTCGGCACGTGGACCAGGCCCCCGGCCTGGCTCGCCGTGATCGGTGCGCCGGGAGTGTCCTGGGTGCACAGCAGGATGCGGATACCGCGGCGCACGTTGTCGCTCAAGGACTCGCTCCATCCGTGCGCCCGGCCGTAGTCGGCTGCGATGTGGTCGAGCGAACGGGCCAGGGCCGGGATCGGTGGTTCCAGCCGGTCCCCGGGATAGACGGCCGCCAGGTCCCGCGCCGCGTCGAAGGCGGCCAGTTGCCGGTAGGCGACGGGGTAGCCGACCGGCCACGCTGTCCGCAAGGTCATGGCAGGGGCCGGGTCCGGGCGTTTTTGCCGGAAGGTGTCGGCGATGAACAATTGCTGGCCGTGCCTGTTGGCCAGGGCCACGTCGATGGACTCGTGGGCCGGGCGCACCAGGTGGGCTTGGCGGGAGCAGAGCCGGCAGAAGCCGCGTTCGTTGACCGTGACCGACCGCTGGCAGGAAGCACACCGGCCCACCTGGTGGCGCCGGTGCCAGCCGAGGCATGCCTGGCACAGCCAGCCGTCGTGCCGAGTGGTGCCCCAGGCCAGGCAGTCGCGGCAGGAATCGACCCACTCGGCGCACCGGTGGCAGCGTCGGCACAGCCCGGCCGCGTAGTACAGGCTGCTCGACCCGCAGCGCCGACACGGCGCGATGGGCCGGCTGTTGTACTTCGGTTTGCACTCGTAGCAGTGCTCGCGCCCTGGATATCCGACCCGGCCCACCCCGCACTGCGCGCAGCGGATGAACTTCGGTTTGCAGGTGTAGCATTCCCCGCGCCCGCGGTAGCCCACCGGCCGAACCCCGCAGGTCGAGCACGGCGCCAGCCTGCTGATACGGGTCATGCGGGCGGGGCCGTGCGGTTGCGGCCCAGGCGGATCACCGGCGCGCCCATCCCGGCGGCGACCGGCAGTTCCTCGGCCGGCCGGCGTGCTCGGACCTTCTCCGGTTCGCAGATCAGCAACTGCTCGGGCGTGCAGTCGAGCACGGCGCAGATCACGTCCAGGTCCTCGAGCCGGATGGTGGTCGGGGTGCCGGTCCACAGTCCGGACATCTTCCCGACGCTGATCTCCATTCCGGCATCCGCCAGCCGCCGGCGCAGGTCGCTGCTCTTCCAGATCCCGGCCTCGGCCGCCTTCATCCGCAGGTTCCACCGCACGCCCTCACCCGCCCTGTCCGAGCCGCCCGGCGGTGCGCGCGTTCGCCTCGTTCCACGCCTGCTCGATGTGAGCGTCGTGCACGTGGATGTAGCGGGTCGTGGTGGCCAGCCACTCGTGTCCGAGCAACTCCTGAATGGCCTTCAGATCCATCCCGCGAGCATAGAGCGAGGAGGCGCAGTAATGCCGCAGCACATGCGGGGACATGCGCCCGGACCAGGCCGGAAGCCACCGGTTCACGGCGTTGCCCAGCGACATGCGCAACGCGTTGTCCCCCACCCGCAGACTCCGCCCGCTCCCGGCCTCGCGCCGCTCGCTCGGCAGCAGCGGGGCGTCCGGGTCGTCATAGTCGTCGCCGAACTGGTGGCGCACATCAGACAGCCACCAGTTCAACAGCCCGCCGACACCGTTGATCGCCGGGACCAGGCGCGGCTTGGGACCGCGCCCCATGCTGCCCTTGCCATACCTCACGTGCAGCTTCCCATGCTCGCCGAGGTCCGGCCGCCAATCGCGCAAGTCCAGGCGCAGGGACTCGGCGATGCGCAGACCGGCCCGGCGCCAGAGCGAGGCGGCCAGGTAGTCGCGCGCCGCGATCAGGTACTTGCGCGAGGTCGGCAGCGACTGGCCCCAGCGGCCGAACAGGATCTCGACCTCCTCCTCGCTCGGCGGCACGCGCACCGACGTGCGGTACTCGGCCCTGGCCGGCTTGTTGAACTCATCGATCACCTGCTCGACGGCGTATCCGGTCGACGCATGGATCTCGCCCTGGTAGCGGGCCACGAGAAACTCGTAGAAGCGCCCGAGCACCAGTGCCTTGCCGTGGACCGTGCTCGGCGCCCGCCCCAGCTCGCGCCGCTGGTGGGCGAGATACCGGTCGGCGTCATTGGTCCCGGCAACCCACACCCGGCGCCCGGTGAACCGCACGAACTCAAAGATCACCGCGCGCTCGGCCGCGATACTCCCATCCCCCACCCCCGCGCTGACCCCGGCCAGGGCGAACTGGTCGACCAACTCCTGTTCAAGATCATCAAGATCCTCGGGCGTGCTCGAGCGCCGAACCTCGTGCAGGGAGCGGACCACCGCGAGACTCACGGAGTCCCCCGTTCACTGATATCTGCCATATGACATAAATAGCAGAAAACCTTCAGGAATCCTGACGAAACGTCACCCAAGACCACCCGAAGGCACCAACGCCGCAACCTGCACGAACAGCGACAAGCCCGAGGACAGCCGACCGGGGAACCCGAGGCAATCCCGACAGCCGATATCGACACCCGCCCCCGCCCCGCGCTGGGCCCCGGCCCACGTCCGAGCATCCCACCGGACCACACCCAGCTTCCCCCGGCACCGACACGCCCGGCGGAAACCCTCGTTCGGCCAACAGGCCGACCGGAGCAGCACCCACTCTGAAAGGCACCCCATGTTTCCCGAGATCCAGCCTCTGACCTTTCTGATCAGCACGCTCAAGGACCGCTTGGCCCTGTTGCGCGAGGAGAAGGAGGCCGGCTACACCGCCGAGGCCGTCATCGTCATCGCCCTGATGGTCATCGCCACAATCACGATCGTCGGCATCGTCGTCGACAAGATCACCACCAAGGCGCAGGGCATCAACATGGGCAACTAGCCCCGTGCCCACAGCCCACCTGCCGCCTCGCCGCGGGGCCCGGCGCCATCGGCCACCCACCACCCGGCCCGCCGAGGAACCCCGGGCCCCGCGCCGCCAGTGACCACTCACCAGGAAGGAGGGACGAGCGTGACACGAAGGCACACCCCCGACCCGGCCAGGCCCCGCACTACTGCGGCGCGCCTGCGTCGTCTGACCTCTGAGCGAGAACGCGGATCGGTGACCGTCGAACTCGTGATCGCCACCCCGGCACTCCTGTTGCTGCTCATGGTCATCGTGCAGTTCGGCCTGATCTACAGTGCGCAACAGGCCGCTCAGACCGCCGCGACCGAGGCCGTCAACGCCGCCCGCGCCCAAGGTGCGAGCCAGGCCTACGGCCAGGCCCAAGGCGAGGCGACCCTCGCGCAATTAGCCTCCAGCGAGCTGCCCGACGGGCAGGTCGTCGTCTCCCTGTCCGGCGGACAGGCCACCGTCACCGTCACCGGGCACCCCGAATCCCTGATCCCGGGCTGGCATCCGACGATCACCGCGCACGCCAGCGCTCCGCTCGAAACCTACCAACCGTGATGACAAATAGCGGATATAGAGGGTGGTTGCGTTCGGCCGGTCCGGTCGGTCCCGTCGCGGGGGCGCTACGTGGGCGCATCGACCGGCTCCGGTCGCAGCCCGAGCGTGGGAGCGTCGCGGTCGAGCTCACGCTCATCGTCCCGGTCTTCGTCCTGTTTCTGCTGTTGATCGTCGCCCTGGGCCGGGCCACCGACGCCGACATCCAGGTGCAGGACGCCGCCCACGCCGCCGCCCGCGCCGCGACCCTGGCCGCCTACCCCGGCGCCGCCCAGGCCGCTGCCGAGCAGGCCGCCGAGGACTCCCTGGCCCAGGCCGGGGTCTCCTGCCAGTCGTTCACCGTCGACGCCCAGGTCGGTGACCTGGCACCGGGCTCCACCGTGACGGTGACCGTGGCCTGCACCGTCGGGCTGGCGGATGTCTCCGGGATCAGTCTGCCCGGTGCCCGGACCGTCTCGGCGTCCTTCGCCAGCGTCGTTGACCAATTCCGGTCCACCACCGACCAGGGAGAGGGGTGACCATGCAGACCAGCTTTCTCCCCCACGTGCTGCGCGGCCGGCTGATCGCGACCGGCAGCCGGCAGGACGGGGTGGTCACCGCGTTCACCGTCGTCCTGCTGGCCGGCCTGATCGTGCTGGCCGGCCTGGTCTTCGACGGCGGCATGGCGATGAAAGGCCGGGTCCAGGCCCTGGACGAAGCCCAGGAAGCCGCCCGGGCCGGCGCCCAGCAGATCGACGTCCCCGCCTTCCGCGCCACCGGCCAGGCCGTCCTGGACCCCGGGCCGGCCGTGACCGCGGCCGAGGACTACCTGGCCGCGACCGGGGACACCGGCACCGTGGCGGTTGACGGCGACACGGTCACCGTCACCGTCACCCACGTCCAGCACACCGAGATCCTCGCCGTGATCGGGATCGGGTCCTTCACCGAGCACGCCACCGCGAGCGCGACCGCCGAACAAGGCGGATAGCCGCCGCCGATCCTCCTCCCGCTCCCGCACCCCCGAGCACCCGTAAGGCCTACGATGACGAACCGCCGCCCCGCCCCGCTCCGCTTCCTGGCCGGTACTGTCAAAGCAATGCTGCTGACGGTGCGCGGCCTGTTCGCCGGCGTGGTCGGCGCCGTGATCCTCGTCGGGCTGCCCTGGGGGCTGATCCGCTACATCGGCTGGCCACTGCCCCACCGCCTGCCCTCCCTCGGCCAGCTGCGCACCGACCTGACCAGCCCGATCCTGGGCGACCAGGTGTACCTTAACGCCCTGGCCATCGTGCTCTGGTTCCTCTGGCTGCTGATCGTCATCAGCGTCCTGATCGAACTGGGCGCGCTGCTGCGCCGTACGGAACGCCCGAGCCTTCCGGCTATGTCCCCGTTCCAGGCCCTGGCCTTCCTCCTGCTCACCGCCATCGGTCTGACCGCCTTGATGGCCCGGGCCGCCGCCCCGGCCCAGGCCGCCACCGCCACCCTCAACCCGACCCGGGCCGCCGCGCCCACGGCCACGGCGCCGGCCCGGCCCGGACCGCAAACCCCCACGGCAAGCACCACACCCCACAATCCGTCCCTGACCGACCCGGCCGAGCGCGTGCACACCGTCGAACCCGGGGAGAACCTCTACGAAATCGCCCGGGCCGACTACGGCAACGGCCGGGACTGGCCGACCCTGGCCGCCCTCAACCACGACGTCGTCCAGGCCGACGGCCAGCGCCTGACCAACCCGGACCTGATCCGACCCGGCTGGCGCCTGATCACCATCGCCCCGACCACTGCGGTAACCCCGGCCGCCCCCGCACCGACCCCCGGGCCCACGACCGGCGCCCCGGCACTGCCGCCTACCTCCGCACCCGCGGCCCCCACCCCCGAACCGGCCTCCGGGGGCACCTCCCACGCGACGACCGGCACCAGGCGGCCGGGGAGCGAGCCGGACGCAGGTGCCAACCAGGCCCCGGCGCAGACGACGTCCCAGGCCCAGGACCCGTCTGCCCCGACTCGGCCTGAGCACCCCGGCGCCCCTGCGGCCACCGCGGACGGTGGTCGGATTCGCCTGGCCGACGGCGGAGCCCTGGCCGGATCCGTGCTGCTCGCCCTCGCCGGCGCCCTGGAAGCATCCCGCCGCCATCGGCGCCGCTTCGCCTCCCCGTACTGGCCAGTGCGCGTCATCGGCGCGGCCCCAGGGGCTGCAGTCATGCCCCCACCCCTACGCCCGGCCCACCGCGCACCGACAGACCCACTGCCAGAGAGCGGCGAGATCGACCAATTCGGCGCACCGGACCAGGACCAGGACCAGGCACCGGGAGCCCCGGATGAGGTCGCTGCAAAACGTCCTACCCTCTCCCGAGCGCACCTGCCCGACCACGACATGCTCGAGCGGCCCGCACGCATCGCGGTCGCCTCTGCGGCGGGCGGCGAGATCACCCTGGACCAGCTCGGTCCGGGCCTGGGACTGTCCGGCCCCGGCGCGCTGGGCGCGGCCCGCGCGATCGCTCTGGCCGCGCTGTCGACCGAGACCCCCGGACGGGCCGGAGCCAGGCTCCTGATCTCCCGGCCCGACGCCGCCCTCCTGCTGGAAAGCACCGAAGCCCACGCCGCACAACTCCTGGCCGGGGTCCCCGGGGTCGAACTGGCCGACACCGCCACCCAGGCCGCCGACTACCTCGACGAATACCTCACCTACCGCGCCCGCCAACTCGACGAGCACGAGTGTGAATCCCTGGACCAGCTCGCCGCCGACCACGGCGACCTCGAAGAGCACCCGCCGCTGGTGCTTCTCGGCGTGGCGCGCGCGGACACCGCCGGACGCCTGGCCGCGAGCCTGACCGCCGGTTCCCACCTGCGCGCCCACGCTGTCCTGCTCGGCGCCCATCCCAGCGCCCCGACCTGGGCCGTCGACACCGACGGCCGGGTGACCGGATCCGGCCTGCCCGGTCACCCGATCGCCTTCGACCTGCCGCCCACAGCGCTCCACCAGGCCCTTGCCCTGCTCGCCGGCGCCGACGGGTTCGCCATCCGCGACCACGAACCCCACCCCATCCCCGACCCCACCGGCCCTCTGGCCGACCCGGCCATCTGGGACCAGACCGACAGCGACCAGACAGCCCCCTTCAAGGACGAGGAGGCCGGGGACCTCCTCGATCAGGACCCCGCGGCGCCCACCGATCCCACCTCAGCGCGGCCGGAGCAGGAGGTCGGCGCCGGTCAGCCGGCACCGGACCCCGAAACCACGCGCACAACCGTGACCGAAGACCGTGCTCCGGAAGCGCCCGGCGTCGTCCACCACCTGCCGCTCCGCCCGCACTCCGGCTACGAATCGCGGTTCGAGCAGGTCGACGCGCTCACCCGCGCCTACTACCAGGCCCCACTACGCGCCCGGGTCCTGGGCGACCTGGTCCTGGAAAACGACCAGGGACCTGTGCTGCTCAAACGCGGCGCCGTACGCCAACTGGCCGGACGCCTGGCCGTGTACCACTCCCGCGCCCAAAGCTTCGACCAGCTCGCGGTACTCTGGCCAGACCTGGGGCCCAAGAGCCTGCAGGCGACCCGCAAGAACGCCGCCTCGGAACTGCGCACGTCCCTGCGCCGGCACACCGGAGCCCGCGCCACACAGTTCGTCCTGACCCAGGGCGGGTCCAGCCACCGGTTCGACCCAGCCCAGATCGCCGTCGACCTGGACTACTTCGACCGCCTGCGCCGCCTGGCCCGGCGCGCGAGCGACCCGGCCGAACGCGCCGCCGCCGCCCAGGCCGCGCTCGACCTGTACCACGGCGACCTACTGGCCGGATCCGACGAGGAATGGGTCATCGCCCCGCGCGCCGGCGCCCGCCGCGACGCCTTGGCCACCGCCACCCTCCTCGGCCAGCTGGCCGAACACGCCGACGACCCGGAAGGCGCCCTGGCCTGGTGGGAACGGGGCAGGGAGATCGACGAGAACGAGGAGGTCTACCGGCAGATCATGCGTCTCCAGGCCCACCTGGGCCGGCGCGCCGACGTGATCGCCACCCGCGACCTGTTGATCGCCCGCCTCGAACCCCAGGGCGAGTACCTGGCCCCGGCCACCGAGCGACTGCTCGCCGAGATCCTCTCCGACCGATTCCGCCCCACCTACACCGGGCGCTGCGCCGCGGCGTGAACTGCCCGCACACAACAGGAGCACGTGGGGGAGAACTGCACTTAGTGCGCTCTCGCGCCACGACCGAGAGGTCGATCGCGCCACCGCGGGTTTCTTCCCAGGCAAGACAAAAACGCGACCTCAGCGGCTTGGCCGTGAGCTCCAGGGAAACGCGACGCTCCTTCTCCGAGGCGCGATGAGAACCCCCGCGGGCTGCCGCCACCGGCAGAGCCCCAAATCCCGGTCAGCAGACGGACCCCATGAGCCGGGCCAATCGGCTGGTCTTCCGGGACGCACCGCCTCCGCGAAGCGCGAACCTCGCGGGCCGCAGGTGCGGCCCAGCGCAAGGGAACGGGCGTGGCGTCGCCACACCGCGATGGGTCCGTGAAGGCCAGATGAGCAGGCCGGTCGCTCACGCAGCGGACCACGACATGCCGTCGTATCCCTCCTCGGGCCGTGTGCGCGTGGGCGGCGTCCCCGAGCCGCGCGCAGCGCTGTCGGCCCAGAAGCGCGCAAAGGTCGCGTCCAGCGACGTGAGCAGGCCCACCAGGTCCCAACCCACGTCGGTGAGCTGGTACTCCTGCTCCGGGCCCTGGCGCACGACCAAGCCGCGCTCGCGCAGCCCCACGAGCATCGTCGACAGCTGCTGGGTCGAGAGAGTGCTCTCCTGGGCCGAGCTGTTGACCGCGGCCAACAGGTGGCTGTACTTCAACCCCGCCCGGCCCGCCCGGCCCAGCTCGGCCAGAACCGACAGGGTCCATTTGCCTTTGATCAGGCGAAGCAATGCTCTGATGTTATTCATTTCCATGATTCGTCCCCCATGTGGTGACTCGTGACTTCTTGAGACTCCCGTCCGTACTTACGCCCCCGCAGGTGCAATGGCCGTTTTAGACGGACCTGCATAGTAGGCAGATGATTACACCCGTGGTCTAGGCCAGAGAGGGTTACGAGTCGATATCGAAAGTGCGCGACGCCGAGGGGAAGCGGGCTGCGCCTACCGTGCCGCGGTGTCCGGGCCGGTGTTGACACGCCCGTCCGGTGGCTGCGGCGCTGGCGCCGTCCGTAGCGCGGTTAGACTACGCCCGTGAAGATGAGCGTGGTGAGAGGTACTCGGTGGGCGTGCACCGGTTCAGCGGCATGGGCGCGGTAGGTAAACTTCCGCCCCGCGCTGAGCGGGCTGCCACGCGCACCGGTATGGCCAGACACGCGGCAACGCAACTGGTAGAGACCAGGCGCGAGGTCGAGGCCGCACTGGTCGGCGCGTCTGAGCACAGGCGCGCCGGCGTGCTGACGGCGGTGTACAGCGCGCCCGAGGTGATCGCGGTGCGCTCTGTGGTAATGGTGCCGCACGCCGTGCTGCACATCATCGCGGCGGGTTCACCCACGAGCTCAAACAAGATCGTGTGGCACCTGGACGGCGATGACGCAGTCCAGGACATGCAGAGCGCGCAGCTGACCCGCTACGCAACCTACCTGTTCTCCCTGGGCCGGACCGGCGCCCTAACTAGTGCCGCCGCTGCCCTGGAGGAGCTCGGGCTTCGAATGGGCCCTGCGAGTTCGAGGAGCCAGAGCATGATCAAACCGGTTGACGTCATGTACACCATGGTGCGCGGCCGACGCCTCCTTCGTGGGCACGCTGAGGCTTAGCCCAGCGCTCGCCGTCCCCGAGGCCTACCGCTGCCTGCCCTGAACCGGCCGGTGCCGTGTTCGCGCTCCCATCTCCCAGACCGCGCAGTGTCGGAGTCTTCATTACATCTCGGACCGAATCCTGCACCGTGGGCGCGCATCGGCCGTCACGCTCGGTGCGCCGACCGCCGACTGCCCGCGACCTTCCGCTCTGGGTGCGGAAGGTCGCGGGCACCCGCCATATTCGGCGCGGAGCAGCCGATCAGCCCGGGGCAACCGGTCGCCGCAACAAACCGAATCACGACATGGCGCCATGGACATTCAGCGTCCCCACCTGCGGTTTAGTGGGAAAGCGACCACACCGGCCGGGACGGGCGTCGCATCGGGCTTGACTTCATGGCGATCTTGGTCCTGAATCGTCCATCACCGCCCCGCTGCGATTCGCGCCCCATGACCGCGATGAGCGGGACGGCATCGGACCCGGTCACTTACCCGACCGTGGTCGCCCCGGCCGGGGCACGTCCATCCACCCCTAGCTATTCCCAGGATGTGTCATGCCCACCAGCACGAAGACCACCGTACCCGCCAAGCGCGCCAGGAACGCGAAGACAGCCACTCCGCCGACCCCGAAGCCGACCGCCACAGCCCCCGCGACCTCCGCCGCACCGGCGAGCACGCCCACAGCACTGCCGCCCGCCGCGCTCACCGTGGCCAGCCTGCTGTCGCCCGAGACCGGCGCGAGCATCGCCGCACTGGCCGAAAAAGCCGGGCTTTCCCGCACCACGGCGTCCAAAGCACTGACCGCACTGGAGAGCGCGGGCACGGCCCGGCGCGAGGACGGCGGGCGCGCCGGGGCACACCGCGCACCGGACCGGTGGTTCGCCACTGCCCGTGCCGACGACGCACAGTCCGCGACCACCGACTCCGACGGCGCCACGCCGCCGGTCGAGGCTGTGGCGGAACCCGAACCCGTGCCGGAGGTCGGCGAAGAGCCGGAAGCGCAGGCCGACTCCGACGGCGCCACGCCGCCGGTCGAGACTGTGGCGGGACCCGAGCCGGTGACGCAGGCCAACTCGCAGCCGGAGTCTGCCGACGGCGAACCGGACGTACCGTCCGATGGTCCGGTCCAGGACGAACCTGTCCCCGCGACTCCCGCCGAGCCTGCGAATGCGCCGGACCCGCAGCCAACTGCGAGCGCTGCACCGCACCAGGCGAAGCCCGGGAAGAAGACCCCTGTCACACCTGCCCCGACCGTCACTGCACCTGCCGGTGAGGAGCGGCGTCTGCCCAAGGGCGGGCTGCGCACCATGGTCGCCGAGCACCTGGAAGGCAATCCCGAACTGGTGATCACCGCGTCGAAGCTCGGCAAGCTGCTGGACCGCTCCAGCGGGGCGGTGGCCAACGCTCTGGACAAGCTCATCGAACTCGGCGCGGTCGAGCAGGTCGGGGACAAGCCGCGCACGTTCCGCCACCGCACGCCGAACGTCGCCGCGTAGGACCGGCAGGGTCATTTCGCCGGACCTGGGCCTGCGGCGGCTGCCCGCGCCCCCTGACAGGGGTTCGGTCAGCTGCCGTAGGCCCAGGTCCATAAACACCCGCCAGGAAAGGCCGATCCGTGACGTTCACCCTTGCCCGCTTCACCGCCGCCACCGAGACCACCCACCGCTTCGGCGAGCAGATGCATCTGCAGCTCGGCTTCGCGTTTCCCGTTCTGATCCTGCTCTCCCCGGATATCCAGGCCGAGGCAATCCCGCTGCTGGGCGGCAAGCCCGGACCGGCCGGGACCGCCGCCCTGCGCCGTCGCGCCATCCGCGTTGGCGCCGTGGCCGCCGCATTCACCTGCGAGTCGTGGGTCGGGCATCCCTCGGTCAGCGCGCAGGTCATGGACCGCATGGCGCCGCAGGACCTGCCGCTGCCCGCCGACATGCCCGACCGGCTCGAAGCCGTGGCGACCACCGGGGTCTGGCCCGGCGCACACGCCACCGTGCACCTGCTCTCGATCATCGACCGGGGCGAAGGCGGCTCCCGGATACGCCCGCCCCAACAGATCCCTGCTCGCGACTACGGTACGAATCAATGGCTGGAAAGCCTCTTACCCGTTCCCCGCTAACCGAGGTCACCGCTTCCCCACCGCCGTGGGATGCGCAGAGCGCGCCACCGCCGCCGCCCCAGCCCGCTCCACGGTGTTCGTGCGCCGCCGGGCACCAGCGGGCGCGGTGGCGGCCATGTATGCGCGACACGGCGTGCGGTGCGCCGGGGCCGGGCGCTGGGGCGCCCGGCCGGACGCGCATTCCGGCCGTACGCTCACCTCCCACCAGCAGGTGTGATACCCCATCGCCGCCCGGCGGTCACCCTGGCCGACGTCCCGGCCTGTTCTCACAGCGGCACCCCGGCCACACCTGCGGGCCACAGCTGAGCTCAGACCATCCGACGCGACCGGACCCCACCGCAGCGCCCCCATTCCGGATTATCGCCCCTGGTTGGGGGACTGCGGTGGCGCCGACCGCGCCTGCTCGCGATCCTGCGAAGTCAACGATCTCGGAATCAGGGACGGCGAGGAAGCGCCGGTGTCCAATCGCAGCGGCACGATCACCCCGTCGTGCAGAAAGTCATAAAACTGGTGATAAGGGCTCTGCGTCGGCGGTCCGAAGACGATCCGGGCGACCCACGGCCGCCCTTCCAGGCAAATCCACTGCTCGACCACACCGAACCGCCACCCTCCTCCCGTCCGAAACAGCACCGGGACGAACACCCAGCGACGATGGCTACCCGGCATGATCACGATTCGCCGGACGCGCGTCGGGCGGCTCAGGATTGTCCACCTCCGCATTATCGAACATGTGTTCGACGAATTCCAGTGATGCAAACGGCTCGCCTCGCCTTGCGCCAATCGGCATGGCAAACGGTGCTTGCCTCGGCAGAAGGTTCGTCACGAGTCCGGTCAAAGCTCTCGAGAAGAATGTCCCAAGGCCTACCAGCGAAGGCAGCGGGTGTGACTTGTTCCAGGCGGGGCTGCCTCGGCGTATTTTCCAAGGCGTGCGCAGTGGCCTCGGTGCGGATCCGCGTCACGAGTCACGGCGGCCGGCATCGAGGATACGGGGCCGCGAGATCATCCTTGGGCACCGGGTTTGTCCGTTCCGCCAGGCCGGCAGGCGCAGGTAACTAGTGCTTCTCGGTGCCCGGGGAGCGTTGGATTTCCCGGATGCGCGCCGCCGGCCACGAGGTGAGCGCGGTGATCGACTCGCGGCTCTCGCCGAACTCCACCATCCGGCGCACCGCTGCCACGGCCTTCTCCTCGGCGCCGGCCGCCTCGGCGTTCGCCTTCTCCCGCAGCGCATCGGCCTTTGCCCCGGCGTCCTTCAGGAGCCGGGCGGCCTTCTCCTCGGCGTCGGCGCGCACCTTCTCGGCGTGCTCGGTCGCGACGTGGAAATCGGTGACAATCGCCAGCAGCTCCTTCTCACGCCGGGCGAACTCGTCGGCGCGCCGGGCCACGGCCTCGGCCGCGCGCCGCGCTGCGCTCCGGCTCGCCGGATTCTGGGAATTGCTCGCCACGCCTCCGACGCTACGTCCGGGCGGCGAGCACGGCCATCGGGCCGCTCCATTCGAGTAGGACACCGAGCGCCCGTACGGTGACGGGCCCGAGGCGAGAGCAGCCGGGTCGGTGCGTTCTGGGCCGGGGCCGGTCGGGTTCGTCGGGATACTGGCTTCGCGGCCTGACGTGTGCCGCTGGCGCGACCGTGGGTATCCGCGGAGCAGCTCGGGATGCGTGCTCTAGCCATGGCGGGGACCAGGGGCCTTCTAGGGTTTGTATTGGTCGTCGATGTGGGCGGTAAGGCTGTTCCAGTCCAGGGTGCATGGCGCCGCGGCGAGGGGCCACCACCGGCTGCGTTCCTTGGTGTAGGGCCGGCCTGCATGGGAGGTGAGCTGGCGTGCGCAGGTCAGAACGATGCCGTGGCGGGCGCGCGAGAGCATGACGTGCAGGACGCACTGCTCCTCGGCGATCGCCTCGGCGGTGCTCGCCTGGAAGGCCGGTATGTGTCCTTCTTCCATGCCCGGGATGATGACCCAGTCGAACTGTTGGCCTTTGCCGGTGTGGGCCGTCAGAACGTGGGTGCCCGCCTCGATGGGGCGGTCGCCGGGCTGGATGAGGAGCTGGTCCATCGCCCCGGCGACCGAGCCGGCGCTCGCGGCGCGTTCGGCCAGCAGGTCGAGGGCTTCGAGGGCCTGCTGGTAGGTGTCGACGTCCGCCGGGTCGATGCCGTCGAGGACTTTGGGGCGCAGCGCGTCGATGTCGGCGGTCTTGGCCAGGGCGCGATAGGCCTGGTGCAGGCGTTCGGCCAGGGCCGCGTCGTCGATGGCCAGATCCCAGCGGTAGTGGCGCACCTGGGGGGCGCGTTCGAAAGCGGCGTCCAGGCTGGTGCGCCGCCAACCGGCCCGGACGATCACTCCGATCGTCGCGGCCGAGTGCCGTTGGCTGATGCGGGCGCACAGCTCGACGATCGCTTCGGCCTCGGCGTCGCCGGTGTCGAAGGCGAGAGCGCAGGCTGCCCCGCCGCCTGGCCAGGCGTCCGGTTCGGCGGCCCGCAGTGGCTGAGCGCCCAGGTGGGCACTGGCGGCGTTGACCACGTTGAGCACCGCCGGGGAGGAGCGGTAGGAGACGGTCAGGGCGTGCGCGTCTCCGCACAGCTGGCGCAGGTGGGCTTCGACCTGCAGCGGCCTGGCCCCGGCCCAGGAGTAGATGCCCTGCTGCGGGTCGCCGACGAAGGTGCGGTTCGCCGAGCAGGAGCGCAGGGCGATGTCCAACTGCTGCCAGGACAGGTCCTGGAACTCGTCGACGAGCACTGCCCCGTAATGGGCCTGGTAGAGGGCGGCGACCTGCTCGACGCGCAGCAGGCGCTGGGCATGGCGCAGCAGGTCGTTGTAGTGCACCAGCCCGCTGGCGACCCGGTTCCTCTCGAGGGGCAGCGCCTGGTAGTTGGTCGCGGCCAGGAGCGCGTCGACCTCGGCGTCGTCGCGCGGTTCGCGTTTGGCCTCGCCCAGGGCCTGTTCGATCGCGGTGCGCGCGGCATAGTTGGTTCCCGCGGCCGCGTCCAGGGCCCGGGCCAGGGTGCGCCGGTCGGGCATCGGGAAGGCCGGGTCAAGGCCCAGGGTACGACCGTGGGAGCGAACGATCTCCGCCGCGTGGCCGTGGAAGTTGCGCACCTGCACGTACCGGCGAAACCGGGCCGGCCCCAGCGCGCGCAGTAGGCGCTCGCCGAGGTTGCGCCTGGCTTTGTTGGAGAAGGTCAGCGCGAGGATCTGCTGGTGCGGCCCGAGCCGCTCGATCAGATGCGTTGCGCGCAGGGCCAGCAACTCGGTCTTGCCGGTGCCCGGCGGGGCGATCACCAGGAGCGCGGCGGCGTCCGACGCGGCGATCTCGGCCGCGTCGGCGCTCACGGCGCGCTTCCCGCGCGCAGCGCGGTCAGCAGGTCGGCGACCGGCGTGATGCGGCCGGCCGCTTGCGCGTCGAGCGCCGCGCCGACCGCGACGGCGGCCTCGACCTTGTTCTTCCGGCAGAACGCGGCGACGTCCAGGGGCGTGAGCGCGTCCAGCTCGCCGACGCCAGCGCACTGCAGCAGCGCCTGGTCCCGGCACACCCCCGCCTCGATCAGAAGGCGGGCGACCTGGGGGCCGCCGAGCGCGGTGCAGTACTCCCCCTCCAGGTCCGGGTCGCACACCCAGACCTTCGTGCCCAGCACCTGCTGGGGCCGGCCGCCGAACTGGCCGACCCACTTGGTCCTGTGGTCCTCGTCGACCAGGCCGAACAGGCGCACGTCGAAGCCCTGGGGGCCGAGGAACTTGAAGACGTGCTCGAACTTGTCCGCCCCGTCGATCTCGAAGACCACCGCGCCGAGCCGGTCAAGCCCGATGCCCAGCGCCCGGTCGGCCTCCTCGATCAGGATCCGGTCGGCGATCCCCTCGACCAGGATCACCGCGCGCGCCGAGAGGGCTTCGAGCAGGCGCGAGGACCACCAGCGGGCGCGCAGCTTGCCGATCGCCGTGAGCTTGTCGGCTGGCAGTTGGCGGGCGGCGCCGTCCGGGCCGATGGCGACCACCTGCCGCGGCTCGAAGCGCTGCATGATGAACGGCGAATGGGTCACCAGCAGCTTCTGGTTGCCGGTGTGGGTGAGCAGCTCGGCCGCGGTGCGCTGGCTGGCCGGGTTCAGGTAGAGCTCCGGCTCGTCGATCGCGATCACGTTCGCGGCGCCCTGGGCCAGGTCGAACAGGGTCATCGCCATCAGCTGGCGCATCCCGTCGGACTGGTCGGTCAGGGCGGTGAACGCCCCGTCCCGGTCGAAGAACATCGAGACGTTGCCCAGCACCGAGGAGGCCGGGTCCGCGCCCGAGCGCACCGCCAGACCCGCCGGATCGATCGTGCGCGGCATCGCCCTGGACAGGTGCGCGGCGATCCGCTCGCGCAAGTCTGTCAGCGTGGCGCTGGTGCCGAGCTTGTCGTTGTACTCCTCGAGCATCGCGACCAGACCCTGCTTCTCGGCGCCCAGGTCGATCGTGTCCAGCAGCGTGCGCAGCGCGCTGGCAGGCCCGTCCAGCTGGGTGCCGGCCCCGCGGGTGGCCGGCAGGTAGCGCCAGCCGAAGGCGAGCAACTGCTCACGCGTCGGGGACCGGTCATCCCCGCGGTCGGGGAAGAAGCGGCGGATGGCCACCGCCTCGGGGTCCTCGTCCGGGGCGATCTCCAGGCGTATGACCAGGCTCTTGCCGCTGCCGTCGGGGGCGACGGTGATCTCGCGGTAGTACAGCGCCCGTTCGTCTGCGCCGAACTCCTCCCACGTGACCTCGACGATCAGTGGCTGGCCCGGGTCTCGTAGGTCCGCCGGGGAGAACGTCTGGTATAGATGACCCACGCTCGACCCGAGCGTGCCCTGGAGCACGCGTAGCAGCGAGGTCTTGCCGACGTCGTTGGCCCCGACGATTACCAGGTGCCCGCGCACCCGGATATCGAGGTCTCGCAGCCGGGCGTAGTTGCTGATCGCAATTCTAGTGATGCGCACGGTCGCTGCCCCCGCCCGCGAACTTGAGGAGGCGCCCCGAGCAGCCGTACACGGTAGGGCCACTGACGGCCAGAGAGGTGAGTGTTGCGTTGATCACACCTTTAGGGTACGGGGAAGGAGACACCCTCCACACCCGAATTGTCACAACCGTGCCGACCACCTCGGACTGCCGGGCGCAGGCCGGTGAGCATACGCACGAGTTGGCGCAGTGCCCGTTTTGGATCCAGGCCCTCGCTAGGCGGATCGGTGTTCGAGACGATCGCGTCGGGCGAACTGGTCGGCCCGCTCGGCCATCTTCGGCGTCACTCGCCCTGAGGTTTCGCCCTGGTCTCGGGCAATAGCCACACCGCCCGAGCAGGGCGCAGCCTGCCGCGAGGGGCAAGGCGGCTCAGCGGGCAGCGGCTTGTGCCGATCCGTGTTCGTTTGCTGCGGCGGCCGTTGAAGCAGCGATGATGCCGCGCCATCGCCAGAGGTCTGCCGATACCTGCGTCAGTTCCCGGAGGAGTTTGTCCACGTCTTCGGGAGCACGGATTTCGTGGTCGCCGACCCCGACGGTGTGGACATGAACGTATGGCGTAGTCAACTCTCCGTTCTCGTCCGTGGAGCAGGCGAGGTCGACGAGGATTTCCAGCGAGCGCCGTTCACCGTCGGCGATGCCGATTCCGCTGCCATACGCGACGTGGCAGGTGTCGAGATTGCCAGGCCGGTCGGCTTCTCCGTGCCCGCTGTCGCACCAAGTCGGGCAGCCTGGTTGTTGGGTCTTTGGGTTCGCCGTCATGTGGCTGATGATCGAGGAGAAGGACCGGCCGATTCCGGCGCCGCGCCGAAGGCTCCACTCGTCCTAGTGATCCTCCGACTGAAACGCCAGCGCGCCACGCCACCATCGACATCGGGCGACGACTAGACATGCTGCTCGCTCCTGCGTGGCGATCATGCCTCCAGGACGAGCGGCGATCCGCCCGATCGGCCTTCTACCTGGGCTGCGGAAGAGGCCGACGTCCGCGTCCTGCGCGTCTCGCGCGCGGCCGCCAAGCCAATCTGCGGCGCGGCTCAGGTGGCGGTCTGCGGCAGCTCGGCCACGCTGTCGCAGATCCAGAACCTGACGCCGGTCGTCGTGCCGGAGGCTGCGTCCGGGTCGATTCGGCACACGAACTCGTGGAACTTGCCGTACAGCGTCCTGCACCGGGCCGCGAACAGGGGGTCGCGGCGGCGCTCGCCGGTGCGCAGGGCCGCGAGGATCTCCACCAGGTTGTGCCCGGACAAGACCGTCTCCTGCATGCCCGCTTTGAATTTGGTGATACGCCCTACCGGCAGGTTGGGCTCCACCGTGAACCGGGGATAGTGCGGGTGCTGACTATTCCTGGGGAAGGTGGTCACGCTCGTGATCCACTCCGGCTCCCAACTTCCGAATGCCCGTCGTGCCACGAAAGTCCAGGTGTCCTCGTGGCACACCAGCGTCAGGTAGGAGACTCCTGCGGCTTTCCTCATCGCCGCGATGTGCGTCTGCTGGTCGATCGCATGGCGCGGGGAGACCCCGCGATTCTCGGCGTCGCCCGCCGCGTCCTGCTGCGCGGGCAGTGCGCACATCCTGGCGATCTTCGCGAACATCGATATTTCCTCGTCTCACTCAGCTGTGTTCAGCACTGATCTGGTTTCCGGCAAGCGTGGGGAACAGAATCCGCAGCCGGCCCTCCTCCACGGCTGCGGGGCCGTGAGCGTAGAGGCGGTAGGCCCGGGCGGCCTCGGGCGCTGGCGAGTGCCGCAGGCGTACCTGCAGGCCGGCACCGCGCATGGTGGCCGTCTCGAACGTGACGATGCGGGCGCGCTCGCGGCCGTCCTCGTCGTAGACCCGCTCATCGTGCTCGCTGCGCCCGGACGAGCCGACTCCGAAGTGCGGGTCACGCAACGCTTTCAGGAGCGCGTCGCCGGCATCGGTGCCCGGTGCGTAATACAGCTCGCAGCGCCACTCCTCGACCCCCAACGCCTGCCAGACGGTGACCCAGTAGGACGTGGTGGTGGTGTGGAACAGGGCGCTTCTGCGCAAAAGAGCGCTGGCCAGAACGTCCATCGCAGCCGTCCGCCGTGCGCCTGGCAGTGCGCCTTCAGGCGCCGGGCAATCGTTCAGTCCATGCGATAGCCGGCCGCAGACCACGCCGGTACCGACCGCCTCGAGGTCGTTGTCGACCAGGCTTCGGTGATACTGCGCTAGCACGCCCAGGAACGTGCTGCGGTTCAAGCCGGTCAGCCGCACGCTGGCGCCGTCGGGCCGCGACAGTGCCACCGCCCGCTCCGAGACGTGGGCAACCCGCAGCCCGGCGATGCCCTGGGCGGCATCGTCGCCTTCTCCCAGGGGCTTTGCGGGAAGCAGGGCGCCGAGCAAGACGGCCGCGGCCCCGGCGCTCTCGACTTCCATCTCCAAGTTCGCGCCGGGCCGCACGCAGGTGATCCCCAGGGGGTGGGAGAAGACCTCCGACGGCCAGCAGATCTCCCGCCAGACGGCGGCCTCCAGCCGTTCCTGCGGCGCAGCCGGCCTCGGAATGGCAGCCGCGCACGGCGGCAGGTGCAGCAGTGCCGCGCGTGCCTGCTGGTAGGTTTCGTTCGTGTAGAGCGTGCGTCGTCGGGTTCGCGACTCCAGCCCGGGTGTGGGCATGTTTCAGGTCCCTTCCACCGCCGCCGACCTCGGCGCGTCAGGGCGGGCGACAATCACCGGCGGACGAGCGTGGATGACACAGGCGGGACGGCGCGTTCCCTTCCGCCGAGGTTCGCGCGCCGGTCGGGACGCGCGCAGCGAGGTCTCCTATCGAACCGCGCAGATCGCATCACATCGCGCACCGTGGCGTCAAACCTCCGTCCGCCGAACGAGTGTCAACGGCCTGCCGCTGTGCGCGCTGCCCGGCGGGTACCTACCGAGCAAGCGGCAGCCGGGTAGGTGTTATGGCGCGATCCGGCACGCGGCCTCGGCGGGCCCGGACGGGCGGCGGTTGTCGGTGATGAGACGGGCGTGGCGGACGATAACCGGCCAAGCGCGTCAACGCCGCCCGCACGGGTGTGCGGGCGGCGTTGACGGGGGCGTTCTAGCGGGATGCGGGAGGCGGGTCCATTGGGTCGATGCCGTTGGTGGCGGCCAGGTGCAGCGCGATGGAGTGCTGCCAGGATTCGGTGGCGAAGGCACGGCAGATCGCGGCGTTGGCGGGCCGGGCGTGGGGCGCGGTGGTGGCGGGACACACGTGGTGGCCCTGGTGAGCGGTCGTCTGGGCCAGCGCGTCGGCGAATCCGGCCGGGGCCGGTCCGGCGCCGGTGAACGGGCATCGGTGGCAGGCGCGGGAGGTGATCCGGATTCTCCCGGTGGCGGGGTCGATCACGCTGGCCCCGCCGGTGCCGGGCAGGTCCGGTTCGTACACGAGCGAGAGGTAGGGGATCTTGACTTCGTCGGCGCGGGCGGGGTCGCCCAGGTGTAGCCCGGCGATCAGGGCTTTGATGCCGTGGAGGGTGATGGTCTCGGCCAGCAGCAGCGCCGTGCGGTGCGGGGCGTGTCCGGCCCGCACATACCAGGTCGCCTCGGCCAGCACGGTGACCGGCGCCTCGGCCGACGCGCTCTCGCTCATCGCCCCTCCCCGCCTGGCCGCAGCATGGAGACAGGCAGGTCGATGCGGGTGCCTAGGCCGGTGGCGGCGCTCGGGTCGGTGTGGGGCACCGGGTTGTAGAGGGTGGCGACGAGGCCTTTGGCCAGCATCAACCCCAGTGTGGCGCGGTCGGGGGTGCTGGTGGCGGTGGGCAGGGCGAGGATGCGCGGGTGGGTGAAGCCGCCGCCGGTCGGGTCGGCGAGTTGTCCGCGCACTCCGGTGATCGCCCAGGCGCGCGGACTCAGGTATATCCGGCCCCTGATGAGTTCGGGGCAGTGGCGGGCGGCCATGGCTGCGCACGGGCGGCAGACCGGCGGGTCGTTGGTCAGGTAGGGGGCGGCCGGTCCGTGCTCGGCGAGGTGCTGGTCCCACAGCAGGGCCGGGGTCATCCAGATCTGCGCCGTCCCGGCGCAGATCTGACACAGCGCCCGTGACAGGGCTCTGCGTTGGCGCAGCGTATGGATCTCTGCATATAGAGGTTCGCCTTGGCCGGGGGCCCACGCCACGCGGTGCCATAGGATGCCGTGGCGATCGCGGTCGGTGGGCTGTTCGTCGCGGTAGCGCACCTGCCAGCGCCCGGTGAACGCCTCGGACCGCAGCGCGAGTTGCCCGGAGGCGACGTCGGTGGCCCCCTCCGTGCTCCAGGCCACGACGTACGGCACGGGCACCGCCCGGTACGTCAGGGGCCATCGGTTGCTCGCCTGGCCGCGGACCTGGCCCGGGGCGGTCATCGGGTGCTCCGCGTGTGGTGGCGGGCTGCGTAGAGCACGGAGGTTCGGCATATTTCCGGCCAGGAGTGGTCCAGGCCGGGCCATACGGCGACCGGGTCGGGCTGTCGCTGTCTGGCCAGGGAGATCAGAACCGTGACGGTCACGAGTCCGGGGCGCGGCGCGGGCGGGTTCGCGGGGGCGTAGGTGAGGAGGACGGCGCCGGGCAGGGCGCGGTGCGGGTCAGTGATCTCGCGCCCGTCGAACTCACTGCCCAGGCAAGTGCCGACGCCGACTACCGCGACGTGGCGCGGCTGGGTCGGGGCCGGTTCCAGGGGCAGGGTACAGATGTCGATCAGGTCGCCGGGCCGCGGGCGGCGGCACCAGGTCGCGTGGGTCCCCGGTTCGATCACCTGCGTCGGGGCGGAGAGGGGTGGAGCGGGCATGACTGTGCCTTTCATCGGGGTGCGGCAGGAGCGGAACAGGGAGGGGGCCGAGGGCGATGGCGAGCAGGAGCGCGCGGGCGCACGGGCTTGATCGCAGGTGCGGGGTTTGGCAGGGCCCATATATGGTGTGTCGGCGCGGGGCGGGCCGCCCGGGATGGATGCGGGTGCGCCCGTGTCGCGTGCGCGTGGCTGGGGCGTCGTACGCACGCGATACGGGCGCGACGGCGGGTGCTGCTTACGCGCGGTCGGGGCCTGGTCCCGCCGGGTCGGTCAGGGCGGCCAGGAACGCGGCCAGCGCCTCGGCGGGCGTGTGCGCGGTGAACTGCGCCGTCCAGTCCCGTTTGCCGTCCGCGTCGCGGTAGGCGAATCGCCAGTGCGGTCCTTCGGCCAGGAACTGGCCGGGCACCACCGGCGGGGCGGTGTCGTAGTCCACGTGCGCGGCGCCGTCGGGGCTGGTGTGGGTGATGACTCCCTCCGTACGGGTCTGGGTCCAGCCCGCCGCCTGCGCGGCTTCGAACACCCGCCGGGGTGCACCGGCACCGGCGGCGTACCCGGGGCGGGTTTCGCGCAGGCCGTCGGGATCGGTGAGCGTCCCGATGAACGCGCCGATCGCCTCGGCGGGAGTCTGGTCGCCGAAGCTCGCCGCCCACGCGCCCACCTGGCCTGCGCCGGGACGGAAGTCGGCGACCCAGAGCAACTCGAACGCGGACAGGTAGCGTTCGGTCTCGGGACCGAACTCCAGGCGGCACCGCTCGTCCGGTGAGACATAGGTGACGTTGGCGGCCTCGTCCTCGTGCCGGGTCCACCCGGCGTCCTCGGCCGCCCGCAGGGCCGCCATGGGGATTCCGCCCCCGGCCGCGTACGCGGGCGTCAGTATCGGTATCGGGGGTGTGGGTGCAGGGGTCATCGATGCCTCCGTGGGCATGGTCGTGGTGGTGGGTTGCGGCGCGATCGCGCCGCCGGATGGATATCCATACACAGACATTCCCGGGGGTCAAGCCGGGCGCACTAGTCGGCGGGCAGGTACGCGCCGCATTCCATGCCCGCCTCCTCCAGTTCGCCGTGCAGCACCATGGCGGTGCTCGCCGGTGCCCGCAGGGTCTCGGCAAGGTCGGCGATGCCCACCTCGCACCAGGAGCCGAGCGGCAGGATGCGCTCGTCGTGGACCAGGTGCAGGGTCAGGTGCAGGCCCTCGCGGGTCTGGTCGTGCTCCTGGCATGTGCCGATGGCGGCGATCACGTCGCCGTCGAAGGATCCCGAGAGGTCCGCCCCGTCCAGCCAGGTGCCGGTGACCGCGCCGTCGGGCATGTCGGCGGTGGTGATCCGTACGGCGGTGACACCGGCGGGGATGGACAGGTGCGGGTCGGTCAGATCGACCGTGCGGGCTTCGGGCACGACGGTTTCCAGGCGTGGGGCGTCATCCACGGGTACCTCCATGAGGGTCAGGGGCGCGAGGTCCTCGCGCGTGGGCGCGGCCGGGCCGGGCGCGCCGTGGACGACCATTCAGGGCCTCCCCAAGCATGCTTGTCAAGCTCCAGACATTAGGGCTCGATCTCAAAGGTTCGCGGCGGTCTCGGACTCGGTGATGATTGCCATGTTCAGCTCTCGGGTGTGTCGCCAGCATGGTCGTGTGCGGCTGATGCCGGGTCGATCAGGTGGATACGGCCGAGGGTGCGGGCCGCGCGCAGTGCGAACGTGTCGGGGAATGCGGTGGCGTAGCCGTGGCAGATGGAGGGCGGGGTTCCCGCGCCCTCGCCCTGCCAGGCGGACAGGGATTCGTGGCAGATGACGAACCCTCCCGATTCGCGGGCCTCGCGGATGAGAGCGCAGACGCTCGCGCCGAGCAGGTCGCGCATGGAGCGCCGGTAGATGCAGGTATCGCAGCGCCGTGACATCTTATGTGGGTCCTTCAAAGCTGTCCGCTGTCCGTCGTTGAGGCTGTCACATACGGAGTAGGCGATCAGGCCCACCAACGGTTCGGGAGCACCCGCTGCCGCCAAAGCCGTGTGGCGCGGACAGCTCGGACCGGCCCAGG